>NZ_JARRAE010000009.1 GCF_030376605.1 Pseudochrobactrum sp. sp1633 | reverse complement strand
GCCAACGGCCGGAATACCGGTTGCATCAATCACAACGTCAATCAGGTCATTATTGAGAATGAGGTCTGCATTATCCGTTACCGCAATCTTATGGGCTTCGAGTGCGAGACTCAGATCAGAGCCCGATTTGATTTCACGGGCATGGCCTTGTTCGCCATAGGCGATCTCGGCGGCTTTCAAGGCACGCGCAGGATTGGTTTCCGAAATCGCACCGATTTCAATGCCCGGCATATGCGCGACACGGGTCACAATATCTGTTCCCATTTCGCCGCAGCCGATCAGGCCGATACGAATAGGTTTGCCGGTATCGGCACGGGCTTGCATATCACGAGCCAGACCTGTGAGCGCTACATTGGTGGGCATGAATAGTCCTCCGCGTTTATTGTTTTGCGGGCGATAAACCCGCCTGATATTGACACGTATTAAAAATTAGATTGGATTTCAATCTATAAGGGCATGACAGAGCAGGAGTTGTAAGAGTGTTGGATAGCGTGAAAAAGCCTGAATGGGATCTCGTTATTTTTGATTGTGACGGCGTATTGGTCGATAGCGAGCCGCTGGCTGCGCTGGCTTATCATAATGTCTATGCCCGCCATGATATGCCTATTCCCGATGGCACGGTAGCCAAAGGTGTGGGGATGAAACAGGCCGATATTATCCGTCTGATCGGCGATTTGACAGGGCATTATTTGCCGGAAGCAGCACAGGGCGAGCTTTGGCCGGAAACGCATCGTGTTTTCGCAGAAGCCTTGCAGCCTTGTGATGGCATTGCCGGTGTGCTGGAGCGCCTGAAGACCCGCAGCTGTGTTGCCTCGTCCTCTTCGCCGGAGCGGATTGCCTTTAGTCTGGATAAAACCGGTCTGGTCAATGCTTTCGATGGCGCTTTGTATTCGTCCACTATGGTAAAGCGTGGCAAGCCTGCACCGGACTTGTTCCTGTTTGCCGCAGAGAAATTCGGTGCTGATCCGGCACGCTGCGTTGTGTTCGAGGATTCACCCTTCGGTGTCGAAGGTGCGGTTGCCGCAGGCATGACAGCAATCGGTTATACCGGTGGCGGACATACTTATGCGGGACATAGGCAAAAGCTTTTGGAAAAAGGTGCAAAAGCGGTTTATAGCAGCTGGAAAGACATAGAGAATAATATTCTCTGAAAGTGCGAATCCATCATAAAGGTCTATAGCAATGAAAGATGCGATTACTCTGGATCAGCTGCGTGAAGCAATCGGTACAGAAATCGGCTGCTCCGAGTGGCGTGTGGTCACACAGGATATGATCAACCAGTTTGCGGATGCAACGGATGATCATCAGTTTATTCATGTGGATCCGGTGCGTGCGGCAGAAACACCTTTCGGCGGCACGATTGCTCATGGTTTTCTGACGATTTCATTGCTTTCGACTTTGGCGTTTGAAGCGCTACCGATGCTGCAGGGCGCAACGATGGGCATTAATTACGGCTTTGACAGTGTGCGTTTCATGTCGCCGGTGAAAACCGGTACCCGTGTGCGTGCCCGTTTCAAACTGGCTGATGCCGATATCCGTCCTTCCGGTCGTGTGGTCAATCATTATGACGTGACACTGGAAGTGGAAGGACTGGTCAAGCCGGCTTTGACTGCACGGTGGTTGACCATCGCTGTTGTTCCTCCGCAAGAATAATAAAAAAGCCCGCTTTTAGCGGGCTTTTTTGTTGCTGATGTCTTCAAGCGGTGCAGGCTGATCGGGGTAATCGGTCAGCAACTCTTTGAGTGCAAAGGGCCCATGCAGGAACATGCCGATATCATAGGCGTTTTTCTTCTGGCTGCCGGAAATAAACAGCAAATGCATTTTGAAGAAATTGCCCTTGGCCTGTTTGTAGCGGGCAGGGGAGTGAATGTGTTTGAACCGGATATGGCTGATCAGCGGTGGATTGCCTGTTTGAATCTTCAGCGCCTTGGCAGGCTCTGAATTGTAAAAATGGATGATATCTGTCAGTGCCTGAAACTCTGCCCAGAAAACCGGACTGTCATTGAGCAGCACGCGTACATCTTCCCGCAGGGTTTTGGCGCGTGGGTGCAGAGCAATCATCAGCAGGCAGGAACCGGCAGCAAGCAAAGAGACCGGCTGTTTACGCAGGAGTTCCGGCTCAGTGCGCCAGACTTCAGCCAGTGCTTCTATCGCCGGTACTGTGCCGAGGCTGTGTCCCATGATGATGACTTCATCGGCATCACTACTGCGCAGCTTTTCTGCGAGCATCTGCGCGAAAGCATGTTTACGTTGGCGCAGGCTGACACTCTTATCATAAATTCGGTCATAGGCGGCTGACCAGTCGTCGAGCAGATAGGAGATGAAGAGTTTTTCATCGAGTGCCCGTATCAGTCCGTAGCAAATGCCAAGCGCCAGCGGTAACGACCAGAGCATATGCAGTGGTGACAAACCGGCTAGTACCGGTGCTGCTGTGATGCCAAGCGTTAAGGCCAGCATGGCCAGCACCATCAGAAACGGCCACATGAAAAACATGACAAAGCGCCAGCTGGTGCGGGCGTAACGCCATAAAGTGCCGGTGAAGAGAATGTTCAGAAAAGCGCGACTGCCGGTGAACAAGCGGTGTGGCAGGGAACGCGCTGCATATTCATCGAAAATATCTGCGGTGCCGAACTGACAAAACGCGCTTTGCGTTTCCCAGTTTTCACCTTTGGCGGTCACCAGCATGGTGCCGCTGCCGTTGGCAGTGTCCAGCATTGGCGATATTGCGGTTTTTGTGCCCCAGAGCTTGTCAAAATCGCTCATGACCTTGCGATGACGCACGCGCACTGCTTTAGGGTGCAGTCCTTCATAACCTGTGAAATTGATGATGAGGCGTTTTTGAATGGTCATGAAAATGGTGCTTGTCAAAACAGAAGAGGGCAATGCGGCGCAAAAGATGCTTTAGAGCGGCCTGCTGTAAATGAACAATCACATTAAAGCTATTGATGTTTGCTCAAATAAAAGCACCGCGTCTCAGGGGAGACGCGGTGCTATAAGATGGAATTATGACAGTTTCAGGACGTTGAGAGAACCGGCTTAAACAGCCGCATCCAGTGCCCCTTCGCTCAGCAAGCCGAAAACATAGGTGCCGAAGGAGCGCCAGCATTCCAGTCGGAATTCTGTTTCTGAGAGACGCCATAGTACAATCTCAGCTTTGCCGAAGATAGTGCGGGAAGCTGCGCCGACGGGAAATGCCGATAGCGACAAGTCCTGCGGACAACCGGCATTGATGGTTGCCTCTGCGCCTTCGCCGGAAATGATGATGCCGATATTGCGGTGAGACACATCGGTGGCGGCGTGCAGCGTTTCAACGCCTTGCAGATCTGCGAAAGGTGATTGTCCGCCGGTATCGATCACCAGCCATTCATCAGGCCCCAGCCACAGCGCCGAGCGTTTGCCTTTGGTGGCGCTGTGTTTTGGTTTCTGCGGCAGGGTGACGCCAAGGGCTTTGGACAGGGCTGCAACATCATTGGCACGGGCGCGCAGTGAAATGCGCTCTGCCGGTTCTGCCGGAGTGATTTGCACCGAACCGTTACTGGCACGACGGTTGCCCAGAACAGTGACGCGCTGTGCTTTTTCTTCGGAATTAGACATGCAGGCGCTCTCCCTTTTCGTCAATAAAGACGGGGCCGGTTACTTCAACTTCAATCACACGATCCAACATCGGCACGAACAGAGTTTTGCCATGCAGATTAAATCCGTCATGCACTACAGCCATCGCAATGGAGCGTCCGAGATTGGACGACCAGTAAGAGGAGGTGACGTGACCGAGCATTTTCATTGGCTTCGGCTGGTTCGGATCGGCAACGATCTGCGCGCCTTCATCCAGCACTGTGTTCGGGTTCTTGGTCAACAACCCGACCAGTTGTTTGCGGCCTTCGGCCACCAGATCAGGGCGGCGCATACCACGGATACCAACAAAGTCGGTTTTCTTTTTCGAGACTGCCCAGCCGACCGCTGCATCATGCGGCGTCAGAGTACCGTCCGTATCCTGACCGACAATGATATAGCCTTTTTCGGCGCGAAGAACGTGCATGGTTTCCGTGCCATAGAGGCACGCGCCCATAGACTTTGCACGTTCCCACACTTGTTCCAGCACGGACTGGCCGTAATCGGCAGGGACGTTGATTTCAAAGCCCAGCTCGCCGGTAAAGGACATGCGGAACAGACGGGTAGGCACGCCGCAGAATGTACCTTCAGCCACGCTCATATGCGGGAAGGCTTCGTTGGAAATATCAATGCCTTCAACAAATGGCGCAATGATCTCACGGGCTTTCGGCCCCTGAACGGCAATCACCGCCCATTGCTCTGTGGCTGATGTCAGCCAGACATTGAGATGCGGGAACTCGGTCTGGAGATAATCCTCCATATGGTTGAGAACACGCGGTGCGCCGCCGGTTGTGGTGGTAACGTGGAAGCGGTCATGTGCCATGCGGCCGACGACACCATCATCCATCACGAAACCGTCTTCACCGGTCATGATACCATAGCGGCAACGACCCGGTTTCAGTGTATCCCACGCGTTTGTATACATCAGATTGAGGAACTCAGCCGCATCGGGGCCGACAACCTCGATCTTGCCCAAGGTGGAGGCATCAAAAATACCGGCCACTTCGCGCACGGTTTTGCACTCGCGGGAAACCGCATCATGCATGGTTTCACCGGCCTGCGGATAATACCATGCGCGTTTCCAGTTGCCGACATCCTCATAGACTGCACCGTTTTTCTCTTCAAACTGATGCAGGGCTGTCTGGCGTGCCGGATCAAACAGATGATCACGCGAGGAATTGATCAGCGTGCCGAAAGTCACCGGCGTATAGGGCTGGCGGAAGGTGGTAAGGCCTACCTGCGGGATCGGCTTGTTGAGCGCTTCCGAAGCAATCGCCAGTCCGTGCATATTGGACATTTTGCCCTGATCGGATGCCATGCCGTTGGTGGTGAAGCGTTTGATATGCTCGATAGAGTGCATGCCTTCGCGCACGGCATTGCGGATATCCTTGGCGCAGACATCGTGCTGGAAGTCGATAAAGGCTTTCACATTGCTGTCGGGGCCTGCACCGGCCGTCGCGCCGACCATGCCACCGCTCCAGCTATAGGCTGTGGTACCGTTGATGCTGGCTGTGCCATTGGCTTTGCCGCCGGTTGCAATACCGGCAGAGGTGCCTGCCGCAATGGCTTCATCAATGGTTGCCTGCAGATCATCCGTCCCATTACAGGTGCCGATACTGACAGAAGGCTGCGCATAGATATCAGGCAGGAAGCGCTGATGTGCATCATCAAAACGCAGCTTGCCGCGCGATTGCGAGAATAAATGCACGGATGGTGTCCAGCCGGAGGAGGTAATCAGCGCATCAATTGTGTATTTGCGGCCTGATTTTGCGCCATTGGTAGCAACCGTCATGGATTTGACCCGTAGTTTTCCGCCAACGGTCAGCACACAATGATTGGTCAGTACCGGAATATTCAACCGGCGGGCTTCTGCCAGCACCGCTTCCCCCGGATGGGCGCGGGCATCGACAATCACCGGAATATCAACGCCTGCATTTTTCAGATCAAAGGCGGCTTCATAGGCGCTGTCATGACTAGTGAAAACGCCGACATGCGAGCCGACAGCCACACCGAAATGATTGAGATAAGTGCGGGCAGCCGAGGCCAGCATCACACCCGGACGGTCATTATTGGCAAAGACCATATGGCGTTCAATAGAGCCATTGGCGAGAATCACGCGCTTGGCACGCACCTGCCACAGGCGCTCACGGGCGGTGTTTTTCTCCGGCAGCGCGATGTGATCGCTGACACGTTCGGCCAAAGCCACGAAATTATGGTTGTAATAGCCGAAAGCCGTGGTGCGGGTGAGTACGCGCACATTCGGCATTGCATTGAGTTCAACCGCTGTCGCCTGCGCCCACGCAAAACCATCTTGCCCGTCGATCTTGGTGCCGTTTTCATGGTGCAGGGCACCGCCAACCTCAGGCTGTTCATCGCAGAGAATGACTTTGGCTCCGGTGCGGGCAGCAGCCAGAGCTGCGCTTAAGCCTGCTACACCTGCGCCGACAACCAGTACGTCGCAATGCTCATAGCGGCCTGCATAGCGGTCAGGATCGGGTTCTGTTGGTGTTACACCAAGACCAGCAGCGCGACGAATAATCGGCTCGTAGACCTTCTCCCACGCTTTTCTCGGCCACATAAAGGTCTTGTAATAGAAGCCTGCACCGAAGAAAGGCGAGAACAGATCATTCACTGCGCCAATGTCGAAAGACAGCGACGGCCAGCGATTTTGCGATTCTGAGTGCATGCCGTCGAAGACTTCCTGCACGGTTGCACGCACATTCGGCTGGCGATGGGCTTTGTCGCGGGAAATATCCAGCAGTGCATTCGGCTCTTCCGGCCCTGCGGACAAAAAGCCGCGCGGACGGTGATATTTGAATGAGCGCCCGATTAGGTGAATATCATGGGCAAGCAGCGCAGAAGCGACAGTATCACCTGTCAGTGCCGTATAGGTCTTGCCGTCAAAGGTGAAGCGTGCGGTTTTCGCCGGTGTCAGACGGCCTTTGCCAGTAATGCGTTTTGAGCCGCTCATTTACCACTCTCCTTGGCCGCAACACTGTTCGTCTGTGTGAGTTTACTGAGATCCGGTTTCGGCTCTCCGGCTTTATAGGTGAGCAGAAACCTGTCGCTCACCGTGTCGCGTGCGGCATTGAAGAAGCGACCGCAGCCGTGAATATGCCGCCAGCGTTCAAAGATCACGCCTTTGGGATTGTCGCGCCAATAGAGAAACTCAACGAATTCTTCGTCACTGAGTTCGGTTATATTGGTCGGACGGGCAATATGAGCATCATGAGCATGACGGAATTCCAGCTCTGAGCGGTCTTCGCCGCAATAAGGGCAATGGATCAAAAGCATGATAATTATCCTTAGTGGGCTACAGCGGCGGCGGCGGCTTCGTCGATCAGGCGGCCGGTGCGGAAGCGATCCAGCGTGAAGCCTGCGGCCAGCGGGTGCGGCTCACCACGGGCAATCAGATGGGCGAACAGATGGGCGGAACCCGGTGTTGCCTTGAAACCGCCGGTGCCCCAGCCTGCATTGACGAACAAGTTCGGCACAGGCGTTTTGCTCTGGATCGGCGCACGATCGACAGTGTTGTCAGTCACACCACCCCATTGGCGCATCATTTTTACGCGGCGGAACATCGGGAACAATTCGCAGATCGCATCCAGCGTATGGGTGATGATCTGCAAGCCGCCGGTCTGGGAGTAGGAATTATACTGATCGGTGCCAGCGCCGATCACGAACTCGCCCTTGTCGGACTGGGAGATATAGGCATGCACCGCATTGGACATGACCACGCATGGAACAATCGGCTTCATCGGTTCAGAAACAAGCGCCTGCAACGGGGAGCTTTGCAGCGGCACGCGTACATCAGCCATATTCATGATGACCGAGGAGTGGCCGGAGGCGGAGACGCCGATTTTTTTGGCGCCGATAAAGCCGCGATTGGTTTCAACACCGCTGACACTGCCGTCTGCATTGCGACGGATGCCAAGGACTTCGCAATTCTGGATAATATGCACACCACGGTCGGAAGCCGCGCGGGCATAGCCCCACGCCACCGCGTCGTGACGGGCAACGCCGCCGCGACGCTGAAGTGCTGCGCCATTGATCGGATAGCGGGAATTTTGTGAAATATTCAGCGGCGGGCAATAGGCCTTGGCTTGCTCCGGTGTTAGCCATTCATTGTCGATGCCATAAAGACGGTTGGCATTGATGTGGCGGCTGAAGGATTGCTTGTCATGGATATTGTGCGACAGCATCAGCACGCCACGCGGTGAGAACATGACGTTGTAATTGAGGTCTTGCGACAGACCTTCCCACATCTTGAGCGAATGCTCATAGATATTCATGCTCTCTTCATAGAGATAGTTCGAGCGGATGATTGTGGTGTTGCGGCCGGTATTGCCGCCGCCGATCCAGCCTTTTTCCAGTACTGCAATATTGGTGATGCCGTGTTCTTTGGCCAGATAATAGGCGGCACCCAGACCGTGGCCGCCGCCGCCGACAATAATCACGTCATAGTGAGCGCGCGGCTCAGGCGAAGCCCATTGCGGCTCCCAGCCTTTATTACCGCGCAGTGCTTCACGGGCAACTGCAAATACTGAAAACTTACGCATAATGTCCCCTTATCTGGGCGCGGAAGATTTTTCCGCCTGTTGGTTTAAAGATAAACCATATGCCGACACCAACTTTGCCATTTTGCGACGGGTTTTGGCGTATCATGCGGTTTTTGTTTGCTGAAAAACGACAGAAACATCTCCGCATGATCATCGGATAGCTGCATGAAGGACTCACTTTGTTCTGCTGCTGCGGGATACATAAAAATGACAGAGAATCTGTGTAAAATGCCGGATGAAATTTTCACTTGTCGTTCAAAAACGATGCAGCTCCCGCACAGAAAAATACAAATAAAACGTGATTTTTACGGTTAAAACTGTAATAATGAGGTTGATAAGGCCTGATAGGGCGCTGTGTTACGGATTCTGTGTGGACAATTACGCCGGAGACTGTTAAACGGCACTCGAATTTGCATCGGAAGGCCGTTGCGAAGTCTTAAGATTTCCAGCCATCAGACGGCTCCCTAGCGGAACTGCCAGACTGAGTTGTCTTTGAGGCTCACCGATGCCTTCAGGCTAAACTGAAAATCTAACTGAAACGGAACGGGATTACACGTGCAGGTACTCGTACGCGATAATAATGTTGATCAGGCTCTCCGCGCTCTTAAGAAAAAGATGCAGCGTGAAGGTATTTTCCGCGAAATGAAAATGCGCGGTCATTATGAAAAGCCATCTGAAAAGCGCGCTCGCGAAAAGGCAGAAGCCGTTCGTCGCGCCCGTAAGCTGGCTCGTAAGCGCGCACAGCGTGAAGGTCTGGTAGGCGGCGGTCGCGTAGCGGCTCGTTAATTAGCCGGTCGCTCAGCGACCAGTTAACTAGTTTGCTGCTTGGCGGCCAGTTAATTGCAGGTCGCGTAGAGCGGCTCGCTAAGTCTGCCGGTTACGCACCCGATGGTTGTGTAGCCTCAGATCAGATATACTGATTTAGCTTGCGCATGATCTCACGATCGTGCGTTTTGCTTTATATACGGTTCTGTTTTTATACAGGCTTTGCGGGCAGATCATACGATCTGATGGAATGTAAAGCTTTATTGTAAAAGTTGAACGTGCAGATATGTTTGCATCGCTGAAAAACAGTTTTAAGGTGGGGTGAGTATTCACTGCCGCCTTTTTCTGTGTGGCGCAATCATAGCTGTTTGATTAAGGGCGGGTTACCGCCTTCGCGGAAAATCACTCCACCGGATTGATGACTTATCCCGCTGTGATCTGCTTACGACTGCGCTACACGAAAAGACAGAGTGGGTATTCAGGGCTGGAACGTGTTGCGTCTATCGCACCCGCGGCTCGATCTAACTCTATATTGCCGTATGCCGTGACTGTTCCCTTAGGTCATTTATACGCACGAAATGCTTTAACCTGAGCGGTAACGCTCTGACCTGCTGTAATTAATGATATGCAGTTTTAGCGGTTCTCTGCTAAGAGAAGACTTATAATACTGCTTTTGAGGAGTGCATGAATGGCATCTTTGGTAAGTGTAAGTCTGACTCTGCGCAGCCAGCGTCACATATTGCGCAAAAGCCTGCTGGCCGCAGCATCCTGTGCGGTTCTTGCTCTGGCAGGGTGTCAAAGCACTTCCAACTCCATTCTGACACCAGTTGATCTGGCGCAGGGCTCAAGCGAAAATATTGGTTCGCTGACAAATGTTATCCAGAGTAACCCGCGCAATCCTGAGAGCTTTAACGTGCGTGGTTCAGCCTATGGTAAGGCAGGACGCTACCGTGAGGCGATGAAAGATTTTGATACAGCTATTCAGCTCGATGCAAATTATTATCAGGCCTATGCCAATCGTGCGCTCATTCAGCGTTATCTGAAAAATGATGCAGCAGCTGTGCAGGATTACAGCCGTGCCATTCAGATCAATCCGCAATATGATGCCGCTTATATCGGCCGTGGCAATGTTTATCGTCAGGCGGGGCGTCTCGATGAGGCCATGCTGGACTTCAACCGTGCAATCCAGCTGGATACGACGGACGGCCGTGCCTATCACAATCGTGGTCTGATCTATCAGGCGCGCGGTCAGCATAAACAGGCGATTGAAGATTTCTCGGCAGCAGCGTCCCTGCAGTCAAATGCGCCTGAGCCTTATAATGGTCGTGGTATTTCCTATGCGGCGCTCGGCGATTACGACAATGCCTTTGACGACTTCAATACGGCAATCGGGCTTGATGACAAAGTGGCTGAAAGCTGGGCTAATCAGGCGCTGGTTTATGAGCATCGCGGTGATAAGAAACGTGCTGCGGCTTCCTATGCCCGCGCTGTGCAGCTTGATCCGCAATATAAGCCTGCGAAAGACGGTCTGAGCCGCACACGCTAAGTTGTATATTCACCGGATATGGTAAGTTAAAGAGCCGCAGGATGTAATATCCGGCGGCTCTTTTCTTATTGCAGAAGCTGTCTATATTATTGGTTATGTCTTTATTTGATCATATCGGCTTTGAGAGCCGGAATATTCCGGCATCCTTTCGTTTTTACTCCGGCAGCATGACGCCGCTGGAGCTTCGAGTATTGCAGACGGCCGATACAGTATTTTTTGTCAGCGGAAATGCCCGCAGTCCTTTGCCGTTTTTGCGCATTGTTGCCGCAAAACCTGATGCCGGTGATGAACCGGCGTTTCAGCCGGGGCAGCATCTGCACCTGAAATTCAGTGCGAAAACCCATGAACAGGTTGAGGCCTTTTATCAGGCTGCTCTGCAACATGGCGGGCGCGAGTGTGGTACGCCGTCGTATCAGGGGCCGAAGGAAATGGGATATTTCGCGGCTCTGGTCTTTGATCCTGATGGTAATACGGTTGAAGTCGGCGTGCATGAGAAGCATGCGTAAATCATAAGCTTTGGTTCAAATGCAAGAAGGCCGGTTTAAAAACCGGCCTTCTGTACATCCAGAGCATGTTGTTTTAGTCGTCCCCACGGCACACGCTCCGGATTTTGTCTTGGTTTAGCGTTTGACGATACGTTTATCGACTTTTTGCACCAGCCGGTCGCCGATCCACTGGATGAGGCAAACCATAACAATCAGCACGGCCACAACAGCTGCCATGATCGGATAGTTGAAACGCTGGTAGCCATAGCGGATTGCCAGATCGCCCAAGCCGCCTGCACCGATTGCGCCGGCCATAGCAGATGCCCCGATCAGGGTGACAATGGTCACAGTAAAGCCGGCAATGAGCCCCGGCAGGGATTCCGGCACCAGCACTTCTTTGATGATCGTCCAGCGGCTGGCGCCCATAGAACGGGCAGCCTCAATCAGGCCGTGGTCAACTTCACGCAGAGACACTTCAGCCATACGCGCATAATAGGGAATGGCAGCGATGGAGAGGGGCACGATAGATGCCCATGTGCCCAGTGCTGTGCCCATAATCAGACGTGTGAACGGGATGAGAGCAACCAGCAGAATGATGAATGGCACAGAGCGGAACGCATTGACCACTGCACCGACAGCACGGTTGAGAGCAATATTCTGCATCAGGCCGTTGCGATCTGTAAGGATCAGCAACAGGCCCAGCGGCAGGCCGAAAATCAGCGTGAAAAGACTGGAGAAGCCGGTCATGATCAGGGTTTCGCCGAGGGAGCGCCAGAGCAGATCAAGCATTGCGGGTGTCAGGAACTGAAACATATCCGGCAACCTCCGTTTCATCACAAATTGTCTTCAGAAAATCGACAGCCTTTTGCAAAGCTGCAGGGTCACGGGCAGGCAGGCCGAGGAACAATGTGCCGACAGGTTCGCCCTGAATTGTATCAATGCCGCCATGAACAAGACGGGCGCTGAGGCCGGAGGCTGCAGCAATGTCATTGATAATCGGTCTGCGTGCAGCTTCACCGGAAATACGAAGGCGGAGGATTGCTTCTCCCGTGGATTGCGGCTCTGCCACCAGATGTGCGGTAATGCTTTCCGGCAGAGCAGGTGTAAGCATTTTCAGCAGGTTTTTTGTCGTTTCGGCTTTAGGGCGTGCAAAGACTTCCCAGACAGGGCCTTGTTCAGCAATCCGGCCGTGATCCAGCACAATCACGCGATCGGCAATTTTACGGATGACTTCCATTTCATGGGTGATGAGCAGAATGGTCAGGCCGAGTTTCTGGTTGATGTCTTTGAGCAGTGCCAGAATGGATTGTGTGGTTTCAGGGTCAAGTGCTGAGGTCGCTTCATCGGACAAGAGCAGGCTCGGCTTGGCAGCCAATGCGCGGGCAATGCCCACACGCTGTTTCTGACCGCCGGAAAGCTGTGCCGGATAATGCTCCGCACGGTCAGACAGGCCGACCAGCTCCAGCAATTCTGCAACGATTTTCTGGCGTTCAGATTTGGCAATACCGGCAATTTTAAGCGGCATTGCAATATTCTGCGCCACAGTCTTTGCAGACATCAGATTGAAATGCTGGAAGATCATGCCGATACGGCGACGCACCGGTTGCAACTGGCTTTCAGTGAGGCCGGTGATTTCCTGACCTTCAATGATGACTGAGCCGCTGTCAGGCTGTTCCAAGCCGTTGAGGCAACGGATCAGCGTCGATTTACCCGCACCGCTGCGGCCGATAATGCCGAGAATTTCACCGCGTTTGACCGAGAGGGAAATATCATCCACGGCAGGGGTGTTGCCGAACATACGTTTAATATTGGAGAGTTTGACAACTTCATCACCGGCCACGGGAGGTTGGACGGCGGAAGCGGGCAGCTTTTGCTGCGCATTCTTTATTGGAGCTGAAGTATTCACTTTATCCTCGAGCTCTTTCTTTAAATTGAGGCAATAGTATTAGAGCAAAGTACAAAAAATAGGCAATGCTCAGAGTGCAAAACGGTCCGGATAAATCCGGACCGTTACTATGCGCGGTTTAAGCCTGATAAGACAGCTCTTATTCCCAGGCAGGGATACCGGTGCCTTTATAGGCGCGGTCGAGTTCTGCTTTCACCGGCTCGTTCTGGAAGGCTGCAATCAATGGTTTGACCCATGCTGCATCCTTGTCTTCAGTGCGGATCGCAATGAAGTTGCGGTAAGGATTGTTTTCTTTTGCTTCCCAGCCGATCGCATCCTTAACCGGATCCAGACCAGATTTGGCAGCCCAGTTATTGTTGACGACAGCTGCATCAAGATCATCAATGGAAAGACCGACGACACCGGCATCCAGTTCTTTGATTTCAAGCTTTTTAGGGTTTTCAACAATATCAATCGGGGTTGCAAGAATACCTGCATCCGGATTGAGCTTGATGAGGCCTTTGCTTTCGAGAACGCGAAGCGCACGGCCTTCATTGGTCGGATCATTTGGTACGCCGACAATCGCGCCTTCCTTCAGATCTTCCAGCTTTTCAACCTTGCGGGAATAGATGCCGATTGGGAAGAGGGCGGTGTAGCCGGCAACAGAAAGCTTGTAGCCCTGCTGTTTGATCTGCTCATTCAGATATGGCTCATGCTGAAACGCATTGGCGTCAATTTCTTTACGCTCCAGCGCTTCATTCGGCTGGGTGTAATCATTGAAGATAACTGTTTCGATCTTGAGACCGTCTTTTGCAGCCTGTTCGGTTACAACTTTCCAGATGTCTTCATCTTCGCCACCCATAATGCCGACTTTGATGGACTGATCTGCGGCCTGAACTGACAGAGGTGCAGCAAATGCAACGCTCATGGCAACGGCGGAAAGCAGCATCAGTTTCATGCCGGTGCGGCGCGAAATTAAGGTTTTGACGCGGGCGATATCTGACAACGACATTGCTGTTTTCCTTATATATTGATCAGTAAGCGATCTTACGCTGACCGGTTTTGCTTCACATATCTCTCACCTGTTTTCACTCAAACGGGAGCAGGTGGATTGTGTGAGTATATTCTTCACAGAATTATGTTCGATAACAAGGAAGTTTAGTCTACGAATTTAATATTATTAGAATATTTTTGCGTAATTTTAGGTAAATACGAATAAAACTATCGCAGATAAATATATGTTTATATTTAGCATTGTGCGTTTCGTAATAAGAGAGGACGGCAAACGGAATCGAACTCCGGCAGAAATGACGAAATTATCTGTGCTGGTGAGAGTGCGCATTCATTGAGTATGTTTTAGAACGGTTTACGTCCAGATTGGATCATAGCGCTCGCTCTAGATTCTTTATTTGGTCGCATTATCACGGGCGTCAAGTTGATCCAACTTGACTGTGAAATGCTCTAGTCGATAAAGACCCGCACGCTGGCGGCGCGGCCAATCGCGTCAATCACGGTCAGAGTGGAATAGCCCGCGCCATCCGGTTGCCACAGGCCGGAGCGTTTGCGGGAGGCTTTATCCAGCGGTTTGCCATTGGCTAGCCAGAGGAACGGTGCGCGGCCGCCCTGCATTTTCAAAGCCAGTGGTGCAAGAGTGCCGTCAGACGGGCTGGAAAGTTCGACACGCGCACCCTCCGGTGGAAAAAGAATTTGCGGCGCAGATTCCCGCGCTGAAGCGCTGACGAGCGGTGCCAGATAGGGGGTGAAGCGGCGCAATGATATCGGCAATTCCGATTGCGGCAGGCGCAATGTACCGGCTGGTGCAGGGTTAAGCGGGGTAAAGCCAACGCCGGATTTGGAGAAAGCTTCAAACAGGATCGGGGCGGCAGAGCCATAGCCGCTCAAACCCGGAACTGCACCATTATCAGCGCGGCCGACCCAGACACCCAGCACATAGCGACCGTCAAAACCGACAGACCAAGCATCGCGGTAGCCATAGCTGGTGCCGGTTTTATAAGCGAGGCCGCGTTGCAATGAACCCAATGGTGGTTTAACGCCAGCCAGTACATCGGCCACCTGCCATGCGGCGGCTGGCTGTAACAGTGGTTCACCGCTGATGATATTGGTTCCATCCTTGGCGCGCTCATCCACGCCATTGGAAATGATGGAGGCTTTGCCACGATTGGAAAGGCCGGTGTAAAGCTGCACCAGATCTTTGAGGCTGATGCCAAGCCCGCCAAGGCCGATAGCCAGTCCCGGTGTTTCACCCGGCGGCAGGGTGGTTTTAATCTGTGCTCGGCGCATGCGCACCATCAGACGTGTGGCACCGACACTATCCAGCAGGCGCACCGACGGCACATTGAGCGAGAGTTGAAGCGCCTGACGCACAGTCACGTCGCCCTGATAGCTCATATCAAAATTGCGCGGGCGGTAGCCGGAAAAATTGGTCGGTCGGTCTTCAATTACGGTTTCCTGCATCACCAGACCGTCTTCAAAAGCGAGACCAAAGATAAAGGGTTTGAGCGCGGAGCCGGGTGAGCGCTGGACATTGGTCATATCAATCCAGCCGGAGCGGCTTGAATCAAAATAATCCGAGGAGCCGACTTCACCGATAATCTCACCGGTCACCGCATCGGCCATGACCATAGCGACGGAGATTTTAGAGCCAAGGCGTTTGGCTGAATCCAGTGCCACAGTTTCCAGCGCCTGCTGCACAGAGCGCTTGAGCGTCACATGATGCACATTGGCTTGGCTATCTTTGCGCAATGCGGTTTCGCTGACATGCGGGGCAAGGGCAGGCATGGCTAAACGGCGTTTTGGAATAACCAGATGTGCGGCACGGTCGGCCTCGTCATTGCCGATCAGCGAGACGACGGCCAAGCGGTTCAATACCCGATCTCGCGCTGCACGGGCATTATCAGGATAGCGGTCAGGGCGGCGGCGCTCCGGCAATTGTGGTAGGGCAATCAGCAGAGCTGCTTCCGAGGTTGTGAGCCTGCGCGGCTCTTTGCCGAAATAGGCGAGGCTCGCAGCACGGATACCTTCAAGATTACCGCCAAAAGGCGCAAGCGTCAGATAGGCATCAAGGATTTCTTCTTTAGACAGGCGGCGTTCAATCTGCACAGCGCGCACCATCTGGCGCAGTTTTGCGATAAAGGAACGCTCGGTGCGCGGTTCAATCAGACGGGCAACCTGCATCGACAAGGTGGAGCCGCCGGAGATAATGCGTCCGTGGCTGGCAAGCTGTACGGCAGCACGCCCCATAGCACGCGGGTCAATGCCGGTATGGTCGCGGAAACGCTGATCTTCATAGGCGATCAGCATATTGATAAATTGCGGATCTACATCTTTATGGGTGGTGGCGAGCCGCCAATGGCCGGACGG
The DNA here is from genome assembly GCF_030376605.1 of Pseudochrobactrum sp. sp1633. Lineage (GTDB taxonomy): Bacteria > Pseudomonadota > Alphaproteobacteria > Rhizobiales > Rhizobiaceae > Pseudochrobactrum. The sequence goes on along the minus strand of NZ_JARRAE010000009.1, from coordinate 140,651 downwards.
GATAGCAAAGGCGCGCAGCAGATTGCCGTCACGGTCCATCACTTCTTTAGATGTCTGGCTGACCACTTCCAACGGCGGCGGAAAAGCCTTGTCGAGAATTTCCAGACTGGCCCATGCTACAGCCAAAGCGATTGCTGTGCCGCTCAAGAGCATGAGCTTTTTATGCAAGCGCGATTTTTTAAGGGGCTGGGTCTCGGCCAAAAGCTGTCTCCGCCTGTATCCGCAGGCATAATTCTGAGCGGTTGATTGTACCGCCCTTATATTATTGCATATAACAGAGCGGAAAATAACGGGGAACACTATGATCGACAAGCTGGAATATTTCATTGCGCTTGCGCGCGAAAAGCATTTCGGTAAGGCGGCGGAAGATTGCGGTATTACCCAGCCAACGCTTTCTGCCGGTATACGACAGCTTGAAGATACTCTTGGCGTTATGCTGGTGCAGCGAGGTTCGCGTTTTCAGGGGCTGACGCCGGAAGGGCAGCGCGTTCTGGAGTGGGCGCGACGGATTGTTGGTGATGCACGCACAATGAAAGAGGAGATGCGCGCGGCGCGTTTCGGCCTTGGCGGGCATATTCGTATTGCGGCAATTCCCACCGCACTGGCGATGGTTTCACAACTGACAACGCCGTTCCGTGAGAAGCATCCCGATGTGACTTTTACGATCATTTCCCGCACCTCTGTCGAGGTTCTGGCTGCACTGGACAATTTCGATATTGATGCCGGAATCAGCTATCTGGACAATGAGCCGCTGGGAAAAGTGACTGCTGTACCGATTTATCGCGAGAGCTATCAGCTGATTACATCGGTCGGCAGCCAGTACTCGGAGCGTGAAAGTGTCACATGGGCAGAGGTCGGCAGTCTGCCGCTTTGCCTGCTGACAAGCGATATGCAGAACCGCCGGATTATCAATCAGCATCTGGCGCAGGCGGGAGTAACCGTGCAGCCGACGCTGGAATCCAATTCCATGATTGTGCTGTTTTCTCACATCCGTACAGGCAAATGGGCGAGCATTATGCCGCTCAATCTTTCCCAGATTCTGGGCTTTAGCGAGCCGATCCGCTCTATTCCGATTGTTGAGCCGCAGGCCAGCCATAGTGTTGGACTGATCGCTGCGCAGCGTGAGCCGCATACGCCGCTGATCGCGGCTCTGCTGCATGAGGCACGGGCTTTATCACGCGTAATGATGCCGCTCACTTGATAGATTTTTTCTATCGATCAACGGTTTTACCCTATTGAATAAGAAAGGCAGTTTTGATCTCTTCTAAGTTGGGGAAGAGATATATAAATAATGCGGGAGGCTTTGACGTCAATGTCAGGCTCAAATTCAGTTTTTACCAACAATGCAAGCGTATCTCAAAAGAGCGCAGCCAGTGCTGATGTCGCTGCACGGGCGATAGACGTTATCAATGAATTTAAGACTGTTGAAGGCCCGCTGCTGCCTGTCTTACATGCCATGCAGGAAGAGTTCGGCTACGTGCCGGCGGAGACGCTGACGCTGATTGCCGAGGCGCTTAACCTGTCGCGTGCGGAAGTGCATGGCGTCATGACTTTCTACCACGATTTTCGGGCATCGCCGACCGGTCGCCATGTGATCCGGTTGTGCCGCGCTGAGGCTTGCCAGTCTATGGATGGCGACCGTGTGGCGGAAGCCGTGCAAAAATTGCTTGGTATCGGTTGGGGCGAAACCACCGGCGACGGTAAAATCACCCTTGAGGCGGTTTATTGTCTTGGGCTTTGTGCCTGTGCACCCGCGGCGCAGGTGGATGACCGGCTGATCGGTCGTTTGAGCGAACGCAAAGCAGAGCAGATGATTGCGGAGGCACGGGCATGAGTGTGACGATTTATGTACCTTGCGATGCTGCCGCTCTGGCGCTCGGTGCCGATGAAGTGGCGTATGCGATTGCCGGAGAAGCCGTAAAGCGCGGTCTGGATATCAAGCTGGTGCGCAATGGTTCCCGTGGCATGGTCTGGCTGGAGCCTCTGGTTGAAGTGGCAACGGATAAAGGCCGCACGGCCTATGGCCCTGTGGATGTGACTGATGTGGCATCATTGTTCGACAGCGGTTTGATGGAAGGCAAAGACCATCCGCTTTCACTGGGACTGACAGAAGAAATCCCGTTTCTCAAAAAACAAACCCGTTTGACTTTTGCCCGTTGCGGTGTGACGGATCCTTTATCGTTGGAAGATTACCGCGCCCATGACGGGTTGAAAGGGTTGCAGAACGCGATTGCGATGCAGCCTGTAGATATTGTGGCGCAGGTCACGGATTCCGGCCTGCGCGGTCGCGGTGGTGCGGGCTTTCCGACCGGTATCAAATGGAAAACCGTTCACGATGCGCAAGGCGCACGCAAATATATTGTCTGCAATGCCGATGAGGGCGACAGCGGTACTTTTGCCGACCGTATGATTATGGAAGGCGATCCGTTCGTACTGATTGAAGGTATGGCGATTGCCGGTATCGCAGTGGGCGCGACCAAAGGCTATCTCTATACGCGTTCGGAATATCCGCATGCGATTGCGATGATGGAAAAGGCCGTCGAGATTGCGCGTAAAGCTGGCGTTCTCGGTGCCTCGGTGCTTGGCTCATGTTTCGCCTTTGATATGGAAGTGCGCACCGGTGCCGGTGCCTATGTCTGTGGTGAAGAAACCGCGCTGCTGGAAAGCCTTGAAGGTAAGCGCGGGCTGGTGCGTGCCAAGCCGCCGCTCCCTGCCCATAAAGGGCTGTTCGGCATGCCGACAGTCATCAATAACGTGATCTCGCTGGCCTCTGTTCCGGTGATTATGGACAAGGGCGCTGCCTATTACCGTGATTTTGGTATGGGGCGCTCCCGTGGTACAATTCCGTTGCAGATTGCCGGTAATGTTCAATATGGCGGGCTGTTTGAAACCGCTTTCGGTTTGACACTCGGCGAGATTGTTGATGATATCGGTGGCGGTACCGCAAGTGGTCGTCCGGTTAAGGCGGTGCAGGTCGGCGGGCCTTTGGGTGCTTATTTCCCGCGCGCATTGTTTGATACGCCGTTTGATTATGAAGCCTTCGCGGCCAAAGATGGTCTGATCGGTCATGCCGGTCTGGTGATTTTTGATGATCGGGCAGACATGCTGAAACAGGCGCGGTTCGCGATGGAATTCTGTGCCATTGAATCCTGCGGAAAATGCACCCCATGCCGCATCGGCTCGACACGCGGTGTTGAAGTGATCGACAGAATTGCAGCCGGTGTTGAACCCGATGCGCAGATCGAAATTTTGACTGATCTTTGCCAGACAATGAAATTCGGCTCCCTATGTGCGCTTGGCGGTTTTGCCCCTTATCCGGTGATGAGTGCCCTGACGCATTTTGAAGAGGATTTTCGCCCGCGCCCTGAAAGCCAGACTTTCGTGCAGGCAGCGGAATAGGAGTGACAGAAGATGAGCTTAATTAAAGAAATCGATTACGGCACACCTGTTTCACATTCTGAGAAAATGGTGACCCTGACCATCGATGGCAATCAGGTAAGTGTGCCTGAAGGCACCTCGATTATGCGTGCTTCGATGGAAGCCGGCATTGCTATTCCGAAGCTTTGCGCCACCGATATGGTGGATGCATTTGGCTCTTGCCGTCTGTGTTTGGTGGAAATTGAAGGCCGCAACGGTACGCCGTCTTCCTGCACCACACCGGTGATGGAAGGTCAGGTGGTTCATACCCAGACCGGCCGTCTGAAATCTTTGCGCAAAGGCGTGATGGAACTTTATATCTCCGATCACCCGCTGGATTGTTTGACCTGTGCAGCCAATGGCGACTGTGAATTGCAGGATATGGCCGGTGCTGTGGGTCTGCGCGATGTCCGCTATGGTCAGGACGGTTCCAATCACGTGTTTAAGCAAGGCCGCAATGACGGTGCGCTGAATGCAAAATGGATGCCGAAAGACGAGAGCAATCCGTATTTTACCTATGATCCGTCCAAATGTATTGTCTGCTCACGCTGCGTGCGTGCCTGTGAGGAAGTGCAGGGCACTTTTGCGCTGACCATTGAGGGTCGTGGTTTTAATTCCCGCGTCTCGCCGGGGATGCATGAGAGCTTCTTAGGTTCGGAATGTGTGTCCTGCGGTGCCTGTGTACAGGCTTGCCCGACAGCAACGCTGACAGAAAAATCGGTGATCGAAATCGGTCAGCCGGAACATTCTAAAGTTACCACCTGTGCTTATTGCGGTGTGGGCTGTTCTTTCAAAGCGGAAATGCGTGGTGAAGAACTGGTGCGCATGGTGCCGTATAAAGACGGTAAGGCCAATCGCGGCCATTCCTGCGTTAAAGGTCGCTTTGCCTATGGCTATGCCCATCACAAAGACCGTATTCTCAAGCCGATGATTCGTGAAAAAATCACTGATCCGTGGCGCGAAGTGTCATGGGAAGAAGCCTATGGCCGTGTGGCCAGCGAGTTTAAACGCTTGCAGACCCAATACGGGCGCAATTCCATCGGTGGTATTACCTCATCGCGTTGCACCAATGAAGAAACCTTCCTTGTGCAGAAATTGATCCGTGCCGGTTTCGGCAATAACAACGTCGATACCTGTGCGCGTGTTTGTCATTCGCCGACCGGCTATGGTCTGAACCAGACTTTCGGTACCTCTGCCGGTACGCAGGATTTCGACAGTGTTGAACATTCCGATGTGGTGATGGTGATTGGTGCCAATCCGACTGACGGTCATCCGGTGTTCGGCTCGCGTCTGCGCAAGCGTCTGCGCCAAGGTGCCAAGCTGATCGTGATCGATCCGCGACGTATTGATCTGGTGCGCTCACCGCATATTGAGGCGGCACATCATCTGGCACTGCGTCCGGGTACCAATGTGGCAATCATGACGGCGCTGGCGCATGTGATTGTAACCGAAGGTCTGCAGGATGATGCCTTTATCCGTGAACGTTGCGAGAATGAAGAATTCCGCGATTGGGTGGAATTTGTCTCCCAGCCGCAATATAGCCCTGAGGCTGTGGAACTGCTGACCGGTGTTCCGGCGCAAGAAGTGCGCGGCGCAGCCCGTCTGTTTGCAACCGGTGGCAATGGTGCAATCTATTATGGTCTTGGTGTAACCGAGCATAGTCAGGGTTCCACGACTGTGATGGCGATTGCCAATCTTGCGATGGTCACCGGTAATATCGGCCGCAAGGGCGTGGGTGTGAACCCGCTGCGTGGTCAGAACAACGTGCAGGGCTCCTGCGATATGGGCTCTTTCCCGCATGAATTGCCGGGCTATCGTCATATCTCTGATCCTGCAACCCGCGAAATTTATGAAAATATCTGGGGCGTGATCCTGCAGGATGAACCGGGTCTGCGTATTCCGAATATGCTGGATGCGGCGGTGGAAGGCACCTTCAAGGGTATCTATATTCAGGGTGAGGACATTCTGCAGTCCGATCCGGATACCCGTCATGTGGCCGCCGGACTGGAAGCTATGGAATGTGTAGTGGTGCAGGATCTGTTCCTCAATGAAACCGCTAATTTCGCCCATGTTTTCCTGCCGGGTTCGACCTTCCTTGAAAAGGACGGCACATTCACCAATGCGGAACGCCGTATCAACCGCGTGCGTAAGGTGATGACACCAACCAACGGCTATGCTGACTGGGAAGTGACGCAGAATCTTGCCCGTGCGATGGGGTTGAACTGGAACTATACGCATCCGTCGCAGATCATGGACGAAATCGCCATGACCACACCGACATTCGCCAATGTGTCCTATGAATTGCTGGAGCGTGAAGGTTCTGTGCAGTGGCCGTGTAATGCCAAAGCACCGCTCGGTACGCCGGTGATGCATATTGACCATTTTGTGCGCGGCAAAGGCAAATTCATGCGCACGGAATATGTGGCAACTGACGAGCGCTCAGGCCCGCGTTTCCCGCTATTGCTCACCACTGGGCGTATTCTTTCGCAATATAATGTGGGCGCACAGACCCGCCGTACCGAGAATGTGGCATGGCATGCGGAAGACCGTTTGGAAATCCATCCGCATGATGCGGAAGTGCGTGGGCTGCGTGACGGTGACTGGGTAAAAATTACTAGCCGTTCCGGCGAAACGACTTTGCGGGCGCTGGTTACAGACCGTGTGGCACCGGGCGTGGTCTATACGACCTTCCACCATCCGACGACACAGGCCAATGTGGTCACGACTGATTTCTCGGACTGGGCGACCAACTGTCCGGAATATAAGGTGACTGCGGTGCAGATCAGCGCATCCAACGGCCCGACACAATGGCAGCAGGAATATCGCGAGCATTCCGAAGCCAGCCGCCATATTGAAACAGCTTTGGATACGGTGAGCTAAGCTATGAACGAACATACTTATCGCAACCGTATTCCGATGATGGCCTCTCAGATTGCCACTTTTTTCAGTTCGCAGACGCAGATCGATCAGGCAGCAGGTGTTGCCAAACATATCAATATGTTTTGGGAACCACGCATGCGCACGCAATTGTTTGATCTGATCGATGCAGGCGGAGAGGGTTTGCATCCTTTGGTGATTGAGGCTGCGCCGCTGATTAAACGGCCGGTCTCATAATACGCAGTCTTCAGCCGGATACAGTTCTGTACCGGCTGAAATGATTCAGACATTTAGATAATTTCATTCTGACAATTGAGGGATGCTCACGGGAGATGGGCAGGCTGCGGCGCGTCCGCAGAAGGGAGGACTATGTTATGAGTGTAGGCGAACAGACACTTGGAGGGCTGAGCGGGCCGGGGATTCTCGACCGTGAACGCATTATCGCCAAACCCGGATTTAACCGCTGGCTGGTGCCGCCAGCAGCGCTGGCCATTCACCTGTGTATCGGTATGGCTTATGGTTTCAGTGTGTTCTGGCTGCCGCTCAGCCGTGCGCTCGGCGGAGAAGCTGCGGCTGCCTGTGCGGATATGAGCCTGCTGACCGCACTCTTTACCACCAGTTGTGATTGGCGTGTGGCTGATCTCGGCTGGATTTATACGCTGTTTTTTGTGCTGCTTGGCTGTTCTGCTGCCATCTGGGGCGGCTGGCTGGAGCGGGTAGGCCCGCGTAAAGCTGGTTTTGTGTCGGCACTGTGCTGGTGCGGCGGTATGGTGATTGCCGCTTTCGGCGTGATGACCCACCAGCTTTGGCTGATGTGGATCGGTGCTGGTTTCATCGGCGGTATCGGTCTTGGCCTTGGCTATATTTCGCCGGTTTCCACGCTGATCAAATGGTTCCCTGATCGTCGCGGTATGGCGACCGGCATGGCGATTATGGGCTTTGGCGGCGGTGCCATGATTGGCGCGCCACTGGCTGACTTGCTGATGGAACATTTCAAAACACCGGATTCCATTGGTGTCTGGCAGACATTTCTGGTGATGGCTGCCGGTTATTTCGTTTTCATGATGGGCGGTGCCTTTGGTTACCGTATTCCGCCTGCGGGCTGGAAGCCGGAAGGCTGGGTGGCACCGCAGACCAAAAAGGCTATGATCACCACCCGTCATGTGCACTTGCGTGATGCCCATAAGACCCCGCAATTCTGGCTAATTTGGGTGGTACTGTGCCTCAATGTTTCTGCTGGTATCGGTGTGATCGGTATGGCCTCACCAATGTTGCAGGAAATTTTCGGCGGTAAGCTGATCGGTGAAGCGGGGCTGTCCTTTACACAACTGGATGCAGGGCAAAAAACGGCAATTGCGGCGATTGCAGCCGGTTTTACCGGCCTGATCTCGCTGTTCAACATTGGCGGACGTTTCTTCTGGGCATCGTTGTCTGACCGGATTGGCCGCAAAACCACCTATTACACTTTCTTCGCTCTCGGCATTGCCATGTATATGTTGCTGCCGACTGCGGCACATATGGGCTCGGTCACACTGTTTGTAGTGATGGTATGTGTCATCCTGTCGATGTATGGCGGTGGCTTTGCGACCGTGCCTGCCTATCTAGCGGATATTTTCGGCACGCAATTTGTGGGTGCAATCCATGGACGCTTGCTGACCGCATGGGCAACGGCGGGTATCGTCGGGCCGGTTGTGGTGAATTATATTCGCGAGTTCCAGATTGCTGCCGGTGTGCCGCGTGCGCAGGTCTATGATTATACGATGTATATTCTGGCCGGTATGCTGGCGCTTGGTCTGATTGCGAATTTGTTCATCAAGCCGCTGGGAGATAAATGGTTTATGTCTGAGGCAGAGGTGGCCAAATTGCAGGCGGCAACCAAAGCCGCGGATTCCGGTCTGAGCGGTTCCTTCGGGATCGGCAAAGGCGGACTGGATGCGAAAGCGGCGCTTGCCTGGGCAGCTGTGGGCATCCCGATACTCTGGGGTGTGTGGACAACTTTTGAAAAATCCCTGATCCTGTTTCGCTGAACCCTGACAAATATTAAGTAAAAGCTCCGGCAGCGATGCCGGAGCTTTTTTATTTCCCCATAAAATTTTAGTGACGTTGAATATCTCCTCAGAGCAATATGGGCTGCTTTTCCGTGTTTTACTCTCTAAACGTATAGAACTATTCCATTTCGGTATAGGTAGTCGGAAATTGCATTGGCCTTAAAACCGCTTCGCTGCCTATAAATTTCCCGTCTGAGAAAAATAAACAAGCGCGATAAAGCGATCAGTAAATCCAGACGACAGAGCGGGTAATGGAGTGCTGCTTGTAACAAGCAGCAGCAGGAGGACAGGCCGTGGCAGAACTGCGTCAGGCACGCGATAGTTTTCGTCTGAAAGTCAGCGATATTCATGAAATCGCAGTTTATGATTATGGGAATCCAGATGGGATTCCGGCAGTGTTTTTGCATGGCGGGCCGGGTGCAGGCGTTTCTGCCAAGCAGGTTGCCAGTTTCGACCTCGATACCTATCGCGTCATCACTTTTGATCAGCGCGGTGCCGGACAATCGACCCCTGTTGCAGAATTGCGCGAGAATAGCACGCAGCATCTGATTGCAGATATTGAGCGCATCCGTGAGCATTTCGGCATTGAGCGCTGGTTGGTTACCGGCGGTTCGTGGGGCTCCTGCCTGTCACTGGCCTATGGTCAGGCACATCCGGAGCGCTGCCTTGGTTTCCGCATTCACGGGATTTTCCTTGGTGACCGCGAAGACAGTGACTGGTGGTTCCACGGTTCCAGAACTATTTTTCCTGATTACTGGCAGGAATTTGCAGAATTTGTGCCTGAAGATGAGCGCGATGATCTGCTGAAAGCCTATTATAAGCGTCTGACCTGCAGTGATCCGGCGGTGGAACATGCAGCGGCACAGAGCCTGCGTGGTTTCTCTGCCCGCACACAGACATTGGAACCAAGCGCGGAGCATGTCTCGACCTTGTTGCAGAGTGATGCGGCTTTGGCTGTTTCGCGGATTTTCACGCATTATTGCATGAATGGTGCCTTCATGCCCGCCAATGCACTGCTTGATAATCTCGACCGTATCCGTCATCTGCCTGCAGAAATTGTGCAGGGGCGTTATGATACGGTGACCCCGATGGTGACAGCGTGGAAGCTGAAAACCGCGTGGCCGGAAGCCAATTTCACCATTGTTACTTTGTCTAATCATCAGTCGACAACCGGCCCTATGGCTGGCGCTCTTGCCGATGCTTCCGAGCGTCTGGCTAAGGCCGTCAAAGCACCGGTTCACGTATAATTTTCTTTTTAAATAACGGGCAGCTTCATGTTTGATACACTGAAATCCGATCCTTCCGCCGTTGCGATGTCCTGCTATACGGAGATCCGCAAAGCCGTAAAACCGGCCATCTCACCGGATGGCGAATTGCTGGCATTTTTGAGCGATGCAAGCGGCACCGCGCAGGTCTGGATTAAGCCTTTGGCCGGTGGCGAAGCGAAGCAGCTGACCAATCTGCCGGAACCTGTCGGCACGCTGTCTTTCAATCCGAAAAGCCGTGACCTGTTGATCAGCACCGACTGGGGTGGCGATGAGCGTCACCAGTTCTGGTTGATTGAAAATTCGACAAGTGAACCGCGTAAGCTGACCACAGATGCAACTGTGGTGCATGGCTGGGGTTGCTGGTCACCGGACGGTACGCAGATTGCCTATTCCGCCAATTACCGTGACCGCACCCACATGGATCTCTATGTGATGACGGTTGCTACGGGTGAAGCCAAATGTGTTTATCAAGGTACCGGCTGGCGCACACCGGCAGCTTTCACACCGGATGGCGCAGCGCTGCTGGTCAATGACTGTACCCGCGCCATGACGGATCAGAATTTCTGCCGTCTTGATCTGGCGAGTGGTGCTTATGAGGATATGCTGCCGCATCAGGGACGTGCTTCCTATCAGGCAGCGAAGTTCCTCAAAGATGATTCCGGTATTCTGCTGATTTCCGATCAGGGACGTGATTATTCTGCTGTGATGTTCAAAACCCATGACAGCAATGAACTGATCGAAATTGCCGGTTTTGAAAAACAGGACGTGGAAGCACTGGCCATTGCGCCGGATCAGCAGAGCGTGGCGCTGGTGCTGAACCGTCAGGGCTGGAGCAAGATCGTCATCATTGACCGTCAGGGCAAAGTGCAGAAATCCCTGCCAACCCCGATGCCATGTGTGATTGCATCCGTGGCATGGACACAGGATGGTGCGGCACTGGTGATGCCTGCGGAAGGCGCAGCGACATCCGGTGATATCTGGCGCTGTGATGTGGCCACAGGCACTTATAGCCGTCTGACCGATGCACCTAAAGCGGCAATCGCTTTGCCGGACTTTATCGAGCCGACTGTGACCAGTGTTGCGAGCTTTGACGGATTGGATGTTCCTTATTTCGTCTATCAGCCGACAGTCGCTGCACCTGCAAGCGGTTATCCGGTGATGATTATCGTTCATGGCGGCCCTGAAGCCCAGTGGAAGCCGGATTTCCGCGCCGACATTCAATATATGCTGGCACGCGGTATCATGGTGATTGCGCCGAATATTCGCGGCAGTACCGGTTATGGTCGTCCTTATCAGCATCTTGATGACCGCGAATTGCGCATGGACAGCGTGGCTGATCTCAAAGCCGTGCGTCTGGCTGTCGGAAACCGTGCGGATGTTGATGACAGCCGTATTGGTGTATTCGGCCGCTCCTATGGCGGTTTCATGGTGTTGGCTGCACTTACCGAATATCCGGATTTGTGGAAACTCGGTGTGGAATATTACGGCATCGCCAATTTCCTGACCCTGATGGAAACCACCGGTCCGTGGCGCAAAGTGCTGCGTGAAGTGGAATATGGCGATGTGGCGACGATGAAAGATGCGCTGGAACGCTTCTCGCCAATTCACAAAATGGCCGAAGTACAGGCGCCCCTGATGGTGGTGCACGGGTTGGAAGATCCGCGTGTCACCCCATGCGAGAGCGAGATGGTTTATTCCTGCCTGCGCGGCTTGGGCAAGCCGGTGGAAATTCTACGCATTCCCCATGAAGGCCATGGTTTCGCACGCATTGAAAACCGCCACACAGTGTTTGATGCACTGGGCCGTTTCATCGATGAAAATTTGTAAGTAAAAACATAATGCGGGAGGAACACCATGAAAAATGGTGAGGTGATCTGGGATCTGGTTGACGCGAAAAAACGTGAGTTCGAAGAACTCAGTGACCGCGTTTGGGGTATGCCGGAAATTGCCTATACGGAATATAAATCCTGCGCCGAGCATACACAGATGCTGCGCGATCAGGGTTTTAAGATTACGGAAAATGTGGCCGGTATTCCGACTGCCGTGATCGGTGAGGCCGGTGAGGGCGGGCCTGTTATCGCTATTCTCGGCGAATATGATGCATTGCCGGGTCTTTCTCAGGAAGCCGGTATTGCTGAACCGCGTCCTATTGCCGCTACGGGGCATGGTCATGGCTGCGGCCATAATATGCTGGGTTCCGCAGCACTTCTCGCGGCCACTGCTGTGAAAGACTGGCTGGAGCAGAACGGTAAAAAAGGCTGCGTGCGTTATTACGGTTGCCCTGCGGAAGAGGGCGGCGCAGCTAAAGCCTTTATGGTACGCGCTGGTGCTTTTGATGATGTGGACATTGCCATTTCGTGGCATCCGGCTTCGTTTACACAAGTGGATGATGCCCAGTCGCTGGCCAATACCCGCATGGACTTCGAATTTACCGGCCGTGCATCGCATGCTGCTGCCGCACCACATCTCGGCCGTTCTGCTCTCGATGCGGTTGAGCTGATGAGCGTTGGCTGTAATTACCTGCGCGAGCATATTCCTGCGGATTGCCGTCTGCATTACGCCTATCTCAATGCCGGTGGTATTGCGCCGAATGTGGTGCAGGCCAAAGCCAAAGTGCGTTATGCGATCCGCGCAACCGATCTGCCGGGCATGTTCTCGCTCAATGAACGCGTGAAAAAAGTGGCGCAGGGCGCTGCAATGATGACCGAAACCACGGTTGATATTTCGATCATGAGTGCGGTGTCCAACCTGCTCGGCAATACGCCGCTGGAAATCGCGATGCATTCCAATATGGAGCGCCTCGGCGGCGTACCGTTCGATGATGCTGACCGTGCTTTTGCAGCGAAAATTCAGACAACTCTGTCGGCCGAAGATATCGAAACCGATTACCTGCGTGTTGGTCAGCCTTTTGCTGAAAATGCACCGCTTTGCGATTATGTGCTGCCGCGTGAACAGACGGGCGTGCCGATGATCGGTTCTACCGATCTGGGCGATGTCAGCTGGGCAGTGCCGACCGTGCAGGCACGCGTTGCCACCCATGCGATCGGTTCACCTGGTCACTCATGGCAGATTACGGCGCAGGGCAAAATGCCTGCCGCGCACAAAGGCATGGTCTATGCGGCTAAAGTTATGGCCGGAACCGCGCTGGATGTGATGCAGGATGAAAGCATTCTCAATGCTGCCAAGGCGGATCATCAGGCACGTATGGCGAAAACACCTTATACCTGCCCGATCCCACCGGAGGTGAACCCGCCACTGCAGCCGCGCCCTGCTGAATAAAGTGGCGGAATAAATAAATTGGCATGGCGGTGCATCGCCGCCATGTCCTTTATCAACGCAAATAATGATAAACAGGGGATAAAGATGAAGACCAATAAATTTTTGAGCCGCAGTTCCGCATTGACATTGCTTGCCGGTACTGCCGCTTTTGCCAGTGTTACATTGGCAGCAACATTTGCATCGGAAGCTGCATCACCGCCAAATGCGCTGGTGATGGCATGGAATATTGATGCGATCAGCACTTTCGATCCGGCACAGATCGGTGAAGTGGTAACGAACGAGATCGTTCAGAATACTTGCGATCCGCTGGTCGATTTTGACCCGAAAGATGAAACAAAAATTCTGCCACGCATGGCCAAAAGCTGGGATGTGTCAGAAGATGGTTTGCAGATCACATTCCACCTGCAGGACAATCTGAAATTCGATAATGGTGACGCAGCGGTTGCTGCTGATCTGGCCTGGTCTATGCAGCGCGCAGTTAAGCTTGGTTTTGGCAATGCCGCCACGCTGACAGAATATGGTTTTACCAAGGATAATGTCGACAGTGCCATTACTGCGCCGGACGACAAAACCGTGGTTTTCAAGCTGGATAAGCCATATCCGGTCAATCTCATTCTTTCTGCAATTGCTGCCAACCGCGTATCCATTCTGCTGAACCAGAAAGTGCTGATGGCCAATCAGGTCGAAGGCGATATGGGCAATAAATATCTGGCGACCCGTACTGAATGTGTTGGCCCATACAAGCTGATGCGCTGGAACCCTGCCGAAGTGGTTCTGTTGCAGGCGAGCGATAATTACTGGGGTGAAGCGCCAAAGCTTAAACAGGTTTTGATCCGCCACGTATCGGAAGCCGGAACCCAGCGCTTGCTGCTGGAAAAAGGCGATATTGATATTGCCCGCGATCTGACGCCGGAAGATCTGAAAGATCTCGAAGCACAAGATAAAGTGGCGGTTTCCCGCGCGCTGAAGCCGACATTGTTCTATTGGAACTTCAACAATGCTGATCCGCTTTTCAACAATGAAAAAGTGCGTCATGCGATGCGCTATCTCATTGACTATGACGGTCTGGCAAAGACTGTGATGCATAATGTGGGCGTGCCGCGTGCAAGCTTTGTTCAGCTCGGCGCCTTTGGTGCGCTGGATGAAAAAGAAGGCCAGCCATTCACTCTGGATGTTGATAAGGCCAAGGCACTTTTGGCTGAAGCCGGTCATCCGGATGGTTTTGAAACCACCATGTTTATCGGTACCGCTCCTTATGCAGCCCCGATTGCCCAGAGTATTCAGGATGCTGCTGCCAAAGCCGGTGTGAAAATCAAAATCGAACGTATGGCGAATGCCCAGCTGTTCAGCCGTATTCGTGGCCGTGAATTCCAGACCTCGCTGATGGGCTGGGCGACCGGCGTGCCGGATGCGCATGGCAATGCATCCCGTCAGATTTTCAATCCGGATAACCGCATGGAAGCCAAGCAGACCATGTATCCGAGCTGGCGTGCGAGCTATTTCGATGAGGCAGTGAACAAAGAAGTTGATGCTGCCTTGTTTGAAAAAGATGAAGCCAAGCGTGCCGAGCTTTATCATGCTTTGCAGAAAGAGATGATGGAAAAGGGCCCGCAGGCCTATATGTTCCAGATTTATAATGTTGCCGGTATCAACAAGGGCATCAGTAACTGGGAGTGGAACGGTTTCCGCACCTATTATGACACAGCCACAAAATAACTGATCGCAAAATACCTGCCGCAAACATTGCTGCGGCAGGTAGTGCCGGAATGCAAATTCCGGCATTCAGTCAGGTTTTACAGCACATTTTCTGTATTTCACCGGCACCTTGCGGTGCTGAAAGTCGTGTGCTGCAAATTCTCCTTTTCCCGATATTGACGGAAACATTGCCATGACGACGCCCGAAATCACTGAAGACGCGGAGTTTGAAAATGAGATCTATCATGAACCTCATCCCGTTCTTCTCTTTCTCGCCGCCGCCGCCCGCCTGATCATCTCTGTTGCGATTACGCTTCTGGGGCTGGTCACGCTGACTTTTTTCATCAGCCGTCTATTGCCGCTTGATCCTGTGATCGCGATGCTGGGGGATAATATCTCTCAGGAAGCCTATGATACGATGTATCGTAAGCTTGGTCTCGATCAGCCGCTGATCGTGCAATATGGTCTTTATATCAAAAATGCCGTGATGTTTGATTTCGGCAATGCACTGACCTCCGGTCGTCCTGTGCTGGAAGATATCGGCCGCGTGTTTCCTGCCACCATCGAGCTTGCAACCGTTGCGATTATCATCGGTACCGGTTTTGGTATTCCGCTCGGCGTGTTCTCGGCGATGTATCGTAATTCGCCGCTGGATCATCTGGTGCGTATGCTCAGTCTGCTCGGTTATTCCACGCCGAACTTCTGGCTCGGTCTGATGGCGCTGCTGGTATTCTATGCCGGTCTCGGCTGGATTGGTGGTCCGGGACGCATTGATTTCATCTATGAGTTTTCGATTGAACCGAAAACCGGCTTCCTGCTGCTCGACAGTGCAATGCAGGGACAGTGGGATGCTTTCGGCAATGCTTTCAGCCATATCATCATGCCTGCGCTTATTCTGGCTTTTGGTTCGATGGCTTATATCAGCCGTATGACACGCGGCTTCATGATCGAGCAGCTCAATCAGGAATATATCATCACTGCCCGCGTGAAAGGCTTGTCATGGTCGCGCACCGTCTGGGGACATGCATTCCGCAATGTCGCCGTGCAGGTGGTGACGGTTGTGGCGCTGTCCTATGCGTTTCTGCTTGAAGGCGCGGTGCTGACGGAAACCGTGTTCGCATGGCCGGGTTTTGGCCGCTATCTCACCAATGCTCTGATGGCCGGTGATATGAATGCTGTGGTCGGCTGTACGCTGATCGTGGGTATTCTCTTCGTGGTTATCAATCTGATCAGTGACTTGCTTTACCGCGTCTTTGATCCGCGTACACGATAGGTGCTTCTATGACTGATACTTCTAATTCTGCACCAGCATCTGTGTCATTCCGTGAATGGCTGCGTGCGCCGGTGCCTTCCTCGGCCTTTCAGGCCTATATCCAGCAGCTGCGCCGTTCATGGCTGAAGCTTCTGACCAATACATCCGCAGTTTTTGGTCTGTTCGTTATTCTGTTGCTGGTGGCTGTGGCGATCTTTGCGCCTTATATCGCGCCTTATGATATCGGTGCGAATAATCTGGCCAACCGTTTGCAGCCGCCGTCATGGGCGCATTATTTCGGCACCGATGAGCTGGGACGCGATATTTTTAGCCGTCTTGTCTATGGTTCACGGATTACACTTTATATCGTGACGCTGACGGCAATTATCGCTGCACCAATCGGCCTGATTGTCGGCACCACTGCCGGTTATATGGGCGGCTGGGTTGATACGGCGCTGATGCGTATCGTTGATATTTTCCTCGCTTTTCCGAGTCTTGTTCTGGCGCTGTCTTTTGCGGCGGCTCTCGGACCCGGCATTGAAAATGCCGTGATTGCGATCTCGCTGGCTGCATGGCCGCCGATTGCCCGCCTGGCGCGTGCGGAAACACTGACCATCCGCTCATCGGATTATGTGGCTGCCATTCGCTTGCAGGGCGCTTCCACCATGCGCGTGATCTGGTATCACGTTGTGCCGATGTGTATCCCTTCTGTGGTGATCCGTATCACGCTGAATATGTCGTCGATCATTCTCACTGCCGCAGGCCTCGGCTTCCTCGGTCTCGGCGCTCAGCCGCCAAGCCCTGAATGGGGCGCTATGCTCTCCAGCGGTCGCGAATTCATGATGACCTCGTGGTGGCTCGCAGCCATGCCCGGTTGCGCCATTCTTCTCGCCAGCCTTGCCTTCAACCTGTTTGGTGATGGTTTGCGCGACGTGCTTGACCCGCGTAACGGATAAGAGGAACGGATAAATCAAATGACCAAACCTCTGTTAGAAGTTGAAGATCTGTGGGTGTCCTTTCCGGGTGTTGACCGCTCAATCGATGTGGTGCGTGGCATCAGCTTTTCCATCGGACGCGAGAAAGTCGGTATCGTAGGGGAGAGCGGTTCCGGTAAATCCATGACCGGCCGTTCGATCCTCAAACTGACGCCGAAGGCAGCGCAGATTAAAGCGAAGAAGATGCAATTCGGCGATGTTGATTTGCTGGGTGCCAGCGAGCGCCAGATGCGCTCGGTTCGCGGCAATAAAATCTCGATGATTTTGCAGGACCCGAAATATTCGCTCAATCCGCTGATCCGTATCGGCGACCAGATTATGGAAGCCTACCGGCTGCATCATCGGGTGAATAAGCAGGAAGCCCGTCAGCGCACACTGACCATGCTGGAAGCCGTTCATATCCGTGATGCGGAGCGGGTGATGAACCTGTTCCCGCATGAGATTTCCGGCGGTATGGGACAGCGCGTGATGATCGCAATGATGCTGATCCCAGAACCGGATATGATCATTGCGGATGAACCGACCTCGGCGCTCGATGTGACAGTGCGTCGTCAGGTGCTGACCGTGCTGGATGAACTGGTGAGCCGTTCCGGCACCGGACTGATGTTTATCAGCCACGATCTCAATCTGGTGGCGGATTTCTGCGACCGCGTGCTGGTGATGTATGCCGGTCGTATCATGGAAGATCTTCCTGCCAAAGAACTGCACAAAGCGCAGCATCCTTATACGCAGGCTCTGCTTTCCAGCCTGCCGCGTCTCGACCAGCCGGTGGATATGCTGAAAGTGCCGGAGCGTGATCCGAGCTGGCTTTCAGGCGCGACCCTCAGCGGAGGTCAGAAATAATGGCGGATATTATGAGTGAAAATGCAAAGCCGCTGGTGGATGTGTCTGATCTGTCTGTCAGCTTTGGCAAGGGGCGCAAGCGCTCAACCGTGGTCAAGAAAGCCCGTTTTCATATTGCCCGTGGTGAGGCTTATGGTCTGATCGGGGAATCCGGTTGCGGTAAGTCCACAATCCTGCGTGCGCTGGCCGGCCTGATCCCGCATTATACCGGCAATTTCAGTTTTGACGGTACATTGCTGTCCGGCGAGCGGGACAAATCCTTCTTCCGCCGCGTGCAGATGGTGTTTCAGGATCCTTATGCTTCGCTGCATCCACGCAAGATGGTGCATAAAGTGCTGGCGGAATCTCTGACCATTCACGGCATGGATCGCAAAGAAGAGCGTATCCGTGATGTGTTGACGGCTGTCGGTTTGGGGCCGAGCTTTATGTATCGCTATCCGCATGAATTGTCGGGTGGTCAGCGTCAGCGTGTGGCAATTGCCCGTGCGTTGATTATTGAGCCGGACGTGCTGCTGCTCGATGAGCCGACCTCGGCGCTGGACGTTTCTGTTCAGGCGGAAATTCTCAACCTGCTCAAAACCCTGCGCCGTGAACGTGGCCTGACCTATCTGATGGTCAGCCATGATCTGGCGGTGGTTGCGCATATTTGTGAGCGGGTCGGCGTGATGCACAAAGGCATTATTCTGGAAGAGCTGACGGCAGATGATCTGCGCCAGTCACGCGCCAGTGCACCTTATACGCAGGAATTTTTGCAGGCCAGTGTTGAAGCCGTGGCGCATAATTAAAGCGCATTCCAAAAAGTGTGAAACGGTTTTTGGATAAAATGCGCGACAATTGAAAATGGATCGGGGGGAAGAGATATGAGTTATCAGCATGCGGCCAATCCGGCGGCTGAATGGGAGCGGGTACAAAATCCTGCGGCCTCAGGCTGGTCGGAGGCCGGTTTGCAAGCCGTTGAGGCTTGCGCAAGTGGTCAGGAAACCGATGCATTGATGATCGTGCAAGGTGCAAAGGTCATTTATAGCTATGGTGATGTTACCCATAAATATCTCTGCCACTCGATCCGCAAAAGCATTCTTGCGGCTTTGATGGGGCAGGATGTGGCCGATGGCACCATAGATCTGAGCTTGTCACTCGAACAGCTCGGTATTGATGATAATGAGGGCTTGAGCGAAGTTGAAAAACAGGCAACGGTCCATGATCTGTTGACTGCGCGTTCCGGTATTTATCATGCGGCGGGTTATGAAACGCCGTGGATGCGCATGATTAAAGAGAAGCGTCACTCCCATGCACCTGGCACCTTCTGGTGCTATAATAACTGGGATTTCAATGCGCTGGGTACGATCTTTGAACAGCTGACCGGTAAGACCGTGCATCAGGCCTTTGATGAGCGCATTGCCAAGCCGTTGCAGTTTGAGGATTTCTCACTCAGCGGTGCGAAGCCGGACGGCTGGCATGACCGTTTTACCGAGAGCCGCCATGCTGCCTATCCGTTCCGCCTGTCCACCCGTGATCTGGCGCGTTTCAGCCAGCTCTATTTACGCAATGGCCGCTGGAACGGTGAAGATGTGCTTCCAAAGGGCTGGGCGCAGGAATGCGTAATGCCTTATTCTGATGCAGGCGCACGCGGTGCCTATGGCTATATGTGGTGGCTGGAGCGGGACGGTGTGTTCTTCCCCGGTGTTGTTACACCTAAGGGCAGCTATGCGGGCTTTGGTGCGGGCGGCCATTTCTGCATTACCATTCCGGCGCTGGATATGGTGATTGTGCACCGTGTGGATACGGATATTACCGGCCGCCAGTTGAACCGTCACAAATTCGGTCGCTTGCTGAAACTGATCTTCGACGCATTTCAGGGGTGAGGGAAATGCGGGAGGAGGAAATGACGGTTGCCGGAGCGATTGCGCAAGTTTGCGCAAAACCGGTAACCAGTGCAAAGGCGCGTCTGCTGGCGCGCGATGCCATTATCGACACGCTGGCCTGTATGGTGGCAGGGCGTAGTGATCCGAGCACGAAAACAGTGTTTGAGGCTTTTGCCCTGAGCGGCAGCGCGGGAGAGGCGCTGCTGGTGACTGGTAAAACATCAAGCCCGATGCTGGCGGCGTTAGTGAACGGCACCGCAGCTCATGCGCTGGACTATGATGATAATTTTCTACCCGGTATGAGCCATGCCTCGGCGGTGATTGTACCGGCACTGCTGGCTGTGGCGGATTTTGACAAGATATCCGGCGCGCAACTGATTGATGCCTATCTGGCGGGTTTGCAGGCGCAGGCTTTGGTCGGTGCAGGTGTCGGGCAGGCGCATTATACGGCAGGCTGGCACGGAACTTCCACAATTGGCAGTATCGGCACTGCGGCAGCGGTTGCGCATCTGCTGGGTTTGAGTGAAGAGGCAACAGCGCGAGCAATCACCATTGCGGTGAGCTATGCTTCCGGCACTAAAGGTCAGTTCGGCACGCTGATTAAGCCGTTTCATGCGGGCATGGCGGCGCGCAATGCCGTGGAGGCGGCATTGCTGGCAAAAGCCGGAATGCAGGCGCGGCACGATATTCTGGAAGGCGGACAGGGTTTTCATAGCCTGTTTGCCGGAGATCAGCGCCGCGGGTGGAAAACGGAAGCGATAATCGCTGACGCAGAGCATATTATTGAGACCGCAGGGGTAATGCCGAAACGTCACCCGTGTTGTGGTTCAACGCATTTGATCATTGATGGCTTGCTGGATCTGATGCGTGAGCATCATTTCACTGCTGTAGATGTGGAGAGTATTGAAGCGCTGGTTGGTATCGCCAATTACCGCAATCTCGCCTATCCGCAGCCGGTTGATGAAATGCAGGCACGGTTTTCCATGCAATATTGTGTGGCGCGTGCTTTGCGGCAGGGCAGTCTCGGTCTTGCTGATTTCACACCGCAGGCCGTGCAGGAGCATGCGGATGATGCGTTGTTGAGTCGTGTGACAATGCTGAGCTACAGTGCGGATGAGGAACGGATTGTACAGGATAAGCTGCCGCATCGTGTGACGGTAAAATTACACAGTGGTCAGGTGCTGACAGCATCGCGCCATTTTGCAGTCGGCACGCTACAGCAACCCTTTTCTGATACAGACAGGTTTCAGAAGTTTATGGATTGCTGTGGTGGGATGAATGACGCCGCTGCGATTTATGCGCAATTGTTGAAGTTCGATGAAGCGCCGGATCTCAAACCGCTAAAGGCGCTTTTTCATTAGCTAAGTATATTGATCTCTCTGGCGGCGAGTGCTGATGCGCGTCGCCAGAAGCGCTCAGCATAGTCGGTGCGAAAACGCTGCGACCGATAAATGCGGATTTCCACATCGAGGTCATAGTCTTCTGTGCCCGCTCTAACGAGTATGCCCCGTTTCCATTCATCGGGCATCAGGCTCTGTGGAATCCATGCAACGCCCTGACCGGACACAGCCATAGCTTTCAAACCAACTGCCATACCGTTTTCATAGACCATATTGAGTTTTAAACCACGGTTTTCGACAAGCGGATCGAGAACCTGAGCAAAGAATGTCGTATTGCGGTAGCGAAGATATTCAGTCGGTAATGTTCCGTTTTTCAGGCAGTGCAACGGCTGACCTGCGGTGTCGGCCGCGCAAACGGGAATGACTTTTTCGTGGCCGAGCGACAGATAAGGAAAATTCCTCAGATCATCCATCTGGCTGACGGACGGATGGGCATAAGTCAGTAAAAAATCACAATTTCCGTTGAGCAGTGTTGAGACATTGCCGAGAAATGAGGGATGCGGATCGGAAAAACGGGTTCTGAAATTATCTCCGTTCTTCTCAATTTCTGCCATAAGTGCGGGGAAAAATGTGAGCGATAATGTGTTGAGGGTTGCAAAAGACAACACCTCAAGCATTGGCGTATAGCGTGCGCTCAGCTCATCACGGGCATGGGTGAGAAGGCCGACGGCATCATGGGCGCGGTGCAAAAAACTCTGTCCGGCAAGGGTCAGACGAATGGGATAAGTAGAGCGGTCGATCAGCGGTACGCCGACCCATGCCTCAAGTTGCCTGATGCGGCGCGACAATGCGGATTGCGTGACATTTCGCTCATTGGCCGCCCGGGAAAAGTTCAGATGCTGCGACAGGCAGAGGAAATCCTCGAGCCACTTCAATTCCATAGAAAAAATCCGCACCAGAGTATTTTTGTCTTTAAACAAGTGATTTACTTTTAGAATAAATCAGAAGCAAGGTCATCTGAAATATGCGGAACATACGGATTTGAATAGATTTTTTTGTTTGGGAAATACTTAAATTTCCTTTTCCCTATCGGTATAGTTGACTTGACAAGAGGTGGCTTGCAGGTTTCATGCTGGTTTAAAATTCAATTGACCGGAGAATCCCGATGTCGATCCGTGCTGTCTTTGCTGGCCTTTTCATGTCCGCAGCGCTTACCTTGTCTGTTCAGCCTTCATTGGCGCAGACTGCCCAAAACGGAACAAGGACGATCGAAACAACGCAGAACGGTGATTATCCCGGTTTTGATCTGCGCACGGAAAAAGATGTCAGTCTCGGCCAGTGTGAGAATATCTGCCTCAAAGACGATGAATGCCGCGCTTTCACTTATAATGTGAAGGCCAAATGGTGTTTCCTGAAATCCGACTATAACCAGCTGAGCAGTTTTGACGGTGCTGTTGCCGGTAAAGTTGTGGATGTGGCTGCACAGGCAGAGATCGGTGCACCGGCACCGTTGAGCTTTGTGCCGGCTAGCATACTGGATGAAGCACGCACCTATCGCAATCAGCTGAGTACAGCAGATAAACCATCAGGTGATGCAGCCGCATTATTGCGCGATGCACAGCGTGTTCTGGAATCCGGTGATGCAGGTTCAGCGCTGATTGATTTTGCCCGTATTGTTCCGCTTGCCAAAGAAAACAGTGCAGTCTGGCAGGGCTTGAGCCGCGCAACGCTTTCCGCAGCGCAAAGTAATGAGGCCAATTGGCAGATCAAACGCGCGGCTACCTCCTCCGCTGTGGTTGCCTATCAGCTGAGCCGCACGGTTTCCGACCGTGCTGAGGCTTTGAGTAATCTGGCCAAGGCGCTGGTGCTTCGTGAGAATTTCCGTCCTGCACTGGACAGCTATAAAGCCAGCCTTGCTCTTCAAAACTCTGCCTCGGTTAATGCGGCCTATGAAGAACTGCGCGCCCGCAAGGGTTTCCGTGTTGTCGATCATACCGTTGACAGCGACAGCGCCAGCCCGCGGGTTTGTATTCAGCTCTCTGAAGCGCTGATGAAAAGCGGCATTGATTATGCTTCTTTTGTGACCGTTGATGATGCAACGCCGAAAGGTGTGGAAGCGAAAGACCGGCAGATTTGTATCGAGGGTTTGCAGCACGGCAAGAATTACCGCATTGGTTTGCGTTCCGGTCTGCCTGCGGCAATCGGTGAGATGATCGAAGCGCCTGTTGCTCTGAATATCTATATCCGTGACCGTGCGCCGACAGTGCGTTTCAACGGCGATGCTTTTGTGCTGCCAAGCACCATGCGTCGCGGTATTCCTGTCGTTAGCATCAACGTGAAAACCATTGATCTTGAAATTTACCGCGTTGGTGAGCGCGCGCTCACACAGTCGATGGACGGTATCAGTTTCTTTGGCCAGCTGGATGGTTATGCAACATCGCAGATCGTAAGCTCGCTCGGCGAAAAGGTTTATACCGGCAAGCTGGATGTTGAGAGCGATCTGAATAAGGAAATCGTATCAGCCTTTCCGGTTGATGAAGCGCTGCCGAAACGCAAACCCGGCATTTATATCATGACCGCCAAGGCTTCAGGCGATAAGTCGGAATATTGGAGCTCGCAGGCCACACAGTGGTTTCTGGTGTCCGATACCGGCCTTGCAACTTTTGCCGGTGAAGATGGTCTGAATGTTTTTGCCCGTTCTCTGGCAACAGCCAAACCGCTGAATGGTGTGGAACTGCAATTGCTGGCCGCCAATAATGAAGTGCTGGGTACTGCGACCACCGACAGCGATGGCCGTGCGACCTTCACCGCTGGTTTGATGCGCGGTACAGCCGCGATGGCGCCTGCCATTCTGACTGCCCGCAGCAAGGGTGATAATGGCGAGGAAGACTATGTGTTTCTCGATATGAAACGCGCCGGTTTTGACCTTTCCGATCGTGGTGTGACAGGCCGCCCTGCGCCGGGAGCACTGGATGTTTATGGCTGGACTGAGCGTGGTATCTACCGCACCGGTGAGACTGTACATGCGGCAGCATTAGTGCGTGACGGTGCTGCAAAGGCCGTTGATAATTTACCGCTGACCTTCTCTTTTCTGCGTCCGGATGGTGTGGAAGACCGTGCGATTGTCAGCACATCACAGGCAGCTGGTGGCCATGCCGTGGAATTGCCGCTGGCGGATAATGCCATGCGCGGCACCTGGACTTTGCGTATTCTGAGCGATCCTAAAGCTTCGCCGCTGTCGGAAAAGCAGTTTCTGGTTGAGGATTTTGTGCCGGATCGCACGGAATTTGACCTGACATCGGATGTGAAGGAAATTCAGGCCGGGGATGCAGCTGTGGTTAAAGTTGACGGCCGTTATCTTTATGGTGCACCGGCTGCTGGTCTGACCCTTGAGGGTGAAGTTAATATCCGCCCGACCCGTACATGGGAGCTGTTCCCGAAATATGTTTTCGGTCTGGCGGATGAAGAACAGCCGGAAGATACACGCATTACGCTGGATGATCTGCCGGTTCTGGATGAGCAGGGCAAGGCCGAAATTCCGGTGCTGCTGAATGACCTACCGGTGACAACACAGCGTCTGAATGCGGATATTGTTGTGCGCATGCGTGAAGGCGGCGGCCGCGCGGTTGAGCGCAAGCTGACTTTACCGGTTGCCTCCGACAGTGCCATGATCGGTATCAAGCCTGAATTTGACAGCGAAAGCCTGCCTGAAAACAGCAATGCGCAGTTCTCGGTTATTCTCAGTGATGCCGATGGTAAGCGTTTGGCTGAAGAAGGACTGGAATGGTCGCTGATCAAGGTTGAGCGTAATTATCAGTGGTATCGCAGCGGCAGTTCATGGAACTATGAGCCGGTTACCTATACGAAAAAGGTGGCAGACGGCACGGTTTCCGTGAGTGAGCAGAATGCCGGTGCTGTACAGGTTCCTGTGCAGTGGGGACGTTATCGCCTTGAGGTTGCAACATCTGATCCTGACGGCCCGCAGACTAGCATTGAGTTTGATGCAGGCTGGTATGTCGAGGCGCGTTCTACTGAAACGCCTGATGGCCTGGAAGTTGCGCTGGACAAAGACATTTATAAAGACGGTGAAACTGCCAAGCTGAAAATCTCACCGCGTTTTGCCGGTGAGCTGCTGGTCACTGTCGGCGCCGACAGTCTGCTGATGACCAAAACCGTTTCGGTTTCTGCTGAGGGTGCGGAAGTTGAGATTCCGGTGAGTGGTGAATGGGGCGCAGGCGCTTATATTACTGCCAGCCTTTATCGTCCGGGCGAAGCACAGGAAACCCGTATGCCTGCGCGTGCCATTGGCATTCGCTGGCTGGCGGTTGATCCCGCTGAGCGCAAACTTTCTGTGCGCATTGAAGCACCGGAGAAAACCGAGCCGCGCAAACCTTTGACAATTCCGGTATCCATCGGCGGGCTGAAGTCCGGTGATCAGGCTTTTGTCATGATCTCGGCTGTGGATGTCGGCATTCTCAATCTGACCAATCACAAACCGGCAGATCCTGCGGGCTGGTATTTCGGCCAGCGTCAGCTCGGTCTTGAAATCCGTGATCTTTACGGCCGTCTGATTGATGGTTCGCTTGGATCAATGGGACGTTTGCGCACTGGTGGTGACGGTGCACAGATGGCTGCTGAAGGTTCCCCTCCGACTGAAAAACTGGTCGCCTTCTTTGCTGGTCCTGTTGAGGTCGGTGCAGACGGCAAGGCCAATGTCAGCTTTGATATTCCGCAGTTCAACGGAACGGCGCGGATCAGCGCTGTGGCATGGACGAAAACCGCTGTCGGCAATGCGCAATCTGACGTGATTATCCGCGATCCGGTGGTGATTACCTCTGCTCTGCCAAAATTCATGGCACCGGAAGATCAGGCGCAGCTGCGTCTGGATATCGCCAACACAGACGGCCCTGCCGGAAATTACACTGTAAGCGTTGTCAGTACCGGTCTGGTTGCTGTTCCGCAGGAACAGGCACCTTCCGCGATTACGCTGGCACAGGGGCAGAAGACACATCTGACTTTGCCTTTGAAAGCTGAAAAAGCAGGTATTGCAGAACTGACAGTTCAGCTGACCCATGAAAGCGGATTGAGCATCTCGCAGGATCTGATCCTGCCGGTGCGGGCGTCTTCTCTGCCGGAAACCACACGTAAGGAAGTAACGCTTGCTGCCGTCAACGGTTCTCTCATCATCAACAAAGAGTTGTTGGCTGATCAGCGTATGGACGGTGCTTCGGTGAGCATTAATGTGTCCAATGCTTCAGGTTTTGATATTCCGGGCATGCTGACTGCGCTGGATCGTTACCCTTATGGCTGTACCGAACAGACAGCCAGCCGCGCTTTGCCGCTGCTCTATATGAGCGAACTGGCCAAGCAGGCCGGTATGCCGATGAAAGACACCGAGGAGGAACTGCGCGAGCGCATTCAGGAGTCAGTTTACAAGGTGCTGAATAATCAGTCGTCTTCAGGCAGCTTTGGTCTCTGGTCGCCGGATAGCGGTGACCTGTGGCTCGATGCCTATGTGACGGATTTCCTGACCCGTGCCCGTGAGCAGAATTATGCGGTTCCGCAGCAGGCTATGGTGCTGGCACTGGATAATCTGCAGAATGCTCTGGCCTATGATGTTTCAATCAAGGACAATGGCAATGCTATTGCCTATGCCTTCTATGTCCTGTCACGCAACCGCCGTGCTTCCATTGCGGATCTGCGTTATTACGTAGATACCCGACTTGAAGAATTCGCAACGCCGTTGTCCCGTGCCCAGCTCGGTGCAAGTCTTGCGCTTTACGGTGACGGTGCCCGTTCTGAACAGGCTTTTGCCTCGGCCTACCGCCTTGCAAATAAGGGCAATATCTCGTGGGCGCGGTCGGACTATGGTTCGAACCTGCGTGACGGAGCGGCTATTCTAGCACTGGCTGCGGAAAGCCGTCCGGTACCGTCAATCGTACCGGAGCTGACCAAGCTGGTGGGTGGCCTGAGCAACTCTACCCGCTATACCAGCACGCAGGAGCAGGCATGGCTGCTTCTGGCTGCCAAGGGGCTGAAAGACGAAGATGCCAATCTGACACTTTCGCTGAATGGTGAAGCGCGTCAGGGAGCAATGTCTGAGCGTCTGACAGGGGAAGAGCTTGAAGTATCTCCGGTCACTATTGGTAATACCGGTGATAAGCCGGTAACGGCAGTGATCACAACGATTGCCACGCCTGTGGAAGCGCCTCCTGCCGGTGGTGATGGCTTTACCATTGCACGCAGCTATTACACGCTGGATGGTGAAGAGATCAGTGTCTCCGCGGCTCAGCAGAATGAGCGTTATGTGGTTGTTCTGAAAGTGGCTGAAGCCAATAACTGGGCTTCACGCGTGCTGGTGACGGATTTGCTGCCTGCCGGATTTGAAATTGACAATCCGCGCGTTGTGAACAGTGCGGATTTGAGCAATTTCGGCTGGCTGGGAGCGACTTCGGTTGCCCATAGCGAGTTCCGCAGTGATCGTTTTGTGGCTGCCTTTGACAGCAGTGGCGGCAATGCCCGTGAATATACTGTTGCTTATATCGTGCGGGCAGTTACGCCCGGAACCTATGCACATCCGGCACCCTATGTGGAAGATATGTATCGTCCGCAATATTTTGCCCGCGGCGCAAAGGGCATGATGGAAGTGCAGCCAGCCCAATAAGCCGGTTAAAATATAAAAGCCCCGCCGGAGCATTTCAGGCGGGGCTTTTTTGTGCGGATTATCTGGTTAGCAGACGGATGATAAAATTGGCAAATCTGCCATAGGGCGGGTGCAGATAATCGGTCGCTGCCGGATTGTATTTGTGCAGAACAGGCATGGCTTTTGAAAAGGTTTTGAACCCTTCCTCACCGTGATAATGCCCCATGCCGCTCATGCCCACGCCGCCGAATGGCAAATCGGCGCAAGCAAACTGGTAAAGCGTATCATTGATGCAGACACTGCCGGCAACGATATGTGAAAGCGCACGCTCGATGTTCTCATGGTTTTTGCTGAAGCAATACAGCGCCAGCGGACGGTCACGTGTGGTGATGAAGCGGATCGCCCCATCATAAGATGGATAGGTTTTTACCGGTAGCAGGGGGCCGAAAATCTCTTCCTGCATGACGGCGCTGTCATCGGATGGCTCAATCACCAGCATGGGCGGCAGAATGTGATATTCTTTTGCCTTCTGCTCATCATCCAGTGACAAGAGCGGGATAATTTTATGGCCGCGTATACTCGCGTCATCAATCAGGCCTGTGAGGCGTTTATATTGGGTTTCGTTGATGATGGCAGTGTAGTCCGGTTGACTGTCGAGGCGGGAATAGCGCTGTTTGGTTTGTTGCTTTACCTCTGCAATAAAATCCTCAAGTAGAGCCTCCGGCAGCAGCACATAATCTGGCGCAATACAGGTTTGTCCGGCATTGAAGAACTTGCCTGTGAGAATACGGGCAACGGTTTTGGGAAGATCGGCATCGGGCGCAATCAGCGCGGGTGATTTTCCGCCAAGCTCCAATGTGACGGGTGTCAGATTTCGGGCTGCTGCGGCCATAACCTTTTTACCCACAGCACCGGAGCCGGTGAAAAACAAATGATCAAAAGGCAGGGCAGAAAAAGCTGCGGCAATGTCTGCACCACCTTGGGCAATGTTCACACGGTTTTCAGGAAAAATCTCGCGCAACAGGTGACAGAGATAAGCATTGGTATGCGGCGTATGCTCGGATGGTTTGATGTAAACATGATTGCCCGCAGCCAGTGCGGAAACCAGTGGTGTGAGCGACAGGTTTACCGGATAATTCCACGGTGACATGATGCCTACAACGCCCAGCGGTACATGGCGGACTTCTGCTTTTGCAGGCCAGAACTGCCATCCGGCTTTACGTCTTTGTGGTTTCATCCATTTTTTGAGATGACGCAGAGAAGTGTCAATTTCTTTCAGCACAATCACGGCTTCAGCCATCATGCTCTCATGGGTGGAACGGTGGCCGAAATCGCGTGAAATCGCTTCTGTCATCTGCGGCAGACTGGCTTTGAAGGCTGTGCGCAACCGCAACAAATCCTCGCGGCGTTGCCGCTCATCAGGGCGGTTTTGCAGCCATGCATCACGCAAAATCGCAAAATTTGTGCTCAGTTGCTCAGTCATTTGTAACCCTTAAAACAGAACGGGCAAAACACCATTGCGCTGTATAATAGGTGCCGAGCACCCAGAGCGGGTTCAGCGGTATATCAAAACGAAAACGCCCGTAAGCCAGAATACTATCACTGATAACAAAGAAGATACCGCCAAAAGCCGCAATTTTGGCCGCCTGTTTTGTATTTCGGTCAGCGATTGTCATGTTGATAGCGCGGTTGAGTGCCAGTGCGGCCATCAGCGCCAATGCAATAGCATAAATGGCGACCGGAATATGCATACCATCTGGCAGGCTGTTCCACAGTCCGGAAATAATCAGCAGCGCAATGGCAGCAAAACCGATAAAGACAGCGGGCTTGAACGCAGCATGATCGGACAGCAGTGCATAAATATAAGCACAATGGGTGAGCAGAAAGCAGATGAGGCCTGCCAGAAAATAATCCCCCGGTAACATCAGAAAGAAGTCGCCGCCGATAGCAAAGGCCAGCCCGAGCGCAATTGCATTGCGATAATGGCGGGATGCAGGGTGCTTAATCTGCAAAGTCAGAAACAGCAGGAAAGCCGTAGCCGTCGGCTTGGTGAGATAATGCAGCCAACGCCATTCAGGACTGAGTGAAGCGCCAAGCAATGCACCCGTAATGGCTGCCGCAGCAAGTAGCATATAGACCAGCATTGCGGCAGAGTGATTATTGGTTGTTTGTGATGTGTTCCCGACGGCCATGCATTTTCTCCCCCTTTACACAGCCTGTTCAATTGACCTGAACGTAAACTGTTGTTTGAGGCAGAGTAGCGCAAATCTGTATTGCTGCAATCACAATTGCAGTCGCCGCATAGTGATGTTGAGGGAAGCGGGAGCGGAGTTATCCGGCTTCAGGAGCATCCGGTTGCGTACCATAGGCCGCGAAGAACATATTCACTGCGGATTCAACATTATAGCGGATTTGCTCTGCTGTCGGAGCTTCTTCCATATAAGCGAACAGTCGTTGGCGATAGATGCCAGCAAGGAACAGTTCTGCCAGTTGATAGGCTGCATGCTGCACATCCGGTACGCGGATGATCCCTTGCTCGGCAAGCTTTTCAATATAGGCTTTGAGTACCATCAGCCCGCGCCGTGGTCCGCGTTCATAAAAACGCACACCCATTTCCGGTTTCCGTTCTGTGACACCGAGAATAGTGCGCTGGGCGCTGATAACCATATCTGATGTGACAAGCGTAACGAGCGCCACGCCATAGGCAATCAGGCTCTCTTTACTGGACAGGGCGTCGCCGTTAATTGCCTCGATCTGCGAAAATAAAACGCTGCGATGTTGCTCGCAGAGCGTTTCAAACAATTCGTCCTTGCTCTCGAAATAAACATAGATCGTGCTTTTGGACACACCGGCTTCACGGGTGATGTCATTCATACTCGCAGCATCAAACCCCATGCGCAGAAATACATTTTGCGCACCGTCCAGAATTTTCTGACGCTTTGCCGGATCCTGTCCGGCGCCGTGGCGACCATTCTGTGACTCTTTGTTGCCTGTCATGCCTGTATGTTTCCGATATATGGATGAGCAAAAAAATCAGTATTTCGAACTGATCAGTGCGATTTCAATTGATATGACGTCTGGCTTGCTTTATGTCAACATCGAACCGATCGGTTTGAAGTGTGACAAATGTGGTTTCCGGATGCAAGCCGTCCGCTAATTTAGATGTCACACGAATAATCTGCTGCGGTTTTATTGTGACTGTCATTGCCTGTTTTTGATATTGATTTGTTCCTCCCTCTTGGCAATGCGGCCTGTTCTTTAAGAAAGTCGCCCCCATGTCCGCATTTAAATCTGTAGCTAAATTAAATCCGACTGAACCGTTTGCGGCGGATGCCGGTCGTCCTGAACATCTCGAAGCGGAGCATGTTGTTGCACCGGCAGAGTTTAAGCGGGTACCGCAGAATGATGACGGCGCAAATACCGAGCCGCCGCGCGATGAGCAGGCACAGTCTGTGAATGAGCAGGTATCACCGGCAAATGATCAGCCAGTGAAGCCTTCGCGTAAACGTAAAATTCTGACCGGTGTGCTGATTGCAGCATTGGCTGGCGGCACATGGTATGGCTATGACTGGTGGACAACAGGGCGCTTTATGGTTTCCACCGATGATGCCTATATTCACGGGGACATCATGGCGATGTCACCGAAGGTTACCGGTTATATTGATGATGTGCTGGTGAGTGCCAACAGTCATGTCAAAGCCGGTGATGCCATTTTCCAGCTTGATCAGGGCGATTATCAGATTGCGCTCGATGAAAAGAACGCAGCGCTTGCCACCCAGCAGCAAACACTGGCGCGAATTGATGCGCAGGCTGTGGCCGCAGAGGCCGCGTTAACGCAGGCGCGCGCGTCTCAGCAGTCTTCTGCTGCCGGACTGACTAATGCTCAGTCAACAATGGAGCGGGTTACCAAGCTGCATGATACGCGTTTCGTTTCCCAGTCTGACCTCGACCGTGCAACAACTGCACTGGCGCAGGCACAGGCGGCGGATGCGAATGCTCAGGCGCAGATTGCGGCGGCTCAGGCCAATATCGGCGTTTTGAAAGCGCAATATAACGAGGCATCAAGTCAGGTTCGCAGTCTGGAGCTGGCGCGGGATAAAGCGCAACGCGATTTGTCCTTCACAACATTGCGCGCACCATTTGACGGTGTTGTCGGCAATCTGACCGGTAAAAAGGGTGATCTGGTCAGTGCAGGGCAGCGCATAGCAGCACTGGTGCCAGTGAATGCGCTGTATATTGATGCCAATTTTAAAGAAACACAGCTGAAGAATTTGCAGGGTGGCGAGACCGTGCATTTCACGGTGGATGCGCTGGGTGGTGAAACGTTTGAAGGCAAGCTGGCATCCTTGTCGCCTGCTTCTGGCTCTGTCTTCTCCCTGCTGCCACCGGAAAATGCCACAGGCAATTTCACCAAGGTTGTTCAGCGCGTGCCGGTACGTATTGTTATTCCGGCAGAGGCACTGGCAACCGGTAAATTGCGTGCAGGTCTGAGTGTTGTTGTGGATGTGGACACACGTACTGCACCGCAAAAGACTGCAACCGCAGAGTAGGCCTGTTCAGCTATGGCCGTTTCAACCACTATGCAGGCAGTGCCTGCCGCCGAAGAAAAGATTGATCCGAGAAAAGCCTTTGCGTTTCTGGCAATGGTCTTCGGCATGTTTATGGCCATTCTGGATATCCAGATTGTGTCTGCGTCTCTGGCTGAAATTCAGGCAGGCTTAGGGGCAAGTTCCGATGAAATTTCGTGGGTGCAAACCTCCTATCTGATCGCGGAAGTGATTATGATACCGCTGTCTGGTTTTCTCGGGCGGCTGGTATCCACGCGTGTTCTGTTCACGGTTTCGGCGGCGGGCTTTACTGCGGCCAGTGTGCTCTGTGCAACCGCGACGAATATCGAGCAGATGATCGTCTATCGTGCGATTCAGGGCTTCATCGGCGGTGGTATGATCCCGAGTGTGTTTGCTGCGGCTTTTACAATTTTCCCACCGTCCAAACGCTCCATCGTTTCCCCGATTGTCGGGCTGGTGGCAACTTTGGCGCCGACCGTGGGACCGACAATCGGTGGTTATCTTTCCCATGCATTTTCATGGCACTGGCTGTTTCTGGTCAATGTGGGACCCGGTATTATTGTGGCGATTGCCGCATGGAATCTGATCGATTTCGATAAGGGTGATAAATCCCTGCTGGCTAAATTCGACTGGTGGGGACTGGCCGGTATGGCGGCGTTTCTTGGCTCTCTGGAATATGTGCTGGAAGAGGGGCCGCGCAATGACTGGTTTCAGGACAGCCATATTGTGATCATGACATTTGTGCTGGTTGCCGGTGCGGTTACATTTTTCTACAGGGCGTTTACAGCCGAAGAGCCGATTGTTGATCTCTCGGCCTTCAGGAATATGAATTTTGCGCTTGGTTCCAGTTTCTCGTTCATCATGGGGGTGGGGCTTTACGGGCTGACCTATCTCTATCCGCTCTATCTCGGCAGTATTCGCGGCTATGATGCGCTGATGATCGGTGAGGCTTTGTTTGTCAGTGGTCTGGCGATGTTTATGACAGCGCCGCTGGCAGGGTTTCTCTCAACGCGGATGGATCCGCGTCTGATGATGATGATCGGTTTTATCGGCTTTGCCGCCGGTACCTATCTGATGACGGGATTGACGGCGGACTGGGATTTCTACGAGCTGTTGTTGCCGCAAATTCTGCGTGGCTGTTCAATGATGCTCTGTATGGTGCCGATCAACAATCTGGCGCTTGGCACATTGCCGCCATCCCATATTAAAAATGCATCGGGGCTGTTTAATCTGATGCGTAATCTTGGCGGTGCGATTGGTCTGGCAATGATCAATACAATGCTGATGCGTCGTGGTGATTTGCATTATGCGCAATTGTCGGAGCATCTGAACTGGGGCAACCACGAAGCTCAGGAAATGCTGGCCAATCTGACCGCTAAATTTAATGCGGCCGGTATGGACGGTGCCAATATTGCGCTGGTTAAACTCTCCGGCATGGTGCGCCAGCAGGCAACGCTGATGTCGTTCATTGATGTGTTTATGATTTTGACCGTGTTGTTTGTCTCGCTGGCCTTTTTTGCGACCATGATGAAAAAGCCCGGTGATGTGCCGAAAGAAGCGGCAGGACATTAAGGGCGTGTCAGTTCAAATAAAAACGGCGGGTAGAAACCCGCCGTTTTGCTATCTCATTGTGCTGCTTGTATTTGTGGTGAGGAGCGCCCGCTGTCCTGACGCATCAGATAGAGCGATGCGCCGACAATCAGCAGAGCACCCGGCCAGAAATTAATGCTTGGCGCAGCGGCAAAAACGATCCAGCCGAGAATGACATTCAGCGGCAGTTTCAGATCATCAAAAGGCTGCAAATAAACAGCATCCGCAGCTGAGTAGGCTGCGATCTGGAAATACTGTGCCATTGCAGTGAGAATGCCGATGGTCAGCAGAATTGACCAGATTTCCATAGACGGCGCTGCAATCTCCGGAAATCCGACACCTGATGCAACCCAGAGTGCGCCGTTAATCGGTGTTAGCAGGATCAGCATATAAACGGAAATGCTGGCCGTTGTTTCAAAACGGGTCAGATATTTGGTCATCACCGAATAGCCTGCCCAGAGCGCTGCGGCCAGAATTGGCAGCAGAGAATAGACAGTATAGGTATCTGACCACGGGGCGATGATAATCAACGCGCCGACAAAGCCTGCCAAAGTGGTGAGCAGGCGTGTTTGTGTTACCTCTTCACGCAGGAATAATCGTGCGCAGAGAATAACAAAAAACGGCGAGGTCATGGATAGCGCAATCACCTGCCAGATTGGCACATGGGTGAGGGCAAAAATCCAGACCTGCACACCGGCGGCAGCCAGAGCTACGCGAATAACATGCAACCCGAGATGATTGGTGCGCAGTGCTTTTGTGCCTTCGCGGATCAGCAGCGGCAATGTGAGCACAAGGGCAACCACATATTGCCAAAAAGCAATGATGACTGAAGGAATGCCGGTGCGTGTGCCTGCCCATTGGGTGGCAACATTGACGCCTGCATAGGCGGCCGCAGCAGCCAGCATGAGAGCGGCACCGCGGACGGTTGGTTTTAAAGTCTGAACAGAGGCAATTGGGCTCAACGTTTTCTTCCTGTCTCGTAAGCCTGTTACCTCAGGGGAATAGTACGGGAAGAAAAACGCATAATACGGACGGCAGGTAGCCGTCACACAACAATGCCATTTCAGCCCCGTTCTCTTGCATCCGGACTATGACCGTCGGCTTCGGAATCACACCGAATCTGCTGACCCTAACTGGAGTATTCAGGCTCTAGCGGCTTGCAAATGTCGTTTTTCTACACTTCCGGTGCTCATGTACTAAAAGTACACTCCGCTCCGGTTCTCGGAAAACACCATTTTCAGCACGCTATAACCAGAATACGGGCAGGCGCACTCTATGTTTGGTGCCTGCTTTGCATTCCAATTAAGCGCTCGCGGGCTTCAGACTTACGCCTGTTACCGCCGGTGGGGAATTACACCCCGCCCTGAGAACTGGATTAAAATTACTATGCAGACAAACTGAGGAGCGAGCCGCAGCTTGTCTGCATGAGGTGAATTTATGTCGCGGCTTCACATAAATCAAGTCGCATAACCGGCAACGCTGTGTCCTGAAAACGCACAAAATGATTGCTGAATGCACGACATTAAACAGGGAATTAAATAATGTGAAATCGACTGCTCTGAAGGTGTGTTTAAGCCTGTTATAACCTGCGAAATAACTTTTTCAGAAGTCAATGATGCGCTTATGCAGTTAAATCAGCAGCTTTGAATCGCATAGTGATATCTATTTCAGTGAAATTGCCTGCTTTTTGTGTCATTTCCGGCAAATGTTCGGGTGGAAGCCTGCGCTTTTTTGACGGAGACATAGGGGCAGGGAGCAGAGCAGTATGTATTACGATAAAGTTCAGAAAAATAAAATCACGCAGCAGCCGTGGTTTTTAGGGGCATTCGCCCTCATTACCTTCATTTTCATGATCTGGAATAACTGGAATCAATCAGGTGCCGGTGATGCGGCCGCCACAGGGTTGGCCGGATTATTACAGTCGACCGGCGGTATTATCGCGGTCTCGGCCGTCACTTCGCTGGTACTGACACTGATCATCAATGTTGTCGGCAAATTGCCGATGCAGACACAAACCGTTGTTGTCTGGCTGGCGCTTTTGTCTGCTGCATTGTATTTTTTCTACAGCTTTGATCTCTCCTATAGCTTCATCCTGTCGAAACTGCCGTTTTTGATCACACAGGGTGTTTTCACAACTGTTTATATTTCGGCGATCTCCATTGCGATTGCCTTTGTGCTGGCGATTATCGGTGCCATTGCCAAACTCTCCCAGAACGGTTTTGCGGTCGCAATCGCCTCGTTTTATACCTCTTTCTTTCGTGGTGTACCGCTGCTGATCCAGATTTATCTGATTTATCTGGGTATTCCGCAGCTTGGTTATGTGATTGATGCTGTGCCGGCTGGTGTGCTTGCTCTGTCGCTCTGCTATGGCGCTTATATGACTGAGATTTTCCGTGGCGGCATCATGTCTATTCCGCGCGGCCAATGGGAAGCTGCCCGTGCGCTTGGCCTGCGCCCGTTCACCACAATGCGCAAAGTTATCATGCCGCAGGCGATGAAGCTGATTATTCCGCCGACAGGAAACCAGTTTATCGCCATGCTGAAAGATTCATCGCTCGTATCGGTTATTGGCGTGTGGGAACTGATGTTTTTGGCGCGTACTCAGGGGCGTGAGGAGTTTCGCCATCTGGAAATGCTGATTACGGCTGCGATGTTATACTGGATTTTGTCGATCATTCTTGAGCGCTGCCAGGCTGTGTTGGAAAAACGCATGAAGCGTCAGGAACGCTAAGAAATATCAAGCCTATGTAATACGGGAGGTCAGCCGTTCTGACCAAACTGTCGCATTATTTTAAGCATGCTCAGGGGAGGAACCCACATGAAAAATACAATTTTATCCGCTGCAGTTGCCGCATTGGCGCTGAGTGTTAGCCTGCCTGCTTTTGCAGGTGAAACGCTCGACCGTGTTACAGAAAAGAAAGAGCTGGTTGTTGCAACCGCTGCAAACTGGCCGCCGCAGTCTTTCATGAAAGACGACAAGCTTGTTGGCTTTGATATTGACGTTGCGACTGAAGTTGCCAAACGTCTCGGCGCAACGGCTCGTTTTGTAACGCCTGAATGGGGTATCATCACTGCCGGTAACTGGAATGGCCGCTGGGATATTTCTGTCGGCTCCATGACCCCGACAACAGGTCGCGCCCGCATTCTCGATTTCCCGACCGTTTATTACTACACACCTTATGTTTTCACTGTGCATAAAGATTCAAAGGCTCAAAACCGCGCCGATCTGAACGGTAAGACCATTGGTGTTGAAGGTGGTACGACCACGGAAGATTACATCAACGGCAATCTGAAGATTGATGCCGTGGGTGTGCCTGAGTTTAAATATGATGTGAAGCCTGGCGACATTAAAACCTATGGCGACAGCGTTGGCCCGCTTGACGATCTGCGTCTTGGTGACGGTACACGTCTTGATGCCACTGTTTCCGCCATGCCGACGGTAGAAAATGCGGTGAAGCGTGGTTATCCGATCCGCGCTCTTGCCGGTGAACCTGCCTTCTACGAGCCACTGGCGGTTGCAGTTGATAAAGGCGATCCGGAATTTACAGCTAAGGTTAAAGACATTTTCGAACAGTTGAAAACTGACGGCACAATGTCTGAACTGTCTGTGAAATGGTATGGTGTGGATTATACCAAATTGAAATAATCAGTCTGTTACTGCATGCCGGTTTCTGACCTTCCCCCGTAGTCAGAAACCGGTACTGTCTTTTGCAAACTGAAACACATTTTCTGTAAGAAGCAGTATAATTATGAGTTCATATCCGGCTACCTATTACAGCGCCACACGCGTTGCTTCATCTTCTGCTTATGAAAGCTTGCAGCAAAATCTGCAGGCCGATGTCTGTATTGTCGGCGGCGGGCTTGCCGGTCTGACAACTGCATGGGAATTGCTGAAGCGCAATAAATCCGTGATTGTGATTGAAGAAAACAAGGTGAGCTGGGGTGCGTCGGGGCGCAATGGCGGTTTCTGCCTGAATGGCTGGGCAGAAGGCTTAGGCGCGATTGAAAAGCGCAGCGGTTTTGAAGACGCTAAAAAGCTTTTTGCCATGTCGGTTGAAGGCGTGGAAATTGTCCGCGAAAATATTGAGCAAAACAATCTCCCGGATTGTCATATTGTCAAAGGCAAGCTGAGTGTAGTGCGTTATGAGGCTGCGGAGCAAATGCAACGCTACCGCGATCGCATGGCACAGCATTTCAATTATGAATATGAATATCTGGACACCGCTGCCGTCCGCCAGAAACTGAATACACCGATCTATAAACAGGCTCTGCGTGATAGCACAGGCTTTCATTTTCATCCGCTTAATTATGCATTGGGGCTGGCTGATCTGATCCGCGCCAAAGGCGGAAAGATTTTCGAAAACAGCGCGATGCAGTTCTACAACCGTAATACACAGGCAGGAGTAACCGGTCGTTATACGGTCAAAACGGCTCAAGGCTCTGTGCAATGTGATGATGTGGTGTTCTGTTGCGGTGGCTATGGCGGTGCTGAATTCGGAAAGCTCCGTAGCTCATTCCTGCCGATTGCCACTTATGTTGTACTGACCGAGAAATTGGGCAGCCGTTTGCAGGATTTCATCCGCACTACGGATGCCGTTGGCGATGACCGTCGTTCATCGGATTACTACCGTGTGGTTGAGGGTGACCGCATTCTCTGGGGCGGACGTATCACCACCAAGAATGAACAGGATGAGACACGTCTCGCGGCAATTCTGCGCAAAGATATGTGCGATGTTTTCGCCGGTCTGCAGGATGTGAAAATCGAGAAGGCCTGGTCGGGATTGATGGGTTATTCCCGCCATAAAATGCCGCATGTTGCCAAAATTGAAGACGGCTTGTGGGCTTGCAGCTCCTTTGGCGGGCATGGCATGAACACAACTGCGATTGGCGGCCGTGTGGTGGCAGAAGCGGTGAGTGGCGAGAGCGACCGTATCCGTCTGTTTGAGCCTTACGGCCTGACATGGAACGGTGGCGTATTGGGCCCGATAGCTGCTGAAACGGTCTACTCCTATCTGCGCCTGATGGATTACTTTCAGGAAGGGCGGTATAAGGGCGCTCATCGCTGAAATGCGGACTAAAATACGGGTTGAGATTTGGAATGACGCTCATGCAAATGACCGATAAGGATAAGCAGTTACTGGCATTAATGCAGAAGAATGCCCGTGAATCTGTGGCGTCTCTAGCGCGTCAGCTCGGCGTTTCCAGAACTGCCTTGCAGGAGCGCATTCAGCGGCTTGAAACCAACGGGATTATTGATGGTTACTCGGTGCGCCTTGGTGCCAATGTGAACCGTTCGCCGATCCAGTGCTTTACCTTCGCGGCACTGAACAACAAGAACTTTCCGGATGTTATCAAACAGCTGAAAACCCTGACAGCTGTGCAGGCGGTCCATTCGATTTCCGGTGATTGGGATCTGATCATTCATATCTGCACGGACACGCTGGAAAAGCTCAATGCCGAGATCAATAAGATCAATGAAATGATGGGTATTGTCCGCACGACCTCGAATATTGTGATGGAAACAAAATTCAATCGCGGTACGAATTTATAAATTCAGCTTGTTATAGGTATTAAAAAAGGCGGGGAGACCCGCCTTTTCTGTTTTATACTGTGAGCCATTTGGCTGATAGTTTTTGCAGTGCTTCGTAAGCCGAGAGCACTGTCTCCATCTGCGCCGTATGGCCGCGAATGAAATCTTCACCGTAAATGGTTTCGTCCGGATATTCGGTGATCAGCGTCAGCGGTACCGTATGACGGTCATCAATACCGATCAGACAAGGGAAACCGTTGATGATGCGGAAGCCGGTTTCGCCTGCGTGTTTTTCAAACAAGGCGATCTGCGCATTGTTGTAATCCACCAGACCATCAATGGCCGAGAGATGGCGGGTAACGTGGTCAACCAGCTCTTCTGATTGCTGCGCCCATTCGGAGTGATGACGGACGATGAGGAAGAAGCCTTTCGGCAATGTCCACATGCCAAAGCCGCGCGGAATATAGCCGGAGAGCGGGCGCGTCCATTCATGGGACGGATAGCCGTGCAGATTCACGTGAAGCTTGGCGCCGGTCAGCGCTTCAGCCTGTGTGCGGATGGCTTTTTCGCCAAGTCCCCCCTTGGGCTTCTCGCCACACCGATATTCCAGATCATCGCCCATAGCGGTGTAACGCGCCGCATGGTGCATATGCTTCGGATTATCAGCACAGAGGCGGCGATGCAGCTCATAGCCGTCAGGATTTTCCTGCGGGGAAATGGTGAAATGCGCACCCTTACGGGATTTCAGCTCATGCGCTGCACGCAATGCACCAACCACGCCGGTGGTTTCATTGGCATGCTGACCGCCGCTGATAATCATCGGCTCATCTGTGCCTTTGATATAGCGGCCAAGAACGCTGCGACCGGAGCGGGATTGGGCGCTGAATGCCTCGCCACCGATGTGCTCCAGTTCCTGTGCGATCTGTGCTGCAAACAGTGGAGCCTGTGCGGTGGCAAGTGTCTGGCTTTCGCCGGTACTGTCTTGTGTAGATAGAGCGCGGGCAGAGATGCGGATCGACGGTGCAGCATCTGCGTAAGTGATTTCCGGCACAATCTGCCCCGGCTGCAAACCGCGGTCACCGAGAGGGCGGCCGGATTTCTTTTGAAACACTTCCAGCAGTGCAAAGTAGAAATCTTCGTGCAGGGCTTCGGTCAGGCTGATGGATTCTTCCGCATAGGCTAGCTTCTGATCTTTGATTGGTAGCGAGACAGCAATATTCAGCTCTTCAAAATATGGCTCTGTATCGCCCCATGCGTGATTGGCTATAGCTGCGATGCCCGCATGAAACAGCTGTTCAAGATCGGTCTCAAAGTGCTCGGATGTGGTTTCACCCTGATGTGTGACTTTCAACCAACCGGTAGGCGACAACAGTGTTTCACCAATGGCATCCTGATGGGTGCGGTTGGGCGCGAAAACCTCGTGCTGCGTGACGGTGCCGTTGTTGTCTGTCAGCGTTACCTGATAGGTGAAATCCTGTTTGCCGGATGGCTTGAACTCGATTTCCGCATCACCGGTCAATTTGGTCAGCGGATAGGTTTCCAGCAGAAAACGGTTAGCTGCGCAGGCCTCATGGGCAGGATAGGCGATGCTGATCTGTTTGAGAGTGTTGCAATCAACATCTTCAAGAAAGAACTGCACCAGTGGCTTATAGGCACTATGCAGTTTGGCTTTAACGCCAAGTGCCTGCAATTTTGCTTCCGCTGCCTTGCGGTTTGGCTGATCATCGAACAGCCAAGCTTCTACCGTTGCGTCTTTCATCGATGGATCGGAAAAACGGGCAACCAGCTTGTCGATGCTGCGCTCAAAGCTTTTTTCAAAGATCATGCTCATCGGGAGGTTCTCCCAGTCGGATCAAGGCTGTCACGCAGCCAGTCACCCAGAAGATTGAGACCAAGCACTGTCAGCAAGATTGCCAGACCCGGGAAGACGCTGACCCACCATGCGGTTTGCAGGTAAGTACGGCCATCGGCCAGCATCCCGCCCCAGCTTGGAATGGTCGGATCAACACCAAGCCCCAAGAACGTCAGGCTGGATTCCAGCAAAATATTATTGGCAACATTCAGTGTCATCAGCACGATTACCGGTCCAAGCAGGTTCGGCAGCAGATGCTGGAAAATAATGCGCCAGTCTTTGACACCGATGGCACGGGCGGAGAGGATGAATTCACGCTCACGCAGCGCCAGTACCGAACCGCGTACCAGACGGGCATATTGTACCCATTGAGAAACGATCAGCAGGATGATGGTATTCATCAGGCCGCCGCCGACAATGGCGATAAAGGTAATGGCCAGCAGAATGAAAGGCAGCGCCAGCTGCACATCGGCAAAGCGCATCACCACCATGTCCCAGAAGCCGCGATAGTAACCGGCAACCAGTCCCATAATGACACCGATAACCACGGCACCGGCAACGGAAACAAAGCCGACCAGCAGCGAGATTTTACCGCCGGTGATAACGCGTGCCAGCACATCACGACCGAGCGGATCGGTGCCGAAAATATGGGACATATTGGTGAATGGTGGCGTGAGACGCGCCATCAGATCAATCTTTTCCCCGCCATCAGGAAACAGCAGGCCGGAGAACAGGACAGCCAAACAGATAATGGCTGTCAGGCCAACACCGAGAATGAATTCAAGGCTGAACAGGCGGGAGAACAGCAGGGAAGAGGATGTTTTCGCGGCCATTTTCTACTCCGTCCGGATGCGTGGATCGACAAGGCCATAGGCAATATCGACCAGAAGATTGACACCGATAATCATAAGCGACAGCACGGTGATACTTGCCTGCAGAACCGGATAATCACGACCGGAAACCGCATCGAAAGCCAGTGTGCCCATGCCTGGCCAGTTGAACACGCGTTCAACAACCACGATGCCGCCGAGCAAGCCGCCGAATTGCAGGCCGAAATAGGTAATCAGCGGAATGGCGCAATTGCGCAGTGCATGTTTGTACAGCACTTTGTTTTCGCTTAAGCCTTTGGCCCGTGCCACCATAATATATTGGGACTGCAGGGTCT
Source organism: Pseudochrobactrum sp. sp1633 (assembly GCF_030376605.1). GTDB lineage: Bacteria > Pseudomonadota > Alphaproteobacteria > Rhizobiales > Rhizobiaceae > Pseudochrobactrum. The sequence continues at coordinate 98,427 of NZ_JARRAE010000009.1, read as the reverse complement.
CTAGCATCGAAGTGCGCACCAGACGCACATTGGTGGCCGTGAGGATAATCCCCATTGTCACAGCAGGCATGATGAAACTTGCAAAGCCATCCATACCGCTTGGCGGTAGCCATTGCAGGCCGACAGCAAACAGCAATACCAGCATGGTTGCGAGCCAGAAGTTCGGGAAGGACAGACCGACAAGCGACAGGATGCGGATCAGCTGATCTGCCCATTTGCCGCGCGATACCGCAGCTTTAATGCCGAGCGGGATCGAAATAATGATCGATACGGCCATGGATGCAAAAGCCAGCAGTAAGGTTGCAGGCAGAGCATCTTTAATCAGCAGGGAGACCGGAGTGCCGCCAAGAAAGCTGCGTCCGAAATCCAGCGTGAACAGGCCTTTGATGAAATTCATATATTGCACGATGAAAGGCTGGTTTAAGCCCAAACCTTCGCGGATGCGCTCCAGATCGGCCTCGGTCACGCTGCCCGCACCTTGAGTGAGCATCAGCGCCGGATCACCGGTCATACGGATTGCGAAAGCGACGGTCAAAGTCACGACAATGACGACAAAGATCGCCTGTAAAATTCGTTTGATCAGAAACCCGGCCAAAATTCTTATCCTTTATAAGATCAAGGAAATCCCGCGCCGGTGAAAGAACCAGCGCGGTTTAGTCTGTTCATTAGTCAACGCTGACTTCGGTGAGGCGCAGACGGCTGTCTGGAGCCGGTACGAAATCTTTCACGCGCTTGTTGATGCCGTAGATCGCTTTGAGATTGTAAAGCGGCATTTCCAATGCGCGGTCGGCTGCGTATTTCGCAATTTTCTTGAGGATTTCTTCACGCTTGGCACGATCGGTAATGGCGCGCTGGGATTCCAGCAGCTCATTCATTTTCGCATCATTGTCATACGGGTTCCACTTTTCACCGGCGTGATACATGGAATAAGCGGTGTTATCGTAATCGAATGTCCAGCCGCCCCATGATTGCTGGAACATCGCGCCGGTTTTGCCCTGTGGAATGATGTCATTCAGCAATACGTTGGTTTCATATGGCTTGATCGTTGCATTGATACCGATGATCTGCAGATAGCTGGAAACCGCCTGCACAACTTCGTTGAAAGTTGCGTCATTACCGCGAATGTCGATCTGTACGGCTGCACCCGGTTTAACACCGGCTTCTGCCAGAAGCTTCTTCGCGCCTTCCGGGTCGTATGGCAGCGGCTTCATATCCGCGTCATAACCGAAAGACAGAGCACCCTGAAGGCTGGCAATTGGCTCAGCCTGACCACCGAGAATGGATTTGATGATGGTATCGCGGTCAACGCCAAGGATCAGCGCCTTACGCACGCGTTCATCAGCAGTGATGCCGGTACGGGTATTATAGCGCAGCGAATAAACAGTCGGACCGGCAGTGGTAACAATCGCCAGCTTAGGATCAGCTTCAATGGTCGAGATCATGCCGATCGGAATTGTCGGCGGGATTACCAGATCAACGCGGCCTGCCTGCAATTCTGCAACGGCGGTCGATGGTTCGGTGATGAAGCGGTATTCAAGTTCAGACAGCTTTGGTGCGCCGCCCCAATGGTCAGCAAAAGCTTCCATCTGAATGCCGACTTTTGGCTTGTAGCTGATGACTTTGAAAGGGCCGGTGCCAACAGGATTGGCGTTGAAGAAATCATCGCCTTTTTCCTGAATATATTTTGGCGGCACGATCATCGCGCCGTAACCGGCGAGCTTGGTCATGAGAACCGGATCGGTCGCTTTCAGGTGGAAATCGACAGTTTTGTCGTCGATGACTTCGATTTTTTCAATCGCAATATAGTTGGAGCGCTGCGGGCCTTTGGCACCTTCATCACCGAGCAGACGCTCAAAGGTGAATTTGACGGCTTCAGCATTGAAAGGCTCGCCATTGTGGAATTTTACATTCTCACGCAGGTTGAAGCGGATGCGCTTGCCTTCGTCCAGCTCTTCCCATGAGGTGGCGAGTGCCGGTACGATTTTCAGGTCAGGGCCGCGATAGACCAGACCGTCATAAATATTGGTGGCAACGGATGCCCAGTTGACCAGAAATGTGTCAATCGGATCCCAGCTGCCCGGATCCTGCGGCGAGGATACGGTCATTTTACCGGCAGCGAATGCCGGTGCTGATGACAGTGCAACAGCAGACAATGCTGTGCCAACAGTCAGCGCTGTGAATAATGCTTTAAGTTTCATAATCTCGACTCCCCTTTTGTAAACAATGAAACAGATGTTAGATCTTATGCGCTGCGGGCTATGAAATGCCCTTTGGCGATTTCTTCATGCTGCCAGATCTGCGGCTTGTCCTCGATCCGGCGTGTGGTGCTAGGAATTTCGCCTTCCAGCATTGCGCGGTTGGTACGCGCCAGCGGATCGGCGACAGGAACAGCAGAGAGCAGGCGGCGTGTATAATCATGGGACGGTGTTTCAAACACCTGACGGCGCGAGCCGAGTTCCATGATCTGGCCGAGATAAAGCACAGCCACGCGGTGGCTCATCTTTTCAACCACAGCCATGTCGTGGCTGATGAAGAGATAAGCGAGGCCGTGTTCTTTCTGCAAATCCATAAACAGATTGATGATCTGCGCCTGAATGGACACATCAAGTGCGGACAATGCCTCATCGGCGATAATCAGCTTCGGATTGGAAGCAAGGGCACGGGCAATACACACACGCTGACGCTGACCGCCGGAAAACTCATGCGGATAACGACCGGCAACGGCGGAACTCAAGCCCACGCGTTCCAGCAATTCATCAACACGCTTGGTAATTGCGGCTTCGTCAAGAATAAGACCGTGGGTGCGGATAGGTTCGGCAATCGAGAAGCGAACCGTTTTACGCGGATCGAGCGAGGCAAACGGGTCCTGAAAAATATACTGCACTTCCTGACGCATACGGAAGCGCTCTGCTGCACTCATTTCCGAGAAGGCTTTGCCGTTAAAGCGCATATCGCCGGAGAGCGGGTTCTGCAATTGCTGAATTGTGCGGCCGATGGTGGATTTTCCTGAGCCGGATTCACCAACCAGTGCCAGAGTTTCGCCCGGATGAATATCGAAGCTGACCTGCGATACCGCATTGCACACATGGGTCGTGCGGCCGAACAGGTTCTTCTTGATATTAAAACGCACAGAAAGATCGCGCACCGACAACAGCGGTGGCTGATCCAGACGGGCAGTGTCCTGAATGCGGGTTTCACCGACCAGAACCGGTTTGTTATCTTCCAGAATTGTGACCGGCATGCGCTTCGGGAAATCTTCACCAGCCATGCTGCCGAGTTTCGGCACGGCTGACAAAAGGGTCTGTGTATAAGGATGCTGCGGATTGGCGAAAATATCGCTGACCGCGCCTTCTTCTACCTTTTTACCCTTCCACATGACCACTACATCATCGGCCATTTCCGCGACAACGCCCATATCATGGGTGATGAAGATCACGGCCATTTCCAGTTCTTTCTGGAGATCGCGGATAATATGCAGAATCTGCGCCTGAATAGTCACATCGAGGGCTGTGGTCGGCTCATCGGCAATCAGCAGTTTCGGACGACAGGCCAGTGCCATTGCAATCATCACACGCTGGCGCATGCCGCCGGAAAGCTGATGCGGGAAACGGCTGAGCATGCCCTGTGCATCCGGCAGACGCACCATTTCAAGCAGGCGCTGGCCTTCTTTCAATGCTGCCTTTTTGCCTAGTTTTTCATGCAGCATCAGCACTTCGGCAATCTGGTCGCCAATGGTGAAAACCGGATTGAGCGAGGTCATCGGCTCCTGAAAGATCATGGCAATTTCTTTGCCGCGAATGCTGCGCATAGTCTTCTGTTCAGCTTCGAGCAGGTTCATTTTGCCCTGCGAGCCGGTGAACAGGATTTTGCCTTCAGGGAATTTCGCACCCAGCATATCTGCCAGACGCATCACCGACAGAGAGGTGATGGATTTACCGGAGCCGGACTCGCCGACAATCGCCGTTGTGCGGCCGGAACGAACGGAAAAGCTCAGTCCGTCCACCACGCGGGCGGTGCCGAACTCTACCGAGAGATCTGTGACTTCCAGAAGTGGCTGGGTTTCAGCTGATTGGTGAAGCTGCGCGTCGTTCACTCCGGTCATCCTTATAGTGTAATGGCAGAACGGGCTGCCTGATTAAATGCACCCGACATAAAGCGCAGCAGAGCTGCAACTTCCGACAGGGTTTCTTCCGAGGGGCGGGCATTGGCCGTGGAATCCACGAGCAGACGCTCGCGGATTTGCGCATAGCGCGCACAGGCCTCAGCGCCTTTATCGGTAATGCGGACTGTTTTTTCTTTTGCGGCTTTACCAGTTGTCAGAAGACCGGCATTTTCCAGCTTGCGCAGAGCGTAAGTCGCAATATGCGTGTCTTCAATATCCAGTACCAGACAAATATCAGCCAGCTTCTTCTCGCGGCCGCGATGGCGGATGGAATGCAGGATCAGAATTTCAATCGGGGAGAGACCCGGCAGCCCTGCGGCTGCCATGCAGCGTACCATCCAGCGGGAGAATGCATGGGACGCAAGAATCAAACCATATTCCACCTCTGACAGAGCGGTAGAACCGCCTTCGGCCAGATGGGCGGAAGAGACAATAGGGCCGATGGAAGGGACAGGGCGCAAATGCTTGGGCAGGCTGACTTCAGCCAGTACGGTTTCATCCGCGCTGTCTGTTACGTCACCTGTTGAAGGCGGCGATTTTTTCCTGCTCATATTGCCAGTCTCCCAATCCTGTGTATTTTATGTCACCATCTTATCGACATTTTGTCAATAAAATGAAACTATGTTTTCCAATAAACATTCAGCGTAACGGCATAAATTTTATGAGGGAGCCGATAATGAGCGCAGCGGCACAAGAGATTTCAGGGGCTTGGGACTTCTGGATTGATCGCGGTGGCACATTCACAGATGTTATCGGCCGTGACAGCCAAGGCAATCTTCATGCCCGCAAAGTGCTGTCAGAGAATCCTTCTGCCTATAAAGATGCTGCCGTTCAGGGTATCCGTCTGCATCTGGGGTTGAAAGCCGGTGAGCCGGTGCCAACCGGTGCAATCGGTGAAGTGCGCATGGGCACAACCGTTGCCACCAATGCGCTGCTTGAGCGCAAGGGCGAAAAGCTGGCGCTGGTCACCACCAAAGGTTTCCGCGATGCACTGCGTATCGGCTATCAGGAACGCAAGAATATTTTCGCAACTGAAATCATCAAGCCGGAAGCGCTTTATGACCGCGTTGTTGAGATTGATGAGCGCGTTTTGGCCGATGGCAGCACTGAATTGCCGCTTGATCTGGCTCAGGCAGAAGCCGCGCTGCGTGCCCTGAAAGCTGAGGGCTATAATGCCGTCGCTATCGTGTTTATGCATGCTTATAAATTCCCAGCACATGAAGCCGCCGTTGCCAAAATTGCCCGTGAGATTGGCATTGAGCAGGTCTCCGTCAGCCATGAAGTGTCGCCGCTGATTAAGCTGGTTGGCCGAGGTGATACGACGGTTGTTGATGCTTATTTGTCGCCGGTTTTGCGCCGTTATGTGGCGCAGGTTTCCCGCGAGCTGGACGTAGAGCGCACCGGTGCCCGCGTGATGTTCATGATGTCCTCCGGCGGCCTGACTGCTGCGGATATGTTTCAGGGGAAAGACGCGATTCTCTCCGGCCCTGCCGGTGGTGTGGTCGGACTTGCCCGTACCGGTGAAACAGCTGGTTTTGGTCAGGTTATCGGTTTTGACATGGGCGGCACATCGACAGATGTGGCGCATTTCGACGGCGAATATGAACGCGCTTTTGAAACTGAAGTGGCCGGTGTGCGTGTGCGTGCACCGATGATGCTGATTCATACGGTTGCTGCTGGCGGTGGTTCCATTCTGCATTTTGATGCCGGTCGTTTCCGCGTCGGCCCAGATTCTGCCGGTGCCAATCCGGGGCCTGCCTGCTACCGCAATGGTGGTCCGCTGGCCGTGACCGATGCCAATGTGATGCTCGGTAAATTGATTCCGGACTATTTCCCGTCGATTTTTGGTCCTGATCAGGACAAGCCGCTGGATGTTGAGCGTGTTCGCGCACTATTCACGCAGATGGCTGAAGAAATCGGCGATGACCGCACACCGGAAAGCGTGGCAGACGGGTTTATCCGTATTGCTGTTGCCAATATGGTGGAAGCGATCAAGAAAATTTCTGTCCAGCGTGGCTATGATGTGACCCGTTATGCACTGAGCTGCTTTGGTGGTGCTGGTGGTCAGCATGCTTGTCTGGTTGCCGATGCTCTGGGTATGAAGAACATTCTGTTGCACCCGATGTCCGGTCTGTTGTCTGCCTATGGTATGGGGCTGGCGGATATCCGTGCCACCCGCCAGAAGGCATTGGGCGTTAATCTGGATGCAGATGCGCCTGCAGAATTGCAGCGCCTTGGTGCGGAGCTGGCAACTGAGTGTGTAGCGGAACTGATCGCACAGGGCGTGGACGAGAAAGTCATCACTAAACATTTGCGCGCGCATATTCGCTATGCAGGCACCGATACTGTGCTCTCCATTGAGGCGACTTATCCGGCGGTTGATGCAGCTGCGCGTCTGCGTGAAGAGTTTGAAGCTGCCCATAAGCGCCGTTTCGGTTTCATCGCCGAGAATAAAGCACTGGTGATTGATGCCGTTGAGCTGGAAACTGTCGGCGGTGGTGCCGGTGAGGGCGAAGTGGCAGGCAGCATCGGTGAAGCATCCGAAGCGCAGGCTGATCGACAGGCACGTTTCTACTCACAAGGAGCATTCCATGATGCATCCGTTGTGGTGCGTGAGGTTATGCAGCGTGGCCAGACTGTTACCGGCCCTGCGATTATTATTGAGAAAAACCAGACCATTATTATTGAAGATGGCTGGCAGGCACGCCTCACCGAGCATGATCATGTCGTGCTGACCCGCATCAAAGCGCTGCCGAAACGCGTTGCAATCGGCACAGAAGCTGATCCGGTTATGCTGGAGATTTTCAACAATCTGTTCATGTCGATTGCGGAACAGATGGGCGTGACCCTGCAGAACACTGCCTATTCGGTGAATATTAAAGAACGCCTTGATTTCTCTTGCGCGGTCTTTGATGCTGCGGGCAATCTGGTTGCCAATGCACCGCATATGCCGGTGCATTTGGGGTCAATGGATGCGTCTGTTGCCACCGCAATCCGTGAAAATCCGGTGATTAAACCGGGTGACGTGTTCCTGATCAATGCGCCTTATAATGGCGGTACGCATCTGCCGGATCTGACCGTGTGTACGCCGGTCTTTGATGATACGCAGACCGAGATTCGTTTCTGGGTTGCCAGCCGTGGTCACCATGCCGACATCGGCGGTATTGCACCGGGTTCGATGTCACCTCTGGCGGTCAATATTGAGCAGGAAGGCGTCTATATCGACAATTTCAAGCTGGTCGATCAGGGGCAGTTCCGTGAAGAAGCGCTGGCTGATTTGCTCAATGGTGCCAAATATCCGGTGCGCAATCTCACCCAGAACGTTAATGATCTGAAAGCACAGATTGCCGCTAATGAAAAAGGCGTGGCTGAATTGCGCAAGATGATTGTGCATTTCGGTGAGGATGTTGTGAAAGCCTATATGGGGCATGTGCAGGATAATGCTGCCGAAAGCGTGCGCCGTGTGCTGGATCAATTGCCGGATGGTCAGTTCACTTATGAACTGGATCAGGGCAGCAAGATTGAAGTCAAAGTAACGATTGACCGCGTAAAGCGTGAAGCCACGGTTGATTTCACCGGCACCTCAGAACAGCGTCCTGATAATTTTAATGCTCCGCAGCCGGTAACCCGTGCCGCAGTGCTTTATGTCTTCCGCGTGCTGGTGGACGGCGATATTCCGATGAATGCGGGCTGTCTGCGTCCGATTAAAATCGTTGTGCCGGAAGGTTCGATGCTGTCCCCGCATTATCCTGCTGCTGTTGTGGCGGGCAATGTGGAAGTCAGTCAGGCTGTGACCAACTGCTTGTTTGGTGCAACCAAGGCTATGGCTGCGGCACAGGGCACGATGAACAATCTGACATTCGGCAATAATGAATATCAGTATTACGAAACCATTTGTTCCGGTGCACCGGCAGGGCCTGGTTTCAACGGTGCGGATGCGGTTCATACCCATATGACCAATTCACGCCTTACAGATCCGGAAATTCTGGAAACCCGTTTCCCTGTGATGCTGGAAGATTTCCATATTCGTGCAAATTCCGGTGGTCGCGGTAAGTGGACTGCGGGCAATGGTACACATCGTACCATCCGTGCTCTGGAAGAACTGGAATTTGCGATTCTCTCCGGTCATCGCCGCGTGCAGCCATTCGGCCTTGAAGGCGGTGAAGATGGTCAGCTGGGGCGCAATGAAGTACGTCGTCAGGATGGTTCTGTGGAAGTGCTGAAAGGCTGCGATCAGGTTGTGCTGAAAGCCGGTGAGGCTTTCACCATTATCACACCGACCGGTGGTGGTTACGGTAAGAACTGATCTTTGACATAAGTGTGAAATGAACAAAGCCCTTTGCCTGAAACGCAAAGGGCTTTGTTATAAATGCCACAGGTCAGTCAGAAAACTTATTATTTCACACGTTAATTCTGTTTTTACCATGTTGTTGTCATAGATGTGGGTTCTCAGGTTCCAGACTTGCTGAATGAAAAACGCAACCTCCCGCGTTCAGTAAATCAGAGAAGATAAATGAATGAAGTGATAGATCCCGTGACTGCTCTTAAGCCTGACTTAAGGACAGACATGATAGTTCGGGGTCAATTCCAATGAAGATTGAGCTATAAATGTCTGATTTTGCATTCTCCCGTCGTCATTTCTTGCTTGGAGCCAGCGCTCTAGCTTTGACGGGCTGTGTTTCCACCGGCGAAACCAAACGACCTTCGGCTGATCTTGCAGCCAATAAAATAAAGCCTGTGACTCCGCCGATGTATTATGCGGTGTGGGATGAGGGATATCAGATCCCTGAAGTTGATGTGTCGAAAATTCCTGAAAAATTCTGGCGTGCAGAAGTTGATTACATGACCGACGAGAAGCCGGGCACTGTTATCGTCGATACACCGAATAAATACCTCTACCATATCAAGCCTGGTGGTCGTGCGACCCGTTATGGCATCGGCGTCGGCAAAGATGGTTATGCCTGGTCCGGCCGCGCAAAAATTGCCTATAAGCGTAAATGGCCACGCTGGACACCGCCGGATGAAATGGTGGCGCGTAACCCTGCGCTCCAGCCTTACAGCATTGCCAATGGCGGCATGGGGCCTGGATTGCAAAATCCACTCGGTGCACGCGCGCATTACATTCATAAAGACGGCAGAGACACCATTTATCGCATTCACGGCTCGCCGGAATATTGGACAATCGGTAAATCCGTTTCCTCCGGTTGTATCCGCATGGTCAATCAGGATGTGATGCATCTTTACGATAACGTGCGTGACGGCAGTGATATTGTGGTTATTCCGGACTTGAACAAAACCGGACAGGCGCATTCGGTTATGGCCGGCGCATAAAATTCAGGAGTGGTTGATGCTCAGTCTGTGCATCAACCACTTCATCTCTCATGTTTCTGCTTATATTTTTATAAAGATATTTCTTATTTATCAGAGCGTACCGCTCTTTAACTTACCTATCTTGCCCATTAAGCGCGGTCATTTAACTGCGATATGAGACAGCAGTTTGCGACAGAACAAAATATCAACCTGAAATCATGATTATAATTCAGTATCAGCAGAATTTTTGTCATGCTAACTGAGGTTTTTAATCGTGGGGATAATCCATGCAACCGTTTGAGCTGGACGTGCGTCCGATATTGCGCGAAGGCGGTGAACCGTTTCCGCAGATTATGCAGGCCGTTGCCGGATTGCAGACAGGGCAGGCGCTGAAACTTCTGGCGACATTCCGGCCGGTACCGTTGTTTCAGGCCATGCAGAAAAAGGGCTTCTCCTATGAGGCCCGCGAGATCGGTGGCGGTGACTGGGAGGTCATTTTCTCTCCTGTCATCCCTGAGGAGGCAGCACAAAAGATACAGTCTGTCAGCCTGTCCGCTGAGACTGTTGCGCCGGAAATCTGGCCGGACCCGATGCATTATCTGGATTATTCTTTGCCCGATCAGTCGATCATGACGGAAGAAATCCTGCACTTGCTGGATAGGGTTGAGGAAGGCGCCGTGATTTTTGCGTTGTTTTCCGCCGAGCCACGTTTTCTGCTGCCGGAACTCGAAAAAGGTGGGCATCAATGGGTCGGAAATTTTGATGCGACCGGTGAGACATACCGCATGATGATCCGTTCAGGTGCCTGACAGCACCTGAACAGCACCGGTTTTATTCCCCTGATCTTAACCGGCGATCCTGCACCAGCATCGGGGCATATTCGATGACAAACAGTGCAAAAGCCGCGATCCATAACAGCGCCGATACGGCCAGAATTGTATGGAAGTAATTCAGAATAATTTCCGCAAATGGCCTGATGAGCGCTGAAGCAACCAGACAAATATAAGACAGGCTGGTTGTCAGGGATGCGTTGAGCGCATTGCCTGTATGGCCGCGTGTGGCGCGTCCCATCACGGCAAGCATCATTCCGCCGATGGCACCGACAGTGATAATATGCAGGGTGGAATAGGTGTTGAGAAGACCGGCGGCAGACAAAGCAATAGCGATAAATCCGGCCGGTATGAATGCATAGGCAATATGCAGGATGAGCAGCAGTTTCTCAGAATATGTTTGCCAACCGCGCCAGCGTATCAGTCGCGCACTATGCATAACGGCTGCAAGACAGGCGAGAAGCAGCGTGGCTACTGTATCCGGTGCGATAATCCAGCTTAAAAGCGTGACGGCACCTGCGATAAGGCAGGCTATACCATAACGGTTAAACGGCACTGGAAAACGGGGATTATTGTTGCGGTTGAGCCAGTTGCGGGTGAAACTCGGTACAATGCGGCCGCCGATAATCATGATCAGCATCATATAAGCGCTGACAGCGATGCGGCTGGCAAGTGCAATATCCCCGCCGGTAATAACCGTATAATGGAAGGTCAGATTGGCGATTGTGAGTGCGCCAAGTCCGATCAGAACTTTAAGGTCTTTCCACTTGTGACCGGCAATGATTTCACGGGCACAGATTGCCAGCAACAGAGGAAGAAACAGGCTTTCCAGAGCAATGGCCGCATAGAAATTGATCAGATCCGGATAGAGGAAGGCTAAGCGCCCTGCGAGCCAGACACCGGAAAGCACGATCAGCGGTGTTCCCGAAACCGGCAGGCTGCCGGTCCAGTTCGGTACCGCCGTTAACAAAAAACCGGCCAATACGGCAGAGCCGAAACCGAACAGCATTTCATGGGCATGCCAGTTGAGCGCATCATAAGAGCCGCCGAGAGGCATGCCGAGCGTCAGTGACAAAATCCATAACAACATGGCAAAAACTGCCCATATGCCCGCACCCAGAAAGAATGGTCTGAAACCATAACTGAAAATCACGGGGCCTGTCATTTTCAGACCACGGGGTACGGGCTTCCTTGTTTTGGCAGTTGTGCCTTTCAGGCTATGTGCATTATCAGGGACGCTCATTGATGCCTCCTTATTCCGCTACAGGAAGGCGGTTATTACTGCGCGCCAGCAAGTGCTTTTTCGATACGCGCCTGCACGGGTTTAGGTTTTTTTGCCGCAAGAATAGCGTCGAGATTAGCAGGATTGTCGCCCACAACGATAAGGGCTGCCATGCCCATCGAGTAATGCGGGGTGCATTTGACCAGATAGGCACCATTCTGCTGAACGGTCAGCGTGTAATTTTCATTGATTTTGCTTTTGAACTTCTCAACGCCCTCAGGGATCATATCCTTGACGGACTCGACATTGTGGCCTTTGTCGGTAGGGATGAAGATGATGTTGTCGCCGGGATTGGCCTTGATATAGGCCGGTTCAAAAACCATCGCACCTTCTGCGCCTTTATTGAGCATATGCACTTCAATATCGGCGGCGAATACGGGCAGGGTGAAGAGGGCGAAAGCGCCTGCTGTCAGAGCCAGTTTTGTTGCGGTAAGTTTCATGTCAGTCTCCGAAAAAAGGTAACCGCTGCTGCGGCTGACGGATACTTAAGACAGATAGAAGTATGGCTCTTTGTCGGGGCGCAAATACGCGGATAAACGCTGGTTCAGAATAAAAATATTATGCTGTTTTGAGTGCGCGCTATGATCCGGTCTGAACGGTAACCGCTTTAGTCATCTTCATGTTCAGCCAGTCGGGTGAGGCCGGACAAATTGCAGACCAGAAGCAATTGTCGTCCGCCTTTGACCAGACCTTTGGTTTCCCAGTTGCTGAGCGTTCGGGAAACCGTGTGCAACGTGGTTCCGGTCATTTCGGCAATGTCTTGGCGCGAAATCGGAAAATCAATGCGGATATTATCACCGTCAGGGACGCCGGCTTCCTGCGCCAGCCGGATAACCGTATGGGCGATGCGGCGCTCTACTTCCTGCGTGGACATTTCACGGATACGGATATGTGCCTGATCCAGCCTCTGGCCGATCATCTGCATAGCATTGATTGCCAGTGTAGGATTGCGCTCCAGAAAGCTGTTCATCATGTTCATCGGCCATGCGAGCACAATACTGTCGGCGACCGCAACCGGTGTGCCCGGATATTCTGTGCGCCCGATCGCCAAGGCAAAGCCGAACAGATCGCCGGGGTGCACAACGCGGACAATTAGCTGCTGACCACCGGCGGTCACCTGCATGACTTTCAGCCTGCCTTGCAACAGCAGGTAGAATAATGTTGCTTTTTGACCTTGTTCGAAGACTTTTGCGCCTTTGGACACAGGGCGCTGAACCGCATTGGCGAGCAGCTTGTCTAATGCGGTATCCTCCATTCCTGCAAAGATTGGCAATGCGCCGACAAGAGTGCGGTCAATCATAGTCATCCCTTTGCAGTCATGATACGCGGCTAAAACCGCCGCAGGGATCGACCCTGCGTGTTCATCAATGTGGGGATGAGTAGTAAAGCTTTGTGAAGCGTGGCGCAATTCAATATATTGCTATCATTTTCAGAGTTTTAGCATGTGAAAGCCTTCATTTTCAGTTTTTACATAGACAGAAGTTGCGGGCATATTTTGCAAAATTGCGCGGATTTCTGTTGGTTCCATCAGACTGAAAGCTGTTGCCCATGCATCGGCAGACGTTGCATCAGGGGCGACAACTGTCAGGCGCTGATATAGGTTGGAAGACAGATCACCGTCTGGTTTCGCCTTCGGATTGAGCAGATGGTTGAAGTGCCCCGCCGGATCAAACCTGAAACCGGCACCGCCTGAGGTGGCCAGCGCATTACCGGAGAGTTCCAGTGTCTGATCCGGTTGCTGGTCTGTTTCAAGATCAGCAATACCGATCTGCCAGAGCGTGCCATCGGGCTGATTATCCAAGGTGCGATATTCACCCAGATTGATCAGTGTATTGGTTACGCCGTGCTCAGAGAGCAGTTGTGTGATCCGGTCAGTGATATAGCCTTGCGCCACGCCGTTGAGCGTTATTGCCATTTCAGGACGTGTAAAGACAATCCGGTCTTTGTTAAAGCGAACCGCATCAAAGCCGGTTAAGGCCAGTGCTTTTTGCAGCTCTTGTTCTGACGGGCCAGCAGGTGAGGGATGATCGGACGAGAAGTGTCGGGCAAGACAAGTCCAGAGCGGTTGGATGGTCGGATCAAACACGCCACCGCTTTGCTGCCAGAAGCCGTGGCATCTCTCCAGAAGGTCAACCATTTCCGGCGAAGGCGAAACCAACGCGCCGGAACGGTTGAGCACGGCAAGCTCGGAGTCCGGCCGGTACAGGCTGAAGATATCTTCCAGACGGGCAATCTCTCCCTGAACCTGACGCAGCAGTGCTTGTGCGGCCTTTTTGTCGGAATGGTGCAATATGATTTTTGCAGGTGCACCCAGCGCATAGCCCTGCCAGATCAGAGCATCCGTTTGTGATGCAGCTGAGGCATGAAACGGTAGCAGGCTTAAACCGGCGGCAGCACAGCTGATGCCGATAAAGCGTCTGCGATTGAGATGGTTTGCCATAGCAGCCTCCCTGCGGGTTCTGTAAGGATTAATGATGGGGGCTCATCGCCGGTTCAGCTTCAGCGGGGGTGTCGGACGTACCAAGCACATAATCCTGCGGAATCTCGGCAAAGGTCACGATGGTGCCGCCTTTGTCTTTGCTGAAGTTTTCTGCCGCTTCACGCGTTGAGAACGGCACTGTTTCCTTGGCGCCCATGCCACCGGTGGCATTGCTGTTGATCACGTAAAAGGCCTGTTTGGCATCAACCCAGTTTTGCGCACCCGGTTGTTCCCAGTTGGGGGCTTTTGCCATGTCGGACACATATATTGCCGCTATGTTTTTCGGCTCTTCCGGCAGCATGGTGAAGGCCAGCGTGTCACGCGCGGAGGAGAACCAGATTGCTTCGCTTGCAGGATGAAGAATGACCTGTCCCTTAGGGCCTGCATGTTCCAGCACATTCATGCCGCAATAGCGCCCCATCGCGGCTTCTGTCAGAGCAAACGGAGCAGGTGCCTCAGCCTGTTTTTCAGGCGAGCAGGCGCTTACGGCGAGAGACATGGCCAGAGGGATAAAAAGGGAGATTAATCTCATAGTTCTTTCCTCGAAAAGACCAGCATCGACAGGCCGAGCGGGATAATAGCCCATAGCCCCAATGCCAGTGTGAGAATGCCGGTGCCAAGTGTTGCATTACCTGCAAGACCGCCCATGCCGGTGAGGGCACCGGCACCGCCGCTGCCGAAATTGAGCAGGCGATAGGCATCAGTCGGGTTGATCAACAGCAGAATATTGAGCAGGGCAGCGCCGATTACCTGTCCCTGATCGAGCACCAGCAGCCCCAGCAGAGCCATGTCGTAGATCAGTACGAAGAGCAGCCAGATGCCGATGGCAATGCCCGCAGCGGTGCTACGCTCACGCACGATAGTGCTGGCGAAAAAGCCGATGGCGATGAATACCGCACCAAGCAAGACAGATGAGCCGATTAGTGACAGCAGCGCCAGCCAGCTTGCAGCATCGATGCCGCCGCCGGTCAGAGCCAGCAATACAGCGGTGCTGCCATAGCCAAACAGGGTGGCGAAAGCGAGAATGGTCAGTTGCCCCAAGAACTTGCCAAGAATGACTTGCCGGCGGCCGATGGGGTAACTCAGCAGCAACAGCATGGTGCCGCGCTCCATTTCCCCGACAATGGCATCATGAGAGATCAGTAGGGCAATCAGCGGTATCAGAAAGATAGTGAGGCTGGAGAGGCTGACAATCACCACATCCAGCCGGTTGGAGCCGATGGTGCTGCCGGTTGGTGCATTACCGAGAAAGCTCATACTCAGCGCCAGTGCCGCGAGCAGCAATGTGGTTGCCAGCACCCAGCGGTTGCGCAAGCCTTCCTGAATTTCCTTAAAGGCTATAATGGTTAGATTTTTCATTCTGCCGCCTCCCTGTCCGTCAGGAAATGGGCGTAAAGCTCATCCAGTGTCGGAGCGATAACATCAATGTCAGCAATGTTGTGATTTTGCGCGATGACTGACTGTAAAAAGCCAATCTTCTCTTCCGTCGGCACATCTGTTTCAAAGGTTGCAAAGCCTGTTTTTTGCCATGCTATCCGTAAGTTTTGCTGAGGGCAGAGCGGTGCTTTGTCCCCTTGGGTCAGGCTGACACGCATGCGCACAGGCAAGCGAGCAATATGGCGCAGATCGTCCAGTGAACCGTCTGCGATGACCTTGCCGCGATTGGCAATGATGACCCGTCCGACACGGTTTTCCAGTTCGGTGAGCGCATGGGAGGACATGAGAATTGTGGTGCCTTCCGCGCGCATAACCTCCAGAAGATCGTAGAAATTCTTGCGCAATGCGGGATCGAGGCCGGTCGTCGGCTCATCAAGCAGGAGAACCGCTGGTTTGCCGAGCAAGGCCTGTGCCAGACCGAGCCTTTGACGCATGCCTTTGGAATAGGTGCTGATCCGCCGGTCTGCGGCATGGGAAAGGCCGACATGATCGAGCAGTGCAGCAGTTTCTTTCAAAGGAACCGATTTGAGCCTTGCATAAAAGGCTAAGGTCTCACGGCCGGTCAGCGCCATGTTGAAGGAGACATGCTCCGGCAGATAGCCAAGTTTGCGCCGTGCCGCGAATTGTCCGGCTGCAGGGTCTTCACCAAGTACCAGCACTTTTCCATGTGTCGGGCGGATCAGCCCCAGCATCAGCTTAATCATTGTGGTTTTGCCTGCACCATTATGGCCGACAAGCGCGATATTTTCACCGGCATTCAACACATAAGAGGCATCGCTGATCGCATTGAATTTGCCATAGGCTTTGGTGACACCGGCAAGCTTTACTGTTTCAGTCATTTGTTCTTTTCGCCTCCGGATTTCAGCTGCACTAAGGGTGGTTTCATCAGCGGAAAGCTGTCGATGACACCGCCCGGCATCAATGCGGGAAACTGGGTTTGTGCCCAGCGGATCGTCTGGATCGCCGGACTGTTAATGAGGATTTTGGCCTGCGGCGCTGTCCATAAAACTTTGTCGATCAGGTCATTCGGCCGGTAGGGACTGTCGGCAATGCCGTCGCCATTGAGGTCAAAGGCGGGATTGTCACTCCAGTAATTGCCGCGGCCTTTGGCAGACCAGTCGAGATTGCGGGTACCGACATATTTGACCTGATTGCGATTGTTGATGAAGGCATTGCCGCTCATCACATTGCCTTCTGAACCGGCGGTGAAATGAATGCCGATGCTGCAATTTTCAAAACTGTTGCCGGTGAATTTATTCTTATTGGCATTGTAGATGAAAACGCATTTCTCAGGCCCCAGCCGCATACTGCCCGTATCTGCG
Source organism: Pseudochrobactrum sp. sp1633 (assembly GCF_030376605.1). Classification (GTDB taxonomy): domain Bacteria; phylum Pseudomonadota; class Alphaproteobacteria; order Rhizobiales; family Rhizobiaceae; genus Pseudochrobactrum. The sequence continues at coordinate 81,605 of NZ_JARRAE010000009.1, read as the reverse complement.
GGAGCGGCAGCATCGGGTGCGGGCAGGCCGTGTTCGGCGGTTTGAATGCCTGCATCCAGCCAGCGGTCGGCCGGTTGCATTCTGCCGATAACCTGATTGCCGGTAACAACGGAGCTGTTCGCGTAGTTCAGCAGTAGGCCGTGGTCGCGGTCGCCATCGGAAAGATTGCCGGTGATTTTAAGCCGGCTGGTATACATAATGGCAAAGCCGACAGAATTATTGCGCGAGATATTATCGCTGACTTCACTGTCGTTGGTGTACATATAATGGACAGCAAAACGCACATTTTCCATGAGATTGCCGCGGAAAATATTCTTACGGCTGGCATTGGTGTAGATGCCGTCGCGTCCAAAACGAATGGTGTTATTGAGAACTTTTGCACCCGGAGCATTCCAGATAGAAATGCCGCTGCCGGTCTGCGACATGCGCACGCCGCGCTTGCCGATGATCTCATTGCCTTCTGCCACGGATTCTTTGGCGCCGTGCAGATAGATGCCATAGAGATTATCAACCAGTCGGTTATTCTCCGCCCGTGCGCCGGTGGCCGTTTTGGCAATGAAAATACCGGCATTCAGGTCAAACAGATTGTCGCCTGAACCGGTAACTTCCAGCCCACGGATAACGGCCTCGGGCGCATTGACGGTAATTGTGTTACCTTTACCCATTCCGTCAATGATCGCTCCCGCTTCACCTTCAAGCAGGATTTTATTGTCAAGAATGATCGCTCCGGCATGTTTTCCTTTGAGCAGACGGATGGTGTCGCCGGACGCGGCCTGATCAATGACGGCTTGCAGGTTCTGCCCTGCAGGCACGGTTATTTCTCCGGCCTGAGCCGGAGAAATAATGCTGACAGAAAGCAAACTGCAGATGCACAAAGCCGTGGCGGATAATAGCACAGGCCTGTGTTTGTCTGTCTGATGCCGGTGTTTCATGACCACTTACGCGCCTTTCGGCTCGACAAGCATACGGCCTTTCATTTCCATATGCATGGCATGGCAGAACCATGAGCAATAATACCACCATACGCCCGGCTTGTTGGCGATGAAGGTGACCGAGGCGGTAGCCTGCGGTGCCACTTCCATGTTGATGCCGTAATTGATGATCGAGAAACCGTGCGTCAGGTCTTCGATTTCATCAATATTGGTGACGTAGACAGTGACTTCATCACCCTGTTTGACGGTGAATTCCTCAAGGCTGAAAGCAGGGGCAGCCGAAGTCATATAGACGCGCACTTTATTGCCGTCGCGAATGACTTCTGAGGCTTCCATCAGATCGACACCATCGGCCTTTGCCTGAGCAACAGCATCGGCAAAGAACGGATCCTCACGGCTCCAGAAATTGACCGGATTGATCTTGGAGCGATGCACGATTGTTGCGTCATGGGGTTCGGCAAAACTCGGTCCGTCATGAACAACCACCATTTTATCTCCGGAAATATCAATAAGCTGATCATTTTCCGGCTTAAGAGGGCCCACATTGAGATAGCGGTCTTTGGAGAATTTATTGAGGGATATCAGCCATTTGCCATCAGCCTCTTTGGTTTGCCCCATCGATGTGTGGTTGTGGCCCGGCTGATACTGCACATCCAGTTTCTGGCGGATCGGATCCACTTTTTCGCCTTTATAGGCGCGTTTGGCGTCTTCGATGTTCCACTTGCAGACCTGACTGTCGATGAACAATGTTGTATAGGCGTTGCCTTTGCCGTCATAGGCGGTGTGCAAAGGTCCGAGACCGAGTTCCGGTTCAGCCACAACAGCATCACGCGGATTGATCTTGTCATCAAACAGATCATCAAATTTGCGCACGTCGAAGACGGTGACAGTCGGCGACAATTTACCATTGGCAACAATGTGAATGCCGTCCGGCGCAGTATTCATACCATGCGGGCTGTTTGGTACCGGAATGTAGCGGGTGAATTTGGAGCCTTTGCGACCGTCAATCACCGGAACGCCGCCCATTTCTTTAAATTCACCTTTGGCAACAGCTTCTTCAATCCGCTTAAGGTTGAAGATAACAATCCAGTCCTGCTCGCTTTCCATCATTTCGGCAAGCGTTGTGCCTTCTTCCGAATTATAGCAGGTCGCGAAAGCATATTTGCCCTGATAGTCGCAGTCGACATTGTCCAGATTGCCGTCAATCATCACCTGCCATGCGACTTTCATGCTCTCACCGTCAACAGCGGTAAAAATCGCATGATAGTTTTTGGTGTCGGTCAGGTTGGTGCCGTCATTCGGGATCGGCACACGGTCTTCACCGTTACAGAACACATAGCCGGTTTTCGGATATTTCTGCACGCGCAGGCCGTGAACCGTGTGCTGGTTCGGCAGCTGAATGATCTTGTCGCATTTCATCACATCAAGGCGGATACGGCAGACGCGGGTATTGGCCTTGTCATTGGCATAGAGATAGCGGCCGTCATAAGTACCGTCAGTAAAGGAAAGATGCGGGTGGTGAAGGTCACCATTGTCGAAAACGCCGCCGCGGTCTTTCATGAATTCGCGATCTTCAGGCAGCATGCCGTCACGGAGAATTTTCAGACTTTCATTGGTCTGTCCCCAGCCTGTGGCACTGTCGCGGTTGAACACCGGAATACGCATCAGCTCACGCATGGATGGCAGGCCGACAATGCGCACTTCACCGCTCTGACCGCTGGAAAAGAATGTGTAATATTCATCCAGTTCGCCCGGTTTAACTTCGGCGCTTGAACCGGATGCAGCAGATGCTGCCATTGCCTGTTTTGGCGCTCCGGCCATAACGAGCGCGCCGCCCATGCCGCTGGCACCGGCAGCCGCCACAAAAGCGGAGGTGCCGAGTAATTGCCGTCTGCTCATGCGGGTTTTATTTTCTTGCTCAGACATTGCTTTGTCTCCAGTTGAAAGTTTCAGGATGCCGCATCCGGTGCAGGCGCACCGGTGACAGGCTTTCCGTTATGGGTGATGACGGTTTTTGACTGGCTGCTGCCACGCTCTGCCGGTGGTGTGTAAGGCGCGTTGCGGGCGGCGAATTTCTCACGTTTGACGCGCACCTGAATCATATGCGGGCAGCGCTGGTCGTCGTGGTAAAGCTCCTGACAATGCATGCAGTAGATGCATTCATTGACATTGATCTGGCCTTCCGGATGGATGGATTGCACCGGACATTCGACTGCACAACGCTGACATGGCGAGCCGCAATCCGGCCAGCGTTTCAGCCATTCGAACATGCGGATGCGGCCAGGGATCGCAAGCGCTGCGCCAAGCGGGCACAGATACCGGCAGTAGAAACGCTCGATGAATAATCCGGCAGTCAGAAGAGTCAGCGCATAGATGACGAATGGCCATTCCCGTGCAAATTTCAGAATGATCGCGGTTTTGAACGGCTCAACCTCGGCAAAGATTTCAGCCAGAGCGACAGAATAAAGGGACAGACCGAACAAGCCGAGGAAGATGATGTATTTGATCGGCCACAGGCGTTCATGCAGACCCCACGGCAGTGTGATTTGCGGAACCTTGAACCATCTTGCGATTGTATTGGTCAGTTCCTGCAAGGCACCGAAAGGGCAGAGCCAGCCGCAGAACGGGCCGCGACCCCAGAATAACAGGCCGGCGGCAACGGAACCCCACAACAGGAATGTGAGCGGGGAAGTGAGGAAAAACTCCCAGTTAAAGCCGGTAATAAGCGAGTTGGTGAAGGTCAGAACATTGACGACCGACAATTGCGTATTGGTATAGAAACCCAGCCATACGAGGATGAACAGCAGGTAGCCACGTCTGACCCATGCGAAAAAGCGCGGGCGTTTGACGAGGTGGTTCTGGAAGAAGAAGATTGTAACCAGCACGAGAATAGCGAGAGCAGTGATCACAATATTGATCGTGTTCATCTGCCACATTTTAATCCAGAGCGGATTGTCCTCGCCGAAAAAGTCCGGAATTGTACCTTCTCCGACCGGAGTGCTTTTGTGTGGTCCGTCATTGCCGGCGGCAGCTTCTTTTGCAGGCTGCGCTTTGGTTGCAGCTTCAGGAGCGGCAGAGGGTTTGCTGACCGTCACATATTGATCGGGAAGGTTGTAACCTATTTCATAGAAGATGCTGGCCTTGTCACGGGCACCAAAACCACGCTGAACCAGCAATTGCAGATCCCACGGCTTTGTGACGTCAAATGTGAAGCCATCCGGCACTGTGAACAGCGCGATTTCCCGCAGCTTCGGCGCACCATCCGCAGCGATCTCACCGATGCGTGTATGATTTTTGTCGCGAAAGCGGATGCCCTGACCGTCCTGCAACAGTTCGATACGGTCAAAAATCCCGCCGCGCACATAGCCCGATCCTTTGAAGGAATAGGCACCGTCACCGGCAACCAGCACGGCCTGCTGTCCGGGTTTCAGGTGTTTCTGCATCTGCTCGTAACCGGCCTGACCCAGCAGGCTGAGGCCGATAGACGGCACGGAAACCGGCGCGACATAGAGCTCGATAAACTGATCATTCGGGTCAGATGTTTCAGGTTTGTTTGCAGCTTCCTGATGCTTTGCATCTGCGAAGGCTTGCGTTACCTCACCAACGCTGAGTTTCAGACTGCGCACAGAGCCGTCACCGGTCAGTTCCTGCCAGTCGCGGATTTCTTTTTTGGACAGATCAACACTACGTATTTCCTGCGGCACGATAGCTTGCGCAGAAGAAGGCTGGTTGCCGATACGGCCGCTACGGATCAGCCCGACAGCAGAGCGCACCACGCTGTCACCCATCACCAAAACTGTAACGGTTGCACCGCTGACAATCTCCACCTGTGGCGGCTTGACAGTTCCTGCGGCAACATCGCTGAAATTACTATTGATGAGCGAGTTGAGCGCAGCGACGACTTTAGCTTCGGGGATACCGATCAGAACAATCGGCTCCTTGTGATCCACCAGCTTAATGCCACGGATAATGCCGTTAACATCAATACCGACGATGATATGGATAGGTTTACCGGAATAACCGACCGAACTGGTGAAGTCCGAGTTCAGATAAACATAGCCCAGCAGATCCTGATCTTTAAAAACCGGCGCAATCGGCGGCTCACCTTGCGGGGTGCCGATGCGGGTCGCCTCCTGAAAGACGTCCTGCACTTTTAGCGCAGGCAGATATTTATCCAGTTGTGCTGCATGGGCAGGTGCATGGATGATGAACAAACCACAGATCAAAATACAGAGCATCCGGATCAGCCTGCTGAACGGGTGTGCCTGACGGTTATGAATGCGGTTCATGTTAAATATCCACTGCAAGCCTGCTTCCGCAACAGAAGTACTGTTGGCGGTTCATGACTGTGGACTTTAACGAAGTGGCCGGACGCGTCTTTGCGTCAGAACAAACTGATTATGAATTGATATTATATATGTTTTTGCTGATGCAAATATTGAAGCACTTGATGCTAACGAGTGTGCAGACGGCTCTCGCGTACAGATAAAATTATTTAACGAACAGAACCGGCGCACAAAGCCGGATCAAAAGCGGAGCGAGTTGGTTTTGATACGGGAGGAAGCGCCTACGCAAACCAGTCCTCAATGCCTTGACCGGATGCAGGTGGTGTTCAACCCGCTCATGAACTGAAGGTCAGAATAGTTTGCGGGGAGTGGCTGAGGGCTGCCTATTGCCGCCTGCGAAAAAACCGGCATGATTGCATGAGGATACCAAACACTGCCATCTTTATTTTCTGCCTTGCCCAATCTGTCAGTGTCCGCGATGAGCGCTGCCCATTGTCGTACCAAGCGCTCTGCCTGACCATATGTCAGCATGGCTAATGTATAGCGCTGTAATGCTTTGCGGCCTCCAAGACTGGTTTGTAAATGATTGGCAGTATCCGGCAGATCAGTCTCCACCGATAGTGCCAGCGCATCGAGTTTTGCTGCATTAATTTCAGCTGTAGCGTCGATGAAAGTATCCAGCCCTTTATTTGCTGCAAAGTCGTGGTGCCTTGCAATAATGCAACTGCAAGAGTGATCTTAATTACCAGTGCTTTGCGTAGGGTCATGATAGTGGTTCAACTCACAGGATAAGTGAGACTGCCTTATTGAATATGACGTTAAACATCAGCGTATTTGGACGGGAAAATTACACTCATTAATTTAAATACACTCATTAATTTAAATACAGTCAATAATAGATGCTGCATATGTTTAATGCAGTTGAAGGCTCATTCTTGGCACATCATAGCTTACGTAGCACAAACGTCGGGAAGCAAGCCTCGCAGCAAGTGCACGAGTTGTTACAGCGTAAGGATCCTGCCGCCAATTGGGCTGATATTGTAAAGGCCGGCGGGCTGCGTTCCGGTGATGTGGCTGATGCTTTGGCGGCCTATTGGACTCTGAACTGGATGAAGGCCAATGGCCGTGAGAACAGCCGTGCAGAAGTTCTGGTCATTTGGAAGCAAGTGCAGCAGGCTCTGGGGAGTGATGTCAGGTTTGTACGTCTCAGCAATAGCGAGCGGCAGCAACCTGCGGAAAATTCATGTTGCATTTCTTGCTTCAGCAAGCGGCTTATGTTGATGTCATTAAACGCGGAGATAAGATGATTATCCGCCGTTTGAGTGATGCTGCGGTCACACGGTTTCAAAATGAAATGAGCCTTAATCTCCGTCAAATTAGAGTAACAAAAGCGGGATTTCATTAAGCGCTATCATTTTGAATGATATGCAAATCAGAGATCAGTGTGGGCATTATTGGGAGAAGAGGTGTTTTGTGAAGTGGCTTGACGGGCGCTTTCGCACTAAAGTCAGAATTTATAAAAAATTATAATCCACCGAACAACATTATTCGTTGATGTTTTCAGTTGCTTATTCTTCAGATAAGAGAGGGGATTCGGATGGTGGGCGTAACAGGGATTGAACCTGTGACCCCTACAATGTCAATGTACCTGCTTATGACTTTCTAAAGTTTCCATATATTTATTTCAGTTTTCTTTTTTATTCAAAAACAATGACTTAATGTGGTGCTGCGTTGTTTTTCATTTTCGCAAGGCTTCCAATGTATTCCAGTTTGTGGTGAGCATTTGGTGAGTAATCCATGAGTGTTGGGGTCGTGCTATGCCTAAGCTTACAAAAACAGCTGTCGATAAATCTGAACCAAAAGAAAAGCAATATACTGTCTGGTGTTCTGATCTCAAAGGCTTTGGTGTAGCGATTAATCCGGCAGGCTCTAAGTCTTATATCGTTGATTACAGAACTGCTGATGGTGCGCGGCGCAGAATGACAATCGGTCGTCACGGCGCCATTACAGCAGATGAAGCTCGCAAGATTGCTATCACAACGCTGGGCGATACGATCCGAGGTGATGATCCTATTCTTGAGCGTAAAACCCGCAGAAAATCCCTGGCCGTTGCAGAGCTATGTAATGATTATATCACTGCGGCCAGCAAAGGGTTGATTATCGGTCGCGGTGGTCGGCCAAAGAAGCTGAGCACAGTCGCTACAGATAAAAGTGCGGTTGATGCGCATATCATTCCATTACTTGGCAAGAAACTTGTTATCGACCTGACCCGTGCAGATATCGTAAAATTCATTCGTGATGTAACGGCAGGCAAGACGGCGAAGGACATCGCGCCATCGGGTAAATTAAGAGGCCGTATTCGCATTTCTGGCGGTGCTGGTATTGCTACACGTACAGCGGCCACTCTGGGAGCAATTCTCTCCTACGCGGTGTCTGAGGGCGCTATAGAGAGCAATCCGACCTATGGCGTAAAGAAGCCCGTTATCGGTAGGAGAGAGCGGCGCTTGCGACCAGAAGAATATGCAGCATTCGGACGGGCATTGCGTGATGCTGAGGCTAAGGCGTGGCAAGGTGCGGCTGCATTGCGGCTGGCTGCATTAACCGGCTGCCGGATCGGTGAAATAGAAAACCTGAAATGGTCAGAGGTTGATCTGACAAATAGTCTCCTGACGCTCGAAGATAGCAAGACCGGTAAATCTGTTCGCCCACTCGGTGTACCCGCTGCGAAGCTTCTTAAAAGCCTGTCTAGGACTTCCAACTATAAGTTTGTCTTTCCATCAGATCGGCTCGAAGATCGCGCCTATGCTGGTATTAAACGCTATTACCGCGGTATCTTTAAATCTGCTGGTTTCTATGATGTAACCCCACATGTGCTTCGCCACTCGTTTGCCAGTGTCGGAGCTGATTTGGGCTTCTCAGATAGCACCATTGGGGCAATGCTTGGTCACTCTGGCAGTGGCATCACAAGCCGATATACTCACCGGCTGGATAGTGTGCTTATTGCGGCAGCGGATAAAATTGCTGAGGAAATTGAACGACAAATGGGTACGCCCACAAATTGAGGACGTGTAAACTGGACAAATTTGTATGGTTTGCATCATCGTCCGGAATTCGTAAGTTGATCTGCGCGGGTGTAATACCCTTGAAGGTGCCAACCTTGGGGCGGCCCCCCGACCGGCTTAAATCAGAGCCGGTTATTTTTTGTCCAGATCAAACGGGTCATCATCCGGATAAAGGCTATCGTCAAATGGGTTTTGATGTTCTGAGCTCCAATTCTCAGCTTCCCATTCCTTCCATTGCATGAAGCGCTCATTTACCGCTTTTTTAAAGTCTACAGGTGCCGTCACGCCTTTGCCACCAAGATCATTTAGTGTGTTATGTATTTCCGCTGTTAGATCGCCTACGGCCTTATTGGTATCATCCCCTTTCAGGAGGGCGACCATTTCAACTAGCTCGTTAATTTTAGCTTCAAGGGATTTAGGTTCTGGGAAATACTGATCAAGGCACCATACGATTGCCTCATTCATGGACATGCCAGCGCGATCAGCTTTGACCTTTATTCGATCTCTCATGCCTTCTGGGAGGCGAACAACAAATTTCTCCTGATCTTTAGCGGCTTGTTTTTTAATCATAAACTGTTTTGCTCCACATTACGGATGGCATCAATGCCACTATGTGCTTGACTAAAGCATTCTATTGCTGGATATTCCAGTGATGGCATTTGTGCCATCATGCTTACCTCAATAGGATTTAATAAATTATGAATGATCGTCCACGCCTTCGCCGCAAAGAAGTTCCTGCATACTTGATGAGCAAATTCGGCATCCCTATTGCGTTTAAAACGCTCAACAAGATGGCCACCGTCGGTGGAGGTCCCGCCATGCAATATTCCGGCCGGACACCTTTGTATCATGTCGATGATTTAGACGTGTGGGCAGAGGCTCGGCTGTCAAAGCCTGTCAGTTCGACAGCGGAACGAAGCTTGGCATGAGCCGAAAAACAAAAGGCTCGGCAGAGGCGGCAACCTCAAAACCGAGCCAGAGTTCAAACCAAACCGTAGCAGGAATGAAGAACATGGGAACTAATAACACCAATACCGGCCAGTCTGCAACAGGCGGCCGGCAATCGCAAACAGCGCTATTTGATCTCGAGGAGCCGATCAACGATTCAAAGAATATGGCTTCAATCCTCGGCAGGTTGCTCCATGATATTTTTGACAAAGATCACTCGGCCGTCACTGGTCACCGTGAATATTATTTCATCAGCGAAAGCGATGTATCGAACATGATCTTCGCCGCATCACACTTGCAGCGATTTATCGGATCCACGCTTGATACATGGAGCCTTGCTCTCGATCAGAACAGGGGGAATTGAGCATGCGTTTGGTTCTAATCCTGATGGGACGCGTTCACCTGATTATGGCTACTTGGCACGAAAAGCAGGCCGACAAGTGCCTTGCGGCAGCGCAGGCCAGAAAGAAGGCGGTATGACCAGAAAGCATAACAACAAAGGCCGCAGCACATCTGAGGGGCGTTATTTCCAAATGTATGAGTGGTTCATGAAGTCAGCCGCATGGCAGTATGCGACAGTCTATGAAAAGGCCCTCTATATTGAGATTAAGCGACGATATAACGGCAAGAATAATGGTGATATTTCAATGTCGCATCGAGAGGCGCAGGAATTATTACAATGCAGCAATCGCCCGATCAGCACAGCTTTTACTGGACTTCAAGAAAAAGGGTTAATCAAAGCTACTGTTAAAGGAGCGTTTGATTGGAAAGTTTCTCGTACTGGTAGTGGCAATGGAAGGGCAACGCGATGGGAGCTGACTGAATTGCCTCGTGATGTGCCGGTGAAAGTTTTGTCCGGAGGCTCCAAGGAATTTATGTCTTGGCAGCCGCCGACAGAAAAAACAGCGGTACGCTTAGAGCATACCAATGGTACGCCCACAGCACACCATTTCGAAAACAAGGTACGCTTAGAGCGTACCATTAACGCCGGAGCGTATGCTTATGGCACACCATAATGCTGAATTTCATGCTCTCATCGTATGCTTGGAGCGTACAGTATTAGTTACCATGTATGGTGGTCTTGGGAGGCTTCTGCATGTCTCGCTCTAAACTTCCTCTTTTGGACTGGCAGCCAGAGCCCAAGGTATTAGTATTTCCCCTCGATGCCAGAATTGGCAAGGTCCGGCGTACTGCCTATCTGCTTTTCAAAAAACAAGGTGAGGATGCAGATTTGTACTGGAAGCAAGTCATCGCCGCTAACCGCAAACACCTCATCCGAATTGGTCTGACGGCCGAGCAGCAGCATGAACAGCTTTCAGGCTTTTCGCGTGCTGTCCAGCAAGAGTTGAATAGCATTGCAGCATTATGTGGTGGAGGGGTGGCATAATATTTATCAGTTTCATTGCCTTAGAAATGACAGCTTAGATTAATTAGAGTAAAACTCACCAATCCTTATAAAATTTGTAATTACAGTATTTAGGATGAGAGTTTTCCGCGGTTTAATCAACGTTGAAACTTCACCACAGATTGATCACAATCTACGCCGTAATATCCGCCCGTTATCATGGCGCAGGCAGGAATTAATGACTGCCCCGAATGATAAAAAACATTACGCACATTCTGAAATAACTATTAAATTTGAAGTCTCTTGCCAGGCATAGAGAGGTTTTGACCTGAAAAGGTCCTATCGGCATTTTTTCCAGTAACCGGTTTCGTTTTTATTATACTTGCAATCAATGCAATAAAAAATATTCTGCATAATAAGTCCCGTTCACGGACGATGGCTGTGTTTCATACGACTTTATGGCAAACAACTAACCTTGTTGAATTTTTTACTATGCTCAGTGACGCCGCGATTGCACTGTATGGTGTGATCATAGTCGCAGCCGGGATAACTTCTATGGAGTTGGCTCCAAAACGCCTTGCGGCGACTTTAGTTATGATAGGAATATTGGCACAGCTGTTTGAACATCCTTAGTTAATTAGCGAACTGGAGCAATGTATTAATGTGTCGATTTTTAAGTAATCCATCAGTTGCTCTTTCTTCTGCAACTGTGTTGGGGCTTTCGTTGGCTTTGCTTGGGACATGGCTATTCAGTGGTGCATTGGCTTTCGCATTAACTAGTTTCGGTGTGGTACTGGTATATCTTGCTGGCGGTGTTCCCGCCGGATGGCGGGCGTTGAGTGAGTTGGTGCATGAGCGCGTACTCGACATCGATTTGTTAATGATAGTTGCAGCTATTGCTGCGGCGATTGTTGGTGCGTTTGTCGAAGGTGCTATTTTGTTGACGCTGTTTAGTTTGTCCACGACCTTGGAAGAGCGTGCAATGGGGCGAGCGCGCCGCTCCATTGAAGCATTGATGGCGTTACGGCCTGAAATCGCTTTACTTAAACTAGCAGATAGTTCGATCAAAGAAGTGCAGGCAGCAACTCTTCGTGTTGGAGATATTGTTATCGTTCGGCCTGGCGCACGAATACCCTCTGACGGAACAATTGCAAGCGGAAGTGGAGCGCTGGACGAGTCTACGATTACGGGTGAATCTATGCCTGTGCGCAAAGAAACTGGTGCTAAAGTTTTTGAGGCAACGGTCAATCTTGATGGCGTACTTGAGATTAGGATTACTAAAACTGTTGAACAAAGTACTGTGGCACGCATGATTGAGCTAGTCACACAAGCTCAGGCAGCGAAAGCTCCTTCAGAACGGTTCAGTGTTTGGTTTGGGCAACGTTATACAGTTGCCGTTCTAATGGTCTCGCTGATTGCTCTTGGCATTTTCTATTGGTTTGGGCATGACTGGGAAGCTGCATTATACTTTGCAGCAACTTTGCTTGTAGCCGCGAGCCCGTGTGCGATAGTCATTTCTGTGCCAGCAGCAATTTTGTCCGCTCTATCATCAGCTGCACGGGGAGGCGTATTGTTTAAAGGTGGGGCAGCGCTTGAGACACTTGCAGCAGTTAATATTTTTGCTTTCGACAAGACTGGAACGTTGACAACCGGGCGTGCAGAAGTAACTGGAGTTGTTCCTCTAGCTGATGATGAGATGAGTTTTTTATCCGCGCTAGCTAGTATTGAAGCCAATTCCGAGCATCATATTGCCGACGCCCTTAGGCGCGAAGTGCTCCGTCGAGAGGTAAAACTACACGATGTTTATGATGTGAAAACAATTCCAAGTGCTGGCATTGTTGGACGTGATATGGACGGCCCCATTTGGGCAGGTAATCGTCGAATGGCCCATAATATGGGTGCTCTTCTGGATGATGAGCGTTTTAAAAACTTACAGGACGGAGCAGAGACAGTTGTTTATCTTGGGCGTGGGGCGCTCATTTTAGGTGCGATCAGCATCGCCGACAAAGTACGTGAAACTTCAGCTGGAGCACTTGTCGCTTTGCGAGATAACGGGGTTAAGACCATCGCAATGATGACAGGCGATAGACCGGCAGTCGCGCTGCGTATTGGCAAGCTGCTTGGATTCAAACCGGATGAGATTCATGCCGAGATGTTGCCAGAGGATAAGGTGAGGCTGGTTGCAGAAATGGCTAATGGTGGGAAAGTTGCATTTGTTGGTGATGGTGTGAATGATGCAGCGGCACTAGCGCGCGCCGATGTCGGCATTGCCATGGGGGCGGTAGGATCTGAAGTTGCTTTACAGGCTGCTGATGTCGCTCTGCTTTCAGAGAATATGGAAAGATTAGCGGCAGCCCATCGTCTTGCCAGACGAACCGTATCAATAATTCGTCAAAATCTTATTTTTGCGATTTGTATGATGTGTGTTTTGGTTGTGGGCGCAGCTTTTTTTGAATTACCTTTGCCTTTGGCGGTACTTGGCCACGAGGGGGGCACGGTTCTTGTGGTTCTCAACGGGTTGAGACTCTTAAGCGACCCAATTAGAAGTACGTCAAGCGTCTTTGCCGATCAAAATCTTCTGAAAGATAATACTCGTACTAAATAGCTGCGTAGATTGTTTAGGACAGTGCCGGTTCACTCCACTAATTTTTTTGAAATAGATAGTAATTTTGCAGCTAAAAAACACATCTAATTTGTTATATTTTGGGGAGAATAAACGATGTGGCAAAGTATCCTGCCGAACTAGCCACAGCAGTGAGAAGCAGACCCCACGCCATATCAACTATACTTATTGATAGGGACCAATTTTTTAACGTAGCGAGATTTGTCATATCATAGGTGCCATAAGCAATAAGACCAAGAATGGCGCCATTAATAACAGCATTAAGCCAGCTGTTTGAGTTGAGAGCAGGTATTACCGCAAAATAAATAATACCGCCTACATAAACGAGATAGAAAAGACCCGCGACAGTGAAATTTGGCTGATCCATAAGGATGTTGGCCATTCGTGGGCGGTAAAACAAACTTGTCATTTTTGACAGCCAGATAAAGTCAACAACAAAGAACACTATGGCAGTCGTAGTATATGCAATTATGGCCTGTTTTAACATTGCAGATCTCATCTTTGTTATATTCAGAATTCGTTAGCCGCTAAATTCCAAGCACAGGTTGCACTAAACGAACAATCCATGAGCGGAAACGTAACGGGGCATCTGTAACCGCCAGACAAATGCAATCAGCGTCCGATGTAGCTATAGGCTGATGAATAATATCGGAATTTGCCTCTTCGATATCGCCGCGAGTAAAACTCTCGTCGCCATCGATAAAACTTCCGCTAAGAACAAGTGTCAACTCCCGTCCGCCATGACCGTGCTCAGGAACCGGCTTGCCGGCAGGTATCTTGAGCAGGCGTACGGTTGATGAATTGTCGCTGGTCGGAATGACAATATGACTGGCTCCGCGACCAAGAGCGCGCCATTTCAGCTTATCGACATCTCCTCCGAGATAAGAGCGTAATGGCTGAGGTAAAACAGGTGCCTGAGGTTGTGGTTCCGGCCGTTCTTGCTTGGTCTTTAGTGATGTCTTTGCCAATCTCGACCGAACAGTCTCCCATGCTTTATCCGCAGACGTATCAGCAGGTAGTTCCTCAAGCAATTTTCCGCCCAGACATTCATAGTTTTTAAGACGAAAACGGCATGAAGGGCACAATGATAAATGTGTGGCTACGGCAATGCTCCAGCCCTCGCTTAAGGTGCCGGCAGCATAGCTTTCAAGCAACGCATCGCTTAAATGATGATGTATATTCATGACGCTCTCCCTAAGTGTTTGAGGGAAAGACGCAATTTTTCAAATGCCAGTCGCATTCGTGATTTAACTGTACCAAGCGGAATATTCATTTTCTCGGCAATAGCACTTTGAGAGTGATTATCATAAAAAGACATTTTTATAAGCTCGAACTGTTCCTTCGGTAATTTTTCCATTGCTTGCTGTAATTCATTACTTGATTGCTGCATTATGATTAGAGCATCAGCGGGTATTGTTTCATCAGGAACAAAAGCCGGATCATCCGGGTCAAATTCGGGTCTTTTCTCTCGTCTTACAGCATCAATGCGCAAATTTCGTGCAATCGTAAAAATCCATGTTGAAAGCGCTCCTTTGAGCGGATCAAAACGGTCCGCTTTGTGCCATACAGTGATCATTGTTTCCTGCATCAGCTCTTCTGCCAGCTGTTCATCAGTCGTAAGCCGCAACATGTAAGATTTAACACGCGGCGCAAAGTATTTAAAAATCACCTCATAGGCATCAATATCGCGATCCAATGTGACAGCTCGCATTAATACTTCGAGATTCCCAATGTCCGCATTGGGGGTGTTTTTTTTCATTTTTAAACATTCCCGCCTGAATCGGAGCAGCATAGATCTGCGCTCTGCAATTCCTTTGTATTTGTTGTGCCACGATTGCGGCTGGATGGAAATGTTTGTTTTCATGCCATCTTTACGGAGAAAATCAGCAAACGGATCACGACATCAAAATAATTTAAAAAAAGAGATCCGAAACGTCGTACGGCGCGTATTGGAATATATAAAAAACAAAAGGAATAGCCGTGAGTAGTTCTCACTCATTCTCTGAAAATAAAAAACACATTGCTGTCATCGGATCAGGTATTTCCGGATTGTCTGCAGCATGGCTGTTGAGCAAAACTGCGCGGGTCACCATTTATGAAGAGAATAACCGCTTAGGCGGGCATTCCAATACGATTATGGTTCCGTGCGGACAAAACGAGATTGCCGTTGATACGGGCTTTATTGTTTATAATGAGCGGAATTATCCCAATCTTGTCGCATTATTTGAAACATGCGGGGTTGAGACACAAAAATCCAATATGTCATTTGCCGTATCACTTAATGAGGGCGGGCTGGAATACTCCGGTTCTGGCATCAACGGGTTGCTTGGTCAGCGGCGTAATATCATTCGTCCCCGTTTCTGGTTTATGGTCAGGGATGTGTTGAGGTTTTACCGCGAGGCGCCTTCTGTTCTGGATAGTGAACATTACGCGCAGACTAGCCTTGGCGAATATCTGAGATTTTATAATTACAGCGATGATTTTGTTGAAAATCATCTTCTGCCGATGGGGGCTGCAATTTGGTCTGCGAGCGCAGATGAAATGCGGGCTTATCCTGTTCAGGCATTTGTACGCTTTTTCGTCAGTCACGGATTACTCAGTCTTAAAGACCGGCCGCAATGGCGAACTGTTACGGGCGGTAGTCGCCGCTATGTTGAGCGGTTGGCGCAGGCAATATCCGGTGACATCAGGCTGAATACCAGGGTTGAGAGCATAAAGCGCATAACTGACGGTGTCATGGTGACTGACTGTAAAGGTCATACAGAGCGTTTTACTGATGTTGTTATTGCTGCACATGCGGATCAGGCGCTTGCAATGTTGGATGATCCCAGCTTTGAGGAGCAGAAACTGCTTGGTGCTTTTCGTTACACAGCCAATAGCGCCGTTTTGCACTCCGATACGTCACTTATGCCAAGGCGCAGGCGGATCTGGTCGAGCTGGAATTATACCGGCGATCACAATAGCGCAGAAAAGCAGCCTTTATGTGTGACATATTGGATGAATAAGCTTCAATCTATTGATGAGAAATATCCACTTTTTGTTACGCTTAATCCGACTAAGCCGATCGCCGATGAAAAAATTATCAAGGTGATTGATTATGAGCACCCGCTTTTTGACCTTCGGGCATTGGAAGCGCAGCGTGCGCTGCATGTCCTGCAAGG
Organism: Pseudochrobactrum sp. sp1633; assembly: GCF_030376605.1. Taxonomy (GTDB): domain Bacteria; phylum Pseudomonadota; class Alphaproteobacteria; order Rhizobiales; family Rhizobiaceae; genus Pseudochrobactrum. The sequence continues at coordinate 65,248 of NZ_JARRAE010000009.1, read as the reverse complement.
CAAGCGTAATACATGGTTCTGTGGTGCGTACTTTGGCTATGGTTTTCATGAGGATGGTTTGCAGGCAGGGCTTGCAGTGGCCGAAGGGCTGGCAGGTTTGAAACGACCTTGGAATGTACCAAACGCATCCTCCAGAATTTCACAGCCGTCTGAGAGTGAGGCATCATAATAATGCGCTCTAGTGAGAAGATACAGTCAGGTCTTTATATAGGCAAAGTGATGCATATGCGGTTGCGTCCTCAACGGCATCGCTTCACTTATCGTGTATTTTCATTGCTGCTGAATATTGATGAGCTTCCGTCATTAGACAAGGCAAAGCGTCTTTTTGGTTATAATCGCCGCGCAATTGTGAGCTTTCACGATAAAGATCACGGAGATGGCACAAAGGGCGGATTGCGCCATTGGGTTGAGGAGCAGCTAGCCCGTGCTGGTCTTCAGGGGGCAGGGATGAGTATTTATATTCTCTGTTATCCGCGCATTTATGGCTATGTCTTCAATCCGCTGACACTCTATTTTTGTTATGACGCGCAAGGAGGGCTGCGCGCTGTTCTTTATGAGGTCAGCAATACATTCGCAGAACGTCATACCTATATTATGCGTGTTCTTGAGGGGGAGCTGACCGGACAGGGCTTTCACCAGCAATGTAAGAAGGATTTTTATGTATCTCCTTTTTTGCCGATGGACTGTTTCTATAATTTTTACATTGAGCCTCCCGATGAAAAGCTGCTGGTTCGTATTCATGAAGAAGATGCTGATGGCATGGTGCTTGTTGCAAATTTTGCAGCAACACGAAGCCCCATAAATGACCGCACGCTTGGTTTGGCATTGTTGCGTCACCCGTTTATGACGCTGAAAGTCAGCGCGAGCATTTATTGGGAGGCACTGCGCCTTTGGAGAAAAGGCCTTACCATTTATCGCCATAAGGCGGCGGCCAGCAAGGTCGACAGTACTGTTGTTTCAAACCCCACTCCGATCAATCAGCCCCGTGAGTTAAATCCTGATGAGCACCACTGAAGAGACAATGAACATCAAGAGGGAAGTCAAAGCAGGGTTCAATAAACGTCCGCCGCTATGGATGCGCATTGTGCAAAAATGGGCTGGCCGGATTGCTTTCGGCACACTGACTGTTGAGTTTCCTGACGGGCACAGTTTTTATGTCAAAGGCTCAAGACCGGGCCCTGATGCAACAATGATCATTCGCTCGCCTAAATTTGTGTGGCAAGTCCTCTCCGGAGGAAAACTCGGGCTGGCGCGCGCATTTATTGATAATAACTGGGATAGCCCAGATATTGGTGCTGTTTTGGATCTGGGAATTTTCAATGAGGATTATTTAAATTCGGTTCTCGCATTGCCGGCACTTGCAAGATTGATGGCCAATTTGCGCCATCGTCTCCGTGCCAATACGCCTAAAGGCAGCAAGCGCAATATTGCTTTCCATTATGATCTGGGCAACCAGTTCTATGCTCAGTGGCTGGATGAGACCATGACATATTCTTCCGGCTTGTTCCAAACGGCCGGACAGTCCTTATCTGATGCGCAAAATGCCAAATATGACCGCATTGTCAGGCAATTGAATATTCAGAAAAATGACCGTGTTCTTGAGATCGGCTGCGGATGGGGCGGATTTGCGGAATATGCTGCGCGTAAAACCGGTTGCAGCATTGTAGGCCTGACACTTTCTCAGGAGCAGGCACATTTTGCGCAAGAGCGCATGATGAAAGCGGGCCTATCTGATCGTGTTGAAATTCGTATTGAAGATTACAGAAATTGTGAGGGGCGTTTCAACAAAATCGTATCTGTCGAGATGTTTGAAGCTGTCGGCGAGGAGAACTGGCCTGTATATTTTGCAAGACTGCAAGCCTTGTTAGAGAGTGACGGCGAGGCTTTGCTACAGGTTATTACCATCGATGATAACCGCCTTGATGAATACCGGCGCAATGCTGATTTCATTCAGACCTATATTTTCCCGGGCGGTATGCTGCCTTCATGCAACGCACTTATTGATGTCGCACGAAGACATAATTTAAAGCTGACTGACCAGCTGATGTTTGGACGTGATTATGAGAAAACGCTGCTTCAATGGGACGATCAATTCATAAAACAATGGAGCAATATTGAGCCACTTGGGTTTGATGCGCGCTTCAAGCGGATGTGGCGATATTATTTCCACTATTGCGCTGCCGGTTTCAGAGCGCAGCGCATTGATGTCGGGCAGTTTCATTTCCGTCAGCTCTGCCTCAATCAGGATTAACGTAACAATTTGCGCGTAATTGCAAATCGCAACCCTGCAGGCAGACGCGCCAGACATTTGGTAAGCCAAACCATCTTCCACGGAAATGCAATTTCAAAACGATGTGAATTCAGGCCGCGAATGATGTGATCAGCGGCCTCATTCTCTGAAATTATAAAAGGCATAGGAAAGTCATTTTTTTGTGTGAGCGGCGTATCTACAAAACCGGGATTAACAACGCTGAGAAGCACATTCTTACGTCGCAGCTCAGGATAAAGGGCCTCACACATATTAATGAGGCCGGCTTTGGTCGCGCCATATGCTGCTGCACCCGGCAGGCCGGTATATCCTGCAACGGAGGAGACGACCAATATGCGTCCCGATTGCCGCTTGAGCATGGGCTCCATAACGACGCCCATACAATAGGCAGTTCCTATCAGATTGACATTGACCGTTTCCTCAAAAAGCGCAGCATCAAAATTAATCGCATTGTCCCGCTTATATATGCCCGCATTGAGGATTGCGACACTGACGGGGCCAAGCTGTGCTTCAATCGCGGCATATACAGCCGGTATCGCAGCGTGATCCGTCACATCCATTGGAAAAGCAAAAATCTTGTCCGGTGCTTGTGCGGCGACCTCTTCAAGATGTGTTCTCGTGCGGGCGCTGATTGCTACTGTCCAGCCTTGGCTGGCAAGTCTTATTGCCAAAGCGCGCCCCATTCCGGTGCCGGCACCCGTTATCCATACAAGCTTATTAGGTATATGAGCGTCCATTACGTTCACCTTATTAGACAAACTTTATATTATGTATACGCAACAGGGATGGCAGCGGTTCATCTGTCATCTGCTCTTTCTCTCAGCTTTCAGGATTCTCTATGAAAAATCATAGTCTTATATGGTTGCGCAATGATCTTAGAATACAAGATAATCCGGCGCTTGATGCGGCATTGTTAACGGGCGGCTCTGTTACAGCACTTTATATTTATGAAGAAACGGCAACTTCACGCCGCCCTGGCGGCGCTGCAAGATGGTGGCTTGAGAGCAGCCTTGAAAAATTTGCTGCGCAGTTGGCAGAAAAAAATATAGAACTAATAATTGAAACAGGTGATCCGGCAATCATCATAGAAAATATCGTAACGACTGAGCATGTTAAAGCTGTTTTCTGGAACAGGCGATATGCGCAAGCCGAGCGTGAATGTGACGCAGATATTAAATATAATCTCAAAGGCAAAGGTATCAATGTTACCTCATTCAGGGGTAATTTGCTGATTGAACCTTGGGAAGTTATGACCGGTAACGGCGAGCCGTATCAAGTTTATACACCATTTGCCAAAGCGTTGCGTCGGCAAGGCGTTACTCAGCCACGCGCTATATCAACACAAGTGGCAACCTCCCGATATTGTGAGCAGCATCAGCCAGTTAAGACTTATAAACAACCGCACTGGGCACACACAATTGCCCGGCATTGGCAAACCGGCGAGGAGGCCGGTTACGATCGTCTGGCCGTATTTTTGCAAGATCTGATCCGGTCTTATACGGATGATCGCGATTGGCCCTCTTTGGACGCGACTTCAAAACTGTCACCTTATTTGCGCTTCGGGCAGATGAGTGTGCGTCAGATATGGCACGAAGTTCTTCAGTTCACGCAGCAGCATCCGCATATAGCAAAAGGTGCCGATAAGTTTTTGTCCGAGTTGATCTGGCGTGATTTCCAGTATCATCAACTTTATCACAGAGCAGATATTACCGCGCATGATATGCGCCCGACACTTGAACCGATCGAGTGGCGCAATGACCACGCATCGTTCACCGCATGGACAAAAGGGCAGACCGGTATACCGATTATTGATGCCGGTATGCGTCAATTGTGGGTAACGGGATGGATGCATAATCGTGTCAGAATGCTTGTGGCGTCATTTCTGACAAAAAACCTTATAATCGACTGGCGTCTTGGTGAAGAGTGGTTTTGGGATACGCTGGTTGACGCCGATGTGGCCAGCAATCCGGCCAGTTGGCAATGGGTTGCGGGGTGCGGGATGGATGCCGCTCCGTATTTTCGGGTATTTAACCCTGTCGTGCAAGGAAAGCGCTTTGATCCAGAAGGTGCTTATGTGCGGCAATGGGTGCCAGAACTGCATTTATTGCCCTCAAAATGGATACATTGTCCCGAGCAAGCGCCTGCGGATGTCTTGCGCGGAGCAAAAGTAAAGTTAGGTACGGATTATCCGTTGCCGATTGCGGATATTGCGGAAAGCCAGCGGCTCTTCAAGATGATGATGAAAAATGAGATTTAGAGCATAATGCCTTGTTCTGGTTCAGCAGAAGGTGAGGTTTTACGTAAATTTTAGTCTGTCCAATCGGGTGCGCGGCGTTCTGATTAAAATTATGCGTATTTTCCGGTGATCCGATTTGATCCGGCAAACGTAAAGGATGATTAGATAGTCACTTAACAAAAAACCGGATGGATTTTCAGTGAAACATAGTCTTGTTTATAATGGCAATCCCGTTCAACACCCTGATGTCAAACACGGGAAAACCGGGGTTTTGCTTATCAATCTCGGGACACCTGAGGGCACAGACTACAAGTCACTTCGTGTTTATCTCAAAGAGTTTCTGATGGATAAGCGGGTGATCGAATGGTCACCGTGGAAATGGTATCCAATTTTATTTGGCATTGTGCTCAATACGCGGCCGCAGAAGGTTGGCAAAGCTTATCAGTCTATCTGGAATAATGAGCTGAATGAAAGTTATCTTCGTACTTACACCAGAAATCAGGCAAGTCTGATTGCTGAAAAATTCAAAGATAATGATAATATTATCATCGATTGGGCTATGCGCTACGGCAACCCTTCCATTGCAGATCGCATAGATGCACTGCAACGTTCCGGTTGTGAGCGTATTATTATTTTCCCTCTTTATCCTCAATATGCGGCGGCTACAACAGCATCGGTTAATGATGCGGTGTATCGCAAATTATTAAATATGCGCTGGCAACCCGCCATAAGAACAGTGCCGCCTTATTATGATGATCCTGTTTATATTGACGCCTTGTATAATTCTGTAACTCAACACCTGAACAATATTACTTGGACGCCTGAGGTTATTGTAGCCTCTTTTCACGGCATTCCGCAGAACTACTTTGATAAGGGTGACCCTTATTATTGTCACTGTATGAAGACAGCTCGCTTGCTGCGTGAAAGATTGGGCATGTCGAAAGAGCAGTTGATTGTTACTTTTCAGTCGCGCTTTGGGCCAGAGGAGTGGATTAAGCCCTATACAGATAAAACAATTCAGTCGCTAGCTGAAAGTGGCGTTAAAAAAATCGCGGTCATTACGCCGGGCTTTGTTTCCGATTGCCTGGAAACACTGGAAGAAATTGCGGTGGAAAATCGTGATTATTTTATGGAGCACGGCGGTGAAGAATTCACTTTTATACCATGTCTGAATGATAGTGAGCCGGGTATGAAAGTATTAGAATCTGTTTTATTAAAAGAAATGTGTGGCCTTGATCGGTTGTAGATTTGAAACTCATTTAGATTCCTATCTGGCAAGGTATCGTCATTTTTAGCGGCTTGCTCCGATAAAACGCAGGCATTTGTAAGGGAACTATCAAACGGAATTCGGACAAAATGCTGCGCACTCACAAAAGGCCATACGTACCATATGGACAGCCAATAGTTGTGGCTTTCTTTTGCTGTGGGAGTAATCGTTTACCCGGCATTTGAGTATAGTTTTCCTTCGAAATTCTCCAGTGTAAGGAACTACGCTCTAGGCGTTATCATTGTTGAGAGCGCTGTTTATTTGTCTGATGATAGTTCTACGGCCATGATCATCGGCTACGGCTGCGATTGTTTCTGGTGCACCCAAAAGAAATTTTGTTAGGTGATTTTGTCAGTCGCTCTTTCGTCAATATGAGTTTAGTGACCAATACGCGCGCGAGGCATAGAACATGTTAAGATTTCACAAAAGGCCAAGGTTACGTCAAGGGTGCTCAAGACGGTCCTGCTCATTGAAGCGTGCAAAATAAGTTTTGTCACTCCATAAAACAGCAAGGTTATAGCAAGGGCTAGCTGGGGCGTAACCGGTTAAACCCATATCACTACGCGGGCACTCACCGATTAATCTGGCATCACTACGCGAGAGACAGTCTGAATTGCGGTGCTATTAAAAAGTGCTGGACGGCAAGGTTACGGCTAGGGTCACGAGCAAAGGCCAGAAGAAGGGGCATAGTTACACGGGGAGGTTACGGGTACGTTCCGTTCTTCAACTGCTTCAGAAAACTTCAGTATCATGAAATACGCAGTGCTCGGCCGTGTGTGTCCTGTGAGTTAAAGTATGAAGGTGGATATGACGACAAATGACGACATCCTGATGCTGTCATATGTAGACATTGTGGCTGCGTTTACCTGTTATGATTTGTTAAGGTTGCGAAGCATGGGTAAGTCTAAAGTTGGCGAGAATAGATTAAATTGAGCGCCGACATCGCAGTAAAATAGTGTGTGATAGTGAGAAATAGCGCTTAAAAATAACACTGCGGATTTCTTCCTCCGGGCTTGCTATACGCACTATTCCCCCCGCAGCGCCTACCATTGCGCATTAGATCATAGGGACAGTCACATTTTCCAACATATGGCCGACGAGTTGGCTGACCTGCACGGCTCTGTCTGACTGGTGCGGCTGCTTGAGCAGGCAGAGTTCTTGTTGTGGTTGGCACCGGTCTAATAACGGGTTTTTCGCTTGTAAGAAGGCTGCTGCTTATCCAGCCTGTACGGTTGCGATATTCAATGCTGTACCAATCACCGCGGACATTGAGAACCTTCACTAGTTGCCCTTTATCAATCACCGTGACGATATGGGATTTAGTTGAGGCTTCCGCCCTCATATTGGCACGCTGTGCCGTGTATAGACTGGCACCAATGAACGGCGATGGTTTTGCGACTGGTGGCGGGGTGTTTTTTGACCGTTGCGTTTGCTGCGGATGTATAAGACCAAAAGCCTGCTGTGTGTTTTCAGAAACGGTGTTTTGAGGTGCTGATGTAGACGGGGCGGATTTATCATCCTTGCCACCAACAAGGTAGCCAATACCGATAAAAGCAATAACCAGCCAAAGACTTGGTTTTTTCATGAGCTTCCCCCATTCGCTCAAACCAAAGTCTTATTGTTCAGAGTCGTTTAATAAAAGCTCTAGTTATAAAGTCTAATATGTTTTTCTTTTTTAGGGGGGGAAGCATTGCTGCCACTCCAACCAGCGCTCCACTGAAAACAGTGACGTATCAGTGGGAGCGCTAGACTGAAATCCTCACTATTAAGAGTGATGATTTCAGAGGTTTATAGGAATTGATTATTGCAGATAAGACTTGGTAGCTATAACTGTTAGAACGGCTATTAATATGAATTATTTTTCCCCATCTTCTCAACTAGTTGTTTGAGATTAAGGTCTACGATAGTCTTATGGTCTGGGCTTGAGCAAGGTTCAAAATTTAAAGGCCAATGCCCGACAGCTTCGCAAAGAAGCATAAACTGGGGTGGCGCGTCTTCGTTTACTTTTTTAATAGTAATCACAAGATTGTTTCTACGACCCTTTACGAGTTTATTAATGTCTCTGGCAAGATATCGAGGACAATAGCCAATTAATGAAGATGGATCTTGGCTGCGTATTGCTACGGCAGACCGGTCATATGGGTTTTGAATATCCAGCAAAGGATAAACTTGCTGACCTTCAATCAGGCTTTGTGCGCGGCACTGAGATTCAGAAGGCAGATGGCTTAATCCATGTGCAAAAAAAACAGTTCTATATCTGTCTTCGCAATCGCGTTCTGGAACTTGATAGACTTGTAAATTGTCCGTGGCTTTCCCGCCGCCCATACGCGCCATCAACTTTAATGAATCCGATTGTTCCTGAGAATCTAATCCTGCCCAAGATGCATATCGTTGATAATCTGGACGCTTAGAGTTCATGACTCTATTTGCAAAAATTGGAAAAAGTTCATTTGAAACATAAACGGCATTTTTGTCGTTAAGATTTCCAAATGTTACAAAATTAGAAGAACGTAACGAGCCTTTTGTGTATGCAAAAATATATAAATCCTGTGTGTGGAAGAGTTTCCCCACAGGATACCAAGCTCTATTTTCGGGATCTTGCCAGTTTAAAAAATAAGTACTCATTTTCTCATTTCTGCAGATTCAAAAGTTTTAATTGGTTATAATTTAATAATCTTCCAGCGAAATCGCGGGACGGTTTCGTTATAAAATCAGGAGGTACTAGCTCGAGTATTTGTAAAATTGCTTCTGATGAAATGGTTTGAAGTTTGTTAAGCCAAATAACAGCGCTACCTTTTTGCACTTGGGCAGCTCTAATAAATGCATCAAATGGAGATAAGGCGCGTTTGTCCGAAGGCTCAGCATATAGTGCGGAGCGTGCTTTTTCAGCGTAAGCTGCCACGGAAAAGCGATTATCTTTCGTCATTAGCCGTTCACTCCTAACTGCGTCCGTTAATTCGCGCCCTAAGCTCGAAGCGTGATCAAAGGTTGGGGCTAGCTGAACAGTCCTATCTTTCTTAATAATGACGCCCCAATTTTCGTTATGTCGGTCACAATTCCCTATCCATGCGTCTAGCATAAGATATCCAATGAAATTATACCAATTAGGTGAGTATTGAGGTATTGTGAATTTTTTTGTGCTTGGTTCCGTGGATAGCAAGATTGCAGCTAGGGCTCGAGTTACAGTGTGTTCTTTCTGCTGGTATTTCCTCGCTCCATCAGCCTCTTTTCTTGATGCGTTAATTAATTCATTGCCAAGAATTAGTCGCTCGTCTTTTTCAATGAATGAAGCAGATAGAGTGCAATTACGACCATTATGTTGTGCGAGTTCATAATGAGCGTGAGGCAGCTTGAGCAATCGACATAATTCACAAGCCACCTTCTCGGCCCAATCTTCACCCGTTCCATCTCGTCCAAACTTTAACAAGTGGCTATTGCCGTTGTAATGTATCCAAGATTTTTCTTTGGTGCCGAGCGCTTCAGGAATTTCATGCTTTGTTTCAACGCTAAGGATTGGGAAATAATCAGGCATTAGATTACTCAAATTAAGGTTCGACGACCTTACATATCCCACGCATGGGTTGAGTATTACTTAATAGCCCTTACTCCAGCAATAGACTTACATTGATTTCAACGCCACGCCAGCGCCGGCAGCGACTTCCCCGTGCTTGAGGAGCTGGACGCCTGCAGCCTCTAACGCTCGTTTAATGGCGGTAAGATTGTTATGCAGGTATATTTGTCAAACAGCTACTGGTAGCATTCAAATAAGCGATAGTCTTTGCTGAAAACAGCATGGTAACAGCGTATATTTATGCTCGGCCGGATGAATGCGGTGTGCCCAAATGTCTTATAAAATGATAGTGTTATTCTTATCTGGTTTGAGGTTAAGAGGTGCTTTGTGGTTAAGGGTCGTCTTGATAGTTTAATGGATCAATTGGGCGTTAAGCTGGTGCCAACACACCGGCGTAGAGCGCGCGGGCAGAGCCATGCACGGGGCACAATGAAAGCCATACGGGATGCACACGGCGAGGGGCATCTGATTTTCGTGGTGCGTACCATCAAACAAAGCGCCGGCAATATTGATGAGCTCTGGTCTGAAACCATTGGGGCCGTCTCAGATATCGTTATTCAGCGGCCAGACTTTGCAGAGCAGCGCGCTGGTGATTTTATGGCTGCATTTGACCAGATAGAGCTTGCCGCGCTCCGTGGTCGCGCCTTGGCGCTCAGGCCGTGGCCGGTACGCGGGACATTGCGCACATTGATACTTTCGGAGCTTGAAGGATTGCTTGTGCCAGCATGTGCGGCATAGCTACTCCTTAAATCGATCGGATAAATCGCCAACTAACAGCGCGCTGCTAATAAACTCGCCGTTTCAAAGGATTGAGGGGGGGCGGCTTATTCGCTCTTTTGCAGTGATGCGAGTTCTTCATGCCTTTGATCCAGCATGTGTTGATCTCGATCGCGGCGGCGTTCATATTCGCTGATTTCTTGCTTCTGCGTCGTTGAATCAGTATTTGGAAGTAGCTTAATGAGTTCCAGGTGCTTCTTGTGGCGCTCAATATCTAATTTAAGAGCTTCAACGCGGCTCTCAAGATACTCTCGACTGTGTGACATGAAACTATCCCCCCTGTTTCCCGTAAGCTGGCAGAGGTGCGGCAGGTGGTCAAGGGGTATGTCCAGATTTGGGCTGCTCTGGTTTCCGGCAATAGAGGTTATCGGAAGTCAGGAATGGCGAATTGGCCATTGAGCGGAGCGGATTTAACCCCAAATTTGGGGTCAGCGTTTCAATGATTCTTGTGAGTGATTACTCACATGATGCGGTGAGTAGCCATATTGATTTGTGAGTATTTGGTGAGTAGCCAATTTCGGCAGGTGAACGCAGGCTGCTTATTCTTATTGTAACCTGTTGATTTTTCTGGGATCCGGATGGTGGGCGTAACAGGGATTGAACCTGTGACCCCTACAATGTCAATGTAGTGCTCTCCCGCTGAGCTATACGCCCATCCGATGACGCGCATACACCATATTGGTTCGCGCGCGTCAATGCTCTTTTGATAAATAAAGAAAAATTCTTTGTTTTGCCTGTTGTTTTTCAACAGGATGGTCCGGATCAGGCAGCCAGCAGCATCTTCTCAATCTCATTCACGAGATCGCGCAGATGAAACGGCTTGGAGAGTACCTTGGCTTCACGCGGTGCATGTGAATCAGGATTGAGAGCTACGGCAGCAAAACCGGTGATGAACATAACTTTCAGATCCGGGTCGATCTCGGTCGCGCGGCGTGCGAGTTCAATTCCGTCCATCTCCGGCATAACGATATCTGTCAGCAACAGAGAGAACGGCTCTTCACGCAGGCGTTCATAGGCGCTGGCTCCATTGTCAAAATGGGTGACATGATAACCGGCTTTTTCCAGTGCTTTCACCAGAAAACGGCGCATATCATTATCATCTTCAGCAAGCAGGATTCTTTTCATTGGTCCGTCCGAATATCTGTACGCTCTTATATGCAATTAATTTTTACTGTCCGCAGCATTATATTGCGGTGACAAAATGGCAATAACAGCGATTCAATCTGATCCTATAAGACGCTGCTTTGGTAAACATCGGATGAATCATTCATATTTATCTGTCCTGTCATATCGTCTGACAGGGTGTTATAATAACGCAGCAAAAGCTACAGAGTTTCATGAGCAGGAAAACTCTTTGTGGCTCTGTGCAGAGCCGTTCAAAAAAATGTCATGTGACGTGGCATTCAATTGTCCCTTAAATGAGGGCAGGCACGTCAGTTTTCAGTGTTTTCTGGAAGAATATGACAATTCCGGCTTTGCTTTTCCTGATTATCAGCTAGGCTTGGCAATAACCGGCGGGGTGCCTTTTAAATGGCTGAACCTGCCAATGCAGTAAGTGAAAGCGGATAATGAGCCTGCAACGGGATTTTCAAAGCGTCACTCCCTTTGAAGTTTGTGCTCCGGCGCAACAGCGCATACCTTTTGTTTTTAATTCTCCTCATAGCGGCAGTTATTATCCGCCCGCCTTTTTGCTGCAATCGCGCCTCAGCCCGCATGATATCCGTCAGTCTGAAGATTGCTATGTCGATGAATTATTCGCGCTGGCTGTACCATTGGGCGCGCCTTTACTGCGGGCGCATTTCCCGCGAGCCTATCTTGATGTGAACCGCGAGCCATATGAGCTCGACCCGAAAATGTTTACAGAGCCGGTGCCGTCTCATGCCAATATCCGCTCAACGCGGGTTGCAGGCGGACTTGGCACCGTGGCGAAAATCGTTGGTGAAGGGCAGGATATTTATAAGTCCAGACTGCCGCTCAGCGAGGCGCTTGACCGCATCGAAACAATATATAAACCCTATCATGATCAGCTCGGGCAATTGCTGAGTGATACAAGGGCGCAATTTGGCTATGCGGTACTGATTGATTGTCACTCCATGCCGAGCGGGCTGGATGTGCTTGATTGTACAGGGCAAAACGGCAATTCAGCACGACCGGACTTTATCATCGGTGATCGCTTTGGTCGTTCCTGTTCAGATGCATTGTCCTGGGCTGCAATCGAGTTGCTGCAAAATATGGGATATAATGTTGCGCATAATAAGCCCTATGCCGGTGGCTATATTACCGAGCATTACGGGCGGCCGCATCGCGATTTCCATGCTTTGCAGATTGAGGTGAACCGTGCGCTGTATGTTGATGAGACCAATCTGCAGCGTTTGCCGTCGTTTGCCGGACTGTGCCGCGATCTGGCGCAGTTTATGGCTGATTTGACGGCGCTGCCGGATTATGTGTTTCTGCGGAACCAGCAGGCGGCTGAATGAAATCAGCATAAAAAAAGACCGCACAAAGAGTGCGGTCCAAAATCTAGGGAGGAAACGCCCTTGCGGGCGCAAACAGACATATTGTCCGTTAACTATTTTATTTCGCAGAGAAGAAACGGTCAATTCAGAATCCGCTAAAATCAAACTTTTTATGAAAATTCTGAATTTTCTGAACGTACATACAATTTAACTATTTGATATTTATAATCAAAATGCTTCTTTGTCAGGATGAGAAGTAAGTATTTTGATCAGAAATACCGTTGATTTTTCGTCGAAATGTCTAAAAAGCACTGTGAAATGGAGTGAATTTTTGTGGTGAATTCGTCGTTTTTAAAAGAGATCGCGCAGGCCGCATCCGAACAAACACTGCCGCGATTCCGGCAGAAAATTGCGATTGATAACAAGTATACGGTCGGTTTTGATCCGGTAACGGAAGCTGATCGTGAGGCGGAGAAAGCAATCCGCAAAGTTATCAATCAGCATTTTCCGGAACATGGTATTCTGGGTGAAGAATTTGGCGGCGAAAAACTCGACAGCAGCCATATCTGGGTGATTGATCCGATCGACGGCACCCGTGCTTTTATTTCCGGTCTGCCGGTCTGGGGTACGCTGGTCGGGCTGATGGTCGACGGCGATGCCCGTATTGGCATGATGTCTCAGCCGTTTACCAATGAGTTGTTCTACACGCTGGGCGATGGTGCATTCTGGAGCGGACCTGAATATGCAGGCAATGGCGGGCAGGTCCAGCTGAAAACGCGTCAGACCACTGATTTGTCGGAAGCGACTGTTTTCACCACATCGCCTTCATTGTTTAAAGACGCGCAGCGGGAGGGTTTCGACCGGCTGGAAGCACAGGTGCGTTTGTCCCGCTATGGTGTGGATTGCTATGCCTATGCCATGCTGGCTTCGGGCTTTGCCGATCTGGTCATTGAAAGCGGATTGCAACCCTATGACGTGATGGGGCTTATTCCGGTAATTGAGCAGGCTGGCGGTGTGATTACGCAAATTGACGGCGGTCCCGCAGAGAAGGGCGGATATATCGTTGCTGCATCATCAGCAGCGCTGCATGAGCAGGCTTTGAAAATCCTCAACGCCTGATCGCTAATTTACACTTCTGTCAGCGCCGGTTCAGTGATTTGTTCCGGCGCTGTTGAGCCCGGTATGAATGCGTCAAATGCCGCCCAGACCTGCTCGCGGTAAAAATCACTTTCCTGAAGCAGTTCATGGTAGGCGCCATCAATTGTGATTAGCGATGCACTGCGCAATTTACCTGCAAAGCGCGCGGCGGCTCTTCCATCGACCACCCGATCTGCTCCGGGAACAAGAAACAGGGTCGGGATTGAAAAACGCTCATAAAATTGCGGATTGTTAATGCTGTGAATGGCTTTCAAGGTTTGTGCCAGCCATTGAATTGTCGGGCCGGCAATACCGAGTTGCGGCTGATCGCGGGTGATTGCGGCATTGCGCAAATAACGTGCCTGGTCATGCGTGAGCGGATTGCGGGCAAAACTTTCCGGTGAAAGCTGCAGGGGAACCTTACCCGCATAGCGGCTGCCGAAGCCGGTGCATGCCAGAACTGTGGCCAGCGGGCGCAATTGCCTGTCTGAAAAAATGCTGCGTGCAAGTCCTAAAAACGGTGAAACCAGCACCATCCGGCGGATGCGTGACTGCAGCATCTCGTGGGATTGCAGAGCGATAAGCGCGCCGGTGGAATGGGCGAGAATGTAAAAAGGCGGCGGGCAATCCGGCATGACAATGGTTTTGAGGAAAATCTCAAAATCGCTGCGGTAATCAGCAAAATTGCGAACATAACCGCGCTCCGCATCTTTGAGCATACGGAAAGAGCCGCCCTGACCGCGCCAGTCCATTGTCGCAACACAAAAGCCGCGCTTATTCAGATCAGAGATTGTTTCATAATATTTTTCAAAGGCTTCATTGCGGCCATGCAGCAGAATGATCGTGCCTTGGCGTGGAGTGTCTTTTGGGCTTGCACATAAGGCATAGCGCAGTTGAAACCCATCGGCGGACTGAAAAAAGCCTGCCTGCAAATCTGCCGGAGCGGGATTATTCTCGGTCTCAAAAAACGGTTTTGTCATAGTGCCTGCTGCTCATGCGGTTGTGGCCAAAAGCTGTATCGCTTCAGAAACTAAACTCAATAGGCGATAATCATGGCGGGCAGAAGACAAATTGTAAATGCTGATATTGCCCCCTTGAATTATGTTTTTCGCAATACCAGATCATTGGTGTAGCCGCCTGATACAGGGGCTGCACAACGAAGAAAGGCTCGCCGATAGCGGGAGTTTTTCTGTCAGTCTTTTAACGCAACGTCGCTCTGAAGGAGGGCATTTTATGCGTCATTTTGATTTTTCTCCGCTTTACCGTTCAACCGTTGGTTTCGACCGTCTGTTCACGATGCTGGACAGCCTTGGTCAGCCGGAAAGTGCGCAGGCCTATCCGCCTTATAATATCGAGCGCACCGGTGAAAGCTCCTACCGTATTACGATGGCTGTGGCCGGTTTTGATCAGAACGAGATTGAAATTGAAGCTCACCGCAATCAGCTGACCATCAAAGGTACCAAGATTGCCGATGAAACGGATGCTGAAAAAGAATTCCTCTATCGCGGGATTGCATCGCGTGCTTTTGAGCGTCGCTTCCATCTGGCCGACCATGTTGAGGTCGCCGGTGCGAGCCTGAAAAATGGTTTGCTGCATATTGATCTCAAGCGCGAGATTCCGGAAGAACTGAAACCGCGTAAGATTAATGTTACTGCGGTTGCCAGTAATGTGGCGCAAAGCATTGATGCCAAAACTGTTGATACGAAAGCGATCGACAGCAAATAAGCTTTGTAAGTGAGTCATGAAAAAGGGCAGGAAATTTCCTGCCCTTTTTTGTTATAATGCTTTGATCAATCCGACGAATTTATCGATCTCAGCCTCGGTTGTGGCGAAGCTGGTGACGAGACGGACAAAGGTTTCATCCTCGGCAATATGGTCGGCACTATGCGGCTGGTTCCAGTCATAGAACACGGCACCCTGTGCCTGCAGTTTTTCACTGTCGGACTTTTTCAAAATAGCGAAAAGCTCGTTGGCCTGCGGCTGCCATGCCAGTTTCACTTTGTCTGAACCATTGACTGCCTGTGCCAGCCGGGCGGTCATAGCATTGGCATGACGGGCAAGTTTCAGCCAAAGATCATCTTTGAGATAAGCATCAAACTGCGCGGCAATGAAACGGGTTTTGGAGAAGAGCTGCGCTGCACGTTTGCGGATGAAAGGCAGATCTTTTGCCTGCTGAGGGTTCATGAAAACGAGAGCTTCCGCACACCAGCAACCATTTTTTGTGCCACCGAAAGAGACGATATCAACGCCCTGTTTCCATGTCATTTCCGCAGGTGTCACGCCAAGCGTTACCAATGCATTGGCAAAGCGGGCACCATCGAGATGCAGTGGCAGATCATGCTCGCGGCAGATAGCCGAAATAGTAGCGATTTCATCCAGCGAATAAAGCGTGCCGATTTCGGTGGCCTGCGTAATGGTAACGGCCATTGGCTGACCGGCATGGATGAAAGCCGGATTGAAGCGTTTCAGCTCCTTGCGTAGGTTCGCCGGATCCATTTTGCCTAAGGCACCATCAACCGGATGCAGACGTGCGCCACCGGTGAAATATTCCGGTGCGCCGCATTCATCTTCGATCACATGGGCTTCACGATGGCAGAGCGATACACCGCCCGGACGGTTGACGCTGGCCAGCGCCAGAGAATTGGCTGCGGTGCCTGTGCCAACAAAATAAACCGCAACTTCACGCTCGAATAATTCGTTGAAGTGCTGCTCGACTTTTTTGTCGATATCACTGGCACCATAGGAAGCAGCAAAGCCGCCTGCATGGGCGGTAATATTGGCATTAATATCGGGATGGGCGCCCGCCCAGTTATCGGAAGCGAAGAACATCAATGGCTCCGTATGCGTCAAAACAAAGAACTCAATTGCATCATGCGGGTACAGGATGCAGTGAATGTGATGCGTGTTTATAGCTGGTTTTTTCTGCCACACGAATGAAACCTGACATCAAGATAGCGTGTGGTCACATTGACGCAGTTTTTGGATTGCCCGCCTAGGAGAGGCAGCTAAATCCTTGTTTTTTCATGAGGCGAAATTCATCGCGCAATAAAATTACAAAAAATCGATTTAAAATTGAATATTTCGTGCTTGTAGGGCGGAAAATATTCTGCAATAAAATGATAGGGCAGCAATGCTGTCCTATTGAAGAGGTTCTGCCATACAACATATCCGGCGCGTTTTTCTTCAATTCATGCTATGTTTTTATCTGTTTTACGCAATGGCTCATCAATCTGCCGTTGCGATCACCGGTGAGAGCATTCCGTTCATCCGCACGCGTATGTGCTTAATTAACAGGGGAGGCCGATCAATGATTAATCTGATGTATTATGCTGTCTGCTTTCTCTGGCGTGCTGCACGGACAGGCATTTTCACAAATCCAATTCACAATTCTGCTGTCTCAGCGTTCGCATATATCCCGTCCGGAGGACGGGTTGGTGCCGCACGCCTGATCCGGCAAATGGCCCTGTACCGGGTCTAAGGAGGTTTCGATGTTGATCAAGTCGCATTCTGTTGGGGCATTTCAGGCTCATACGCATACAGAAAAAGGCGGCAAAACCACAACATCGACTAAAACCGCCAAAACACCCCGAACTATGCCCGAGAAACAAGGGCTCTATGATCCGCGTCGTGAGCATGATGCCTGCGGTGTCGGCTTTATCGCGCAGATGAAAAATGTGCCGTCGCACCAGATCGTGCTGGACGGCTTACAGATGCTTGAAAACCTGACGCATCGCGGTGCCGTCGGTGCCGATCCGCTGATGGGTGATGGTGCCGGTATTCTGGTGCAGATTCCCGATCGCTTCTTCCGTGAGGAGATGGCAAAGAGCGGTATACATCTGCCTGATGCCGGACATTACGCTGTCGGCCAGATTTTCATGCCGCAGGATGTGAAATTGCGTGCGCATCTGGAGCGGGTGATTACGGAAGTGATCGCGGCTGAAGGCCAGAACCTGATCGGTTTCCGTACAGTGCCGGTTGATAATAGCTCGCTGTCCAAAGCAGAAGACATTGCCGCAACCGAGCCGGTGCATCGTCAGGTCTTTATCGGTCGAAATCCAAATATTGCCAGCGATGACGATTTCGAGCGTCGTTTATTTGTGTTGCGCAAGGTGATCTCCAACCGGATTTTCCACGAGACTGAGGGACGGGACAACGGTTTCTATATTGTTTCCATGTCTGCGCGCACCGTTGTTTATAAGGGCATGTTCCTGAGTTATCAGGTTGGCGCTTATTATCAGGACTTGACTGACCCGCGTTTTGAGAGCGCCATTGCGCTGGTGCATCAGCGCTTTTCAACCAATACTTTTCCTTCGTGGAAACTCGCTCACCCTTATCGCATGGTTGCCCATAATGGCGAGATCAACACGCTGCGCGGCAATGTGAACTGGATGGCTGCGCGTCAGGCCTCTGTTGATAGCGAACTGTTCGGCAATGATATTTCCAAGCTCTGGCCGATCTCCTATGAGGGACAGTCGGATACCGCCTGTTTTGACAATGCACTCGAATTTTTGGTGCAGGGTGGTTACTCCCTTAGCCATGCCATGATGATGCTGATCCCTGAGGCTTGGGGCAATAACAAGCTGATGGGTGACGAGCGTAAGGCATTTTACGAATATCATGCAGCGCTGATGGAGCCGTGGGACGGCCCTGCTGCCGTTGCCTTTACTGATGGCCGCCAGATTGGCGCGACGCTGGATCGTAATGGTCTGCGTCCGGCGCGTTATCTGGTGACCGATGACGACCGGATCATTCTGGCATCGGAGGCCGGTGTGTTGCCGGTGGATGAAAGCCGTATTGTCAAAAAATGGCGGTTGCAGCCGGGGCGTATGTTGCTGATCGACCTCGAAGAAGGACGTATTGTCAGTGATGACGAGCTGAAATCGCAGATAGCGACTGCCCATCCTTACCGCCAGTGGCTGAAAAACACACAGCTGGTTCTGGAAGATCTGGCGCCGGTAGAGCCGCGCGCTTTGCGCCGCGATGTCAGCCTGATGGAACGCCAGCGCAGCTTTGGTTACACGCAGGAAGACACAAAATTGCTGATGGCACCGATGGCGACAACGGGGCAGGAAGCGGTCGGCTCTATGGGCACGGATACGCCGATTTCCGCACTCTCGGACAAGGCCAAGTTGCTTTATACCTATTTCAAGCAGAATTTTGCACAGGTCACCAATCCGCCGATTGATCCGATCCGCGAAGAACTGGTGATGAGCCTCGTGTCCTTTATCGGGCCACGGCCAAACCTGTTTGATCTGGTTGGCACATCTCGGCGCAAACGGATGGAAGTGCGCCAGCCGATCCTGACCAATGCTGATCTGGAAAAAATCCGCTCCATCGGCCATTCGGAGGACCGGTTTGACACTAAAACACTGGATATGACCTATCCGGTGAATGAAGGTGCCGCAGGTATGGATGGTACGCTGGCGCGTCTGTGTGATCGTGCGGAAGCTGCCGTGCATGGCGGTTACAACATCATCATCCTGTCCGACAGGCAGGTCGGGCCAGACCGTATTGCTCTTCCGGCATTGCTGGCGACAGCCGCTGTACATCATCATCTGATCCGTAAAGGCCTGCGTACATCTGTGGGGCTGGTGGTCGAGAGCGGTGAGCCGCGCGAAGTGCATCATTTCTGCTGTCTTGCCGGTTATGGTGCCGAGGCGATCAACCCTTATCTCGCTTTTGATACGCTGACCGATATGCATCAGCGCGGGGATTTCCCGCCAGAGGTGGACAGCAGTGAGATTGTCAGTCGCTATATCAAGTCTATCGGCAAGGGTATGCTGAAGGTGATGTCGAAAATGGGCATTTCCACCTATCAGTCTTATTGCGGTGCGCAGATTTTCGATGCCATTGGCCTGAAACAGAGTTTTGTTGACCGGTTCTTCTTTGGCACTGCTTCAATGATTGAAGGTGTGGGGCTTCATGAAGTGGCACAGGAAACTGTGCTGCGGCACAACACGGCCTTTGTAAGAGAGATCGGTGGTAGCAGCGCTTTGCCTGCGGGCGGTGAATATGCTTATCGAATTCGTGGTGAGGCACATATGTGGTCGCCGGATGCGGTGGCCAAGCTGCAGCATGCGGTGCGCAATGACAATCCGAAGAGCTTTGCGGAATATTCCGAAATGCTTAACAGCCGTTCTGCGGCGGCCAAAACCATTCGCAGCCTGTTTCACTTAAAGCGGGCAGGTGAACGCGGCAAGAAGCCGGTCGATCTGGCGGAAGTTGAGCCTGCTGCTGAGCTTGTGAAGCGCTTTTCCACTGGTGCCATGTCGTTCGGTTCGATTTCACGCGAGGCGCATACAACGCTGGCTGTTGCTATGAACCGGATTGGAGCCAAGTCCAATACCGGCGAGGGTGGTGAAGAACCTGACCGCCTCTATCCGTTGCGTGACGGCTCACCGAACCCGCAGCGCTCGGCGATTAAGCAGGTGGCTTCGGGACGTTTCGGTGTGACCACGGAATTTCTGGTCAATGCCGATATGATCCAGATTAAAGTGGCGCAGGGTGCCAAGCCCGGTGAAGGCGGGCAGCTGCCCGGCCATAAAGTGGATGCGACAATTGCCAAGACACGTCATTCCACACCGCGTGTCGGTTTGATTTCGCCGCCGCCGCATCATGATATTTATTCCATCGAAGATCTGGCACAGCTGATTTTCGATCTGAAAAATGTCAATCCGCACGCCGATATTTCGGTGAAGCTGGTGTCGGAAGTCGGCGTCGGCACGGTTGCTGCCGGTGTTGCCAAGGCACGCGCCGATCATATCACTGTTTCCGGTTATGATGGTGGTACCGGTGCCTCGCCGCTGACCTCGCTGAAACATGCCGGTTCCCCTTGGGAAACAGGCTTGGCGGAAACCCATCAGACTTTGGTTCTCAATGGTCTGCGCTCACGCATTGCATTGCAGGTTGATGGTGGTCTGCGCACAGGGCGTGATGTGATTATCGGAGCACTGCTTGGGGCAGATGAGTTCGGTTTCTCCACTGCGCCGCTGATTGCCGCCGGTTGTATCATGATGCGCAAATGCCATCTTAATACTTGTCCGGTCGGTGTAGCGACCCAAGACCCCGTGTTACGCCAGCGTTTCAAAGGCACACCGGAGCATGTGATCAACTTCTTCTTCTATCTGGCAGAAGAGGTACGCGTGCTGCTGGCCGAGCTTGGTTTCACGAAGCTTGAGCAGATTATCGGCCGTTCCGACCTCTTGGAAAAACAAGCGGCGATTAATCACTGGAAGGCACAAGGGTTGGATTTCAGCCGTATTTTCTATCGTCCGTATGCGGCAATTGCTGGCGATGAAACACAGCTGCGTCATACACAGTTGCAGCAGCATCCGATTGATGATGTGCTGGATCGTGATTTGATTGCAGCCGCAGCACCGGCACTGGAAAACCGTGAGAAAGTCACGCTCACCCGCAGCATCAAGAACACCGACCGCTCGGCGGGCGCCATGCTCTCCGGTGCGCTGGTCAGCCGTTATCGTCATAAAGGTCTGCCGGAAGAAACCATTCACGTGCGTTTCAACGGTACGGCTGGCCAGTCTTTCGCAGCGTTTCTGGCGCATGGCATCAGCTTTGAACTGCATGGCGAAGGCAATGATTATATCGGAAAAGGCCTGAGCGGCGGGCGAATTATCATTCGTCCGAGCGAGAGCAGCCAGCTCAAGGCCGATGAGGCGATCATTGCTGGCAATACTGTGCTCTACGGTGCGATTGAGGGTGAGTGCTATATACGCGGACAAGCGGGCGAGCGGTTTGCCGTGCGCAATTCCGGTGCCGTTGCGGTTGTTGAAGGTGTGGGCGACCACGGCTGCGAATATATGACCGGCGGTGTGGTGGTTGTGATCGGTGAGACAGGACGCAATTTTGCGGCCGGTATGTCCGGTGGTGTTGCTTATGTGCTGGATGAGTCCGGTGATTTTGCTGGGCGCTGCAATATGGCGATGGTTGAACTGGAGCCGGTGCCCGAAGAGGACGACATTCTGGAGCGGTTGCATCATCACGGTGGTGATCTGATGCATAAAGGCCGCGTGGATGTTTCCGGCAATATGACCCGTCACGATGAGGAACGTCTGGCGCAGCTTTTGGCCAATCATCATCATTATACGGGCTCTAAACAGGCGCGGATGATCCTTGATAATTGGGAACAATATCGTCCGAAATTCGTCAAAGTCATGCCGGTCGAATATCGCCGCGCTTTGGAAGAGATGGAACTTCTGCGCACCAATGTTGCCGCAGAATAATCCGCACTCCGGAAAAGAACAGGTTATTAAAATGGGTAAAGTTACAGGTTTTCTGGAGATCGACCGGCAGGTTGCGCAATATCAGCCGGCATCGGATCGTATCCGGCATTTTCGCGAATTCACTCTGCCGATGAGTGAGCCGGAAGTGCAGAAGCAGGCCGCACGCTGCATGGATTGCGGTGTACCGTTCTGTCATGGCGATAAAAGCGGAGACAGCGGCTGTCCGGTGAACAATCAAATTCCGGACTGGAATGATCTGGTCTATGCGGGGCAGTGGGAAGAGGCGATTGCCAATCTCCATTCGACCAATAATTTTCCGGAATTTACGGGGCGGATTTGTCCGGCGCCATGCGAGGAATCCTGCACGCTCAATCTGGAAGATGCGCCGGTGGCAATCAAAACAGTTGAGCAGGCGCTGGCTGATAAGGCTTTTGAACTTGGATTGATAAAGCCTCAAATCGCAGCAACAAAAACCGGCAAGCGCGTGGCGATTATCGGGTCGGGTCCTGCGGGGCTTGCCGCTGCACAACAGCTCGCACGAGCCGGTCATGGTGTGGATGTCTATGAACGGGAAAGCCGTGCGGGTGGTTTGCTGCGCTATGGTATTCCTGATTTTAAAATGGAAAAGCAGCTGATTGACCGCCGTATTGCCCAGATGGAAGGTGAGGGCGTAACCTTTCATTGTGGCGTGGAAATCGGCAAGGACATTGCGGTCAAGCAATTGCTCAAAGACTATGATGCCGTGCTCTATTGCGGTGGTGCGGAAACACCACGTGATCCGGCTTTACCCGGTTCAGACCTGAGCGGTGTATATGATGCGATGCCATATCTGGTGCAGCAAAACCGCCGTGTTGCAGGCGAAGATGAACAGTCGCGTGCTTGGGCATTGGATGACAGCATTTCGGCTGCAGGCAAGCGTGTTGTTGTTGTCGGCGGTGGCGATACGGCCTCTGACTGTGTGGGTACGGCGTTCCGGCAGGGCGCTGTGCAGGTAACACAGCTGGATATTCGCCCTGAGCCACCGTTGCGTGAAGATAAGCTGGGTATCTGGCCTTATTGGGCAACCAAAATCCGTATCTCCTCCAGTCAGGCAGAAGGTGCTGTGCGCGAATTTCAGGTGGCGACACTTGGCTTTGGCGGTGAGGATGGCCAGCTCACGCATGTTTTGTGTTGTGCGGTGGATGAGCGGCGCAGGCCGGTTGCCGGATCTGAGTTCATTCTTCAGGCCGATCTGGCATTCATTGCCCTTGGTTTCAGCGGTCCTGCCAAGCACGGTGTGCTGCCCGATTTAGGGGACAAGCTGAAGTTGAAGACAGATGCCCGCGGCGGTGTCAGCGTTATGGCTAATGAGACGGATTATCGTACATCGGTCACAAAGCTATTTTCTGCGGGTGATGTGCGTCGCGGTCAGTCATTGGTTGTCTGGGCAATCCGTGAAGGAAGACAAGCTGCACGTTCAATTGACCTGCAATTGATGGGGGCCAGCCTGCTTCCATCATAAATGTCTTACTAAAAAACATCTGACCTGGCTGCAAATGGCGATTTCTGTGCTTCCGGTGCTCACGTACTTAAGTGTACGCTACGCTCCGGTTCTCGAAATCGCCATTTTCGCGTTGCTCAATTGCTTTTTGAGCAAAGAAGTTAAGGGCGCGGCCAGCGGAAGTCATCGGCACGGCCGGCCGGAGTTTGGTGCTTGTCCGTGCGGACGGCTGTGGTTTTAGTGATCGCGCTTGTTTCGCCCAGCAGCGTGTCATCCGCTGACTGATCGAGGTCACTCAGTTTCATCGGCCCGATACGAGTGATTTCTTTATGAACAGGCACAGCCATAGGTTCATTGCTCTTTGTATCCGTTGCCGCGGGTATTTCCGGCGAAGAGAGCTTCAGCAACTGGCGCAACGGCTTTTCAGCATAAAAAGCCAGTTTGCGCTTGCCGGCGCTGGTCATGTTGATACCGTCATTGCCGCGCAGGCGCACGGTCTGACCATTCACATCAACACCAGTCTGCGTGAAACTGCCTTTATCATCAACAAAGCCGTCCCATACGTCAACAAAAGCAGCGCTCAGTGAGAGGTCTGCCGGATTGTCTGTCTGATCCGGAGCTGCTTTGCTACCAGCCTGTTCTGCAGCTGTTTTATAAATACTGTTCAGGGATAGCATGGTTTGCGACAATGCAGAGGACTGGTAGGGCGGTTGCCCGATCCAGACAACCGGCACACCGGATTTTGCCGTTACCTGTAAAAACTCATCCACACGGGATTGGTACAGCTTTTTCCATTCATCCGTGTCCGGAGTTACAGTGACGCTTTTCTGTGTCAGTGGCTGGCGGTCATTGGCACCAATCATCATGACCAGTATTGCCGGTTTCTGCTCTGCCAGAATGGCTGGCAGTTCCTTGCTCCAGTTATAATAATCCTGACGGACAAAGCCGGAAGAGCCGTTAGTGCGGTTGATAACCTGTAAATCAGGTGTTTGCGCGAATGTCTCGGTCAGCCCTTCCGCAAGCCCGCCCGCAATAAAATCACCGATGACCAGTACTTTTTTTGCATCAGGATTTTTGGCAATCGCCTCCGGTTGCGGCGGGCTGATAATGACGGATTTAGGCTTGGCAACAACCGGCTTCTTTTTAACCGGCGCAGTTGTGCGGCGTGGCTGTTGCTGAACAGGAGGCTGAATATAGTCCTGATTTTGCTGCTGGCGTGAATTGCCGAACAACATATCAAATAAGGTGCGTCGCTTTTGCTGCGGCGGATATTGCTGAGCAAGCTGAACGGGCGCAGCCACAGGTTCTTGAGCCTGTGCAAAAACGGGCACGGTTAGCAAGCCAACGAGAGTGCAAGCGGAAGCAAAGCCGAACCGGCTATATTGTAAAAGACCCGCGTCACTTCGGAAATATCTTTGATAATCCATAACCGGTATCAATCCTTACGATTGTGCCTGATTGATGACCTGAAGCATTTTTGAGCCAAAAGCGGGAACTCGTTTGTGTGCGAAAATGAAACAGGCCGGATTGACCGGCCTGTTTACTGAAGTGATTTTACCGGCGGCGTAAGACGCTCAGAACTTCTTTGCTCGGATGCCCGTCTGTTTGCAAACCGTTGCGCTGCTGGAAGGCCTCAATCGCTTTGCGGGAACTGGAGCCGATCTTGCCGTCGATATTACCGTCGTAATATCCAAGGGCGCGCAGATGGCCTTGCAGCTCTTCACGCTCTTTCATGGAGATTGGCGTGAAAGGGCGGTTCCAATCCTGTACCAAGCCCTGATAACCAGCAACGCGGTCTGCAAGAAGACCCACGCCGAGAGCATATTTATCGGCATTATTATAGCGCTTGATGACGAAGAAGTTTTTGGTCATCAGGAAGGCAGGGCCGCTACGACCATCCATAACTTTGAGCGTGGCTTTTTCACCATCACTTGGGAACGGGCGGCCATTGGCACGCACAATACCCAGACGACGCCATTCAGCAATGCTCAGGCTGCCGGACGGGAATTTGCCGGAGGCAGGCAGCACAACTTCATAACCCCAGGTGCGGCCAGGCTCCCAGCCGTTCTTACGCAGAAGATTGGCAGCAGTTGCCAGAGCATCCGGCACAGAGTTCCAGATGTCGCGTTTGCCGTTACCGTCAAAATCAACCGCATAGGCCTGATAGCTGGTCGGAATAAACTGAGTATGTCCCATTGCACCAGCCCATGAGCCGCTCAGGTGGCTGCGGTCAATATCGCCGGTCTGGAGAATTTTCATTGCCGCAATCAACTGGCTGCGGGCATATTTGGCGCGGCGCTGATCAGCATAGGCCAGAGTTGCCAGCGAACGGATGGCATCGCGCATTACATCGGGGCGCTGCATCATTTCGCCGTAGCTGGTTTCCATCGACCAGATGGCCAGAAGCACGTTTTTATCAACGCCATATTGCTTTTCGATTGCGTTGAGCGCCTTGCCCCATTTGCGCGCCATTGCCTGACCAGTGCCGATGGAGTGTTCATTGACGCGATTGTCGATATATTCCCAAACCGGCGAGGTGAATTCAGGCTGATAACGTGCCTTTTGCAGAACCTCAGGGTCAATGGCATTGACACCGGAAAAAGCGCGGTCAAAAGTGGCGGGAGCAATGCCGTTCTGAATGGCTACGGGGCGGAAACTCGAAACCCATTTGCGAAACTGTGCATCGGCTGACGCATATCCGGTGGATAAAACCAGTGATAAAGCAACGGCAGAAGCTGTTGTTGCGGCAGTCTTCCACAGGTGGCTATTGAAAATGTGGGTTCGAAGCATGCTTTTCTCCCTGAACATACAAGCTGGGCATTTCGCAGTTTAACAACAATATTCTTCAAAAACGTGTCGTGGATACGAGAATGCAATCAATAATGGAAAGAGCGTGTGTTCCTTTGCAATAAGGCAATACGCTCTGCGTTCATTCTTTATGCCACGCGGAAGTTAGTATTTAGTTTACCATGCAGCCTCACAATTAAGAACCGGCAAAAAAACTGTTAAGATTGTGTGCGGATTTCGAAGGCATCGGGGAGTTTCAGAATGTGCGCAATTTCTACTCTTTTGAAATGGAGCGCCCGAAATGAACGGGAAATGAAGAAATATTGGCTCCGGTTCAAGTTGCGCTCAAATACAGTAATAATCGCACATGAAATGTGACCTTAACTTTTAGAAAATGCAGGCTTTTTTCATAGTTTGGCTGTATTGCCTTTTATAGTTCAGGTTTGAAGACTGATTAGAACGGCGACTATTCTTGCCAATGGCAAACGGGCGTCGTGAATATTTCATCGGGATAGAAACCGCACAAAACGGGAAGTGACATGAGTTCAGTTAAAAAAATCCGCAAAGCCGTTTTTCCTGTCGCAGGTCTGGGAACACGTTTCCTGCCCGCCACAAAATCAATCCCGAAAGAAATGCTGACCGTTGTTGATAAGCCGGTCATTCAATATGTGGTTGATGAAGCGCGCGAAGCGGGTATTGAGCATCTGATCTTTGTAACCGGCCGCAACAAGGCTGTTATTGAAGATTATTTTGACGCTCAGGTTGAACTTTATGCAACACTGCAAGAGCGCGGCAAGCTCAATGAGCTGAACCATATGCAGAGCTTGCAGCCGCAACCGGGCACAACCAGTTTTACCCGCCAGCAGGTGCCGCTCGGCCTTGGCCATGCGGTATGGTGCGCCCGTGAGATCGTGGGCAATGAACCTTTTGCTCTGCTGTTGCCGGATATGGTGATGCAGTCGAAAAAGGGCTGCCTCAAGGAAATGGTTGAGCTTTACGAACAGACCGGCGGCAATGTGATTGCCGTGCAGGAATGTGACCCTGAAGAAGCGCACAAATACGGTATTGTCGGCAAAGGCAATGCAATCGGCAATGGTTTTGAAATCAACCAGATGGTTGAAAAGCCGGCCAAGGGCACTGCACCGTCAAATCTCTATATTAATGGTCGCTATATTCTGCAGCCAGAAATCTTTGACCTGCTCAGCAAGCAGGAAAAGGGTGCCGGCAATGAAATTCAGTTGACCGATGCCATGCTGAAACTGGCGAACGAGCAGTCTTTCTACGGTTATAATTATCAGGGCCGTACTTTTGACTGTGGTTCCAAAGAAGGCTTCATTCAGGCCAATGTGGCCTTTGCTCTGTGGCGCCATGATATCCGCCCGCTGGTCGAAGTCAGCATTGATGAGTTGCTGAAGACTATCAAGCTTTCCTGAGTTCAAAACAAAAAGCCGGTCACTGACCGGCTTTTTTATTGTTTGCTGATTTTGTTAACGTCGTAGCTTCACGCCGAGATAAACGCTGTTGCTGCTATATTTACGGCTCGCCACATCGCTGTTGATAAATTCATGGCGCAATTTACCGTCCACACCGAAGAAGCGGTTGAACCAGTAGGTCGCACCGATTTCTGCGCCCATACCGTAATCGGTTCCGCTGCCATCGCGATTGTTACGTATGGATGCATCAAGCCGCGCATTGAGGCTGAGATCAGCACGGATCATACGTGTAACATTGATATTGGCCAGATAGAGGATAGAAGAATTGCCGCCGATATCGGGACTGCTGTCGAGGAATGTGCGCAACCCCAGTTGTACATCAGTGCCGCGCTGCGGTGACCAGTTCATCGCCGCATCAAGCGACAAGCCGCCGGTATCCCGCAAGCGGTCATCCTCACTGCGTGCGCCGATATAACCGACAGAAAATTCGCCGTTCAGCTTTTCGCCGGTGTTAATCTGCAAGCCGGTGCGCAAGCCAAGCTGCGTGGCATTGCGATCCAGACCATTATCATTCTGATAGAGACGACGGCCGACCTCAACTTCTGCAAACGGGCGGATGATGGCACTCAGCTCAAAACCACCGCGCAGGGTCATACTGACATAGGTATTGTTGCGGTCGCTTTGATCCAGCTGGTCGCCGTTGAAAAGCTTCGCTTTGCCGTAACGTGTATTATTCACCCGCGCCACAGCACTGGCAAAGATTTTGCCAATATCGCGTTCAATGCCTGCCTGTGCAGTGATGCTTTGCACCAGAGGGCGGGAGCGCGCTGCGCTGATGCCGTTCGGATCTGAAGCATCCTCACGGTTGATAGAATAACCGAGGCCAAAATTCAGGCGGGTTTCATCACTCATATCCAGTCGTAATGCAGCATCAATCTGCCCGCGCGGATTGGATACATATTGACCCGACAGGTTTTTCTCAAATAGGCCTGACGCATCCAGTGTCGCCAGATGGTTTGCCCAGTCGGAGCGGGCATTGAGCCGTAATGCAGTTTCTGACAACACACCGCTGCTGCCAGAGGCGCTATTGTCAGCATTATTGGTGGCGCGGATACCCTGATCCAGCGATGGCCGTAAAATGAAACTACCGGCACGGATGCCTTGCGGTTCAAACGGATCTGCCTCAAATGGTGCACGCGGACGGCCGTCAACCGAGCCTTCCGGCATATTCTCACGGCCCTCACGCACAGCTCTGCCCGCATCTGCCGGACCTGTACGTTGCCCGCTGAGATCTTCGCTCAACGGCACGGTTGCATTCGTCAGGGCAGGGCGTGTTGCGGGGATGACCGGATTGAGCTGATCCTGCGTGATAATACGGCCATTGGCATCATAAGTAATATCTGCCGGAGCTTGGGTTTCCGCAATGATATCCGCAATCGCATCATTCTGGCTGCCCGCAGGCACTGTTTGCGCCAATACAAGATGGGGAGCAACGGCAGAAAACAGCATGACGCCTGCCAGCAGAGCCGTTTTGTTGGCTCTGAGCAGCGGAGTCAGAAGAGAGTACCCCGTATCGGCTGTTGTTTTCATAGTCCTGCCAAAATCTGAAATGCCTGCACGGGGCAGGCTTGTTACAGGACGGTAAAGGATCATGGTTAATACAAAGTTTCTTTTGGGGTAATAGGCTGGCTTTATTCAGCTTTTCAGCTTGTGCTTTATTACTTGCAGCAAAATATGCGCTGCCTTTACCGGCATATAATATCTGGACAGCCTGTCAGATAAGATTTACCCCGTAATCAGAGCGGTTTCCGTTAAAGCTGAATCGTTGGAGCCGCTCTAACTATTGGTTTTTGCGCATTATCCTATGCAAGCCGCTTCGCACTTTTACCGGAAATGCTTTTAACTTTGCAGAATGCCGTTCCGGTTTCTATATAAGTGGCTTATAAGCCGGATGAATGAAGTGAGAGAGATCCATTGAGCAGTCACAGCCCCGCTATCCGCTCCGCCCTGAATACAATCGCAGTTGAAAAAGCCGGTATGAGCGCGCTTGAAGACGCGCTGCAAAACGGACTTGCTGAGCCGTTTAACCGCGCGGTTGAAACAATCGCTGCGATGAAGGGGCGTGTCGTTGTGACCGGTATCGGCAAAAGCGGCCATATCGGCTCCAAACTGGCAGCAACTTTTGCCTCAACCGGCACGCCTGCATTTTTTGTCCATGCGGCCGAAGCCAATCACGGCGATCTGGGCATGATCAACAGCAATGATGTTATTCTCGCGCTGTCATGGTCGGGTGAGACTGCAGAGCTGAAAGGCATTGTCAGTTATTCACGCCGTTTTAAAGTGCCGCTGATTGCGCTGACATCCGGTGAAAATTCAACGCTTGGCCGTGAATCCGATGTGCTGGTTCTGCTGCCAAAAGTGGCTGAAGCTTGCCCGCATGGTGTGGCGCCGACTACATCAACGCTGATGCAGCTTGCTGTTGGCGATGCTCTGGCGCTTGCACTTCTGGAAAAGCGCGGCTTCACGGCAACGGATTTCCGTGTGTTCCATCCGGGCGGTTCGCTGGGTGCAAGCCTCTCGCATGTTAAAGATATTATGCATCGCGGTGATGAACTGCCGCTGGTTAAAGTCGGCACACCAATGCCGGAGGCCATGCGCATCCATTCGCACAAGCGTTTTGGCTGCGTTATTATTGAAAATGAAGATGGCACATTGGCCGGCATCATCACAGACGGTGATCTGACGCGCAATGTTGACCGCCCGATGGCGATGCTGAAAGTCGATGATATTATGACCCGCACACCGCGCACTGTCAGCCCTGACCAGTTGCTTGGCTCGACACTTGCGCTGTTGAATGAAGCGCGTATCGGCGCGGTGATTGTGGCTGAGAATAACCGCCCTGTTGGTCTGGTACATTTCCACGACCTGTTGCGTGCCGGTGTGGCGTAAGTATCTCTCAAACGGATAACAAAAAGGCGGCTGATAAGCCGCCTTTTTTTATTTCACTTCTTCGACCTGCAATAGTCCGTCCTGATATTCGCGGACAACCACTACCGCGCCTGCGGGTAAATCTGAACCCGTTACGCGCCAGAGCGTGTCGTCAAACCGTGCACGGCCGTGACCGTTGACAATCGGCTCTTCCAGCGTTGTGCGCATGCCGATCAGCTGATCAGCTCTGCGGTTGAGCAATGGCTCATCGCTACTTTGTTCGCGCGGATTAAAATATCTGCGCCCGATCAGCACAAAAATCACCGACAGAACCATAAAGAGCAGCAGTTGTATCTGCCAGCTCTCTACGAAGCTGAGACCGGTAAAAGCAATCAGGCTGGTTACCAGAGCTGCAAAGCCGATCCAGATCAGAAACACGCCCGGTGTCACCAGTTCAAGAAACAGCAGAACAAGGCCGAGAACAGCCCAGTTCCAAACGCCGAGGGCTGTAAAAATCTCCTGCATTATCGTGATCCTGCAGGTGGTACGCGGTTGGCGATGATGTGGCTGGGAACAGTGACGTAATCAGACGAACCACTGCGTGTGGTGCCTTCACTGCGGGCAGCCGTTTTAGGTGGTGCTTTGCGTGGCGCTGAGGACTGTGTATTGCCTTCCCCACTTGCATCGGAGCCTGAATTATTGCCGAAAACTTCTTTGGCAATGGCGCCTATACCGCCCAATGTGCCGATCAGCGACGAGGCTTCCAGCGGCATCATGATGATCTTGTGATTTTTGGCAGAAGCCATTTCGGAGAGTGCGGCTGTATATTTCTGGGCGATAAAATAGTTCAGCGCCTGCACATCGCCCTGAGAAATCGCATCAGACACCATGGTGGTGGCTTTTGCTTCCGCTTCGGCCAGACGTTCACGGGCTTCCGCTTCACGATAGGCGGCTTCACGCTTACCTTCCGCTTCGAGAATTTGCGACTGTTTCAAACCTTCAGCGCGCAGAATCTGCGCATTACGGTCACCTTCAGCTTCCAGAACCTGCGCACGCTTGTCACGCTCGGCCTTCATCTGGCGCGCCATAGAATCAATCAGGTCTTTCGGCGGGTTGATATCCTTGATCTCAACGCGGGTGATTTTGATGCCCCACGGATGCGCAGCCTGATCCAGCACACGCAACAGGCGATCATTGATCGTGTCGCGGTTGGAGAGCAGTTCATCCAGATCCATCGAGCCCATGACCGTACGGATATTAGTCATGGTCAGGTTGAGGATTGCATATTGCAGATCAGAAACCTGATAGGCTGCCTGCGCGGCATTCAGCACCTGAAAGAAGGCCACAGCATCCACCGATGTGGTGGCATTGTCGCGGGTGATGACTTCCTGTGTCGGAACGTCGAGTACCTGTTCCATCATATTGAGACGCGCGCCGACGCGGTCAAAAAACGGCACGATCATATTCAGGCCCGGTGTCAGCGTGCGCGTGTAGCGGCCGAAGCGCTCAACGGTAAAATTGGAGCCCTGTGGCACAATTTTAATACCGGCATAGAGAGTGAAAATAACAACTGCTGCTAAAATCAGCAGGGCAAGATTTGCTCCGAATTCCATTCTGTTTCCTTTTTAAAATGCCGGAAAATGCGATGGTTTAATTGACTATATCAGACCCAGCCCTGTAATTCACGGCGCACAAGGTCTTCGATGACGCGCATGCCAAGGTCTGTATCATTCAGACACGGGATATGGCTGAAATTCTCACCACCGTTTTCGTGGAAGGCTTCTGCGGCTTCATTACCGATTTCATCAACAGTTTCAAGGCAGTCGGACACAAAGCCCGGATTGAAAACAGCGACAGATTTAATGCCCTGTTTCGGCATTTCCTCAATGGTTTTATCGGTATAAGGCTGGAGCCATTCCTCAGGGCCAAAGCGCGACTGGAACGTACTGATCAGCTTGGTTTCATCCCAGCCGAGGCGCGCACGCAGCAGACGTGTGGTTTCAAGGCACTGCTGCGGATATGGATCGCCGCGGCGCGCATAGCTCTGCGGAATACCGTGATAGGAGGCAATCACCACCTGCGGATCAAAATCGAGTTTGGCAATATGCTCCTCAATCGAGCGTGCCAGTGCATCAATATAGACCGGTGCATTCTGATAGGACGGCACGGTGCGCACCGCTGGCATGAAGCGTAGCTTGTTCAGCGCGTCATTGAGTTTCTCATTCACACTGCCGGTGGTGGATGATGAATATTGCGGATAGAGCGGGAAGGCGACAATACGTGTGCAACCCTGTTCACGCAGGCGGGTGAGCACATCCTCAATGGAAGGCTGGCCGTAGCGCATGGCCCAATCCACCACGACATTGCCGAGATCGGACAGGCGGGCGCTGAGCTGATCGCTCTGGGAGCGTGTGAAAGTGCGCAGCGGTGATTCGTCACGCTCACGGTTCCAGATGCGGTCGTAGAGCGCACCGGATTTCTTCGGGCGTGTATTGAGTACATTACCGAACAGTATCGGATACCAGATGGCTTTTGGCCATTCGATAACACGCGAATCCATCAAGAACTCACGGAGATAACGACGCATGGATTTGCGATCTGTGCCATCAGGCGTCCCCAGATTGATCAGCATCACGCCGGTTTTTTCAACAACCGGATTTGCTGCAACCGGCTGGGAGGTCGCGGACTGGCTCATCACATTATCATGCATGTCTGTGTCTCTATCCTGATGGGGCGGTGCTTTCGCTCAAGCAAAGACAATCATATCTCTGAGTGAGCGCAAGCTGCCGAACAAAATTTGCCTATCATAACAGTATTATGTCCGGCATGACCAGAACATAACCATAACATGATGAAAAAACTCAAATTTAAAGTGGTTTTTATTCAGAGGGCGATCCGGTTTTCAAAACAGCCCCAACCGGCAGTTTCCGCGGCTTGTAATTCGGGTTCTGACGAAACAGGCGTTTCCACTCTGCACCTTTGCCATAGAGCCTCTCTGCAATCGACCAGTAGCTGTCGCCTTTTCGGATCTGGTAAGTTTGCGGTGCGGTAGTCTCTTGCATTTCCGCAGGCTGGTTCACCACACCCGAGTAAGGTGAATGTTCCTGCAAATATTCGGCAACAACCTGATCGAGCGAAGGGCCGTAATCATAGGCTTTCTTTGCTTTCTGCGCGATCATGTCATAGCCGTCCCCACCACTGCGCAGATAGTCGGTCGCGGCGATGCCATAGAGCTGATTGTCGTCGAGCGGTTGCCAGTTCTTTGTCGTATCCTGCATCTCAATTTTGGTGATGCGCTGACCGGCAGGTTTGGCAATATCCATTGTGAATTTAATGCCTGCCACTTGCGGATAGCGACCGCCGCCCTGTTCAATCTGGCTGACACCATTTTCCAATGCGGCGCGAAGATCGCTTCCCTTCATCTGGAATGTTGCAACCGTATTTTGAAACGGCAGTACGACCAGCACATCGCCCATTGTGATTTCACCAGCTTTAATCGAGGCACGCAGTGCACCACCATTAATCAGCGCGGCAGTGATGCCCTGATCGCGGACACGATCCAGCACAGCATTGGTGACCAGATCGCCCATCGGGCATTGCTGCGTGCGACAACTGACGGCAGAACCGTCAATCAGCTTGGCACTTTCTGCAACACGTTGGTTTTTCAGCTCTGCAATCGGCTTGGCCATTTCCGCAATGCGGTTGACCAGTTGTGCATCGGGTTTGATGGAAGCATCCAGCCTGATTGGTGCGCCTGTGGCGGATTTGAGATTACCGCCATCGTCAAAGTTCAGTACCAGCCTGCCCAGATATTGCGTGTAGGCATAGGCGGTTACGACCGGCACAGTTTTGCCGGATGGGTTTTTGACCAGAGTAGGATAGGGGCCGGAAGAGCGAAAAGCAGTGTCGCCAAGCAATGAGTGGCTATGCCCGCCGACAATTGCATCCACACCATCAAGTTCTGCTGCGAGTTTTTGATCCACATTGTAACCCAGATGGGTAACAGCGATGACCTTGGTAGCGCCCTGTGTTTTCAGCTCTGCGATGGTGCGCTGTAATGTTTCTTTGGGATCAAGAAAGCGGATATCCTTGCCCGGACGCGCGATTTCAACGGTATCCGGTGTGGTCAGGCCGACAATGCCGATTTTCTCAGTGCCGATTGTTTTGATTACATAAGGCGCGAATTTGCCGTGGATCGGGGAGGTGGCTGCCGTTTCTATATTGGCAGCCAGTACCGGCAGATTGATCTTGTCCAGAAAGGGTGCCAGTCCTTCCTGTCCCAGATCAAATTCATGATTGCCGAGCGCCATTGCATCATAGTCGATCGCGTTCATAAACTCGGCATTATCAACGCCTTTATAGGTGGTGAAAAACAGTGAGCCCTGAAACTGATCTCCGGCATCAAGCACCAGCACATTATCTGTCTTGGCGCGCTCGGCATCAATGGCGGCTTTCAACCGTGCGATGCCGCCGAAACATTGTTGCTCCGCGCTCTCCTTTGCTGAGCAGGTCGCGTCATATTTATTGACCTCTTCAATGCGGGAATGCGTGTCATTGGTATGCAGAATGGTCAGGGTATAATCAGCATAGGCGGGCAGAGACAAACTCACAAGACTGGCACTGCAAAACAGGACTTTCAATAGTCTGGGCATGGTTCTCTCCGCTGATGCTGATTGGGGGCAGAATAGCATAGTAATATGACGGCAGCAGTTTGCACCTCCCAATTTTTGAGAGAACCGCACAGCAAAACGCCCGCAGCAAGCTACGGGCGTTTTTGAATTTCAAAGCGATGCGGTTCAGGCTTTGCGTGTCAGCGAGAACTGCGAACCGGTAGATGTGGTGCAGTTGAGCTGCGACGGTGTTACCTGTGCGCAATTAACCTTGGATGTGGTGCCGCGAACAATCGAACGCATGTCAATTTCCACCAGACGCGGTGACAGATAACGGTAATTACCTTCTGCCAGTTTTTCATTGGTGTCGGTTGTACGGGTTTCGAAAATACCGCCGTTGAAGCTGGAGGTGATGCCGTTCGCATCAACCCAACCACCATCAATACCGGCATTGGCCGGACGGGTCGGAATGTTGCTTCCGCCGCCATCATTGACTGGTCCGTAAGTCGTACAGGCAGCGAGTGTGGCAGCCAGGCAAAGGGATGCGGCCGTGCGGAATGTTTTCATAAGCGAGCTCTCCCGGGATTCTGCAAAATTTTATAATAATTTGATGTATGTAAATGCGGGTAAATACAAGAGCTTTATAGGTTGCTTAACCATGAAGAGCCTTGTATCTGTTGCTTTTTTACCTCACATCTTTGTGTGTGAAGTGGTTTTGTTGGTGTCAGGCAGCAAAAACATTATATTTTATAATAGTGTAATTTAAAGAGCTGCTGGGATCAGAGTGTAACTGCCAATTGCGCTGGGATCATGCCACGCAGAGAATTGCCGACAAAAATATGTCGCGCTTTTTGTAAATCCTGAAGCGTGAGAATGGCAGTTCTGGCTTTACCCTCTTGCAGTAGTTCCTGCCGCAAGACGCCATTCAGCAACCCGCATTCAAGCGGCGGGGTTAGCAAATCGCCGTCCCCCATATCCGCAAAGAGCGAAGTGATTGTGCCTTCGCAAAGCTCACCTTTTTCGTTGAGCAGCAGAACTTCATCCGCCTCTGCCTGAGTAAACTCTGCCCGCGCGGCTTCATAGGCTGTGCGGCGTGTTGTTTTGTGACGAAGCAACGGATCAGCACTGTTTAGTCGGGTTGCAGCAATAGCCAGAGTCCATACGGTTTGTTGTGGCAAAGGCTGATAGGGGGCGGTGATGATATCTGCTGTGCCGTCAGGCATCAGACAAAGCCGCACTCGCAATGCATGAGGGCTGTTCGCGTGAGCCTGCAATTGTGCACGGATAGCACCTTCATTAAATGCGAAACCGAGTTGCGTTGCGGATTGTTGCAGACGCTGTAAATGCTGCTCAAGGCGCAGAAAATCATTGGCAGGCTCAAAGCGTAATGTTTCGATGAGGCCAAAATTCAGGTTTTGCATGTTTCACCCTTGGGTGCCGGAGACGGTGTTATCACCGGTCGCATAGCGGGCTTTCAGCAGGCACTCGGCATATTCTGCTTCAGCCGTTGAATCATAGACCACGCCACCGCCGACATTGAGAACGGTCTCTCCGTCTGGATAAAGCGACAGGGTGCGAATGGCGACGTTGAAACGCATTTCACCCGATGGTGCGATCCAACCGATAGAGCCGCAGTAAATGTCGCGCGCCTGCTGTTCGAGCTTGTGCAAAATCGTCATGGCGCTGATTTTTGGGGCACCGGTGATTGATCCGCAGGGGAAAAGCGCAGCAAAGATTTGTCTTATTGTGAGGTCGGGCAAAAGCTTTGCCTGCACATGGCTGACCATCTGATGCACGGTCGGGTAGCGCTCGACATGAAATAATTTAGGCACAGAAAGGCTGCCGACCTCGCTAATCCGCGAAATATCATTACGCAGCAAATCCACGATCATGCGGTTTTCAGCCTGACTTTTCTCATCATGGATCAGAAAATCACGCAGGGCATCGTCTTCTTGCGGTGTCGTCCCGCGCGGGGTGGTGCCCTTCATCGGGTGGGTTTCGATCCAGCCGTCTTTATCAATCTGAAAGAACAGTTCCGGCGAACGCGACAGGATGAGCGGTGCTTTGTCCTGCGGCAGCAGATTGACATAGGCACTGTAACGCACCGGCTGGCGGTTGCTGAGATCGGAAAACAGCGCTTCGGGCTCACCGTGATAGCGTGCAGAAATCGGAAATGTCAGATTGCCCTGATAGCAATCACCTTCACGCAAATGCTGATGCAAACGATCAAAACGCTGCTGATAGTCCGTTTCCGACCAATGCGCATGGAACTCAGAAAGATGAGCATTGGTGCCGCTGTCGTGATGTTGGGCAACACTATTTTCCGGAGGCTCGTTGAATACGCCGAAGCAAATCAGCGGCACGCGGCGCTGTTCCGGTAGCAGAGGAGCCAGTTTCGGTTCCAGCAGGAAACCTGCCTCATAGCTGAAATAGCCCGCAAGCCATTTGCCCTGACTGCGTGCTTTCTCAAGTGCGGCAAAACCTGCTTCAAAATCTGAAGCCTGTTCAATAATAATCAGCTGCTCAGGTTTGTTGAACAGCATGGACTGCTGTTCAACATCATCACGAAACAGGATGAAAGGCTCAGACGATGCAGGCATTGCTCGCTTACTCATGGCGCGATTAGTCTTCCATCGCTTCCAGCTCGTCGATCATGCCTTCAATGACTGACAGACCCTGCTGCCAGAAGGCCGGGTCTGAGGCATCAAGACCGAACGGTGCCAGCAGTTCCTTATGATGACGGGTGCCACCAGCTTTCAGCATGTCGAAATATTTGTCCTGAAAACCTTCAGGGTTGTTCTGATAAACCGCATAGAGCGAGTTTACGAGGCAGTCACCGAATGCATAGGCATAGACATAGAATGGTGAGTGGATGAAATGCGGAATATAGGTCCAGAAGCTTTCATAACCCGGATTGAGGCGGATGGCTGATCCAAGGCTTGCGCGCTGAACGTCCATCCAGATTTCACCAATCTGCTCGGCGGTCAGTTCGCCGTTTTTGCGCTCGGTGTGTACCTTGCGTTCAAACTGGTAGAAGGCGATCTGGCGCACGACCGTATTGATCATGTCCTCGGTCTTCTGTGCCAGCATGGCTTTGCGCTCACGCTTGCTGCTTGTTTTGGCAAGCAACGACTGGAAGGTGAGCATTTCACCGAAAACAGAGGCAGTTTCTGCCAATGTCAGCGGTGTTGAGGCCATCAGTGCGCCCTGTTTGGCGGCGAGCACCTGATGCACACCATGACCAAGCTCATGGGCGAGGGTCATAACATCGCGCGGCTTGCCCAGATAATTGAGCAGCACATAAGGATGGGCGCTTGGCACAGTCGGATGGGCAAAAGCACCCGGTGCCTTGCCGGCGCGGGTCGGGGCATCAATCCAGTTCTTGTCAAAGAAGTCACGGGCAATATCGGCCATTTCCGGTGCAAAACCGGCATAGGCATCAAGCACAGTTGCTTTTGCCTCGTCCCAGCCGATTGTTGTCTGCGGTGTTTCCGGCAACGGTGCATTGCGATCCCAGTTATCAAGCTGTTCAAGACCAAGCCATTTGGCTTTCAGAGCATAATAACGATGGGAAATACGCGGATAAGCGGCTTCAACAGCGCTGGCCAGCGCATCAACCACTTCACGCTCGACGCGGTTGGCAAGGTGACGGCTGTCGGCAATATCTTCAAAACCGCGCCAGCGATCAGAGATTTCTTTATCCTTGGCCAGCGTATTGGTGATCAGCGTGAAGAGACGCAGATTTGCACCAAAGGTCTTGGAAAGAGCATCAGAAGCTTTTTTACGGGTAGCACCATCCGCATCCTGCAACATGGTGAGCACTGGCTCAATCGGCAGCTCTTCACCGTCAATCGTAAAGCGCAGTCCGCTCATGGTTTCATCGAACAGACGGTTCCATGCACCATAACCGGTGACAGATTTTTCATGAAACAGCGCTTCTGTCTTATCGTCGAGTTGATAAGGTTTGTCTTTACGCAGATCCACCAGCCAAGGTTTGTAATGGCCGATTGCCGGATTGGCTGCGATGGCCTTGTCGAGGAGGGCATCGTCAATACGGTTGAGTTCCAGCGAGAAGAAAATCAGATGGCTGCTGGCATCGGTCAGCTTTTGCTGCACATCGCCGTAAAGTTTGGCATTGGCAGCGCTGGATGTATCGTCAGCATAGAGCAGGCCTGCATAGGAATAGATACGACCCATCAGCTCTTCAAGCTGTTCGAATTCTTTAATGGCATCAGCGAAATTACCGCCGTCAGACTTGGAAACCTCTGCTTCCAGCTTGCCCTTCCATTTATTCTCAAAGGCAACAGAGCGCTCTGCGGAGAGCTTGAGATCACGAACCAGTTCAGGACTGTCCGGGGCAGGATAAAGATCGGTGAGGTTCCAGCACGGCAGATTGGTCAGCTCAGATGATGTGGAAGCCGGAGCCTGCGCGACATCGGCTGGCATGCGGATAAAGTTTGAGTGGTTGCGTGAATTCATAGCAGTTCAACCTCGTGCGATTCTTTTCATAGCTGATGACTATATAGGACGTTCCCGCGCAGATTTCATGCGTTTCAATAATCTCAAAAGCGCTGATTTATGTTGGCCGGAAAGTTAAGCTCTGATGATCATGAGGGGTGAAAATGAGGCGGCGAACAGGGCTGTCTGGTGTGGAATTTGTGATTTTTGGGTCACGAAGCAGGGTGAAAACTGATTTGGTTCCCTGTTTGGCGCCATTTATCCCATCACATTGCGTTACAAATCCGAAACAAAGTGAGTAAAAAAGAGAGGTTTTTTACACGCATACAGGGATTATATTGCTGAAATATTATATGAATTTTCTGATTTTCAGAATTGGGATTTCAAAATCTGTTTGACGGGCTAATTTGAGTTTTGGCCCTGAAAAGTAAATATTTTCAATCGGATGGTGCATATATGCCACAGAGCTGTTGCTTTTGTGTCGCGCAAATTTGTTGCGTGCGTGTCGGGGGTTCTACCTCTTAAAGTTGTAAAATCTGTTCATAAACTCTTTACCATGATGGAAAGTGCTTCCCGAATGCAGTTTTTTTGTCATGGTGAAAACTCATTGTCTGTTCAATAAGTGTCTATTAACCATTAAATCCGATATTCATCTGAGTAGCGTGACTGTAAACGGTAAGGCATTCGAAATTGAAAAACAGCAAAACATCTAAACTGGCAGGCTGGGCAGGCAGAGTTATTAAA
This sequence comes from Pseudochrobactrum sp. sp1633, assembly GCF_030376605.1. Taxonomy (GTDB): domain Bacteria; phylum Pseudomonadota; class Alphaproteobacteria; order Rhizobiales; family Rhizobiaceae; genus Pseudochrobactrum. The sequence goes on along the minus strand of NZ_JARRAE010000009.1, from coordinate 24,855 downwards.
CTCAGCGCGCAGCTGGCTCTTGTTTTCACCGCTGTTACAGCTTTCGCGCCGTCTCAGGCTGCGGCCGAAACCCGTACACTGAAACTGCACTTTGTTCATACCGGTGAGCGTGCTGAAATCACGTTCAAGAAAAACGGCCGCTATCTGCCGGACGGTTTGAAAAAGCTGAATGTCTTTTTGCGCGACTGGCGCCGCAATGAGCCGACCAAAATGGATCCGCGCTTGTTCGATCTGGTCTGGCAGGTCTATCAGACCGCCGGTGGCCGCGATTATATTACTGTTGTTTCCGCTTATCGTTCTCCGGCCACGAATTCCATGCTGCGCTCGCGTACCCGCGGCGTGGCCAAAAGCAGCCAGCATACGCTTGGTAAAGCGATGGACTTTTTCATTCCGGGCGTTCCGCTGAAAAAAGTACGTGATACCGCTATGCGTTATCAGATCGGCGGCGTTGGCTATTACCCGACCTCCGGTTCGCCGTTTGTGCATCTGGATGTTGGCAGCGTGCGCCATTGGCCGCGCCTGAGCCGCCGCGAATTGCTGGCAGTGTTTCCGGATGGCAAAACAATTCACGTTCCGACCGATGGTAAGCCGTTGCCGGGTTATGAGCAGGCTCTTGCTGCCTATGAGGCACGTAAAGCTGGCGGCGGCGCTGTGATGATGGCCTCTGCCAAGCCGAAGAGCAAATCTCTGTTTGGCATGCTGTTTGGCGGCGGTGCCGATGAAGAAGAAGATAATGGTGAAAGCAGCGGCCGTGCCGTTGCCTCTGCGGCCCGTCCTGCACGTACGGCACCTGCTGCCGCAGTGCCTGCACGTCAGGCTCCGGTGCCAGCTGTGCCTAATCGTGCTGTTCCTGCCCCGCTGGAGCCGGAACAGGCTCCGCAGGAAGCTTTGATTGCAGCTCTGCCTGCGCGTGATGCTCCGGTGCCGTTGAATGCGCCGCGCCCAAGCGCACCGGTGGAAATGACGCCAGATGCGCAAGCCGCAATGGCCTTTGCAGTGCCTGTGCCGGTGAAGCGTCCGCAGTCTGAGGCTGAGGTTCTGCTGGCTATGGCTCCGCCTGCGCCAAATACACTGGAAGCACAGGCTTATGCCGGTGCCACAGGTGCACCTTCTGCCGCTCAACAACCGGCAAGAGACCAAATCGCAGCGCTTGTTGCCGCTGATGTTCCAGCCAATTCAGGCGCAATGCTGAGCGGCTATGTACCGGTTCCGGTGCAGCGTCCGCAGGGTGCCGGTCAGGCAATCAATACGGTTCTGGCGTCGGCTGCTATTCCTGCATCGCGTCCGGTGCAGGCTCAGGAGCAACCTGTTGCCCGTGCTGATGCCGGTCAGGATGCGATTGCTGACCTGCTGAGCAACAGCGACCACACGGCTTCCATTCCTGCCACACGTCCGCAGGTACAGGAGCAGCAGGTCGCTATGGTGATGCCGCAGGATGTGCGCGCTACCCGTTCTGACCGTGAAGTTGCAGTGCCTGTTCAGAATAATGCTGTAGCCGCTGAAGCTGTGCGTACAACCGCTAAAGCCGGTCGTTCGGACCGTCCTGCTGCTAAAGCCGCTGCCAATGCTGTTCTTCAGCCAGCGGATACCGCAACAGAAGTTGCTATATCGAATGAACCTGTAGCTAAGGTTGTACCAGCGTCTAATCCGGTCTTGCGGAATGATGCAATGCGTCAGGCACCGACCGTGGTTTACACTGCCGGTTTCCAGAAGGACATGCCGGCTGGTAACGCCAACCGCTTTACGGGGAATGCGGTGACCTTTATGTCGATTGCCAAATTCTCGAAGGTCAACTGATCGACGAAAGAATGAAAAATAGGGAGCTTTATGCTCCCTTTTTTATTGCCGAGATTTTGATGCTGCTCAGGCTTTGAGTGCGGCAGCTGCGGCTGCCAGCGCCGTGATCTCATCCCATTTGCCATCATTGACCAGTTCTTTCGGTGCAATCCATGAGCCGCCGATGCACAGCACATTTGGCAGGGTCAGATAGGACATGGCATTGCTCAGGCTGATGCCGCCTGTCGGGCAAAAGAATGTGCCTGCGAGCGGGGATGAGAGTGCTTTGAGGTAAGGTGCACCGCCTGCCTGTTCCGCAGGGAAGAATTTTACATGGGTATAGCCGCGTTCACGCAGGCTCATGACTTCGCTTGTAGTTGCGCAGCCCGGCAACAAAGGGACAGGGCTGTTATCGGCGGCTTGCAATATGGCATCAGTCACGCCGGGGCTGACAATGAATTTTGAACCGGCAGCGACGGCCTGTTCATAGTGTTGCGCATTGAGGATGGTGCCCGCACCGACAATAGCTTCCGGTACTTCATCTGCCACTGCACGAATTGCATCCAGTGCTGCGCTGGTGCGCAGAGTGATCTCGATGGCAGGCAATCCGCCACGAGCCAGTGCGCGTGCCAGCGGCACAGCATCTGCGGCTTTGTCGATCAGCAGAACCGGAATTACGGTCTGCCCTGTCATGACGGGGATTAGGCTTTCAGTTTTCTGCGACATTCTCACCCTCCAGCAACTGCACTGATTATTTTACAATCGATTTAGCTGCCAGGTGGGATTTTGTCTATGCTGTTGATACAGCAAGAGGGCGGAAGGGTGGAAACAATGGCCTGTAGAGCGCATAGGCCTGCGCGAGTTTGAGGTCATATTTGTTTTTGGCGAAGAGCGGGCCGTTATAACTATGGGCCAGTTTTCGCCAGTCATGCTTGTTCAGCACATCGCGCAGATTGCCGTAGACGATAAAGCGGGTCATCAGTTCAATTTGCTGTGTCACTGAACTGCGCACGGTCTCTGTCATCTCCTCCACAGATGGGTAGCCGAGCCAGTGCCAGTGCGCGCCCATCACTTGTCCGACACCCCATGAGGTGGATTCGTAAGCGGCAACACGGTCAATGCGGGCTGCACGTTCCAGCATCTGCCATCGCGCGGCCTGACCAGCTGGATTGGGAATTGCGCCTGCCTTGGGGGAGGAGAGTTTCAGTGCTCTCGCTGTTGCCTGTTCTGCAGGGGAAAGGCGTTTGTCGAAATAATGCCCCTCAAAACGGATCAGTGGTTCGTCGCGGCCTTTGATGCGGGTTGTGACAATGCCGCCGCTTTCCGTCTGTGCAATTGCGGCCAGTGCTGCGGGATCAAGATTGTGCATTTGACCTGCCTGTAAAAACAATTCTCTGACCGTCGCATCGAACATGCACTGTCCTTTCCTGACCGATAAGACCCGTTCAAATCTGCCATGCTGTTGCAAGACGGGGATAGATTAGTGCCGGACAACGGGTAAATTCCGGTGCTGATCTTGAAATCAGCGAAAAGCGGCGTTACAGCAAAACTAACAGATCCGTCTGTTTTCGGCTGTCTGATCTATCTCTTGGGGTAGTCAGGCAGAATTATCAGGGCAGCGCCTTTGCGAGGCGACCAGCTATTGAGGTTTATCTATATGTGTGAAGCACATTTCACTGTTGCTGCGCTTTATTGTTTTGCGCGTTTTCCGGATTTTGAAGATTTTCAGGCGCCGCTGACTGAGCTTTGCGATCAGCAGGGTATCAAAGGTACATTGCTTCTGGCTGCGGAAGGGCTGAACGGCACGGTCGCCGGTACACAGTCCGGCATTGCCGCGCTGATCGCTTTCATTGAGGCTATTCCTGCCTTGTGTGAGCAGAATATTGAACTGAAATATTCAACAGCTAGCCAGATGCCGTTTAACCGCATGAAAGTACGTCTCAAGAAAGAGATCGTGACCATGGGTGTGGACGGGATTGATCCGTTGCAGAGCGTTGGCACCTATGTGCAGCCGCAGGAATGGAATGCGCTGATTGATGATGAGAACACCATTCTCATCGATACGCGTAATGATTATGAATATGCCATCGGTACTTTCAAAGGTGCGATTGACCCGAAGACCAAGACATTCCGAGAGTTCCCGCAATGGGTTGAAGATCATCGCGGCGAAATGGAAGGCAAAAAGATTGCCATGTTCTGCACCGGTGGTATCCGCTGCGAGAAGGCAACTGCTTTTGTTAAAGGTTTGGGCTTTGATGATGTGTTTCACCTTAAAGGCGGTATTCTGAAATATCTTGAGGATATGCCTGCTGAAGACACACGCTGGGAAGGCGAATGCTTTGTATTTGATGAGCGCGTATCCGTTGGTCATGGTCTGATCGAGGGCGATGTGGAGCTTTGCCGTGCCTGCCGCAATCCGGTGACACCGCAAAGCAAATTGTCTCAGTTTTACGAAGAAGGTATCTCCTGTGACAGCTGCTATCATGAGCGCAGCGATGCTGACCGTGCCCGCTATGCCGAGCGCCAGCGTCAGGTTCTGCTCGCCAAACAGCGCGGAGCAAAGCAGCATATCGGCGACTGATTTATAATCAGATGTCATTTTGGAAAGGCTCCCATTCGGGGAGCCTTTTTTATTTGCTTGAAGCACAGGGCAGGAATCGTTATGCATGAAGGAATATAATGATTGAAAAAATATTGAGGGATATCATGATCAAATTTGTTGTTGCGCTCGGCCTGCTGGCAGGAACTGTGTTGCCGTCTTTTGCGGCAGAGAAAATTGTTGTTTTTGCTGCGGCCAGCATGAAAGATGTGATTGATACGGCGGCAGCAAAATTCAAAACTGAAAACGGTGCGGAAGTAACAGCGTCCTATGCCTCTTCCTCAGTTCTGGCGAAGCAGATTGAGGCCGGTGCGCCGGCTAGCATTTTCATTTCAGCAGATCTCGACTGGATGGATTATGTGCAGGAACGCAAACTGATTGATAATGATAGCCGCGCTGTGATTGCCGGTAATGCGCTGGTGATCGCCGGTGCCAAAGATACAAAACCGGCAGAGGCCGCAGAGATCCTCAAAGCCGGTCGTTTCTCGATGGGCGATCCATCAAATGTGCCTGCCGGTAAATATGGTAAGGCGGCGCTGGAAAAGCTCGGTATCTGGGCTGATGTTTCTGCAAATGCGGTCTTTGCCGAGAATGTGCGTGTTGCCCTGCAATATGTTTCGCGTGGTGAAGTGAAGGCCGGTATTGTCTATGCGTCAGACCGTGCGCAGGTGCCTGAGCTGACAGAGGTTTATCGTTTCCCTGCATCCAGCCATGCGCCAATTCTCTATCCTGCGGCGCTGGTCGGCAAGCCTGATGAGAATGCACAAGCGTTTCTTGCATTTCTGCGCAGCGATGCCGGACAGGCAATCATTGCCGATAAAGGCTTTGTTCCTGCGGCTGAAGCAAAATAAGACGGTGATATGAGCTATGGCATTGCCGGAAATGGAAATCATCGCTTTGTCTTTGAGGATAGCAGGCCTTGCTATCCTCGGGGCGTTGCCGGTTGCTTTCGGCTTTGCCTGGATTTTGGCGCGTTATAATTTCTGGGGCAAAAGCCTGTTGCAGGCTGTACTGACGATGCCCTTGGTGTTGCCACCCGTGGTGACCGGTTATTTTCTGCTGGTGCTGTTTGGCACACGCGGTGCTATTGGCAGCTTGCTGCTGCAATGGTTCGATTTTACTTTCGCTTTCCGCTGGACGGGTGCGGCGCTTGCTGCCGGCATTATGGCGCTGCCATTGCTGATCCGCCCGATGCGGCTGGCGATTGAAAATATCGATAAGGGTTTGGAAGAGGCTGCCCGCACATTGGGTGCCAGTCGGATCAAAGCCTTTATGACGGTGACACTGCCTTTGCTGATACCGGGTATTATCGCCGGTAGTGTACTGGGTTTTGCCAAGGCGCTGGGCGAATTTGGCGCGACGATTACTTTCGTTTCCAATATTCCTGGAGAGACACAAACTCTTTCGCTGGCGATTTATGCCCTGATGCAGACGCCGAGCGGTGATGCGGCGGCTTTGAAGCTTATTCTGGTTTCCGTTGTGTTGTCTGTGCTGGCGGTGGTGCTGTCTGAGTGGTTGCAGCGTCGCTTGAGCGGGGAGCGCCGGTCATGAAAAAAACTATACCGGCTGCGCTTGATATGAATGTTAAGGGCAGTAATGGCAGCTTTCAGGTTAAGGCTGCATTTCGTGCAGAGAGCGGCGTGACCGCCTTGTTCGGCGTATCGGGTGCCGGAAAAAGCACATTGCTGCGTATGATAGCCGGAACGCTGCGCCCTGCGGAGGGGCGCATTGCTATCGGCAATCATGTGTTGTTCGACAGTGCGAAAAACATCAATCTCAAACCGGAGCAACGGCATATCGGTTATGTCTTTCAGGATAGCCGGTTGTTTCCGCATCTCAGCGTGTTGCGCAATCTGACCTATGCACAATGGGCGGGAAAGCGTGTCTCAGAACATAGTCTGGAAGAAATCACCACATTGCTCGGGATTGAAACGCTGTTGCAACGCAAACCGCATCAACTGTCCGGCGGCGAGAAACAACGCGTGGCCATCGGTCGTGCCCTGTTGTCGGCACCCAGACTTTTGTTGCTGGATGAGCCTCTGTCATCGCTGGATCATGCACGGCGTCAGGAAATTTTGCCCTATCTGGAGCGGCTGCGGGATGAGAGCGGAGTGCCGATCGTTTTTGTCAGCCATGAGGTCGATGAAGTGGCGCGGCTGGCAGATACGCTTGTGCTGCTGGAGCAGGGACGGGTACGGGAAAGCGGATCAGTGTTTGATATTTTTAGTCAGATTGACGGTACGGGCGATACGACCAGTGTGCTTTTGCAGGGCGAAGTCACCCGCAGTGATGACGCCTATGCAATGGCTGAAATTGCTATTGGCGGGCATCATTTTCAGCTGACAGATCATGCGCTGCAATCGGGTATGAAAGTGCGTCTGCGAATCCGCTCGCGCGATGTGTCTCTGTCGCGTTTTGCGCCGGTCGATATCAGTATCCGCAATATTTTTCCGGTGACGATTACCTCAATCTCTACCGATGACGGGCCGTTCGCTGAACTTTGCCTGCATCTGGGTGATGTGCAGCTGCTTTCGCGAATTTCGCGCAAGTCTGTGCAGGATTTGAAATTGCAGGCCGGTGAGCAGGTTTTTGCGCTTATCAAAGCAGTGTCGATAGATCGCAGTGCAGCACGTCTTCAGCAAAATGAAATCAGTTTGCAATCTGCATAAAATATGGTCATTTCCTTTTGAGGAAGAGGAGAATGATTATGCAGGACTTGTCAGAGTGGACAGCGCGGCCTGTTCCTGAGCGGAAGGTTCTGGACGGGCATTATGTGCGGCTGGAGCCGCTGGATGTGAGCAGTCACGGGCAGGGGCTGTTCGAGGCCTCGAGTGTCGAGGATGCTGATAGCCGTTTCACATGGCTGTTTGACCATGCACCAGCAACGCTCGAAGACATGCGTCCCTGGCTGGAAAAATCGGCTGCGAGTAAAGACCCGCTGTTTTTTGCTGTAATTGACAAGGCATCCGGCAAAGTTGCCGGTCGACAGGCTTTGATGCGAATTGATGCTGTGAATGGGAGCATTGAAATCGGGAATATTTACTGGGGACCGTTGATTTCTCGTCAGGCGGCGGCAACAGAGGCGCAGTATTTATTCATGCGCTATGCTTTCGAAGAACTTGGCTACCGGCGTTATGAGTGGAAGTGCAATAATGACAATCTGCCTTCAAAACGTGCGGCAGAGCGGTTCGGCTTTCAGTTCGAAGGTATTTTCCGTCAACATCTGGTCGCCAAGGGCAAGAACCGCGATACGGCATGGTTCTCGGTGATTGACAGTGAATGGCCGGTGTTAAAACAGGCTTATGAAGCATGGCTTTCACCGGATAATTTTGATGCCAGCGGGCGGCAGATTAAAAAGCTGGAAGCGTTTCGGGATGATGCATTTCAGGGAGCCAATGCATGACAACACCACAACAAAATAAGAATGATACGCGCAATGCTGCCATTGCGGCCGGCGTGATCATGGTGGTGTTTGGCGCGCTGTTTTATTCCATGCCGATTATCATGCTGGCGGTCGGGCCATACAGCCATGTGCTGGCAGCGCTGATTGCAATCGTCTTTGTCATGGCCTTTTTTGTGGTGTTCTGGCTGCGGGCGAAATCACAGCGAAAACACCACAAAGAGAATTAACTTAGGGCAGCTATCAGCAGAAGCACACCGGTCAGAATGATGAATAATGCAGCGGCGATTTCGATCGCCGTTTGCAAGCGTGCTGACATCAGCGGATTTTTGACAAGGCGGAGCGCGGTGTTTTTTGCGGTGACAGCAAGTGTGGCCAGCAGAGCAACGGTGATAAATGTGCCGAATGCCATAGCGAAAGTGGAAAGAATTCCGCCCAGCAACAAGCCGTTGAGCATTGAGAATGTCAGCACGATAATCGCGCCGGAGCAGGGACGGATACCAACGGCGATAATCGCTGCCCATGCTGTTTTCCAGTTGAAATCACCATTTAATGTGGACGGATCGGCAAGGTGACTGTGGCCACAGGCCGAGCAATTGGCACCGTTGCCTGAAAAATCATGGTCGAAAGCAGCGGCTTTGGCACCGGCAGGCTGATATTTAAGCCGCATGGAGGTGTTAAGTGCCGAGGGTTTTTGCATGGCCGATGATGATAATGCACCTTGCCAGACCGGTTCAGAGCTCACCGGTTCCGGAATGATAGACGGCGCGCTTTTCGGCTGCGGCCGCAATTTGCGGCTGATAATGTATACACCACACAAAATGACCAGCACATAACTGGCTATTTCCATAGTGCGGCCTGCTTGTCCCATTGAAATGCCGATGCCGCGCAGGACGAACCATGCGAGGCTGACCAGCACAATAGCAGAAATTGCCTGTAATATGGATGAGACGAAGGAAAGCATGATGCCGCGCCGCAGGGCGGTTTCATTGGCAATCATATAGGATGAGATCACCGCTTTACCGTGGCCGGGGCCTGCGGCATGCAGAATGCCGTAGAGAAAAGACAGGCTTACCAGTACCCATGCCTGCCACGGGTCTTCACGCATGGCTTTCAGAGCGGTGGTCATCATCAGGTAAAAGCGTTTTTGCTCGGCATTAATCCACATGATCAGATGGGCAAAAGGGCCGGTCGGCTTCAGCGTAACCTCGCTGGCACCGATACCAAGCGAAGACTGTGCCCATGCCTGAGAGTGCGGCACGAGTAACAGGCCAGCGCATAGAATGGTCAATAGCAAAGCACAGGCTCTTAACGGTGAGAGAGCAAGAGTGTGGTGCTTTGCGTGGTTCATACCGGAATGCCTCTGATGATATAACGTAACAAAATGAAATTCGAGCCGGTCATGTTAAACCGGTTGTTGGCTGGTTATTTACAGGTGATTTCTATGCGGGTTGCGAAAAACTTGGACACATCATTGGTCATGGCGGCAGCTTCGTCAAAAAACGCCTGTGTCAGACTTTGCTGGTTTTGGGCCAGTGCCTCATCAGGATCAGGACGCACAACGGCGGAAGTGCAACCGGACGGCATGCCCTTTATGATGAGATCTTCGTCTTTCAGATAATCAATGGCGGTATAGAAAGTCGGGTCATAAACGCCGAAACTCAGCTTATGCCCCGGTTCCAGTTTCAGTGGTTTTTCCGGTTTGCTTTCGAACAGAACAATCAGCTGATTATCCGGCAGGTCTGCAATCAGATGCTCAGGCTTGTTCATGGCAACGTCTTTGCCGTCCTGCGTAACCGTCTGAAAATATTTATATTCGGCGATGGATGTGTCGATTGTCGTGCTGAGTTCGTTCAGTTCGGCGCTGTCGAGTTTCAACGTGCCTTTCTTGTCAAACTCCATCAATACAGTTGACGAGAACAGGTCGTCAAAGCGCCAGACATGCGCCAGTTTTTCAACAGAACCATCCGGTGTGATGGTGATTTCCAAACGTGCTTCAGCAAAAACATGCGGATGCGCTGATGCCGCAACCACACCAAGGCCTGTCATGAGACAGGTCAGGCCGAGGACATTCAGTAAAGACTTGTTTTTGCTGCTGGTCATGGAGACGGTAATCATTCTTTGGAGCGGTCAATGCTGGTTCGGAATTTGGGGAATGAGTGAGGCAAAACTACGACAAAATTTTATAAGCTCACTGTCTCATCATTTGTCAGTTCTTTACACGGATTATCTTTGAACCATTTGGCGAGATAATCCACGAGCAGACGCACTTTGGCAGGCAGATAGGTGCGATGCGGATAAACCGCATAAATACCGCCGTCATTGAGCATATAGTCCTGAAGTACCGGAATGAGCGTCCCTTTGGTCAGTTCGCCATCGGCCACAAAACGGGGTAAAACGCTGAAACCCAACCCCTTGACCGTAGCGGCCATTGTGGTGAGCGGACTGTTGACCTCAAGCGGGCCACGGACAGCAACGGTCATCATTGAGCCGTCCTGATTGCGGAACTGCCAGTTATTACGCGAGCGGCTGTTGGTATCGGTGATGCATGGCATCTCGCGCAATTGCTCCGGATGTTCCGGTTTGCCAAAGCGCGTTATCAGCTCAGGTGAGGCACAAACAACTGTATGGAAAGCTGTCAGGCGTTTGGCAATCAGGGATGAATCCTGCAGGCGCGTGATGCGGATTGCGAGGTCAAAACCTTCCTCAACCAGATCGACGAACCGGTCGTCGAGGTGGATATCGAGAGAAATCTCAGGATGATCGGCACAAAAATCAATCAGAGACATGCCAAGTGAGGCATCAGCAAAGCTGCGCGGAGCTGTCAGTTTGATTTTACCACGAACATCGCCGCTGCTCTCAGAAATGGAATCCTGAAGGTCATCCAGCTCGCGCAGAATTTCCGTGGCACGGTGGTAATAGGTATGGCCGCTCTCTGTGAGCGAGAATTGCCGTGTTGTGCGGTTAAGCAGGCGCACACCCAGATCGTCTTCCAGCTCGCGCACATATTTGGACAAAAGCGCTTTTGAACGGCCGATTTTGCGTGCCGCCGCCGAGAAGCCTTCAGCCTCTACAACGTCAATAAAAGCACGCATCCGTGTGAGTGTGTCCATATGCTTTTCCCTCCAGATCAGCGACCAAACTGCACCATATATCGCGATCCTGAATATTCAAAATGTCTCAGAAATATCAAAGTGATTCGCTGTGTTGCAATCAATAAGACACCCGTTTTTATCATCTACATAAAACACTGCGCCGTCTTTTGAATAAAGAAGTGATTTATTAACCAAAAAAAATCAAATCAGTGCAAATTTGTCATTGTGTGGACACATAAATCATCTTATATCGCGCTTGCCCAAAGTCGCACGTGCCTGTGGGTGTCCGCCGGTATTCTGAATGGAGAATAGACCGGTACGGTAACCTGGACCTAACCGCTCCAGTTGATCTGATGGCCAACCACGGATCAAGGACACCTTGAAGCAACGACGGTGCGGGCCTTTCTGGTGTCTTCCGGCTCTCCACAGGTCGGGAACTCAAAGAGGCACACCCTCATTGCCCTAAGTGCGGAACCGGGATTTCCCTATTCCAAGCCAAGGCAGACAAAGCGGAAAAACGCTAAATTCAGGGCGTTGATCCATCTGCATATGTATTTGTTCCGTGTTTCCTGCATCTCCAAAGGCCGGTTGCGCGAAGAGCTGATTCATATTTGCCGTAAGGCAGTTTGTCCCTCTGATGGCTTTTGATGCGTGTATGCGCAGGTATTTGCTCATCAGTCCTTTGAAACCATGCTCAACCTTGTGCGGTAAACGCGCGGGGGCAGGCTTTCGCATCGCAAATGATATGAAGATGCGGCTTTTTACTGCTTAAATGCAGTTCAGGAGATCAGGATGGCTACTCAGCGCATTATCGACTTTCTTGCCACCCGACGTCCGGAAGGCCCTTGCCTTGTCGTTGACCTCGACGTTGTGCGTGAAAATTATGAACATTTTGAAAAGGCTCTGCCAGCCTCGCGCATTTTCTATGCGGTAAAGGCAAATCCTGCACCACAGATCTTGTCGCTGCTCGCCTCTATGGGCTCGAACTTCGACACAGCCTCGGTTGCAGAAATTGAAATGGCACTGAATGCCGGTGCAACTGCTGACCGCATTTCTTATGGCAACACCATTAAGAAAGAGCGCGATATTGCACGCGCTTATGCCTATGGCATTCGTCTCTATGCTGTTGATTGCGTTGAAGAAGTGGAAAAGGTTGCCCGTGCGGCACCGGGTTCGCGCGTTTTCTGCCGCATTCTTGCTGATGGCGAAGGTGCAGAATGGCCGCTGTCGCGCAAATTCGGTTGCGTGCCGGAAATGGCTGTCGATGTTCTGCGCGCTGCACATAAGCTTGGTCTCGATGCCTATGGCGTATCGTTCCATGTCGGTTCGCAGCAGGTTGATCTGACTGCATGGGATCGCGCTTTGGCCGATACCAAAGGCGTGTTCGATCTGCTGACTAAAGAAGGTATCAATCTGAAGATGGTCAATATGGGCGGTGGTTTCCCGACCCGTTACCTCAAAGATATTCCGACTGCACAGGCCTATGGCGAAGCGATTTTCGATGCGCTCAGCCGTCATTTTGGCAATCGTCTGCCAGAAACCATTATCGAGCCAGGCCGCGGCATGGTTGGCAATGCCGGTGTAATCAAAACCGAAGTGGTTCTGGTTTCCCGCAAAGCTGACAATGACAATCGCTGGGTTTATCTCGATATCGGTAAATTCGGTGGTTTGGCTGAAACCATGGATGAAGCAATCCGTTATCAGATCGTAACCCCGCGTGACGGCGATGAGCTGGAGCCTTGCGTTCTGGCAGGCCCGACCTGCGACAGCGCCGATGTGATGTATGAAAAGACACCTTATCCGCTGCCGGTCTCGCTGACCATCGGTGATGAAGTGCTGATCGAAGGCACAGGCGCATACACAACAACCTATTCGGCTGTTGCGTTTAACGGTTTTGAACCGCTGCGTTCCTATGTGATCTGATACTGATATGCGTCTCCTGCGAGGCGCGTATCCTGTCACACATTGAAAATGATACCGGTGAAGAGATTTCACCGGTCTTGTCACATAAGATTTTTGCTTTGTGTTTATCCTCATATGTGTGTGAGGAAACGATACCCCTTACCTCTTTGTTTTGGCGCATTTGCCTCACGCAAATGCTTTAAGGTTCACGCTGATGTCTGCTTCTTCTGTTGCGGCCGGAACCACGGCTGAATTGTCAGCCGCGCAAGTCTCTGCTCCGGCACTGGCTTCTTTTCGTATTGTTCATGAAACGCCTGCGGACAGCAGTGCGCGTGAGGCTTTGCTCGACCGTGTGATGGGTGAGGGGCGCAAGCGTAAATCATCAGAAAAGCTGCGTCGCAAACGCGTGCCTGCCTATGGTCTGGCACTGGTTGCGCGCGATGATCATGGGGCGATGATCGGCAGTGTCCGGCTCTGGCATATTTCTGCCGGTAAAAAAGCGGGCGGAGAAGCTGTGCCTGCTTTGCTGCTGGGGCCTTTGGCGGTTGAGGATGCTTATGCGGGGCGCGGCGTCGGCTCGGCTTTGATGCGTCAGGCTATTCGCAATGCGCAGGCGCTCGGACATAAGGCGATTTTGCTGGTTGGTGATCCGGAATATTATGACCGCTTTGGATTTATCGATCGTAACATGTCGGGCTTAGCGATGCCGGGACCGGTGGAGCGTCATCGTTTTCTGGCGCTGGAGCTGGAAGAAAATTATCTGGACGGTGCATCCGGTGTGCTGACTGCGACCGGCAAACTGACATCCGAGCAAAGTGCAATCGCTGTTTGAAATATGATATCCTGAAAATCGGTGTGGTTTTCAGGATTATCGTTGCCATAATCACAGTTTCAGTTGAAACCTGTTTTAAGTATCATACCTATATCATAATGATCCGGTGTTCTGCCGGTGGTCTTCATATATAGGGAAATCAGCATGCAACTGGCGGATATCGGACTGATCGGGCTTGGCGTAATGGGTTCCAATCTGGCGCTCAACATTGCCGAAAAGGGATATCGCGTCGCTGTCTATGACCGTGAAGCACCGGTTCTTGAGAAATTCTATGCATCGAGTGGTGTGTTGCAGGATCGTATTATTCCCTGTGAGACAATGGAAAAGCTGAGCGCGAATATTGCGAAGCCGCGTCCGATTATTATGCTGATCAAAGCAGGCGCGCCGGTTGATACGGAAATGGCCAAGCTGAAAGCCTTTCTCGGAAAAGGCGATATCATCATTGATTCCGGCAATTCCGATTATCGCGATACGGTGCGTCGTCTGAATTCACTCGGCGAAAATGATCCGACTTTTGTCGGCATGGGTATTTCCGGGGGAGCAGAAGGTGCGCGTAACGGGCCGTCGATGATGGTTGGCGGCACAACAGATGCCTATGCGCGGATTGAACCGATCCTGAATGCCGTGGCAGCCCGATATAAAGGTGAACCATGCAGTGCTTTGATGGGGCCTGATGGCGCGGGGCATTTTGTGAAAACCATTCATAACGGCATTGAATATGCCGATATGCAGATGATTTCAGAAATTTACGGTATTTTGCGCGATGCCTGCGGATTGAGCGCTGCAGAAATTGCAGAGATTTTTGCACGCTGGAATAAAGGCGCGCTCAATTCGTATCTCATCGAGATTACTGCGGAAGTGTTGAAGGCGATTGATCCTGCAACCGGAAAACCGGTGCCGGATATTATTCTCGATGCTGCGGGGCAAAAAGGCACCGGACGCTGGGCGGCCATTGAGTCACAGTTTCTCGGTGTTCCGGCAACAGGCATTGAGGCGGCAGTCGCTGCGCGCTCCATTTCCTCCTTGATTGAGCTGCGGCAGAAAATGGCGCAAACCTATGGTGATCCGGTACAGGCCGGAGCTATTAAAGCGGATCAATCCTTTATTGATGCTTTGGAGCAGGCCTTGCTGGCAGCAAAAATTGCAGCCTATGCGCAGGGTTTTGCGGTAATGGCCGCAGCATCCGCTGAGCATCAGTGGAACCTGCCGCTGGCGACCATTGCGCGTATCTGGCGTGCGGGTTGCATTATCCGTTCGCAATTTCTCGATGAAATCGGTGAGGCTTTTGCTGCCAATAAAGTTGAGAACCTGCTTCTTGCACCGGCCTTTGCTACCCAAATGGGGACTGCGGCGAAAGATTTGCGTAAAATTGTAGCCGCCGCGATTGCCGCCGGTGTGCCGGTACCGGCACTGAGTTCGGCAATCAGCTATTTTGATGGTTTCCGCCAGAAGCGTGGCTCAGCCAATCTGATTCAGGCGCAGCGTGATTTCTTCGGTGCGCATGGCTTTAAGCGAATCGATAAAGACGGTGATTTCCACGGCCCTTGGGGCGACGGACTGTAATTGCTGTTTGCACAGGATAAGAAAGGCCGGACTTTCATCAAGTCCGGCCTTTTGTTTTTCATTTTCCCAGAATCAACAAATCTTGTGCCGCAAAATGGACAGTGATTTTTTCGCCATGCTGTGGCGGGCGCATTGCCGGATTGTTGAAACTGTCAAAAGACAGCTGGTTCTCGCCAAGCGCAACACGGGTACGGATAACCGAACCTAAGAAATGTACATCCTGCACAATCACTTCGACACTGCTGTTGCGGGCAGGGGATGCCTCAAGACTGATCGTTTCCGGCCGCAAGGCTAAGGTGATTGCATCTGATTTCTGATAGGCGGCCAGTGTTTGCGGAACTGTAATGGTATTACCGCCAAGATCGACTGTGTTGCTATGCGGGTCATTCACACGGGCTTCCAGCATGTTCAAGGTACCAACGAATGATGCCACGAAGCGCGTTGCCGGACGGTTGTAAATATCAAATGGCGTGCCGATCTGGTCGGCCATGCCTTCATGCATCACAACAATGCGGTCAGAGATCGACAGAGCTTCTTCCTGATCATGGGTCACAAAGACCGTGGTGATGCCGAGTTTACGCTGAATGGCGCGAATCTCTTCACGCAGCGAAACACGAATTTTCGCATCCAATGCGGAAAGTGGTTCATCAAGCAGCAGAACCTGCGGCTTTGTAGCCAAAGCACGGGCGAGTGCAACGCGCTGCTGCTGGCCACCGGACATCTGATAGGGAAAACGATCTGCCAGATGTTCAAGGCGGATCAGTTCCAGCATTTCTTTAACCGTTGCATCGATCTCGGCTTTTGGCTTGCCGGAAACCCGCAGACCAAAGGCAACATTCTGCGCCACAGTCATATTCGGAAACAGTGCATAGGCCTGAAATACCATGCCGATATTGCGCTTGTTCGGCTTGAGATCGACCACATCCTGACCGTTGATTTCGATAATACCCTGATCGGGAGATTCAAAACCGGCAATCATACGCAGAACGGTGGTTTTTCCGCAGCCCGATGGCCCAAGAAACGATATGAACTCACCTTTTTCAACCGCCAGACTGAAATCATGGACAACAGTATTGGCGCCGAAGCTTTTTTTGAGATTGTTAATATTGAGAAAAGCCATGACTTAATTGCCTGCTGTCTTAAATTTGGAGAAGCGGGTGACAAGCTGCAGCATAATCATGCTCAACCATGTGATGCCGAAGGCAATGATTGCCAATGCTGACGGCTCATAGGCGCGGTTTGCACCGACAAGCTGCAGATAAGGGCCGAAAGCCGGACGATTGAGCAGAGAAGCCAGTGTAAATTCACCGATGACGATAGCGAAAGTAATGAATGCACCGCTCATAACGCCGGAAAGCACATTCGGGAAAATCACCTTGAACAGAATGGTTGGCCAGCTTGCGCCCAGACTTTCCGCTGCTTCTGTCAGCGTACGAACATCAATTGTGCGCATGGCCGTATCAATCGAGCGGTACATATAAGGCAATGCCAGCGTTACATAACCGAACATCAGCAGAATATCTGTTGCCCGTGTCGAGCCGGTAAATGGCAGCCATGAGGACGAGTTATAAATCCGCAAATAGCCGAACACGATAACAATCGCCGGAATAACCAGTGGCATCAGCGTGATAAATTCAATCACCGGACGCAAATACGGCATGCGCAGACGTACCCAGTAGGCCGTTGGCACTACCAGCAACACGCCGAAAATAATCGTCATGATTGCCAAGAGAATGGAATAACCGAAGGTTGCCTGAAAATTCGGGTCGGTCAGCACTACGCGATAGGCATCGAATGAATATTCACCGCGACGCATGCGAAGGGAAAATTCAAATGTACCGATCAGAGGTACTACGAAATAGATGGCACCGATCAGAAAGGCGATCCATGCGCCAAGGGTTTTTGGAATGAAATATTTCAGTTTCATTTCTGCCACCGTTCTGCGCGCATACGCAGCCAGATATAGAGCAGATTGGAAATGCCGGTGATCAGGATCATACCCAGAGCCAGTGCATAGCCGAGATTCTGATTATGCAGAACATCGCCGCGAATCTGCGCATAAAGCAGGATTGGTACGATATTGAGCGAAGAGCCGGTCAGCGCATAGGCCGTTGCAATGGCGCCAAAGGCATTGGCAAACAGCAACAGGCTGGTGCCGAGCAGGCTTGGCCAGAGAATCGGAAAGGCCACCATGCGCCAATATTGGAATGTTGTGGCACCGAGAATTGATGAAGCCTCACGCCATTCTTTTTTCAGACCATCCAAAGCAGGCGTGAGGATCAGCACCATCAGTGGAATCTGGAAAAACAGATAGGTCAGCGTCAGGCCGAAAAAGCTCAGCAGGTTAAAGCCGGTGGCATAGAGGTTAAATCCGAACCATTCGCGTAGTAAAATGGTGACAAAACCGGTGCGGCCGAGTGTGGCGAGAAACGCAAAAGCCAGCGGAACACCGGCAAAGTTGGACGCGACGCCGGAGAATGTGAGCACAGTCGGGCGCAGAAAACGGGGCAGTTTGCCCAGCACAATCGCCCATGCCATGAACGAACCGATGATTGCGCCGCCTAATGCGGAGGCAAAACTGATTTTGATCGAGACCCAATAGGCACTCATGATGCCGGGTTCAAACAAATCTATAATATTTTGCAGGGTGAAATTACCCTGATCATCCTGAAACGCACCAACCACCAGATACATGGTCGGCCAAAGCAGAAACAGAATTGCGAATGCGAAAAAAGGGGCAACACCCAGCCACTCTAATGGCAGGCGACGCTTGGCGCGGCGCGCGGGGGGCATGTCAGATGTTACGCCATTACTGGACAAGCTCATATTATTTTTGCTTTTTATCGTCTGCGACTATGAAATATTCCGCAGATTGAGGTGCTGAAATCTGCAAGCATTCAGCCAAGAGTGCAACTGATCTACCCGCTGAGTTGTTGTCTATGATGATATGTGCCGCATTAAAACGCAAATTGCGAAAACTGTTACGGGAGGTTTTATAAGCTCCCGTAACAGCAGCAGTATCAGAGGTTCAGTTTACTGAACATTCGCGCCGACGACGCTATCCCAGTTCTTTGTAATCACAGCCTGAGACTTGTCGAGTTCTTCCAATGTCGGGAAAACAGCTTTCTGGTAAGCTTCTGCCGGTGGCAGCTTGTCGAGCAGATCCTGAGGGATCTTGCCTTCTTTTGCCATAGCGTTGAAGCGGATCGGATGGCAATAGCCCTTCAGATAGCCGATCTGGCCTTCATCGGAATAAAGGTGTTCCATCCAGAGCTTGGCTGCGTTCGGATGCGGTGCATAGGCGCTGATGCCCTGCACGTAAACGCCTGCAACAACACCGGTTTTCGGAATGATAACTTCCACTTCCGGATTGCCTTTCAGCGTATCACGATCAGCAAGCGCGTTGTAATCCCAGCGGATAACAATCGGGGTTGAACCCTGTGCCAGAGATGCAGCCTTACCGATAACCGGTACGAAGTTGCCAGCTTTGTTCACATCACGGAAGAATTCGAGACCCTTCGTTGCTGCTTCTTCACCGGCTTTGCCGCCAAGAGCGAGACCAGCTGCATACACGCTCAGGATTGCCTGTGTGGATGCACGCGGATCACCGGAATGGGCAACAGCATTTGCAAATTCAGGCTTGAGCAGATCAGCCCAGTCCTGCGGAGCATCTTTGATGATGTCTTTGTTTACTTCAAAGGCCAGAACGCCGTAATAGTCGCCGTACCAGAAGCCTTCTGCATCTTTTGCATCATCCGGGATCGAATCCCATGTTGATACTTTATAAGGCTGAAGCAGACCGGCCGCTTTGGCAGTGGTGCCGAAAGTAAAGCCAACATCGATCACGTCAGGTGCCTGCGGGCCCTTATTGTCTTTGTTTGCTTTAATCGCTTCGATTTCATCGCCGGAGCCTGCATCAGGGTTCAGTTCATTGACCTGAATGCCGTATTTGTCTTTGAAGCTCTTGATGATTTCGCCATAGCCGCACCAGTCATGTGGCAGAGCGATTGTGGTCAGCTGACCTTCAGCTTTCGCAGCCGCAATCAGTTCTTCTGACGGCGCAGCCACAGAGAATGTGGTGCCGGCAAAAGCGATTGCTGTTGTGAGGGACAACAGCCGAGTTGTTCTGTTAAGCATTGATATACTCCCCTTAAATCTACGGGAGGCCTGTTTTAGGCCAGCCTCGTGTTTTTTCGATAGGCGTGTCCTGTGAAACTTGCATGACAGCTATCGTTTTTCTTCAATCCCGCGGCAAGTGAACCATGTTTTTATATCGCAAGCAATTGAATGTTGCAGTTTCGGCCATGACAAATGAATAAAAGTTAATGAAACACGTAATGGTTTGAATATATTAAATATTCTCTGAATTTTTCTTGGCGGATGAGCGCTGTAAATTACTTTCATTTGCTCAGGATGTGATTTTTCGTATGTCGTTAACAGTATATATATTGCGGGCAAAGAGTTGGTAGTTGTGCATTGCGATAAAAACATTTTAATAAAACGTCGATGCAAATATGTGCGTTTTTGTAAGTAAGCGAATGAAAATTCTTTTTAATATATTGTTTTAATTTGGTGTTTCATTGAGGCCCGCATCGGGTCTAGAGCCAGGAAAGGAGTGATGGCCGGTTTTATTTTATGAAGATGATTGTCGTTAATGTCTGGTTTGCGGCATCGTACTAAAATTATATTTTCTGCTGCATTTAAGACGTAGTATTCGTTCACAAGGCTTTCGCGCGTTTTTTGCTTTCGAATCATTTTCATATTTGCGCGTTTTTATTGTTTCATTTTTTTGTGGTTTCATTTCGCCGATTTTAAGGTGCTCAAAACGGAATTTCTCTATGGAATTTGAATTTATCCATTTCCCTGATTTTCAGAACAGTTTCTTTGGTAAAGAATATCGCTCGTCTATACTTGAGACATATCTTGCTGTGCGGCAGCGGCTTTCATGCCGACATATTACGCATATCACGCCCAAGCATCCTGATGATCATACAAGTGACGATACCGTCCGCGCTGTTGTCTCCACATATCCTGCCGATTGGGTGGTGAATTATGCGGTGAAAAGCTATTTCGACATTGATCCGTTATTCCATCAGAAATGGTCTGATGTTCAGAAGCCGCGCAGCGTCAGTATTGCCGAGATATATAATCAAAAGCAAAACACGCCTTTGTTGCAGAGTTTTGTGGATGATATGCGCGCCCACAACTTCGGTACATTATATATAATGGTGACTCAACGCCTGAACGGACGAGGCGATGCGCATACAATTTTTGCGTTTGATGATCTGAAAAATCAAAACGGAAAGAACGGAATGTCTGCCGCAGAGCTGATCCGTTTGCTGGAGAAGGATTTTTTGCTTGCTGCTGCTCAGGTGCACGAAGCTGTTCTGACGGCAGTTTGTGATTACTCAACTCAAAAGACAGAAGTGCAGTCGCTGGTTTCTCTGACACCGCGCGAAGTTGACTGCCTGAAATGGGCGGCGCGTGGCAAGACGGATGGTGAAATTGCGGAGATTCTCAGCATTGCCCGCTGGACCGTGGTGACCTATCTGCAAAATGCCAAGATCAAGCTTGGCTGTGCTAACCGTACATCCGCGGTTGCGGTGGCGATGTCGCTTGGCATTATACCTCTGCCGGATACATCACATCTTCAGGGGTGAGATCTGAAATTTCCCGCACCGGTGCAGTGGCGGTGCGGGATCTGGCCTATAGGCGCTTAGTTATGGGCACAGCTGGCACAAAGGCCGCGAATTTCCAGCGTGGTTTTGCTTGGATGGAAGTGATTTTTCTGCGTCCAGTGCTGCACGCAATCTTCAATTTCCGGTTCCGAGAATTCTGAAGCCAGACCGCATTGATCGCAAATCGCAAAAGCAGCAATGCCATGAAGATGGCCGTGTTCCTGATGATGCGGATGTGCGCAGGCGATAAAGGCATTCAGGCTTTCAAGACGATGGATCAGGCCGTATTCCAGCAATTTATCCAGTGCGCGATAAACCTGCAAAGGTGCGCGGAAACCATCCTCACGAAGCTGATCCAGAATAGTATAGGCGCTGAGCGGAAATTCAGCCTTTGCAAGCGTTTCCAGAACGAGATTTTGATTGCGTGTGAGTTTAGGAGCGCGCGCAGCTGCAGCTGTTACTGAATGCGTGTGACTGGTCATCTCAAGTCTCCTTATCGCGCGCAACTGGCAAAGATGCTTTGAGTTTCTGCCAAGGTAGTAAGCTTATAACAAAAAAGATCACAGATGCCACGACTATGGATGGCCCTGATGGCGTGTCATAATTGAGTGACCCGAACAGGCCGGCAATAACTGCGCAAGCGCCGATGAATGCTGCATAAATGGCCATTTGTTCCGGCGAAATAGCAAAACGCCGTGCTGTGGCTGCGGGTATAATCAGCAAAGCGGTAATCAGCAAAATGCCCACAATCTTCATGGCAATGGCAATCAGCAATGCCAACAAAATCATAAAGAGTGTGCGGTAAAGTTCAGGCTTCATGCCTTCAGCTTGTGCAATGTCTTCGCTGATAGTCGCTGCCAGCAACGGCCGCCAGAGTTTAACCAGTGCGGCTAATATGAGTGCGCCACCGGCATAGATAGCAATGAGGTCGGATACAGAAACCGCGAGTATGTCGCCGAAGAGCAGTGACATAAGGTCAAAGCGAATCCATGTCATGAAGGCTACCAGCACAAGGCCGAAAGCCAGCGTGGCATGGGAGAGAATGCCCAGCAGGGAATCGGCCGAAAGCGTATGCCGCCGCTGCAAAACAACCAGCAGCATGGCTATGGTGAATGCTATAATAAAGACTGAGACCATGATATTCAGGTCAAACAGCATAGCCAGACCGACACCAAGCAAGGCGGAATGCGCCATTGTATCGCCGAAATAGGCCATACGCCGCCATACGATAAAGCAACCAATCGGGCCGGTGATTAAGGCAATGCCAATTCCGGCAAGCATGGCGCGGAAGAAAAAATCATCAAACATGTTTGTGCCCGCCGGTTTTGGAATGGTTATGCTCTTCAGCGGGCTCATGATGATGGCCGTCATCATGGTGACAATGATCGGTTATCGTTCCGTCTGCATGTTGCACACGTCCGTCAGCCAGATGGGTATGGTCGTGATGATGTGTATAAACGGCAATTGACGGCGGAATATCTGCTCCGCGCGGAGTGCGCAGTCCGAAAAGCTTGGCATATTCAGGGCTTGCAGCCACATCAACCGGTGTACCGCTACAACAGATATGACCATTGAGGCAGACAACCCGATCAGTTGCGGCCATAACAATATGCAGATCATGCGAGATCATCAGCACGCCGCAGCCGGTCTGGTCACGGAATCGGGCAATTTTCTCGTAAAGTTCGGCTTCACCGGCAAAGTCGACACCTTGCAATGGCTCATCCAGTACCAGTAAATCCGGTTTGCAGGCAAAAGCACGGGCAAGAAGCGCGCGTTGAAACTCGCCGCCCGAAAGGTGAACGACCTGAGCATTCATGAGCTGAGGTATCCCCGCAAGCTCCAGAGCGGAGGTAATTGCATCTTTACTTAAGGGGCGGGTCATACGCATCATACGTTCAACCGTTAGCGGCAGGCTCGGATCGATCGTGATTTTTTGCGGGACATAGCCGATTGCCAGCTCTTTTTCTTGCTTAACGCTGCCCTCATCCGGCTTGTGAATGCCCAGTGCCATTTTAGCTGTCGTGCTTTTCCCTGAACCATTCGGACCGATCAGGGTGACAATTTCACCGCGGTGCAAATTAAGACTGATATTGCGAACAAGCCAGCGTCCGTTGCGCTCAACACCTGCATTGTCCAGACGCAGAAGAATTTCCGGCTCTAGTTTATGAGGTAGCGTTTGTCCGTTTGGCGCTGTTGATAATGAGTGATGCATTGTTCGCTTTCGCAATTCAGAGCGGTTCAACTGAATGAAGATATAGGAACCGCTTTATCTCTTGTCAGCGGTTATCTCATACGTTATAGCATTACGCAATAATGTAACTTTATAACATATTGTATCTGCGTGCTGCCATTGCAAATGGTGGCAGCTTTTAATGGCAATTTCTGTGAGGTTTTATGTCTGTTATCCGAGTTTTGCTGGCATCCGCTTTATTGTCTGTTTCATCCCAAGCTGTATTGGCTGCGGAAAAAGGCGATGTGGTGGTTTCAATCAAGCCAATCCATTCGCTGGTTTCCGCAGTCATGCAGGGGGCAGGGGAGCCGGAGCTCATCGTCAAGGGGTCAGCGTCAGAACATGGATATAGTCTGAAGCCTTCCGATGCCGGTGCGCTGGAAAAAGCAAAGGTGATTTTCTGGGTCGGGCCGGAAATGGAAACCTATTTGACGAAGCCTTTGGAAAGTCTCGGTGCAAAGGCTGAGGTTGTCCGGCTGGATCAGGTAAAGGGACTGGAAATCCTCTCCGCTCGTGAAGGCGGAAATTTTGAAGCGCATGATCACGGCGGGCATGGACATAGTCACGACCATGACGCGGAAGGTGAGGCGCATGATCATCATCATGATGATATGCATATCTGGCTTGATCCGCAAAACGCTAAACTGATGCTGGTGCCGATTGCGGAGGCGTTAAGCAAGGCTGATCCTGATCACGCAAAGCAGTATCGGGAAAATGCGGCAGCCTATGCGGATAAGATTGATGCATTACAAAAAGACGTGGCGGCGGAGTTGGAGCCGGTGCGCACCAAGCCTTATATTGTGTTCCATGATGCCTATCAGTATTTCGAGCGCCGGTTCGAACTTTCTGCGGCCGGCTCAATTACAGTCAATCCGGAAAAGGCGCCGGGAGCGGCACGTATTCGTGAAATTCAGTCCAAGGTGAAATCCTTAGGTGCGACCTGCGTTTTCTCCGAGCCGCAATTTGAGTCTGCGCTGGTTAAGACTGTGCTTGAGGGTACAGAGGCAAAAACAGGCGTCCTTGATCCGCTTGGTGCAGATATAAAAGACGGACCAGAGCTTTACCCGCAACTGATCCCTAATCTGGCGACATCTTTGAAATCGTGTTTGCAATAATCTGCATCAAAAATCGCTGAAGCCATCTGCCAGTGTACGCTTATCAAGTACGCTGGCGATGGCTTCGCGCACTTCCAGCATCATACGACGAATTTTACAATCTTCCTCAATACAGTCTTCGCAGGCTTTATATCCTGTTTTGCTTGCGCAGGGGAGGGGGGCCAGCGGGCCATCAAGGCTGCGGATGATATTGCCGATTGAAATTTGATCGGCCGGCTTAGCCAGACAGAAGCCGCCGCCTTTTCCTTTGCGGCTCAGTACAAATCCCGCGACGCGCAAATCGGTCAGGATATTATCGAGAAATTTACGCGGAATATTACGGGCTTTGGCTATCTCGCCCACGGAAATAAGATTGTCTTGCGGGGCTTCGGCCAGATGCACCATAGCTTTGAGGCCGTATTTCCCTTTTTTAGTCAGCATGTAAGCGGTGTTCCCTGCATTATATATATTGTTATTGTGCTCTATGTGTAGCGTAGACCGTCGCCGGTATCAAATGCGGAACAGCAGGGCAGGGGTGCTTGTCGTTTTATAATATGCATACGAATCTGAATGTGCGGGCACTGAAAACTGGCTAACAATTGTTTAATTTTTGTATTTTTCCCTGTGGAAAGAAACTTTACGATTTATGTGATTTTTTTGAAAAGTCGTGTTGACAGTTTGGATTG
>NZ_JARRAE010000008.1 GCF_030376605.1 Pseudochrobactrum sp. sp1633 | reverse complement strand
TTCGCTGGAAGTGCCGCTGACCTGCGCCCGCGTTGTGCTCTATGGCAAGCCGGACATGGTGCCGTTGGACAAGCCGGTAGCTGAAGTTGCAGCCGTTGCCAAGAAAGATATGGCGATTGGTGAAACGCTCGATGCGATTGGCGAATATTGCTACCGCGCATGGATCATGACGGCCGGTGAAGCCCGCGCGGCCAAAGCCATTCCGTGCGGTATGCTGACCGGCGCCAGAGTGCTCAAGCCGATTAAAAAGGGTGAGCTGATCACCTATGACAATGCGGCTCTGCCTGCCGGCTCCCGCCTCGCAGAACTGCGCGCCCGTCAGGACAAACTGGTTTATGGCAGTTAAATAGTTCAGCGAGTTTAAAGCCTCCGGAAATCAAATCGTTCCGGAGGCTTTGTTTTATTTCTTACCTCCGTCGGTAATATAATAAGCAACCTGAGCATGAATAATATTATCAGCCAGCTTTGTAATAATACCTTTGTCCATTGCCTGCTGTGACGAAAGAAGCATTCTTTGGGCTTCCCTTTCCAAGACAGCATTCATCTCATCATCACCAAATGTTGTGCATTTCTTATAAACATCTCTGAACATTTGATTATATCCGGCAAGGTTAGACTGTGCGATTTTCAGCTCGTCAGTCGTCAAGGATGAACTTTTTCGTAAGAGGTTTGCAGGGTGAATAATAAACCGGCTGCCTTGTAAAGATTGTCTGTTATCAGCACCACAAAACATCATGCTCGCTGCAGACCCGACTGTTGAAATATTGACTGCTGTCACCGGAATGCGGGATCCCCTCACAAGCCAATATCCTGCATAACCACTATCCATGTCGCCGCCATAGCTGCTGACATAGAGATAAATAGCTCCGAGATTTTTATAACCGATATTCAACTCATCCAGAACCCGTGCCAGATCAGAAATAGTTCCGGCATTAATATCAGCGGTGAAATATATCTTTCCGATTTTTACTGCTGCTTCAGCACCGAATGCTGTTTGATAAACTTTATTAACATCTGCATGGGCTGCCACTGAGAAAGAACAAACGCATGCACCAAGCAACAACATTTTACGATATAAATTTATAAATAATTTCATTCATCTTCCTCCTTTAACAAGGAGACTAAAGATGAAAATATTCAAATTAAAAATCCCAATTTAAAGCGGGTTCTACTGAGGCAGATCGCTTGAGATTCTTTTTCTCAGGCGCTGAATATAAGTCTTTGCCTGCGCGCAACTTTCGACCAGCCGCAGGCATTTTTCCGATCCAAATCAGTACTAAATATTTATAAAACAGCAATAAAAAAGGCGGCTCAAAAGCCGCCTTTTCTTTTAGCTGACAAAACACACCGGTTTAATCCAGCGCTTTGACGATATTTTCGACCATCTTCTTTGCATCAGCAAACAGCATCATGGTGTTGTCACGGAAGAACAATTCATTCTCCACACCCGCATAGCCTGACCCCATACCGCGCTTGATGAACAGCACCGTACCGGCCTTATCCACATCGAGAATAGGCATACCGAAGATCGGTGACTGCGGGTCGGTTTTCGCCGCCGGATTAGTCACGTCATTCGCACCGATTACGAAAGCCACATCAGCCTGTGCAAATTCAGAATTGATGTCTTCCAGCTCGAACACTTCATCATAAGGCACATTGGCTTCGGCCAGCAGCACGTTCATATGGCCGGGCATACGACCCGCCACCGGATGAATGGCATATTTGACCTCAACACCCTCTGCCTTCAGCTTATCAGCCATTTCACGCAGTGCATGTTGCGCCTGAGCGACTGCCATACCATAACCCGGCACGATGATCACTTTGGCTGCATTTTTCATGATGAAAGCCGCATCATCCGCCGAGCCCTGTTTCACCGGACGCTGCTCTACCTCACCCGTGCTACCACCAGAAGATGTATCACCACCGAAACCACCAAGGATCACAGAAATGAACGAGCGGTTCATGCCCTTACACATGATGTAAGACAGAATGGCACCGGAAGAACCAACCAGCGCACCGGTGATAATCAGTGCCAGATTGCCCAGCGTGAAGCCGATACCTGCTGCAGCCCAGCCGGAATAGGAGTTGAGCATCGACACAACCACCGGCATATCCGCGCCACCAATCGGGATAATGATTAGCACGCCAAACAACAGTGACAGCACCACGATCGCCCAGAACACCAGATAACTCTCGGTCATCGCCAGCGCGATCACCAGCACCACAATGCCGATAAACAGCGCCGCATTGATGATATGGCGTGACGGCAACATGATCGGCTTGCCGGACATCCGCCCGTCAAGTTTCAGATAAGCAATGATCGAACCGGTAAAGGTGATCGCACCAATGGCTACGCCAAGCGACATTTCCACCAGTGCCTGCGCGTGGATTGAGCCGACTTCACCGATGCCGAAAGAATGCGGAGAATAGAGAGCCGCAGCGGCTACCATCACGGCAGCAAGACCAACCAGCGAGTGGAAAAACGCCACCAGCTGCGGCATTGCAGTCATCGCAATGCGCTTGGCAACAACAGCACCGGCGCCACCACCAATTGCCAGCCCCAGCACAATCAGCGCCAGACCTTTAATTGACGGCTGCGCCAATATCAGCGTGGTAACAATAGCAATGCCCATGCCGAGCATACCGTAGAAATTACCCTGACGGCTGGTCGTCGGGTGAGAAAGACCGCGCAATGCCAGAACAAACAGCACGCCGGAAACGAGATAAAGAAAGGCTGCCAGATTAACGCTCATGTTTCAGCCCTCACTTGTCTTTTTTCTTATACATGGCGAGCATGCGCTGGGTGACCAGAAAGCCCCCGAAAATATTCACGCTTGCCAACACCAGAGCGATAAAGCCGAAGCCGGTTGCCCAGCCGGATAGAGAGAGGCCAACGGCCAGAAGCGCACCGACGACAATCACCGATGAAATCGCATTGGTCACCGCCATCAAAGGCGTGTGCAAGGCAGGCGTTACCGACCAGACAACGTAATAACCGACAAAAATCGACAGCACGAAAATCGCCAGCTGAAACACAAACGGATCAATCACGCCACCGCTCGCGGCATGCACAGCATTGCTGATGCTATCTGAACTCCCCAGACCTTCCGCAGCAGCCCTCAGATTTTCAACCGCCTTATCGAGACCACCAAGTGCCTCTTTCAAAGAATCCGCACTCATGCCTCATCTCCCTTATTTCCGGCCTCATTTACGGTTTACTTGCCTGCGCCCGTTTTGGGTGCCGGTTTTTCAGCAGCCGTTTTTTTAGGAGCAGCTTTTTTGACCGGAGCTTTCTTCACAGCAGGCTTCTGAGCTGTTTCCGCCTTATCCTTAGCCGCAACAGGCGCTGCTTTTGCATTAGCAAAAGCCGGATGCACAATAGCGCCCTGATGGGT
This sequence comes from Pseudochrobactrum sp. sp1633, assembly GCF_030376605.1. GTDB lineage: Bacteria > Pseudomonadota > Alphaproteobacteria > Rhizobiales > Rhizobiaceae > Pseudochrobactrum. Next base: position 161,025 of record NZ_JARRAE010000008.1, on the reverse strand, counting down.
CAGCACAGTTGCCTTCACCAGTTCATCATCCAGATTGATAGCAACCTGTTTTGTGTCTTTGTTGATCAGCGTCTCAAGGAAAGCGAACAGGTTACGTGCATAAAGTTGCGATGCAGAAGCTGCAATACGACCGGCCGTGTTCATGTGGCCGATAATTTTTACACCGTCTTTTTCGGTAATTTGCCCCGCAACGGCACCTTCCACATTGCCGCCACGCTCAACGGCCAAATCAACCAGCACGGAGCCCGGCTTCATGCTTGCCACCATAGCGGCACTCACCAGACGCGGCGCAGCGCGCCCCGGAATAAGCGCTGTGGTAATCACTATGTCCTGCTTGGCAATATGGTCAGCGACCAGCGCTGCCTGCTTGGCCTGATAGTCTTTCGACATTTCCTTGGCATAGCCGCCCGCAGTTTCTGCAGCCTTGAACTCATCGTCCTCGACAGCGACAAATTTTGCACCGAGCGATGCAACCTGTTCTTTAGCGGCAGGACGCACATCAGTCGCCGTTACAATCGCACCAAGACGGCGTGCTGTCGCAATGGCCTGAAGACCGGCAACCCCTGCCCCCATCACAAAGACTTTGGCCGCAGGCACGGTACCGGCAGCAGTCATCATCATCGGTATGGCGCGGTCATATTCCGCCGTTGCATCAATCACTGCCTGATAACCGGCGAGATTGGCCTGCGACGACAACACATCCATCACCTGTGCACGGGTAATGCGCGGCATGAACTCCATCGTGAAAGCAGTCAGCCCCGCCTGCGCAATTGCTGCCACACTGTCTTCATGACCGTAAGGATCGAGCATCGCGATCAGCACTGCACCGGTTTTATAATTTTTCAGTTCAGTCTGTGAGGGACGGCGTAGTTTAAGAATAATATCCGCGGTTTTAATGTCGGTGGTTTTGCCGATCTGCGCACCGGCATCAGCAAAAGCCTGATCCGTTATGCGCGATGACGTGCCCGCACCGCTTTCCACGATTATCTTAAATCCGTGACCAATCAGCTTTTTCACGGTTTCCGGCGTTGCCGCCACCCGTGTTTCATTCGGATCAGTCTCAACGGGAATGAATATTACCTGAGACAAAACTGCCCTCACTTTCCCTGCCCCGATATTTTGCAGCAGCCATGTCCGGCTGCATACAAAACATCATTTTAATCGGGGGGCAGTAAATCACGGAAAAATCAGGCTGCAATACTAATTATGCAAAAAATCTCTGGTGTGATCGAAAATACGCAATTATGTCAGCCTTACTGACCTGACACGCTTTATTTTAAAGCAGGCATACAAAATTATACCTGTCTCAAAGACAGCACAAAAAAGCAGTTCCGGTAAAATCCTGAACTGCTTTTGTCATATCAGATGTGTTTTTTAGGAAATATCAGGCCAGAAAAACTGCGGCAGCCATAATCAGCGCAAACAGAACAACACCCGAGAACCAACCTGCAGCAAAGAAAGCAAAAGCCATCGCAGCCATCAACGCAGCGAGCACAATTGTTCCCCACTTCACCAGCCAGGTAAAGCCCTGATACGTCCGCTCATGCTCCGGATAATCCATCTCCGCGCCCAGCTCTGCAGGACCGTGCTGAATTTCTGCCATTTCTTTCTCCCTCCCCAAAGATATCTTCCTTAACGGCCGTCTTCCGGTTCAGATAGCTTATCAGCGCACAGTTGACACAGTTCTCCCCTGATAGGCAAGCATCTGTTACCGGCTATGTTGCGACAATCTGCTGCAACACCATCGTTTATACCTGTGTCAGGCACCCAGACCGGTATATTTTGCAGTCGGTAAAATTGTCAGGGGAATATTGCCGAGCCGCACATCCGCAAACATATTACGCCGCTCATGCGGCTGTGATTTAAAGAACGGGAACCGTACTGCAACCGCATCGCGGATAGAGCTGACGGCTGCCGCACCCAAGCCAACCTGAATGCCATAGCCTTCATGATCCCGCGGATCAGCCAGCATCTGCGAACCGAAGATACGTTTATAGAAAGCCATATGTTCAGGCTTAACCGCTGCTAAGCAAAAACTGGCATTAAAGAATTCTGAGGCCATAGCAGCAATCCGCAGCGTCAGATAAGGAATAGCCGGAAACTCTGCCAAATATACAGGATCTGCAGCAAAGCGCGTCGGGTCAACAAAGCTCATATCATTATCCAGCATCGGCCCCAGAATATCAGGGAAAAGTTTGGCGCTGGTGCCCACCCTGTGGGCTGCTGTAATATGATGAACGCGTAAAGTACTGACCAGGATACCATCTATATACATGCCATAAACATAGGCCTGATGGTCACGGTCCACATCGTCCACAATTGTACCGAGAAGATTATCGTCCATGACATTACGCGTCATATAGGAGCGATAGCGTAATCTGCCGATCTCTTCGAGATCTTCCGCATGGATGACACGCCGGTATTCTACGCGATCAAGAAACTCCAGCATATGCCGGGCGAAGTTCGAAATAGCTGGTGCTTTCGCAACCGGTTGAGAGACCGTCATAAATTATCGTCCGCCACCAATAAACTTAAGCTATGGTGCAACCGTCCCGAAGCGATGCAAACTGCGCATTGCGGCGAACATGGAAACGCTATGATAATTTGAAAATCCGCACTCATAAGATAAACCTAAAATAAAGCGTATTTTCAAAGCATTACAGTGCTTTCATGTTTTCCAGAGACACCGGCACCGGCCTTTCAGGAAACGGCAACATCCCTCACAGGCATCACCTACCATATTTGCCCGCTGATTTCAGGATACAAATATACTGGTAACCATTTCTCTTTATGTACGGGAAAAAGCAAGTGCCCAACCACCTGCAAATGATATTTTTTCCATTTGCAGCGCTGAGTATTTTGTTTTTAGAGATAAATTGCCAGGGAACCACTTCCACATTGCCCGAATATCAGGTCAGAGATCATCTGTCTCAACTTCGAACCGGAAATCCTTCGGCGTGACCGATAAAGATTTCTGCAACTGAGCGCTGATTTCTTCAGCACGCAACGGCGTGCCCAGCAAGAACCCTTGCACCAGATCAGCGCCACCTGTGCCACGGATAAGCTTCAGCTGCTCTTCGGTTTCCACGCCCTCAATGGTCACCCCAAAACCAAGCTCATGGGAAAGCTGCGTCACACCCCGCAACAGCATAAAAGCGCGCCGGTCTGTCACAATATCACGCACAAAAGAGCGATCAACTTTCACTTTGGTGAGCGGCAGCGTATTCAGATAGCTGAGGCTTGAATAACCGGTACCGAAATCATCCAGCGCAATATTGATGCCTGAATTCTTTAGCTTTTGCAGCATTTCACAGGTCTTAACGCGATCGCTGATGATAGCGCTTTCGGTAACTTCCACCTCCAGCAGATAGGATGGCAGCTGTGCACTCTGCAATGCGTCCACCACCATATCAACGATGCCTGTATTTTTCAGATCAATCGCAGAAAGATTAACCGAAACACCGATTTTGTGCCCCCAGCCTGCGCAATCCTGACAGGCGCGGCGCAACATAAAACGAGTCAGCTCTGTGATAATCCCCATTTCTTCAGCCAGCGGGATATAATCAGCAGGCCCGATCGGCCCCAATTGCGGGTGATGCCAGCGCGACAGCGCCTCAACCGCAACAATACGCAGAGAATTGAGGCTGACAATCGGCTGATAAACCACCGTCAGGCTGCCCTCGCTGATCGCCTCACGCAGATCATTTTTAAGTTTTTGACGCGACCGGTATTTCGTATCCATCGCCTCAACAAACGCAACCCACCGGTTATGCTCGTTACTTTTGGCTTCATACAATGCCAGATCAGCATTCACATGCAGCCCGCGCAAATCCATATTTTTCATCACATCAATGGCCACACCGGCACTGATATCCAGATAAATCTGCTGCGATGAAAAATTATAAACGCCGCACAGATAGGTAATCACCTCATCCATAACGACATTGATACTCGAGCGATCTTTAATGCCTTGAATAAACAATACAAATTCATCGCCGCCAAAACGCGACGCAACAAAACGGTTCGGATCAAGCCCGCCCATCCGCTCGGCAAACTGACGCAGCAACTCATCCCCCGCATGATGCCCGTACGTATCGTTCACATGCTTGAAATGATTAAGATCGATCACCGCCAGTGCAACCAGCTCATCAGGCTGATTACCGGTTGTCAGTGCACGCACCAGCGTTTCAAAATAGAAACGGTTCGGCAGACCTGTCAAACCATCATAGCGCGCCATATGCTGAATCTGCGCCTCAGCCTCAATACGGCCGGTTACATCGTCAAAAATCAGCACCGCACCTTCTTCACGACGCTGATTACACATCACTTCGATATAGCGGTTTTCGCCAAACTGAAAAACATCCCGCTGCCTGCGACCTTCCAAAAGATCGCCGATGCGCATCCGCACATTATCCAGCTCTTCACTCGGAAACAGGCCGTGCTTTGCGCAATAACGCAACACAACTTCAAAAGGACGGTTCAGAAGACTGACATTCTGCGAGATATTCAGCATATCCCGCACTTGTTTATTGACCACAGCAATTGAGGCCCGCCCGTCCAGCATCACCAGTCCCTGAGGCATATTATTCAGCGCGGTATCAAAACGGCTGACAACAGTGCTCAAACGGCGTTCATTCATCACCGCAGCAAAAAGGGACTGGCGCAAGCCGTTGGCCATCTGAATATTGCTGAGGAAATACGGCACCAGAAGCGCGCCGATAACGACATGGAAAATACTGTCGACCAGAATGAAGCCCAGTAATACAGGCACCAGCGCGCAGATCGACATCATCACTACAGCATTGCGCGACGCATAGTTACGACCGACAATGGAAACCACAGAAGCAAGAAGAATAGACAGGCTGGCCAGTTCAGCAAAAGGATCGTCGATCACATAGGTGCTGTAAAAGCAAAGCAGGCCAAGCACCAGGCAAATCGCACAGGCACCGATGAGGTAATGCATTTCCCAACGGTTGATTTTATCATGCGTCAGCCTGCTGAAATCAGCCCTGTCAAAAACATGCATATCATACATGCGGATGCTGGTGATCAGCGCAAACAGGCCGGCAAAGCCCAGAAATACAACATCGCTGGTTTTAAAATAAATCACTGCGCAGGCCAGCATATGTGCTGCCAACCCGAACCACAGGGTAGCCCGATTGCCATACAGCGCTCTGACAAATGACAGGCGAACGTCCACCGGAATATTGGTTTTAAATAACCATGTCATTTGTTATCGCTCCCCCTCGCCGGGGAAGAATGACAAAAATACTTTAAAAATAAGTTTCAACTTTTTCTACTTTTGAGTGTTTTTACATTAAAATCAACGCCATAGGTTGTTGAGTTGCCTGCAGATGATAATGCTTCATAACTATAAATATATATTTAAAAACTCTGATATACTCACGCGCATTAACGCAGCAAGCGACAATATGCAAAAACAAACCTGTTCACTGCCATTTCCGGCTCCGCTTCAGGCTCCGTTCTCCTCATTGTCAGACACCAAGGCATTTCTCCTCTTCAGGCGGAACCACCCGAACAGGAACAATCATACACTAAAATAAAAAATCAGGGGCATATTGTGTTCAGACCCGAGCACAATTCTCAGCTTTGCAAGCTATGCCCGCCGTCAATTGTAATAGTTGTGCCGGTCATATAGCCGCCGGCATTTGAAGCAAGCAGCAACAACGCGCCTTCCAGATCACAATTTTCACCAAGGCGGCGCATCGGGTTTTTTGCTTTCAGATAACCGTGTGCAGGCCCTTCCATCAAATCCTGATTAATGCCAGTCGGAAACCAGCCCGGAGCAATGGCATTCACGCGAATATTATGAGCCGCCCATTCCAGCGCTAAAGAGCGTGTCATCTGCGTCAGCGCAGCTTTGGACATAGAATAAGCAATAGCGCCTTTTTGCGGAACATTGCCAAGAATACTCGTCGTATTGATAATCGCACCGGCAAGATTAGCGGCAATCATGCGCCGTGCGGCTTCCTGCGCAACATTGAAAGCACCGACAACATTAACGGCAAAAACCTGCTCCATCATTGCAGAAGTCGTTTTCAATGCGCTGGCCTTACAGGCAATACCTGCATTGTTAAAAACCACACTCACAGGGCCGAAACATTTTTCCGCCTGATCAAAGGCCGCGCAGATTTCTTCTTTGTCAGAGACATCGGCATGCACATGGAGAATATCCGGTTTGGTACCGTCACAATCCGGACAACAATGCGGCACATGACTGCGGGCAATTGAGACCACTTTTGCGCCATGCGCTGCCAGAGTATGCACCATATGATGCCCGAGCCCTGAGGAGCCACCGGTTACAGCAATTACCTTGCCTTCAACAGAAAATAAATTCTGGCTATTTGCGGACATCTGCCCCCTCAATCGTTTTGCTGCGTCCTTGAAACAGTGCCTCAGAACACAGCAAAATTTATTTCAAATCTGCCCGCTTTGCAGTAGACAATTTCAGGCGTTTGAAAAACTGACAATTTACACCGGTTCACCCGTGGTCATTTCAATTTTTCATGCGCGCTGTAAAGAGTCGCTGTCATCACGCAAAACTAACCAACTGCCTGCCACTGCGCAACCACGACAAGGCCTGTTTTATGACGCAAAAATCCCGCCCTCTGATTGCTGTCACATCGGATATCCGTGATATCGACGGCAATAACTGGCACGCAACACCTTCTGAATATGTTACGGCGCTTGTGGAAGCTGCCGGTGTGACGCCTGTTCTGGTGCCGAATATCCGCGAAAAAGTTGATTTCGACGCGCTGTTTGCCGCTGTGCACGGCCTGCTCGTGACTGGCTCGCGCTCCAATGTGCACCCCGCTCTTTACGGGCAGGAAGCCAGCGAACAACATGGCCCGTTTGACCCTGACCGTGACGCGACCACACTGCCCCTGATCCGCGCAGCACTGGAGCGCGGCATTCCGGTTCTCGGCATTTGCCGCGGTTTGCAGGAAATGAATGTGGCGCTTGGCGGATCACTTGCCAACGACATTCAGGAGCTCGACGGTAAGAATGACCACCGCGCGCCGATTTCCGCGATTCGCGATGAGCGCTATGCGATTACGCATCCGCTTGAAATTGCTGAAAACTCCTGCCTTGCAGCTATTCTGGAAAGCGACACAGTAAAAACCAACTCTGTTCACAGACAGGCTATCGACCGCCTGTCCGACAAGCTGGAACCGCAGGCAATTGCGGAAGACGGCACGATTGAAGCCGTGACGGTTAAAGATGCGCCGGGCTTTGCGCTCGCTGTGCAATGGCATCCCGAATATTGGGTGCGTTCCGATGCGCCTTCAGCCAAAATCTTCCACGCTTTTGGGGATGCTGTGCGCAAGCATGCTGGTATCAACAAGTAATAGAAAAAAGCCGCAGAGATAAACCTGCGGCTTTTTTAATTCAGCAAAAACTCAATACTAATTAATGGGAGGCCACTTAATGTGGCTTACTCGTTGACTGGCGGATATGTAGCTCCGGCTTAATCAGCGGCTGATCGCTATGCATCTCAACACCGTTGAGCTGGTCAAGCAGCGCACGAGCAGCCTGCCGTCCCACTTCACGCTGGCCATTCCACACTGTTGTCAATGCTGGTGTGGCAATTGCGGCCTCTTCCAGATCATCATAACCGGTGACCGAAATATCCTCCCCCGGCACCAGACCGGCGCGGGCAATACCGTTCATCAACCCGATTGCCACCAGATCATTCCAGCAGACTGCTGCTGTTGGCTTGTCTTTCAGGGAAAGAAACTGCGGCGCCACTTCAAAGCCACCCTGCTTGGTGCGCGGCCCCGGAATGCGCCACTCCGGCTTTACGGTCAGACCGGCTTTTTCCATCGCATTGACGTAACCCTGATAGCGGTCGCGCCCTGTGGACGTCTGATCCGTACCGCCGATCATTGCAATGCGGCTATGTCCAAGAGAAATCAGATGATTGGTTGCAAGGCTGATGCCATAGGCATCATCCCCGCGAAACACCGGCACATCCGCGCCTTCAACATTACGCGCAATCAGCACCACCGGCAGACCGTTGCTTTCCGCCAATTCAATATCTTCCGCAGGTGTCCCAATGGCCGGAGACATAATCACACCATCCGCGCCGAGCTGCAAAAGCGTATCAACAAAAGTGCGCTGCTTTTCGAGCTGGTCATAATGATTGCTGAGAATAAAAGTCTGACGGGAACGGTCGAGTTCTGTTTCAATCGAGCGCAGAATTTCCGCAAAGAACGGGTTCATAATATCATGAACCACCACGCCGATAATGCCGGAGCGTGAGGTGCGCAGCGATGCCGCGCGGCGGTTATAAATATAGCCAATGGTGCGGGCATGTTCCTTAATACGGTCGCGGGTCTGATCCGCCACCAGAGGACTGTCACGCAAAGCCAGAGAAACTGTAGCCGTTGATACGCCAAGCGCATCAGCAATGGTTGAAAGTTTGATTTTCTGGGCCAAAAGCCATCCGCCCCTTATTGAACAAACACATCTGCCGTCACGATAAACTCTGACAGGCAATTTTGTCTGCCAGCCACATTTTACCTCACACCTATTCATTAAGGTCTAGAATATCCTTAAACAAATAGCGAGCCGGATTTTAACATCTTATCCGGCAAAATATCCAATATTCAGTATGTCAGCACTACAACCGGTAATTTATATGATCTTATTCCGTGTCATTATCGTCTGACAGATCATCCGCAGTCTCAGCCTCATCACTCGCCGCAGAGCGCAACGGACGACCGGCAGCCGCCGCATTCAGATTATTCTCCACCCGCGCCAGCAATTTCAACAGAACCTTACGTTCTTTCTTGTCAAAACCGCGCAGGCAGTCTTTTTCCGTTTTGCGCACCAGCTTTTCAATAGTGCGGATAACATCATGCCCCTGATCGGTCAGAAACACATGGGTCTGGCGCTGATCGCTTTCTGATGCCTGTTTGGTAACAAAACCCTGCGCCTGCAAACGGCTGATTGTTTTTGTCACAGTCGGCGGACGCACACCTAAACGCTGCGCCAGAATACCGGGAGGCAGGCCGTCTTCTTCTGCAAGCTTCAGCAAAACTGCATCCTGCCCTGCATAAAGCCCGTGCTCCAGCAGCCGCGTTGCCAAAATTGTCCGCATCATACGTGCACTATGCTGCAATGGCTGAAGAATAGCGGTTTTGCCTGTCTTACTCATGATTTACCCCACCTGTCCGCTCATCTGTCATAAACACACTAATTGAAGGAGATATGACTGACAAGAAACACATTGACCAGCCGAACGCAGGACATTTTTCCGAAGTGACGACAAGACAATTCCCGTAAAGGCGTATTTAGAATAGCCGTCAGCGCCCTCACCCGTTATGATAGCTGTTCGCCTTTACCCGCTCAGAGGAGAAATATTTTGCCGGAGATCAACCAGCACGCCAGTTCCGCCCTTTCTGAAACAACGACACAGATCAAAGCGTCTCTTGCAGCTGAGCCCTTACAGGAAACCGTCCCCGACAATCTTATCGCCGTTTTACCTCTGGGTGCACATGAGCAACACGGCCCGCATCTGCCTTTTGAGACCGATACAATCATTGCTGATGGCATAGCATCGCGTCTGGCCGCAAACTTGCCCGATCATATCACCGCCCGTTTTCTGACAACGGAACCCGTGGGCTATTCCATTGAACATATGGATGTGGAAGGCACGCGCACTCTGGCTTTTTCTGAAGCCGTCAACCGCTGGATCGGGATTGGTGAAAACCTCTGCGCCGCCAATATCCGCAAGCTGGTCATCCTCAATGCGCATGGCGGTAATTCGCCGTTGGCCACAATCGTCGCCACAGAGTTACGGGCACGGTTAGGCATGCTGGCTGTTGCCACCCACTGGACACGCTTTGGCATTCCGGAAGACCTGATCAGTGCAGAGCAAAAACACCTCGATATTCATGCAGGCTATATCGAAACCTCCGTCATGCTGGCCTTGACGCCGGAGCTTGTGCATATGGATAAAGCGCAGAACTTCATCAATGAGCAGGAGAATTTCATTGAGGAGTTTCAATATTTGCGTGCTTACGGCCCCCATGCTTTCGGCTGGATGATGAGTGACCTCAACAAGCAGGGTGCCGCAGGCAATGCCTTGCGTGCCAATGCGGAAGACGGTGAGAAAATGATAGCCCATGCTGTCAAAGGTCTGAGCGGCCTGATGGAAGATGTGCATCGCTTTGACATCTCGGTCTTCGGGGAAACACCTCCACTATGAAACCGGCACTCTGAAAATTGCGAACAATCGCTCTGGGGTGATTGCTCTATATAGGCAGAGCAGTTTCAGGAAAAGTGGGAACCGCCTACGCGGGAAAATAACCACCGGACTATTTTCTATTTCCGCTTCGATCCATCCGAAACTGCGGCTAGGTAAATCCACGGAGCGGTTCAAACAATTCTTTTCGAATTGAAACGCTCTGGGGGCTGTTCTATAGAATTACGGTTTCGCAGTTCTTATATGCACACAGATTTCAACATACAGACCGGCTCGGATCTGAATTCCCGTTGCCCGATCCGGTAAAAATTCTGACGATGAAGAGGCACTCTACCCATGAGCGATAGCCCAGCAGCAGATCAGGTTGCGACTTCCGCAACCGCACTCCCTAAAATTCCGGTAACAGTCCTGACCGGCTATCTCGGCGCCGGTAAAACCACCCTGCTCAACCGTATTCTCAGCGAAAATCACGGCAAACGCTATGCTGTGATCGTCAATGAATTTGGTGAAATCGGCATTGATAATGATCTCATCGTCGAGTCCGACGAAGAAATCTATGAAATGAACAATGGCTGCATTTGCTGCACCGTGCGCGGCGATCTGATCCGCGTGGTTGAAGGTCTGATGCGCCGTCCAGGCCGTTTCGATGCGATTATCGTTGAAACCACCGGCCTTGCCGATCCGGTTCCGGTCGCGCAAACATTCTTCATGGATGATGATGTGCGTGCCAAGACCCAGCTTGATGCGGTTGTAGCACTCGTTGATGCCAAGCATCTGCCGCTGCGCCTGAAAGACAGTAAAGAGGCCGAAGACCAGATCGCTTTTGCCGATGTGGTTCTGCTCAACAAAACCGATCTGGTAACAGCGCAGGAACTGGCACATGTGGAAGCCACAATCCGCGCGATTAACCCGCATGCGATTATCCACCGTACCCAGCGCGCAGAAATTGACCTGACCAAGGTTCTGGATCGCGGTGCTTTTGACCTCAAACGCGCTCTGGATAATGATCCGCATTTCCTCGATCACGACCATCCGGATCATGTTTGCGGCCCTGATTGTGATCATGAACATCATCACCACGACCACGGACACGATCATCATCACCACCACCATGATCACGACCATACCTGCGGCCCCGATTGCAACCATGATCATGGGCATGATCACGGACATGACCACGGCCATGCTTCGGCCATCCACGATGTAACCGTCATGTCAGTGTCTCTGCGTACCGGCGAACTGAATGCAGAAAAATTCTTCCCGTGGATTCAGAATGTAACGCAGGTGCAAGGGCCGGATATTCTGCGCCTTAAAGGTATTATCGCTTTTGCCGATGACGAAGACCGTTATGTTGTACAGGGCGTGCATATGATCATCGAAGGCGATCACCAGCGCCCGTGGAAAGCGGATGAAAAGCGTGAAAGCCGTCTGGTCTTTATCGGCCGCAATCTGAATGAGCAGGCACTGCGCTCCGGCTTCGAGAAATGTAAATAACCATGCCGACGATTGCCCCTATTGATCTGGGAAGCCACTGCCTGAAAGCTGGTTTCCTGAATGAGAATGCCTATTTCGCACTGGCTGACGGCACGCTGCATTGGCTGGATGAAGCGCATAAAACCGTCGCTATGCATGACGGCCTGCTCTGCGTTGCTGTAACCTCTGACAATAAAGCTCTGATCACCGGCGGTGAAGACGGGTGTATTTGCCAGACCGACAGCAAAGGCAATGTAGAAGAGCTGGCTGTTTTACCACGCAAATGGATCACAACCGTTGCCAGTGGCCCGAATGGTGCTGTTGCCTATGCTTCCGGCCGCACGGCATGGGTGCGTGAAGCCAACGGCAAAACCACCGAATTTGCCCATGAACGCAGTGTTGAAGGTGTTGCCTTTGCCCCCAAAGGCCTTCGCCTCGCCATTGCCCGCTATAATGGCGCAACCTTGCATTGGGCTGGCACCGCTGGCAAACCTGTCGATCTGGAGTGGAAGGGCGCACATACCGGCGCGATCTTCTCACCGGACGGGCGTTTTCTGATCACCACGATGCAGGAAAATGCTCTGCATGGCTGGCGTCTGGAAGATAACCGCAATATGCGCATGACCGGCTATCCGGCCAAGGTCAAAGACTGGTCATGGAGCCCTAAGGGTAAGTGGCTTGCCACCTCCGGTGCACCGGCGGCAATCATCTGGCCATTTGCAGGCAAAGACGGCCCGATGGGCAAAGCCCCGCTGGAACTTGGCCTGCGCGGCGACACAATGGTCACATCCGTTGCCTGTCATCCGGTCGAGGATATTGTCGCTGTCGGCTATCAGGACGGCATGGTTTTGCTGTGCCGTTTTGCCGATCAGAAAGAAGTGCTGCTGCGTCGCCCCGGCAAAGGGGCTATCAGCTCAATGGGCTGGGACAAAAACGGCACACGTCTTGCCTATGGCGCAGAAACCGGCGATTGCGGACTGATCAATATTCAGTGGTAATCTGAGCAATAAAAAAGGCGGTTTAAGACCGCCTTTTTGCTATTTCTTAGACTGCTCCAGCGCCTGCCCGCTTTGTGTGGCCGGTTCCTGCGCATCCGGCAGGGCTTTCAATTTATCCGTTTTGTCTTTGGCCTTTGTCGTCACAGCCTGTGACATCGCAGGTGCGCCATCCGGCCCCTGCCCTGAAAGCCATGCTGTCACCAGCGAAACATCCTTGTCACCAATCATATGACCGGCTTTGACCACCCGCGCATCAACCTTAGCACCGCTGGTACGCAACAGGCCTGAAAGTGCAGGCGCAAAAGGCGCATACATCTTGTCATCAGCGCCTGTCACCACCAGAATTTTTGCTTTGCTAAGATTTGCAACCGGCGTCTGATCCAGCACCGGCATAGAGCGCATCAGCACAGCCTTTTTCACCAGATCCGGATGCAGCATCATCGTTGCCGCCAGCAGATTGGCACCATTGGAATAACCGACAAATGTTGTGCGGCTCAGATCAATCTGGTCTTCATCGGAAAGTCGGGTCAGAAACTTGACGAATGCGTCAGCTTCGGTGCGCACATCTTTCTGGTCGAATTTTACCGGTGTAATACGGGCATACCAGCGGGTACGGCCTTCCTGCAACACACGACCACGAATGCCGAGCAATGTGGCACGCGGCCAAACTTTCTGCGCGAAAGGGACAAGGCTCGCCTCATCACCGCCGGAGCCATGCAGCAATACAATCGTTTCACCGCTGCCGTTTTCCGGCTTGGTAAAGTGATAGACAAATTTCTGACTGCGCGAAATCGCCTCTTTGACCACCTTGCTCACATCTTTCGTTGTTTCTGCATGATCCGCCTTAGGATTACGCATCGTAACGCCCGCGCCCGGAGCCGGTGTCATTGTATCTGATTTTTTTATAAATGCCGCATTGCCCGAAGACATCGTTGCAGGCGTCAACAGGTCCTCCTGCGCATGAACAACCAGCGGCAGAATGGAAACCAGCGAAACTGCCAGAACGGCAGAGCCCAAAAAGGAGAAGTATTTATTTACCATACGAGAAGTTTTGCCGGACAAACATTAAAAAAATCTAACAAAGCGATAAATTCATGCACTGCACGTCATTTTTAAGAGCATGTTGCTGGGTTTGTCTAATGTTCAAACACGGCGAAAACATGCCACTCATAACTATCACAACTTATTGCACGATGATAAGCATTTTCGGCAAATACTATAAAGCACTCTTGCCAGACAAAACCGGAGCCTCATGGCCTATAATCCAGCTTTGATTTTTTTAACCTTTCTGGCTCAGGCTTTTGTCAGTCTGCTCGTTATTCTGATAACGATATGGGGCAGTCTGGCTCTCTATTATCAACTTTCAGAATCGCGCGTATTCAATGCGGTTATCATCGGCCTGTGGGTCTTGATTGCCCTTGCCGCACTCAGCACAATCTGGTTCGCCGATCTTTACCAGTTTCGCAAAGCGCTCTTTATCGTATTTACGCTTGTATTCGCGGTACTGCTCATCTGGTGGCACAGTATTAAACCATCGCTGAACCGCGACTGGGCACCGGAAGTCGCCCAAACCGTCACGGCTGATTTCAAAGGGGATCAGGTGCGCCTCAATCATATCCGTGATTTTGACTGGCGTACGGAAAAGGATTTTACCGCCAACTGGAAAAGCGCTGATTACGATCTGAACCAAATCAAAAGCGTCGATCTGTTTTTATCCTATTGGGCAGGGCCTGCGATTGCCCATACATTGGTCAGCTTCGGGTTTGAAGACGGGCGGTATGTCGTATTCTCCGCAGAAATCCGCAAAAAACGCGGTCAGGCCTTCTCAGAAATCGGTGGTTTTTTCAAAGATTTTGAACTGGCAATGATTGCGGCAGAAGAAAGCGACATCGTTTACCTGCGCACCAATGTGCGCGGAGAAAGAGTGTATCGCTATCATGTGGATATTGCGCCGGAACAGGCGCGTCAGCTTTTCAGACTGTATACTGATACTGCCAATCGCCTGAGCAAAGACGCAGGTTTCTACAACACGCTCACGGCGAACTGCACGACAGTTGTTTTTGACATGGCACGGATACTCGATCCATCGATAGCACTCGATTACCGTGTGCTGCTGTCCGGTTACTTGCCTGAATATATGTTTGAAAAAGAGCTGATTCTGACACCGGAGACAAATACGCAGTCTATGCGTCTCAATGCGGATATCAGTGCGCAGGCTAAAGGCAGTCGCGAAGGCTACTCACAGCGCATCCGCACAGCTCCAATGCCGCAACCGGTCGCCGCAGAATAGAAAAATCCGGTGCCGCATTCATATGAACGCGGCACCAGTAGAATATTAGTCGAGAGCAGCAGTTACGATGAACTCTACTTTGTAGCCCGGTGTCGCCAGATGCGCAGAACCGGTTGCGCGAGCCGGTGTGTTTGCAGGATCAACCCATGCTTCCCAAACTGCGTTCATTTCTGCGAAGTCTTTCATATCATCCAGCCAGATAATGGTCTGAAGGATCTTGGACTTGTCGGTACCGGCAACAGCCAGCAGACGATCAACTTCAGCCAGTGCGGTTTTGCACTGTTCAGTCACGCTTGCATTTTCTGTACCAACCTGACCGGCCAGATAAACAGTGTTACCATGTACAACCGCACCGCTCATACGCTTGCCGGATTCGAAACGCTTAACAGACATAGTTCTTCCTCTCATTGTAAATTCGATAAAGCCTTATAGTCATCAAACTGCGCCAAGACTATTTGCAGCGGATAATAAAACAGAAAACAGCACATATTTTTTCAGAATAATCAGGAATATCCTCAAACCAGCCGAATATTCCGCTGCATTCTTGACTCAAAACCTGCCTGCATCTATAAGCCGCCCCACGTTCAGGCATTATATGCAGGTCTTTAACAGACCGCGCCCGAACCAGCTCCTGTTAAAAAACAGACTTAAGAAGGGCCGCACACCGCGGTATTAAACAAATGAAGCGCACATATCAGCCATCTAAACTCGTCCGCAAGCGTCGTCACGGTTTCCGTACACGCATGGCTACTCCAGGCGGTCGTAAAGTTATTGCAGCCCGCCGCGCACGCGGTCGTGGCAAGCTTTCTGCATAATTGTTGCTCCGCGTGAAGCGGTGACACAACAAGCAAAAAAGCAGACCAAAACACTCCGCCTTCGAAAGAGAGCGGAGTTTTTGGCCGTTCGCAGTGGCGAAAAACGTCGCGGCAAATATTTCCTTATGGAAGTCAAACAGCGCGACGAAGAAACCAGCAAACAGGCAAAAACCGGTGATAGTCCGCGTATCGGCTTCACGGTTACCAAGAAAAACGGCAATGCAGTTATCCGCAACCGTATTCGCCGCCGCCTGAAAGCTGCCGCTGCCCTCAGCGAGGCTGCAATGGCTTCGCAAACCGATTATGTCATAGTTGCACGCAGGGAAGCCTTAAATGCCCCCTTCAGCGCACTGACCAGAGAACTTACCAAGCGGTTTAAATAGCTGCTTCACAAAATAGGCCTGAATTATATTGTCTCAGCGTTCGCTTTTCTGAACCGCTCGTATTATAAGGCAGGCACTTAACTCTGACAGGTATGGGGCATAATCTGCACAACGCTCTGTCAGCCAGCATATTATAAGTAAGGCAATGCAGCCCTGTCTGCACCTGCCTTTCCTGTAATGAACTGACAGGAACCAGGACCCGTCAATGGAAAAAAATCGTAACTTCTTTCTCACCATTGGTCTGTCTATTCTGATTCTCACGCTCTGGCAGGTGTTCTATCTGGGACCGAAGACTGAGGCTCAGAAAGAACAGGCACGGATTGAAGCGCAGAATAATCAGATAGCGCAGACACCTGCCGCTAATGGTGAAACAGCTGCGAATGTGCCACAGGGCAATGTACCTCAGGGCAGCATTCCGGGACAGACAACAGAAACTCCGGCAGCACAACCGCTGACCCGTGAGGTTGCTGTGTCCCAGAACAAGCGCATCAGCATTGATACACCGCGCGTCAGCGGCTCGATCAATACTGTCGGTGCGCGCCTTGATGATCTTTTCCTGAAAGATTACCGCGAAACTGTTGATCCAAAATCCCCGGAAATCGAACTGCTTGCTCCTTCAGGCATGAAAAAGGGCTATTTCGCGGAACTCGGCTTCTCCGGTAATGATGCAATCGGTACTGTTCCTGGTCCTGCGACCGAGTGGAATATTGAAGGCAATGACAAACTCACACCTTCAACACCGGTAACACTGACTTATGCCAATGAAAAAGGCATCCAGTTCAAGCGCGTGATTTCGGTTGACGAGAACTATATGTTCGCCGTCGAAGACACCATCACCAACCCGACGGATGCTGCAGTTTCCCTCAGCTCCTATGGTCGCGTGACCCGCTTTGAAAAACCTGAACATGCCAGCGGCACCTATGTGCTGCATGAGGGTCTGATCGGCGTTATCGGCGATCAGGGCTTGCAGGAAATTTCCTATTCCAAGATTGAAGACAACAAGAACATGCCGCTTGCAAAAGCAACAGGCGGCTGGCTCGGCATTACTGACAAGTATTGGGCTGCGACACTGATTCCGCCGCAGAACGAAACTTTTGAAGCGCGCTTCTCGCACTTCACAGACGGCCGCGCCCGTTATCAGGCTGATTTCCTAAGTAGCCCTGTAACCATTGCTGCCGGTCAGAATGCTGTGATCAAAAATCACATCTTTGCCGGTGCCAAAGAAGTTGCCAAGATCAAAACATACGAAGAAAAGCTCGGCATCAAGCAGTTTGAACTGCTGATTGACTGGGGCTGGTTCTACTTCATCACCAAGCCGATGTTTTATCTCATCGACTGGATTTACAAATTCTCCGGCAATTTCGGTGTCGCCATTCTGGTCGTAACCGTTCTGCTGAAGGGATTGTTCTTCCCGCTGGCCAATAAGTCCTACAAGTCGATGGCCCGCATGAAAATGATGCAGCCTGCTATGCTGGAAATCCGTGAAAAATATGCGGATGACAAGGTTAAGCAGCAGCAGGAAATGATGCAGCTTTACAAGCGCGAGAAGATCAACCCGCTGGCCGGTTGCTGGCCGGTTCTGGTACAGATCCCAGTCTTCTTCGCGCTGTATAAGGTTCTCTATGTCACCATCGAAATGCGCCATGCGCCGTTCTTTGGCTGGATTCACGACCTTGCTGCGCCGGATCCAACATCAGTGTTCAATCTGTTCGGCCTGCTGCCTTGGGATGTCCCAACCTTCCTTATGGTTGGTGTATGGCCGCTGATCATGGGTATCACCATGTTCCTGCAGATGCGCATGAACCCGACACCGCCGGATCCGACACAGGCTGCAATTTTCACATGGATGCCGATCATTTTCACATTCATGCTCGCAGCATTCCCGGCCGGTCTGGTTATCTACTGGGCATGGAACAACACATTGTCCATCCTTCAGCAGGGCATGATTATGAAGCGTCAAGGCGCGAAGATCGAACTTTTTGACAATCTGAAAGGAATGTTCAAAAAGAAAGAACCTGCAGCACCGGTGAAAACTGACAAGCCTGCCAAGAAATAAAACAAACAGAAAGCCCCCTCTTCGGGGGCTTTTTTATGCCTGACAGAGCTTTGACGGTTGACAAAAGCCACCGAAAGCTCAATGCCATAAAGAACAGTGTTATCACCCTATGACACGACCATAAGCCACAGGAAGAATTGAGTGACCGAAGCAGAACTGGCCGTCGCAAAAGAAGCAGAGAAATATGCAGCACTTGTTGCCGAGGGTAAGGCTCTCTTCAACAAGCGATGGATTTTTATCCGCGGCGTACCGTCCATGAAATTTCTGCCGCCGGAAGGTCCTACAGAAATTGCATTTGCGGGCCGCTCCAATGTTGGAAAATCTTCGCTGATCAATGCAATTGTCGGCCAGAACGGTTTGGCACGCACATCCAATACACCGGGCCGCACGCAGGAACTCAACTACTTCGTGCCGGATGGTTATTCCGGTGAAAATGGTGATCTGCCGCCTTTGGCACTCGTGGATATGCCGGGCTATGGTTTTGCAGAAGCACCGAAATCTATGGTTGATGCATGGACGCGGCTGGTCTTTGATTACCTGCGCGGCCGCACCACGCTGAAACGCGTTTATGTGCTGATTGATTCCCGCCACGGCATTAAGAAGAATGATGCCGATGTGCTGGATCTGCTGGATAAAGCCGCAGTTTCCTACCAGATCATTCTCACCAAAATCGACAAGATCAAGGAAGCAGGCGTACCGCGCCTGATGGAAGAAACGCAGAAAGCGATTGCGCGCCGTCCGGCAGCATTTCCGCAAATTCTTGCCACATCCTCTGAAAAGGCGATGGGCTTTGATGCAGTGCGCGCAGCTATTGCCCTTCTGATCAAAGAATAAAAATCCCTACAATTTGACAATCCGCTCACATAACCCTTCATGCCGTGGAGTGCTCCATGACCGCGACGAGCCCAGAAATTCAAGCACAACTCCTCTCCGCCGCCCTGCCCTTCATGCAGCGCTACGAGAACAAAACAGTCGTCGTCAAGTATGGCGGTCATGCTATGGGCGATCCAGCATTAGGCAAGGCTTTTGCCCGCGATATCGCACTGCTGAAACAATCCGGCATCAACCCGATTGTTGTACATGGCGGCGGCCCGCAGATTGCAGCGATGCTCGGCAAACTCGGCATCGAATCCCGCTTTGAAGGCGGCCTGCGCGTTACGGATGAAAAGACGGTTGAAGTGGTTGAGATGGTTCTCGCCGGTTCAATCAACAAAGAAATCGTAGCGATGATCAATGCCGAAGGCGAATGGGCAATCGGCCTGTGCGGCAAAGACGGCAATATGGTTTTCGCTGAAAAGGCGCATAAAACCTATCGCGATCCGGATTCCAATATTGAGCGCGTGCTTGATCTGGGCTTTGTCGGCGAGCCGGTAGAAGTTGACCGTACATTGCTTGATCTGCTGGCACGCTCAGCGGTTATTCCGGTGATTGCACCGGTTGCACCAGGTCGTGACGGCAATACCTATAATATCAATGCGGATACGTTTGCCGGAGCCATTGCCGGTGCGCTGGCAGCAACACGTTTGCTGTTCCTCACCGATGTGCCGGGTGTTCTGGATAAGGACAAAAACCTGATCAAAGAACTGTCGGTCGCCGATGCGCAGGCTTTGATTGCGGACGGCACGATCTCCGGCGGCATGATCCCGAAAGTGGAAACCTGCATTGAAGCCATCCGTCGCGGTGTGGAAGGCGTGGTTATCCTCAACGGTAAAACCCCGCACTCGGTATTGCTGGAGCTGTTTACGGAACGCGGTGCCGGCACTCTTATTGTGCCATAAATTAAGAAACACATTGATCGTGCCTTAATTAAAAGCGCCTATTAAAAATCCCGCAAATTGCGGGATTTTTCTTTGAGCATTTCCAGCAAAAGTGGGAACCGCCTACGCGGAAAATCAGTTCACCGGACTGATTTTTTACCCGCTTCGATGCGTAGGATAATGCGCGAAAAAATGTCTTACTGCCATAGTAACAAGAACAGGATGCCGGTTACGATCAGGATACATCCGGCTACTTCCATGCGGTTAATGCGTTCTTTGAAAATGAACACCGCTGAGATGAAAGTGAAGATCAGCTCGATCTGCCCCAGTGCGCGCACATAAGCCACCTGCTGCAAAGCCATTGCTGTGAACCAGCCCATCGAGCCAAGCACGCTGGATAAGCCAACAAGCGATGATGAGCGCCATGATTTCAGCACCAGCACGATCTCGCTTTTGTCTTTCATCAGCATCCACACCAGCATAAAAACCGTCTGGAATGTCGTTACACAAGCTAGTGTCACAGCAGCCTGCATAATCGGATTCGGACCATCCAGCGACAAAGCCGCAGAACGATAGGCCACAGCGGAAATCCCGAAGACACCACCCGATGCAATGCCAATCAGCGCAGTACGGCTGACCAGCGCTTTAAACAGATTGCCCCAGCTCAATGGCATACGCGCAACGGAAATCAGCATCACCCCCAGCACACCAACAATAATGGCGAGAACCGCGCCGGTTGTCAGGCGCTCGCCCAGCAGGATGAGACCGAAAATTGCCGCCTGTACCGGCTCGGTCTTGGAATAGGCTGTACCGACAGCAAAATTGCGCAGGGTGAACAGATAAACCAGCATGATGGTTGCAAAAATCTGTGCCAGACCGCCGACAATACTCCAAAAGATGAAAGTGCCGTTGATCTGCGGCAGGGCGAAACCTGCGAAGACATGCAGCCCGAGCACATAAAGGATAGCAATAGGGAAACCATAGCCAAACCGCACAAAGCTTGCGCCTCTGGTTCCAAGCTTGCCTTGCAGCTTCTTTTGCAGTGTTGTGCGTACATTCTGCATAAAGGCAGCGGCAATCGTAATCGGTATCCAGAGTTCCATGATTTATGCTGGCTTTTCTGTTCTTGGTAAATATATCAGGCTCTGTTTGCCCTGCCCCGCCGTTAAATACAAGCCACCTGCCTCAGGCTGTTTGCCTCAGCAAAATAAAGGCTGATCTTTAGAAAACTTCATGGCATAACCGATCCATGACCAATTTACCTGATCCGCACCACTTCGCCCATGTCACTGACTGGGTTTTTGATATGGATAATACCCTTTATCCGCACGACACCAATTTGTTCTCCCAAATTGATGTACGGATGACAGCTTATGTTTCAGAACTGTTGCAGCTGCCACGCGATGAGGCGCGCAAGGTGCAGAAACAATTCTATCAGCAATATGGCACGACGCTGAAAGGCCTGATGGAATGTCACAAAATTGACCCCGACGACTTTCTCGCCAAAGTACATGATATTGATTATACGTGGCTCAAGCCCGATCCGCTACTCGGCGAGGCCATTGCCCGCCTGCCCGGCCGCAAATTTATCTACACCAACGGCGATCGTAAACATGCTGAAAATGCTGCGGCACAGCTTGGTATTCTCGACCGCTTTGACGATATTTTCGACATTGTTGCAGCACAACTGGTGCCGAAACCGGAGCGAGCACCCTATGAGCTGTTTTACAAACAATGCGGGATCAACCCGCAAAAAGCGGCAATGTTTGAAGATCTGGCGCGCAATCTCACAGTGCCCAAGGCCACAGGCATGCGCACGGTTTTGATTGTGCCAAACAATTTTGAACCGGATTTCAGTGAAATTTGGGAAAGCGACCCTGCCTTTACCGACAGCGTGGATTTTGTCACGGATAATCTGACAGAGTTTCTGACCGCACTACACCCGTAATATGCAGAAACCAGTTTCCGGCGTCCGCCGCTATACCTCACTTGAGAGCCGAATTGATCATGTCGCGCACCGGTTACTTGATCGGTTGCCGCAACACGGCATCTCCGGCGCTCTCGTTGAATTTCTGGTCTTCGGACTAAAACAGGCATGGGCATGTCTGTTCGGCGGTGTGATGCTCGGGCTGATTATTCTCAGCAAATATCTCTGGGCTGACGGTTCTGCCCTGCCACAACTGATCACCCGCTACGATTTTTTGTTTCTGTCAGCCGTCACAATTCAGGTGCTGATGTTACTTTGCCGGCTGGAAACCCTGCGCGAAGCCAAAGTCATCCTGATTTTCCATATTGTCGGCACGGCAATGGAAGTTTTCAAAACCCATATGGGATCGTGGATTTATCCGGAAGAAAATCTCTTCCGCATTGGTGGCGTGCCGTTGTTTTCCGGTTTCATGTATGCGGCTGTCGGCTCCTATATGGCGCGGATCAACCGGATATTTGACATTCGACTGGCCAATTATCCGCAGCTACCGCTCACCTTTGCACTCGCCACCGGCATTTATATCAATTTCTTCAGCCACCATTATTTACCGGATATGCGCTGGCTGCTTTTTGGCCTGACGGCACTGATGTTCTGGCGCACCAGCATGCATTACCGCGTTTTCCGGTTCCGTCATCGTATGCCACTGCTGCTCGCATTTTTCCTGACATCCCTGTTTATCTGGATTGCAGAAAATATCGGCACATGGTCGCGCGTCTGGCTCTATCCGGGGCAACACGACCAATGGGTACCGGTCTCACTATCCAAGCTCGGCGCATGGTACTTGCTGATGATCATTTCCGTCGTGCTGGTGACGATTATTCATCCGCCGAAAAAGCCCGACGCTCAGCAATAAAAAACGCCGGTGTCTTTATCAACACCGGCGTCTTGTAAATTTTCATAGTGCTGAACTTACAACTTGTAATGCTCTTTCACCACATTCCACGCTTCTTCAGCTGTATCCACATAATGGAAAAGCTTCAGATCTTCCGGTGAGATTGTCCCCTGTTCAGACAAATACGGAATATTGATCGCCTTGGTCCAGAATTCCTTGCCGAACAGCACTAAAGGCACGCGTTCCATACGGTCTGTCTGCATCAGTGTGAGTGTTTCAAACAACTCATCCATCGTACCGAAACCACCCGGAAAGACTGCAAAAGCCTTGGCACGGAACAGGAAATGCATCTTGCGCAGCGCGAAGTAGTGGAAGTTGAAGCACAGTTCCGGCGTCACATAGGCATTTGGTGCCTGCTCATGCGGCAGCACAATGTTCAAGCCGATAGACGGCGCACCAATATCAGCGGCACCGCGGTTGCCTGCTTCCATCACACCCGGCCCGCCACCTGTGACAACCACAAATTCACGATAATAGGTTGAAGCAGAATATTCCGAACAGCGGCGGGCAAATTCCCGCGCTTCTTCATAATAGATAGAATTGGCTTCGAGGTTCTTTTTCTGAACTTCGTTTTTGGCAGCCCATGCTTCACCACCCGGTTCAGGAATACGCGCACCGCCGAACAGCACAACGGTGGATTTAATACCGCGCTCTTCCATAATCATTTCCGGCTTCAGCAATTCAAGCTGCAAACGGATCGGGCGCAATTCACGCTTGGTCATGAACTCGGCGTCGCTGAAAGCCAGTTTGTAGGCAGGCGCGCGGGTCTGCGGCGTATCAGGCACAGCGGCCACACGTTTCACAGTTTCACCGGAGTTACTGAAAGGTGTCCAGCCGTCTTTCTCAAGCGGATTCATGCAATATCATCCTGTTCTTGCTGAACCGACGCATCACAGCGCGCGACCGGTTCGTTCTTTATGTATATTGGAGGCATATAGTGCAAAAGCGGCAATGCCAAGATTGACCCTATCTCAAGCATAGCCTAATCATTTGCCGAAAATATTTCGTAATCCGAATATTTCGTCGTTTGTTTCGTCTTATCGCCGAAATAAATCCGGATTAATCCCTATTTTAACGCCTCAGGAGCAGTAATATGTCTCAGCCTGATCTGTCAGCTCTCGAAAAAATTATCACAAAAGCTTTTGACGAGCGCGACAATGTATCTGTGTCAACCACCGGTGAAATCCGCGATGCCGTTGTGCAATCTTTATTATTGCTGGATCAGGGCAAAGCACGCGTCGCGGAAAAACAGGCTGACGGCAGCTGGCATGTCAATCAGTGGCTGAAAAAAGCGGTACTGCTGTCATTCCGCCTGAACCCGATGGAAATCATCAAAGGTGGCCCGGGTGCATCCGTTTGGTGGGATAAAGTAGCGTCCAAATTTGATGGCTGGGGTGCAGATGAGTTTACACAAGCCGGTTTCCGCGCTGTGCCAAACTGCGTCGTCCGTCACTCAGCCTATATCGCGCCTAATGCCATTCTGATGCCGTCTTTTGTCAATCTTGGCGCATATGTCGGCGAAGGCACAATGGTTGATACATGGGCAACCGTCGGCTCCTGCGCCCAGATCGGCAAGAATGTGCATCTGTCCGGTGGCGTTGGCATTGGTGGCGTTCTAGAGCCGCTACAGGCAGAACCAACCATCATCGAGGATAATTGCTTTATCGGTGCGCGTTCAGAAGTCGTGGAAGGCTGCATTATCCGCGAAGGCTCGGTTCTCGGTATGGGTGTCTATATCGGCAAATCCACCAAGATCGTCGATCGCGCAACGGGCGAAATCTTCTATGGTGAAGTACCGCCTTATTCGGTTGTTGTGGCCGGTACAATGCCAGGCAAACCATTGCCGAACGGCGAACAGGGCCCAAGCCTTTATTGTGCGGTTATCGTGAAGCGCGTTGATGAAAAAACCCGCTCCAAAACCTCGATCAATGATTTGCTGCGCGATTAATAGCAGCCTTAGAAGCGTATCCCCGAAAAGGGGACACCGCTTTCGGATAAGATACGTGTAAAAACAAATAGATAGAGCATTTTCTATGATTCAATATATTCTGGAAATGCTCTAGAAAACAGAAAAAGCGACGGATCAAAAATCCGTCGCTTTTTATTTTAGACCGAACCGGTTTTAGCGGCGGGTGCTCAAAGGTGAGTTATCACCAAAGCCGTTTGCTGAACCATCTGTATAGGTTTCAGTCTGTGTGCTTTTTACGACTGAATTGGTAACCACAGGTGTCTGATCGGCACCATAAAGGTTGTCAGGCGTACCAACATTTGGGTTTTCAGCAAAAGCAACACCGGCAGTCATAGCAAGAGCGGCAACAGTCAAAACAATCTTTTTCATTTTCATTTTCCTTAAGTAGGCCGGTCATTCAAAGGCAGGAACAATGGGAGGTCTGTTCATTTATGTGCGTGAATGATCGGCAGTATGTTTAACAATGATATTCGGAGGTCTATTGTGTGAAATCAGCCGTTATGGCTTTGTGGCGCATGGTCGCCAAAGCCGTTAGCGGAACCGTCTGTATAAGTGGTATTTCCCTGAAACAGGGTCTGGATCGCAACAGGAGCAGCAATCGGTGTCTGATCATTGCTGTACAGATCAGCAGGAATACCAACATTCGGGTTTTCAGCAAAAGCTGCACCGGCAGAAAGAGCAAGGGCAGCCACAGTCAAAGCAATCTTTTTCATTTTCATATTCCTCGTTCAATTTAGGTGAACGTGCTTGGGAGAAGCGCCGTTCCGATGACCTTGAGATAGGAGCCATCGTTTATAGTTTCAACTCACATAAAATTTACGAAACTCTCAAAATTGGAACACAATTACGCGGAAGAAAAATATTTGTTTTTTAAAAAACAAATAATTACAAATAGTTATAATAAAAAATATCTGAAAATACCAAAATACAGACCTTTATCGTTCTCAAAAAGCAAACAATCTGTATCTCTTATAGTTCACAAAACGTAGACAATGACGTTTTTCTCACAAAAATATTACCATCCGAGTATACCACTTTTTTGCTCCCTAAACACATTGTTGTGAGAACTTTCAGGGCTAAACCGAAATTCAGGATGCGTCTGCAGAAGGCATCTGCTACTCCTTGAGCATGATGACCACATTTGACCCCGCAGAAAATCTCTCCACCCTTATTCGCTGCCCGTCTGTTACACCGGCAGAAGGCGGCGCACTCAGCGCACTCCAGACGATGCTGGAGCCGCTTGGCTTTCATATTGACCGTCCCGTCTTCACAGAAGAAGGCACACCGGACATTGAAAACCTCTATGCGCGCCTCAATGGTACAGGGCCGCATCTGATGTTTGCCGGTCACACAGATGTCGTACCGGCGGGCGATTTGTCTCTCTGGAAACATCCGCCATTCAGCGCTGCAATCGAAAACGGCGAACTCTACGGTCGCGGCGCTGTGGATATGAAAGGCGGCATTGCCTGTTTTGTTGCGGCAACGGCGCGTTATCTGAAAAAATATCCGGACCGCAAACCGAATATCTCCTTTCTGATTACTGGTGATGAGGAAGGCCCTGCGATCAACGGCACAGTTAAACTGCTGGAATGGGCAAAGGAAAAAGGCGAGAGCTGGGATGCATCGCTGGTCGGCGAGCCGACAAATCCTGACCGTCTGGGCGAAACTATAAAAATTGGCCGCCGCGGTTCGGTGACAGGCACAATCACTATTTACGGCACACAAGGCCATGTTGCCTATCCGCACAATGCCGATAATCCTGTGCGTGGTATCATTACCCTGCTGAACAAGCTGTTATTGCCTGCCTATGATCATGGCACTGAGAATTTTCAGGCCACCAATCTGGAAATCACCTCCATTGATGTCGGCAATCCGGCAACCAATGTTATTCCGTCCAAGGCGGCAGCTGCGTTCAACATTCGCTTTAATGACAGCTGGACAGCGGAGAGCCTGCAGGATGAAGTCACACGCCGTCTGAGTGAAGCCGCACAGGACGACCAGTTCAGACAAGGTAAATCCGATCCAATTCGCTATGAGCTGGAATGGAGCGAACGTCCGAGCCATGTTTTCCTGACCCGCAACGATAAGCTGATCAATGCGCTGAACGGTGCCATTCAGTCCGTAACCGGCAAACAGGCCAGCCTCTCCACTTCCGGCGGCACATCAGATGCACGCTTCATCAAGGATTATTGTCCTGTAGTGGAATTTGGCCTTGTCGGCCAGACGATGCATATGGCGAATGAACGCACTTCACTGCAGGATCTTGAAAGTCTTACTGCAATCTATGAAAAATTTCTGGAAGATTTTTTCGGCTAAAGCGTATCCCAAAAGATGAATAGACAGAGCATTTCCAATGTTTCAATTTAAACCGGATATGCTCTGATTAATCCCCACAGCATCAGACACATATGCCTGATGCTGTGGTCGCAAGTAAAATACCGTCACCCGCCGTTTATACAGGTTGCCATGCCCAGTTTTGAAGAAATTCAGTATTACTTCTCTGCAGTCTGGCGGACTATGACCGGCCATCCGGAAGCGCTCAATGATCTCAACACCGATGCCGATGGTTTCTGGCGTTCCTTTTATGCTCTTCTGATTGCACTACCGCCCATGCTGATCGGCTGGGTAGAGATTGCCGCACGCCTGACTGACGGCAATGACGATGCGGCATTGCGCATAATGAGCACAGCCAAGCTCGGTTTGATTGATACAACCGTGTGGCTGCTGCCCCTGCTGATTATCGGCTTTCTCAGCCGCAGCCTCGGGCTTGAACGACGTTTTTCGACCTATGTGGTCGCAACCAACTGGACCACAGCTTTATTTGCCTGGGTCTATGCGCCGCTTTCTTTTTTGAACCTGCTGCTGCCGGATCTCTCCACTGTATTTGCGGGCATCGGCTTTGGTCTGTTTCTGATCACTTTAGGTTTAAGCTACAGGCTCACCCGCGCAGCTCTGCAAAGACCGCACAGTTTTGCGGCACCCTTTTTCATTTCCGTGGTGCTGGGCAGTATAATGCTGACAATTATCCTGCAAAGTCTGGCAGGGTTTATGCCTGCCGCATAGACGCAAATTTACGCCTGCATTACAAACCGCAGGCTCATGCCTGCATTACAAAATTGATGAGTAATCCGCACCGATCATGTAAAGACCATGCGCAGGTGCTACAACACCGCAGGCTTTGCGGTCACGCGCTTCCAGCGCCGCTATCAGATCATCATTGGTCCAGCGGCCTGAGCCAACCTCGCTGATACTCCCGACCAGTGAGCGTACCTGATTATGGAGAAAAGAGCGCGCAGAGGCGCGAACCTCAATCAACTCACCATGACGCTGCACATTCAGCAAACCCAGTGTTTTGACAGGGCTTTTGGACTGGCATTGCACTGAGCGGAACGTGGTAAAATCATGTGTACCGATTAGCAACTGCGCGGCTTCCTGCATGGCATCCGCATCAAGCTTTTTCGACACCCACCAGGCGCGGCTGGCTTCCAGCGCCAATGGCGTGCGCCGGTTGATGATGCGATAAATATAATGCCGCCCGAGCGCACTGAACCGCGCGTCAAAACGATCCGGTACCTTTTCCACGTTGAGCAGATACACGCTGTCTTTCGCCTGCGTCAGATAGGCATTCACCGCATCACGGATTTTGGATGCCGCCCAGTCTTTCGTCAGATCAACATGTGCGGTCTGCTGAAAAGCATGAACACCGGCATCGGTGCGCCCTGCGGCACCCAGCGAAGTGCTGTCGCCACAAAATTTAAAGATAGCCGCTTCAATGGCGCCCTGCACGCTCGGCGCATTATCCTGCCGCTGCCATCCGGCATAGGGTGAGCCATCATACTCTACTGTCAGGCGATAACGCGGCACTCAATTTTCTCCAAATGCGGAAGCATAAATCAACCGCCCCTGATGCGGCAGATCGCGATGATTTTCGCTCAGATATCTCGCCTGCAGATAATGCGCAGGATAATTACTTTCAAATCCTGATGCCAGTTCAAGACGATAGCCAAAGCGTCCGTAATAAGCCGGATCACCCAGAACAATGCTTAAACCTTCTCCGGCTTTCGCTAATTGCTCATGGGCCTCTGCGATTAAAGCACGCCCCACTCCTGCCCGCTGCATCTCCGGCAACACAGCCAGCGGCGCTAAAGCGACGGCAGGCGTACGGCCGTCAGCATGTTCAATCCATACTCTGGAAAACAGAATGTGACCGGTCACATGACCATTGGCTTCAGCGACCAGTTCTAAAACAACATCACCATCAGCAACCAGCTTGCGCACCAGTGCAACCTCGTCATTCCCGTTAAAAGCAGCAGCAATCACACCATCAATCAAAGAGCGGTCTTGCTCTTTGGCCGGCCGGATATGCAGTTGCTTTACAGGAGACTGGCTCATGGCAGAATTGTCCCCGTAACGAGTTTAACGCCATTACAAAACTCTGTGCTATTCACCGGTTTGCCACCAGCCTTTTGCACGAGTGTTAGTGCAACCGCGCCGTCACCGCAGGCAATCACCAACTGACCGTCCAGCACTTCACCGGCTTTACCGGCACCATCCGTCAACACTGAGCGCAGCACTTTAACGCGCTCAAGCTGACCGTTGATTTCCGTTTCGCACCATGCGCCGGGAAACGGGCTCAACCCGCGAATACGGTCGTGCACTGCCTGAGCCGGTTGCGACCAGTCAATGCGAGCCTCTGCCTTGTCGATCTTAGCGGCATAGGTCACGCCCTCTTCCGCCTGCGGATTGAGTTTGAGACTATCGCGCTCCAATGCCGCCATCGCGCGCACCATCAGATCAGCACCGGTGATACTCAAACGATCATGCAATTCCCCACAGGTCATATTTGGCGTAATAGTGATTTTCTCAACCATCGCAACAGGGCCGGTATCCAGCCCTTCATCCATTTTCATGATCATCATGCCGGTCTCTTTATCGCCAGCCATAATCGCACGCTGGATCGGCGCTGCACCGCGCCAGCGCGGCAGCAGCGAGGCATGACCATTATAACAGCCAAGTTCCGGCGCTTCGAGAATAGCTTTCGGAAGCAACATGCCATAGGCAACAACAACAGCCACATCGGCGTTGAGATCACGGAAAATCTGCTGCTCTTCTTCGCCTTTCAGGCTTTTGGGCGTGAAAACAGGAATGCCGAATTCTTCAGCCTTTTCATGCACCGGCGATTTCGTCAGCTCCAAACCGCGACGACCAGCTGGGCGCGGTGGCTGACTGTAAACAGCCACGATTTCATAGCCCTGTCCGATCAGCGCTGTCATCACCGGAACAGAAAATTCCGGTGTGCCCATAAACACAATACGTAATGACATAGACTATCCTAACTAAACTCTCTGTCCGCAACCCAACCTAAGCTTCAGATCTTTTTGCCCGAAGCAGGCTCATGTGCCTTGGCCAGTTTTTTGAACTTCTTGATCACCATATCCCGCTTCAGCTTGGAAATATGATCAATGAAAAGCACACCGTCCAGATGATCAATCTCATGCTGCAAACAGGTTGCCATCAGGCCTTCGGCTCTGATTTCTTGCGGCTTGCCTTCAATGTCCTGATAGTTCACGCGCACCGTGGCAGGGCGCTCTACTTCCGCATAATAATCCGGAATAGAAAGACAGCCCTCTTCATAGCTGCTCGGCTCGTCAGAACGCTCCACAATCACCGGATTAATAAAGACATGCGGTTCAGGCGTATCGCCTTCTTTTGCCAGATCAATTACTACCATGCGGATCGGTTCTGCCACCTGAATTGCGGCCAGACCAATACCCGGCGCATCATACATCGTCGCGAACATATCATCGGAGAATTTGCGCAAATCCGCATCGAAACGCTCAACAGGCTTGGAAACCTGACGCAATACCGGATCAGGAATAAAAATAATCGGCTTAATGGTCATCACATTTATCCGGCGTTGCAAATGATTGAAAATATCTGACACCCGCATAAGCAGGCACAATCGGAATAGTGACCGATCTAATCTCTCCGCCCTCTGCCGTCAATAATCTACATGGGGTGAATAAAAATCTGTTCACGTTTTATTCTTGTATTTACTGCGAATCGTGTAATCTTTGATCATGGAAACATTATCTGCCTCAGAAATACCGGCATCCTTTGCGGATGCTCTCGGCCTTACCCCTGTGCAATTCTTACTGGCAGCGGGCGGCTTTGTGCTGCTGATTATTCTCTTGATGATATGGTTATCCGGCCGTAACAGCAGAGCTATGCTGCATGTACAATTCCAGTCCGAGGAGCGGGCGCGCGAGGCAGAAATGCAGATGCAGTCAATCCTGAAAAGTCAGGCGGAAATGCAAGGCCGCATGCAGACGATGGCAGAGCTTTTCGGTGCAAGGCAGGCAGAGCTGAACAAATCCATCCGTGACCGGCTGGACGGCATGACCAATCATCTTGGCCGCAGCATCCATGAACAAACCCGCTCAACCCATGAAAATTTAAGCAAGCTGCAAGAGCGGCTGGCGGTGATCGACACCGCGCAGAATAATATCCAGTCACTCGCCGGTCAGGTTGTGCAATTGCAGGCTATTCTCGCCAATAAACAGACGCGCGGCGCATTCGGCCAGTCGCGGATGGAAGCTATTATTGCCGATGGTTTACCAATGGGCGCCTATGAATTTCAGGTAACCCTCTCGAATGGCATGCGTCCTGATTGTCTGGTGCGGATGCCCAATGGCACGGCCTCATTAGTGGTTGATGCCAAATTTCCGCTGGAAAACTGGAACGCGCTCAAAGCCTCCGAAACGCCGGAAGCAAAACGCCATTATGAGCAGCTTTTCCGCGGCGATATGGAAGTGCATATTCGTGATATTGCCGCTAAATATTTCATCAGCGGAGAAACGCAGGATACGGCCTTTTTGTTCGTACCGTCGGAATCAATTTTCGCGGAAATCCATGAGAATTTTGAGGTTATCATTCAACGCGCGCATCGCTCACGCGTCGTCATTGTCTCGCCCTCGCTATTGATGCTCTCCATTCAGGTGATCCAATCCGTACTTAAAGATGCGCGAATGCGGGAGCAGGCACATCTCATTCAGGGCGAAGTTGTACGCCTGATGGATGATGTAGGGCGCCTTGATGAGCGGGTGCGGAAATTACAAACCCATTTCTCACAGGCCAGCCGCGACATTGATGATATTCTGATCTCCTCATCCAAAGTCACGCGCCGCAGCGCAAAGATCGAAGCACTGGAACTGGGCGACAATCCAGACAATCACGAGCAGAAAAAGGCTTCTGAGCAACCTACATTACAACAAAACGGTATCTCCGGTGCGCCGCGTTTTTTATAACGCTTTGGCTATCCGGAATCTATCTCTGAAAACGAGATTATAAACCCTTGCAAGGCAGGCACTAAACCCCGTTCAAGCCATCTCAAATCTTTATTTTATGCAGTAAAATTAACTATTGAAGCTATCTGCCGCGTAATAAAAAAATGCACAACCAATGGAGCAGACCGGCGCAACCTGCCAATACCCACTCACCAGCACGGCAATGATACCGGAATCTCAGCATGAAACATTGTTCGCAAACCCTTGCCTGACCAATAAAAAAGCCGGACACATAATGCATCCGGCTTTAATTTAACAATAAATTTCAGATAGTTATGTCTTTATGCCTTACATAAAGGCCAAAGCCTGATCAGGCTTTTACCGCTTCACGGATACGAGCGACAAGCGCATCAGTTTCCGGAAAGCCATTTTCGCTTTTACGATCCCAGACCACCTGATCATTCAGGCGGATAATGTAATTGCCGTCGCTGCCCGGAATAAGCGCAATCTCACCGACTTCATCGCCGAATGCCTGCAGCAATTCCTGTGCAGCCCATGCCGCACGGAGCATCCAGTTGCACTGGATGCAATATTCAATGGTAATACGTGGTTTAGTCGTCATTTTTTAAAATCCTGAATTTAATTAAAACAAACCCGCCGGAAGGCGGGTCTGCTCGAAATCTCTGAAGTGATTATTCATCGCCCATTTTAAGCGCCTGAATAAAGGCTTCCTGCGGAATTTCCACGCGGCCAAACTGGCGCATACGCTTCTTACCTTCCTTCTGCTTTTCCAGAAGTTTGCGCTTACGCGAAACGTCACCGCCGTAACACTTAGCCGTTACGTCTTTACGCAGAGCCGAGATGGTTTCACGCGCAACGATACGGCCGCCGATAGCAGCCTGAATCGGAATTTTGAACATATGCTGCGGGATCAGCTCTTTCAGCTTTTCACACAGTACACGGCCACGCTTTTCAGCCGCAGAACGGTGCACCAGCATCGAAAGCGCATCAACCGGCTCGTCATTGACGAGGATCGACATTTTAACCAGATCGCCTTCTTTATATTCCGACAGGTTATAGTCAAATGACGCATAGCCTTTGGAAATCGACTTCAGGCGATCATAGAAATCGAACACCACTTCATTGAGCGGCAGTTCATAAGTCACCATCGCACGCGGGCCGACATAGGACAGATCAACCTGAATACCACGGCGTTCCTGACAGAGTTTCAGGATCGAACCCAGATATTCATCCGGTGTCAGAATGGTCGCTTTAATCCACGGTTCTTCAATGGAGGTGATTTTCACCACATCCGGCATATCCGCCGGATTGTGCAGTTCCTTCACCGAACCGTCTAGCATGTTCATGCGATAGACAACCGAAGGTGCTGTCGCAATCAGATCAAGATTAAACTCGCGCTCAAGGCGCTCCTGAATGATTTCAAGATGCAAAAGCCCAAGGAAACCGCAGCGGAAACCAAAGCCCAGCGCTGCCGATGTTTCCATCTCGAATGAGAAACTCGCATCATTGAGACGCAGCTTGCCCATTGCGCCGCGCAGATCTTCAAAATCTGCGGCATCCACAGGGAACAATCCACAGAACACAACCGGCTGTGCCGGTTTGAAGCCAGTGAGCATATTGGTTGTCGGGCGCTTATCTTCGGTGATCGTATCACCAACGCGCGTATCCGCCACTTCCTTGATCGAAGCAGTAATAAAGCCAAGCTCGCCCGGCCCCAGATCTTCAACAGCCACCATCTTCGGCGTGAACACGCCAACGCGCTCCACCGGATATTTGGCGCCTGTACCCATCATACGAATGGTCTGGCCTTTTTTCAACACACCATCGATGATGCGCACCAGTACGATCACACCAAGATAGGTGTCGTACCAGCTGTCAACCAGCATGGCTTTCAGCGGTGCATTGCGGTCACCTTCTCTCGGCGGCGGCAGACGATTTACAATCGCTTCCAGCACATCCGGAATGCCGATGCCGCTTTTGGCGGAAATCATAACAGCATCCGATGCATCGATACCGATCACATCTTCAACCTGTTCCTTCACACGATCAGGGTCCGCAGCCGGCAAGTCGATCTTGTTCAGCACAACAACCAGATCATGATTATTGTCGATTGCCTGATAGACATTGGCCAGTGTCTGCGCTTCCACGCCCTGTGAAGCATCAACCACCAGCAGCGAGCCTTCACAGGCCGCCAGCGAGCGGGAGACTTCATAGGCAAAGTCAACGTGCCCCGGTGTATCGATCAGGTTGAGAACATAGTCCTCACCATTATTCGCACGATAATTCAAACGCACGGTCTGCGCCTTGATCGTGATGCCGCGCTCGCGCTCGATATCCATCGAGTCGAGCACCTGCTCTTTCATCTCACGATTCTCAAGGCCGCCGGTCTGCTGAATCAAACGGTCGGCAAGGGTCGACTTCCCATGATCAATATGGGCGACGATGGAAAAATTCCGGATATGGTCAAGTGGTGTGCTCATGCGCGCGATTTAGCAGCAGATTTGCGCAAAGGCAAAGGGGTTTGATGCAAAACAAAGCCGAAAGTGCAATCTTTCGGGGTATGGAGCATTATGTCCCCTTTGCGAAACGGCAAAAAACCAGTAAAGCGGTGCCAAAAGCTGGCAAGCGCGTTGAGCGCTGAGACAATGTATAAAGTTTACTGCGCTCTTGTAAAAACATCCGCGCAGTTATCATGCCGCGATAGGACCGGCGCAGGAGACAGGTCATGGACACGCAAACGCTTAATCACCGCACAACACCAAAGCTGGTCACAGTTTTCGGTGGCTCAGGTTTTGTCGGGCGCCATGTGGTTGATGCGCTGGCACGACGCGGCTACCGCGTTCGCGTTGCTGTGCGCAAACCGGAAATTGCTTATTATATGCAGCCGCTCGGCAATGTTGGACAGATCCAGCTGGTACAGGCCAATATCCGTCATCGCTGGTCAGTTGAACGCGCCGTTCAGGGTGCTGACTATGTTGTTAATCTGGTTGGTATTTTATCTGAAGGCGGCAAGCAGCGTTTCAACACCGTACACGCCATTGGTGCAAAACATGTGGCTGAAGCAACGGCTGCTGCCGGTCTGCCACTGCTCCATATGTCTGCACTCGGTGCAGACCTGAAGAGCGCCGCAGAATATGCCCGCACCAAAGCTGAAGCTGAACGTCAGGTACTGAGCGTTAAACCGGATGCAATTATTCTGCGTCCGAGTGTAATTTTCGGCCCTGAAGACCAGTTCTTCAACAAATT
The DNA here is from genome assembly GCF_030376605.1 of Pseudochrobactrum sp. sp1633. Taxonomy (GTDB): domain Bacteria; phylum Pseudomonadota; class Alphaproteobacteria; order Rhizobiales; family Rhizobiaceae; genus Pseudochrobactrum. The sequence goes on along the minus strand of NZ_JARRAE010000008.1, from coordinate 125,621 downwards.
CGCCAGCATGTCCCGCTTCTCGCCATTCATGCCACTCATCGGCGGCGGCAAAACGCAGTTCCAGCCGGTCTATGTCGGCGATGTGGCTGAAGTGATTGCACGCAGCGTTGAAGGTAAGCTTCAGGCAGGCAAGGTCTATGAACTGGGTGGTGCGGAAGTATTGACATTGCGCCGCTGCATGGAAATCTCGCTGGAAGTGATCGGCCGTAAGCGCGCCTTTATCAACCTGCCTTGGTGGGTTGCCGGCTTGCAGGGCAAAATCCTCGGCCTGTTGCCAAACCCGCCACTGACCAGCGATCAGGTTAAACTGCTGAAAAGCAACAATGTGGTTTCGCAGGAAGCCGCTGATGCCGGTCTCACACTGGAAGGTCTGGGCATCAAACCACAGGCGATTGATGCGATCCTGCCATCCTATCTGTGGCGCTACCGTGCTCTGGGCCAGTATGACAAGGCAAGCCTTGCCCGTTAAACCAACAAGCTGAATAAAAATAAAGGCCCCTTTCGGGGCCTTTTCTGTTTCTGAGCCTCAGCCCCAGACCAGCAATGCAGCCAAACCGGCGGAACCGACAATCAAACGCCACCATGCAAAGAGCGCAAAGCCGTGGCGGGAAACATAATCCAGCAAATAGCGCACCACAATCACACCGGAAATAAAGGCTGCAACAAATCCGACCCCGATCTGCATCAGATCATTGGATGAAAGCAATGCGTGGTTTTTATAAAGATCATAGGAAAAAGCACCGGCCATTGTCGGCATCGCCAGAAAGAAGGAAAACTCCGCCGCAGAGCGCTTGTCTGAGCCCATCAGCAAAGCGCCGACAATGGTAGAGCCGGAGCGTGACACGCCTGGAATCATAGCCAGACATTGCACGAGACCAATGGCAAAGCACATTTTCAGCGGATATTGCGTCACATCATTATAGCGCGGACGCAGCGGCAGCCGATCGACCCATAGCAAAATGAAACCGCCGATAATCAGCATGATGCAAACCAGCATAGGCGTTTCAAACAGAACCTGCTTGATATAGCTGTGCGCAAAAGCACCGATAACCGCGGCGGGCAAAAACGCCAGTACAACACCGGTCGCAAAACGCTGCGCACCGGCATCATTCGGCAGATCGGTAAACAGCTTCCACAAACGCCCGAAATAAACACTCAAAATGGCCAGGATCGCACCGAGCTGAATCAGCACCTCAAAAGTGCGTCCGGTAGATTCAAATCCGAGAAAATGCCCCGCCAGCAAAAGATGACCGGTAGACGAAACCGGAAGAAACTCAGTCAAACCTTCCAATAGACCGAGAATCGCAGCCTCGAATATTGCCCATTCACTCATAATGCTGAATACCTTTGTCTGCATTGTATCAATATTGCGCGTCCGGCTCTGATAGGTTTCAAACGCCCGATTTTAACGGACATTATGTCTGAAAGCCGGAAAGAAGCTGAAAAACAACAACGCTGCCTTAAATTTAGCCTGTTGAAATGTTTTTAGTCCGAATGCAATGCATTATTATGTAGCTCACGCGTCCTAACCAATTATTTATAGGGAGAATGTATAGTTGCGCAAAATGCTATGCAGGCGCATTTTTATTCCGCTCTCTGTTCAGGTTTAGCACTCTGCCGGATCACAGCCTTCTGCAAGGTTTGATCTTTTCGCAGGATACGCACAAGCTGGCAGAACATTCAGTCTGATTACCCGGCTTTCCGGCCGCAGCTTTCAAAACAGCTATAACCGGTACAGCCACACCTGAAAGACCTAACGAACCACATGCTCACGCTGTTTCACCACCCGATGTCCACCACCTCACGCTATGTCCGTCTAATTCTTAATGAATATGGCGTTGAAGCAGAGATGATTGAGGAACGTCCGTGGTCACGCAGAAAAGAATTTCTGGCACTCAATCCTGCAGGAACCCTGCCCGTATTGCTGGCCGAAAATGACCTGCCGGTTGTTGGTGCAACGGTCATTGCCGAATATATGGATGAAACCCGCGGCGCATTGAAACGCAACCGCCGCCTGCTGCCGGAAACACCGATGGAGCGCGCTGAAGTGCGCCGCCTTGTGGACTGGTTTCTTATCAAGTTTGAAAATGAAGTCACCCGTCACCTCGCCCGTGAACGCGTGTTTAAACTGCAGATGTCTCAGGAAATGGGTTCATCAGCACCTGATTCTACTGCAATCCGCGCAGCCCGTGCCAATATCCGTCAGCATATGCGTTATACAGACTGGCTGGCAGCCACCCGCAACTGGCTGGCCGGTGATACGCCGAGCTATGCCGACATGGCCGCTGCTGCCGGCATTTCTGTTCTGGATTATTTGGGTGAAATTGAATGGGCTGAGCACCGCGCGACCCGTGAATGGTATGCGCGCATGAAATCCCGCCCTTCTTTCCGTCCGCTGCTCGCTGATCGCGTGCGCGGCATTTTTCCGGCATCACATTATGGCGACCTTGATTTCTGATCGCACACCTAAAAAACCATTGGCCAAGAGCGATGAGCCTCTTAGCATCCGTCTGAAACGTTTTTTAATGGAAGAAGCGGCGGCGGTTGGTTTTGATGTCGTCGCCATTACCACACCTGATGCTATTCCGCAGGCACCGCAACGGCTGCGCTATTTTCTGGATCGTGGTCGCCACGGTTCAATGGAATGGCTGGAGGAAACGGCTGACCGCCGCTCCAATCCTGCCGAGCTTTGGCATGAAGTGCGCTCAATCGTCATGCTGGCGATGAATTATGGCCCCGACCATGATCCGCGCACCCTGCAAGACAAAAAGGATTGCGGGGCGATTTCTGTTTATGCGCAGAACCGCGATTACCACGACATTATCAAAGGCAAACTCAAACATATGGCCAGCCGCTTTGCCGCGCGCACCGGCCACGAGGTTAAAGTGTTTGTCGATACAGCACCAGTGATGGAAAAGCCGCTGGCGGTTTCCGCTGGTATGGGCTGGCAGGGCAAACACACCAATATGGTCAGCCGCGAATACGGGTCGTGGCTGTTTCTCGGCTCTATATTTACCACCGCCGATCTGGAGCCCGATACCGCGGGTAAAGACAGTTGCGGCAAATGCCGTGCCTGCCTTGATGCCTGCCCGACCGATGCTTTTCCCGCGCCCTATCAGATTGATGCACGGCGCTGCATCTCCTATCTCACCATTGAGAATAAAGGCCCTATTCCGCACGAATTTCGCACGATGATGGGTAATCGCATCTATGGCTGCGACGACTGTTTGTCGGCCTGTCCGTGGAATAAATTCGCGCAAGTATCCAGAGAGGCTAAATTGCAGGCACGGGAAGAGTTGAAAGAACCGGCTCTTGATACGCTGCTGCAACTGGATGATCCCGCATTTCGTATTCTCTTCAGCGGCTCGCCGGTCAAACGGATCGGCCGTGACCGCTTTATCCGTAATGTGCTGATCGCGGCGGGGAATTCAGGTAATCCGGCCTATCTTCCGGTGATTGAAACATTACTGAATGATCCGGCACCGGTAACACGCGGAGCAGCCGTCTGGGCATTATCCCGATTGGCTGCAAATCAAGAGTTCACCCGTTTCAAAAACCATCATCTTCCTCTTGAACAAGATGATGAGGTAATTGAAGAATGGCGGACAGCCTCCGTTCAATTTGAGAAAGACAAATAATGCATATTTTTCTGTTCGGCTCCGGCTATTCTGCCCATTATTTTATCGAAGCCCTGCGGAAAAATCCAAACGCGAATATCCGCTCGGTTACCGGCACTGTCCGCCGTCCGGAGCAGGCAGAGGTCTTGCGCAAAAACGGCATTACACCTGTTTTCTTCGATGCCGAGCAAGGTCTCAGTGCCGAACTGCGCGATGAATTAAGCCAAGCAACCCATATCGTGTCTTCCGTTGCGCCACTAACCGGCAGTGCAGACGAGACAGATCCGATTTTGCGGCTGATGCCGGAAGGACTACCATATTACGCAGCCAATGCGCGCTTCATCAGCTATCTGTCGACCATCGGCGTCTATGGTGATTATCAGGGCGCATGGGTGAATGAGACATCGGAGCTGAAACCGCTTTCTGCCCGCTCTGCCGCCCGCGTCACCGCCGAAAAGGAATGGCTGGCGCAGGTAGAGGGTACTGATATTGCCTGTGCAATTTTGCGGATTGCCGGTATTTACGGCCCGACTTTTCAGGGACAGGCACGCAATGCACTGGCCAGCCTCAAACAAGGCCGCGCCCATCGCCTGATCAAAAAAGACCATGTTTTCAACCGTATCCATGTTGAGGATATCGGTGGCGCACTGGCACATCTGGCACTCACCAATCAGGGGGGCATTTATAATCTCGCCGATGATGAGCCGGCACCCGCCCATGAAATCATTACATTTGCAGCCGAATTACTGAATATCGCACCGCCACCGGCCATTGATTATGAAACCGCGGAGCTTTCCCCTATGGCGCGCTCGTTTTATCAGGAGTGTAAACGCGCTTCCAATGCCGCCCTGAAAGCGACAGGCTATCAGTTACGCTTTTCAAACTACCGCATAGGGCTGCAAAACCTTCTTCAACAGGGCGAAGGCCGCTGAACACGCTGCGACTGTGATATTTTTACGCTTGTCAGCCGCCGCAACGCAGTCAATGCTGCGAACATATTTTGACTTACGGAACCTGTTGTCATGACATTTGCCCGCAAACTTTGCGCCATTGCACTCAGTCTGAGCCTGACGGCTCCCTTATTAAGCGGCGCAGTGACCACAGCGCAGGCTGATGCGCCAGCCAAACAGGCTTTTGGCTCGGTCAAACTGCCAAATGTCAGCACGCCTGAATCTTACGGGTTTTATTCCAAAGGTTGTATCAGCGGTGCCGTCGCCCTGCCGGTAGACGGACAAAACTGGCAGGTTATGCGCCTGTCGAGAAACCGCAACTGGGGACACCCGAACCTGATTGCACTTTTGGAAAAGCTCTCCCGTGATGCAGCAAAAACCGGCTGGAATGGTCTGCTGGTCGGTGACATATCGCAGCCGCGCGGCGGCCCGATGCTGACCGGCCATGCCTCCCATCAGGTCGGGCTTGATGCCGATATCTGGCTGACCCCGATGCCCAACCGCCGCTTTACCAATCAGGAGCGCGAGGACGTGAGCGCAGTTTCCATGCTGCAGCCCAATTCACTCTATGTTGACCAGAAGAAATGGACGGCATCGCGCACAGCTCTTCTGAAACATGCCGCCAGCTATCCGCAAGTTGAACGTCTCTTTGTGCATCCGGGCATAAAAAAACAACTCTGCGAAACTGTGAGCGGCGATCGCAGCTGGCTGGCAAAAGTGCGCCCTTACTGGGGGCATTTTTACCATTTCCATGTGCGGTTGCGTTGTCAGGCCGGTTCACCGGATTGTAAACCGCAGGAACCAACCGGCAAAGATGACGGTTGCGGAAAATCACTCGACTGGTGGTTTACCGATGAGCCCTGGAAGCCGGCAAAACCAGCCAAACCCGGCGAAAAACCAAAGCCGCCTAAAGTGATGATGGTCTCGCAATTGCCGTCAGCCTGTGCGGCCTTGCTGAATGCTCCGACACCTGCATCCGTCAAAGATGTGACCTACGGATTAAAAAGCACCGGTAATGAGGCAGAGACTTTCGCACCGGCACAAGTGCCTGCGTTTGCTGCACCGGTGCCCCCTGCCTCAATCCCGCTGCCTGCGCAAAAACCATAAAAGCGCAGGCATTCACCAACTATGCGCTTTTCTTCAATCAGCGCATCCGATATAGAATTAAAACGATTTAGAACAGCATCAGATAAAGAGAGAACCGGCTCATTATCTGAAACTGTGTAAAGCCAAAAACAATCAGAACGGGATGCTGTAATAACAATGCCTAGTATCGATCCGAATTTTGTTTTCCCCGTCCTTATCGGCGATATTGGCGGCACCAATGCCCGCTTTGCCATTCTGGTTGATTCCTATGCAGAGCCAAAAGAATTTCCGGTTCTGCTGACCAAAGACTTTGAAACACTGGAAGATGCGATCCAGACTGTGGTTCTCGATCACACGTCCATTCAGCCCCGCTCTGCTGTTATTGCCATTGCAGGTCCGGTTGAAGGTGACGAAATTCCGCTCACAAATTGCCAGTGGGTTGTCCGGCCGCGCCAATTGATGGAGCGCTTCAACCTGCAGGACATTACTGTTCTCAATGATTTTGAAGCACAGGCTCTGGCTGTTGTTTCCCTTGATGATCATCATCTGGAGAATATCGGCGGTGAGCCGGGTCATCCGAACGGCAAACGTGTGGTTCTGGGCCCCGGAACAGGTTTGGGCGTTGCAGGTCTTATCCGTTCACGCCAGACATGGGTGCCGGTTCCCGGCGAAGGCGGCCATGTGGATTTTGGTCCGCGTTCAGAGCGCGACCTGCAGATTTTCCCGTTTATTGAAAAGATCGACGGCCGCGTTTCTGCCGAACAACTGCTTTGCGGACGCGGTCTGCAGCATATTTATCAGGCCATTTGTCAGGCCGACGGTGTGACGCCATCCCTGATTACACCGGCAGAAATCACCGATGCTGCTCTGGATAAAAGCAACACCCAAGCCATTGAGACACTGGAACTGTTTGTGATTTACCTTGGGCGTCTTGCCGGTGATCTCGCACTCATTTTCATGGCGCATGGCGGTGTTTATCTTTCCGGCGGTATTCCGCAGCGTATTATCTCCGCATTGCGCACAGGCAGCTTCCGCGCTGCATTTGAAGATAAAGCGCCGCATCAGCACATTCTGAAAGCCATTCCGGTGCATGTGATTATCCACCCTCTGGCAGCCATTGCCGGACTTTCAGCCTATGCACGCACGCCTGCCCGTTTTGACATTCATACGGATGGCCGTCGCTGGCGCTGATATAAAAGCGCCACTGGCACCGGCAAATCTGCAGCCAACCGGAAAATCTCAAGCGTTATTGACCATGCTTTCACACGGGGCATGGTCAAATGCTTTATGTAGCTTTATAGGAAAGAGGCACCGGCGGAACAAAAACGCTGCCGGACTTTTCTGAAAACCAGCAGCAGGATTTTCCCTGACCGTGAGCTTATTTAAAAAGAAAAAGAACAATGATCCGGCAGAAACCACACAGATGATCCGTCGTGTGCTCTCTGAGAATTTTTCTGATCACAAAATTTCTTATGCCAAAGCTATTGCCGGTTCGCTGATGATATCGGGCGCCACAGTTTTTGTCGGCTATATTATGCGCGATGTCATCAACGACATTTTTTACAGGCAACGTGCTGATCTTATCGCAGCTATTTCCGGCTCTATTTTACTCGCATTCATCCTGCGCGGCCTCGGCAGCTATATTCAGGCCGTGCAACTGGCCAAAATCGGCAATAATCTGGCTGCAATCTATCAGAAACGTATTTTCGCCCATCTGATGAAGCTGGGACTGAATTTTTATAATGATCATCGTTCCGGTCATCTGGCAGCGCAGATCAATCAGAATATTTCAGGCATGCGCGACCTGATGAATATGACCGTCACGTCCCTTGCACGCGATGCGGTGATGCTCGTCGGCCTTCTCTGCATCATGGTTTATCAAGAACCTTATCTGTCGCTTTATTCCCTGCTGATCGCGCCGCCGCTGATTCTGACAGTTACCTATGTTTCACGCCGTATCCGCACCGTGACCAGAGAAGTTGTTCATTTGAATTCGCACCTGCTCGGTGCGATGCAGGAAACCACACAAGGCATCGCCATCGTTAAAGCTTTTACGATGGAAGATCAGCTGCGCAACAAGATCAACGGGTTGATCGAGCGGGCAGAAGCGCGCTCGAACAAGATCGCCAGTGTTTCTGAACGTGTCACCCCGATCTCTGAAATTCTCGCCGGTATCGCCATCGCCGCGGTCATTGCCTATGCCGGTTATCGTGCCATCGCCGAGCAGCAGCCTCCGGGCACCATGTTTGCATTCATCACATCCATGATGCTGGCCTATGATCCGGCGCGTCGTCTTGCCCGCCTTCAGGTCAATCTGGAGCGCGCGCTGGTTAATGCCCGTATGATCTATGAAATTCTGGATCTGAAACCAGCACAAACCGACCGGCCGGATGCTGTGGAGCTGAACATCAAAGACGGAACTGTTCGTTTTGAAGATGTCGAGTTTGCCTATCACGCCAAAGACAATCCGGAATATCAACAGGTTCTGAAAGGCATCAGCTTTATTGCTCAGGCCGGAGAAACCACGGCTATTGTCGGCGCATCAGGTGCCGGAAAATCCACGCTCATTACACTGATTCAGCGCTTTTATGACGTCAACAGCGGCCGTATTCTCATCGATGATCAGGATATCGCTGGCGTTACCGTCAATTCACTGCGCCATTCCATCGCCTATGTTTCACAGCAGCCTTATCTGTTTGAAGGCTCCATTGCCGATAATATCCGCTATGGTCGCCCTGATGCGACGCAAGAGGAAGTTATTGAGGCTGCAAAACTGGCTAATGCCCATGAGTTTATCATTCGTCAGCCACAGGGTTATGACAGTCCGGTCGGCGAAAACGGCGTCACGCTCTCTGGCGGCCAGCGTCAGCGCCTTTCCATTGCCCGTGCGATTGTGCGCAATGCACCGATCTTGCTGCTGGATGAGGCAACATCGGCACTCGATAATGACTCCGAAAAGCGGGTTCAGCAGGCATTGGAAACCATTATGAAAGACCGCACCACGATTGTGATTGCTCATCGTCTTTCAACTGTGGTCAGTGCTGATAAAATCATCGTTATGGAAGCTGGCAATATTGTTGAAGAAGGCCGCCATGCAGATCTCGTGGCCATCGAAAACGGTGTCTATGCCCGCTTCTATCAACTCCAGTCTGCTCCTGAAGCTGAAACACTGATCGGATAAAAGAATGACTTCAACTGTCTCAGCGGCTCAGACTTCCTCTGCAATGCGCCTTGTCGTAACCGGCGCAGGCGGCCGCATGGGAAAAGCCCTTATCCGCGCCATTACTGAAAATCCGGATACGGTGCTTTCCGGTGCAATCGTGCGGGAAGGTTCGCCGCTCATTGGTCAGGATGCCGGCGAAGTGGCAGGTGCGGGTAAGAACGGGATTATCATCTCGGCCGATCCGCTGCCGGTCTTTGCCGAAGCACAGGGTGTGCTTGATTTTACAACACCGGCCTCGACGCTGGTCTATGCCGCACTGGCCGCTCAGGCACGCATTGTGCATGTGATCGGTACAACAGGATGCAGCGCTGCGGATGAAGAAAAAATCCGTGCCGCCGCACGTCATGCAACAATCATTAAATCCGGTAATATGAGCCTCGGCGTTAATCTGCTCTCCGCGCTGGTGGAGCAAGCTGCACGCGCCCTTGGCCCTTCTGCCTTCGATATCGAAATTCTGGAAATGCACCACAAGCACAAGGTCGATGCCCCTTCCGGCACCGCATTGCTGCTGGGGGAAGCTGCAGCTCAGGGACGCGATATTGCCCTTACTGATCACAGTGTGCGTGTACGCGACGGCCATACCGGCGCACGCGAAGACGGCACAATCGGTTTTGCGACTTTGCGTGGCGGTTCGGTTGTCGGGGATCACTCCGTCATCTTTGCCGGCACATCGGAGCGCATTACCCTGTCTCATCAGGCACAAGACAGATCAGTCTTCGCGCAAGGCGCGGTCAGCGCCGCATTATGGGGTCAGGGCAAAAAGCCCGGCCTTTATACAATGCGTGACGTGCTCGGCCTTTAAATCAGTTTCTTTTCCGCTCATATCCAAACGGAGATTATTCCATGTCCCGCACCCTTGTTCTTGTCCGTCACGGCCAAAGTGAATGGAACCTGAAAAACCTGTTTACCGGCTGGCGCGACCCGTCACTCACCGAACAGGGCCATGCAGAAGCCAAAGCAGCCGGTCAGCGGCTGAAAGATGCCGGCCTGAAATTTGATATCGCCTATACTTCTGATTTGTCCCGCGCCCAGATCACCTGCCAGCATATTCTGGATCAGCTCGGCCAGTCAGACCTGCAAACAATCCGCAATGTTGCGCTGAATGAGCGTGACTACGGTGATCTCTCCGGCCTCAATAAAGACGATGCCCGCGCCAAATGGGGTGAAGATCAGGTGCATGTATGGCGCCGCTCCTATGACGTGCCGCCTCCGGGTGGTGAAAGCCTGCGTGATACCGGTGCACGCGTCTGGCCATATTATCTGCATACCATTCAGCCACACGTGCTGCGCGGCGAATCCGTTCTGGTTGCGGCGCACGGCAACTCCCTGCGCGCGTTGATCATGGCTCTGGAAGGCCTGACCAGCGAAGAAATCATCGCACAGGAACTGCACACCGGCGTGCCTATCATTTATGAACTGAATGCGGACAGCACAATCGCATCCAAGAAAGTTCTGAGCGCATAATCACAAGCGCTCATTTACTCTGATTCAAAGCCGGATACAGAAATGTGTCCGGCTTTTTCCATTATGTCTGTGGATTTTACACACGCCTAAAGTGTTGAAATGATTTTCTTTTCTATCCTGAGACGAAAAACAGATATTTCTTCAAAAAATTGCAGAATTTCTGCAAAATTACGCAATTCCCCGTTGACATGAATCACTCCACACCTTAAACGGACACTCAACGCCCAGATGGCGGAATTGGTAGACGCACCAGCTTCAGGTGCTGGCGCTCGCAAGGGCGTGGAGGTTCGAGTCCTCTTCTGGGCACCATTTCTAAGTCTTCAGACCACTACCAAGGTCCAGAAGCACCTCAAAAAGCCCGCGAAAGCGGGCTTTTTTGTTGTCGACTTTCTTTTCACATCCATAGTCGACCAGTGGCATCCAAACATTTTGATGGCATTATTGATGGCATTCTGCTGAGATGCCATCAGTTGTACAATGGGGTGCCATCGCAATGCCTTTGAATGATGCACGGATACGAGCCTTGAAGCCATCAGCCAAACCTACCAAACATGGAGACGCAGGTGGGCTTTTACTTGTTGTCAATCCAACAGGTAGCAAACTCTGGAGAATGGTCTATCGATTTGAAGGAAAACAAAAGCAGCTTTCATTCGGCACATGGCCAGACGTTTCCCTTGCTGAATCTCGTGCAGCCCGCGACGCGGCGCGTAAGCTCCTCGCATCCGGAATTGATCCTTCTTCGAAAAAGAAGGAAGAGAAAGTTGCTCGTGAACGACTGGTAACGGATAGCTTCACAGCATTGGCCGATGAACTGCTGGACAAAAACGCGCGCGAAGGCAAGTCCGCAGCAACACTTGGAAAAAAGCGCTGGCTAATAAGCCTTGCGATAAGCGACTTGGGAGACAAACAAATAACGGAGATATCAGCAACGGATATCCTCGTACCGTTGCGCCGAGTGGAAGCACAAGGCAATTATGAAACCGCCAGGCGCCTGCGTGCCGTTATAAGTCAAGTCTTTCGATATGCCATTGCCACCGCACGAGCCGAGAATGACCCAACCTTTGGTTTAAGGGGCGCCATTATTGCGCCGAAAGTCACACATCAGGCCGCCGTCACAGACTGGACCGTCTTTGCCAAATTGTTAAAATCAATTTGGGCTTACTCGGGGACGCTAGAAACCTGCGCGGCTCTGAAATTAATGGCTCTGCTTTATCCTCGCCCCGGTGAACTCCGGCAAGCGGAATGGAATGAATTCGATCTCGAAAATGCAGTCTGGGTAATCCCAGCTGAACGCGCGAAAATGCGGCGTCCACATAAAAAGCCATTGCCGCCCCTGGTGATTGAGATCTTGCGAGCTCAACGCAATCACACAGGCAATCTGCGCTTGGTCTTTCCATCTAGTACATTAACTGAGCGACCTATTAGCGAGAACACAATGAACCAAGCGCTCAGGCGGATGGGGTTTAGCAAGGACGACGCCACCTCGCACGGATTTCGCGCCACAGCTTCAACCCTTTTAAATGAAAGCGGCGCTTGGAACGAAGATGCCATTGAAGCCGAGTTAGCCCACATTGGTGGTAATGCAGTTCGGCGTGCCTACCACCGTGCATCTTATTGGGACGAGCGTGTCAAAATGACAGCCTGGTGGTCGGAACGAATTGCAGAAATCGTAAAAAACTTAGAACAATCCCCACCAGCCTAAAATAGGTGGTTTCACCTAAAAGTGTATTAGTTTCGACTTGATCTGACACCGCTCCCTTTCCAGCTTGCTGAATTGGGAACGGTGCAGGCTCTTGCAGAGCCGTGTGGTTATCGGTTTTGATGGTGGTGCAAACCCAACCTCAAAATGAAAGAAACCACAATGTTGCATTCTACAGATAAGATCATCAAACACAAAACGGGACTATTAAATCTCGCGCAAAAACTCGGAAATGTATCTAAGGCCTGCCAGGTGATGGGCCTGTAGCGCGATACATTTTATCGCTACAAAGCAGCCGTCGAAGAAGGTGGCGTTGCAGCGTTGCTTGAACGCACGAGAAGTAAGCCCAACCTTGCCAACCGAGTTGATCAGGCAATTGAGTAGGCAGTTCAGGACTTCGCCATTGAGTTCCCCGCTTATGGTCAGGCGCGAACCTCTAATGAACTGCCCAAGCTGGGTGTCTTTGTCTCGCCGTCTGGCGTGCGTTCAATCTGGTTACGTCATAATCTTGCAAACTTTAAAAACCGCCTGAAAGCGCTCGAAGCCAAAGTTGCAAATGATGGGTCGGTGCTTACCGAAGTGCGTCAGTGGTGTCTTAGTCACACCTTGTCGTAATAATTCCATGGCAACAGCTGGTTGATGTGGCTTTGTTTATGACCATTTACGATTGCTGTGAGTGTGATGGTTAGCCATTTTTGCGGATCAACAGCATTGAGCTTGCAGGTCCCGATTAGTGAGGCGATGATACCTCAGTTATGAGCCCCTGCTTCATGCCCTGCGAAGAGTGCGTTCTTGCGGCTCAATCCGATTGGCCGGATGGTTCGCTCGACGCTGTTGTTATCCAGTTCAATACGACCGTCGGATAAGAACAGGCATAAACCGTCCCAGTATTTGGCGATGTATTTCAAGGCTTCGCCCAATGGAGCTTTTGCAGACACGCGCGCACGGTGATGGGCAAGCCACTTCTCCATATCCATGATCAGCGACGATGATCGTGCCTCGCGTGCTACCAGACGCGTTTGCGGGTCGAGACCGCGCAGTTCCGCTTCAATTTTATAGAGTTCACCGATCTGTTTTACGCCGTCTTCAGCAATGGGCGCGGAACCCGTGCGCGTGATCTCAATAAGCTTGCAACGCGCATAGTCGCCACCATGATCCGCACACGGTTTGAGGGGAAGATCATGCCGTTTCTGCCAGGGCACGAACAATTTGTGCAATCCGCAGCGCTGACGACGACGTGTCAAGACGGACCGTCACGCCACCATGAAGAATATCCAGCGTACTGAGCGGCGGAGGACCAGATGGAGTGATATCACTATCAACCACAACACGTGCAAAGCTGACATCTGAACTCGGGGCGGGTAAAATCAGTTTGCCCTCACGCGCCATCCGCCGCCATTCTGACAAATGATTGGACGCAGATTGTAGCGCTGGGCAACGCCGTTGGCCCTTGCGGCCAACAACAAATCCCAACTCATTGAGAAACTCCGTTGAGTGTTCCATGGAAAAAATTCCTGTCATTCCATACAAGGCAACCAGGTCTCACATCTACAGAAATAACGGAATGTGGGAACGGGGCAACGCTTACGGTTACGTTCCACAAGACGATATTGCAGGAACTTTATCAGGTTACATCCGTAAGAGAATCTACCACGCAATCGAGGAATTGCAGGCTGATCTTGACGAATGGCTTGATCACTATAACAATAAGCGCACACACCCGGGAAAGATGTGCTGCGGAAGAACACCGTATGAGACAATGATTGACGGTAAAACAATCTGGCAGGAAAAATTCATAGGCTGAACTTAACCTGACAGACATCACTACAAAACCGCTAACTGTCAGATCAAGTTTGAACCACTACACCTAATGGGCTATTCACCTGTATTCTTTCAAGGACCCACCGCATGACAACAATCCTGTATAATTTTGTTCTCTACAGGAAACGTAACAATGTTGAAAATATATTCGATAGCTCACAAGACTTACCCAAATTTCACACCCGATATGATCGCTGCGCCCGAACCTTCTTTTCAAATAGATACATCATTTCTGCCAGCATATTTTGATTACAAATTAAAGTTTCCTGAGTCAAAAAACGTGTAAATCTACATAGAGACTTCTGTGTTTTTGTGGCCAAACAACGAAACTAAAGGGGCAGAGCTATCCTGACAAGCAAGTACTGAGCGTCTATGAGTGTGAAGTCATGCTCGGAAAATATCCACTTTGGTTTCCAGGCATTTGCGCATACTTAGATCATTCGCGCCGATTTCAAACCAGCCACTCGGCTTCTGGTAGAAGTCCAGGCCACGACCAATTTTGATAATCCAGCCATTGTCGAGACGGATTTCTCGATCATGCAGATTAGGGTTGAGCTTCACCTCCAACTCGACATCCACCTCCAGGAGGCTTTGTTTCAGTTCATCTAATTTCTCTGCAATCTCGGTCAATTGCGTGTTGTCATCATATCCGGTGATGAGGTTGATCTTCTTCACCGTTCCGACCTTTAAGACGCACTCACAAAAGCGGACAAAATTCTGAATTTGGTGCGAAAGCCGAATGTACGGGTCTTCGATAATGACCGTCTTTGCTCCTCGCAGGTAAGGGCCAATAATCGATTCGTAGCTGTGCCCAACGTCGCCATACATAATCGTGAAATGACGCTCAGTCAGCTCGTCAGGCACAAGGACAGGAGTGGCAGCCGAAGCGATTGATTCGACAGCTGCAGTAGGTACCGCTACCGGTAAAGGTTGATTAAGCTTCGACTCAACCTCACGCTCGGGAGCCACTTTCTCGTTAAGCTGCTTACGCGAGGGTTGTTGGGTAGCTGGAGCATCTTTCGATTCCGGGCAATAGACCACCACATCTACCCCTTGAGCATTTAGGTAAGAGAGATCGATACGCGCAAACTCATCATCTGGTTTGCGTTTATTCATCTGCTCCTTCACCCGGCGACGGCACTCAACGGCATAAGCAACGTATTCATCAAATTCTTCATCGGTCGGTGGGCCGATTGGGTGAAGAATTTTCAGGAATGCACAAACGGTTTTTTTGATGCCTTTCTCATCACGGCCTTCAACAGACTTTCCCAGCTGAATGCGCTTGCTGACTTCCTCATACCTGTTGGTGTGTTTGAACTGATAGTGAAATGCTTCCGCCAAATAATCGGTGATAAACCCGTATTTATTGGTGAGAAATTCACTGCTGTTTTTAGGCATTTCCCAGCCAGGAATGTAGGCAGCAAATCGATCCATAATTGCCAAGTCAAATTCCGCTGGCAACGGCTGAAACAGATCATGTCGTTCCGAGTTAACAACCTGACGGATAGATAGATCGAAGTTGCCGACGAAACTCAGGCTGGCATCAGCGATCACCTCTGCCCCACGAGAGAAGCGCCCATTCGCCATGAAGTCCTTCATGATCTGAATGGTGTCAGGGTCTTTGACTTTAATCCCGCCAACCTCATCGAAAGCCACCGTATCCCAAAAACCCACCAAGCCCACCTTGCGGCGTGCGTTGTTGTAGAACAGCGCCGATTTCGTTGCCTGGCCACCTGAGATCAAGGTGGCATAAGGAGAAAACTCACTAAAAAAATATGATTTTCCGGTGCCGCGTGGCCCCAGCTCGATGTAGTTGTAATTGGGTTCAACGAGCGCGGCTAGACGTGCAATAAAGTGCATCTGCACGCGTCTCGACAGCTTTGTTGGTTCCAGCCCAACGGTGCGCAGGATCGCCCCAATCCATTCATCACGGGTGAACTGAGTGCGACCTTCACAGTACTGATCGAAGTTGAAGCGGCTGATCTGAATCGGCCGGAGGTCTTCGATATAAAATGCGTAGTTGTCCTCTTCGATGGCATTGTGAGCCAGTGTCACCTCGGCCCAAATGCCACCTTCCAGCAGGCGATCATTATCGCGATAGAATTTCTCGCCAATCGCGATGCGCTGTGAATTGAAGTTTTCTAACGATGCCCAGTGGCGCTTTTCTTTCTCGACATATCGAACATGCACTTTATCGATAAAGCGATGCTTGCCCTTGGTTGCGACCTTTGACTGCGCGGCATTCGCCTCGTCAGGTTTTACATAGTTATCTTGGAGGCTGACTAGCACAGCCTCCATGCCCGCATCCATTTCCGCCTGATCACCACTCGCACAAAAGCGCGCAAGTAAAAACTCCAGAACAAAGGTGGGCACGTTGGTGCCCTTCTTAATCCGATGGAGTAAATCCTTGCGCAGTACCTTACCATCGAAGGTAGCAATCAATTTTTGGTCGAGTTCATTCATAACTGTTACACCGCATAATCAGTTGCCAGGTCGAGCTGACAGTACACCGTATAAGTCGTGGGGTTCAAAGCCTTTATCTTGAATTTTCCCTCGAAATCCATTTGCATCTTGATCGTGACTTGAACCTTATCGCCAGGCTTCAACGACAAGGTTCCAGTCGCCGGATTTACCGCGCCTCCAGCCTTGGCTTCGCCTACAACTTCGCCCTTGCTATCGTGTGCCTCCAGCAGAATCTCGAAGTCGTTCTCAATCGAGAACATATCTGCCGTCTCAAGCGAAAGGTCAATCACCGGCATACGAGTAGTGATGACCTTTGCGCTGTTTTTGTAACTCATCGCCACAGATGCTTTATGCAAAGTCGGCTGGCTCGATGCTTTTAGTTGCATCGTAATGACCGGCACTACGCACTCTTGCAGTGAAATGCCGCCGTGGTAGTACAGGAGACCGTTGCGATAGGAGGCCAGCGAGTGTGGTGCAGCACATTTGGCGAAGTCACCGCGAATACCCATCTTTTCAGCTGAAACCACCAGGTGATTGCCGTCGCCAGTACCATCGCCAAGTGCGCATCGATCATGGATGCCAATCCAATTTCCGGACGGCTTATTACACACATCACCGGCACCGGCATGAGTATTCATAAAGAAGCCATGGTCGGTCGCGATCACCACCTCATGAAAACCGCGCTCCTTCAGTTTGCGGATCGCCACACGGATTCGTTTAAGTGCATTGATAATTTCTCTTGGCGCTGTGTGGGGATGATTTTCAAAGTGACTATCGATCTCCACCGAGCGCAGCACCAGCAAATCGGTTTCGGGTGAAAAATCAAATCGCCCACGCACAAAGTCTTCCAGGCGCCCCTCTTCAAAGCGCTGGCCGTATTTCTTCCGAAATACATCCATACGCTGAGCAACCGTGCCCACCACCTGGTCGCCCAACATCGCCACCAGGCTCTGGTCGTCATTTTTGATGCGCAGCAGCTGTCCTGCGCCAGGCAGCAAGCTGGCCATACCCACCAGCGTAATGCTAGGCAATTGCACCATAGCAGCTTGCAGCTCAACTTGGCCGTCTTCGGTCAGTTGATGCACAAGCGCTACACCCAATTCATAGCGCAGCGCATCGATCATAAAGTACGCAACCTTGTGGCCGTTCTTCTGCAGCTTAGGTGCGACGATGCGGTCAAATACGTCAGCGTTCGATAGCTGGCCCGCCAACGGCCATCCGCTTTGCTCCACATGGCGAGTAAAGATCAACTGCACCTTCTCAACCAGCTTGCCGTACTGCTTACGCACCTGCTGCTTGACCGGCGTCATGACCCCTTGTGCGTCTTGCCAGTCGTAATCGCTAACCGCCTGTTCGAACTCACGATGTAAGCGATCAGCTTCACGCAGGCTGCCTACATAAAAGGCCAGCAGCAAATCAAGATTGCGTGCGTTGTCTGCAAGTTGCCGCTCCATATCATCGCAGGTTTGCAGTAGCTCAGTGGCTGATCGAATCAAATCCCACTGGGCACGGCTCTCGCCTTTGCCCGTCCACACAGATTGCTGATGACGCTCTGAAATGCTCCGAACCCGGTCGATGTCATCACACAAGATGCCTTCGACCGCCCGACTCAAAAACGTACGTTCCTCAAACGGGAAGGTGTCGCGAGCACCTAGATCAGACCAGCCAGTAAATTGGCTGACCAGATTGAGCTCCTTCTCTATATCTTCCGCACGGTCAATGTAGGCACTCTGCGTGCGGCGGTCATTCCGCATGCGATCGCAGAGATCTTCAATCAAAGGCTTGGCCTGCGTTTCTGCGCGCGGCACATCGCTCAAGCTGGAGGGCAATGCACCAGGCAGATCAAACACAAACTCGCTGAACAAAACAAAGCGCCATAGCTCATTAGCAACCGAGTCCCATGTTTTACCCTGGGTCTTTAATGACAGGCCCATGCTGTTGCGGAGCAAATCACGTGCCTCTGTCACCCAGCTGTCGCTGCCTTTCAATGCCGTCTGCTGTGCAGCATTTGGCACAAGCAACGCAAACAGAATGTCCCGAGCGGACTCGACTACCAGTAATGCTCGCAAGTTGGGCCAACCCAAACCACCACTGATCGCATCCACCACGGCAAAGCTTGGCGATGCATCCTGAGCAAAGATCGTCCTGATTGCGGTGGTGTGATCTGGCTTCGCTTTAAGGCAAAGACTCTCAAAGCTATCGCCGTCGCCGTCCGGGAAAATCGCTCCCGCAGCCGCAATGGGGGCGAACGGGTCAGATTGCCGTTCCTCATCACTTTCTGGAGCCTTGGCAGGCACGTAAACCAACAACCCAGCGAGCTGACGTTCAATCACATCACGCAGACCCTGCATCGCCCCAACCCGGCTCTCAATACTGCTCTTCGATGCATCGACAACCAACAGTGTTTCATCAGCCAAGCCGTTGCAGACATCCTGGTAGTGGCCTGTAGGGTCATACACCACAAGGCTGCCGGTCTTTTGCAAACGGGAGCGAAGAACCTTGTTTTGGATGAACTCTGCAATGCTCATAAGCTGCTCCTTAGGCTCAAGATGGACTTCACCTCCTTGAGCATCTTGTCTGTTCGTGCCGTCATCTCGGCCTCATTCCATTCGGTGCACGAGGCCAAATCAGCGTTCAGATACAGCCCATTGCGATACCCGATGAAGTCGCCCTTGTCGTTCTGGCGATCACGCTTCTTCATGAACTCCATCGTGCCTAGTTTGGAGTTGTACCCACTCAGGGTTAGGTTGCCGAGTTGGTGGGCGCAGCGCTGGCGTATGAGGTCAGCAGTGTCCTTGCTGTTGAGTTCCAGCATGGCCACCCAGCCTGGGCCAAGGTTTTCTGTTTTGGGCAAGATGTGCTCAACCGTGAAAACGGGACGATCGTTTGCGTCGTGCGTCCATAGGTCGCGCTTGTTCTCGCGGGTCTGGTGCACTTCTTCGAGCTTGCACAGCATGAAGCGAGTGGCCTCGTAGTTGTCAAGGTACACATCGCCCTTCAGGCGGGCATCACACACATTCTCGGGGGCGGCACGCGCCAGCAACCAGCCACTCGCGTGCTTCACAAATTCGTCCAGCTTGGCAATTGAACTCGCACGCATCTTTTGCAACAGCTCGCCAATCAACTCCACGAACATCGGATCGAGCTCACGGGTTGGTGGCATATCGGTAAGGTTTCGCCAGAAGAACCACTTGGTGAGCAGAGCGGCCATTTGACTCAACGCCTCGCTTTCATCCCACGCCTTACTCAGGGCAACCTGGCTCACCCATAGCAAAAACGCATAAGCCGGTGCTGCACCTAGGCGCTGCAGGTCTTGCAAGTTGGCCGCAGTGCCTTCGCTCCATTCATCTTTAGCCGCCGCCGGATTGAGCAGCGCCGAATAGATCTTTCCCTGGGATTGCAGAGCGTGGAAAAGCCACACCGGGCGCTTGCGTAACAAGGTGTCGTAAATGGTGATGAGATTGGAGCGCGTTGCTCTTGAACAGCCTTTGACCTCCACCCGCTTGAGGTACTTGAACACATTGTACAGCTGCCGCAAGAAGCGCTCTTGCACGGCCGGATCAGGGAGCAAATCAATCAAGTCTTTCCACTCATCAAACGCCCGGTCAATGCCGTAGTCAGGGCGCTTATCGAGTTCTGCCAGCAAATTGTTCTTGATGATGTCGATGGCCGACAATGGAATGCCTCGGTTGTTGATCGACTCGAACAACATGAATGCGTCCGAATGGCTTTGAACCTCAATTTTGACCAGGATCGCGCACTTGAGTTTTTCAAGCAGCGCCATGGCTTGGCTAATGTCAAATGGCGCAAGCCGCTCACGGAAATACTTGTAAGCCTTCGCGATACGGCGATTCCCGAAGTTGGCCAGCCCTTTGGGTGCAGTGACCAGCTTGGGAAAAAGCTCACTCAGAATCCGCTGGAAGTCCGCCTTGTTCTGCATCTGCTCGCTGGGCTCAAAGCGCCATTGATTGTTCGCCTTGATGAAGATGCGGTTCTTCAGGTTCACTATCTCAACGTTGAAGTCGTCATCCGGCTCAGGGTTCGTCTTCAGCTTGTCGTACAGCGCGCAGAACAGCAGGCTGATGGTGGTAAAGCGCTGCTGGCCATCGATCAGTTCCAGCTTGCCACCTGCCATCGAGTCCTTCTGGCCGTTGACGCAAATGATCGACCCCAAGAAGTGACCAGAAGGCGACTCATCCAGATCGTTGAATAGCGCATCCCAGTTCGACCAGCCCCAAACGTACTCACGCTGGTACTTGGGGATGAAAAAAGAACTGGCCCCATCCGGATTGAAGTAAAAACTAACAGGGGAGGCTTTGACGTCCTGAATCATGCCTCACCCCCGGCCTTCTTTATTCCGCGAGTTTTCTTGGGGGCAGCCTCGGGCTCCACGTATAGATCCTCCAGCCCATGGGCGATGGCCAGCGATTTGTCGGTCTTGCATTTTTCGCGCACGCGTTCTGGCCAGTAGGCCATGGCCAGATGCGCCCAGTCGTAGTCGCCTTTTTCCAGTTTGGCCCAGGTGTCTTTCAACACCTTTTGCCAGGGCTTGTGGCGGAATAGTGGCCAGAGCGGTGCGGCGGTGATTTGCACGCCGTCGTCATGATTAGGCTGGTAGGTCGGTGCAATCTTGAGCAAGGTATCGCGCAGCTCAGTGAGCTCTTGCTCAAAGATTTGCAGCGTTTCGTACTGCTTTTCCTCATCACGAGAGCGGCCGCTGCCTTTAGTACGTAAACCTGCACACTCACGACAGACTTGCGTCAGTTTCCCGTTGGGGCCATCGAGAAAATCATTGACCGCTGTAAACAGCGTCTGATTATTCAGTGATGGGTAATAGACCCAGAGCGTGTAGCTACCCGAAGCGGTGGCAAGAGGCCAGTAAATGGGCGCTTTACGTCGGCTTTTTGAGTATCGCTGCAGATGGTCTGCAAAAAATCCTGCAGGCTTTCCTATGTAGTCTCGTATAGAAGAGAACCCCAACTTTAAAAGCAAATCTTGCTCTTTAGAGTCTGAGTTTGAATTGAAAATATATCGGAGTGATTTCTCGATATGTTTTACCAGGTCGTCACTCTCTGATGCATTTTCAGCGGCAACACCAAATGGGAATACGCTAATTGGATACAGCGCTTGTGAGCCATCATCCAAAATGGTTTCAGAACCATTACGGAGAACGCCTGGTGGGCAACAAGAAACTGGTGAAAATGGATCAATATCTCCACTTTGCTTCCAACCAGACGTTGCTATTCGAATATCCCATCTGCCAAACGAACATCCTACGAGATAGGATATAAACCCATCTGCAACAGACTTGGGGCTTTCGTCAATAACTTCAGCCGATTCCGGTGTATCGGAACTTTCGTCACTCTCATCACAATCTGGCCCATCATCTGGCAATGATATTTTTGACTGACTTTCAATGGCCTCAAAAACATCCTTCTCAAGTGCTTCAAGTTCTTGAGAGCTCAGGCCGTAAGCCGAAGCGACCTTCAGTTCAAGTTCGTGCCCCAGCAAAGAGTCCTTTTGCCATGACAATGATTCGTTTACATCCACTAAATATGCCGGCAAAACAAATTCAACAAATGGTTCGTGTAACTGAAAAATTTTTCTACGCGTTTCAACTTCGCTTTTGACTTTATCCTGGATGAGCCCTTTTAATTCCAAATCAAATTTGATTGATGGAATCCCTTGAACCATGCCAGCCTGAAATTTCGGCCTAGCAAAGTTTTCGCCATTAAAGCGAGCGACCGCGCTTCCCAGATTAGATGAGCAAATAGCAAACACATCCAGTATATTTTCCCCCAGAGGAAAAACTTGCGAACGGCCCGCTGTTGGCACGGCTCCGGCAGGAACAATATACGGAACGAGTCTGAAAGACCGGAGCATGTAGCTAAAACCCGGCAGGAAGTAGTACTCCAAATTTTGAGGTCGGCTTCTTAGTTTTCCATTCACATCGAAAAAATGTTGGAAATGATCGCCGTCATTTTTCCAATTGACCACTTGCAAAAGCGGAGAGTACCAAGGTGCCGAATAATCCGTTTTTGAATACATTGCCCACTTGCAACTACCAATCGTTGTTTGCTTACGAATGCTGCTTCTAATTTTCTCCGAACACGAGCCTTGACCGTCGTTTTCGATTCTGGAAGCATCAGCAATGTCTGCATTGTCAACCTCCCACCATTGACGTAGAAATCTCCAGTCATCACCGGTTTGCAGCCCCACTTTAACCGTTGCTTGACTTCCTTCAATTGGTTTAAATTTGTTGAGTTTTTCTAAAATTTCTTTTGGCACCCAATAGGTAAACGCTTTGCCGGGCGAAAATTCAAACGAATCAATATTTGCAAGGAAGTAATTACTATCGCCGGTATTTTTGATGGCCTTCAGGAGCGCAGAGTTCTTATCTTCGTCTTTGAGCACTCGAATGCATGGGAAGTTTTCGGCTTCATATTTTTGGTCACTATTAGGCTTCCGAAAAACGTATGCTGCAGCTTCCACCATTGCATCATCCATTACCCCATGGCCGAAATCAGCAAAGCACTCCGGCTCACCTTTCTTTAGTGCAACATTTGCTCGCCATTTTTCAAAGCTGGAGAGAAAGAAGCATGCACGTGAAGTAATGGCCCCAACTCTCCCTCCTGGACTTAGGAGCTCTAGAGCTCGCTCGACGAAAATTGCGAGCAGATCATTTTTTGAAAATGGATATGATTTCGTTAGATTCTCTTTACTGCCAAGACTAAGAGCCCCAAACGGAGGATTCATCACTATGACGTCAAATATTTCGCTGCACATATCTACTAATCGCAATCCTTGCAGGGCATCCTGTGCGAATAAGTGGCTTTGATAAGTGCTTTTTGCAGTCTGCGAAAATGCAATAAGCGCGCTACGTAGACGCGCCTCAGCTTTCTGCCAAATTTCTACTTCTTGCTGAGCAAACAAGCCCGTACCTTTGCCTCCATATACATGCTTGATTAATCGAGGTAGATCTCGCTCTACTTTGAGTAATACACCCGTTTCTGGGAGGTGCTTCAACATCTGAAGAGTCTTCTCGAACAGATCTGCGTCGAGTGGATCAAGTTGCTCGGCAAACAGCTGGCGCAACTCACGCTCTGCTGGTGGGGCGACTGCTGCAACCACATGGCTCTGCCCAATACGCGGACGATCTTTGGCTTTTACGTTTGTCTCATGCCAGGCACGCTGTGCCCGCAGCCACAGCGCCAAGGTGGCGATCTGCGCGGCACGCGGATCAATGTCCACTCCGTAGAGGTTGTGCTCGATGATTAAACGTGGCACATCGCGCAGAAAGCTCGCTTCATCGCCATAGGTTTGGCTGAGTGGTTTGAACGCAGCCTGGGGCTGAGTGGAAACATCTAAGGAGCCGGGGCCATGCTGCTGTTCCCAGGTCCAGGCTTCCCGATAGATCTCCGCAAACAGATCGAAGGCATACAAGCCGAAGTGCATCGATCCGCAGGCCGGGTCCAGCAGCTTCAGGGTACGGGGGTCGCGCAGTTTGACGGTTGCCTGTGGTTGCTCGTCGGACTTGACCAGCAAGTATTGGCAACGGTCGCGCAGATCCGTTTGCCCGCCAGTGGCATTAAACCAGAGGCGCCCCAGCGTGTTATCGACCAAAAACTCCACCACGTAGCGCGGCGTGAAAAACTGGTTGCGTACAGCGAGCTCACGGCTTGTCCGTGGAGCTCTTGCTTTGCGCATGTCCTTTCGCTCTTCCGGCGAGTTGAAGTATTGATAGATCCAGCCGATGGTTTCGTCTTCGCCCCAGAGAGGCTCAATCTCAAAGTGGTTGAGTTCATCCAGCAGCGGACGCAGGGCAGTTTCGCGCGGGAACAGCAAGCCATTAGCCGCATAGCGATCAAACAGAGCGGGCAGCTCTTGTGCCAGTTCATCAAACACGCTGAACAGATAGACATGATACGCCTGGCCGGTGTCTCCCAAGGCGGTACCAGCAATCTTGCTGTAGAGCTGACAGCCACGCGATTGGTAGCCCTTGCTGACCGACTCTATCAACTGCCCACGCGCTTCCATCATCAGCAGTGCTGCCAGGCGGTTGAGCACGGTAAAGGCCTGCTCCCGAACCATGCGATTGAGCACGGCGATGCGGTGATCGGTATCGTCGGCATCCGCGCCCAGATAGTGCGCCAGGGTTTGGCGCAGCACCTCAGCCGTGTGGCGTTGCCGATCATCCAGATGGGTGAGCCGCGCCATGGGCGTAACTTCACCTGTCTTTGGATCTAGGCCATAGGTTTGTTGAAGCTGGATGCTGAATTCATCGGACAGCAAACGACGACAACTGTTAACCAGCTTTTGCAGACGCCCTCGGGTGGTTTGATCGAAAGCCTCCTTTTTTTCAAAAGTCATAGGTCGTCCTGCAGTTCGAGATTGAGGGCAAAGGCGTGGGCATACTTCAGTTCTCCACGCAGCTGTTGTAGTTGCGTGATCAGCGCATCCAGGTCACCCATCGTGGTGATCTTGGTCCGTGCTTTGATGCTGCGCGCGATGGCTGGTTTCGGTTCATTGAAAGCACTTGCTACAGGAATCTCAGCTTCAAGCTCCTCCTTAATCCGCTTCGTTCCCAGACGCTCAATACTGTGTTTCAAGCCCTGCACTTCATCCTGCATCTCAGAGAGCTTGTTGGTAATGGAATTGAGCCCCAACAAATCAGGTGTCATTTCCACAATCAAACGCTCCAGGCTACCCAACAGTTCGGTTTGCTCCTGCTGGGTGAGCTTGCTCCATTCTGGCACGCGCTTGAGGTCGACCTCGGCCTCTTTAATGCGCGTTTTGAGTAGGTCTTGCATCGCAATCACCGTATCGCGAATACGGGCCCGAATGGTGGTGAGGCTGGTGCTGAAGTCGGCCGCAAAGCGATAAAAGTCCGCCTGCTGCAAGCGCTCATCAATGAGGCTGAGTGCCTCCGCCAACTCTTCTTTCAGCGTGACAAGCAAGGCGACGTTCGGCAGATTAGCAATGGCAGTGCAATGCTGGCGCAGATCGCGTAGGGTTTGCTCCAAGCCTTTCTCCAATTTGAGCTTGACCTCGGCAGCCCACTTGAGGCTGTCGAACAACCCAGACTGCTCGCCACCCAAGCGACGCGGCGCATCCGAGGCATCGGTAAGCAGTACGTCGTTAATCTCATGCGTGAGGTTTTGCAGGCGATCAACACCCGGCAAATTCAGGCCGCGCAATTTCTCAGTGAGCGGGCCGTATTGGTGCTGTAGCTGAGGAAAGAGCTTCGTGGTAACTTTGCTAATTTCATCTTCCAGCGGCACGACAGTGTCGCCGCTAATCTCGGTAAGCCGGGTTGCGGCGCGTGCCAGTACGTCGTTGGATGGCCGATCACCGCCACGCAGCGAGATGCCGATGCTCTTAAAGGTATTGTTAGTTTTGATGGCGTCGATGGCTTGCTGGCCATTAACAGTGACCTCGCGTCCCGCCACCTTGAGCTTGATCTCACCGGCCAGTAGCAGGGCTGCTACCAGATAACGCAGGGTGTCTGCCGACCAACCAAAGGGTGCATCGGCAAAGGCATCCGTCAGGCGTTTGCCATCGACTGTGCCATTGCGATCTATGTAATCGTGGATGCTGACCATGGCTAAGTGATCGGTGCGAATGCTGTGCCGCCCGCTTTGGGTTTGCACTAGATTCAGCGGATCAAGTGCGCTGGTGATGCCGGACAGATTGCCGACCCGCAGAAACTTCTCGGCAAGCTCGGTTGCTGCACGCACCGGTGCTTCGGTATAGCGATCGAAAACCTGCTCGGCCACTTCTTTTAAATGCTTGCGCGCAGCATCTAGCAGATCTGTCGCCAGCGTATCGACGGCAACAGCCTGGCCACGGAAGATGAATGAACCTTGTAACAGGCTGCGCTGAATCTGCGCACGCAGCTTGGTGCTGAGGTGTCCGGCGCGGTCGGCTTGGCCGTTGCAGTATTCGCGGATTTCTTGGTCTAGATCGCTGCGATAACGGTTGGCAATTTCGCGGCAGCGGTGAATGTCCGCTGTTAGTTCATCCATCTCTGGCGTGGTTCGGCCCACCAGATAGATATTGAACTTGGATGAGTTGTGGCGTGACTCATCCGTGAGGCGGATACGAGCGCTATCAACTTCTTTCGGATCCACCAACTCGACAATGGTTTGAATTTGATTGCGTTCACCCGCCAAAGAGGCCGGAACATTCCCCGCCGACAGGGCTTTCAGGCCAGTCGTCACCACAAACGGGCCGGGCAACTGAACGGTTGGCAATGGCGAATAAACGCCTGTCAGTGCTTCATTGACGATACGACGCAATTCGACGCTACGCAACGCCACTTGGCTGCGCTCTTGCTCGATATCGTTGAGCTTTTCACTGAAGAAGCACAGGTTCCCATCTTGCTCGCCAAACGGAACGATAGGGTCGTTAATCAAGTCTTCGACCGCTTTAGCTACAGCGTCCGCCTGGGAGCTACCTGCAATGCTGTCGTGCATCAGGCTGGTGACGTTTTGGCGGGTGATGGGCAGGTTGCCCAGAATCTGCAGAACAGCGACCGTTTTGGCGATGTTTTGGTGTAGTTCGGAATGAGAGAAGCGAATCTTGGTGGCTTTTTCAACCGATGCGTGCAGTGAGGCAAAGGCACGTTTGATGTCTTTGTCCAGCGCATCAAACAGTGTGACCGTGGTGGCCAACCAGCCGACAGACTGCTCAGCAATGGCAGGCTTGTCATCAGAGCCGTCAATCAAGATGTCTTGTAGCACTTTAATGGCTGAGCGCAGACCAATGCCCCCGGTAGACTTAGCCAGGGCTCCCAGCAGATGCAGCAAAATATCGAAATGCGCAGGTAGGAACGGGTACAGGTCAACGAAAGTCTTGCGGTCGAAATCCACGCCGTATACGCGAGCGTCTACCAGCTTGGTGTTTTGGCGCAATTGTTGGCCGTATTGATCAAACAACCCACCCAACTCAATCTCGGCCGCCGAAGACTTGCCCAATAAACGCGTGTAGCAAATCTCTTTAATGTCGTTTGATTCGAGCGCAATCTGAATCGGGAAGCGGTCGTTGAGCTTGAACATCTCAGGTGAATTGAGCGCCGCCTTCGCGTCATCCGCCGTGAGGGTTTGCTGCGCCGTACCGACGATCCAAACCTTGCCGTCGCCGATGTTTTTCAGATTTTTGGCCAGTCCATCGAGATTCAATATCAAGTTGGGCCGAGGGCCAACGTACTGCCCCACTTCATCGATGATGAAGATGATGTATTCCTTGCCCGATGCCTCGCGGGCAATCTCCAACATTTCCCGGACGCGGTCATTTTCGAAGACGACAATCTCGCTTAATTCAGTGGTGAACGAAGTAGTCGTTTTGAACAGCGTGGGATAAAGCTGGTGGGCAATCTCGGGAATGAGGCTATCGACCACCAGCTCATCATTACGGTAATTGCTCCAATCTTCTCCTCCAGCCGTGTCCTTAAAGGCATCCAAGAATTCGTTGTAACGGCCTTCCTTTTTGAGCTTGCGCTCCAGTGCGGCCACTTTGAGATTACGCGAATATCCCGCCCATTGCAGAACCTTGTAGAACAAGACTGTGGATACTTCTTCCATAGTTGCGCCGGCAACTTGTTCACTGGCCAAGTCCAACATCAACACAGCCGCCGGAAAACGCTTAGCCACGTTTGAAAGCAATGATTTCGTTTGCTGACGCTTGA
Source organism: Pseudochrobactrum sp. sp1633 (assembly GCF_030376605.1). GTDB lineage: Bacteria > Pseudomonadota > Alphaproteobacteria > Rhizobiales > Rhizobiaceae > Pseudochrobactrum. The sequence continues at coordinate 97,612 of NZ_JARRAE010000008.1, read as the reverse complement.
GGCGATCTTGAAGATGTTGTATAAATGGTACGCCATCAATGGTGACGCGGTCATCAAATGCCAGGCCAAGATACTTTGTGAACGAGCTTTTACCCGAGCCGTAGAAACCCGACACCCAGACGCCTACTTCATTTTCACCACCAATATCCATGGCGGCTTCCATCTTGAGCAGGAGGCTCTCGAACTGCTGGTCGATGCTGTCGGTGACCACGTATTCGGAGATTTCCGATTTCAGGCGCGCTTCTTGTGACACGCCATAGGTGATAACTTTTTCAATACTGCGATTGATGTTCTTGCTGGGGTCGAAGAGTTCTTTAATTGTCATGTTATGTCTCAATGATTAGCCGCCGACGTGGACAGAACGGTAGTTGCCATCGTCGGGGTAGAACCCCAGGAATTTGAGTCGAGTCTTGCCGGTACGCACGCCAGGGTAGAAGAACACGGTGGGCACATGAAATTTGCCCTGCAACTTGCCCTCAATAACGCCAATGCGCGTGTAGGGATGCAGCGCCTCGAGATCGGTGACCAGTAAAATAGCCTTGGACTTGCCTTCAAGCCCAGCCAGCTTGGCTTCGATGCGTGCCTGCAAGGCACCATTGCTGATGGCATTAGCCAGCGATGCATTGGCCTTGCCCCATGCCAAGGGCGCTTTCTGATCGGCAGCGAGCCAGATCTTGCGCAATGGCGCCTTCTCGATAATGTCTGCAATATGCTCGGCAATGGAAAAAGTTTCGACTTCCCAGCCTTCGTTGCGCAGACGGTGCAGCCACGCGGGTGTTTCGCGCTTGACGTTGAGAATCTGATTCGGTGGAAAAACCAAGTAAAAAATGGGTTCGAAACTAGCATGGCCAAACTCACGTCCCTGCTTGATTCGCTCCATCAACTCATTGAAATCAGCTTTGAGCGATGACATCGATCAGCTCCTCCATGCTTTTATAGGTCCACCCGATATGCACAACACCGGATGCGGCCTGAAATATGAGTAGGCCCTGCAACGACAAACGCTTGAGTTGATCCCGCACGTCGGCATGCTGCAAGCCAAATAGCTCCCAGTCAGGGCTCGCAACGATTTGATTGTCACCAAGACCACTGAACTTCAGCTCATAAGCCAAGTAGGCAGCGACTCTGGGCAGAATTCGATAAGCAGTAATGGATCGCTGACTGCGGCCAGTGGTTGCCAACAATCCATAATCAGCACAGCAGCCCATTAAATATGAGGAGATACGTTTGATCGTTATCTCAGACCAGGGCTTTTGTGTTTTTCCCTCGCGCACACTGTTGGCAACGAAGGTACGCGCGTCTTCCAGATCAAGATCATTGCGACCTGCTGAGTAACGCGCCCAGTAAACCTCTCGAACAAAATCCGCCAAGACTAGGTTGGCACGAGCGGTATAGATAAACAGCAGTTGGTTGAGTTCGGCAGTGGTAAAGCGTTCAACCAGCAATTTGAGCTGCTTTATCACCTCAGGATCGCGTAGGAAGCGAGGAGCAAAACACTCGGCCACGATGTTGCGCAAACGCCTTGCTGTCACCAGCGGGAAACGCCCAGATGCCAACGCAGCATCGTAAAGCTGAGAAGCGGCCATACCAGGTTGATACAACTGAAGCAGCTGCCGCGTTTCATCCAAAAGACCTAAACCCGCTTGCAATTGGGTGGTGTAATAGCGTTGCCTGGTCACTCCTCCCCCCTAACATATGGAAGCGATTGAATTCCTAAACCCATTGCGGAATGGTAGACACCTGCAGCACGCTGTAACGCCACCTCCAGATCATCACTCATTTGACCGAGGGATATCGGGCCTGGCATTGCAGTCTCTTGATCTTTACTGAGCTCAGCCAGGCGTGCCATGGCCTGCTCACGGCCTGCTAACCTACCTTGTAACGACTGCACAAACGCAGGGTCGCTGAGGGTATCTGCCGACGCATGCTCCAGACCAATAGGCAGGCGGAAAAGGTGATAGATGCGCCCCACACCAATCGCTTCGTCATGTATATTTGCCGCAGCAACAGTTGTGCCCTGATATTGTGCCAAAAATAGCGACCTGTTAAATATAGGGGCAAGAAACGCAGCAGCTGTACCGCTGAAAAACTCACTGGTCCACCAGTTAGCTTGCCCCTTTTCGCCCAGGAACCCAACAAGAACCCGAAGCTCTGCGATTGTTGATGCGATTGCGTTCATCCCCATTCCTATATAATTTCAGCAGCACCACTTATAAACAGTGTCCTTGAAGAGCCGTATGGTTATCATTTTAGATGATAGTGTAAAGCCACCTCAAGAAAAGAAGCCCGTATATACCTCGATAGGACAACAATTGAAGCATAAATAACCCCGAGTTGAAGTCAATTCGCCAATATAGTATTCATAGATCCGCCCAATCAGATCGAGATCAGACGCGGGGCCGTCAAGTTTAAGATTGGAAAATAGATCAATCAATCCGGAAAGCATTCCGCGATCGATGCTTTCTTTACCAAATACTTTTGGTAGTGCACCTTTGATACTGGTATTTTCTGCCTCGACTTCGCGCATGGCATCATTAATCATTACGCCAATGCGCGCATCTTTTGCATTTTTAGAAATCGTTGACCAGCGCGCCTTTTCAGGCACAAAGAAGATATTTTCGGCCAGATATACGTCACGATCTTCTGGATCGCCGCCATCTTCAATGATCAGTTTGTGCGTACGCTCGAAAGCTTCTGAAACAGAAGGCCAAGTGCAATATGCTTTTACTCACCCGGATCCATCGCTCCGCGCATATTGTCCGCGGCAGCAAATAGTGTCTTCTCAATGCTCATCAATTTCCCTCAGCGCAACCACACTCAAAACGTTGTTAGCCCGTTGAAGGCATTTTAGGCAAACAGGTATACGAATAGTTGTAGAGTTTTAAATTTTAACCCTTCGGAAAAATGTTTAAGAGTATGTTCTGATATTTTTCCAAGATGCCATTTTCGTATTCAATTAAAGGAAACTCTTCGATAAATCGTCGATCTTCATAGGCATCTTTCAAGTCGATATCATCAGGGAAAAGGCCGGCTTTCACACCGTCTTTCCATTCACGTTCAACAACATCAAAAAATTTGTCCTGCTCTGGTGTACCGCCTGCAAAGAATAAATAACCTCGTGCAAAATTTTCATGAAAGGCAATATCTTTAGCAAGTCCGTGTAATGCATTGATTAAATCAGAGCGATTTGTCTTTAATGAAATTTCGGAAAGTAAATCCCGTCCATTTGGATCAAATTCACAATGCAGTTTAAAGTTATTATCTCCATCATATGCCCAAAGGCAGTTTTTATGATCTGATACGTAAACAGCCGGATAATCACCTGTAATTAAGGAGGCGACAAAATCGGCAAAGTTTTGTAGATCATCATTGAAATCATCTATAATGGTTTCAAAGACAAGGCTCTGGTCACGAACCTCAATCAGAATGTTGCCTGTCGAGACTTGTTTAAGATTGAACATTTCATCACTCATTAAAATAAAACCATTCTTTCTCATGTTCTTTATGAGCACAAAAAATCTCAACGAATGTCAATAATTGAAAATATCACCAAACAAGAACATTAAAATGCCAATCATCAATACTTTTCGGACATCACTATCCTAAGGGAAAAAATTATTCGCCTTCTACTTAAGTAGGCAAGTCTGCTGAACATTTTCACGTCGACCATACATATTCCGTTCAAAAATTTCTTTTGCTCGCCGGAAATCTGCGTCTGTTTCAGAAATTTCCTTTCGCTCATATGCAAGATATAAGTCCAGTTCACTACGGCTTGTCAGGGCGCGACGGCACAGTTCATCCAAAATTTCCTCACGTTCATTGTCCTGCATAGATGAATAATGTTTCCGTATCACTTCTTGGGGAGTATGACCGAAGTTAAGCTGTAAAGCGACTTCGTCTTTAATTGTCATTTCACCGCGCTTAGCCAAGAATGGGTGAAGGACCTTGCGAAAATCGTGAGACGATATGCTACCGTTCAATATCCCAACTACGCTTGCGGCCTCTTTAATAATCCGGTGAACCGGTTCTTCAGATTTCCAGCACTGCGCTATTTCAACACAATTTCCCTTGTAGCCAAAGCCAAGCGCATTTGACTGAATATATCGGTCTGGGAGAAAAAATGCGGCATCCTGACCAAAACCATTAGCGTTACGCCATGTGTCCCATTCGTCTAAAGCCCCCCAAAGACCTGAACCAAGATCAAGGCAGTAGGTTCTAATGTGTTTGCCGAATTTCGTATCGACCTCTCGCGGATCCTGATTGATCCATCGGGTACGAATATTTACATGTTTGCCGCGCAGTGTAACCAGCGCTGCAATGCGTATACCCGTTAGAATGAACATAGCTACAATTGCGCGATTACGCAGCTCAATCGGGTTCGACATAGGCATAGCAGAAAAGATACAAAGTGCCTGATCAAAGGTTAAATTAGTTCCCTTCACCGTATTGGCCTCGATTACGCGCTCCCGTCGAGAAAGACTAAAATAGCCAGCCAAGTCCGCATGAGTTTTCGTGTCAGATTGGCGTTGTAACCACTGTATAAATGCACGACATCGATCCAATGTATGTGACACCGTTGAGATACTTAAGGCACCTTGCACATCACCGATACAAAGACTGCGTAGTGCATTTTTAAAATTACATGCATCGTCAATCGTAATCTTCTCAAAGTCCTTATGCTCAAAGAATCCACTCATTCTAGCAAGAGACCGAAGATGCTCATCAACAGTTCGAACATCCAAGTTTTGATGGTTTTCCAGATAAACAGTATACCGTTGAAGCACACGCAAATTGAAATTGGTAGTTTCTGTAGGTACAGGCGCTCCACTTCTCCCAATAGCTCGAGAAACCCCATCACATATTACGTCGGACGATTCTCTAGGGGTATTGGTAGATGCTTCATAAATCTCAGGTAAACTATGGGCTTGAATACGCGCTTGTAGCATGTTGTGGCAATCAAGGCACGTTCCTGTCACTTTATAGCATGCAATGCCAATTGGCGTAGCATTTACTGATCCAGGTTCAAGCGTCTTAAACCCAGGACAAACAGAGCAAAATAGCCGCCCACTTTCTGGCAAGCGACCATGCGGCCAACGCATACTCGTGATAAAGCGGCGTAACTCATATCCAGCAAAAAGCTGTGGCCGTTTATCATCTACCGGCTTCAATCCGCGACCTATCCAATTTGTAATTGTGCTGTCACCGACACTAAACCTCAGACATACCTGCTCTCGTGTATACACCCAGTGTCGACGAGCTTTTGTAGGATCATGACGCCGGGACATAATTAATACTCAGAATTTTCAGGCATCTGCTGACTATCCAGATAGCGATCAATTGCATATCGATCCCACCGAGTTGAGCCACAAATACGTATAGCTTTGGGGAAAGCGACTTTGCGTTTTTCTAAGCGCCAGACTTTAGAAATACTGATTGCCAAATAGGCAGCAACCTCTTTGACAGTCATCAAACGAGGAGCTTCACCAGATGTATTCGCATGGTGAATTGCGTCCCCGTCGGATTTCATCTCAGACTTAGGCTTTTGAGGCACATGCCTGTTTATTGAGGTCTCTACAGACCCTGTCTGGTTAAATTCAGTAATATTTTGAGGTTCAGCGCATTGATCAGAAACATTTACAATAATTGGCGCCTGAATTCTACTCGCCCCGCGTGCTTGACTTGCCGCTGCATAAGGATTGCAAAAATCTTCAGTCGAGTATTGATCGCCATCATCGAGTGCCGGATCTGCAAACATATCCTGACTTGCTAAATAGTCATTTGAATAGAATTTGCCCATTATACATCTCCGCAACGCAGCCCAACCTGGCGAGTTTTAAAACTTCAGAATTTGCAACAGCAAAAACAGAGATCAAAACGGCACGGTTCAACCGCGCCCACCTTTTGTCGGCAGCGAGGCAATGAACTGATCAAGATCTTCACGGAGAATAAGAGTGCGCTTACCAAGCTTGCGGATTGGCAGCTGGCCATCCTTGATGAGATTATAAAGTGTGGAACGCCCAATCCCGAGTATACGAGCGGTCTGGGCGATTGAAAGTGTCGAAATATCTTGCATCATTTTGGCTCCATGTGAACTCAGCTAATCACCGAGATATGCATAGAACCTGCCTTAGACTTGTATGGAAACCTAATTGGGCAATTGGGCGGAGATCAGTTTTTCGCCCAATTCCTGAATGAGTGTTTTACGATTGGGATTTCGCTGCCCTCGTGGCCCTGGTTTTGGAAGAGGAATAAGCTCTTTACAAATTCTACGAATATTATCTCGCTGCGCACTTGGGATAAAAAGACTGACAAGCTCATTGACCTCCCTCTGCGTAAGCGGCACTAACTCTTTAGGCGTCTCATGCACAATCATTTCAACAATGCGCCGAAGATTTGCCTGTGAAACAGCACGCCGTATAGGTGGAACGATTAACTCGCCTCTGTTTTCAGGCCAATTATCTCTAATAAAGTCCGACCTTACTTGCACCATGCGATAGCCACTAACCCGGGAGCTCAAAATAGCACCATCCCATTCATTATGATCATCCGTTCCGATCAAGCGATACAGCTTACCTCTGTCATTTGAATCAGATGTCGCTGTTTGAGGCCAGATACCACTCGGGATAGAAATCAACGGACCTGGATTACTCTCGTCTAAGCCCCTTACATTTTTTTCCGCCTGCAACGGAAGTATAGAGGATAAGATTTCAACGAACGCTTCGGCTGCTTTATCCTCACGCTCGTAGTATTCGTTCAAAGTCATTGACTTGCCACGCATGGCGATCCAGTCAATTGCAGCACCAACCCCAATCCAAGAACTTTCAAGATCCGCCAATGTGATATAAGGCTGCAAAACATCATGATCCGCTGATTGTAGTATTTCATTGTCAGAATTCATCAGAATCATCCTCGCGTTGATCTGAACAGAACCAAGCTATTTTGGACGATAGAAGAAAGCTATGGTGATAGAGAGACAGTCAAGCTACATGTTTCACACAATAAAAATCTGCGTAACGCGCTTATATAATTCCGACATTTAAATTTGATGGCATTATTGATGGCATCATAAAAATCAAACTTAATATTTATTATATTTTTCAGTCAATTAGCTTTTATATTAAAGTCCTCTTCTGGCACCATATAAAGACCACTACCAAGGTCTTTAATCAAAAAAACCCGCGCAAGCGGGTTTTTTTGTATCTTCCGTTATGTCAGTACTTTTCTCCCCTCTCCGCCAGACACAGTCAGGATGCTTTATGGAAACCGTCTCCATTGATAATCGCAGTGAATTCGCACTTTGGGCAATCCAGCGAGCGCAGGAAATTGTAACACAGCAAGGTGCTGCATTGGCGCTCGCAGCGCGGGATATGAATGAGGCAGAGCTTGCAAAGACTGCTGCCGATCTTGGCGCAGCAATATCCGATGCATTGCTGGATGTTTTTGACGGATTGACGACCGGAGAATAACGCGTCGCATAAAACTTATCTCCTCCTCCGGCAGGAATATGTATCAATCTATCTGCAATCCGGCATTTTCTTTTCAGTAAGACCAGTCTAATATTACTGGAATATCTGAGAATTAGCTGATTAAAATGAGGTTTGTCTTTTAAAAGCTTCGTCTAATATTATCACTTAAACGCAATACCACCTTTCGCGTAAAGCAGAAATCTGGAACATATATTGAATATTCAGAAAGCACTCTATCCGTTTGAAGTACCGGCTAATGAAGCCGACCGTCTTGTTTCAGTGCGCAGCCTTTTGCCGTCACACATCTCGACCACACCAGAGCTGGATATTCTGACTGAACTTGTCAAAGATGTGTTTCATGCCGCATCCTGCGCTGTAACAATTATAGATGAAGACTGGCAGCGCATTGCCTCCACCGCAGGCATCAAAGCAACAAGCTGCGCGCGCGAGCAATCTGCCTGCACCTATGTGGTACAGTCCGGGCAGTCTTTTATCGTTCAGGATATGTCGAGCCATGCCGCCTTTTTCGATAAGGCCTATGTTACCGGCGATCCGGCATTTCGTTTCTATGCGGGCTTTCCGCTTGAGATTGATGCAGGGCTGACACTCGGCGCCCTCTGCATCATCGATACACAGCCACGCACATTCAGCGCTGATCAATGTGAAGAAATGCGCCGCTTTGCCCAACTGGCAAGCGCCCTGCTGCGCTTGCAAAGAAAAAATATTTATCTTCAGCATGACACAGAACATCTGCGCAAGAATGCGCTCACAGATCCGCTGACGCGCCTCTATAACCGGCGCGCGCTGAAAGAGCATGTAGCACCCGTGCTGCGACAGCTTTTTACACAAAAACAATCCGCAGGCGTCCTGCTGCTGGATATGGATAATTTTAAAACCATCAATGACACTTACGGACATCCCGCCGGCGACAAGCTTTTGAAGCAAGCTGCTGACAGAATTCGCTCAATCATAGAGCCTGCGGATATGCCCGTCCGTATCGGCGGCGATGAATTCTGCATTATTATGCCAACGGTGCAAAATGCTGAGCAACTGGAAGAGGTTGCAAACCGGCTGGTTGAGGCATTTCGTGTGCCGTTTCTTATCTCCGGCACCGAACTTGTCTCTGCCGTCAGCATCGGCACTCTTCTTGCTCCTGAGGACGGTCAGTCCGGCGAAGAATTATCCTATCACGCTGATAAAGCTCTCTATATGGCCAAGGCACGCGGACGCAATTGTGCCGTTCGCTTTGACCGGTCCATGTTGTAAGCGGCTCAGTAATCACGTCCGATATTGCTCAGCGGCACTCAAAACCCTATATAAAAAGTCAATGAATGCGCATGCCCTGAAATGAAAACATTTCAGGGATAAGTTTATAGCGAAAGCAGATATAAAAACTGTGCAACGAGGAAGCTGCGCTTGCGTAAGAAATTGCATGACAGAAAATTACCTCAGACGGTTCTGAGAGCAATTCGCAACCGGCGCGGTCACCGGCCATTGGCAGATAATAATCCCAGCGGCGATACTGTCGTTGCCTCCTATAATGTTCACAAATGCATTGGCATTGATAAAAAGTTCGATCCCGAGCGCACAGCTGAGGTCATATCCGAGCTGAACGCCGATATTATTGCTATTCAGGAAGCTGATAAACGATTTGGCGAACGCAGCGGGCTGCTCAACCTGCAAAATCTGGAAAGAGTCAGCGGGCTTGTGCCTATTCCGATTCAAACCATGTCGCCGAACGGTCATGGCTGGCACAGCAATCTGCTGCTGTTCCGTCAAGGCCTGATCAGAGATATTCATCAGATCAAATTGCCGGGTGTAGAGCCGCGCGGCGCAGTTGTCGCCGATATTGATCTGGATGAAGGCCCCTTGCGCATTATCGCCGCGCATTTCGGCCTGTTGAAACACTCGCGCTCCCGTCAGGCAGAAACGCTGCTCTCTATGATCCGTGAAGATAATGATCGTCCGACTATTCTGATCGGCGATCTCAATGAATGGCGCGTCGGCAAGGGTTCATCTCTGGCAACATTGCAACCGGTATTCAACCTGACAGCCGGTGCAGTGCCGAGTTTTCCGTCCCGCTTTCCGGTGCTTGCTCTCGACCGTATTCTCAGCCGCCCGCAGAAGCTTGTCACCTCTGTCGAGGTGCATAATACGCCGCTGGCACGCCTTGCGTCAGATCACCTGCCGATCAAAGCCCATCTTGATCTTAAAGCGCTGGAACTACCCGTAGCGGCCCTTCAACGGTTCTCAGCTTAAACCAGCTACAGATAAGGCGAGCCAAGCCAGACAATCCGCTCAAGCAGACGGCGGGAGAACGGACGTGCCTTCAATTCTGCCAGCTTCACGCCTGTGCCCGTTGCCACATGCTGATCAATCCGCTTCGAAATGGATTTCGCAGTTTTGGCATCATAAACTTCAAGATCAATTTCGAAGTTCAGGCGCAATGAGCGCGGATCAAGATTGCTGGAGCCGACATAGGCCCAGACATCATCGACGCTCATCAGCTTGGAATGATTAAACGCACCTTTGGCACGCCAAATACGGCAACCGTCTTTCAGAAGCTGATCAAACTGCGCGGTCATCGCCATATCCACCAGCACCAGATTATTCTGCGCAGGCACCACAATATCCACAACCACACCGCGTCGCGCAGCCGTTACCAGTGCACTGACTAGCTCACGATCCGGCAGCAGATAAGGCGTCATAATGCGAATATGACGCTCAGCAACTGAGAAAGCACCCATCATAATTTTATGATTGGTTTCAAGGCTTTTATCGGGTCCTGAAGGTACAGCGCGCACCAACAACCCTTCTCCCGGATGGAACGCCGGTGGTGTCACCGACCACGCAGCACCGGTCAGATGTTCATCCGTGGTAAAACGCCAGTCCTCAGAAGCCGTATTAAATAAATCTGTTACAACCGGTCCGGTGAGACGGAAATGCGTATCCTGCGCGGCATGATTTTGTGCAAATTCAACCGTAAATCCGGCACGGATATTCATACCACCGGTGAAAGCGATTTCACCATCAATAATCAGAATCTTACGGTGGGTGCGCAAATTCGCATAAGGCAGACGCAAGCCCATGATCAGTTTGCCGTTAAAAACCTCTGCCTGCACGGTTTTAGCCCGCAATATACCAATAATGCTTGGCGTTGAATAACGCGCGCCAACAGCATCAACCAGAACACGCACCTGCACACCGCGCACCACAGCTGCAGCCAGCGCCTCAGCAAACTGCTTGCCTATCTCATCATTATCGAAAATATAGGTTTCCAGCAAGATACTGCGTTTGGCCTGACCAATCGCTTTCAGCATGGCCGCATAGGCAATATCACCACTCTGCAAAACCTCGATATTATTACCGGAAGTCAGGTTACAGCGGCTGACAACATCGCCAAGCCGTTTCATGGCAATAAAATTATTGCCACTGACCGCCCGCACTTCATCGGGTGACGCATCATAATGGGACAGATGATAAAGCTCGATATCCGTCATACCGGCACGCTGCATGCTGAGCGATGTGCGCCTTATCCGGTTCACACCGGCGATAGCATAAACCACAGCCCCGATAATCGGGGACAGCATAATAACGCCGACCCAGCCCAAAGCGGAACGCACTTCCTCTTTGGTCATAGTCGCGTGAATAGCTGCAACGGCGCCGATAATCAGCGAAAAACCGAGCACAATATGCGGCCAGTATACCGGCCAATATGAAATCAACGTGTCAAACATTCTGGCAAATTATCAGCAATCACCGAGCTTTGGCAAAAGAATTTCGCGCCTGATTTATAATACACAAATTGCCGGATAAAAATTCGGGTGTGCTTTAAAAACACAGAGCAAAACCTACAGTTTCCCGCCCGTTTTTCAGCCGCATCAAAGACCCTGATTTTAATATAGCTAAGCAGGATCACATTATAATCATTTGAATTTTGCAATATTTTCAATATGATTATATTTTAATAAGAGTTGCGTTACTTCACCAACAGGATAACAAACATGTCTTTATCATCAGGTATTAAAACCCCTGCACAAGCTATCAGCTCTCTGACCAACAAATGGGGCTGGTTCATTGTTCTGGGTATTCTCATGCTGATGCTCGGCGGCATTGCTTTCGGTAATCTGCTTTTCGCAACCGTTGCATCGGTCTATTATGTTGGGATTACCATTCTGATCGCAGGGATTGTTGAAATCATCCATGCATTCAGCGTTCAGACATGGAAGAGCTTCTTCTTCTGGATGATCAGCGGCCTGCTCTATGCAGCAGCCGGTGTGTTGACATTCCTCAATCCGCTGCTGGCCTCCAGCATTATCACGCTGTTCATCGCCGCCGCATTGCTTGGTTCCGGCGTGTTCCGTATGTGGGTTGCCTTCCAGAGCCGCGCCGTGAAAGGCTGGGGCTGGGTTCTCGCTGGCGGTCTCATCACCGCTCTGGCCGGTATCGTTATTGCTATCGGCTGGCCGGTCAACAGCCTGTGGATTCTCGGCATGTTCCTTGCCATTGATCTGGTGTTTCAGGGCTGGGCAATGATTGCTCTGGGCTTTGGTCTGAAAACCATGCGCGGATAAGAATCCGATACTTTTAAAAGGGCGCTTTCTGCTTTGAACCGCAGAAAGCGCCCTTTTGTATTTCAGGTCGACGAACTGCCGCGATGCTGCTAGAAGGCACCACCTGTCCAATTTTGTATTATCCGAGCCCTTTATGCCTGAACAAACTACTCCCGCCTCGCATCGTCGCACATTTGCGATTATCGCGCATCCGGATGCCGGTAAAACCACGCTGACTGAAAAACTGCTGTTGTTCGGCGGTGCAATTCAGCTCGCCGGTGAGGTCAAGGCAAAGAAGGATCGCATTCAGACCCGTTCCGACTGGATGAATATTGAGCGCGACCGCGGTATTTCCGTTGTTACCTCGGTGATGACCTTTGAATATAAAGACTGCATCTTCAACCTGCTCGATACACCGGGTCACGAAGACTTTGCGGATGACACCTATCGCACGCTTACAGCCGTTGACAGTGCTGTCATGGTTATCGATGCCGCAAAGGGTATCGAACCACGCACACTGAAGCTGTTTGAAGTCTGCCGCATGCGCGACATTCCGATTGTCACCTTCATCAACAAGATGGATCGTGAAGCCCGTGATCCGTTTGAAATTCTCGATGAGATCGAAGAAAAACTGGCGCTCGACACCGCTCCTATTACCTGGCCGATCGGCTCAGGCAAAAGCTTTGCCGGCACCTACGATCTGCACAATAATACGGTTCGCCGTCAGGATAATGAAGAGAATCCGACCCCTGTCAGTGGCGCTGATGACGCATTAGCCGCCGGTCTGCTGCCGGAAAATGAACGTGAAAACTTCATTGAAAGCGTGGAAATGGCGCGCGGCGTTTGCCGTGAGTTTGATTTGCAAGCTTTCCGTGAAGGTCATCTGACACCGGTTTATTTCGGCTCGGCTCTGAAAAAATTCGGTGTGCGTGATCTGATTGATGCTTTCTGCGATTTTGGCCCGAGCCCGCGTGCTCAGGACGCCGATACGCGCCGCGTTGAAGCTGACGAAGAAAAAATGACCGGTTTCGTGTTCAAAATTCAGGCAAACATGGACCCGAACCACCGCGACCGTATTGCGTTCCTGCGTGTCTGCTCCGGCAAACTGTCCCGCGGCATGAAAGCCAAGCTGGTGCGCACCGGCAAGCCAATGAGCCTTTCCGCGCCGCAGTTCTTCTTTGCCCGTTCCCGTCAGATTGCCGATGAGGCATATGCTGGTGACGTGGTGGGCATTCCAAACCACGGAACCTTGCGCATCGGTGACACGCTGACCGAAGGTGAAGACCTGCTGTTCCGCGGCGTACCAAACTTTGCACCGGAAATTCTGCGCCGCGTTCGCCTTGATGATGCGATGAAGGCCAAGAAACTGCGTGAAGCCTTGCAGCAGATGGCTGAAGAAGGCGTAGTGCAGCTGTTCCTGCCGGATGATGGCTCTCCGGCGATTGTCGGCGTGGTTGGCGCCCTGCAGATCGACGTACTGACGGAACGCCTCAAGATCGAATATTCATTGCCGGTCGGCTTTGAAATGTCGCGTTTCAGTCTGTGCCGTTGGATTTCCTCCGATGATCCGGCAGAGCTTAACCGTTTCATCGCGACCCACCGCGCTGATATTGCCCATGATCTGGATAATGATCCGGTCTATCTGACCCCGAACGCCTTCTCGCTGAATTATGAAGCAGAACGCTGGAAGGCGATTAAATTCGCTTCGATCAAAGACTATCAGGTTCGCGACACCGGTAAATAAGCATCGCTATTGAGTTCCGCGCAACCGGTTTCTGCTGTCATCTTCTGTGGATGATCTGACAGAGCCGGTTACGCGGCAGCCCCTCTGCGGCTGAACTTTAACTCAGGAATGCACAGTCTCGCCGTGCAGATTGATATCAAGGCCTTCAATCTCTGTGGCCTTGGACACACGCAATCCCATGAACATTTTAATGACAATGACGATCAGCGCCGTCATCAGCGCCGTGTAGAGCATAGTCACCACCACGCCATAGAGCTGCTTGAGCATGGTTGCGCCCTCACCGGCAGGATTAATCGCAACATCAGCAAATAAGCCTGTCAGCAGCGCACCAATAATACCGCCCACTCCATGCACACCAAAGGCATCGAGACTGTCGTCATAGCCAAGCCAGTGCTTGAGCTTCACGGCTGCAAAATAACAACCAGCACCGGTAATCAGACCAATCATCAGAGCACCGGCCGGATTAACAAAGCCTGCAGCGGGTGTAACACCCACAAGTCCCGCCACAGCGCCCGAGATAATACCCAAGACGCTTGGCCGCTTGCCGATGATCCATTCGACAGCCATCCAGCTTAAGGCCGCACCGGCAGCTGCAATTTGCGTATTAATCATGGCGACCGCAGCAATGCCATTGGCGGAAAGCGCAGAACCGGCATTGAACCCGAACCAGCCAACCCACAACAGAGAGGCACCGATCAGCGAGTAAACCAGATTATGCGGCGCCATATTCACCTGTCCGTAGCCATCGCGCTTGCCCAGCATAATCGCCAGAACCAGACCGGCAACACCCGAGTTGATATGCACAACCGTGCCTCCGGCAAAATCCAGCACCCCGTCGCCGCCAAGAAAGCCGCCGCCCCACACCCAATGCGCCACCGGCACATAAACGAGGAACAGCCACAGGGCTGTGAAAACCAGTAATGCCGAGAATTTCATACGCTCAGCAAAAGCACCGGCAATCAGGGCGGGTGTGATAATCGCAAACGTCATCTGAAAAGTAATAAACACATATTCAGGTATCGTACCTGTGAGTGAGGCTGGCGTCACACCGGTAAAGAAAGCTTTTGACAACCCGCCGATATAGGCGTTCATGCTGCCGCCATCACTGAACGCAAGGGAATAACCAGCCACCATCCAAAGTACGGATGCTAAGCAGGCAATCGCAAAACTCTGCATAGTTGTCGCCAGCACGTTTTTCCCACGCACCATACCGCCGTAAAACAGTGCTAACCCCGGAATCGTCATCAAAAGCACCAGCACTGTAGAGGTCAGCATCCATGCAGTGTCACCGGTATCAGCCACAGCTGCCGCATCCTGCGCAAAAGCCGGTGCATTTGAAAAAGTCATCAATACAGCCAAAACACCGAATGCAGTCTTGAATGAACTGCGTGCTGATAATCTGGGCTCTCTGAAAATAAGCATCAAAATCTCCCGTATCTGCCGGAAGTCCCGCAACAGGCAGGCTTCTGTGGCTCAACAGAAACAAAGCAATTTTCATGCCAAATAGTAAAAAATCATTGATCAGGAGAAGCGCTAAAATAATAAGCCGCTGATTTTTCAGGAAAAATATTCACAGCCAAAAATGGATTTTTAAAGTCCAGCAATATTGATGCGCGATGAACATAAATAGCAGGCAGACACAAAAAACAAAATTGCCTAAAAATAAAGCAGCACATTCATGCAAGCCTTATTTTTAGGCAACCATTATCAAAACAAGTTTTTCAGCTTAAAGCAGCCGCAATTTTCTCTGCGAGCCGCTGCGCCACTTCATCTTTATCAAGCAACGGCCACTCATCCACGCCATCATGGCTGACCAGCAATACCTGATTATGGTCACCACCCATCACACTGCCACCATCTTCAGAAAAACTCACATTATTCGCGACAATCCAGTTGGCACCTTTTTTATCAAGCTTCTTGCAGGCATTCTCGACCACATTCTGCGTCTCAGCTGCGAAGCCAACCACGAGACGCGGGCGCAGCTCATGATGACCGATCGTCGCTAAAATGTCAGGATTTTCCACCATTTGCAAAGACGGCGCCGCCTCGCCTGCCTGCTTTTTGATCTTCTGATCTGCCGCGTTGGCCGTGCGCCAGTCAGCAACAGCAGCCACCATCACCGCCGCATCAGCAGGCAATTGCGCCTCGACCGCATCGCGCATCTGCCGCGCCGTCTCCACATGAACAGTTGTAACGCCCTGCGGATCAGGAAGTGTCACCGGCCCTGCAACCAGACGCACATCCGCGCCAAGCCGCGCCAGAGCAGCAGCAATCGCATGCCCCTGCTTACCCGACGAGCGATTGGCAATATAGCGCACCGGATCAATCGGCTCATGGGTCGGACCCGATGTAATGATGATTTTCTTACCTGCCAGCGGCAGAGACTGCACAGGTAACAGCAATTGTTCGATCTTCGCCACGACCTGCAAAGGCTCACTCATGCGCCCTGTACCGGCCTCACCCTTCTCGGCCATCTCCCCGCGTTCAGGGCCGATAAAATGCACACCATCCTGATGCAGTATTTTCACATTGCGCTGCGTTGCCGGATTATTCCACATCGCCGGATTCATTGCAGGCGCTATCAGTACCGGCACTTTGCGTGCCAGCAGAATAGCTGCCGCCAGATCACCACCCAGCCCTGCCACCATCTGCGCCATACGATCAGCGGTTGCGGGTGCAACCACAATCAAATCAGCATCACGCGCCAGCCTGATATGACCGACATCCTGCTCATCCTCGCGGGAAAACAAATCCGTATAGACATGGTCGGCAGTCAAAGCACCGACAGATAGCGGTGTGATAAAAGCCTGCGCAGCCTGCGTCATTACCGGACGCACCTGCGCACCACGCTCTTTCAAACGGCGGATCAGATCCAGCACCTTATAGGCAGCAATTCCGCCGCCAATAATCAGTAAAATACGTTTGCCGATCAAACTCTGCGCAACAGGATCAGATGCCGGAGCCAAAGGAGCAAGCACTTGCGTTTCGCCCGACAACAAGACCCGCACCTCCTCTTCCATCGAGCGACCATTGGCCGCCGCCTGACGACGAAGCGCCTCTTTTACATCTTCATCAAGATTACGGATTGTGATGCTGGCCATGATTAGAGCTCCAACAAAAAAGCGATACTCCTTTCAGAATACCGCTTTTCAACTCAGCTTTGCAATCACTTATGCAATCAATGCAATCAAAAGAGCAATTTTACTGTCAGGATCACCACACAGATCGCAATCACAATCTGGGCAATACGCCCTGAGCGCGTATGCCGCGCTTCTGCCTTGCCGATAGCTGCAGCGGTTGCATCATCAAAACGCAGACCATTGGCAGCCATATTGTCCAGTTCACCGGAAAGCCGCTCCAGCCGTTTGGTCAGTTCCGGTGTCTGACGCATGAAATGCAGCAGCGCCATGCCGCTTTCTTTCACATCACCAATCATACCGACTGGCCCCAGATTTTTGCGAATCCAGTCACCGACAACCGGCTCTGCCGACTTCCACATATTGAAATTCGGATCAAGCGTGCGCGACACACCCTCAACCACAACCATCGTTTTTTGCAGCATAATCAGTTCGGCACGGGTTTCCATGTCGAAAAGCTCTGTCACCTCAAACAGCAAGGTCAATAGCTTGGCCATTGAGATTGTTTCCGCAGGCTGACCATGAATAGGCTCACCAATCGCGCGGATAGCCTGCGCAAAACTCGCCACATCATGATGATGCGGCACATAGCCAGCTTCAAAATGCACCTCAGCCACACGACGATAATCACGCGTGATGAAACCATAGAGAATTTCTGCCAGAAAACGACGCTGTTGCTTGTTGAGACGACCGGTAATGCCAAAATCCACTGCAACGACCGTACCTTTGGCATCCACGAACAGATTTCCCGGATGCATATCCGCATGGAAAAAACCATCGCGCAGTGTATGTCGCAGGAAGGACTGGATGAGTGTGCGCGCCAGTTTTTGCAGATCAAAACCGGCAGCGCGCAGGCCTTCGACATCAGACATTTTGATGCCGTCGATCCATTCCATTGTCAGCACATCACGACCGGTGCGCTCCCAATCCACGGCAGGCACACGAAAACCTTCGTCTTTCTTGATATTCTCGGCAATTTCAGACAGCGCCGCCGCTTCCAGCCGCAGATCCATCTCGATCCGCGTGGTCTGCGCCAGAGTTTCTGCGACCATTACAGGGCGCAAACGGCGCGTCACCGGCACAAAACGCTCCTGTAAACGCGCAACCATGAAGAAACCTTCGAGATCCTGCGCGAAACGCTGACGCACACCCGGGCGGATGACTTTGACGGCAACCTTGCGTGTACCACCGACAAAGGCCGGATGCACCTGCGCCATAGAGGCAGCAGCAATCGGCGCATCAAACTCTGTGTACAGATCGTCAATTGTGCGACCGAGCGAGCCTTCAACCGTGCGCTTTGCAGCCTCTTCGGGGAAGAAATCCATGCGATCCTGCAAAAGCTGCAGATCATCTGCAACTTCTTTGCCGACAAAGTCAGGACGCGTGGCCAGAAACTGACCGAGCTTGACATAAGACGGCCCCAGCCGGTTCATCGCCCGTGACATGCGCTCTGAGCGCGCCGTTTCGCGCGAGCGCTTGCGCGCGAGTACGCCCGCCATGCGATGCGCAAAAGCAGGCAAGCCACTCAGGCCCTCTGCCGGCAATGCGCTGATCACACCTTCACGGGTCATCACCCAGCCGGCATGGATCAGTCGGAAACTTGCGGCAATGCGGCTCATAACTTACTCACTTTATAAAACGCATCCCGAAAGCAGAGAGAAGATTTTCAGGGTTTAAATGCGCGAAAACTAATTATCAGATCTTCCGGTCAACTAGTTAAATCTTCCAGCCAGAATGCAGGCTGGCGATACCTCCGGTGAAATTGCGCCATGTCACGCGGGAGAAACCAGCCGCGGTGATCATATTGGCAAAATCCTGCTGTTTCGGAAATTTGCGGATGGATTCAACCAGATATTTGTAGGATTCCGCATCACCGGTCACCATTTTGCCAATGGCCGGAATAGCATGGAACGACCACTGGTCATAAATCTTATCCAGTAGCGGCATTTCCACTTCCGAGAACTCAAGGCAGAGGAAACGGCCACCCGGTTTCAGCACGCGGAAAGCCTCGCTCAGCGCCCAGTCAATATGCGGCACATTGCGGATACCAAAAGCAATCGTATAAGCATCAAAAGAATTGTCTTCGAAAGGCAGTTTTTCGGCATTCGCCTCAACAAAATCCACATTAGCCAAAAGACCTTTTTTGGCCGCACGTTCCTGCCCGACAGCCAGCATCGAACCATTAATATCAAGAACGGTCGTATGCGCCTGACGGTCTGATGCCTCAACAATACGAAATGCAATATCGCCGGTACCACCGGCCACATCAAGCGAACGCCAGTTCTGAATATGTGACGGGATTTTCGGCGGCGCCAGCCAGGCAACCATTGCGTCTTTCCACGCACGGTGCAGACCAGCGGACATCAGATCATTCATCACATCATAGCGTTTGGCAACGCTATGAAAAACTTCATTCACCAGCCCCTGCTTGGACTCTTCATCGACA
Organism: Pseudochrobactrum sp. sp1633; assembly: GCF_030376605.1. Taxonomy (GTDB): domain Bacteria; phylum Pseudomonadota; class Alphaproteobacteria; order Rhizobiales; family Rhizobiaceae; genus Pseudochrobactrum. Next base: position 78,266 of record NZ_JARRAE010000008.1, on the reverse strand, counting down.
CTCTGAAAGCCGAAAGAGTTTTCCATACCACCGTGGGCGCCGACACGGTTTTGATCCGCACCCTGATCCGCCGGAGAGTTTTCGCGTTGCTGGCTCATTTATTTATCCTGTCCCGCCCCGCCTGACATTCTTGTCAGTGCAAGGGCATTGCATGGAGGGTGAAGCTGCATTCTCAACCCGCATGCCTGATGAAGCACTCTGCCCGTAGCATATAAAGGCTGGGCGCGATGTTACAAGCAAATACGGCAAAGTTTGATATGACTTAACAAAATTTGCACTGCAAAGCCGCAGAAAACGTGATTCTTTTTACCCGTGAAACCCGTCACAGTTTCGTGTAGTTGCAGGTTTTCATCCACAAAGCCTGCCCTCTCTTCGAGAGAATTGTATAAAACGGGGTATATTTAAGCCCTGCTGCTTTTCCATACCGGTATTTTCGCTTATTGCGGTCTGGAAAATTCATCGGCTTCGGCTAATAATGCAAAAAAGTAATTTTGAAAGCAGCGGGATATTATGAGCGTCACGGTAGTTGATCATCCGCTTGTCCAGCACAAGCTCACCATTATGCGCATGAAAGAAACCTCGACCGCCAGCTTCCGGCGGTTACTGAAAGAGATTTCCCTTCTGCTCTGCTATGAAGTAACCCGCGATCTCGATCTGACAACAACCATGATCGAAACACCGATGCAGCCAATGGAATCGCCGATCCTCGACGGTAAGAAGCTGGTTTTCGCTTCGATCCTGCGCGCTGGCAACGGCCTGCTGGAAGGCATGCTTGATCTGGTGCCTGCGGCACGCGTTGCCCATATCGGCCTCTATCGCGATCACAAGACTTTACAGCCGGTAGAATATTACTTCAAGGCGCCGGAAGATATCGTCAACCGTCTGATCATTGTGGTTGATCCGATGCTGGCAACCGGCAATTCCGCTGTTGAAGCGATCACCAAGCTGAAAGAACGCGGCGCAAGTAATATCCGCTTCCTCTGCCTGCTGGCAGCGCCAGAAGGCATCAAACATTTTGCGGAAGTGCATCCGGATGTGCCGATCTATACAGCGGCCATTGATGAGAAGCTGAATGAAGACGGCTATATTGTTCCGGGTCTTGGTGATGCCGGTGACCGTATGTACGGCACCAAATAACTAAAAAGCGACCGTATGTACGGTACCAAATAGTAAAGATTGTGATCGTATGTACGGCACCAAAGACGAAATAAAAAAACGGCGCTCAGAGCGCCGTTTTTTTATGCGGTTACGGTTTCATAAATCACCGGATTGAGTGCCGGTTTATGTTCACTCAGCATCATGGCCTGCTGCACCATCTGCACAGCCTGCTCGGCTTTGCCTTGCGTCTGCGCGTGAACCAATGCCAGCACATCACCGGCTTTGACTGCACTGCCCAGCGGCAGAATATTGGTCACACCGACAGAAGGATCAATCTGATCCTGCGGGCGCATACGTCCGCCGCCAAGCGCGACAACACTCATGCCGACTGAGCGTGTATCAATAGCGCTGATATAGCCATCACGCTCAGCACAAACCTGCACCTGAAGAGGCGCAACCGGCAGATAATGTGCGGCTCTTTCAACAAAATCCGCAGCCCCGCCAAGGCCTGCAACCATACGGCCGAATTTTTCTGCGGCACTGCCATTGTCCAGAGCCGTTTGCGCCTTTACCAAACCGTCAGCAACAGTGTGAGCCAGCCCTGCCGTTACCAGCATATGGGCGGCAAAATTCAGCACAACTTCCGCGAGACGTGCCTGACGCTTGGCACCGGTCAGGAAATCAACCGCATTGCGCACTTCCACTGCATTACCGGCACAGTCTGCCAGCGGCTCATTCATATCGGTAATCAGCGCACTGGTCGGCAGACCTGCACCATTGGCCACCTGCACCAGACTTTGCGCCAATGCCTGCGATGCTTCAAATGTCGGCATGAAAGCACCGCTGCCGGTTTTCACATCCAGCACCAGCCCGCCAATACCGGAAGCCAGCTTTTTCGAGAGAATAGAGGCGGTAATCAGCGGAATGGATTCCACTGTCGCCGTCACATCTCGCACGGCATAGAAACGCTTATCCGCCGGAGCAAGATCACCGGTCGGGCCGATAATGGCGCAACCACAATCACGCACAACTTTGTCGAACAAGGCTTTATCGGGATAGCTCTGATAGCCGGGGATAGCATCCATCTTGTCTAATGTACCGCCGGTATGGCCAAGCCCGCGACCGGAGATCATTGGCACATAAGCACCGCAGGCTGCAACAATGGGTGCCAGCATCAAAGACACATTATCGCCGACACCGCCGGTGGAATGTTTATCGACCACAGGCCCGTCAAGATTACGCCATTCCAGCACATCGCCGGAATATTGCATGGCAGTCGTCAGCGCCACAGCCTCATCACGGGTCATACCGTTGAAATAGACCGCCATACCAAAGGCAGCAATCTGCCCTTCGCTCACACTACCATCGGTAATACCGCGCACAAATGCCTTGATTTGCTCCGCACTCAAAATCTGCTTATCGCGCTTTGCCCGAATAATTTCCTGTGGCAGCATAGCGGCTCCTCTTCAGTGATTAGCCGATTTCACCGACCAGTATTTTGATAATTTTTTGCAGCTTCTGCCCGCCCAAAGGTGCCATCGTCTTGGTCTCATGATGGGAGAGTTCATCGCCGCTCATGCCTGCACCATAATTGGTGATGACCGAACAGGCGGCAGCACGCAGTCCCAGAAAACGCGCCAGAATGACTTCCGGCACAGTGGACATACCCACAGCATCAGCACCCAGCACCCGCGCCATGCGGATTTCTGCCGGTGTCTCAAAAGACGGACCGGAGAACCACATATAGACACCTTCATACAGCGCCTCATCAGCAGCGCGCGCCGCATCGCGGAAAGCCTGTTTGAGGTCTGCATCATAGGCCGCTGTCATGCCGGTAAAACGTGCATCCGTATGTTCGCCGATCAGCGGGTTCATACCGGAATAATTGATATGATCGTCGATCAGCATCACACTGCCGGGTGCCATATCCTGCACCACAGAACCAGCTGCATTGGTCAGGATCAGTGTTTCAATGCCAAGCGCTTTCAGTGTCTCCAGCACAGGACGCATCGCAGCCGCATCGCCCTGCTCGTAATAATGCGCACGTCCCGCCAGCACCATCACCAGCCTGCCCATTAAGCGACCGACTACAACCTCACCCGCATGACCGCTGACACCGCTTTTCGGAAAGCGTGGCAGGTCAGAATAACGGATATGCACCGGATCATCGAGTTCACTGACCAAACCGCCGAGGCCGGAACCCAGCACAATAGCAACTTTCAGCGTTTCACCGGCGAAAGCTTCATTGAGACGGGCGCGTAAAATCAAAGCTGCTTCGGTCATGGCTTTAACCAATCACATCAGTCTGAAAGCTGAATGGCAGCAATTCGCGCATCGTCACGGTCTGCACAACACCAGAGCTATCACACAAATGCAGCGGCACATCGGCACCGGCAAATTCTGCCAGACGCTGACGGCAACCGCCGCAAGGTGAGCATTTCTCAAGTTTTTCAGCCATCACCAGAATTTCGGCAATCTCGCCACCGCCATCCATCACATAATGCGATAACATGGTGGTTTCAGCACACCAGCCTTCAGGAAAAGAAATCACCTCAATATTGCAGCCGGAATAAATCCGCCCGTCTTTGGTGCGTAATGCAGCACCGACCGGAAATTTCGAGTAAGGGGCATGGCATTTCTGCATTGCAGCATAGGCTGCATCAAATAGATCCTGAGCCATATCAGCCCCTCCTCATTTTTAATCCCATCGTTCTTTGACAGCCAGCCTTAGCGTTCTTTCACATATGGTATCCCACCCGCTTTCGGCGGAATGGCCTTACCGATAAAGCCCGCAAGCAGAATAACCGTCAGAATATATGGCAGTGCCTGCATGAACTGCACCGGCACATCACCGATCAGCGGCAGCGACTGGCCCTGCAGACGAATACCCGCAGCATCGAGAAAGCCGAACAGCAAGCAAGCATACATCGCCTGTACCGGACGCCATTTCGCGAAAATCAGTGCAGCCAGCGCAATATAGCCCTTACCGGCCGTCATATCCTTTACGAAGCCTGCGCCCTGCGCTGTCGCCAGATAGGCACCGGCCATACCGCAGAGCAAACCGCAAATAATCACCGCACGGTAACGCAACCATGTCACTGAAATACCGGCCGTATCAACCGCCGCTGGATTTTCACCCACCGCACGCATGCGCAGACCGAAGCGGGTGCGATACAGCACCCACCATGTCAACGGCACCATCAGAAATGCCAGATAGACCAGAATAGAATGGCCGGAAATCAGCTCAGAATAGAGATAACCGATGAACGGCACATCTTTCAGCGCCTCAGCGCCCGGCAGATTGATCGCCGTAAAACGCGCACCATTTGGCAAAGACGGTGTACGCCCGCCCTGTCCAAACCATGCCTGACCGAGAATGATTGTTGTACCAGCGGCAATAAAGTTGATCGCCAGACCGGAAACAATCTGGTTGCCGCGATGGGTGATCGAAGCAAAGCCATGCACCAGCGACAGCATCATCGAAACCAGCAATGCCGCACCAAGACCAGCAAGGGCAGAACCGCTGATGGCCGCAACTGTACCGGCAGCAAAAGCACCGGCCAGCATCTTGCCCTCAAGACCGATATCGACAATCCCTGCGCGCTCTGAATAAAGCCCCGCAAGACAGGCAAACAGCAGCGGCGCAGACAGGCGCAGAGTTGAATCAAGCAGCTGAATAAGCGTCACATAAATTTCCATGATGCTTACTCCCCTGCCGCAACAGTTGTTTTGTCAGTATTCCGGGATGCGAGACGCATGAAAAACCGCTGGAAAGCAGGGCGGAACATATGCTCCATCGCACCGGCAAACAGGATCACCAGACCCTGAATAATCACAATCATATCGCGGGAGATATTCGGCATATCAAAAGCGATTTCCGCACCGCCCTGATAGAGCATACCAAATAGGATTGCCGCCGGAATAATACCAACCGGATGCGAACGCCCCATCAGCGCCACCGCAATACCCACAAAACCGGCACCGGCAACGAAGTCCAGCTGCAAACGATATTGCGCACCCATCACCGGATTAAGCGCCATCATACCGGCCAGCGCGCCGGAAATCAGCATAGTGATAATAATCGTTCTCGACGGATTGATACCGGCATATTCAGCGGCGCGCGGGCTATGCCCCATCGTGCGGATTTCATAGCCGATTTTTGTGCGCCAGATCAGCAGCCACACCAGATAACAAGCCAACAGCGCCAATAAGAAACTGATATTCAGCGGTGCTGAGCGGAGCTCCATACCAAACAGGCTCATCAGCCAATCGAGCTTTGGCAATTGCCCGCCTTCTGCAAAGCCACGGCTTTCCGGTGCCATCACGCCAATCGGCTTGATGAAATTGATAATCAGATAGACCATCAGACTGGCGGCAATGAAGTTGAACATAATCGTGGTAATTACGATATGCGAACCGCGCTTTGCCAGAAGCCATGCCGGTATCAGCGCCCAGAGAGCGCCAAAAATCGCACCGCCAAGCAGCGCCGCAATCATGGTAATCCACCACGGCATGGATGCATCCAGCCAGAGGCAGATCAGCGCCACGCCTAGACCACCGATATAGGCCTGCCCCTCACCGCCGATATTGAACAATCCGCAATGAAAAGCGACAGCTACAGCCAGACCGGCGAAAATAAAATTCGTGGCATAAAACAGCGTATAGCCAATGCCTTCGCCGGAACCGAACGCTCCTTTAATCATCAGGAATGCGGCATCCAGCGGGTTTTCCCCGACCAGCAACACCACAAGACCTGCCACCAGAAACGCCACCGCCAAATTGAGTGTCGGGATCAGGCCGTAGTCCACCCAGCGCGGTAATTTTGCAAAAGGCTGGCTCATGGCAGCATTCCGATCACAGCTTCAGTGCTTTTAACTTGCGCATATTCGCCCTGCAAAACGGCCAGTGTCAGCGCGTGCACATCTTCCGCGCTCCAGAGACGACCTTGCAGATCAGTGCGGTCTGTACTGGCAACCGCATCTTCCGGTACAATCACTTCAAAACCGAGATTGGCGGCCATGCGCACCGTTGCATCAACAGAATTTTCCAGCAGCACACCACCGATTACGAGAGAGCGGATTTGCAACTCATCCAGCACATCCATCAGGTCTGTGCCGATAAAGGCATTATTGGTGCGTTTATCAACTACCGGCTCACCAACCTGCGGCTCAACCTCTGCTTTGAATTCATTGCCTTCCGTACCAGAGCGATAAGGCGACTGCGGATCGGTTGAATCATGGCGCACATGCACCACAGGTAAACGGCGTTCACGCCATGCTTCCAGCAGGCGCTGCAAATTCGCTTCTGCCTGCAATTGTCCCCGACGACCCCATTTCGGATCATCTATAGCCTTTTGCATATCAATGATGAGCAATGCCGGTGTTGAGCTGATCATGAATGCAGGCCCTTCTCGCTTGTCTTCTTAATTGTCTTTGTCTCGTCCTGAATACCAGCCATCAGCAAGCCGATTTCCCCCTCACCGGCTTCCGGCCCGCATTCGCCGACAACACGTCCGGCAAACATCACCAGAATACGGTCAGACAGCGAGCGGATCTCATCCAGCTCAACAGAAATCAGCAGCACTGCCTTACCGGCATCGCGCATTTCGATAATACGTTTATGAATAAATTCGATCGCGCCGACATCCACGCCACGCGTCGGCTGTGCCACAATCAATACATCCGGATTGCGTTCCATCTCGCGTGCCAGCACGATCTTCTGCTGGTTGCCGCCGGAGAAATTCGCAGTTTTCAGACGCGGATCAGCAGGGCGGATATCATATTGGGCAATCTTGCCCTTAGCATCCTGCATGATCGCTTCAATATTCAGGAACGGGCCTTTGAGATAGCGCGGATCATCATGATAGCCGAGAATGGAGTTTTCATATTCTTCATAGGCCAGCACCAGCCCCATATGGTGACGGTCTTCCGGCACATGGGCAAGGCCACGGCGGCGCAATTCTGCCGGATGCGCATTGCCAGTCACATTGACCGGCAGGCCGCTCAGCATCACCACACCGCTCTCGGCACGGCGAATACCGGCAATCACTTCGATCAGCTCTGACTGGCCGTTACCGGCTACACCGGCAATGCCCACAATCTCACCGGCGCGTACATCAAAAGAAACCGTGTCCACCACAGTGGTTTTCTGCGCGTTGCGCACCTTAAGGTTCTTGACCTGCAAGACCGGTTCACCGGGTGTCGCGGCTTGCTTGTTCACGCGCAACAAAACACGGCGGCCAACCATCAGCTCGGCCAGTTCTTCAACACTTGCCTCTGAGGTTTTACGTGTAGCAACCATCGTGCCTTGGCGCATAACCGAGACATTATCCGTCACCGCCATGATCTCGCGCAGCTTATGGGTAATCAGAACAATGGTTTTGCCCTGATCTTTCAACTGTCGCAAAATGCGGAACAGATGGTCAGCTTCTGATGGCGTCAGTACACCAGTCGGCTCATCAAGGATCAAAATTTCCGCACCGCGATACAGTGCTTTCAGAATTTCCACGCGCTGCTGAATACCAACCGCCAGATCACCAACAACGGCATCAGGGTCAACATCCAGCGCATATTCTTTTTCCAGCGCTTTCAGCTGTTCACGCGCTTTTGTAATACCGGCTGAGAGCAATGGTGCACCTTCCGCACCCAGCATCACATTTTCAAGTACTGTAAAATTATCAACCAACATAAAATGCTGGTGCACCATACCGATACCGGCAGATATGGCCGCATCAGGATTGGTAATCTGTACCGGCCGGTCATTGACTTTGATTGTGCCTTTATCCGGCTGGTAAAAGCCGTAGATAATCGACATCAATGTCGACTTACCGGCGCCGTTTTCACCGATAATGCCGTGGATGGTTCCTTTGTCGATCCGCAGATCAATCGCACGGTTTGCGTGCACAGCGCCGAAACGCTTATCAATTCCTGTCAGTTCAAGTGCAGGCTGCGCCATCATCCCATCCGTTAATCATCGTCATCGCATTGCCGGAGCGTTTTTATCAAATACTATATCGCTAACATCAAATGAAAACATCCGACGCATTCTGCTTTAACTGATTCCGGCACACAGTTAACAATATATGCTATTGCACAAAACTGTGTGTAAACCACCACAAAGCCGCATTTCGCCCCTCATAATAGCGTGAAATATCACTTCTGTGCACTATATGAGCAAGAAGCACCCCTCTGATTAGTCAGGAAACCCCTTATGTCTGAAAATCTGTCTGACCGGCTCACAGAGCTGGAAATTCGCAATGCGGAACAGGAAAAGACAATTGAAGACCTCTCCGGTGAGATTGCAGAGCAATGGAAACTGATTACAGCGCTGACGAAGAAGCTCAATGCACTGACCGACAGGTTTCTTGAGCTGGAAGAGCAAACAGCGCCGGAAGTCTCTGTGACCAAGCCACCGCACTGGTAAGCAGCACAATCCCAGAAAAGCAGAAAGGGCAGTGTCACCACTGCCCTTCTTCATGAATAACCCTATTTAATTAATAAGGGCACTTATTATCTGTGGTGTAGTCATGCACCTTGATTTTGCCGGAGATGATGTCTGCCTTGGCAGCTTCAACCGCAGTTTTCATTTCAGGTGTAATGAGCTTGGCGTTGTTTTCATCCATCGCATAGCTGACACCGTCGTCTTTCAGACCCATCTGCACAATGCCGGCAGTAAATTTGTCTGCAGCAACATCCTCAAAGGCTTTGTAAACAGCGGTATCAACGCCCTTAACCATCGAGGTCAGCACGCTGCCCGGGTGCAAGCCGTTCTGGTTTGAGTCAACGCCAATGCCCAGCTTGCCGGCATCAGCAGCAGCCTGCAGAACACCAATACCTGTACCACCGGCAGCATGATAGATCACGTCAGAACCCTGATCGATCTGGGCTTTGGTGATTTCGCTGCCTTTAGCAGGATCATTCCATGCAGCTGGTGTATCGCCGGTCCAGTTATTCAGAACTTTTGTGCCTTCTTTACCGGCTTTTGCGCCACCGGCATAACCACAATAGAAGCGACGGATCAGCGGTACATCCATGCCACCAACAAAGCTGACTGTGCCAGTTTTGGAAGCCATAGCTGCCAGCATACCAACGAGATAGCCGCCTTCTTCTTCTTTAAAGACAACGGAACGCACATTCGGCGCTTCAACAACAGCATCAATGATTACGAATTTCGTATCCGGAAATTCTTTGGCAACTTTTTCAATGGCAGAAACAGCCGAGAAACCGGCAATCACAACCGGTGAATTACCATCCTGCGCAAATTTACGCAGAGCCTGCTCACGCTGTGCATCATTCTGAATTTCGAACTCACGATAGGCTGTACCGTGATCAGCTTTATATTTAGCCGCGCCATTATAGGCAGCTTCATTGAAAGACTTGTCAAATTTGCCGCCAAAGTCATAAACAACGGCTGGTTTCAGCTCTGCAGCATAGGCTGCTGAAACACTCAAAGTCGCAGCCAACAGGCCCATAACGATACGCTTCATTACCACTCACCCTCCGATAGCACAGTAATTCTGCGCGAAACAATACCCACCGGTTGTGCGGCAAACTATTTTGTTTTTTACCGCCCGCTCAGAATTTAATAATCGTCAATCTGGCACGCGCCGGATTTTTTTTCATCATAAATTTATGCGCTTACACATATTTCATCGCTGTAATTTGCGATTTAGATCCTGCTAAAAAACGCAAGAAACACCGGTCCCGCGCAGCCCGCAATATCCTTGAGGGTTTTTAGCCAGATATTGCTGATGATAGCCTTCCGCATAATAAAAATCCGATGCAGGAAGGATTTCAGTCGTAATCGCACCAAAACCACGTGCCGTCAGCGCCTGCTGATACGCCTCTTTGCTGACTTCAGCAGCCTTCAGATCCTCATCCGAATAAACATAAATACCCGAACGATATGTTGTGCCTACATCATTTCCCTGCCGCATTCCCTGCGTCGGATCATGCTCTTCCCAGAAAACCTGCAAAAGATCGGGCAGAGAGACGACCGCCGGATCGTAAACCACCAGCACAACCTCATTATGACCTGTGAGGCCGGTACAGGTTTCTTCATAGGTCGGGTTTGGCGTTAACCCGCCGCTATATCCGGCAGCGGTCACATAAACACCCGGCACATTCCAGAACAGGCGCTCAACGCCCCAGAAACAGCCCATACCAACCAGGACTTTTTTCATGTTCTGTGGCCACGGCCCGTGCAGCGGAAGTCCGGAAACAAAATGTGTCTCAGCAGTCGCAATCGCCTGATCCCGACCGGCAAGTGCCTCTCCGCTCGTCGGCACGCGCAGCTTATGTTCTGGATATTGTCTCAACATTTTACTCGTCCAATCTGGCAATTCTATTTTAACCGGCACTACAGACAGCCCTACTTTGAATAGGATTTACGTCCGATATTACCGGCAGCGAAAAACAATATACTCAGTACGAAGAACAACGACCATGCGGGCATATTTAACACCGGAACAAGCCACTGCTCCCAGAAACCTGCCCAGAAATTCCGTTTTATAAAACCGGCAAAAGCAGCCAGATATTCAGGTAAATAGTCCTGCCAGATTTGCAAAAACGGCACGATGACAAAACGGGATTGGGCAACAGAGCGCGCAATATCGAAAATACCAAAAAGCAGACTGATCCCTAAGGACCAAACTGCCAGAAAATTTAAAAACACACGCATGATCACTCATGTTCCGTTTGTTTAAACCACCACATCGAAATATGCCGCCTTGTAAAAAATACAATAGAATACAGTCATTTCCATGTCAGAGAGTTTCTTAAATTTCTCTATTCGAAAACAATAAATAACCATGAACACACAGATTTTGAAGGATCAAACAGAATCTCAAATGATAATAATTCTCATGAGATTCGACAACTCACCATCAGATTCCACGCCGGAAGTGCCTTCACCTGACTGAAACGCACTTCATATACGCTCAAGACACGCTATTTCAGTCCACCATCCACAAATTATTTTTACATATATAATTCAATTAGTTAAACTAAAAATGCGCCTGTTTTCCAGCATAAATTTCGTGTTTTCCATCAAGAAAATCAACTGAATTCAATTAAATGAGAAATAATGGTTGATCATATGACCATTATAGCTATATTCCGCGCCGAAACGGATGTTTAACAGCTGACCACTGTTTAGAAATACAGCGTTTTGATTGATATCATTTATAAATATCAGTCTTGAGTGGAGAGGTGGCCGAGTGGTTGAAGGCGCACGCCTGGAAAGTGTGTATACGGGGAACCGTATCGCGGGTTCGAATCCCGCTCTCTCCGCCAGTTTTACAAAACAATCTCATCATAATCAGTTATTTCTTCTTCTGCGCGAGCTGCATTAAGCTTTGAAATATTGCCGCAAAAAGAAAAGCGGCTGGTGAACCAGCCGCCTCAATAACTTCATGTTTTCAGGAAATTTATTCAAAATCCTTATCTGTATAAAGCTTGGTTTTCTTAACATCCTCAACGTTTTTCGCACCGCCGAGCATCATATTAATCGTCAGCTCTTTATTTAGCTGCTGAATAACGGAGTTAACGCCCTCTGAGCCGCCAAGGTTCAGGCCATACAGGATCGGGCGACCGACCGCCACGATATCGGCGCCGCTCGCGAGAGCCTTAAAGACATGCGAGCCCCTGCGCACACCACTATCGAACACAATCGGTACGCGTTTATTGACGACCTTTGCAATCGAAGGCAAAACATCGAAAGAAGCAGGACCACTATCGAGCTGACGGCCACCGTGGTTGGAAACCCAGATACTATCTGCACCTGCTTTGATAACCACATCGGCATCTTCAGGTGACTGAATCCCCTTAACGATAACAGGCAAACCGGTCATATCTTTCACATACTTGATATCTGCCGGTGTGAATGCCTGTTTGGCCTGAGCATAAATTTCACTGATTCCCGCACCTTTCCCGGTCTTTGAGCCATCATCTGTCTGGCTGGCAAACAACTCCAAATTCGCAAATCCCAGCGGGAACTGGAAGTTGTTTTTGATATCATCTTCACGATAGCCACCGACCGGAGAGTCCACCGTGAGGATAATAGCTTTTGCTCCGTTATCCTTAGCGCGCTTCAATGTGAATACATTAAAAGCATCGTTTTTGCTCATATACAGCTGGAAAAAGAAGGGGTTACCCTTGGAAACAGCCGCCACATCCTCAATGGTTTTATTGCCATATGTACTCAGCGAGAAAACAGAGCCAGCCTTTGCCATCCCCTTTGCCGTAGCAATCTCACCATCCTGATGTGCAAGCCCCTGTGCTGCCATTGGCGCCTGAATGATAGGTGTCTTCAGGTCGAGGCCGAGAAAACTGGTCGACAGATTGATATCGGACAGCTCAATACCCTGCATGACACGAGGCATGATGTATTTCTTGTCAAAACTTCCGGTATTTGAATTGAGGTTCTGCTCATTTTCAGCGCCGCCACGGATATATCCGAAGGCACCTTTTTCCATATTCGCTTTAACCTGACCTTCCAGATCACCCAGATTAATAATTTTAACCGGGCCTTCCGCAGTACTGGCTTTATAGTCGGCGGCTTGAGCAAAACCGACAGAAAGAGCCAGAGCCAAAACGCTCAGGGACGCAGAATATTTTTTACCGCTCAGATTAATCATAATACAGTCTCCCGGATTACTGCTTAACAGCTTCAGCTTGAATTTTGAGGGTTACCATCTTTTCCATGCCTTCTTTTACAAGGAAGTCGACGCCCCACTGAGTACGGTCAATCGTGGCTTCGAAATCACCGCCACAGACTTCGGCCTTGAAAATCGGGCTCTGGTAACAACCGAACTTTGTCGCTTTGAGCTGAACCGGATGTGTCTGCCCCTTGATGGTCAGATCACCGTCAACAGAAGCCAGCTTATTGTCGGAAAAGTTCCATTTCGTTGAGTTAAATTCGATGGTCGGATGTTTTTCTGCATCGAGCATGTCGGCGCTTTTTACATGCTTATCAAAGCCCGGAAGACCTGTATTCAGCGTATTCACCGGAATAGATACTTTAACAGAACCGGTCTGTGTTTCAGGTGAGTAGCTGATACCACCTGTAATTCCGTAAAACCCGCCGCTGTTTGTCGATGTATTGAAGTGATCAATATAAAAAACAGCCTTTGTATGATCCGGATCTAGCTTGTAATCTGCAGCCTGCGCCGCAGAAACCGATAGGAGTGTCGCAATCAGTGGCAGTATGATTTTCTTCATTTTCATTATTCCTACTTTAGGCATATTTAAAACAATGAAACATGAGAAATGGCTTTGCGGTTCAGCGCACAGGAAAGCGAACAGTGATTTGTCTCACCGGCGCTTCAATACCTGATCAGCAATTTTACGTTTCTACATGTTTGGTTTTTAGTTTTATGGGCAACACAACCCGCCAAACGGTCTGTGCTGCTCTTGTCCTGCTAAGAATAATTCACTGAAATGCAGCTGGGTAGTTCGGAATTTAATTAGCAATGTTCTAAAAATAGGACAATTGCCTCTATTATGGTGAAGCGCCACGCATAATCGCTTCGCAATACGCAATAAAATCCCCGTTCATGACGGGATATCTATGGGAAAATTATATAACAACAGGCATTATAGAGTCGATCAGAAATCCGATCAGCCTTGCCGCTTTGCGATAAAGAATTATCGTATCGAATTAAAGTAGGCGGGACCTTTAACTGATCGCCATCAATCAATAATGGCGATCAGCTGATGCGTTAAAAGGCTCGGGCAGCTTAAAAAATCAATCAGCTGCCAGATAACGCTCTGCAATGCGTGCCCATAATGCGGCACCGACTGTCAGATTTTCATCAGCAAAATCATATTTCGGATTGTGCAGAATTGCTGAATTCACACCATTGCCCAGACGCAGGAAACAGCCCGGTTTATGCTCCAGAAAATAGGCAAAATCTTCACTGCCGGGGATCAGCGGGCACACGGAAACATTGGCTTCACCCACAAGTTCATTGACAACTTCTGTTGCAAAAACCGTTTCTTTTTCTGCATTCACCACAACCGGGTAGCCACGCTGATAGTCGATCTCTGCAGTCGCGCCATAGGCAGTCACATGGCCTGTTGCCAGTTCGCGAATACGGTGCTCAAGACGATCCCGTACCGCCGGTGAGAATGAGCGCACACTCAAAGCCAGCGTTACATCCTGCGGAATAACATTGGAAGCCTCACCGCCATGGATGGAGCCAACTGTGATCACAGCAGTTTCTGTCGGGTCAATATTACGTGCAACGACCGTTTGCAGTGCCATGACAAGACTTGAGGCAGCCATCACCGGATCAACCGTCAGGTGTGGCCGCGAAGCATGGCCACCCTTACCGACAACTTTGATAATCACCGTATCAGACGAGGCCATCAGCGGGCCTGAGCGCATCAGAAAGCTACCTTCCGGTGCTCCCGGATGGTTATGCAAGCCAAAAATTGCATCGCAGGGAAAACGCTCAAACAAACCATCAGCAATCATGGCCTGCGCGCCGCTGACCTGTCCTGCTTCTTCGGCCGGCTGGAAAACCAGATTAACTGTGCCATTGAAGTTTTTTGTACGACCCAGATATTCAGCAGCGCCGAGCAGCATGGTCGTATGGCCGTCATGGCCGCAGGCATGCATCTTGCCGGCAAACTGGCTGGCATAAGGCAGGCCGGTATCTTCATGGATCGGCAAAGCATCCATATCCGCACGGATTGCAAGACTGCGCTTGCCATTGCCATGCTGAAGCCGCCCGACAACACCATGTCCGCCGACATTGCGTGTCACCTCATAGCCCCATGCCTCAAGCTTTTCCGCTACGAAAGCGGCTGTCTTTTCCTCTTCAAAGGAAAGCTCAGGATGCGCATGCAGATGATGACGGATCGCCTTCAGATTATCACCTTGTTCAGCGAGGTCAGAAAGGCGGGCAAATTTATCAGATTGTGTCATGTGATTACCAGAAAAGCCTTTAAATGTGTCAGATGAACCGGCCAAGGAAACTGCGGGTTCGTGGATGCTGCGGATTTTCCAGCACCTGCTCCGGCGTTCCCTGTTCAACAATACGTCCGCCATCGATGAAAACAACCCGGTCAGCTGCCTCGCGGGCAAAACCGATCTCATGCGTTACGACAATCATAGTCAGTCCCTGACTGGCAAGATCGCGCATGGTTGTCAGAACCTCCCCTACGAGTTCCGGATCAAGCGCCGAGGTCGGCTCATCAAACAGCATCAATTTTGGCTGAATAGCCAAAGCACGCGCAATCGCTACACGCTGTTGCTGCCCGCCGGAAAGCTGACGCGGATAGGCGTTAATTTTATGCGACATATCCACTTTAGCCAGCAATTCGCGTGCAATTGCCTCTGCCTCAGCGCGCTTTTTGCCATGCACGCCCATCGGTGCTTCAATCACATTCTGCAATACAGTCATATGAGGATAGAGGTTGAACGACTGGAAAACCATGCCGATCTGGCTGCGCTGTTTGGCAATCGCACGATTGGAAAGTGCAGTGAGACGGCCGTTTTTCAGTCTGTAGCCGATCTGCTCATCATCAACAAAGATGGAGCCCTGATTGATGGTTTCCAGATGATTGATACAGCGCAGAAATGTCGATTTTCCTGAACCGGAAGGTCCGAGAATAACAATCACCTCTCCGGCATTCACCTCAAGATCAATGCCTTTCAGCACTTCAATATGATGAAAAGACTTATGCACATTATGCGCGCGTACAAGCGGCGCCTTTTGGCTTACAACGGATGTCATCGGGCACCCTCCTGTTCGGTGCTGCCTGCTATAGTTGTCTGAGCAGGTACTGCCCCCTCATCTTTAGCCGCAGGGCCACCGCGTTCACCGCGATTATAGTAGCGCTCAATGGCACTCTGACCGACATTCAGAATAGAGGTGATCAGCAAATACCACAGCACTGCAACCATCAGCATCGGCATGACTTCGAAAGTACGGTTGTAGATCGACTGTACTGAATAGAGCAGATCCGCCATTGCAATCACACTCACGAGTGAGGTCGCTTTAATCATGCTGATCAGCTGATTGCCGGTTGGCGGCACAATGGAACGCATAGCCTGCGGGATAATGATGCGGCGCAATGCACGCGCTTTGGTCATCCCAAAGGCTTCAGCTGTTTCCGCCTGCCCTTTATCAACCGAGAGCAAACCGCCACGGATAATTTCAGCCATATAGGCTGCTTCGTTCAAAGCCAGACCAACAATTGCTGCCGTCAATGGTGTAATCACATCATTGGTATTCCAGCTGACCAGCGTAGGCCCGAACGGAATACTGATCGACAGCTGCGGAAACAAGGTGGACAGATTATACCAGAAAATAAGCTGAACCAGCAGCGGCGTACCACGGAAAAACCAGATAAACAGGCTGGACAGCGAACTGAACAGACGATCATCAGACATGCGGGCAATAGCGAGAAACAGGCCGAGAATGACCCCGAGGATCATGGCGACAACTGTCAGGCCAAGCGTGATTGTCAGCCCCTGCATAACGGTCGGATCAAAGAGATATGCGCCGACAACCGGCCAGCCGAAATTCGGATTGACGGCCACAATATACAGAAAGTTCCCTGCCACTGCCAAAGTAAACAGCCAGAGCAGCAGACGATCGGTGCGAAAAGGCTCATGCGCTTTGGCGACGTCGTAAAGATCGACGCCGCCTGATGCTGCCTTTTTGTTTTCACTCAAGGCAGAGATGGTCATTTCGCAGTCTTTCCGGCCAGATTAATACCGGCAGCCTGAATCATATTATTTTCAAGACCCCATTTCTTCATGATGGTTGCGTAGGTGCCGTTATCAATCAGAACCTGCAATCCATCACGCAGAACTTCGCTCAATGGCGAGTTTTTCGGAACAACCGCGCCCTGATACAGGTCATCAAAGCCGTTCTTCTCACCCACGCCTGCCAGCTCCAGCTCACCGTTTGACTGCTGCACAAAATAGGTTAGCGGTGCCTGAGATGAGAAAAATGCATCAGAGCGCTTTGACCGGACAGCCAGAATAGAAGTCGGCTGGTCTGTGAAAGACTGCACCTGAATGGCTTCTTTTCCGTCTGCCACACATTTCTCAGCCTGCGCTTTGATAACCTTTTCCGCAGAACCACCGGCCATAACAGCAATGCGCTTGCCACAGGCTGTATCGAGAGAAACAATGCCCTCAGGATTGCCCTTGTGAACCGCGAAAACCACAAATTCCTTCACCCAATCCACAAAGTCATTCGCTTCCTGACGGGAAGGAAAGTCGCCGATCGGACCAAAACCAAACTGGTAACGTCCGGCGCTGATACCGCTCAGAATAGCCGGAAGACCGCTCACTGTTGTGTGCTCAATTTTAACACCGAGCACTTCTCCCAGAGCCTTGGACATATCCGCGCTGGCGCCGCTCATGTCCCGCCCGGTCACGATTTCATACGGAGGGAATGAGCCGCTGTTCACAGCAACCATTTTTCCGGCTTTTACAAACTCTTCCGGCAGACGGGTATGGAGCGCTTCATTAAGCGTCTGTGCAGGAATTGCCGCATCCTGAGCGAATGCAACCTGTGTCAGCAATGTACCGAAAACGGCGGCGATGAGTGATGTTTTATTCATAGTTTCCTCCCAGGGAACGATTAAAAAACTAAATTGGCGTGTGCAGTTTCCTCAGCTCTCGAAATGGCTCAAGCGTAGAAAGGAAACAGCTCCTCAACTGTCAGTTTGCGCGGTAAGATGCCCTGAATGAACAATTCCTGCGCGAAATCATTGATCATAGCGCTATTGGCTTCCAAACCGCTTGTATTCCAGTTTGCAGGCAAGTCCTGTGCGGTTTTCAGCAATTCATCGAGCATCCACGGTGTTGTTTCAGCATATTTGCGACGCTTCGCTGTCCAGACACGCTGGCTCTCATCCAACAGATCACTCAGCTCCTGAGCCACCCACGGATTTTCCTCGATAATTGCAGACTTAATACCGATCAGATGCATGCCCGGCACATAGCCGACATCGTCAAAATACGCACGCTCCGCACTGCGGAAATCAGACAACACCTGACGGAAACCGGAATTGCTGTCGAAATAACCATCCGGCATAAACGGCGTGAAAACCGCATCCAGCCAGCCTTCGCGCAGCAGCTCCATCATCGGGCGCTCATCCGGCACGGCTTCAATTCTTCCTTCACGGCCAAAACCGTCAAGCCGGTCTGTGATCGGATGTGTTTCTGTGAGACGACCAGCATACCAGAAAGCGTCTTCAACGCCGATACCATCGCGGCGCAGTGCAGCACGCGTCCACGTATTGCCGGAATCGCGCCAGCCGGTCACACCTATTCTTTTGCCAGCCAGCTGTTCAAAGCTCGTTATTTTGTTGTCGCTGCTGGTGATAACGCAACGATGGCGGAAACCGCGCATAATGAAATTCGGTACGGCAACAACGCTTTTGTCGCCTTCAGCGCACATAGACGTATAGCGGCTGAATGACATTTCCGAAGCTTCATGATCTACATCCTGCCCCGGATGAGACACCAGTGTGCCGACACGATCGACAACCAGCTCCAGTTTTGACGACCGTACATCTCCCAATGCCAAAGGTGTCAGATAGTCCCAATCCCTCACAGCAATCCGCAGTTTAACTGACATTTCCAGTCCCTTATAAATTCTTATGCACAAAGGAAGCTAAATGTTCATTTTCAACTGATCAAATGGTATTACGTTACTGAACATTAATTCGGACAACTATTATGGCTACTGATTTTTCATCGCAATGGTTTGCGGATCACCTTGAAGACAGAACCACGCGCGGCATTGCGCGCGATATGGCAGCCTTGATCAGACGCGGCACTCTGCCGGTTGGCACCAAATTACCGCCGATACGTGATCTCGCTTATATGCTGGGCATCAGCCCTGCCACGATTTCTGAAGCGCTGAGTGAACTGCGCAAGCTGAAAATCATTCATGGCAGAGGGCGCAACGGCACATGGGTCTGCGGCGACCATTTTGCTGCGAAGCCGCAGCGCCTGATGAGTTTCGGCAATTACGGCACAGATGTACTCGACCTTTCGATGGCGATACCCGATGTCAGTCTGCTGCCCTCATTGGAAAAAGCATTGCAGCACGGTGCAAGCGCATCCAACCTCAACAGCTATCATCGTGAACGCATCCTGCCGGAACTCGAAGATGTGGTGCGCCGCGACTGGCCTTATGAGCCAGAAGCCTTTCTGGCAACCAATGGCGGATATAATGCAACCTACACATTGCTGCATGCCTTGGTAACACCCGGCGCATCTATTGCCATTGAAGACCCCACAGCCATGCGTTTGCTGGATATTCTTGAAGACTTCGGTGCCAAAATCATTCCGGTGACCTGTGATAATGACGGGCCTTTACCGTCTTCACTTGCAGAGGCGTTGCAAAAAAAGCCTGCAGCCTTTCTGTTCCAGCCCCGCGTACACTCCGTCACGAGCCATTGCATGAGCCATGAACGGCTGATGGCGCTGGGAGATGTTCTTGAAGGAACTGACACGCTCATCATTGAGGATGACGGTGTTGCCGACATTACATTCGCACCCCGCCAGACCCTCGGAAAGCGCTTTCCAGATCGTGTCGTTCACATTCTGTCTTATTCCAAAAGTCTGGGGCCCGATCTGCGACTGGCAGTACTTTCAGGCTCCGCATCTGTTGTTGAGCAAATCCAGTCCTATCGCAGCTTCAGCTCCGGCTGGACAAGCCGCATCCTGCAATCGGCAGTCGCATGGTTGCTCAATGATGAAGCCACACAAACTGGTCTTGAGCGGGCAAAGCAGATTTATCATCAGCGCGCCCAGATGTTCGCCGATGCTTTGTCCGGTTACGGCGTCCAGACACCACGCAATAGCGGCTTATGCTGCTTCCTGCCTGTGACCTCCGAGCAGTTTGCAATGATCACGCTTGCAGCAAGAAACATAGCCGTTGCACCGGGCTCAAAATTCTCTGTGCGTCCGATGAATGCAGTGCGCATTGCGACCAGCATTTTACAGGACGAGCATATTGAGGAGGTTGCCAATGCAGCTTTTCTGGCGAGCAAACCTGTCTAAAAAGACTTATTCAGGGGAAGTACGCTGCAAAATCTGCCTGACATTTTCATAATCATGCACCGTATCAATATCAGCAATAGCAGATGCATTCATAGGAACAAAATCCGCTTGTGACAGCAGAGATCGCGCTCCGCCTTCTCCTGCAAGCGGCAAAGCCCGCAAATGCTCCGCCGAGCACAATGCAGGCGGCCCCTGATAGATTCCGGATGAAGATGCAACAACCGGCGCATGGCTCATACCGCTTGCTCTTAAAAGCTCTTCAATATGGGATCGGGGAACAAGCGGCATATCTGCCAGACATATCAGCACCCGCTCCTGCTGGATTTCAGCCAGACCGCGATGCAGGGAACCGAGCATGCCCGTATCAACATCTTCGGTCAGCGCCAGTGTAAAGCCTGCATCCGCATAGGCTTGTGTCCACGGCGCAAAGCTGCGGCAGGTTACAATCCGCTCGCCCCATGAAAAGCCGTTAAGCACCTGCAATATATGGTGCGCTACCGGTCTGTCGCCTAGCATCGTACCGAGCTTATCAGCTCCCGCATAACGCGAGCCCGCTCCTGCACCCAAGACCAGAACAGCAACCGAAGACGCATCAACCATGACGTACATCCTTGGCTTGTTCTGTCTTGCGCGCCATAATCTCAGCCAGAACCGATACAGCTAAAGAGCGTGCATCGCGCACAGGGCCGAACAGGCCAATTGGCGCGGACAACCGCGCAACCTGTTCTTCCGAAAAACCGCCTTTCAACAATTGCTCACGCCGTGCCGCATGGGTGCGCCTGCTGCCGAGACAACCAATATAAAAAGCGCGGCTCGTCAGCGCCCATTTCAGCAGCGGCAGTTCCTTATCAAGATCATGCTGGAGAAAAACGACTGCCGTCGCATCATCTGTATCCGCAGGCAGTACATCACGCACAGCCTCGATATTCAACGCTGTTGCAGCCTGGTAAAGCACTTCGCTTTCCAGCCCCTTCCCCAGAAGCACAAGGCGCAATGCAGGCGGCAGAGCAACGGCAAACTGGTCTTCATGCCAGCCGGTGCTGCGCGATATTTCTGAACAAGTCAAAGTCTGGTTCTGAGGATGATAGAGCAATGCAGCTGCCTGTCGGCGCGCATGAAGCTCCAGCACCACTTCCAGCGCCTGCGCATCTCGCAGCACATGGATCGCCAACACAATGCCGCCGCCGCAGGGCAAAACCACATCAAAATACGAAGACCCTTTGCCGAGCCGCAATATTCTGTCCTGCTGCTCTGCCAGCGCCTGCACGGCCTCGTGTGCCACGACACCTTCAACACAGCCACCGGATACCATGCCGCAATAACCGCCCGTGACATTCACGGCCATCATCGCACCGGCAGCGCGGGAAGACCCGCCGATAATTTCCGTCAGCATAACCAGTGCACAAGACTTGCCCTGCTGCACAGTTTCATGCGCAAAACGCAGCACATCAATCGTCTGATCTGTATGAAATAAGCGATGCACATCGACTTTATCGGGTACGATACCATCGTCCATAGCAATGATGCCTTATAAAAATTATATCTCAAAAACAGACCGGCGGATTTGCACCCGCCGGTTTAAACAAGCTGATTTAGTGGCTTGCTTTCTCAATGTCCTGCACGGTGATATTGGCAGGCTGGCCGCCCCATTCAGCGCGCATATAATTGACGAGATCAGCAATTTGCTGCTTTGTCAGCGCATCTTTGAAACCCGGCATGGCCTGCATTACTTCACCATTGCCAAGACGCTGCTCGGCAATACCATCCACAATCACATGGATCAGATTGCTCGGATCAGCCAGCATCGCACTGGTATTGGTGGTCATTGCGGGCGCAATATGCGGCTTGCCTTCACCATCCACGCCATGGCAACCGGCGCAGACAGCCATATAGGCATCACGACCGCTCTGACGCAGTGCAGCATCAATCGCCACCGGTGCCTGCTCAGGTGCTGCCGGAAGCTTGTCGCCGGTCAGATAGGTCTGAATAGCGGCAATATCCTCATCCGTCATATATTGGGATGAGTGCAGCAATACCGGATACATTTCCAGTGTCATGGTGCCCTGTGGCGACATACCGGTCTTGAGGAATTTACGCAGATCCTCAGTCGTCCAGCCACGGGCAGCAAGCGCTTCAGGCTTCAGGCTCGGACCTGTAATTTTGCCCAGCACACTGCCTTCATAGGCTGACGCCAGTTTCAAGCCGCCAATCGCATTACGCGGGGTATGACATTCCTGACAATGGCCGAGAACATCGGTCAGATAAGCACCATTGGCCTGTTCCGGTGTGGCATTGGCAGGCATTTGCAGCTTCGGATTGACCAGATTCCAGTAAGACAGTGCCCAGCGCTGATTAAACGGGAAAGACAGGCCCAATTCCGGATTGGCACGTTTCACCGGCTGCTGATCCATCAGATAGGCATAGATCGCATCGGAATCTTCCGGACGGATTGTGTGATAGGACACATAAGGCATCGCCGGATAAATCCACTTGCCGTCTGCGCGTACACCATCCACAACCGCATGATAGAAATCAGCCGATGTATAGTTGCCGATACCGGTTTCTTTATCCGGTGTAATATTGGTGCCGTAGATCACGCCGAAAGGCGTTTCTATCGGATGACCGCCGGCATAAGGCGCACCATCCGGCGACTGGTGACAGGCCGCACAGTCAGCAACAGCGGCAAGATATTTACCGCGCTTGATCAGCTTCGCTTTATCGTCGCCGGAAACAGTCAGACGCTGCTCGGCCGCCTTATCATCATAGGCTGATTTTGCCGGCCAGAACGGCACGGAGGCCGCGACCACAGCGCCGACAACACCAAGCCCGAGAATCCATTTGATTACTGGTTTCATTTAACAAGCCCCGGTGTGTTCATGACAACATCATGCACCGCACTGTAATAGCGCACATAACCCGTGCAGCGACAGATATGGTCATTGAGGGAATCTTCAATCACCTGCTTCACGTCTTCCTTCGCCACAGGCTCTTTCTGCAAACGCTCCACCAGAACGGTAGCAGCATTCACAAAGCCCGGTGCGCAATAGGAGCACTGGAAGGAGAAATGGTCGAGGAAGGCTTCCTGAATGGCAGACAGTTTCAGCTGACCGTCTTCACCCTTGGTCGCATGGCCTTCAACCGTGCGGATAGAGCGGCCGTTGAAATAATGGGCACCGGTAATGCATGTGCGCATTTCGCGGCTGGTACCATCCGGCTCATCCACAATCACGGTGCAGGCACGGCACAATCCCTGTCCGCAGCCAAAACGGCTGCCGGTCAGATCGGCATATTCATGCAGAAAATCCACCATCGGCAGTTCGTCGGGAACTGTCATCGGCCCTACTTGCTGGCCGTTGATGCGCATGCTGATTTCGCGTGTCGGGATACTCATGATAATGCCTCTTTAATCTTTTCTTCCGTCAGCGGGAGTTCACGCAGATGTTTACCGATTGCATGGGCAACCGCATTGGCAACCGCAGGAATGGTCGGGATTTGCACCACTTCTGCAATGCCTTTCGGATGATCTTCCTGTTCTGTAACCGGCAGAATATTTGCTGTCTGGTTCCAGACCGCCACGTCTTTACCGCGTGGCAGACGATAGCGGTTGAAGTTCCAGTCACCGCTGCCGGGACCCTCTTCATAGAGCGGCATGCCTTCATATAGCGCATGGCCGACCGACATGCCGATACCGCCCTGTAACTGACCGGACACAAATTCCGGTACCAGCACACGTCCGCAATCCAATGAAGAATGATGCGACAGAATTTTCACTTCGCCGGTACCGCGGTTAACAGTAACCTCGATCAGCGCCGAAGCCGGTGCAAAGCGTGACCAGCTCGCATTATCCACCTGCGGGTCCATATAATGCACATTGCGGCGCTCAATACGCTGCCACTGATCGGAACCGGTCTGGATCGCCAGACCGTCAATCGGACGGCGGCTGGTTTCACCGAGAATATCGTAATCAGCCTCGCCCCAGCCCCAGCGGTCAAAGGCGTGTACCATCGCGCCGGTAATGCCCTTCAGCTCATAGGCTTTGGCGGCAAGTTCTGCCAGCGTCAGCGCACGGCCATCGGCAAGCGTGAATTTCTCATCTTTCCACGAGGCAGCGGCTGCCTCTTCCAGCGAGACATTCCATAATGCCGCTGCCGCAGGCAGAATACCGCGCTCATAAATGAGACGTCCAGCTTCATGGGTACCATGGGTGAAGTAGAACGCACTATTTGTGGCACTCGATGCCGAAGCCATTGCCGGTGTCCAGCGCGGATCCGGCGACATCTCATCCTGATGGGCTTTGTCCATCACAAACGGATTGAGCGTGGCAAACATTTCCAGCGGCGCCCAGTCAAGAGCAGCGCTTTCAATCTCATCGGCCGGTTTACCCAACCAGCGCGAGCACATCAGTGCCTGCGTGCTGACTGCACCAGTGCCGATTTCCACGGCAATATGATGCAGTCGGATTTTGCCTTCCGGTGTCAGAACAATCGAGGCTGCCACAGCTTCGTTGGAGTTGCCGAAGCCCTTTTTGGCTATCGCATAGCCAACACCATATTTCAGCGCAGGGTTTTCTGCTTCAAACTCGGCTTTGCGTTTGGCGCGGTTTGCCCAGACCGGATGCGCACGATCAGCTTCGATCATTTCACGCATACGGCACAGGCTCAGCGGAAATGCACCGGCAGAGCTGCGTTCCCCGTCCTGCAACGCATTGATCAGACGCAGTTCCATCACGTCAACGCCCAGTTCTTCAGCCAGTTCTTCCACCAGCATTTCTGTGCCGAACTGCGCTTCCAGTGAGCCGAAACCACGCACAGAACCGGACATCGGCGCACGGGATGAATGGGCAATGGCGGCAATATCGTTTTTAGGGAAATAATAAATCCCCTGCGCCGCACCGGCAGCAACCTGTGTGACCGGTGTGGTATAGTTCTGACGGCCGCCGCCATCCAGCTCCAGATCAGCCGCAAGAGCCTGCATTTTCAGCGTCTTGCGGTTGATGCCCAGACGATATTTCATGCGCAGCGGGTGACGCTTGATCGCTGTCTGGAAATGTTCTTCACGATCCAGCGCCAAACGCACCGGACGGCCTTCAGCAAAGAGCGCAGCAACAATACCGTAATAAGGGAACGGGCTATGCTCCTTGGTACCGTAACCAACCGTATAGGCCGGATGGCCTTTCAGCTCGCGCACATCAAAGGTGCTTTTCTTGAGCATGGCAGCGGTACCGGTCATCACCTCATGCGGACTCTGGCTGGCCATAACAATTTCAAGCTTGCCGGATTTTGCATCATACCAACAATTGCAATTGTCCGGTTCAAGCGCTGCCGCATCAATGAAAGGCGAATAATATTCACGCTCGATCACATGCCAGTCTTCAGGCGGCGTGTTCAGCTCTGCGCGAATACCCTCGGCATAGGCCATGCCGCGTCCCATTGCATCACCGGATGCATCAGCCTTCGGCCAGTTGACATCATTCTTGTCATAGGTTGCAAAAACATAGCCGTCATCAACCGGGTTAAACAGGTCTTTCTCGGCCTTCGCACCGCCTTCGCCCTCAACACGGACAAAGCGGAAATTGGCCAGCGGGCCCTGCTCAACAGGCGCGGTTGTTTCACCATAGCGGATGATCTCATCACGCTTGGTTTTATAAATGCGCTTGGCAACGGAGAAACGAGCAAAATCACGATAGATCAGGATTGCCAGCGGGTGACCGAGAAACAGCGGTACTTCGCCTTTCGGCGACAGCATTTTCTGGCCGTAAGTATAAGGATCGTAGAAATCCAGACCGGCTTTAACCGTGTCTTCGGCGGTGACCAGATAATCCGGCTGCAGATCTTCACCCAGCAAAGACAGATCAAGATCAAGGAACGGTGCATCGGCTCGAGTCGACCAGACCACGAAAGCATGCGCCTGTTCTTTCGGCCAGCCTGTCATATCCTTGGCGCGGATATCGCGGGCAAAAACCTTGGAACCTGTCACCTTTGCCACGCCGTCAACACGGCGCTTGAGCTGGGTTGTACCTTGCGGGAGCGGTAAGTCCAGAATCTGCTTTTCAAACAATGCAGCGCGGGCTGCACGGATCGGAAGAATAGTGACCGCAATGCCGGACGCTGTAAACTTAAGAAAGTCCCTGCGTGTCGGTGTCATATAAGCTACTCCCAGAGTTACTATGCGTATCCCGAAAAACATGAAACAGCCTTCGGATAAGATGCGCGTTAATTCAAATTGTCAGGACAACGCCCTGATATTACTGCAAAACAACCATCAACAAGCCCGACCTAAATAAAGCCACGGTGAAATCAGGTCTGAAATTTACTGAAACTACTCAACATTATGTAGTATAGAATATCTGAAATCTTAATGAAGGCAGAATATATCAATGCCTGCACGTTTTTCATTCAGATATAGATTTGGTGTACTTATGCCTTACTCAATCATCATTCATCATACGAAAATACCATCGACGAGAACGAGTGAAATCTGCGCAAACCCGACCAATATTCAGCTAACTTTATATAGCTATCATATTTTAGAACAGTTTCAAGTTCAAGAAAATGTGCACAACTAACCTGTTATTTAATAAAGGTTTTTAAAAATTCACATATGCCGCGCCCTCGGCAGGAACCATTATACATGGCGCGGCACAAAGATTCGTAATTTTTAACCGGTACTCGGCATGATAAATTTATACTTGAGTTAATTTATCATATATAAGAATAGTTTGCTCTCATAGAGGCCATTGCAACTGTACAAACTGACAATAAAAAGCGGGCGCGGCAGTCAATAAACCGCAACGCGCCACGCCACACAAAACCATAAACTTACAGATTGCCCGTAGCTTTGCCGATACGCCAGTAAATACCACCACCCGTCATACCACCATCAACCGGCAGGTCTGCTCCGGTGATGAAAGATGCATCCGGCCCCAGCAGGAATACAACGGCAGCCGCAATCTCATCAGGATCAGCCCCGCGTGATAGCAAAGTCGCATCGCGGTTACCTTCAAAAAACACTTTGGCTTTTGCAGTATCATGCTCGGCATTCGGCCGTAATGCCATTGGCGTTTCCACCAAGCCCGGACAAACCGAATTTACCCGGATATTCCGGTCAGCCAGTTCCAGAGCCGCAGCACGGGTCAGGCCAAGCAAGCCCCACTTACTCGCGCAATAAGCAGCACTGAAATAACCGGTCAGCCCCGCTGTGGACGATATATTCACAATCGCCCCGCCATTCTGCATAACCGGCGCAAGAATGCGGATGCCAAGAAACGCACTGGTCAGGTTAATGCCGATCAGCCGCTCCCATTCTTCAGGGCTGGTCTGTGTAACAGTCTTACGCAGTGTGATACCCGCATTATTCACAAGCGCATAAAGCTTGGCACCATCAGCTTGCAAACGCTGTGCCAGTTCTTCCCATGAAGCAGGGTTTGCAACATCAGCACGCTGAATATGCAGCCGATCCGCCCATTGCACTGCTGACTGGCGAAGCTCATTCCAGCTGTCATCTTCCGCCGGTAAAATATCCACAGCATAGACAGATGCCCCTGCGCGCAACAAGCGCAGAACCTCGGCGGCGCCCTGCCCGCGGGCACCGCCGGTAATAACCGCGGCTTTACCATTCCAGTAATCTTGCGTCATGACTATCTCCTCCCCACCGGATCAGGCTTTGGATGCGCCGCCGTCAACGGCGATGACATGGCCTGTCACATAGGAGGCAAGATCGGAGGCAAGATAGGCAACCGTTTTGCCGATCTCTTCAGGCTGCCCCAGACGACCAGCAGGAATTTTTGCCAGATAAGCCTGATACACTTCCGGATTACCGTGCATCCAGCTGCTCATTGGCGTCTCAATAAAACCGGGTGCAATGGCATTCACTCGAATACCGAGCGGGCCCCATTCCAGCGCCAGACATTGCGTGAGATGCGCTACGCCCGCTTTCGCCGAAGCATAATCAGGGCAGTTCGGGCGGGTCTTAATACCGGCATAACTGGACAGGTTAATGATAGCGCCGCTGCCCTGTTTTGCCATTTGGCGGGCTGCGGCCTGCGCCCCGAAAAATGTGCCCTGCAGATTGATGGTGAGCGTTTTCTGCCAGTCCGACAGTTCCAGATCCAGTGCATCCTGACGCTTTAGAAAACCTGCATTATTGACCCAGATATCAAGACTGCCTCTGGTCGCCGCAACATCCGCTGCCAAAGCACGCAATGCATCCACATCGGTCACATCAAGCTTGCGAAACTCAGTGTTTTCCGGAAGGGCGTCAGGCGCATGAAGATCGGTCATCACCACATGAACGCCCTGCGCGGTCAGTGCCTCTACAGTCGCCAGACCGATACCGCCATTGGCGCCGGTCACCACAGCAACCTTGCCGGCGAGATCAGAAAGAGTAACATTTTGCATCGGTAAATTCCTGATTGATAGCGGCACTCTGCTGACAGAGTGCCATGTAGAAATGCTGTAAAAATCCGGATTTAAGTGCCGGATTTACCTGATGACGGAACCGTAATGTCATTAAGATCGACACCGGAAGTTTCACGGATCATCATGGATGCAATGCAGGCGACGAGACCAAGGAACATCACATAGCCAAGGTAGATATGTCCCATGCCGATCGTATTGAGCCATGTGTTCAGATAAGGCGCAGTACCGCCGAAAATCGCAACCGAAAGGGATGAAACAAATCCGACACCACGGGCGCGTGCCTGTGTCGGCACCTGCTCAGCCAGCAAGGCCGGAAAGATTGCCGCGAGCAGAGCCCAGCCGCCAAGCCCCATCAGCTGCGCAACAAACAATGTCCACGGCTGATCGGTAACAATACGGTCAATCGGAATGGTGAACAGAATAACGGCCAGCCCCCATGCCATGACCATCGGCTTGCGGCCGTATTTATCAGACAGCATACCGCAGACCGGAAGCCACAGAATACATGCAAACTGCGCGAGCAAACTGGCAAAATATGCGCCGGAAGGATCCATGCCACGCACAGCAATTGCAGTCGAAGGAGCAAATGTGACCCATGTATAATAGGCCGCATTACTGGCAGCGCCCAACATAACAATATTCAGCGCAATACGTGCTGCCTGACGACCGGTGATCTCAATTTTAGCAGGCCCGCCTTCTGAGGTGCTTTCTTCAAAAACAGCAGATTCCGATGCGCTGCGACGCAGAATCAAAGCATAAAGCCCAAGCAGTGCACCGGTAGCAAAACCGACACGCCAGCCCTATTCATTCATTGCTTCTACTGTGAGCAAAATATTCAGCAACGCAGCCAGAGCCGTTGCCGCCATCACACCAACAGTTACGCTGACAAATACGCTGCTCGACCACAGGCCACGGCGTTCTTGCGGTGCAATCTCGGCAACATAGGTAAAAGCCACACCGGATTCACCACCATGCGCGAGTCCCTGCATAAAGCGGCACAGAAACAGCAAAACAGAAGCCGCAACACCGATGCTGTCATACCTCGGTATCAGTGCAATACCCAGACTGGTCAGCGCCAGCAGGCTCATGGTGAGCACCAGCGTCAGCTTGCGGCCATAGCGGTCGCCAAGCAGACCAAAGACCCAGCCGCCGACGGGACGGGCAATAAAACCACCGGCGAATACCGCCAGCGTGGCCAGCAAGGCCGATGCCTTATCCGTATTATCAAACAGGTTACGCGCCAGATAGACTGAGAAAATGCCGTAAAGCGTCCAGTCAAACCATTCCAGTGCATTGCCTGCGGAAACGGCGCGCAACGATTTCAGCCGCTGCTGCCTGTCAGTCATTGTCGTCAATGTATATCCTCCCGGGATCAAAACATTTCCAGCAAAACCGGTTTCCGGCTTTGCGTTTATAATTCCTCAAAACAACGCGTCAGAGCATTTCCGATGAAACAGATTAAATCGGTAAAGCTTTGGTGTTGCTGTATTTATCCGAGCAGATGCTCTGCAAACCACGCTGTGGCAGCAGAGCTCGTTTTGTCAAAATATTCGCGGTAAACAACGTAGTGGCCGCCTGGAACCAGCATCAGCTTTTTAGGCTCCAGCGCTTGCTGAAAAGCTTCCTGCTGCATATCGCTCGGTGTCAGCGCATCTTCCGTCGCAGCAATCATCAGCAGCGGTGTCGGCGCAATCCGCTTGATATAAACACCCGGTTCGTAAGTGCGTGCCAGTTCCAGCGAGCGCAGGGTGATCTCATTCACCCACTCCGGACAACGTGCTGCCTCACCGGTCATATAGCTGTATGAATCTATACCCGGATATGCGACGCGCGCATTCGGATCAGCGTCCACGGTCAGAATTGTAGCGGGAGCAGCGCCCGTCAGGCGGGCTTCACGATCGGCTTCAAACGCAAGACGCAGTGCAGCAGCCTTATCGCCGCTCACACGACGCTGTGCAGCGAGAAAACCGCTGATTGTCGGCACCTGTGCCACAACGCATTTAACCCGCTTGTCGATTGCAGCAACATAAAGCGCATGACCGCCGCTATAGCTGGAACCCCAGATACCAATTTTTTCACGGTTAACTTCAGGCCGGCTGCGGATGTAGGAGATTGCAGAGCGAAAATCTTCAACCTGTCGATGCGGATCAATTTCCTGACGTGGCAGTCCTTCACTTTTGCCAAGATTACGAAAGTCGAATGTGAGAGCAGCAAAGCCCGCATTGACCGCAGATGCCGCATAATCTTCAAGATCACCACCTGCAACCATGCTCCAGCCATGTGCGAAAACAACTGCCGGAACCGGACCCTGCGCATTGGCTGGCATGTAGAATGTGCCGCGGATACGGCTCCCCTCAACAATAAATTCAATCGGCTCAGCCGATCCATTGAGCTCAACAGCAACATCAGATCCGTGTGATTGCATAATGCTCTCCCTTCCAGTAGCAAAACAGAATATGGCCTATTTGTTTCCACGAAGGATGAGTCCGATCAAGGTTGATTTCACGCATAATCTATCGTATTTTCCGATCGATCTAAACATCTAAAAACCTACCCCGTCAGCGCGCTCTGCCTCAGCGCACGCTGATCAGGATTACAAAAAAGCAGAGAAAATCATGGATTTACGCCAACTTGAATGTTTTCTCGCCGTTGCACAGGAGCTGCATTTCGGCAGAGCAGCTGAAAAACTGTCCATGAGCCAGTCAACGGTCTCGGAAACGATTAAAGCGCTGGAGAGAACGCTCGGCGCCCCTGTTTTTGATCGCACCAGCCGTCGGGTCAGCCTGACCAGACTTGGCGAGAATCTGCGCCGCGGCAGTGAACCGGCTGTTATTGCATTGCGCGCAGTTTATAATGATTGCAGGAGACAAGCGGCGGGCAAGATGCGGCAGCTACGTATCGGCTTTCTGGGCGGCGGGTTTTATGAACTGCATTCTCCGCTCGTCGCAGAATTTGCCGAGCGCCATCGCGACGTTGAGCTGGAATTTGTCGAGCTGTCCTATTTCAATCATTTTTCTGCTATAGCGGACGGCAGCGTCGATGCCGGTTTCTGCCGTCTGCCACTTGGTAACGACTGCCTGATTAACGGGCCCGTCGTTATGCGGGATCAGCGCATGTTATGTGTACCTGAGGGGCATGCTTTCACACAATATGCGCTGCTCGATCCCGAGCGCCTCAGCGAAGAAACGCTGGTGCGTGTTACCCCCGGATCAGTGAGTGAGGAGTGGGATCATTTCCATTTTCCCCGCCATACACCGCAAGGCAAACCGATCGCTCAGGGCACTGTTGTCAGAACCATCCGTGAGGCCATTGCAGCCGTTGCCTCTAAGCAGGGGCTGGTTATGCTGACAAAACGCGCCGGAAACTATTACGCAACGCCGGGCATCAGCTTCGTCGAGATTGACCTGCCGCCGACACCGTCAGCTCTGGTCTGGCGAAAAAATGACATCCGCCCGATTATTCAGGATCTCAACGCAACATTGGTACGTATCGCCAAGCGATACGGCACCATGTCGTGATATCTGACAGCACTCAGACAACAGGTTCTTCACCCGGAGCAATCGTCATAACATCCGCCCAGTCGGGATGACGTCGATATTGCGCCCGCACATATGGACAAAGCGGCAGAATGCGAAAAGTATTTTTACGTGCATCCTCAACCATATAGGTCACAAGTGCTGCGGCGGCACCGGTACCACGCATGGAATCCGGCCCTCCGGTATGATCCGCACTGATAACGCCGTTAGCGCGGCGGGTAAAAGTAATCTCGGTTTCGCCTTCAACACCGTCAACACGTGCCACATAGCGCCCGTGGCGTGTGTCTGTGTCTTCCTTGCTCATTCTAATATCAGTCATTCAACCCTCTCCTTTTGAACTTGTGGCCTGTCAGCTTGCCTGTTTCAGAGTAAGTGCTTCCAGCATATCCGCACGGGTAAACGGCGCACCGAAAACCGGTGTACCAGTATCAAACATCCGGCTTTCAATCAGAAGCCCCGCATCTACCGGATCAAACCCAATCCGGTCGATAAATCCGGCAACCTGCCTGCGGGCCTCCGCATCATTACCGGCAATAGCCAGCGCGCGGCGTTGCGGCTCACCGTTTGGTCGGGCTTCCTCATCAATCTCATGATAGCCCATATGGTTGAAACTGCGCACCAACCGCGACTGCAACAGGAATTTCTGGATCACTTCGCTACTGGAAGTTCCTGTTTCAAACTCAGCAAGAGTTCCGTCCGTCGGCGCCCAGTAATTCATTGCATCAATAACGATTTTGCCCGCCAGCAGTTCCGGCTGCAGCTGACGATATTTGGACAAAGGCAACGCAAGGATGACGATATCGCTTTCTGCAATCACGTCCTGCGCGGTTGCGGCAACGGCACCCGGCACCATGATTTCGAGCAACAGCGCAATCTCTGCCGGTGATTTGGATGTCGCAATCTTCACCGCATAACCCGCCGCAATCGCGCGACGGGCTATAGCGGTGCCGACACGCCCGGCACCCAGAATACCAATTGTTTTCACTTCTGTGATCTGCATATCAGCAATCTCCTGTTACTTGAAAGCGTATCCCGAAAAGTAGGAACCGCTTTTCGGATAAGATACGCGCAGAAACAAATGGATGGAGTATTTTCAACAATTCGGTTTAAACCGAAAATACTCAATCCACGCCAAGTTCCGCATCAACCAGAGGCTTCACTTTGGTTCCCAGCAATTCAATCGAACGCAGAAAATCCTTATGCGGCATCTGCCCCACATCCATCTGGAAAAACTGGCGCATATGCCCGAGCTGTTTCTGCAAGGTGATAATACGTTCTGCAATTTCCTCCGGCTCACCGGCAAAAATCGCACCACCGCCGCTGGCTTCACTGTCATAATGCGAGCGTGGCGGCGGTGCAAAACCACGGATTTTGCCCAGCTGCTCCATCACCGCATGCCAGTGCTTCCAGAAGAAATCCTTGGCTTGCTTGGCATTCTCACCAACAAAACCCGGTACTGCTACCGAGACTTTCAGCTGTTCCGGAGCAATCTCAGCCTGAGCACCCGCACGACGGTACAATTCGGCCAAAGGTGCAAAACGTGCAGCCTGTCCGCCGATAATCGCATAGGAAATCGGCAGTCCGAGAATACCGGCGCGTACCGATGAATGCGGATTACCACCGGTTGCCAGCCAGATCGGCAGCGAGCCGCTTTCAGGACGCGGCACAACCAGCGCCTCGTTCAAAGCCGGGCGGAATTTGCCCTGCCATGTCACGCTTTCGCTCTCATTGATCTTCAAAAGCAGATCAAGTTTCTCAGCATAAAGCTCGTCATAGTCATTCAAACTCTGACCAAACAGCGGGAAAGACTCTGTCGAAGAACCGCGACCGGCAGTAATCTCAGCACGGCCGTTCGACACGGCATCCAGCGTTGCAAACTGCTGATACACACGCACCGGATCATCGGTGCTCAGCACAGTTACCGCACTGCCCAGCTTGATGTTTTTGGTTGTGGCTGCCGCAGCACCAAGAATAACTGTTGCCGCAGAGGCCGGCATTTCCCGTGTATGGTGTTCACCAATACCGAAATAATCCAAGCCCACGTCATCGGCCAGCTGAATAGCTTCCAGCAGGTTGCGTGTTGCATCTGCCGTTGAGCCCAGCTCACCGGTCTGTGCATTTTTCTGTACATCGCCGAAACTATAAACACCAAGTTCCATAATACTGGCTCCTTTCAGTGCGGCATCTCAATGCCCGCACTTTGAATTTTCTAAATATGTGTCGCTGTCTGTTTATCAACCGGCTGTGCCGGTGCGCCCTTTAAGCAATTGCGCAAATGGTGTGACCGTCTGGCTGAGCTGCACACCGGAATCCCGCTTGCGCTGATCACCAATATTCGGGACAAAACCACCGACACCGCTCTTTTCCGCTACAACCAGCACTGCAAATTCACTGGCCGCACGCTGCACGCGGGAAGACAGATCATGTCCGGCTTCACCGCTGCCAAAATCTTCAGTCGCAGCGAAAACACCGGTCGGCACAACTGTCGCCCGCAGGTAAGAAAATAACGGCCGCAAAGCATGATCCAGCACCAGCGAATGGCGTGCTGTTCCCGCTGTTGCCGCAATAATCACCGGCATATTGTTCAGTGTATTGGTATCCAGACTGTCAAACAGCATTTTGAACAGCCCGCTATAGCTGGCCGTGAAAACTGGTGTAACCGCGATCAGCCCGTCAGCCGCAGAGATTTTCTCTTTAACCTCAGAGAGATGCGGCGTCGGAATACCGCCGGTTGCCATAGTCGTGGCCAAGTCCATAGCCAGTTCACGCAGCTCGATGACCTCAATCTGCGCTTCTTCACCGCGCGCACCGATTTGTGTAGCTGTTGCCTGTGCAATCTGATCTGCCAGCATACGGGTTGATGATGGCTGTGACAGACCTGCACTCAATACAAGAATACGACGTGTCATAATTATCTCCGTTCATTGGCAGGGAAGGAGCAGAGATATCCCTGCCCCTTAATCAAACCTGCCTCATGCTGGCTGTTCTGCGCTCTCGCCCGGAATGACCTTACGGTGCTTGCCGCCCTCGCCCTGTGCTCGCAGGCTTGCATGACTTGGCGGATCACTCGGAATATGCGCCGGACGCCGTGCTTCAAACTCTTTACGCAATACCGGCACCACTTCCGTGCCGAGAAGCTCAATCTGTTCAAGCACCATCTCTTCCGGCAGACCGGCATGATCGACAAGGAACAACTGACGCTGATAATGACCGGCATAATCAGCAAAACTCAGCGTTTTCTCAATCACCTGCTCCGGCGAACCGACAGTCAGCGGGGTCATTTCCATAAAATCTTCCATGGACGGTCCGTGACCATAAACCGGCGCATTATTGAAATAAGGCCGGAAATCACGAATGGCATCCTGACTGTTTTTACGCATGAAAATATGCCCGCCAAGACCGACAATTGCCTGATCCGCACTGCCATGACCGTAATGTTCAAAGCGCGAACGATACAGATCGATCATCTGCTGGGTGTGTTCCTTGTTCCAGAAGATGTGGTTCGCGAAGAAACCATCCCCGTAGAACGCAGCCTGTTCAGCAATTTCCGTACTGCGGATTGAGCCGTGCCAGACAAATGGCGGCGTATCATCAAGCGGTGCCGGTGCCAGTGTAAAACCACGCAAAGGCGTGCGGAACTGACCCTGCCAATCCACTGTTTTCTCACGCCACAAACGGCGCAGCAGATGATAATTCTCAATCGCCAGCGGAATACCCTCACGGATATCCTTACCGAACCACGGATAAACCGGCCCTGTATTGCCGCGCCCCATCATCAGATCAACACGACCATCGGCCAGATGCTGCAGGATTGAAAAATCCTCGGCAATCTTCACCGGATCATTGGTGGTAATCAGAGTAGTCGAAGTCGTCAGCTGAATCTTACTGGTTTTAGCCGCAATCCAGCCGAGCATAGTCGTCGGTGAAGACGGCACAAATGGCGGATTATGATGCTCGCCGGTAGCGAAAACGTCGAGACCGACTTCTTCCGCCTTCAGCGCATATTTCATCATCGACATCAGCCGCTGATGTTCGCTCGGGGTTTTGCCGGTTGTCGGATCAGTTGTTACGTCACCAACGGTAAAAATTCCAAACTGCATGAGTACACCTGTCCGTTTGTTCCTGTGTCAGGAATAAGCACCAGAGCGGTTTACGTTCCATTTGGATCATAGCGCTCGCTCTGGATTCTTTAGTGGTCGCATTATCACGGCCGTCAGTTGATCCAACTTGACTGTGAAATGCTCTAAAGTGCGTTGTTAACAGAAACATAATCAGTTCAGATTTTTGCAGTAGTCAGTAGAATTGCACTAGACTGTCCTAAATATCAGACAAACTCTCATCATCCGCACCACTTACCAGATTGGCCATCAGACGGAATGCCCCCGCAACCAGCCTGTCCATCTGGTGATGCAACACAAGACTGGTGTGCGTGTGCCGCCCTTTGCCAATCCGTGCAGACAAAAGCGCACCGGTTAACGGCTGCTCATTGGCATCATGCATCGACAATAACGGCTGATAGGTCTCGTCCCAGAGAGAAGCAAAATAAAGCCCGCGCTCTTTATTCCAGCCCTGCCAATCTTCATCTGTTATGCAATTCGGCCAATTGAGCAATCTATGCTCCGGTGCCAGAACGGTGACCGTCGCTGCGGGATCAGTCACCCGCCAGCGTAAGGACGGCGAGCCGATTTTCAACGGGCGCACCGGTGTTGACTGCGGGTTCCAGCCATCGGTCGGGCGATGATAAAGCGTCAGCAAATGACCGCCATTTTCAACATAGGCATGTAAGCGTGCTGTTGCCTCAGCCAGATCACTCCTTAGGCCAAAAGCAAAAATACCGACAACAATGCTCGTGAATTGTTGCAGGTCACCGGCCAGATGTTTCGGCTCCAGCTCCGTCACATCCAGCCCCATACGGCTTAGCCACAGACCAACACGATCAGCCCCGCCGCCGATATAACCGATGTGCGCGCCTTGCGGCAGTTTCAGATCCAGCGCCAGCACATTCAACAATTCCGGCTCGCGATACATCACCCGCCCGATATGCGGATAGGCAATTGGCGTCTGCCGCACGGCATCACGACCGGCAATCTGCGCTTTTAAGCGGAACAATCCGGCTTCCGGTTTTTCCGGCGCATGAAGATTTATCCCATCGATATCTTGCACAACCGACCAGCCACTATCGCTGACAAAACGCACAGGTTGCGGATCACCGCTGACAGTTACACTCACCAGCCATTGTGTTTTGCCTGCCGGATCAAGAGGAACAATCACCGCTTCCGGCTCAATCCGCACAGACTGGGCAGGCACCAGCGCAAATTGCTCTGTAAGATCAAAGTCCGCTTTGGCCTGATAGTCCGAGAACTGCGCCGATATCCGCACATAGAATTCACCATTGCCGCCAAGTGAAGACCAGACCGGCCGGTAAAGCGGGTTGAAAGCCGCCTCTGCTCCGGCTTTCACATCAAAGGACTGAGTGATCGTGGTTGTTTCATGCGCATAGGCCTCACAATGCTCCGGCAAAACCGGCTCAACCTGCGTTTGATACAGCGCATGACCAGTGCCAAGCCGGACTTGCAACAAAGCTTCATCGGCAGGTGACATTACCGGCGGGGTCAACTCGGCTTCGTCAAAAATCGCCGCAGCTTCAATCAATGCAGCATCAATCTCTGTCTTTTTCCGCAACAAGCGATGGTCATGAGCAAGCAAAAAATCTGCCGGTGCATCGGCGCGGATAATATCAATATTACGCGCAGCCGATACCAGAGAAGCGATGATTGCATCACGGTCAGGGAAAACGGCAATAGCACTCTCAACCGCTTTTTGCGCATCCTGCAATGCTTGGGCGACAACTTCAGACATCTCCGCATGACCCACTAAGGCCGCCAGATTGGCTGGCAGATTATCCAGAACGGAAACCTCTGCGCAATTCATTTTTGCCAGCAGCAGATGCAAAGGCCACTGTATTTTTGGTTCCTCCGGCCAATGTCCCATACCCTGCGAAGCGTGATAATAACGCGACCATTCCCCGATACGGTCATACTCCGCACCCGTCACCGGTTCGCGCTTATCTGCATGGACAATAAGTGTGGCCTCAGGTGGCGGCACCTCATCATCATAAGTATCGCCCCCGCCAGACCATGCAGGCAGATAATATTTGGTGACCTGCCAAGGCTGCAGACCTTGCGCAAAATGCTCAAGAAAAGCCTGATCGTCAGCAGCCAGCGCAATCGCTCGTTCCGCCGCGCGCGTCATCGCACGGTGGTGACCATGCTGCCCCGGCACATCAAGAAATGTCGGAATTACAATATCCGGACGCTCACTGCGATAAGCACGTACAAGGCGCTCGACAATACGCTCCTCGCCCCATCGATCGAAAGTCCGGTCACCATCTTTAGAGAAGCCGAAATCATGCACTGCATCATCTGGCCCGTGACCAAGCCATGCAATATCGCAATCCAGTATCCGCGCGGCCTCTTCCATTTCACGGGAGCGCATCAGCCCCAAGGCACCGCCGCGTTCCGGCCCCAGCGCATTCTGCCCGCCCTCACCGCGGGTGGAACAGCCGATTATCACCCGCATACCCGCACCAAAGCGGAAAAAAGCCAGTAACCCGCTCTGTTCATCATCGGGATGCGCGCCAGTATTCATGACCGTAACCACCGAACGCAACCGGCTCAGCGTACGATGCAGGCGCATAAGTGCCGGAGCCGATTTTTGTCGTTCGATACGTTGGCGGTCAGTCAGCACCGGATGCCTCCCAAGAATGAATTACAAGTCAGCGAGCGTATCCAGTTTTGGTGTCATCGCTTCAAATAAAGGCAGCGCAGCAGCACCCAGTGCCGCCGTGAATTGTCCAGTATGACCACGTATTACCCGCGGCAAAGCACGGCTGCGGCGACTGGCAACGGAAATCGGCAATTGCCCCATCCGTGCTATCAGCCCGTCAATAATGACATCAGGCAGCATGCCGCCCAACACTACCGTTTCCGGATCAAGAATATTTTCAATCATGGCAATCATCGGTGCGAGATAAAGCGCGGCCTCATCCATCCACTCAATCAGTACCGGTTGGACGCTGTCATACAGTTTTTGCAGATCGTCAAAATCCGTATCCGTGACACCGGCCAAAGCCAGCTTTTCTCGCAGAACATGCAGCGATGCATAGCGCTCCAGACAGCCGCTTTGGCCGCAAGGGCAATCCTTGCCTTTTGGTGCAACTACGATATGACCAATTTCTCCGGCATTGCCGAAAGCCCCGCGAAACGGCACGCCGTCCTGTATCAACCCCAGACCGACACCAGCCCCGAAATAAATCATCGCGAAAGAAGAAATGGCATGTCCCGCGCCAAACAGGCGCTCGCCAACTGCCGCCGCATTCGCATCGTTTTCAACAGTAACCGGCTCACCGCAAGCTTCACTTAAAAGCGCCGCCGCATCCACACCTGACCAGCCGGGCAAAGTGGTCGGCCCCACAGAAGTCATGCCCTCAATATCAAACGGCCCCGGCATCACCACGCCAACACCCAGCAGCGGGGCAGAGAATTCCGCCTTCACCTGATCCACCTGTATACGCAACAGGCTGGAAAGCGCAGCGGGGCTGGTATCATGCACTGGTGTAATATGGCGCGAACGGGGTTGCCCTGTCAGATCAAGCACCGTCGTCACCATATGATCGGATGCCATTTCAACACCCATCGTCACAGCCCCGTCAGGATTGACCGCAAATTGTTTGGGTGGTTGACCACGTCCGGATTTGAGCCTTCCGGTCTCCATCAACAGATTTTCACAGACCAGCTCGTCGACAATATTGGCAATCGCCTGTGCCGTCAGATGGGTCAAACGCGCAAGTTGCATGCGTCCCAGCGAGCCGTGCTGACGCACAATATCCAGCACCACACGACGATTGTGATCGCGGATTCGCTCGGGGTTTTTGCCCAAAGTAATCAGCTGTGTGCCCGATTCTATGCCCGATTGTGTACTCATTGGCTGTGCGCCCATGCTGTCCCGTCCTGCCCGTCTCAAAAAATGATAAGCGAGAGCCTTCATAACCGCAATAGATTAACTCAAGTAAATTATCTTATTGACAAAAGCCCGTAAAATAGTGACCGTAGAGAATAGCGCTGCGGAGGAAAACGCGCCTGTAAAGCTAAAGCTGCAAGCAAGCCTTTGGCCAAGCTGCAATTTCCGAACACTGATTGCTAAAGCATGTCTCCAAAAACGAATGTGAGAGGCATGAGTTAAAACTGTTTTTGCCTGACACCGGCTCAAGCCGGAGGCGCATAAGGGGAGGTTCACATGCGTAAACTACTATTTGCGGGACTGATCGCAGGTTTCAGCACAATGGCGCTCAACGCGGCGCAGGCTGTTGAAATTGAGTATTGGCAATATGTTTTCGAGTCGCGCGTTAAAGCGATGGACAAGCTGATCGCGAATTTCGAAAAAGCCAATCCGGATATCAAGGTCAAGCACACCACCTTCCCTTACGATGATTATCAGACCCGCGTTATCGCTGCCAAAATGGCCGGTAACAGCCCTGATGTGATGCAGCTTTTCTATGGCTGGCTCGACAAATTTGCAGCAGGCGGCATTTTGCAGCCATTGCCGACAGACACTTTCCCGCATGACAAGATTGAGAGCGAGTTCTTCCCGATCGTAAGCTCCATGAAGCGTGGCGAAGATTATTACGGCCTGCCAACCGCTGTGCGTTCACTGGCACTGTTCTACAACAAGAAGCTGTTTGAAGAAGCCGGTCTTGATCCAAAGAACCCGCCAAAAACATTGGATGAGCTGGTTGCCGCTGCTGAAAAGACAGCAAAGCGCGATGCAAACGGCAATCTGACCACTGCCGGTATCACACTGGATATGGCCGGTCAGGATCATCATTGGTGGCGTGAAGTGCTGGTTCGCCAGTTCGGCGGCACACCTTATACCGACAATGATCGCAAAGTCGCTTATGATTCCGAAGCCGGTGAAAAGGCTCTGAAATTCTACACCGACCTGCAGACCGAAAAGAAAGTCGGCGAGCTGAAATTCATGGATGAAGGTCAGGCTGCATTCCGCGCAGGCATGGCTGCCATGACTGTTGACGGTACTTTCCGTCTCGGCGCATTCCGCACCATCAAAGATTTTGAATGGGGCGTAACCGAGCTGCCAGCCAATG
The DNA here is from genome assembly GCF_030376605.1 of Pseudochrobactrum sp. sp1633. Lineage (GTDB taxonomy): Bacteria > Pseudomonadota > Alphaproteobacteria > Rhizobiales > Rhizobiaceae > Pseudochrobactrum. The sequence continues at coordinate 37,017 of NZ_JARRAE010000008.1, read as the reverse complement.
CTGAAGGCATGCGTTCCAACTATGCCAGCTATTTTGCAAACGGCATCGGTGCCAATGCAAAAGGTGAAAAACTTGAAGCTGCCAAGAAATTCCTGAACTATATTTCCTCGCCGGAAGCGATGGAAATCTGGCTCAAGGAAGTTGGCGAGCTGCCTGCACGTCGTGCGGTTGCCCAGACAGAAACCAATCTGGCAGACCCGATCTATGGCCCGTTCCTCAAAGGTCTGGACTATGCTCACACCACTATGTTTGTGGATGAAGCAGCCCAGCGCCAGACTGCAATGGATATGGTGAACCGCGTGGTTCTGGAAAAACAGCCTGTGAAAGAGTCGCTTGCTGAAGCTGCGAAAGCAGAACAGACCATCATCGACGACGCCAAATAAAACAAAACAATCCGGAGTGCCGCTGACCAATATCAGCGGCACTCCGGAGCAATGTTTCATCGCTGTGCCGCATGAAACTGAAGATGACCACCGGTTTAAACCGTAACACCGGCAGCGGTCTCAAAATTTGTTTTTCGCATGATCCCGCAGAACCGCACCGCATTTTTGCCGGATATGCTCCCATACCATAAGGTATTTTGAACCATGACTGTGACGGCTGCCCGCTCCGGTGAACCTTTCTGGAACCGCCTGCCCATGCGCACAAGGCGGCTCATCTGGGTGTGGAGCTTTCTCGCCCTGCCTATTCTGTTTTATACGGTCATCCGTTTTTATCCCACGGTTGAAGCCTTCTGGCTGTCGCTGACCAACTGGGATCTGATGAAGCCACCGAAATTTATCGGCCTTGCCAATTACCAGAAACTCTTTGCTGATCCGCAATTCTGGAAAGTGTTCCAAAACACGTTTACCTATCTGATTATAGGCACACCGGTCAGCCTGTTTCTGGCTTTTGTGATCGCCTATTATCTGGATCGTGTGCGCTTCATGCACGGACTGATCCGTGGTCTGTATTTCCTGCCGTTTCTCACCACTGCCGCGGCAATGGGCTGGGTCTGGCGCTGGTTCTATCAGCCTGCACCAATCGGTGTGATCAATAATATGCTCAACGCCGTCGGACTGCCGCAACAGACATTCCTGCGGTCTGTGGATCAGGCGCTCTATTCTATTATGGCGACATCCATCTGGGCGGGACTCGGCTTCCAGATCATCATTTTCATGGCCGGTTTGCGCGCTATTCCGAACACCTATTACGAGGCCGCACGCATTGACGGCTTGGGTGACTGGGCAATCCTGCGCAAAATCACCATTCCGCTGCTGAAGCCGACAACCGTGTTTCTGGTCGTCTTCTCATCTATCGGCTTCCTGCGCATTTTCGATCAGGTCTATAACATGACCACCTATGATCCGGGCGGTCCGCTTGGCTCCACCAAGCCATTGGTGATGATGATCTATCAAACCGCCTTCTCGTCTTATGCCATGGGCTATGCCGCCGCACAGACAGTCGTGCTGTTCTCCATTCTGCTGGTTGTCTCACTGTTGCAGCTGTGGGTCTTGAGGGAAAAGAAATGACCGCTGAAACCAAAACACCGGCACTTCCGTTTGCCAATATCAGACCCGGCCGCGTTCTCACATGGACATTGCTGTTCATCGGCGGCCTCATCATGGTCACGCCGCTGGCCTATATGTTTTCGACCTCGTTCAAAACCGCCAGTCAGGTTTATGACTTGCGGCTGATACCGGCTGACCCGACGGTACAGAACTATGTGACCATTCTGGCAGACGGCCGGTTCCTGCGCTGGTTCTTCAACTCAATGCTGGTGGCTGTGATCGTTACGCTCTCCAATGTGTTCTTCGACAGTCTTGTCGGTTACACCTTGGCAAAATTCCAGTTCCGTGGCCGCCACTTCATCTTCCTCGCCATTCTCTCGACACTGATGATCCCGACCGAAATGCTGGTGATCCCTTGGTATCTGATGTCGAGCAAACTCGGCTGGCTCGACAGCTATTGGGGCATCATGTTCCCGGGCATGATGACGGCTTTCGGTACCTTCCTGATGAAACAGTTCTTTGAAGGTGTGCCGAATGACTTCCTCGAAGCTGCCCGTGTGGATGGCCTGAACGAATTCCAGATTTGGTGGAAAGTGGCAATGCCTCTGGTCACACCGGCATTGTCGGCTCTGGCAATCTTCACCTTCCTCGGCAACTGGACTGCCTTCTTCTGGCCGCTGATCGTCACCACCAGCAAGGAACTCTACACATTGCCTGTCGGGCTTTCGAGTTTCGCGGTTGAACAGTCAATCCAGTGGGAAATGATTATGACCGGTGCTGCTATCGCCACCTTGCCAACCCTGCTCGTGTTCCTCGTGTTGCAGCGCTATATCGTGCGCGGCGTCATGCTGGCCGGACTTAAAGGGTAAACCTCAAGGGATAAGGATACTATAATGTCTGTAAACGATCCGCGCCTTGTCGATAAAAGCGTTTTCCCTGATCCGGTCTACAAGGAGACCGTGCTGAAACCGCTTTTTGACGGCGCTAAAACCCATCATGTTGAAAGCTTCCGCCGTATTGACCGTGCCCATCTGGTCATGCTGACGGAAACCGGTATTCTCGACGAGAAACAGGCATCGGCAATTGCCGGTGCGCTGGAACAGATCGACCGTGATGTTGATCCGGCATCCCTCACCTATACGGGTGAAGTTGAGGACTTCTTTTTCCTGATTGAGAAGGAACTGAAATCCCGCCTCGGTGCGGATATTGCCGGTCGCCTGCACACCGCACGTTCACGCAATGATATCGACCACACGCTGTTCAAACTCGGCCTGAAAGAGCACATTGACGTGCTGCTGGCCAAATCGCGTCATCTGCTCAATGCGATGATCGAAACGGCAACCCGCGAGCAGGCAACACTGATCGTTGCCTATACGCATGGTCAGCCTGCGCAGCCTTCAACCTTCGGTCATTATCTGTCCGCAGCGATTGAAGTGCTGATCCGCGATATGCAGCGTTTTGCGGCCGCTCGTGAAATCGTCAACCTGTCACCTATGGGCGCGGCAGCCATCACCACCTCAGGTTTTCCCATCGACCGCGCACGCGTGGCCGACCTGTTGGGCTTTGCCGCGCCTTTATGCAATTCTTACAGCTGTATTGCGGCATCGGATTACATCACCTCAACCTATTCCGCGATTGAGTTGATGTTTATCCATCTCGGCCGTCTGGTGCAGGATTTCCAGTTCTGGACGAGCTTCGAGGTTGGCCAGATCTATGTGCCGAATGCCTTTGTGCAGATCTCCTCGATCATGCCGCAGAAGCGCAATCCGGTGCCAATCGAGCATATGCGTCATCTGGCCAGCCAGACGATGGGTCGTGCCCGCACGGTAATGGATGTAATTCATAATACGCCTTTCACCGATATGAATGACAGTGAAGGTGAAACGCAACAGATGGGCTATGAGGCATTTGCTTCTGCCGGTCGCGTACTCGATCTGCTGGCCGCTTTTGTGCAGGCAATCCGCATTGATCCGGCACGCGTTGCCGACAATATCCGCCGCTCCTGCATCACCATTACCGAACTGGCGGATTCACTGGTGCGTATTGAAGGTCTGTCCTTCCGTCAGGCGCATGAAATTGCAGCAACCGTGGCCAAAGCCGTCGTCGCCAAAGGTGGCGGTCTGGCACAGGACGGCTATGAGCCGTTTTTGGAAGCCTTCAAACATGCGGCGGGCAGAGACCCGTCTTTCGACCGCACAAAGTTTGAAGAGCTGGTATCGCCGGAACATTTTATCGCTGTGCGTGACCGTTTCGGTGGCCCCGCCCCTGAGCCAATGGCTGAGGCACTGACAGCCTATCGCGATCAGGCCAAAGCTTTTGCAAGCCTTGCAGACACACAAGCCGCAGACGAGGCCAAAGCCGCGCGCGAGCTCAATGATAAATTTCAAGCCTTGGTGGAGAAACGCTGATGGCCACGATCGAACTGAACAAGCTGGTTAAACGCTATGGCAAGGTTGAGGCTGTGCGCGGCATTGACCTGCAAATTGCAGACGGCGAATTTGTAGTCTTTGTCGGCCCTTCCGGCTGCGGCAAATCCACGACGCTACGCATGATTGCCGGTCTGGAAGACATTTCCGGCGGCGCGCTGAAAATCGGCGATGAAGTCGTCAATGAGCGTGACCCGAAACAGCGCAATATTGCAATGGTGTTCCAGAATTATGCAATCTATCCGCATATGACGGTGCGTCAGAATATCGGTTTTGGCCTTTATACCTCCAAAATCTCCAATGCGGATAAGAATGCCCGTATTGAAGAAACCGCAAAAATTCTCGGACTTGAGCCTTATCTGGATCGCCGCCCTGCTGCGCTCTCCGGCGGCCAGCGTCAGCGTGTTGCCATTGGGCGCGCGATGGTGCGCAATCCGTCTGCCTTCCTGTTTGATGAGCCTCTGTCCAATCTTGATGCACAATTGCGGGCCCAGATGCGTATTGAAATCAAGCGTCTGCACCAGCGCCTCAAGACCACAACCGTCTATGTGACCCACGATCAGGTGGAGGCCATGACTATGGCTGACCGTATTGTGGTGATGCGTGATGGTCATATTCTGCAGACCGGCACACCGACTGAGCTTTATGAAAGTCCGGTGGATGTGTTCACTGCCCGCTTTATCGGCAGCCCGTCCATGAATTTAGTAGCCGGCCGCAAAAACGGCAACAGCGTGGAATTTGCTCCGGACGGCGACATTCTGATCGGTATCCGCCCGCATGATCTGATGGTTGTCACCGGCGATGATGCCTCCGCACCGGCAGACATTGAACTGACCGGCACTGTCACTGCTGCTGAACCGCTGGGGCCTGAAACACTCGTGCATATTGATGTGCAGGGTACGGCGATTATTGCCACTGCATCAGGCAAGTTCATTCCGGCCACCGGTAGCACGCTGACGGCACGCGCAGCCAGTGGCAGTCTCTATCTGTTTGATAAGAAGACAGAGAAAAGTCTGGGTCGTTTATGAGTTTGAAAGACAATCAGCATCCGGCCGTTCTCAGCATCGGGCGGATTTACTGTGATCTGATTTTTACCGGTCTGGCAGCTTTGCCGGAACCGGGACGTGAAGTCTTTGCCGATAATCTGAAAATGGCTGCCGGTGGCGGTGCCTATATCACCGCCGCGCATCTGGCGCATACCGGCCGCGTCAGTGCACTTGTGGCACGGCTCGGTCTGGATGCACTGTCGACGGGTCTGGCACCGGAGCTGGAAGCAGCAGGCATTGATCTGCAATTTCTGGAGCGTTCCGTTGATGCTGGCCCTCAGGTGACTGTTGCCAGCGTCATCGGCAATGACCGCGCTTTCCTGTCACGCCGTGCAGGCACAGCACTGCCTGCAACATTGAATGCCGCGCTCAACTGGTCACAGGCTGGTCATCTGCACATCGCGGAATATGCAACGCTGCATGAGATCCCTGATCTCGTGCAACGCGCCAAGGCGCACGGTCTGACCGTATCGCTTGATCCAAGCTGGGACGAGACCCTGATCTATGATCCGGCGCTTCTCAAAGCTTGCGAAGGCATTGATATTTTTCTGCCGAACAAAGAAGAGGCACTGGCCATTACCGGTTTTGAAGACCCGCAAGATGCTCTCGATAAACTCGCGGGAACATTTCCCGTTGTGGTGCTAAAAGGCGGTGCGGAAGGTGCATGGCTGCGCTCCAACGAGCATAATCTTCATGCAAAGGCCGAGAACGTACCGGTGATTGATACCACCGGTGCAGGCGATGCCTTCAATGCCGGTTTCATCAATGCATGGCTTTCCGGCGCAGATGCACAAACGGCACTCAATGCCGGTATTCAGTCCGGCAGTCTGGCTGTGCAAGCCGCAGGCGGTACAGCCTTCTTACAAAATCAGGAGATCAGTCCGGCGGACTGATCTCTTACTCTTGCGCACTATTTAGACAGCGTGTTGCAAAACACTTAAACCGCCGTCGATTGTCAGGCAGGCTGCGGTCATAAACGGGCACTCATCTGAAATCATAAACACGGCAGCCATCGCGATTTCCTGCGTGCTGGCAATGCGTCCGCCCGGATGCAATCGCATGGTCTCTGCTTTTGCTGCCTCTGGGTCAGGAAAACTGTTCCAATAATCCACATTCTTCTGCGTCAGCACATAGCCCGGTGCAATAGCATTCACACGTATCTGCTGCGGCGCATATTCCAGCCCCAGCGATTTGGTCATGCCGAGCAAGGCATGCTTCGCCAACGGATAAGGAAAGGTGTGCGGGATAATCGTGAAAGAATGGGTGGAAGCAATATTGAGAATAACACCACCGCCCTGCTCAATCAGACGTGGCAGCACAGCCTTGCAACAATTCCATGCGCCTTTCAGATTAACATCGAAGCAACGGTTCCATGCTTCATCATTCATCTCCAGCGGTTTGCTGAAGACATTGATCCCCGCATTATTGACCAGTGCATTAATCTGCCCGATTTCCGCATCCGCCTGAATGAAAGCATTTTCGATCGCTTTGGCATCCGAGATATCCGCCCGAGCAAAACCGACCGTAACGCCGCTTTCCCGCAAAGCCAGCACCTCTTTTTCCAGCAATACCCCATCCGTATCAATCAGGAACAGCGCTGCGCCCTCGCGGCCAAAACATTGCGCAATAGCAAGGCCGATACCCTGTGCTGCGCCGGTGATAACAATGCGTTTTCCGATCAGACGATCAGCCATGATATTTATCCTTTTTGAACGTCCGCATTACCATTCAGCGAAACTGCCATCTTCGTGACGCCACACCGGATTGCGCCAGCGATGGCCGGTTTTCGCCCGCTCAATCACATAGGCTTCATCCACTTCGACACCCAGCCCCGGCCCTTGCGGAATAGCCACAAAACCGTCCTTGTAATCGAAGACCTCACGATTGGTGATATAATCCAGAATATCATTATCCTGATTATAATGGATATTCAGGCTCTGCTCCTGAATGAAGGCATTATAACTCACCGCGTCAATTTGGAGGCAAGCAGCCAGAGCAATCGGCCCCAGCGGGCAATGCGGCGCCAGTGCAATGTCATAAGCTTCAGCCATCGAAGCAATCTTGCGGCATTCGGTAATCCCACCCGCATGGGAAAGATCAGGCTGAATAATATCCACATAACCGCCGGAGAGAATATTCTTGAAATCCCAGCGGGAATAAAGACGCTCCCCCAGAGCAATCGGCGTGGACGTATGATTGGCGATTTCTTTCAGCGCTTCATAATTTTCGGATAAAACCGGCTCTTCAATAAACATCAGCCGGAACGGATCGAGTGCCTTGGCCAGCACTTTCGCCATCGGGCGATGCACGCGGCCATGAAAATCCGCCCCAATCCCGACATGCGGGCCAACCGCATCACGCACGGTGCCAATGGTTTCAACAATCGCGTCGATCTTGGCATAGCTATCAACGATCTGCAGCTCTTCCGCTCCATTGAGCTTCAATGCTGTAAAACCGCGATCCACCATTTCTTTCGCATTGCGTGCCACGTCAGACGGACGGTCACCGCCGATCCATGAATAGACTTTGATACGGTCGCGACATTGTCCGCCCAGCAGCTGATGCACCGGCACATTCAGCGCCTTGCCTTTAATATCCCACAGTGCCTGATCAATACCGGCAATGGCACTCATATGCACAGCGCCGCCGCGATAGAACCCGCCGCGATACATGACATTCCAATGGTCTTCGATCAAAAACGGGTCTTTACCGATCAGATAATCAGACAGCTCATGTACAGCCGCTTCAACTGTCAGCGCACGACCTTCAACAATCGGCTCTCCCCAGCCGGAAATACCTTCATCGGTTTCCACTTTCACAAACAGCCAGCGTGGCGGCACAATATAGGTCGTGAGCTTGGTGATTTTCATTTTGTTACCCTTTTATCGACCTGATGTTTTAGTTTGCTCAGGCTGCAAGCAAATGGTTCCTGACAGGCTTTCAGACGGTTGCAATATTTTCAGACCACCGTAACCGTCGTGGCAATGATCGCCCGCCATATGAGACATCGGCTCCAGACAAAAATAATCTGAGCGGGATTGCGGCTCCGGCACACCATGCGGCGCATAGAGAAAGAACCGGTTAAACAACGGGTCGGCACTCATGGTTAGCGCGGTATTCTGTTCCGGCCAGACAAGTCGCGCAGTGCCGTCCCAGCCCTCAAACCCGTTATTCACCCAATGATCGGGAAGTTTTCTTGTGCTGCTGAAATTCAGATCATCGGGAATATTGACGCGGTTTTCCGGTAAATAACCCGCACCTTGCGTCCACATTTTCTGCGCATTGAGCTGTAGCTGCGTTTGCTCAGTCAGATGAAAATAAGGATGCCAGCCAAGGCCGAACGGCATGGCTTTATCCCCTTTATTCGTCACACGCATGGAGAGGCTGAAACCGGTTTCATCCAGCGTAAAACTCTGTTCCGCTTCGTAGATAAAAGCAGCATCGGCTTTGTCATGGGTAAAGCACAATACAAGCCGGCTCTCTGACTGCTCTGCAATCTGCCAGAGACCGTGCCAGCTTTCACCATGAATATAGAGCGGGTCATCATCTGTATTGGCCTGAAAATGATAGTCCCGCCCCTCAAAACTGAAGTGATTTTGCGGAATACGGTTGCCGAACGGGATGAGCGGAAAACCACCTGTTTCCACCGGTATTGCATCGGCATGTTTTGCTTCACGCAGCAGAGGAATAATCTGCCCCTGATTGTGCCACCACAGGCCGTGCACTGTGCCGCCTTGGGTGGCAATATGCGCTTCAAATTGTTGATTTTTCAACGTGATGATGCTCATGGCAGCCTCCGGTCAGATGATTTTGACATCGGGTTCAAACCTGCCCTGAAACGGCAGATCCATGATGAATGTCGCTCCCGCCCGCTCTTGTTGCCGCGCCACGTCATCCAGCCCGACCCATGCGGATGTCACCAGCATCTGGTTGGCAGTTTTGCAGATAAAAGCAGGACAACTCGGCTGAGAAACCGGCAATGAAATTGAGCGCAAAAAACGTCCATCCGGTGCATATCCGGCAATCTGCGAACCACCCCAGAGGGCAACCCAGAAATTACCGTCCGCATCAACAACCGCACCATCGGGATTGCCTGCGGGAAAATCATTGAGAAACAACTCCGGCTCCCCGACCGGCACACCATTCGCAGGGTCAAGCAACACACGCATCACTTGGCGCAAAGCTGTATCGGCAAAATATCCGACCGTGCCATCCGGTGAAAAACAAATCGCATTACTGATCGTGATATTGTCGTAAAGCTTGCGCAACTCACCTTTGAAATACCAATAGATTGCACCTGCACCCTGCTCAGCCTGCCAGCCCATTGTGCCAAGCCAGAATGCCCCTGATGGATGCACCCGCGCATCATTGGAACGGGTCAGGTTGTTATCCGCTTCGATTTCACAATGCAGAGACAGATCACCTGTTGCCACATCGCGCAGATACAGGCCGCGCTCTGTGAAAAGGAGCTGGCGATGGGCATCCACTCGTGCAAGGGCACTGGCGGGAAAAGGCAAATCATGTTGCCTGCTCACACCGCTTTGAAACTGATATTCGCAGAGTTTGGATTGCAGAATATCAAACCACCATACTGTATCTGTATGAGGGTCATAGACCGGCCCCTCACCCAGCTTACACAAAGGTGCATTCAACGCAGCGGGCACAAATATCTCAGCCATGCTCACCACCAAAAACCTTGTCATAGGCCGTGATTGTCAGACGGGCTTTTGCCTGCACAGTTTCCGCACTGTCCCCTGATCTATAAAGGCTGGAACCTATGCCGAATGTGCGTACACCCACGCGGGCATAATCCCCGAAATTCTGATCGGAAACACCACCTACAGCCCCGACAACAGCATCCTTCGGCAGAATGGTTTTAATCGCCGCGACACCTGAAGGGCCAAGGGAACCGGCAGGAAAGAATTTCAATGCGGAAGCGCCACTGCGGATCGCCAGCAGAGCCTCACTCGCCGTATAACAACCAGGCATGGTAATCAGCCCACAGGAAGTTGCATGGCGGATAACATCGGCATCCGTATTCGGGCTCACCATAATCCGCCCGCCAATATCTGCCAGCCGCTGCGCATCTTCTGTTGTCAGCACGGTTCCGGCACCGATCAGCACTTTGTCACCGAATAGTTTCACCGCGCGCTCAATCGAAACCCACGGCTCCGGTGAGTTCAGCGGAATCTCAATAATCTCGAACCCTTCTGTAATAAGAGCTTCAAGCACCGGCTCAACCTCATCATTGCGGATACCGCGAATGATCGCCACCAGTGAGCGCTTCAAATTCGGCCAGATGACAGATGACATTGTGCTCTCCTCTTTACCGCGCATTATGTGTTGCCGGCCACACTCTGGCCGCCGCCGAAAATAATCCCTGCCGGACTGCAACCTCGCCATCCAGCAGAGTGATGCTGAAACCGGCTCTTTCCAGCGCGGCCTGATACAACCGGCCGAGTTTTCCCGAAGCCACCAGCCCGATTGTACCCGCGCCATAAAGCTGTTTTGCTCTGCCCGCCTCTGCACCAATCAGCAGACCGGAAAGATGAGCGGCACCCTCAGACTGTTCTTCAAAACCAAGCAATTGTGCAGCGCGGATACCAAAAACATCCTCGGCAATCCGTGCCGGTTCCGCGCATGTCTTTTCAACAGCACGGAGAAAAGCAGGTGTATTTTCATCAAAAGCCACACCCGTATCCACCTCATGTCTGAGAATGGAATGTTGAGACAGTACCGCAAAGAGCTCACCGGTCATGAAGGTCGCGAACTGCGTGACAGTACCGTTTTCCAGCCTCGTCCATTTACTGTGTGTGCCGGGCATACAGAGCAGACCATCAGGCATCGACGTGGCAATACCCGCAAGCTGGGTTTCCTCGCCACGCATCACATTGGCTGCGGATGCATCACGCTGCGCAAGCCCGGACAGAATACGGATATCGCGTGTCTGATTTTCTAATTTAAGCGCATAATCTGCCAAACCATCAAGCGCAGCAGGCAGGCTGATATAGGGTGCCTCTGCCCAGCCTTGCCGTGCACCGGCCATACCACAGATCATAACCGGCAGATCCGATCCTGCTTCCAGCTTGTGTAAATGCTTTTCCAGCACCGGTGCAAAACCCGCCGAAGCACAATGCATCATACCTTCATCACTGCGACTTTCGCCCAGCACATGACCCTGTGCATCCGTTAGCCACAGGCGGAAACTGCTCGTTCCCCAATCGACCAATGCGTAATCAGCGTCATTCATCAGTGTTTATCCTCTGAACCCGATCATGTTTGAACGCAGATTATCCAGCAGTACAGCAATGAGAAGAATGCAGCCGCGCACAACATATTGGTAAAAGGCCTGAATATTCAGCAGGTTCATGACATTCTCGGCAATGCCCATAATCAGCACGCCAACAATCACGCCCAGCATTGCAGCACGACCGCCAGCCAGAGAAACACCACCAAGAACACAAGCCGAGATGACAGATAATTCGAGCCCTGTTGCCGCATTCGGCTGACCGGACGTAATGCGCGATGCCAGCAAAATACCGGCAATGCCGCAGACCAGCCCCTGCAAAGCAAAAATCCAGATCCGCATAGAATCCACATTCACACCGGCAAGACGCGATGCTTCAGGATTACCGCCGATTGCCAGCGTGTTCTTACCAAAGACTGTGCGGTTGAGCACAAATCCGAAAATGACAAACAGCAGTCCCATCACCCAGATTGGTGTCGGAATACCTAAAAATTTTGACAGTGCCAGTTGATAGAAAGACGGATCATTAATACCAACCGCGCGACCATCACTGGAAATCAGCGCCAGCCCACGCACAATTTGCATTGTTGCCAGCGTGGTAATCAGCGCATTGATACGAAATTTCGCAATCACAACGCCATTGAACAGCCCAACGATAAAACCGCCTGCTAAAGCGGCCAGCAATCCGAGAAAAATGGAGCCGGTGGCATTGGACGCCATCACCGCAATCATGCCGGTAAAGGCGACCGTAGAGCCTACGGAAAGATCGAAATCGCGCGATGCAAGACAAAACATCATCGTGCAGGCAACAATGCCGATGGTTACCACCGATTGCAGAAGCCCCAGCATGTTCCGTTCAGTCAGAAAATTCGGGACTGTCAGCGCCACCACTGCAAAAGCCAGCAGGAAGATCACCACAAGCCCTTGCTCGCCAAGCAGGATTTTTTTAATTGAAACCATCGTTCAGGATACCTTTTGTAATGATCCGGCTGCCGCTTCAGCGACGGTCTTATCCGGTAGTGCCGCCGTGAGAATGGCGCGGTCATTAAAATCAGCACGATCAAATCCGGCGGCAATCCGCCCTTCGCACATCACCATAATCCGGTCTGAAATTCCCATGACTTCGGGCAGTTCGCTGGAGATCACCACAATCGCCATGCCGTTTTCAGCAAGCTGATAAAGAATTTCATAAATCTCTGCCTTGGCACCCACATCAATACCGCGCGTCGGCTCGTCAATAATCAGCACCTTGATATTTTGCTCGGCAAGCCAGCGGCCGAGAATAACCTTCTGCTGGTTGCCGCCGGAGAGATTGACGATATTCTGTTTGCGCGACGGCGTACGCACCCGCAATTTTCCGATATAGGTTTCAGCCAGTTCCGCCTCTTTTTTCGGGCGGATCAAGCCAAACGGGGAAAAATGTCTGCGGGCAGAAATAGCGATATTTTCTTCAATCGAACGCCCCTGAACAATACCGTCAAATTTACGGTCTTCAGGACAAAGGACGATACCCGCACGGATAGAACTGCGCGGATCATCAGCCTTCACAACCTTACCATCAACATACACCGTACCAGTGCGTCGTTGATCAGCTCCGTAAATCAGGCGGCTCATCTCCGAACGTCCGGCGCCGATCAGGCCAAAAAAGCCCAGAATTTCACCGGCACGCACCTCAAAATTCACAGGCACCGGCAATTTGCTGCCGCTGAGATTTTCGACCTTCAGCAATGTGTTTTTACTGATGTCGCGCCCGCGCCAGCCCCAGATATTATTGATCTCCCGTCCCACCATTTCAGAGATAATCTGGTCGCGGGTGACCTTCTCCAGACTGGGATGATGGGCAGCCAGTTTACCGTCACGCAGCACAGTCAGACTGTCACACAGCTGAAAAATCTCATCCAGACGATGCGAGATATAAAGAATGATTTTGCCCTCAGCCTTCAAACGGCCGATCAGGCGGAACAGGATTTCACTTTCGCGCGATGACAAAGAAGACGTCGGCTCGTCGAGCGCGATGATACGTGCATCCAGCATCACGGCTTTGGCGATTTCCACCATCTGCCGCTCACCGATTGAAAGCTGTGCAACCTTGGTGGCAGGGTCGATATCAATGCCGATCATCTGCAATTTTTCGCCGACAGCACTTACCAGCGCTTTAAAACTGATAATACCCGCTTTGGCAGGAAAGCGCCCGAGCCACAGATTTTCCGCAACACTCAGTTCCGGTACCAGTTGCAGTTCCTGATGGATAACGATCACACCGGCATGAAAAGCATCGCGCACGGATGCATATTTCTGCACCACACCATCAATGATAATCTCGCCGCTATTCGCCTGCTGATCGCCGGAAAGAACACGGATAAGCGTGGATTTACCCGCACCGTTTTCTCCCATCACCCCATGAACAGCGCCCTTGGCAACGCCGAATGAAACATCAGTCAGCGCCTTAACACCGGGATAGAACTTTGAAATATTTTTAAACGTCAGATAATCTGTCATGCCGCATCCGTTTTCTGAGCAGCCGCATGTATTGCAGCGGCGCTTTGAAAAAAGGCCGGAATTTATGAAAGATTCCGGCCTGAATTGCTTAGAACAATCTGATTATTCGATGCCGAGTTCTTTACGAACCTCTGCGTAAGTATCACGCAAGGCAAGCTGGCCTGATGTCAGGGTTAGCTTTTCCGGTTCTTTGCCATCAGCCAGCCATGAATACATATTCATCGCTGTTTCATAACCGTGACGCTTCGGAGAAATGATGACTGTGCCGTAGAAGCCGGTCGGGCTTGGTTTTTTAAACTCATTGATGGCGGATTCCGCACCACCAATACCAACCGCCACAACATTCTCAGACGGAATACCAACACTTTCCGTTGCACGTACTGCACCGAGCACGGACTCATCATTGAGGCCAACGGCAACCCAATATTTGATATCCGCATTCTTGTTGAGAACAACAGTAGATGCATTCAGCGCGGCTTCAGTATCGGTTTTTGCCTGCGGTGCCGCAAAAATATTGGCTTCCGGCAATCCGTTTTCTTTCAGGACCGAAAGCGCGCCTTCAACACGGTCAACGGCAGTCGGCAACTGGTCATAGGAAACACGGATTGCACCGACGTTTTTCCAGTCCCAGCCACGTTTTTTGACTTCTTCGCTGATCGCACGGCCAACTTCTTCACCAATCTTGGTGGCAGAGATGCCCATATGCACAACATCTTCCAGCGGCTTGCCATCAGCGCCGACAAGACGGTCATCAACAGTCATCAGTTTCAGACCATTGGCCTCGGCCTTGGCAATAATTCCAGGTCCGAGCTTTACGTCCGGCGTACAGATAATCACACCGGTAGCGCCCTGCGCTGCGAGATTATCCAGCGCGGATTGCACCTTCTCGCCGTCTTCCGCACCGATTTTGACCAGAGTGAAACCTTTTTCCTTTGCCGCTACATCGGCAAATTTCCACTCATCCTGAAACCATGGTTCTTCCGGCTGCTTTACAACAAAGCCGATTTTCACATCCGCCGCATAGGCCGCAGATGATCCTGCAACAGCCGCAATAGCTGCTCCTGTCATGATTCCGGCCAAAGCGGCCGCCTTCAAAATACGCATATCTTTCCTCCCACAGAATAATGCGATCTCCTCAATCATTGCGAGGCTAAAACAAATCATCATACCAGTCAATCCATCTTGTATGATGATTTAAAATTGTTCATTATACAAAAATAATAACACCGAGCCTTGCAGCAAATACCCTGCAAACCCTATGACTATTGACGGAATAAGGTTTGTTTAAAATCCTGTACCCTAGCAGATCGTCTAACCGATCAGGAACGAAAGAAGAGCCGTGACCGAAATGTCTGAGCAGAGCCTGCATGCCCCTTCCCGCCCAACGCGGCCAAGGGTACAAAAAAGCATCACTGCGACGCTCGCCGCTGACATTCTCAACGGCCGCTTCAAGCCGGGCTCAATGCTGCCCCGCGAAAATGATTTGTGTGAAGAATATGGTGTCAGCCGCACGGTCATCCGCGAAACGATCAAAACGCTGGAGTCCAAAGGGCTGGTGCGCGGCAAGCCTCGTATCGGCACAGTTGTGTGCGAACAAGACGACTGGAACCTGCTCGACCAGCAGGTGCTGGATTGGCTGGGGCCGCGTATCGTCGATCTGGATTTACTGCTCTGCGTTCTGGAAGCCCGTCGTGCGATTGAGCCGGTAGCCGCAGAACTGGCAACCCAGCGCGCATCCGCTATGGATATTGCAGCTCTGGAACTCGCGTGGAACCGGATGAATGAGGCAGGTGGCGATATTGAAGCCTTTACGCAAGGCGATGTCGATTTTCACATTGCCTTACTGCGGGCAAGCCATAATCAGGTTTTCCGTCAGCTTTGCGGTATTATAGAAGCGGCACTGCGCTATACGCTCTACACCTCCAATGATGCTGTCGCTAGCCGCGAAGAAGCAATCAACGAGCATCAGGAACTCATCGAAGCCATACGCCTGCGCGATAAGGAACGCGCCCGTAAAAGCTCACATAAAATGCTGGATCTTGCCGCGCGTGATCTCGGCATGAATGGCCGGTAAATTCAACATTTAAAACTGCCCGTGCCGCAAAACACGGGCAGGCTCATTACAACGTCCGGTAATTATGAACGGTTGTGATAGGCTTCAGCCGCCGCGCAAAATGCTGAAAGCAAATGAATATCCCCTTCAGTCTGCTTATATTCCGGATGCCATTGCACACCAATGGCAAAGCTCTTTTGTGTGTGTTCAATCGCCTCGATAATTCCATCTTCAGCCAATGCAGTTACACGCATCGGCGCTTTAACCGTGCGCACCGACTGATGATGAGAGCTGTTCACATGCTGGCTTGTGGTTCCCACCACGCCAGCCAGTCTGCTGTCTGGCTCAATCGCTACGGGATGCGTGGCCCATGACCGGCCACCTGCATTCTCAGTATTTTTAGAAACTGAGTGCTCCAATGCATCCTGCACTTCGTCAGGAATATGCTGTACTAATGTGCCGCCAGCCAGAACGGCCAGCAGCTGATGACCACCGCAAATACCCAACACCGGCATATCGCGCTCCAGCGCTCCGCGCAAAACGGCTGCTTCAAATGTCGTACGCGCGGGCTTCAACCGGATTGTATCTGTGCGGGCTTCTTCGCCAAACATCGCTGGCGGCACATCAAAAGCACCGCCGGTCACAACCAGCCCGTCAATCATATCCAGATAGGTTTCTGCCAGCTCTGCCAGATGCGGCAGAGCGACCGGCGCAGCACCCACTTCTTCAAGACAGGACATATAATTCTGCCGGATGGCATACCAGGGAGAGTCCGAAAATCCGCCGCCCTCTTCGCTGTCGAGTGTGACCCCGATGACCGGACGGAATATATTTTTCTGTGTCATAGTACTGTACTTCTGCCATGATTTCTGGAGTGCCTGCACACGAATGAATACGTCCTGCCAAGCGAACACAAGCGCTATTATCATCTGGCTTCATGCATTTTAGCGATAAGCATGTTTTTGCCGGAACAGGCTGTTCGCAATCTTGTTTTCCGCACATTTCGGCAGTATATCTCCTCCTGTTGTTCAAAGGAGATTTATGCGCAGCTAACCCATCGTTGACCCTCTGCTTAAGCAGAACCGCCTGTGACTGAAACAGGCTTGCAACGGCTTGCGCCAAATCTTTCTCCTTATCAGGACAATTCCCATGACTACCCGGATTCTGCTGCCACGCATTGGCGGTTTCTGCGCGCTGTTCTTCCGTTTAAAACGACGGAGACAGCCATGAATATCTCTCGTTTTGAACGCCGTATTCTCGACATGCTCGCCAAAGGCGGCCGTATCGAACCGGAAAAAGATGGCAGCGGCAAAATCATAGATGTCGATTTCATCTCCCGCGAGGGTTGGTTTCTTGATGGCACCGATTTACAAACCTTCAAGAAACTGCGCGCCAAACGGCTGATCGCCTCGTTTAACGGCAGTGCTTACCGCATTTCCAAACAAGGTATTCAGAGCCTGCAAATCGCCCGCAATGCATAAACAAAGAAGCGCAGCATCGTGGATGCTGCGCTTCTTTTATTTTTAATCCAAGTTTATCAATCCAGTGACAAGCGCTGTGAACCGCTGATCTTGTTTTCCGCCCATTTGGAAAATTTAAGGATTGGATAACAATAGACGAAATAAACCAGCGCAATCAGCCCGTAGATAAACAACACATCGCGCGGGAAACGCAGCATCGACACTTCACCCTGACGGGTCAGTTCGGCAATCCCGATCACCGAGAGAATAGCCGTGCTCTTGATGATAATCACATAGACAGAGCTCATCGGCGCAATGGTCAATTTTAACGCCTGAGGCAAAATCACATGCCACAATTTTTGCAGTTGGCTCATGCCCACTGCAGTTGCAGCTTCCCACTGACCGCGCGGCACGGCATCAATCGCACTGCACACAATTTCAGCCACATAGCAGGATGTATAGAGCGACAGCGCCACAAAAGCTGCTGTGCTGGAATCCCAGCTCAACCATTCAATCCCTGTATTCGGCAGCACGAAATAGAAAACATAGAGCTGCACCAGAAAGGGTGTGCCGCGCAAAATATGCACATAGCCGCCGAAGAGCTGTGTCAAAACTGGGATGCGATAACTGCGGATAATCCCGATCACCGTGCCGATGATCGATCCCGCCAGAATAGCCACCAGCGAAACCGTAAAGGTCTCTTTGAACCCCTGCCAGAGAAACGGCATCACCGAGACTGTAAGCTTCCAATAATATTCAAACATCATATCAGCCTTTCGCAGCCCAGGCAGGACCTGCCAGCTTCTTCTTCACCTGATGCGAAAGGAACAGCATCACACAATAAATAGCGAGATATCCGGCAGCGATCGTCAGGAAGCTCTCATTCGGACGCACGCGCTCGCTGTTGAGCAACAACCCCGCACTGGTAAATTCAAATACAGTGATCAGCGACAGCAGCGATGTATCTTTAATCAGCACGGCAGTCTGGCCGAGCACCGGCGGGATCACATTGGCAAAAGCCTGCGGCAGCACAATATGGATCAGCCGCTGCCCGTAACTCATGCCCACAGCCTTGGCAGCCTCAACCTGTCCGCGCGGTACAGAGCCGATACCGGTACGGATAATCTCGGACATATAGGGTGTACAATTAATTACCAGCGCCGCAATACCCAGCCACATTTCCGGCCATTTGGCAGTGAACGGCAGCAGAACCGGCAGACCGAAATAGACCAGATAAATCTGCACCAGCAACGGCGTTGAGCGGATGAAGGTCACATAGGCCTGAATGAAATGGCGCAGCACCTTCCATTGCGTGAACATGATAATGGCCATGATCGTGCCAAGCACAAAAGACAGCACAAAGCTCACACCTGTTGCAATCAGCGTATTGCCCAAGCCCTCAGCGAACCGGTCAAGATATTGCGCAACAATGCGGTAATTAAAATAGTCGAGAATGAATGATGACATTATCTGGTCCCGAATATTTCACGCGGGCGTATATTCTGCCTCAGCGTAAAATACTTAAACAGTAAGGCTCCTGCCCGCCCGAATGGCAGGCAGGAGATGGCTTCTGTTACTTGTGGTCTTTTTCCCACTCGGTGGTATTCCACCAGTAGTTGACCATCTGATCGAGACGCTTGTCAGAGGTGATCAGTTCAACATAATTGTCGAGCCAGAACTTCAGATGCGCTTCATCAGGGCGCACGGCAAAGGCCAGCGGGTTTTTGACAATAATGCCATCAAGAATTTTCAGGTTACCGAACTCATTAACGAAATTGGTGACGTTACCGAGATCGGAAACCGTCGCATCAATACGACCGGCAGACAATGCCTGTGCCACGGCAGCAGTACCGCCGGTGAACTCTTTCAGCGTTGCTTTCGGCATGAACTTCTTGATGGCTTCACTGTAGGAACTGGCCTGTGTGGAGCCGATATTCAGACCTTCCTGATTAAGGTCTTCCCATTTGGCCAGAGGTGAATCATTCTTCACCACCGCAACGGTTTCTTCGTAGAACATCGGGCGGGAGAACAGCAGCTGCGCCGCACGCTGCGGGGTTGGCGTCATGTCAGCGGCAATCATGTCCACTTTGCCTGCCAGCAATGCCGGAATAAGACCCTTCCAGTCATAATCCTGAAACACGACTTTAACGCCGAGATCTTCACCCATCATGCGGGCAAGTTCTACGGCCAGACCGGTTTGCTTGCCGTCTTTATTGATGAAGCTAACCGGCGCACCCTGCGTCTGCACGGCAACGCGCAGTTCACCGCGCTTCAGAATTTCTTCCATAATATCCGCCTTGGCGGTATTTACAGTCCCCGCTGAAAGCGCAGCAACGCCTGCCAGCATACCGATGGAAAGAGCGATCTTTTTCAGAAGTTTCATAATGTTCTCCTCGTTATTATATGGATTTACCCTTGTTTACGGGCATTCATTTCCGTTGTAGTTCAACAGGCGTCTCCCACGCCTGCACACTCCCCTTAAGAGTGGTTCCAGTTAAGACTGAATTGTTGGAACCACTCTATCTCTTTGTTTTTACGCATTATCCAACGCATCGAAGCGGGTAAAGAAATCAGTCCAGCGAATTGATTTCCTCGCGAAGGCGCTTCACACTTTTGCTGGAAATGCTCTAAAGCACCTGTTCGAGAAAATGCTGTGTACGCTTATGAGCCGGCTTGGAAAACAGCACATCCGGCGTTCCGGTTTCGACAATCTGCCCTTCATCCATGAAGATCACACGGTCAGCCACCTCACGGGCAAAGCCCATTTCGTGGGTTACAACCACCATCGTCATGCCGGATTTTGCCAGTTCTTTCATCAGATCGAGAATGCCGCCAACCATTTCAGGATCGAGCGCCGAGGTTGCCTCATCAAACAACATCACTTTCGGGTTCATCGCTAATGCACGGGCAATGGCCACACGCTGCTGCTGACCGCCGGAAAGCTGGCTCGGATAATGGCCTGCACGTTCCGCAATGCCCACACGCGCCAGCATATCCTGCGCAATTTTCAGCGCTTCCACCTTGGAGCGTTTCAGCACCACAGTCTGCGGCAGAACCACATTTTCCAGCGCTGTTTTATGCTGAAACAAATTGAAATGCTGGAACACCATGCCGATTTCAGACCGCGCATGATTAAGATTGGTTTTGGGATCGGAAATCGCCAGATTATTGACGGTGATCGCACCGCTATCAATGGCTTCCAGTGCATTGAGCGTGCGCAGCAAAGTGCTTTTACCGGAGCCGGAAGGGCCGATAATCACCAGAACCTCCCCCTTCTCTACGGAGAAAGAAACATCGCCTAATGCACGGTGAGCCTTGCCGTTGCTGGTCGCAGGATAGGTCTTACTGACATGCTCAACTGATATAAAAGTCATTACTTCCCCTCTATAACGCTGTCTCTTACGGACAGTTTTGCGTTATCCTTATTGAATTCTGTTTATGCTTCGTCAGGCAGAAATCCGTAAAATGCGACAGCAACATCCCCTGTCAGGATAATTGTATCATCAGCACATAACTCGACCTGTAAAGCCCCGCCCGGCATTAAAACACGGAATTTTTTCTGATTTGTGCGTCCGCTGCGTACCGCCGCAACCGCCGCTGCGCAGGCGCCGCTGCCACAGGCCTCCGTGAGAATACCCGGACGCTCATAAACCACCAGTTTCAGCCGCGCCTCGTCACCTTCAGACGGTAGCAATTCAGCCACACCAATATTGGCCTGCTCCGGCAGATAAGTGCTATTTTGCACCACAGCGGCCTCAACCGGCACATCGACGGCATCAAAATCCGGCACAAAATAAACCAGATGCGGATTGCCCATACTGACAGCAAAAGGCTCAGACAACGGGCCGTGGTTCAAGCGCCCCTCATGGCTCGCAAGTGGTCCCGCCAGCGGAATAGCCTGCCAGTCTGTGACAGCAGGCGCCAGATACAGGCTGATACGCGGCCTGCCATTTTCAGCTGCCGCCATACGAGCTTCAATCAGCCCACCGAGTGTTTCTAAAATTACGGAATTTTTGCCTGCTTCCTGCATCCAGAGAAAAGCAGCACAACGGCTGGCATTAAAACAGGCCGGAGCCTCCACACCATCCACATTATAGATGCGCATCCGCACATCAGCGCGGGTATTTTGCGGCATTTCCAGAACCAGCAACTGATCACCACCCACACCGCGATGGCGATCACAAATCTGCGTAATCATTGCCGCCTGCGGCCGGAAAGACTTTTCCCGACCGTCAACCAGCACAAAGTCATTCCCCAATCCGTGGGTTTTGACGAAGAAAATTCCTGCTGCGCCTGTTTGCGCCGCTTCGGAATATGGCCGCATATTTCCCCTCCTCTTCGGGCTACTTTAGCAGCAGCCTCAGGAAACGGCCTCCCAACCGTTCCCTTTATGCTAGCCGGATCTTAAAGATCTCGTTCCAGCAAAAGTGCATCTTCTACCGTCCACTGACGGCGAACCAGTCTGAATGTATCGCCCTCAACCAGCACTTCCTGAATAAGCGGACGCGCATTATAGGTCGAAGACATTGTTGCACCATAGGCACCGGCAACGCCGAGCATCACCAGGTCGCCGCGCTCCAGCGCAGGCAAACGGTCGAATTCGCCGAATGTATCCGAGCTTTCGCAAACAGGGCCAACCAGATTAACCGGCAGGGTTTCCGCATCTGCTGCCGGTTCACGCACCGGCCAGACCGGATGCACGGCATCATAAAGTGCCGGACGCATCAGATCATTCATCGCTGCATCAACAATGGAGAATTTGGAATTGCCCTGATTTTTGCCATAGAGAACTTTGGTCACCAGCGCACCGGCTTCGGCAATAATGAAGCGACCCGGCTCCATGGTCAGTTCGCAATCAATGTCACCGAGTGTATCGCGGATTGTCTGCGCATAGGCATCGACGTCAATACCGGCCGAACCGTCATAGGACACACCGAGGCCACCGCCGAGATCAAGGCGGGAAATGCTCAGGCCTTTGGCACGGATTGCGGCTGTCAGCTGTGCCAGACGTTCAAAAGTCTGGCGATATGGCGTCACATCGGTAATCTGCGAACCGATATGAACAGCAATACCAACCACATTGATTTCTTCGCGAGCAGAGGCGGCCGCATAGGTATTCACCGCATCGGCATAGGCAATGCCGAATTTATTCTTGCTGGTGCCGGTGGTAATTTTCGGATGGGTCAGCGCATCCACATCAGGGTTGATACGCAGCACCACGGTTGCCACTTTGCCAAGCTGGCGGGCAACGCGGGAAATCGCATCCAGTTCTTCGATGGATTCAATATTCAGCTGATGCACACCGGCATTGAGTGCTGCAGCGATTTCCTCATCGGTTTTACCAACGCCGGAGAAGACGATTTTATCCGCAGGGGAACCGGCCGCCAATGCGCGATGCATCTCACCGCCGGAAACAATATCCATGCCGCAGCCTTCACCGACCAGCAAAGACAACAGCGACAGGTTATTATTGGCTTTCACCGCATAGCAGATCTGCACATTGAGTCCGCTCAGCGCAGCGCGCAATTTAGCAACACGTTCACGCACAGCAGCAGCCGAATAGACATAAAACGGCGTGCCGTATTTTTCTGCAATTGCAGAAACAGCAACATTTTCAACGCTTAAAGCCCCGTTTTTATAATCGAAATGCGCAACATGCGGACGTGAGAACTCAGTGGCCATTCTACCCTCAAACACTCGAGGCGGAGGATCACACAAGACACACCGCTTCATCATTACTTACATCAAGCTATCAGACATCCATCCGCGGTCAAATTCATAATAATCTCTTTATTATTCATTTTCGATATGCTTAATACTGGAACGGTCTTGCTGCCAAAGGGGAGATTTTATGCGTCTGACACACCGCCAGCTGGAAATTTTTCAATCGCTGATGCACACCCACAATGTAACTGAAACGGCAGACCATCTCGGCTCCTCGCAGCCAACCATCAGCCGCGAGCTGAAAGATCTGGAAGCGACACTCGGCTTCGCACTGTTTCACCGTGATAACCGTCGTCTGAAACCCACCCAGCAGGCTGCAGCGCTCAATGTGATTGTGCAGCGCTCGTTTGTGAGCATTGAAGAAATTGCCCGTACTGCCCGTGCTATCCGTGGAGACAATCTTCAGCGCGTTGCTGTCGCCTGTCTGCCTGCCTATGCCCATGCGCTTATTCCGCAGGCTACCAAACTGTTCCTCAATGAGCATCCGCAAGCTTCTGTCAAAATTCACTCACTGGAAGAAAGCGCCCTCACCCGTGATCTGCTCAGTAAATTCTTTGATGTCGGCATGGTGGAAGGCAATATTACGCTCAGCGCCTCGGCAACGCGTGAGCTCTATACCGGTGATCTCCTGTGCATCATGCCTGCCGGTCATCCGCTTGCGGATTATGACAGTCTCGATATTGAGCAATTCTCCGGCCACAACTTCATTTATTATTCAGATGAGGATTATTATCGCCGCCAGGTCGATCAATGGTTCAGCAATGCGGGTATCAATCGCAAGCTCATGATTGAAGCCACCACCGCATCCTCCATCGGCTCGCTTGTTGCGGCTGGTATCGGTATATCGGTTATCAACCCGCTCAGCGCATTGGCGTTTGAGGGGCAAAATCTGCTGATCCGCCCGATCCGCCATTCCATCCCTTATTATGTGAATGTCTGGCAGCCGGAAGATATCCGTCGCGGGGCACTTGGTGCAGAATTTGTACAATCCATTGTCAGTGCGGTTGACGAGCGTGTTGAGGCACTGAGACAGCGTAATCTGTGCGCCTGAGATATCACCATCAGAGAATAATATTTTCAAAGATATGCAAGCACGGCAAACACATACCCATCAGCGTGGGTTTTCCTGTATCAGTCTGCTTTTCTCTTTAAAAACACAACTCTATAGTACAGCAAGTTTACTTGCAGGGGGGATATCATGGTCAATCCGGTTTTCGCAGCATCCGGCATATCTGTTTTTGAAATCATGTCGAGACTGGCCGCAGAAACCGGTGCCATTAATCTCGGGCAGGGTTTTCCGGAAGGGCTGGAGCCGCAGGAACTGATTGCCGCTGCAACGGATGCACTGCAAAACGGTTCCCATCAATATCCGCCAATGCTTGGCCTGCTAGCTTTACGTAAAGCTGTGGCCGACAATGCCCGCCGGTTCTTCAATATTGATGCAGATTGGGAAACCGAAATTCTCGTCACTTCCGGTGCCACAGAAGCACTGGCTGACAGTTTCTTTGCGCTGATTAATTCCGGCGATGAAGTGATTGTGCTGGAACCGGCCTATGATTCCTACAGTCCGGTGATCCGCCGTGCCGGTGGCGTGGTTGTGCCGGTGCGGCTTGCACCGCCCCATTGGGAACTGCCGTTACAAGCGCTAAGCGATGCGATTACCCCGCGCACGCGTATGATCGTTGTGAATAATCCGATGAACCCGATCGGCAAAGTTTTTACCCGCGAAGAACTGAATTTCATCGCGGAACTGGCTGTGAAACATAACCTCTTCATCATTGCCGATGAAGTTTATGAACATCTGACCTTTGATGACAACAAACATATTTCGCTGTTTTCACTGCCGGAAATCCGCGACCGCGTGGTGCGGATCGGCTCGGCGGGTAAAAGCTTTTCGCTCACCGGCTGGAAGGTTGGCTATATCACTGCTGATGCGCAATTGCTGAAAGTGATCTCCCGCGTCCATCAATATATGACCTTCACCACGCCACCTGCTCTGCAAGCAGCTGTAGCGGTCGGCCTCAATCTGCCGGACAGTTATTTCACGGGCTTGCGGGAAGAACTGGCCAGACGTCGTGATTATCTCGATGCCGGTTTGCGTGAAGCCGGTTTTAACATCGCCACTGCACCTGCCACTTATTTCGCAGTTGCTGATATCAGTGCTCTCGACAAAGATGGCGATGATCTGGCCTTCAGCCAGCGCCTCACCCGCGAGGCCGGTGTCACACCGGTGCCAGTATCGTCCTTCTATTCAGAGCGCAATATCACCAGCCATGTGCGTTTTTGCTTTGCCAAAAAACTCGACACGCTGGAGACTGCCATTAGCCGACTGCGTGACTGGCGTGAGAAACAGGGCTGACCAATCTCAGCCCTTTGCAGCCTCTGCTAAACCTCTGCGAATACGATTGAAAATCGTCCACAATAACAGGGCGATCAACACTGGCTGCAACCAGACCATCCACTCTGGCAAAAAGCCGTCAACGGCCAGCCAGCCGCCGAGAATACCGAACAATAAAGCACGATCACTCTTGCCCATCGGCCCGTCATAGCGCCGCGATGCCCCGACACTCAGACCCAGCAATCCGGCAAATTCGGTGAGTAATGCCAGCACAATAATCAGCCCTATCCAATGCGGCTGAAATGGCGCAACCCACAGAAACGGCATGAACAGTGCAATATCCGAAACCAGATCGCCAAGCTCGTTGAGATAAGCTCCCAAAGCGCTTTGCTGGTTAAATTCGCGCGCCAGCATCCCGTCTATCGCATTCATCGCCATGCGAATGAACAGCCATACGGGGATGAGCCAAAACCATACTTTATTTTCAGCAATTACCAGCCATGAACCGACGACGACAGAGATCAGCATCGCCGCAATAGTCACCTGATTGGCGGTCACACCCCATTGTGCCAATCGGCTGACCATCGGGCGCAATAAATCCTGAAAACGGCTCTTAAGCTGATAAACAGACACGGTATAACTCTTTGCAAAATCATTTTTCTTAAACATCGTTTAGTCTAAAAGACTTACAATAAACAGCATAACAACATCTAGAGTGGTTCCGGCTTAAACGGAATCATTGGAACCACTCTAAATCTTTGTGTTGTCGCATTATCCTACGCAAAACCGCTACGCACTTTTGCTGGAAATGCTCTATATTCTTGTATCGCCATATGAAAGACAGGCCTATGACTTCGGTAAAACGCGATTGCACTGAGCGGCATTTTATCAGCCATGACCGGCAGGAAATCTTTTTCCGCTACTGGCCAGCTTTGAGTGAAAAGCCGGAAGGCGCCATCATTCTGTTGCATCGCGGGCATGAACATAGCGGCCGTGTTGCCCATATTGTCGAAGAACTCGGGCTGGATAATTACAGCTTCTACGCGTGGGATGCCCGCGGTCACGGCCTAACCCAAGGGCAACGCGGCTATTCGCCGTCTTTTGCAACCACGGTGCGCGACCTCGATTGCTTTGCCCGTCATATCACCGCGACAGACGGTTTCGCTTTACAGGATATGGCACTGATTGCGCAAAGTGTCGGCGCAGTTATTGGTGCCACATGGGTGCATGATTATGCGCCGCCGATCCGTGCGATGGTACTGGCAGCACCGGCTTTTGATGTTAAGCTCTATGTGCCGCTGGCCAAAGAAGGCATCTGGCTCTGGCAAAAGCTCAAAGGCACATTCTTCGTCAATTCCTATGTCAAAGCCCGTTTTCTCACCCATGACAAAGAGCGCATTGCATCTTTTGAAAACGATCCGCTGATTACCCGCCCGATTGCATCCAATGTGCTGCTGGAACTCTATGAGAATGCTGACCGTATTGTGCGTGATGCCCGCGCCATCACCACGCCGACACAGGTACTGATTTCCGGTCGTGACTGGGTAGTGCGTGATACGCCGCAACATCGTTTCTACGAAAATCTCGCGGGTCTCGTTAAAGAACGTCATGTGCTCAAAGGTTTCTATCACGACACATTGGGCGAGCGTGATCGTGCACTGGCTTTTGCCAAAATCCGGCCTTTCATTGAGCAGCAATTTGCCAAGGCTCCGCCACAAAGCTCACTGCTCGATGCGCATATTCAGGGTTTTACCCGCGATGAGGCAGACCGTCTGGCCACACCTTTGTCAATCACCAGCCCGCGCGGGGCTTATTGGGGTATGACCCGTGCTTCTATCCGTATCGGCGGGCTGTTTTCGGAAGGGTTGAAAACCGGCATCCGCACCGGTTTCGATTCCGGTTCCACGCTCGATTATGTCTATCGCAACGAGGTGAAGGGCTTAGGCTGGGGTGGCCGCTACACCGATAAAACCTTCCTCAATGCTATTGGTTGGCGCGGCATCCGCCAGCGTAAAGCTCATCTGGAAGAACTGATCCGGCAGGCTGTAACCCGTTTGCAGGACGACGGTAAACCGGCACGCATTCTCGATATTGCCGCCGGTCATGGACGCTATGTACTGGATGCACTCACCACCAAGGATGATGAAATTGCCTCGGTACGCTTGCAGGATTACTCACCGATCAATGTGCTGGCCGGTCGCCAGTTGATCGCGGAACGCAATCTCTCAGGCAAAGCCGAGTTCCATGAAGGCGATGCATTTGACACCAAAGCTCTCGCTGCTCTTGGCACAGACGCAGATACAGCACCCAATCTCACTATTGTTTCCGGCCTTTATGAGTTGTTTGCCGACAATGACCAGATCGCGCAATCGCTTGAAGGGCTGGCACAGGCAGTGAAGAGCGGTGGCTATCTGATCTATACAAACCAGCCTTGGCATCCGCAGCTGGAGATGATCGCCCGCGCCCTCACTTCGCATCGTGGCGGACAGGCATGGGTGATGCGCCGCCGCACGCAGAATGAAATGGATCAGTTAGTGGAGGCCGCAGGCTTCCGCAAGATTGAACAACGTATCGACCAATGGGGCATTTTCACCGTATCGCTGGCGCAGCGTATCGAGCAATAATGCAGCGCCAAACCGAGAAAACAGATCCGGCATTGTTAAAGCGGGGCGTGCTGTGTTTGCTCCTGCTTGCCCCGCTATTTTATGCAACTTACGGTTTGGCGAATTGGCTGGCATCGCAGCGTGTTGCAGTGCCGGAGATTGTCTTTGACTGGGAAAAGCAAATCCCGTTCTGGGGCTGGACGATCATCCCCTATTGGTCGCTCAATCTGTTTTACGTTGTCGCGGTTTTGGTCAGCACCAGCAAACAAGAGCAAAACCGGCTGATCGGCCGTTACCTCACGGCGCAATGCATTGCCTTTGTCTGTTTCATCGCTTTTCCGCTGACCATCACATGGGGAAAACCTGTAACAGCAGGTCTTTCCGGCTGGCTGTTCACCATGCTCGGAAATTTCGACCAGCCGTATAATCAGGCACCTTCGCTGCATATTGCACTGGCAATCATCATCTGGGATCATCTACGTGACAGACTACCCGCACCTTGGCGCATGATCTGGCATGGCTGGTGCCTGCTGATCGGCCTGTCTGTTCTGACCACTTGGCAGCATCATTTCATTGATGTTCCGGCCGGTGCTTTTCTCGGCCTGTTTGCTCTGTGGCTGTTTCCACGTGAAGGTGTTTCACCCTGGCAGAATTACCGCTTCACCCGTGATCCCAAGTCCCGCAAGTTCATGCGTATCTACGGTGCTGCCGGTCTTACGCTACTTGCACTCACATTCACGGGCGAGCATCCGGCAATTCTGCTCCTGCTCTGGCCTGCACTGGCCTTGCTGATGCTGAGTTTTGGCTATAGCGGCGGCGGTGCAAAAATCTTTCAAAAGCGCCCTGACGGCTCTGTCAGCCTCGCTTCCTTTTGGCTCTTTTTACCGCTGCGCATTTTTTTCAGGCTTAACCGTATCGCATGGACATGGCGCGAACCGTCAGCGGTTAAAATTACTGAGGAACTCTATCTCGGACGTTTTCCGAAACGCTCAGAAACACAAAATTATTCCTGCATCATTGATATGACTGCGGAGTGTATCGCACCACGCCATATCACACCCCGCTGGCAGGCTTTTCCGCTGATGGATCTTGCAAAGCCGGAGCCTGCAACCATGCAGGCCGCAGTCATGGCAATGCATAATGCGCCGCGTCCGACACTGATCTGTTGTGCCTTGGGCTATCAGCGCAGTGCCAATCTCATTGCCCGCTGGCTGGTCGAAAGCGGCCATGTGGCGGACAGTCAGCAGGCTGAGGAGCTGATCCGCAAAACCGGCAGACCGGTGCGTCTTTATCCGGATCATCAATAAAACAGCGTAATTCACGCAAATAAGAAATGATTGCGGAAAGTGCTTTTATTCTGTTACTTGCTGAATTTAATGTGAAGCAAAATAAAAACGACTGTTCTTCATGGCCGATCCGGACTCGCATTCAGTATTACAGATTTTCTCCGGCATGGTTCTGGCCTTTTTCTCCCGCGCCATTACCGGCGTGCGTCCGATCTGGAGCGGCACAGTCCCGTCCCGCAAACAACGCATTTACTTCGCCAACCACACCAGCCATGGCGACTTCATCCTGTTATCCTCCTCACTGCCAATGGGTGAGCGGGCAAGAACTCGTGCTGTTGCCGGAGCAGATTACTGGAACAGCAACCGCCTGCGCCGTTTCATTGCCACGCGGCTGCTCGGCACAGTGCTGGTGGAACGCAACTGGATTGAGCGCAATGAAGACCCGTTGCTGGTGATGCTACGTGCGATTGACAGCGGCCAATCGCTGATCTTTTTCCCTGAAGGCACCCGCAATATGACAGACGATCCGCTGTTGCGTTTTCGCGCCGGTCTCTATCATCTCGCCAAAGCCCGTCCCGATGTGGAACTGGTGCCCTGCTGGATTGAAAATATGTCCCGTGTTTTACCAAAAGGCACGTTTCTGCCGGTGCCGCTGTTATGCCGTGTGATTTTCGGTGCACCACTGCAAGTGCAACCGGATGAAGAGCGCAAAACCTTCCTGCACCGTGCGCAATCAGCCTTGCTGACACTCAATCCCCATTCTGACGGAGATCATCGTGACTGAAGAAACCAATCTTCTGCTGAGCGGGTTGATCGTGTTGTTATCTGTGGCAAGCCTTGCTGCCGCATTGATCAGCTGGCGCAGTGCCAAACCACTGCCCTCCACACTCAGCAACATCAATGCACGCATTCGTGCGTGGTGGATCATGATTGCCGCGATCAGCATCGCTTTTCTGTTTGGCAAGACCGGCGTGGTTATTCTGTTCGGGCTGGTCTCTTTCGCAGCGCTTCGGGAATATGTGACTCTGACCCATACCCATCGCAGTGACCACTGGCTGCTGCTCGGTGCCTTCCTCATTGTCATTCCGGTGCAGTATTATCTGGTCTGGGTGGAATGGTACGGGCTCTATTCCATCTTCATTCCGGTCTATGTGTTTCTGGCTATGTCAGTGCTCACAGCGCTTTGGGGTAATACCAGCCGGTTTCTGGAACGTATTTCCGAGCAGCAATGGGGCATTATGCTCTCGGTCTATTGCATCAGCCATGTGCCTGCTCTCGCCACATTGCATATTGAGGGTTTCGAAGGCCGGCAAATGCTGCTGATCGCCTTTCTGATTGCTGTGGTTCAAGGCTGCGATGTGCTGCAATATATCTTCGGCAAATTATTCGGCAAACACCGCATCTCGCCGAAAGTCTCCCCGTCCAAAACATGGGAAGGGCTGATCGGCGGCGTGGCCAGCGCGTCTCTGCTCGGCGCTGCACTCTCATGGCTCGCCCCCTTTTCCCCGCTACAGGCAGGCGGCCTTGCAGCCATTGCCTGTATTATGGGTTTCTTCGGCGGCCTTGTCGCTTCAGCGATCAAACGCGACCGCGGTGTTAAAGACTGGGGACATATGATTGAAGGTCATGGCGGCATGATGGATCGTGCCGACAGTCTGGTTTTTGCAGCTCCTGTGTTCTTCCACCTGATCCGCTATTTCTGGACGTAATTAATGTATAGCAGCGCCGCGAAACAGGTTCCATGACGAGCGTCGCTCGGCCAAAAAACGCCCCGGTGGTGTGCCGACCGCTTTGCGAAACATGGTGACAAAAGCACCGGCACTCTCATAGCCCAAATCAAAAGCCACCGACTGGATTGACCGCCCCTGTGTCAGCAATTGCACGCCGGTTATCACATGCAATTGCCGTCGCCAGCGCCCGACGCTCATGCCTGTTTCATGGCTGAACAACCGGCTCAGGCTGCGCTCGCTCATGCCAATACGATGTGCCCATTCTTCCAGTGTCGCATGGCTTGCCGGATCATCCAGCAAAATATCGGTCAGTTTTCGCAGGCGCATATCCGCCGGTATCGGCAGATGCAGTTGCTCCAATGGCGCGGCGACCAGCTCATCCAGCAGCACACCGATGAGCCTGCCCTCTGCGCCCTCTTCGTCATAATCAGGCTCAAAGCCTGCAGCTTTTTCCAGCAGGCTCTGCAGCAAAGGCGACACGGAAACGCTGCAACAATTCTCCGGCAGACCAGCAACCACATCCGGCTCGACAAACAGGCCGAAACCACGCGCCTCACCGGAGCTTCTGGCCTTGTGCGGCAACCCGCCCGGTATCCACACTGCGCATTGCGGCGGCACCACCCACACACCATGATCGGTCTCAACCGTCACCACACCGCTGGCACTGAATAAGAGCTGCGCTTTGCGATGGGAATGGCGCGGAAACTCCCAACCATCAACAACCATCGATAATCCCATGACAACCACCGGACGGTCGATCTGATCCGGCAGGCTATAGTCTGGAAAATCCGTCGTGAAAAACATAAAACCACCGTTACTCTGACGACATTTCCAGCAATTGACGCGCCTCCTGCACAGCCTCATCAAGACTTGCAGTGACAATCATCGGATGCCCCCAGAACTTACCGTAAATGACCGAAAAAGCTTTCGCCGCCAAACGTTTTACCGTACTCGCTTCGACATAATACATCGCCTTTGCATAATCGCGTAACTCGGCTTTGTGCTGTTTCATCCACACTGCAACAGCGCGACGGTCAGCAACATTCTCGTTCGGATCCTTGTCAAAATCCGCGCCGCCACCCAAAAACACGAATGCCTGTTTGCGTTGCAAACATTGCTCAAGAACCTGCAAGGTCTCCTCAATCGTCTGATTGCCCGCACCGGAATAATCCATCCGCACCAGCGGAAAATCCTGAATATCAATCTGCATATCAGCCTCATAAACTATACGCCTGTTATCGACGTTAAAATATGAGATAATTAGTATAGTTTTATCATGCTGGCGTCATTCTGTCATGGTGCCATAAAATATTTCATTCCGGCCAGAATATGGTTGCCAATAAAAAACGCCGGTCTGACAATCAGACCGGCGTTTTAAATTTCCGACAGAAGCACCAATCAGGTGATTTCAATGTGCGGTTTCAAAGGCATATCGTCATGCAAAGGCACAGTCTGACGCTCAATCATACGATGCACCCGCGGTTTCTCAGGCCCTTTATGCAGCGACAGCAATCTCTCTGAAACTTCCGCATCCGCATAAGTGCGGCGCTGATTATGACGCACATATTCCACCCATGTTGGTACATGATAGGTTTCTGTCCAGATATCCGGATTTTCCAGATCGCGCAGCAGCGCCCATTGCTTTGCACCATCACGGATACGGATGCGGCGGCGTGCAGCCATCGCCTCCAGAAACGCATGAACATTATGATGCTCAATATGATAATCCACCATCACCATAATCGGGCCGCTGCGGGAGCGGATATCCAGACGCAATTGCGGCTCGGAGAACGAATTGAGCGGATCAAGATTGAGCTTGTCGAATTCAGGGAGTTTAAACACCAGCCCGACCAGCGCACCGCCGACCAGTGTGAGGGCTGCAACGCTCAGCGCGGTTTCAGGGCCATAGCCATCGGCCACCGAGCCCCAGAGCCAGCTGCCCGCTGCCATGCCGCCAAATGTGGCAGTCTGATAAAGCGCCAATGCACGCCCCACCACCCAGCGCGGTGTGGACAATTGCACGGTCACATTGAACAGCGACAAAGCCAGCACCCATGATGCACCGGCAGGCAGCAATAACAGGCAGCTCAAAATAACTGAATGACTGTAGGATAGCAGATAGACGCTGATACCAAAGGCAATGAATGCACCGCGCACAATGGTTTCATTGGCGAATTTCTCACGCAATTCACCGGATGTAAATGCACCGGCAATCGCACCAAGGCCGAATGCGCCGAGCATAATACCGTAAGTCAGCGCCGTACCCTGCACCAGATCACGGGCGACCAGCGGCAGCAGCGCCAGTACAACAATCGCAGACAGACCGAACAGGAAGCCCCGAAACATCACCTTGATAAGATTAGGCGACATGGACACATAGCGCAGACCGGCAGAAACGGCACGGCCGAATGTCTCACGCGGCAGCGCAGATTGTGTGACCTGCGGCTTCCAGCGCAAGAGCGCAATAATCAGCGGAATATAGCTGAAAGCATTGATGATAAAGGCAAAAGCAGCACCGGCAACAGCAACGATAAAACCACCAATAGCAGGGCCGATACTGCGCATGGCATTAAAGCTCATGCTGTTGAGTGCAACAGCGCCCGGCAAATCCGAGCGAGGCACGATATCGCCCATCGACGCTTGCCATGACGGGTTGTGCAAAGCACCGCCACAACCAATCAGAAAGGTGAAGCTCAGCAAAAGCCACGGTGTCAGCCAGCCCATATAGCCGAAGATTGCCAGCATCAGCGACACCAGCAGCATCATGAATTGGGCAATCAGCATGATACGGCGGCGGTCAAAATTATCGGCCAGAGCACCGGCAAACAGCGAGAAAAACATCACCGGCAAAGTGGTGGAGGCCTGTACCAGCGCCACCATATTGGAGGATTGCGCGATGGTGGTCATCATCCAGCCTGCACCAACGGTCTGGATCAGCCCCCCGAGGTTGGACGCAAGCGTTGCAGTCCATAAAGAGCGAAATGCTTTATGTTTAAACGGGGCTAAAGGGGAGACACTTTGCGACACCGCAGAATTTCCTATCCGAAGCAGATGCTCCATCATGCATGGTTCGGCATAATAATCACACTGAAAAAATCAAACAGCCAGTAAAATCAATGTGCAAGCTACAAACAAACCTTGATGCCCTAACATAGGCAACATTGAAAAAAGACGTACTGGGTATTTTGACGCAACTGTAAAATTTCTCCTCTGGCATAATAAAAAACCTGCCGGATATGTCCGGCAGGTTTGAGCAGGCAACACTAAAAAAGCAGGACTTCAGAATTTAGCGCTTGCGCCGAAAATAAAGCTGCGGCCCTTGCCTGAATACTCATCTTCACCCAGTGGCCCTGACACAGCCACGCGGTAATTTTTATTCGCCACATTCTCAACCGAGAAAAACAGTTCTGCATTTTCTTTGAGTTTATAAGAACCGTAGAGATCGTAGAGCATATAGCTCGGCAGTGCGAGTCTCTGGCCGTAGTCTATACCCGTACCGGCATAGCTGCTTTTTCCGAAATAGCGTGCCTGCGCGCCCAGCGTCAGTTTCTCATCAAACAGACGGATACCGGCATCAAGCGTGCCATACTGATCCGGCAGCATAAAGGCATCTCCCATGCCTTCGCCAATCGGCTGATCGGTCTTGGCATTGGTGTAAGAAACATTGGTATAGAAGAAGCCCAGATCATAACTGCCCTCAACTTCCCAGCCATACATTTTGGTAATGCCCGGACGATTGATCCACATGGCTGTAGGCCCGCGATTAGGTACATTCACAAAATCATTGACGACGAAATTCTCAATGGAATTGTGGAAGAAGCCGGTTTTGAGGCGGAATTTATCATCACTTCGCAGCAAGCCATTTTCTGTGAAATTCACACCGATATCCCAGCCTTTGCTGTATTCCGGTTCGAGATTGAGATTATTGGCTACACCGCTGCCAAGTCCCGTTCCGAATGGAACCCCTGAGAAAAACATTTCCTGCACCGTTGGCGGGCGGAAAGTATGCGAATAGGTCGCATAAAGCTCCAGCCCGTCATAAGGTTGCGCGGTCAGAGAAACTTTCGGCAGCCACTTGCCGCTGTTGCGCTCAATGTCTTTGTTACCGCAGGCCGCCCCGCCTGCCGGACAATCACCTGTACCGGCAGCATAAGGCGGCTGATAGCCTTCAACATTCCAGTGGTCATAACGCAACCCGCCGGTCAGCGTAAACATATTCCATGACAGGGTCGCATCGGTGAAACCGCTGGATTTTTGCAATGTGCCGGGAGGATTACCGCCGCGATAGGCGTTGATCTGATATTCATCATTGCCAAAAGAACCGCCGTAAAACAGTTTGAGCTGCACATCATCACTCAGCATTGTTCTGCTGGTGTTAGAAACATCAAATCCATAACCGCGATTATCTGTTTTGCGGCCGCGATAGCTGCCTCCCGTTGCGGCATAATCCATATTGGTGCGGTTGTAATAGGCATTCACCTTCAAATCGACCCAGTCATTATCATCCGGCGTATAGGCATAATTGGCCGTGTAGGACGCATTCTTCAGACCCTGCTCATAATTGGCATAGGTAAACCGGTTCTCATACCAGCGCGCCCCGAGTTTAAGATTGTGCTCTGAAGATGGAGCGATTTCAAATTTGAGCAGCCCGCCACCCGGTCGGTTGGTCGCATCACGCCCCTTATCAACATAAACGCCGTCACCATTTTTAAAGGTTCCGAAGGATGTGCGTGCGAAAGCACCGAGAATACTGACATTGCTGGATTTATCATCATTCAGATTAGCGCGTGCAGCACCCGCCAGCATGCCTGATCCTCGAAAACCGTTGGTTCCGGCTTTCCAGCGTGTCAGCACGCCGACATCACGACCCGGCAAAACAATATCGTCGAAATCAAGCGTGCGGAAATTGGCAGCGCCGCTCAATGTGCCCATTCCGGCCGCACCGCTGACAGCGCCTTTGCTCACATCAATACCGCCCAGCAATTCCGGCTGCACATAAAGCATTGAACCGCCCGATGAAGCATGACCGGCCACATTGCGGAATGTCTGCGGCACACCATCGATCATCGCATTGACACGACCAAAGCCGCTCATGCCGCGAATATTCACCTCAATGCCGGGCTGGTTTGATTGCTGGCGGGTAAAGACACCCGGTGTTGAGCGCAGAGCGGTCTGCGGGTTGCCGCCAAAACGCTCCTGCAATGCTGCGCCGCTTACTGAGCTGACCGGCGCCGGTGTGCGGTATACCCCGTCCCCTTGCACAAATGGTCCGTTCTGGCCGCC
Organism: Pseudochrobactrum sp. sp1633; assembly: GCF_030376605.1. GTDB lineage: Bacteria > Pseudomonadota > Alphaproteobacteria > Rhizobiales > Rhizobiaceae > Pseudochrobactrum. The sequence continues at coordinate 832 of NZ_JARRAE010000008.1, read as the reverse complement.
GCTGACCGTAATGGTTTTCAGTTGTGTCGCACTATCAGCCGCTTTATCCGGTGCTCTATCCTGTATGAGCGTCTCTCGCTCCTGCGCCACCGCTATACCGGCAGAAAACCCGAGACCAGCGAAACCCAAACCGGAAACACTCAAGATTGTACCGGCAAGTGATGCATGCAGATAGTGCCTGACAACAGACATAGTACCCCCTTTGGCAGGCGGACATAAACCGGCCTGCCATGACATTCATGACAAGTTTTGAAGAGACAGGATTTTAAAGAGCGAAATTCGCTCTTCCTAATGGGCAATATTAAACTTGATAAAAAGAGTCAAGTTTAACTTAACCCCAATTTCTTTTTCGTCAGGAACAAAGATAAAAAGACGTAAAGGGTTTTTCACGCCTGCTCTGGTCATAAACAGAGAAGAAAGCTACAGCTGTCAGGAGTGAAAAGAAGAATCCGGCCTCAATTAACAACGGGGACAATATTTGCCATGAGTGAAATCAGATTTTTAAAACAGGCAGATATGCCGGAGGTCACAAGACTTTTCCAGAAAATTTTCCGCAACAGCGCTCAGCAACCCTCTGATGCACTTTCAGCCTATTTGCAGCGGCTTTATATCGGCTTTGCAAATGAGCCCGAACCGGCATCAAAAGTGCTGATTAATGACAACGGGGACGTCACAGGTTTCATCGGCGTCAATTATTATAACTATATTCATGAGGGAAAGCCCCTCAAGACTGCCATTGCCGGTGCATTGATGGTTGATAATCACGAGCAGGATCCGCTGGGCGGCGCCAGATTGATGCGCAGCCTACTGGACGATCATTATGATTTGATCG
>NZ_JARRAE010000007.1 GCF_030376605.1 Pseudochrobactrum sp. sp1633 | reverse complement strand
GCCGGAGTATGGCAGTTATGGTTTTAATCGAAAAACCTTCGACCTGTTTGAGATAGGTCTGATACTCGTATCTTAAGATAAGGTTATCATGATTTATGATGGCTGATTCAGGTGATGAAGAAATCGCAATTTTAGAGCCAACCCGAACGACATTATAGTCGTCTTGGTCGGTTCTGTTATTGGGATTAAGTTCTTTCTCAATGAGCTTTAATTCATTGGCTGAAACAAACCGATGCGCCTCTTTACCGGTAATAGGGCAGGTAACAGCCAGGTGATCGCTACCAGCCTCAGAGTGTCTCAGGCTGTATGCGTTATCATGTAGAGAATGTTTCTGTTTACAGTGAACGCAATAGACCTCTGTTTTTTCCAGCGGGATACGTCGTCTTTGTTTATTCCACTTCTGAAACCCACTGAGATCCTGCCCTAAATAAAGATCGCTAGTGCTACGCACAAAAGGTAGGCCCAGTTTTTTCCATGCAGTCAGAGTGTTGGGTACGATTCCAAATAGCTCAAGAACATCATTTGTCGTGTAAATAAGATGTGCTTGTGCTGAGCGTTTGATTTTGTACTCAGTATTGCTTTTCAATGGTGCAGTCATCATTCTGCTCCCGTCAACGCGCGTGTTTCAAACGCAATGAGATCACTCAAGCGCCAGCGCGTGGCACCAGGAGTTAAACGGACAGGTTTAGGGAAGTCAGCATTATATTTGGCCCAGCGCCAGACAGTTGCTTTCCCAACAGACAGCCTTTGTGAAACTTGTATGGCGGTTAGATAAACTTCGGTCTCAGCGCTCGGGGTGACATAACCTGTTGGCACTTTTGCAGCGTTAGGTGCTTTGCGGACGGGCTTAGCAGGCGCTGGTGGCGGGGAGGCTTGGTATGGTTCCTCTTTCCCTGTCGCGAGGGCATAGGGGTTCTGAGCGGCTTGCTTCGTTACAGCAATTTCAGAGTTATTATCAAAAAGAGATGGGGATTTATTTGCACTCATGACGAACTCCATCCCGCTGCTAAGCAACGGAAATCAGTTTGGAGCACGTCATGCGCTGATGTGAAAAAGAGCGACTCTATTGAACGCTATGGACATTAGGTAACCTCAGGTCGCATCATTTGGCAAGGGGCTAATTATCTACAGGTACAATTGTGCAAACGAGTGAATTTAGTAGAAATAGTTTGATGGGCTGAATGATGGGCTGAATTTTTATATGCAAATAAAATTAAATAAAATCAATAGCTTAATTTGATGTATTGGCGGAGAGGGTGGGATTCGAACCCACGATGGAGTTGCCCCCACGCCGCATTTCGAGTGCGTGAGGGAGTAAAGTGATTATGGCTTTGTATGTTATTCAACACCATCAAACTTTATCAAAGAGATGCATTGATAATTCGTATTGAAGGCAAATGTAGAAGATCACGAATAGAATTGCGCCGTGGCTGTGGCTATTCACGAACAATTTGCAATAACGGTTCAAAGCTATACAGGGCAGGCCGACGGCCAGCAGCTGGTTCAAGGGTGCGAATAAGACCTCGTTCGGCGAGAATACGAGTAAACCTATGTGCTGATGTCGCGGGAATACCTGATTTTGTTGTGAACACGTTATTTCTGAAAACCGGACGCGAGAATAAAAAGTCCAGCGCGGCAGTGCTCCATTGTGAGGTTAATATCTGCGGAAACTCTTTCTTAAGCTCTTCATAGAGGTCCCGTATACGCTCGGCTGTAGCCAAATTCTTTTGGGCCTGTGCTTCTAGTGCTTCCAGGAAGAAGATAGTCCATTCTGTCCAGGCCCCCGATTTTGATACCTCCCGCATGCGATCAATATATTCATCTCTGCGGTCTTCAAAGTAACTACTGATATAGAAATGTGGTGCAGAAATTGCTCCGTATTTCCATAGCATGAGCGTAATCAACATGCGGCCGATACGTCCATTTCCATCTTTGAAGGGATGTAATGCCTCAAACTCTAGATGAGCAACTGCTGTCTTTATCAAAATCTGCCATTCATCTGAATTGATAAATGAAAATAGTCTCTCCATACCATCATTAAGCTGTTCCGGACGCATAGGAATAAAGTGCACTTTTCTCCGCATGCGATCGGCGAGATAGTTTTGTTCGGTTTTGAATTCGCCTGGAGATAGATGGGCTCCCCTGCCGAAGCCAAGCAAAACTTTGTGAACACTTTTGATGAGAAAGCTAGAAAGCGGTGCTCCCTGCTCGATACTCCGTTGTGCGGCTGTCAATGCGCGGCTGTATAAAAATACTTCGATAGCTTCGTTACGATAATTTCCACCGACGCCGTTGCCGCTTTCTTCCTGATCTGCTTCGTATCGAAGCACTTCATCTAATGTGCTTACTGTGCCCTCCATACGAGAAGATACAACGGCCTCTTGATTACGCAGGGGAGCTAGAAGAATTTCACTATTGTGCATTCCTTTGAGCATTTGATCATAACGAGCTAGCGCTGCAGATGCTGAAGCAATTGTCATAATCAAGCGACTAGCATCAATTTCGCTCGGGGGAAATTGATCGTAATGATAATCTACAGCCTCTGATAGGTCGAGTCCTGGATGTGTAGCCATTTTGATTTCCAAATTTCGGTTTTCTTGCGAGACAAATTATCTTGATTGTTTTATGTAGTGTTCAAGCTGCCTTGTCTACCAATAAATACAAAATTTGGAAGACAATTCGCGTTGAGTGTGCTTGATTGCAGTCAAAGCAGCTTGGCTTCCAGAAGGCGTTATTTTTGATAGAGAAATGACTTTGAGTGTTAATTACGAGATTCAAATCAACTTGTCTGCCAAATAGGTAGGGAAATGGAACTCAAAATCAAAGAGCGCTTGGCGGCATTTGAAGAAAGTTTTTTAAGTTTTCATTTCGTTTAATTGGAATTAGGGGCTGAATAAGATTTCACTACTTTAATCGTTATTGCCGGTCCTGAATCGAAAATTGATGACGATCTGCAGCCGATAAAGTAAAATTTAAATTTGGAAAATTATTTTCGATCGAAATAGTAGTCCCTCTAGGTATCTGGGCTTAGTTGGAGTTCACTTTCTGACGCGATGCGCGAAGAGCTGGTTAACCAGGTTGCTCCATTACCTAATGAGATGAAGGGGGGGCCGAGGAAGCCAAACGTTTTGATCTTCTCATGCTCAATCTAGAGCTGGCCTTGCTCAAGGGATCTAAAAGATTTGATCGCTTAAAAAAACAATTGGCAGAAATAGCATCAGCCCTGGATGAGCAGACAGCAATTCCGTCTATTGCTGCCCAATATGCACTAATTCTAGATATTCTTTCCGATCATTGGTGGGAAGGTATTACCGTGCCTTTACTCGAGCTGGTGCGATTACGGTTGCGCAATCTTGTCCACCATATCGAGAAGAGTAAAAAGGCGGTTGTTTATACTAATTTTGAAGATCAGCTCACTGCATCATCGTATATCCTGCATTAACGTTCGGCCTGAAGCTATGCATGAAATGCTGAAATAGAACGTCCGTCTTCTCATCTAAATTTGTTTCGTTATATTTTGAGACTGGTAGCCCGGTCTTGTCGTCGTAAAGCAGGTCGTAGATCTGCTGCCGTAAATCGTCGCGAGTGCTCTGTTTCTCAAACAGGTCCTGAACTTCTTCGATACGCTGTTGAATAGCTTTGAGCACTACGACAGAGACGGCCTTGATCTGCCGGATCTCTTCCTTTGAGAGGTCTTCTTGTATAAGTAGGTCGAAAATCGGCTTCTGCTCTTGCGTCAGCCCCAGTGCCACATGACTTTGCGCCTCCTCCTCGAGGTCTGCTGCAATTCTCATCAGCGCTTCGAAGGTGGCCTCGATAGTGTTCTTGTCTTTTTCTTTATTGTAGTCGTTGATGATCTGGCCAAAACGAATCTGGAAATCTTCAATGGTGGGATTAGCCGCCAGCATTTTTGCGAGCCGCTCCTCAAGAACATTCCGAAGGTCCTGGACATCGCTCGCTTTGCGCTCACTCTTCGCAAATTCACGGCGAAGCAAGTCAAAGTTCACCTTGGAGATATCGAAGATTTTGTCATCAGCACTATCCGGGCGAATGTTGATAGCTTCGCCAACGATCGCGTTCAACTTCTGAATGATGGCCGATGTGTCGGCGGCCAGCTTGTCTTCTTGAAGTGAGTTGTAGATATAATTGATGGCCTGAAAGCCTGGCTTGTGTCGCTCCACATCCGGGAAGGTCAGGCAGGATTTGTATTTTCGGAAGACAGCTCGGGCCGAAATCTCAAACCGCTTGCGTGTTTCATCATTGGTGTTGATCAACTCCTTGGCATCTTTCAGCACCTTGAGTTTATCAAATCCAGTCGCACTGTGCAGTTGTTCAAGCGCAAAACCATCGGCTTGCAGCCCTTCGCGGACGATATATATAGCCTCCGCAAGTTCTCCCAGTAGCGCTTCTTGAGGGGCGAGCGGATCGATAACAGGTTCGTCACCACCTTCGTCTAGCGGACCCTTGCCGCCTGTGTGCCCAGCAAACGTGGCCAATGCTTTACGGAGGTTCTTCAGAATGCCGCAATAATCAACGATCAGGCCATTATTCTTGCCTTCCTTGACCCGGTTCGCCCTGGCGATTGCCTGCATTAAGGTATGCGCCTGTAGCGGTTTATCCAGGTAGAGTGTAGATAATGACGGCACGTCAAAGCCAGTCAGCCACATGGCGCACACGATTACGATCCGGAATGGATGGTCTTCGCGCTTGAAGGCAGTTTCTACATCCAGACGCTTTTCAATCTCGCGACCCCCAACGACCTCACTAATGACAAAGCCGTCCTTCATCCGCTTGCGATGGGGGATAATGTCGAGACCCCAGTCCTTGAATTTCTTGATCTCATTCTGCTCATCGCTGACGACAACAGCCATCTCGGTTTTTCGCATCCAGGCTATCTGCTGGATACGGATCAAACGCTCCTGATCGTCGGAAATATTTGCCAGACCTTTTTCCAGATCCGTGATCCGTGCCTGCCAAGCTTCGGAGATGAAATTATACATCCGCACGGCAGTGATCTTGTCGATGGCAACGAACATCGCTTTGCCACTTTCCCAGTTCGAGGAAAAGTGCCAGGTGAAATCTCTGGCAATATGACGAAGGCGAGGCTCGGCAGTCACCACATGATATTCACGCTTCAGATCATCTGAGAGCTTCGCTGCAACATCCGGATCGCCGATCTCTGCATCAGCAATAGCTTGGGCAAGCTTTTCATTCAGGTCACCGCCTGTTAGTTGCAATTTGTCACCGCGTGCGTCGTAGTAAAGCGGTAGCGTTGCACCGTCCTCAATGGCGTCCTGGAAGTCATAAGTCGAAAGATAGGCGCCGAAGACCTGTTTGGTGATTTGATCGTTGGAAAACAGCGGGGTTCCTGTGAAGCCGATGAATGCCGCCTTGGGCAGCGCTTTGCGCATGTTCAGCGCCAGTGTGCCATATTGCGACCGATGCGCTTCGTCTGTCATCACAATGATGTTGTCTCGGCCTGAATAAGTGCCACCTTTAGCCTGATCATCAGTGAACTTCTGGATCATACCGAAGATCACCTTTTTCTGCTGGCCGAGCAAGTCCCGCAGTTCCTGGGCTGATCCGGCCCGGCAAGGGTCCTTGTCGTTGTTGGCAAGCCCTACGCTGGCAAAAGTCTTGTAAATTTGGTTGTCCAGGTCTGTCCGGTCGGTCAGCACCAGAAAAGTGTAATCACCGCCCAGCTTACGATGCACCTTCTGAGTGAACAGTGCCATAGAAAAAGACTTGCCCGACCCTTGCGTGTGCCAGAACACGCCCAGCTTTCCGTCCAGAGCTTTCCGGTTGGCAACTGCCTCAACCGCACGGTTGACGCCGAGAAACTGATGGTTCTTTGCAAGAATTTTCACCGGACCATTCGCGGAATCGGCAAACAAGATGAAGTTCTCGAACAGGTCCATAAAACGCCGTTTGTCACAGACCACGCGTAGAAGTGCTTCCATCGGCAGCATCTCGTCACGCCGCTCAGACTCATCCAGCTTTAGCCAGTCCGAGAAGTGATCGTAATCCGCACTGATCGAGCCTAATTTGGCCAGGTCGCCATTGCCGAGGATGACAAAGGCGTTGAAGTGAAACAGGTGAGGAACTGCGTCCTTGTAGTCGGACAGATTCTCAGCATAGGCGCGTTTCAGATCTTTGTCTGGGCGCTTAAGCTCACAGAACATCAATGGTAGACCATTGACGAACCCCACTATATCGGCACGCCGTCGGTGGGCATATCCACTCCAGAACGGTATTGATCATTTTTACCGCACGAAAGGGAACCCTTCTCCTACTGCTAGAATACCTATTTTGTCATAACCGGAAGTCCTTGTTTTCTATAACTGGGTTTAAACGGTCAACAATTAAATCCATGCCGCACAAAAGGGTTCCTTTTCGTCAATAGGGGAACGGGTATTATCTCATTGTAAAATATCCCGTATTTCAGATTGACCTAATTGAATAATGAGCATGAGACAAATTGGATACGCGCGTGTTTCGACGGCAGATCAGAACTTGGCGCTGCAAAATGCAGCATTAGAGGCGTCTGGCTGTTCTTATATTCATGCTGATCAGGGCATATCCGGTGCAGATTTTGAACGGCCTGGACTTACGGCTGCTTTGAATGATTTGCGAGCCGGAGACATGCTGGTTGTTTGGCGGCTCGACCGTTTAGGGCGGTCGTTGATTGATTTGATCCGGTTAGTGACGGAGCTTGGTGAACGCCAGGTTGAGTTCCGCTCATTGAGTGAGGCTATTGATACATCATCATCCGGTGGACGATTATTGTTTCATCTTCTGGCTGCAATGGCTGAGTTCGAGCGGTCGTTGATCAGTGAGCGGACTAAAGCCGGAATGTCTGCGGCGCGTGCGCGTGGTAGTCAGATTGGCAGACGACCGGCAATGAATGAAGAGCAGCGCCATGAGGCGCGTCTTGCAATTGAGGATGGCTCCGTATCAGTGGAAGCAGTCGCAAAGCGATACAATATTCATCCGCGAACATTGTTGCGCACGCTCAAAAGCACACCAGTGCATTAAAGTAGCTCAATTTGACATATAGCGAGTCACTGGCTGGCTTTCAGTCTATCGACGTGGAAAAGTTCGTCTTGAATACAGTGCTCGCCAGTGAGTCGTTATGAGTGTTTTATGTTTCGGGGTTATGATGCTCAATGCATGCAGGGCTAAAACTCATGAAGCTTATGTTTCACTTCAGAAGCAAATACGAAATGATTTCGTTTTTTGAGGGTCATATCGATCCGGTGGGGCCAACACGTCTTTCTGGATTGCTAAGGATCGCTAGACCGTATCATTAAATTCAGCCGTTACAATCCGTAATGAGTTTCATTAAGTGTGCGCTGATCCTGGCGTATCAGATTCTTGTTTTGGATGGCGCTATGTGACTCAGAGAGCTTCACTGGCAACGTCCTTGCTTGTTGATGCAAAAGTATCCGTCCGGAAGATTGCGCTCATCAGCAAGTCTCTGCGCGCGCTTGCAGAGGTTGCATTTAAATCTCAGCAAGCCGAGTCTGTTGTGTTCCGGATGTTAATTCGTTCTATGACCTCTTCGGGGACATATGGTGTCTTTTGCGAGCCGGAGATGGTTTTTGGGTTGAATGTGTCACGCTGCCAATTATTCTTATTATTACTTACTATTATAGTTATAATAAGAATAATTGGCAGCGTGACATCTCCGGAACCCAATTTCAACACTCTGAGGTATTTAAAGTTCAGATAATTACATCTTGCGGCACATTCTGAAGGCTTGCCGTTTTGTTTTTACGTTCTCGTTCTCGTTGGCGTCTCTTCCGGTCCCGAGCCAATCTTTTTTCATAATCACCTGCCGGGTCAGCAATGCCGATTTTTACGCCTGCCTTGGCTACAAGTGTATCCCCGGTCTTCTTACACCCAGGCAAAAGTGGGCAAGAAGAGCATTCCGGTGAGGTTGGTGTGCAGGTATAATGAAGCGCAAAGCAGGTCGGCCAGAGTTCTGATTTACCTATCGGGATCACGCGCTCTACATCGACCGGATGATGTTGCAGGTCACTTTCAGCGATCTTCAGTGCTTGTTGAAATAACGCTTCTGGAAAATTGTTTTTAAAAACATCAAGCGGGATTTGCCTCTTTTCGTAAGTGTATTTCCTAATTGCCCGGTGCAGAGGGATGTTTTCATGCTGCACGTGTTGAACAATAAATGCTCTAAACTCGTTCTGTGCAGGTAAGTCCTTATAGTTTTCGATCAAGTAGGCTGGATGCTCGACACTGAACAGGCCATCTGCCAGGCACTCATGCCATCGCTTCATGACGTAATCCACGAACCATGGAGCGGCTTCGCTATTGCCATGGAGCTCATTTGGGCGCGGAAAGTGTTTGCGTTTGTCGCTCTTAAGTAAGGCGAAATTAAACGCTGCCTCAATATATACCGGGTAAGGCATACCAAACTCATCAGCTCGCTGTCGAGCAGCCCTCAATTGGCTTCTCTCACGTGTATTATGTTCAATAGTTTTAGAGTGCGCCCCCCGCGCATTGCGCGCGAGATCACGATCAATATTCTCAGCAATTTTTCGACTATAAATATTTTGATACGCTTTTAAGAAGCAACGATCTGCCTGGCTAGGAGAATAAAAGCGATATTCAAACCACTTTTTCGATAGTAAATTTCTTTCAGCTATAAGAGTAATATCTGAATTTTGAAGCATATCATCAATGAGATTTTCAAATCGAACATGTTCCGGGTTTTTCAGTTTTTTAAGCATAGCTAATCCTTCGCACCAAATGGCGCGTTAAGAACAAATGATTGAAGTGAAAGCGTTAAATAGCTAATCATCGAAATATATAGGTGATGATTTACTGTTTTTAATAGGGACTGAAAAATAATTTAATTTGTAATAGTAACGGTATATAGCGTTTTTTATAATTGATTTTTAATATTAAAAATATTGTCTAATTGCATCAATTATTACGATTAATTATAAAATTATATAAAATATACGATAATTTTTATATTGATTGTTGTGGTTATTGATTAAAATTTAAGTTTTTGTCAATTTAATGTAAAGTTAAGGGAAATAAAGTGCTCAGAGGCGCTGAGAAGAATATTTTTAATAATACTTTTAGAATTGGTTTTTGGCTCAGTTTTCTATGTAAAAGAACTGCTTTTTGACGTAATGTAAAGCTTTTAGGCAGCGGTGGTTACGATCCCAAATGTCCTCCGGCGCCAGAAGGCATCCCCAACAATAAAGTCGGATTTTTCTAGGACTTCGCTGTTGTGCGAAATCCTTATAGTAGAGTGATTTAACCTAAACGCGCCACCAGGCTGTCAGCGCTCAAGTGTGTGTATCGCTTCAGCATTGAGAGCTCTTTATGTCCGGAGATCGTGCTGACTTCCATAATGTTCAAACCCAGTTCAAAGAAACGACTGACAGCTTCGTGACGCAGATCATGGAATTTGAGATCTATAATACCGGAACGTTTGATGACGCGCTTCCATGTTTGATCAAAGGCTGAGATTGTCATTCCAAAAGGCATAGATTGATCTGTGCTGTCATTATCATGAAGCGACATCAACGCTTCATATGCGCGTTGTGATAATGGAACTTCCCGGCTCGTTCCGTTCTTAGTCAGTGCTAATGATATCACCCGGCGGTTATGTGAGATATCGCTCCATTTGAGTCCCAGAAGCTCACCACGGCGCATTCCGGTCTCAATGGCTACAATGACAAGCGCACGGAAGCATGCGACTCTACCGTCGTCACAGGCGTCTAATAAGCGTTGTTCTTCCGATGCGTTGAGACGACGTGATCTGGCATTATTGATTGTTGGGCGTCTGATCATTTTCACGACGTTCTGGGCAAGGGGATAACCCCAATCACGCATGGCGACATCTAGCACATGGCTGAGTATAGCAAGCTCACGCACGGCTGTAGCTGGTCTGACTGTCTTCAGGCGTTCGTCACGGAATGATGCAATGTCTTGCTGTGACAAGCCAATCAGCGTCCGGTAAGCAAGATCATGACGCTGTAGCACGCCCAGGCGCTGTATCTCTTGGGTAGCGCCACGTTTTGTTGGCGACACCTCTTCGGCGTATCGATTCATCAACGCGCCGAGCGTAGTGCTTTCAAGAATGCGCGTGTCTTGTGCAGCACCGAACTTGTCGACCTGATTTTCCAGCTCACGCGCCCATTTTTCGGCTTCTGTTTTGCTGTCGAATGATTTGCAGCGTGGTTTCATACCACGTCTGCGGACTTGTGCTTGCCAACGTCCTCTGAGTTTGCGGATGGTAGCCATTGCATGATCTCCAATTGGTATTGAAAATCAAGCGTAGGATGCCCTGGATGAGGTGCCAAGGATATCTCTTAATTTATAGGCTAGATGCTACTTAAATCAAATGAATCAATGATCAAGCTGTGTGCTTGTAAGTTCGCTTCGATTGTTGTTACATGAACGGTCTTGGAGATTGGTAGTATAAATATGTGCTCAATGAAAATCACGCAAAGCGCACCGAGTTATGATGAATTAGAGGCGTTATTTGTCAATAACGATGCACTGCAGCGTATCGAAGCTTCTCTTAATCGCTTTAACCCAATCAAAGTTATGAAGATGGAAGGAATGGAAATTCGCCACTCTGCCATTCTCGCTTGGTTGCTGAATCCAAAAGAGACGCATGGTCTGGGTGATCATTTCTTGAGGGCATTTTTGTCTGAAGCAATCAAGGGAGACAGCGGTAAAAAACCCAATGCTCTTCAAATTTCGCAAAGTGATATGCGTGATGCAGATGTTAGATGCGAGTGGAATAATATTGATATTTTTATATTGTCACCGCAGAATCGTTGGGCCTTCATCGTAGAGAACAAAGTTCATAGCCGACAGCACAAAGGACAGCTTACCAAATATCGTGAGCGTATAATGGAGTTGTTCCGGGCGCAGAGCACGACCCAGGCATCTGTGTCGACGATTGATATTCGTGGGGTTTTTTTGACGCTACATGAAGAGATAGCCGAAGACACAGAATATACGTCGATAAAATATAATAAAATTTGCAGCTTTTTAAAGCGATATCTTGAACAAGAAGCCTATCTTCTCTCACCGGAAGTCACGACTTTTCTCACTCATTATTTGCATATTCTGGAGGAGCTCACCGGTATGAGCAAAGAGCGATCTGAAATGGAAAATTTGGCGCGCCAGCTGTATCGAGACCATAAGAAAGTTTTGGACTTCGTTATAGAACATGGCTCAGGGTCAGATTTTGCGTTGGCAGTTCATCGCGTATTTGGAGACAATCCTAAACGGGGTGAGCAGGTCATAATAGGTGACACTAAATATATCTATTCTGGGCTTACGAAGAGCAATGTAAGCTTTCTGCCATTTAGCTGGTTTGAAGCGTTGGATGGGACCAATAGACAATGGCCAGGCTGTGAAAGCTGGTGGGGTGGCTATCCGTTTATTGTCTGGGCAGAAATTTGGGCCGGGGACGATGGCACCAAAGGCCATATAAAGCTGAATGCAGAAGTTGGCCCAATTTCTGATTACCAAATTCGGAAAGGCATAATTGATGCGATCAAGGTGTCGGCAATTGAGAAGGGCATGGGGCGGGTTCAGTTTCAAAATGGCGCTGCCGATGAGGGTCGCCTCTATTCAAAATTTTTGAGAAAAAATACCATTGTCATTAATGACGTTCACGACACTGATGAAATAGAGCAAAAATTGAAACAGCTTCTGGCCGACTTCAATCCGGAATTTGATCTCGTAGCCGGTATAATATCTGAATTCTTGCATTACGGAAAACTTAAGTCATGATTTGCAGCGTGGCTTCATGCCACGTCTGTGCACCAACGGTTGTCTGTGCCATCCAGACGAGATTGACGATATTGAGTAGTATACACCACTGCAGAGCGACCAAGGTGCCGTTCTGTAACTCATCGTTGTGTCTACGCATTTTTAAACCTGAAGATTTTGCAGGGCTAATCTGTCTTTATTTGTAAAAGTTCTAATAATTGCAGGGTTAACTAGCTAGGAATATTCCTGCCGGTGATTTGATATAGAGGCATTCTTGATGCAAGGCTTGATCTACACAGTGAACCCAGACGGCACTCTCCAACGCATGACGCCTTCCGCCCCAGAAAACGAAGATCGCATGCAGTTTTTAGTCGCCCAATATCCGGAGTTGATATCAGATGGTGACGGGGAGTTGTTGCTTATTAAACGCGAACAAGCCATCCGAGACAGTGAGCAAGGTTCCGGACGGTGGTCTGTAGATCATTTGTTCGTTACTAGAGCGGCTGTTCCGGTGCTCGTTGAGCTTAAGCGAGCTGTAGACACAAGGTTGAGGCGAGAAGTAATCGGACAAATGCTTGAATATGCAGCTAACGCTACAGCTTACTGGCAGCCAGGTAAGATTGCTGAAAGTTTCGCTGTGACTGCACTTCAGGAGGGTGCAGAGCCCGACAAGATTTTGGCTGATTTTATTGGTGAGCAGGATCCTGCCGACTTCTGGAACCAGGTTGACGCTAACTTCAGAGCGGGGCAAGTCAAATTGGTTTTTGTCGCCGATGAAATATCTCGGGAACTGGCTCGTATCATAGAGTTCTTGAATGACCAAATGCGCGCAGACGTCCGCGCTGTTGAGCTGCGGTGGTATACAAGTGCTGTTGGTCATACAACACTAAGCCCTCGCATAATAGGTGAGACAGAAAGAACTGCGTCAGCGAAACGGCTTTCTCAATCATTAGAGCCGATCGCGATAACAGAATGGCTAGAAACCCATATTCGGCCGTTAGGTGCAGATTTTGAGAGGGGCGCATCGCAATTTCTGGCTGCAATCGATAATTGGCGTGCAAAGCCAGTGATTTCGAGCACACATGCGTCACTCTATGTGATGATTACTGATCACAATGACAAGCCACTCTATCCGCTTCACTTATGGGCGGCGAAGGGTGAGATATCTTTCTCATTGAAGTGGCTTTTTAAACAGCCTGCCTTCTCCGACGAAGGTATCAGGCGCGAACTTTATGACCAACTTGTAGAAATTGTTGGTCCGCTGTCGACCGGAAATTTGGCTGGCTTCCCATCATTCCTGGCTAAGCAACTGGCCTCTGATGACATTGCGGCGAAATTCACTGTCTGGGGCTCACAGCTTGTTGAACGAATAAAGCATGGTGTTTCATAAGGGCAAATATGCCCCGCTAGTGTGTCCATGTAGTTCCCTGATCGATCCCATGTGATCTCCAACGTATAGTGAAGACCAGGCGCAGAGACACCTAATGTGTCGGAACTGCAAAGGTGTTGGAAGCTGCCACATTCCGGGAGGTCTTGCGCATTACAACAACGACAGACTTCCCATTGCTAGCAACATGTCAGGATGATGATCTATGCCAGGACACATCTTTTGAATGACAAGGGATGTGTCTAGTGGCGCAAATTAATTATCTACACGCAACAAAAGAATTTAAAATATATAGCTCCTATGTAATTCAGCATCACTTGGCTTTAATTAGCATATTCCACGTATGTAATATCTCTTGGTGTGAAAGGAGCCAGTCACGGAGCTCCTTTGCTTTTAGAATTCCAGCCTTCAAAGACTCAGTTTGCTTATCAAAGTCCTTTTGATTGTCTACCGGTTCTGTTGGTAGCAGCATTTTCATGCCAGGGTTCGGTCGGTTTTTGGTTGGTTTGTCGGCCGTGAATATTGCTCCTAAATTGGATGCATCTGCATTTAACTGCGGCAGAACATGTGGAAGAGCTGCACCCCAACCTGCGAATGTAATGGCGACATAGTTTGCTCGGTGTTCGGAACCTCGACCTAATTCATGTGCGAAGCGGCGCGGTCTAATCACTTCAGGTAGTTTTGAAAAAGACGCGGCTTGATCAAAGATCATAGAAGTGCTTTCTCGAGGATTAGCAGACTTGCGCATGCTGGGGCCCGGGATGATTTCGGGTGCCAGGATGGCTAACAACGCAACATACTTCGCATTGAAGTCACCGACAACTTTGTCAGGTATGGGGGTATATCCCCGGCGGTGTTTATATATTGCCTGATCAAGTATGGCACTGCGAAAGCTATAGCGAAGCACCAGATCACTACCAACTTCGGTAAGTAGCTTGCGAAAAAAATCTGAGATTGTCTCATAAGATACAATGCTATCAAACTTGCTAGTGAAATTGTGGTGCTGCCGAGAGTAAGCCTCGGGACACGTTATGAGCATAGATCTATTCTGGAAAGCTCCGTCAAGTGTGGCTAGTTCTTCACGGTAACTTTCAGCTTGATCTGGCTGTTCGCTCGCATCTAGCTTGTTTTCTATGAGTATTGCTGAGCGGCTTTTGTCTTGGTGGTAGATATCGACGAATATGTCAATTTCTCGCCTTGAACGCGTGCGACGTTTGCTATGCTTCACATCCCATGAGGCTATAGGAGACAGGATGCCGGCTTGTGCAGCAATCCAGGTTGTAAACTCTAATGAAGAATGAAGCTCTTCTACCAGAAGCAAATCGATGTCACGTTCTGTTGCATGGCTTAAAGTTGGAATGAATTCATCGTTCAAACATATTCTCCAAGGTATGAAATGTTTAAATGAACACTATCCCGTAAATTAAATGCTATGCAAGTCTAGGGCGTATGGTGGTTGAATACGATATGTAGCCTGCGTGCCTTGAGCGTGGCCCTTGATAATATACCAATAAGGGACTGCGTGACAGAATGCCGACCGCAAGGGTTAATTTTTACTAAATAATTGATTTTATTGTATAAACTGGCGGAGAGGGTGGGATTCGAACCCACGATGGAGTTACCCCCACGCCGCATTTCGAGTGCGGTACTTTCAACCACTCAGCCACCTCTCCGCTGTATTGTGATATCTAAATCTCAGGCTAAAAGCCTTCGCAAATATCAAATTCACACGATTTGCTGAATGTGCGTTGCGCTCATAACGCGGCAGACTCATTTAGACAAGTCCCAATCGCTTAGAAATACTATTATTTCCCATATATCTTGTTTGGTGTCCTTAAAAACCTTGACGCGCAGCTGTTTTTGCCACTATATGCGGCCACGTCGTAGAGGGTGAGAATCCTCTTTGGCTCTTGTTGTGTGTTTGTCAAAACTTAAACTTATGTTTTTGCTCAGATAAATATTTAAACTGTCACGACTGACAAGAAGACGGCCCCCGTGAAACGGGAGAGCCGGAAACGAACAACCGAAAGGAAAACAAATGTTCGCAGTCATCAAAACCGGTGGTAAGCAGTATCGCGTTGCCGCCAATGATGTGATTAAAGTTGAAAAAGTTGCCGGTGAAGCCGGTGATGTTGTAGAGTTTGTAGAAGTTCTGCTCGTTGGCGAAGGCGAAAATGCCACGCTCGGTGCTCCGCTTGTTGCCGGTGCTGTTGTAACCGCTGAAGTGGTTGAGCAGGGTCGTGCGAAAAAAGTTATCGCTTTCAAAAAGCGTCGCCGTCAGAACTCCAAGCGTACCCGCGGTCATCGTCAGGAACTGACGACAATCCGTATTTCGGAAATCCTCACCGGTGGTGCTAAGCCATCTGCGAAAGCCAAAGCTGCGCCTAAAAAGGCTGCACCTAAAGCTGAAGCTGCTGAGTAATTAACGAGTTAAAGGAGAATACCGATGGCACATAAGAAAGCTGGCGGTTCATCGCGTAACGGTCGCGATTCAGAGTCGAAACGCCTTGGCGTGAAAAAGTTCGGTAGCGAAGCTGTTATCGCGGGCAATATCATTATTCGCCAGCGTGGCACACAGTGGCATCCGGGTGCAAATGTTGGCATGGGTAAAGATCATACCCTGTTCGCAAAGGCTGACGGCGTTGTGTCTTTCAAGACAAAAGCAAACGGCCGAACCTTTGTATCCGTGAACCCGATGGCAGAA
Source organism: Pseudochrobactrum sp. sp1633 (assembly GCF_030376605.1). Taxonomy (GTDB): domain Bacteria; phylum Pseudomonadota; class Alphaproteobacteria; order Rhizobiales; family Rhizobiaceae; genus Pseudochrobactrum. Next base: position 227,552 of record NZ_JARRAE010000007.1, on the reverse strand, counting down.
GCTGCGGAGTAACCGGTGCTCCATTCATATACCGGTGTTCCTGTCGAACCCGATATATGAAGCCGCATTACGGACAAAATATTGAAGGGGAGACGGGAAACCGTCTCCCCTTTTTTATTTTCCCCGGAGGATGGCCGGTAAGGCCTGAAGTCAACAATGACAAAACTACAGAGTGGAACAGGATTAAACGGTGATAGTCAGCGGACAGGGGCTCAGGCTAACCTGACTGCAGATGTTGATCTGAAAGGCGCAGGGCTGACAGGCGCCTATGGAGCGGATGTCGCTTTGCGGGATTCTCCCGTACAGCTCACTGAACGGCTTGTACTGCGCCCGCCGCATGAGGAAGATATTGATGCCATCACCGTGCTCGCGGACAATATCAATGTGGCGCGCATGCTCACGCGCTTGCCGCATCCTTATTCTCGTGACCATGCGGTCGATTTTATCAAGCTGGCTGCTTCAGGTGCGATCGGACAGTTCGCTTATGCGATCACACTGGCTGAAACGGGCGAGTTTATCGGCAGTATCACATTGCATGACCACAAATATGGTTCTGGTTATGAAATCGGTTACTGGCTTGGTGAGCCTTACTGGGGCAAAGGCTATGCGACAGAGGCAACTGCTGCATTGATTGATCTGTCATTTAGGGAATTATCGCTGGAGCAGATTTATATCAGTGCGCAAAGCCGCAATGAAGGTTCAAAGCGCGTGATTGAAAAATGCGGCTTCAGACATACCGGTTCTGCTGTCGGTCACTCTGGTGTTGATGGTGATGTGCCGGTGGAATGCTACATCATGACCCGTCAGCAATGGCTGGAATTACGTGGCGCAGGCCAGTAATTCTATGCCGTGTATACTGGCGGATAACAGATTGTCGGATATTCAATGTGTAACTCTGATGACAACACAGATATCCGGCAGTTTTCAAACCTGCTTTTTTGCTGTATTGGCACGGTCACACTATATTATTTGAATTTGCAGACGTTTCGGACTGCAATTTATCGTCTCTAAATATCGGATTTTCCGAGAGCCGGCTTTGTGCCGGAAAAGGTAAGCACATGAAATTTCTCGACCAGACAAAAATTTATATCCGCGCCGGTGATGGCGGCGCTGGTGCGGTTTCGTTCCGGCGTGAGAAGTTTCTGGAATTCGGTGGTCCGGACGGCGGTGACGGTGGTCGTGGCGGTGACGTCTGGGCAGAGGTCGTTAATGGCCTGAATACCCTGATTGATTATCGCTATCAGCAGCATTTCCGGGGAAAAACCGGTATGCATGGCATGGGTCGCAATATGACCGGCGGTAAGGGCGAAGATGTCATTCTGAAAGTGCCGGTTGGTACGCAGATTTTTGAAGAAGACAATGAAACGCTGATCTGCGATCTGACAACTGTTGGCCAGCGCTATCGCTTGGCTAAGGGCGGAAACGGCGGTTTCGGTAACCTGCATTTCAAAACCTCGACCAATCAGGCACCACGTCGCGCCAATCCGGGTCTGGAAGGTATTGAACGCACCTTGTGGCTGCGTCTGAAGCTGATTGCTGATGCCGGTCTGGTCGGTTTGCCAAATGCCGGTAAGTCAACTTTCCTTGCCAGTGTCACAGCGGCCAAACCTAAGATTGCCGATTATCCTTTCACGACTCTGCATCCGAACCTTGGTGTTGCGCGTGTGGATGCCCGTGAGTTTGTGATTGCTGACATTCCGGGCCTGATTGAAGGTGCGAGCGAAGGCATCGGTCTTGGTGATCGTTTCCTTGGTCACGTGGAGCGCACCCGTGTGCTGTTGCATCTGATTTCCGCACAGGAAGAAGATGTGGCAAAGGCCTATACAGTGATCCGTGGTGAGCTCGAAGCCTATGGTCATGGCCTTACTGACAAGATTGAAATTGTAGCGCTGTCGCAAGTTGATACGCTTGATCCGGATGCCCGCAAAGCGAAGATTAAAGCCCTGAAAAAAGCATGCGGCCGTGAGCCGTTGCTGCTGTCGGCTGTGAGCCGCGAAGGCATTGAAACAACATTGCGCGAACTGGCACGGATTATTGATCAAAGCCGCGCTGAAGAAGCTGATCTGGAAGCTGCAAAAGCGGAAGCCAGAAACCAGTCCGATACAAGAAAGAAATGAGCAGATCATGACGATCGGAGCGCTGAAAAATTATCGTCGCATTGTGGTGAAAATCGGCTCAGCGCTTCTGGTGGATCGGGCTCAGGGGCTGAAGCAGCAATGGCTGGAAAGTCTGGGGGCAGATATTGCTGCCTTGCAGGCTGAGGGCGTGGAAGTACTGGTCGTATCCTCCGGTGCGGTCGCGCTGGGGCGTACGGTGCTGGGGCTTCCGGCCGGTACGCTTAAGCTGGAAGAAAGTCAGGCTTCGGCTGCGGCAGGGCAGATTGCTCTGGCCAAAGCCTATGCCGATGTGCTGGGGGCGCATCAGATCAGGGCGGGGCAGGTACTGCTCACATTGTCTGATACGGAAGAACGCCGCCGTTACCTCAACGCACGCGCAACGATTGAAACCTTGCTGAAACTCAAGGCCGTACCGATCATCAATGAAAATGATACGGTTGCGACCAATGAAATCCGCTATGGCGATAATGACCGCTTGGCTGCCCGTGTGGCAACGATGATCGGTGCTGATCTGCTTATTCTGCTGTCCGATATTGACGGACTTTATACGGCACCGCCGCATAAAGACCCGAATGCGCAGTTTTTAGCCGTAGTTGAAACCATTACGCCGGATATTGAAGCTATGGCCGGTGTTGCTGCTTCTGAATTGTCACGCGGCGGGATGAAAACCAAGCTGGATGCGGGCAAGATTGCCAATGCGGCAGGCACGGCGATGATCATCACATCCGGCACACGGATGAACCCGCTGGCAGCGATTGATCGCGGTGAACGGTCAACTTTGTTTAAAGCCTCTGATGCGCCGGTCAATGCGTGGAAAATCTGGATTTCCGGTCATCTCGATGCGGCTGGGCAATTGGTGATTGATGACGGTGCCTTGAAAGCGCTGAAGTCCGGTAAATCTCTGCTGCCTGCCGGTGTGCGGGAAGTGCGCGGCGACTTCCAGCGTGGCGATACGGTTTCGATTCTCAATCTGGAAGGCCGTGAAGTTGCACGTGGTCTTGCCGGTTATGATGCTGTGGATGCAGTGAAAATCGCCGGTCATAAGAGTGGCGAGATTGAAGATATTCTCGGTTATTTCGCGCGTTCATCTATGGTGCATCGCAATGATCTGGTGATCCGTGGTAACCGCTCGCAAGATGTTGCCGTCGCTGAGGGGGAAATGTGCGATGCTGGATAAGCCGGATAATCTGACTGTTACTGAACTGATGGCCGAGCTTGGCCGTAAAGCGCGTGCTGCCGCAGGACCTCTTGCAATTGCCAGTGCGGAGCGCAAACATGCAGCTCTTATTGGTATGGCAGAGGCGTTGTTGCGTCGTAAAGATTTGATCCTCAATGCCAATGTGCTGGATGTCGCTGCCGCTGAAGCCGCAGGCACTGCTGCATCCTTCATCGACCGTTTGAAACTGGATGAAACACGCATTCGCGCTATGGCCGATGGTATCCGCGCGATTGCAGCTTTGAGAGATCCGGTTGGCGAAATAATGACCGAGTGGGATCGCCCGAATGGTCTGCATATTGAGCGCGTGCGCACGCCGCTTGGTGTGATTGGTGTGATTTATGAAAGCCGCCCGAATGTGACGGCAGATGCCGGTGCGCTGTGCCTGAAAGCCGGCAATGCGGTGATCCTGCGCGGTGGCTCAGACTCTGCCCATTCATCCCGTGAAATTCATGCTGCTTTGGCAGAAGGTCTGAAAGCTGCCGGACTGCCGGAAGCGGCGATTCAGATGGTGCCGGTGACAGATCGCGCGGCAGTCGGTGAAATGCTCAAAGGCCTCAACGGTGCGATTGATGTGATCGTGCCGCGTGGTGGCAAAAGCCTTGTTTCCCGTGTGCAGGAAGAGGCGCGGGTGCCGGTTTTCGCGCATCTGGAAGGCCTGTGCCATATTTATGTAGATGCCAGTGCTGACCTTGAGATGGCGAAAGCAATTACACTCAATGCCAAAATGCGCCGGACAGGCATTTGCGGTGCAACCGAGACTTTGCTGGTTGATCGTGAAGTGGCTAAGACGCATCTGGTGCCGGTTCTTGATACGCTGGCAAAGGCCGGTTGTGTGATCCGTGGTGATGCAGAGGTTTGCACTCTTTATCCTCAAGCAGAGCCTGCCACAGCAGAAGACTGGGCAACGGAATATCTTGATGCGATTATTTCGGTAGCGCTGGTTGATGGTATCGATGGTGCATTGCAGCATATCAACCGCTATTCATCCCATCACACGGAAGCGGTGATTGCGGAAGATAGTGCTGTTGTTGAGCGGTTCTTTAACGAGATTGATTCAGCCATTTTGTTGCACAATGCCTCGACGCAATTTGCGGATGGCGGTGAGTTCGGCATGGGTGCGGAAATCGGTATCGCGACCGGCAAAATGCATGCGCGCGGGCCGGTTGGGGTTGAGCAGCTCACTTCCTTCAAGTACCGCGTGCGCGGTAACGGTCAGACACGGGTTTAAATAGCACTCATGTCCAAACCAGTGAAAGATCAAACTGACAAGACCGCTTTGCCGCAAGCGTTTCAGGATGTTCCGCAGGATTATCTGCAAATGCCTGCCACCCGCAAAGGTGCAAAAATCGGTTTGTTTGGCGGTTCTTTCAATCCGCCGCATGCAGGCCATGTTCTGGTGGCAGAACTGGCGCTGGAGCGGCTGGGGCTGGATCAGGTCTGGTGGATGGTAACGCCCGGAAATCCGCTGAAAGATGTGAGCGAACTGGCGCCGCTGTCCAAGCGCATTGCTCTGAGTGAGGCGCTGATGCGTGATAAGCGCATTCACGTCACGGCATTTGAAGCGGTCTATCAGGTGCGCTATACAGCGGATACGCTGGCACTGGTGCGTAAACATAATCCGGATATGCATCTGGTCTGGATTATGGGCGCAGATAATCTGATGAATTTCCACCATTGGCAGGAATGGGATGAGATTGCCCGCACCTATCCGATTGCGGTGATCAACCGGCCTGGTTCCAATATGGCAGCAGAAGATTCTGTGATGGCACAGCAATTCGGTGCTGCACGTCTGCCGGAAACTGAAGCAGACAGACTTGCGGTTACGCCGGCTCCGGCATGGGTTTTTATCCACGGGCCGCAGTCAGATCTGTCATCAACACAATTACGTCAGCAAACCGCAGGCGAATAGTGAACGAAATCAGCAATTTATTTTTGCTGTCAATTTTACAAAGTTCTGCGTCTTGAAACAGACACAGGACTCTGCCACTTTTATAGTTACACGGGGCGTAGTTACCGTGTGGCGTTGTTCTTTACGGAAAGGTACTCATTGAGAACAGCAATTGAAAAGAAGGGTGTTATCACGCCTTCACCAGCTGAGGTCAGCGGCGAAGCCACTGTGTCTCATGCTTTAGAAGTTCTGCTGGCAAGTCTTGAAGACTCCAAGGCCGAAGATATCATTTCCATTGATCTGCGCGGTAAATCCGCTCTGGGCGATTATATGGTGATCGCTTCCGGTCGTTCGCAGCGCCATGTTGGTGCGGTGGCCGATCATGCTTTGCGCGCGTTGAAAGAAATCGGCGTTCGCGATGTTCAGATCGAAGGTCTTGAATCAGCAGACTGGGTTCTGGTTGATACGGGTGATATCATCATCCACATTTTCCATCCGGAAATCCGCGAATTTTATAATATCGAAAAAATCTGGCTCACACCGGATGCGGCTGAATTTAATCCGCTTAAAAAACCAGTGCATTAATATGCACGACTGTTTCCAAAAGCGGGCATGCCGGTTTGTGACGGCTTGCCACTTTTGGGTGCAGATACTGATGCAGCCTGAAGCTGCCCGACTTTGAAGTGCGGGCAGAGGTTTTTGATTATGCGTGTTACAGTTTATGCGGTCGGAAAAATGAAAGCAGGTCCTGAGAGGGAGCTGGCTGAGCGCTATTTCGACCGCTTCTCCAAAGCCGGTTCTGCTTTGGGTTTTGAGTTTACCGGTGTCAGTGAGATTACGGAAAGCAGAGGCGGCAGTGCCGATCAGCGTAAGGCTGATGAGGCTGCGCGCGTCTATGAAGCGCTGGACAACGGTGCTGCGCTGATCCTGATGGACGAGCGTGGCAAAGAGTTTGGCTCTGAGGCTTTTGCCGAACAAATGGGCAAAATCCGTGATGGCGGCAAAAGACAGCTGATATTGGCGATTGGCGGGCCGGATGGTCATGATCCGCAATTGCGGGCACGGGCTGATCTGGTGCTGGCAATGGGCAAGATGACATGGCCGCATCAGCTGGCACGTATTCTGATTGCTGAACAATTATACCGTGCCGTGACAATCCTCTCCGGACATCCTTATCATCGGGTGTGACAGATAATTGTGCTGCGGATAATCTTTGTTATATATTCGTGGCTACAATCGGAACATCATAATGGGCCAGTGTCAGACTTTTGATGAATAATAACAGCATTCCCTTCCGGCAAAATTTGATGAACCGCATTTGTGCCGGTCAGGCCGGATGCGTTTTGTCTGCCGGTTTGTTTATGCTGATGTCAGGTCTGGCTCATGCTCAGGAGCAAACGCCTGTCGTTTCTCCACCTTTGCCGCTGGAACAGCAGCACAATCAGGTTTCAGGTAGTCTCGATGCAATTAACAGCGAAATCGCGCTGTCCAAAGAGAAATTACAGCAACTTGAGACAAGTGTCGCAGAGCTGAAAAAAGATCAGACGACGATTACAGCTGCGCTGATTCAATCCGCCAAGACGGACAAGAAACTCTCAGAAGATATTGAAGCTGCCAGTCAGAAACTCACTGCGCTCAGCGAGCAGGAAGACGGTATCCGGCTGTCATTGCGCGCAAGGCGCACAGTTCTTGCCGAAGTGCTGGCTGCTTTGCAGCGCATGGGGCTGAATCCGCCGCCTGCCATTCTGGTGCGACCGGATGATGCGCTGGCCTCTGTGCGTTCGGCCGTGCTGCTCGGTGCGGTCGTGCCGGAAATGCGGGCGCAAACGCTGGAATTGATGGCTGATCTCAAAGAGATGCAGCGCTTGCAGGCATCCATCAAGGAAGAGCAGACGCGCCTGACCGCCAGTCGCACAGCGCAAGCAGAAGAGCGGCAAAAACAGGAATTGCTGCTGCAGGAGAAGCAAAAGCTCTATAGCCAGTCTGAAGAAGAGTTAAAGGCTGAGCAGCTTCATGCGGAGGAGCTTGCCAAAAAAGCGACCAGCCTGAAGGATCTGATTGCTTCCCTGCAAGGGCGTATGGATAAAGTGCGCACCGCCGCTGATGCAGCCCGCGAGGCGGAAGAGCAGCGGCTGGCACAGGGGCAGGAGCGCGCGGCGCAGTCGGATGAGAATTTTCTTGTCTCCCGTGCGGATTTTGCCTCCCTGCGCGGGCAGCTGGTTATGCCTGCCAGCGGCAAAATCACTAAAAAGTTTGGCCAGAAAGATGATTTCGGACGGCCGCAAGCCGGAGAAATGCTGCAAACACCGCGAAATGCCACGATTACGTCACCTTCTGATGGCGTTGTGCTTTATGCAGGCTCATTTCGCTCCTATGGGCAACTCTTAATCCTTGATGTTGGCGGCGGATATCATATCGTCATGGCAGGGTTAAGCAGAATCAATGTTGCGCAGGGGCGGTTTGTACTGGCTGGTGAGCCGGTCGGCACTATGGGGGATAAGCTTTTAACCAGTGTTGCCTCACTGGGGAGTAGCAATTCTTCACCGATGCTTTACATAGAATTTCGAAAAGATGGGAAATCCGTCGATCCGACCCCGTGGTGGGCCGAGCGGCATTCCGGAAGGACACAAGATGATACGTAAACTGTCGCTTCTTTTCGCAGGTGCCTTAATGGGGGCTTCGGCGATGGTTGCTGTGCAGGGAGCTCCGGCTTCTTCTGCCAACGCTGCCAGTAACGACACCTATAAAGAGCTCGCAATTTTCGGCGATATTTTTGAACGTGTGCGCCAGCAATATGTGACGCCGCCGGAAGATAAAAAGCTGATCGAAACTGCGATCAACGGCATGCTGACCTCGCTTGATCCGCACTCTTCCTATCTCAACCCTGAGGCTGCGCAGGATATGCGCGTACAGACCAAGGGCGAGTTCGGTGGTCTTGGTATTGAAGTGACGATGGAAAATGATCTGGTAAAGGTCATTGCGCCGATTGACGATACGCCAGCATCCAAAGCCGGTGTTTTGGCGGGCGACCTGATCACGCAGATCAATGGTGCGGAAGTTCGCGGTCTGACGTTGAATGATGCCGTTGATAAAATGCGCGGGCCGGTTGATGAAGCGATTGAACTGACCCTGATCCGTCAGGGTGCTGATAAGCCGATCAAGCTGTCGATCAAGCGCGCGATCATCAAGGTGAAAGCTGTTCGCTACCGCGTTGAGAATGACGTTGGCTATCTGCGTGTGATTTCCTTCACCGAGAAGACCTCCGATGATCTGACAAAGGCAATCAAGGATATTCAGTCTCAGGTGCCTGAGGACAAGCTGAAAGGTTTTGTGCTCGATCTGCGTCTCAATCCGGGTGGTCTGCTTGATCAGGCGGTGTCTGTGTCCGATGCCTTCCTCGATAAGGGTGAAGTTGTTTCAACCCGTGGCCGTGATCCGCAGGATGTAACACGCTTTGATGCCCGTTCCGGTGATCTGACCAAAGGCAAGCCGGTGATCGTGCTGATCAATGGCGGTTCCGCCAGTGCGTCTGAGATCGTGGCCGGTGCCTTGCAGGATCATCGCCGTGCGACTGTCCTGGGAACACAGTCCTTTGGTAAGGGCTCTGTACAGACCATTATCCCACTGGGTGAAAACGGTTCGCTGCGTTTGACGACAGCGCTCTATTACACGCCTTCAGGCAAATCCATTCAGGGTAAGGGCATCACACCGGATATCAAGGTTGAACAGCCGCTGCCGGATGAGCTGAAAGGCCGTGATGTGACGACCAAGGGTGAGGCCGGTCTGAAAGGTCATATCAAGGGCGCAGAGGAAGATGATGCCGGTTCAGGTTCATCAGCCTATGTACCGCTGGAGCCGAAGGATGATCTTCAGCTGGGCGAAGCGTTGAAACTGCTGCGCGGTGAAACGACAAGTGCAGCTTTCCCGCCGGATCCTAAAAAAGATTTGCCAAAGCCGGATAAAAAATAAGCTTATACAGTATGAAAAACGCGGGGCAGTTCCCGCGTTTTTTGTCTGTAGTTTTTAGAGCATAATTTTAAAGTGTTAGAGTGACCTTTGTGTGCCACGTCTGGCACACGGCGCTCTAAAGCATAAACTGAAGAGAGCAGAATGACTGAAAAGCGTGATCTCGCATCGCTGCCTTACCGCCCGTGTGTGGGCATTATGGTTCTGAACCGCGAAGGCAAAGTCTGGGCAGGACGACGCATCGTTGAGCCGAATGGCGAGATGGAAGGTGCAACACAGCTCTGGCAAATGCCGCAGGGCGGTATTGATGCCGGAGAAGATCCTGCAATTGCATCGCTGCGTGAACTTTACGAAGAAACGGGTATGCGCACAGTCAGCCTTCTGGCAGAGGCACCGGACTGGATTAATTATGATCTGCCGGAGCATCTGATCGGTATTGCTTTGAAAGGCAAATATCGCGGTCAGACACAGCGCTGGTTCGCCTATCGTTTTGAAGGTGATGAGAACGAGATTGCGATCAATCCGCCGCCCGGTGGCCATGAGGCCGAGTTTGATATGTGGGCATGGAAACCGATGTTGGAATTACCGGAGCTGATCGTGCCGTTTAAGCGCGGTGTTTACGATCAGGTTATTCAGGCCTTCAGACATTTGGTTTGAGGTTATGCTTCTATAAAAACGCCGCTCTAAACTATTTGTTTTGACGCGTATTCCGAAAACCGTTTCATACTTTTCGGGATATTCTCAACAGCAACGTTTTTTATGCCGGATCGAAGCGCATATTATTTGCAGGCGCATTGAGCCGGAACTCCAGCCCTGAAGGCAGATAGTGCAGCTCTGCGGTTGCGCCAAGGCTGGCCGCGAGTGTGCGTTCAATCAGGCGTGAGCCAAAGCCGCGGCGTGCCGGTTTTGTAACCGGCGGGCCGTTGCTTTCTGTCCAGTAAAACAGGAAGCGGTCGTTCTCAAAGAGCCAGCGGATTTCAATATGTCCGGCAGGTGTTGAAAGTGCGCCATATTTGACGGCATTGGTGCCCAGCTCGTGCAGCGCCATGACCAAGGATAAAGACTGTCTGGAGCCCAGTGTAACCGAGCGGCCATTGATACTGATGCGGCGTTTATCTGCACCGGCATGCACGGACAGGCTGTTTGCCACAATTTGTTTGAGGTCGGCACTCGCAGAATTTGCCCCTTGGGTCAGCACGTCCTGTGCTTTGCTTAAGGCCATAATACGGGCTTCAAAAGCGGATCTTGCCTCTTCGGCGCTGGTCGTGTTGCGCAAGGTCTGGTTGGCAATACCCTGAATGACGGCAAGAATATTCTTACTGCGATGTGCCAGCTCCGCAGTCAGCATTGCCTGCTGCTCTTCGGCAAATTTACGGGCGGTGATATCCTGCACAATGCCGCGTAAGCGGATTGTTTTGCCTTGTTCGTCGCTGAGGAGTTCCGTCGACAGAGCAACCCAGCGTTCCTCATGATTATCCAGCCGGTGAATGCAGTATTCGCTGTGGCCTGAGACAGGTAAAGAAAGAGCCGCAGGATTTGCGGTTTTGCATTGATCGGGCTTTTGCCCCGTTTTACTCTCCGGTGTCATCAGCTTTTCAAAGAGCTCAATCGTAATATTGGCATCAGGCGCTATACCGTAAATATGCCGGATCTGATTGGTGACAGTGATTGTACGGTTTGCCAAGTGAATATCAAAAGCACCGATACCACCCGCCTCCTGTGAAAGGCGGAGCATTTCTTCCTGCTCACGCAGACGTTCCTGCTGTTCGCGATGAAGCGTGCGGTCAATGAGGATTTTCAGAAAACCCTGCACGCACCCGTCTTGATCATAAAGCGGCAATAACTGTCCGCTTGCCCAAAACCGGCTACCGTCTTTGCGCATGTGCCAGCGCTCAACGGCATCCTGCCGGTGATGCAGGGCACTGACGCGGCGTATTTCCGGTATGTTTTTTTCCCTCTCTTCCGGTGTGAAAAGAATGTCGACCGCGGATTTGAGCATTTCTGCTTCAGTCCAGCCGAACAATCTTTGTGCGCCTGCATTCCAGCTGGTGACCTGACCGCTTAATGTGGTGGTGATAATGGCGTAATCGAGTGCATTGTCGATGATCAACTGGTTCAGTTGTTCTTTATATTGTTGATGGTGGTGGAGATTTTGCATCTCCATATGGGCACTGGCAATCTGTCCCAGTCTGCGCATATCTTTCAGCTGTCTGGCTGTCAGGGAGCGTGGTTGTTTGTCCAGTATCAGCAGGGTGCCGAATATCGTGCCGTCACGGGCTGCAAGCTTTAACCCTGCATAAAAGCGATAGGATGAGGAGCCTTGCACAAAGGGCTCGCCGGCAAAGACCGGTGTCATACTTGCATCGCTGATGATGAATATATCTTCAGCCATCAAAGTCTGGCGGCAAAAACTGTGACCGGCAGGCGGGGCATTCAAGTTAAGGCCATAGACCGCCTTGAAAATCTGCTGCTCCTGAGAGATGAGATTGATCGCTGCAACCGGCGCTTCACAAAGATTGGCTGCCAGCGCCACAAGATTATCAAGAACGGGATCAGTGTTACCGTTCATGACCGGAAAGCGCGGTAAAACAGCCTGAAATAATGCAGAGGCTTCCGACAGACCAGAAAGCTCATTGTCAGAAGGATCATTGCCAGAAAAATCAGTGATTGAGGCATCCCATCCGGTTTCCACCTGTGTATCCCCCATGTGAGCTTGTTATTACACGAATGTATAAACTTGCAGAATTTAAACAAGCATAATGTCACGCGGGCAGTATTGCCGTTTTTGGCGATGAAAATAAGGCGTTTCTTAAAACATTGTTAATTCGTGAAAATGCGGTTCTTTGCTTTGCAACGGAAAAGCAGGTTCGTGTGGCTGGATGCAGGATTAAAACGCGCGGCAGCATAGCCTGTTATATTTATTGGTTTAATTATGCAGCCATGTAGCATTTAATGCGTTATCCTGATGATGCGGTTGGCAAATTGTTGCAGCAACAATATTGCCGGATGCACAGTAAATTCCATGAAACAGCAAACGATTCATATCGGAGATAATAATGGGTGCAGAAAGTTTACTGGTCTTTCTTATCGTTGGTCTCGTTGCCGGCTGGCTTGCCGGACAGGTTGTCCGCGGTGGTGGTTTCGGCCTTTTGGGGAATCTCGTTGTCGGTGTGATCGGCGCATTTCTGGCCGGATGGTTGTTGCCGCGTCTGGGGTTTGCGGTCGGCGGCGGTGTGATCGCCTCGATCATTAATGCTTTTATCGGTGCGGTTATTCTGCTTGTTATTCTGAGACTTGTAAAACGAGCGTGATCTTTTAAAATCTGTTGTGCTGCAGCCTGCCGGAAAATAGTCCGGCAGGCTTCTGTTTGTTTTGACGCCTGTTTCGGGAATGATGATGACACCACCCGCCCGCTTACTGACCGGTCTGGTTCTGACGGCTGTTGCCGGTTTTGTGGATGCGCTCGCTTTCATAGAACTGGGCGGATATTTTGCTTCCTTTATGAGCGGGAATACAACGCAGCTCGGTCTGGCTATGAGCGGGCCGGATGGCAGAGCAGTACAACTGCTGCGCGGGCAGAGCCTCTTCATGCCGCTGTTGCTGATCGGCTTATTTTTCAGCGGCGCATTCATCGCCTCTTTTATCAGTGCACGGGAACAGCGCTGGTACTCAATACGCGTGTTGTTGATGGTGATTGCACTGCTTGCAGGTATTGTTCTGTTTGGGCAGCTGCTGCAGGAAACACGGATGCCGGTTATGCTGCTGGCAGCGGCAATGGGTGCGCAGAATGCGGTTTTTAAAGCGGATGGCGCGGCGCGTCTTGGTACGACTTTTGTAACGGGTACAATTTTTAATGCAGCGAGTGATCTGGCCAATGGTTTGCGCGGGCAAGTGCCGCGCCGCCGCTGGTTGCAGCATGTGTCTGTGTGGGTGTCACTGGTTATAGGCGCGGCTTCAGGTGCAGTCTTATACAATTATTTCGGACTGAATTCGCTGTTGCTGCCGGTCGTGGTGCTGTCGGTTATGCTTGGGCTGTTCATATCTAAAAAAGCATAGTCCGGTTTCAGCTGAACAAATGCCGTTCCTGCTCGACCAGATTTGAAATGAAATCTGCAACAGTATGAATGCGTCGCAATGTGCGTGCGCTTTCATGATAGGACAGCCAATAGGAGCGTTTGATACGCTTGTGCGGCAATATCTCAATGAGATCAGAATATTCGCGGGCGATGAAGCCATGCAAAATACCAATGCCCGCTGCGGCTTTGACGGCCTCAACCTGTCCCAATGCACTGGAGACTTCAAAAGCCGGTGTCCAGTCACGGCTGATTTCCCGTGCATAATCCAGTGTTGGTGTGGCGACCAGATCCTCCACATAACCGATCAGCCGGTGATGGTTTAAATCCTCCACAGTTTGCGGCGTTCCATAGCGCTCAAGATAATCCTTATGGGCATAGAGACCGAGATTATAGCCGGTGAGTTTGCGGGCAACCAGCCGGCCTGTTTCCGGCCGCTCCACGCTGATGGCAATGTCTACTTCGCGGCGTGAGAGTGAGAAAGAACGGGGAACCGGCACCAGCTGAATAGTCAGATCAGGATAGAGCGTAGAGAACCGTGCCAGTCTGGGGCTGAGAAAATTGACGCCAAAACCATCCGGTGCACCAATGCGTATGGTACCGGCAATAGCGATATCTGCATTGGCGAGATGGGCATGGGCGTTGAGCATTTCTGCTTCCATGCGCTCTGCGGAATGTAAAAACTCTTCCCCCGCCTGTGTCAGCTCCGAGCCATTGGTGCGCCGGTTAAGCAAGGTTGTATTGAGGCTGGCTTCAAGCGCTGTCAGCCTGCGGGAGACAGTCGTGTGATTAAGGCCGAGCTTCTTTGCTGCGCCAAGGATTTGTCCGGAGCGGGCCACAGCGAGAAATATGCGAATATCATCCCAGTTCATGAGAAGAGCTTATATGGATATTTGCACAACGGATACGCTTTTCGCCTACTTGAAAACTATTTTTTGCAGGGTGATGATGGGGCACGGTTTTATAATCTCGGGAGAGCAAAGCAATGAAACAGGTCGGGCACTTCATCGGCGGCAAGCATGTGGCAGGCACAAGCGGTCGTAATACGGAATTTTATCAGCCAATGGATGGCGCGGTGCTGGGGCAGGTTGCTCTGGCGACTAAGGATGAAGTGCGCGCAGCGGTCGAAAATGCCAAGGCAGCTCAGCCTGCATGGGCAGCGACCAACCCGCAACGCCGTGCGCGTGTTTTGCGCAAATTTCTGGAACTGGTTGAGGCTGAATATGACAGTCTTGCAGAATTGCTGGCGCGTGAACATGGCAAAACCATTCCGGATGCCAAGGGTGATATTCAGCGCGGGCTGGAAGTGATTGAGTTTTGTCTCGGTGCACCGCATCTGCTGAAAGGCGAATTCACTGATGCCGCCGGTACCGGCATTGATGTTTATTCCATGCGTCAGCCGCTCGGTGTTGTGGCCGGTATTACGCCCTTCAACTTTCCGGCGATGATCCCGCTGTGGAAAGCGGGCCCTGCGATTGCTTGCGGTAATGCGTTTATTCTTAAGCCTTCCGAGCGTGATCCGGGTGTGCCGATGCGCTTTGCGGAATTGTTTATGGAAGCCGGTTTGCCTGCCGGTATTTTCAACGTGGTCAACGGCGATAAAGATGCGGTTGATGCATTGCTGGATGATCCGGATGTCAAGGCAATCGGCTTTGTCGGCTCCACTCCGATTGCGCAATATATTTATGCCCGCGGTTGCGCCAATGGTAAGCGCGTTCAGTGCTTTGGCGGCGCCAAAAACCATATGATCATTATGCCCGATGCGGATATGGATCAGACGGTGGATGCGCTGATCGGTGCCGGTTACGGTTCTGCCGGTGAGCGTTGCATGGCAATCTCCGTTGCTATTCCGGTTGGACACGACACGGCAGAACGTCTTATGGACAAGCTCATTCCGCGTGTTGAAGCGCTGAAAGTCGGTCCGTCGACGGATGTTGCTGCGGATTACGGCCCGCTGGTAACCAGACAGGCGCTTGAGCGTGTCCGTGGTTATGTTGATCTCGGCGTGGAAGAAGGCGCCAAGCTGGTTGTTGACGGCCGCAACTTCAAAATGCAGGGCTATGAAAACGGCTTCTATCTCGGCGGTTGTCTGTTCGATCATGTGACCAGAGACATGCGCATTTACAAAGAAGAAATATTCGGTCCTGTGCTGAGTGTTGTTCGCGCCAAAAACTATGAGGAAGCGCTCTCCCTGCCGAATGACCATGAATATGGCAATGGCGTAGCCATCTTCACCCGCGACGGTGATGCCGCGCGTGACTTTGCCTCCCGTGTTCAGGTCGGCATGGTGGGGGTGAATGTGCCAATCCCCGTTCCGATTGCCTATTACACCTTCGGCGGCTGGAAAGGCTCCGGTTTCGGTGACCTCAACCAGCACGGTCCCGATGCGTTCCGCTTCTACACCAAGACCAAAACGGTAACGTCGCGCTGGCCGTCGGGTGTGAAGGACGGGGCTGAGTTTGTCATTCCGACCATGAGCTGACACCCGATTTTTATCTGTTTGCATGTCCTCACCACTTCGTGGCTGCGGGCATGCGGCAGGGTGTGAAGGATGGTGCAGAGTTCGTCATTCCGGCAATGAGCTAGTTATTTCGGCTCTGACGGGCTGCAAATGCCATAACCAAAATATTGGCAGTGCTTCATTCTGAGATTTATATACCGAATACAAATGAACCCCGCTTTTACAGGCGGGGTTTTTGATTCTCTGAGAATCGTGATTCCGCAAAATCTATTTCTTCCCGCTTCTTAAAAACACAGCTTGTTGTTTTGTCCGGTGCAATGCGCCGTGTATTGTTCCATGCAATGCCACTTTCACAGGAGTTGCCTGACATGGCTCAACTTTCAAACAAGCGTATTGTTCTTGCATCCCGCCCCGCTGGCCGTCCGACAGCGGAAAACTTCCGCCTCGAAAGCGCTCCGGTGCCGGAACCCGCAGAAGGGCAGGTTTTGCTGAAACTGCATTATTTGTCGCTTGACCCTTACATGCGCGGACGCATGAGTGATGCCAAATCCTATGCCGCACCGGTTGCCCTTGGCGATGTCATGGAGGGTGGCACTGTCGGGGAAGTTCTTGTCAGTCGTCATAAGGATTTTGCTGCCGGAGATATGGTTTTGTCCCATTCGGGCTGGCAGATTTATGCCGTGGCCGAAGCTGCCGGTTTACGCAAGCTTGATCCTGCCGCAGCGCCACTCACCACAGCACTTGGTGTTCTCGGTATGCCCGGTTTTACGGCCTATGCAGGACTCTTAACTATTGGTCAGCCGAAGGCAGGAGAGACCGTCGTCGTTGCCGCTGCCAGCGGTCCTGTCGGTTCGGCGGTCGGGCAGATTGCAAAATTGCATGGCGCACGCACTGTTGGCATTGCAGGAGGCCCACAGAAATCTAAGGCGCTGATTGAAGAGTTTGGTTTTGATGTTGCGCTGGATCACTACCGGCCGGATTTTGCTGCTGCTTTGAAAGAGGCCTGTCCGTCCGGTATTGATGTTTATTTTGAAAATGTCGGCGGCAAAGTGTTTGAAGCGGTGTTTCCGCTGCTTAATCAGTTTGCCCGTGTGCCGGTTTGCGGGCTGGTCGCGCAATATAACAGTACAGGCACATTTGACGGACCCGACCGTCTGCCTTTGCTGATGCGGGATATTTTGTCGAAGAGCCTGACTATTCGCGGCTTTATTCAGCGGGATTTCAGTGAGCAACGCCCTGCATTTTATCAAGCTATGACACAGTGGATTGCGGAAGGAAAAGTCCGCTATCGGGAAGATATTGTGGAGGGGCTTGAGAATGCACCGGACGCTTTTACCGGCATGCTGGAAGGGAAGAATTTCGGCAAACTGGTAGTTAAATTGGCCTGATAATAATGCGCAGGACAGCTTCTGTTTTTGTCTTGCGGCACGCCTGATAAAACCGTCAGTGAACAAAACCGGCGGCTCCGTGCATTTTACAAAAGCCTGCGGCGCACTAAAAAACTTCATATCGCCAAAGGCAGTTTTGCATCATCCGGAGGCGTGCATCATGTATTTGGAATGTTTTAGCGTTATGGAGAATGCGCCGCAGATTGTTGCGGGGCGAGGTGAGCGTGACTGGATGGATAATTTCCATATGCGCTTTCCCTATCGCTGCCTGCAACTCACAATGGCGAATACCACCGGCTGGGAAATTCTGTGTCCTGCCGATTACAAGATTTGTTGGAATGGCGGTAAGGATAAAAATGATGTGCGGGTTTCCTGCCGCGATCCTATGGCCGCCCATTTTGTGGAATCACATTTTTCCCACGGCGTAATTACATTCCATACGGGCTATCTGTTCCGCACGCCGCCGCATTGCGCAATCATTGCCGGTGGTGCACCTAATCATATCAAGGATGGTATCCAGCCTCTGACGGGGCTGGTGGAGACGGACTGGCTGCCTTTTCCCTTTACGATGAACTGGATCATGACCCGTCCCGGGATTGTGCGTTTTAAAAAGGGAGAGCCATTCTGTTTCATTCAAATGACCGAGCATCACAAGATGGATAATGTCCGGCCGGTGATCCGCAATATTGCGGACGAACCATTGCTTCAAAAAGAATATGAGACCTGGGCGCTGTCCCGTCGCACTTTCAATCAAAATCTACAGGACGGCGATCAGCTGACAATCAAGCAGGCATGGCAGAAATTCTATTTCAAAGGTGAGAAGCCCAGTTGTCAAAACGGCGAACCGGCTGAAGGGCATATTAACCGGCGCCGCCTGCATATGCCTGTGCTTGCACATCACGAGAATAAGGCTGAGCTTTCTGACGTTTAAACTCTGACGGAATGACTGCGGGCAAAAGGTATTTCCGGTTTGTTTGTTTTAATAAATTTGACTTTTCTATAGAATCTGGTGGAGGTTCTGCAGGATTGTATTTTCACATTCATACCGGATAATGCCATGACTGCTTCCGATCCGACCGGCACGAGTGCTGTAATCGTTATTTCCAGCCATGTTGTGCGTGGCTCTATTGGCAACAGAGCTGCGGTTTTTGCACTGGAGCGGCTTGGTCATCCGGTCTGGGCTGTGCCTACGGTTATTCTGCCCTGGCATCCGGGGCATGGTCCTGCGGGGCGGATTATACCCGATGAAGCTCAGTTTTCAGGTTTGATATCAGATATCGAGCGCGCGCCGTGGCTGCATGAGGTTCGCGCAGTGCTCACAGGGTTTATGAGCAATGCCGCTCAAGTTGAAGCGGTGGCGCATCTTATTGCGGGTATGAAAGCCAAAAATCCTAACCTGCAATATATTTGCGATCCGGTGATCGGCGATGCAAAGGGGCTGTATGTGGCTGAAGCCACTGCCGTTGCTATCCGTGATCTGTTATTGCCGCTGGCGGATATTGCCACGCCGAACCGTTATGAGCTGGGTTGGCTGACACAGACTGAGTCAACGAATAATCAGGAGCTGATGGAGGCGGCCTTGCGTGCAGGGCCGGATACAATGCTGGTGACATCTGCCTTTGCTTTGATGCGGGACAGTATCAGCAATGTGCTGATCACGCGCACGCAGGCTTTAATGGCGGAGCACCGGATTGTGCAAGGGCCCGGCAACGGCATGGGCGATCTGACATCGGCTTTGTTCCTTGCCCGCAAAATGAGCGGGTTGAGTGATGAAAAAGCACTGCAAATGACAACGGCTGCTGTGTTCGAAATTCTTGCCCGTGCAGCCAAGCGCGGTGCTGACGAATTGATGCTGGAAGCAGATGCGTCCAGTCTGGAGCGGCCGATGGCAATGGTGCAGCTGCGCCGGTTGATGCATCCCAACCACGGAATGAGCGCATAGGAAATTATTTTTGTAGATAAAATTATTTTTGATAGATTGTTTTATTGCTGCAAAAATAGATAAAAATGGCCTGTAAAACGCAAAATCAGTGGTTTTTTCGCTGTTTTTCGCTCAAAATTACCGAAAACGGGATCAAAAAAGCGCTTGCAACAGGGCGTGGTTGTGCGAAAAATTGATCAATCTTTGATTGATCTTGGATAAATATGGGTTTATCGAAAAATCATGGTAGATCTTCCAGACACACTCCTCACCGGTTACCGCAACTTCATGGCATCGGATTTTGCCGATGAAAGAATGCGCTATAAGGAACTCGCAGATCAGGGCCAGACACCGGAAACGATGGTCATTGCCTGCTGTGATTCCCGCGCTGCGCCGGAAATCATCTTTAATACCCGCCCGGGTGAAATTTTTGTTTTGCGCAATGTCGCAAATCTCATCCCGCCTTATGAGCCGGATGGCGAATATCATGCTGCCTCAGCGGCACTGGAATTTGCGGTGCAGAGCCTGAAGGTTAAGCATATTGTTGTGCTTGGGCATGGTCGTTGCGGCGGCATTAAATCTGCGCTTGATACAGAAAGCAGCCCGTTGTCGCCGGGCGATTTTATCGGCAAGTGGATGAGCCTGCTCGCACCTGCTGCTGAAACGATTACGGCGAATACGCTGATGACGCAGACCGAGCGCCAGACCGCTCTGGAGCGTATTTCAATCCGCTATTCTCTGAATAATCTGCGCAGTTTTCCATGCGTTGATATTCTGGAGAAAAAGGGACGCCTCTCACTGCATGGTGCCTGGTTTGATATTTCGACCGGTGAACTATGGGTGATGGATTCGCAGACTGGCGATTTTATTCGTCCTGAAATGGATGAAGTGCCGGTGCCGGTTCAGACGGAACAAGAAGGCACATCTGCTGCCTGATAAATTTGAGATCATAAAAAAACCGGCTTTTCAGCCGGTTTTTTTATTGGGCGCTTTCTATTTTGATAAACCGGCATATAGTCTGCTTCAGGCAAAACCCGTGCCTCCCCCCTCCATATGGGAAAGTATTATTCATGCAGGGTGCAGAACGAACCGGCCATCTGTTTGGACATGATGCATAAGGAGGGAATGCTGAGATTGTCCTCAACAGGAGGTTATCTGCATGAAACTATCGGCACCACTTTATGTTTTAAAACGTAAAGCCAGACTCTTATCTAGAAAAAACAATATTCCGCTGCATGAAGCGTTTGATCACATTGCTTCTGAGCAAGGGTATAGCAGCTGGAGCCTGCTCATTTCAAAGCAGGCAGGAACTCTATCTGCAGATGAATTGTTCCGGCAGTTAATGCCGGGCGATATGGTATTGCTTGGCGCGCGTCCCGGACAGGGGAAGACGTTGCTAAGTCTTGAACTGCTGATGAGGGGCGTTGATCAAGGCAATCACGGTGCATTCTTTACGCTTGAATATACTGAGCAGGATGTTCGTGAGCGTTTAAAAAGAATTCGTCCGGAATGGGAGTACAGTCCAAAACTGCTGGTGTTTGATACTTCAGATGCTGTCAGTGCGGATTATATTATGACTCGAATGGATGCTGCTCCTTACGGAACGCTGATTGTTGTCGACTATTTGCAGGTGCTGGACCAGCGACGAGATAAACCGGCTTTGATGGAGCAGGTGGAGGCCCTTAAAAAATTTGCTGAAAAGAAGGGGTTGGTTCTGATTTTTATTTCGCAGATTGACCGGTTCTTTAATCCGTCACTGAAGCCATATCCGGATATGTACGACATACGCCTGCCCAATCCGTTGGATTTATCGCTGTTTAATAAGATGTGCTTTGTGCAGGGCGGAACAATTCAAATGAATCAGTGTAAGAATAATCGGATTTAAGGCTGATTAATAAAAAAACCGGCTTTTCAGCCGGTTTTTTAATGTGTCGAGGGCAAATTAGTTGCCGTCAATAGCCTTGCCCATGATGGCAATTGCCTGCTGGTAAACAGTTGCGGCATTCCAGCCCTGAATAGCAACATAGTTCGGCTCACCCTGCTGGTAGCCTGCGCCTGCGCGCCAGCCGTGAGCTTTGAGGAAGCTGGCTGTTGAAGCCAGAGCATCTGCGCGCGAGCCAACCATATCAATATGGCCGTTGCCGTCACCGTCAGCACCAAATTTGATGACACTGGATGGCAGGAACTGTGTCTGGCCGATTTCACCATGCATGGCGCCGACTGCATTCGGGCTGAGATCGCCACGCTGAATCAGCTGCAGTGCTGCATAAAGTTCATTGGTGAAAAACTCTGAACGGCGGCAGTCATAGGCCAGTGTTGCAACCGCTGAAAGCGTGTGCTGCTTGCCCATGTAATTGCCGAAACCGGTTTCCATGCCCCAGATTGCCATCAATGGGCCGGCCGGAACGCCGTAGCGCTGCTCGATTTTAGCAAGCAGGGCAGCATTCTGTTTTTTCAGAGCTTTGCCACGGCTGATAATTGTGGTCGAACCGCGCTTCTTCATGAAGTCGTCCAGAGAAAGCTTGAAGCTTTTCTGATTGCGGTCTGCATTGATTGTTGCGGTTGCGTATTTCACATTGTCCAGTGCTGACAATGCGTTGCCTTTGATACCGCGTGCTGCTGCTTCCTGTTTGAAGCCCTGCACCCATGCCGGAAAACCGGCGCCGGTGTTTCCGCATTGAGCTGCCTGTGCAATGCCGGAAAAAGCCAGTACAGCAATTGAACCGCCAAACACTGCGAATTTCAGCTGACGGAGAGAAGATTTGATAGTCTTTGACTGCATGAAGCTGCCTCGTTAGAACTTTGCTCAGGTGCTTTATAGATTTATATGGTTAACAGGGTTTTACAAAAAACCATAGTTTTGGTGCTGTTCCATCTTAAAGCAGGGCGATGTCCGTTGAATGTGGTCTGAATGAGGCGCATAGCGCTTTGCGGGGCAGTTTCAGATTGTCCGCGCTTTTTGGGTCACAGTTTTAAAGAGACTCTGATTGTTTCTGTGGTTTTGTTGTTTGTGCAGTGCTGTGTCGTGGCTTTTTCCTTGCAAAAGCTTGACTCATAAACTGCAGATCATGTAAAGAACGCGCGATAATTCCGCTATGAGTATATGTTCTCAGGCAGCCGACCGGGACCCGTATGGTATAAAGAGATCCCGGAGGTCAACATCCGACAGCGCAATGCGCCCTCGGGTGCTGTTTTGCTTTGGATGCAGCTTCGGTTCTAAGCCGTTGCCTTATATGATTTCGGGATGAACCTGCACTCAGATCCCGCAGATCTGAACAGAGATTGGGAAATTTAGATGTTTGAATCACTTCAGGAGCGTCTTGGCTCTATTCTGAACGGTCTGACCGGACGTGGCGCTCTCTCTGAGGCCGACGTTGCGGCCGCGTTGCGTGAAGTGCGCCGTGCGCTGATCGAAGCGGATGTGTCGCTGGAAGTGGTTCGCTCATTTACTGACCGCGTGCGTGAAAAAGCGGTTGGTGCGGAAATTCTGAAAAGCATTAAGCCTGGTCAGATGGTCGTTAAGATCGTCCATGACGAACTGGTGGAAATGCTCGGCACCGAAGGTGTGACGGTTGATCTGAACGCACCGGCGCCGGTTGTCATTATGATGGTCGGTTTGCAGGGTTCGGGTAAAACCACCACCACAGGTAAGCTGGCCAAGCGCCTGACAGAACGTCAGCGTAAAAAAGTTCTGATGGCCTCGCTGGATACACGCCGTCCTGCCGCGCAGGAACAGCTGCGTCAGCTCGGTATTCAGACCAGTGTTGATACATTGCCGGTTATTGCCGGACAAACACCGGTTGAGATTGCTGCGCGCGCCGTACAGGCTGCGAAACTCGGCGGTCATGATGTGGTGATCCTCGATACAGCAGGTCGCACGCATATTGACGAGCCGCTGATGGTGGAAATGGCGGATATCCGCAAAGCCGCCAATCCGCATGAAATTCTGCTCGTTGCCGACAGCCTGACCGGTCAGGATGCCGTTAATCTGGCGCGTAACTTTGATGAGCGCGTTGGTATTACCGGTATCGTACTGACCCGTATGGATGGTGATGGTCGTGGCGGTGCAGCGCTTTCGATGCGCGCCATTACCGGCAAGCCGATCAAGCTGATCGCGACCGGCGAAAAGATGGATGCGCTGGAGGAGTTCTATCCGAAGCGTATTGCTGACCGCATTCTCGGTATGGGCGACATTGTTTCGCTCGTTGAAAAAGCAGCTGAAACCATTGATGCTGAAAAAGCAGCGGCAATGGCCAAGAAAATGCAGGCCGGCAAGTTCGACCTGAATGATCTTGCGGACCAGCTCCAGCAGATGAAGAAGCTGGGCGGCATGGGTGGTATCATGGGTATGATGCCGGGCATGGCAGGGATGAAAGACAAGGCTGCTGCTGCCGGTCTGGACGACAGACTTTTCGATCGTCAGCTCGCAATCATCGGTTCCATGACCAAGGCTGAACGCGCTAATCCGGCTTTGCTCAAGCATAGCCGCAAGCAGCGTATTGCCAAAGGTTCCGGCTCCAATGCGGCCGATATTAACAAGCTGCTGAAAATGCACATGCAAATGGCTGATATGATGAAAGCTATGGGCAAGGGCAAAGGCGGCATGATGAAACAGATGATGGGCGGCCTTGCCGGCAAGATGGGACTTGGCGGTCTCGGTGGTATGGGCGGCCTAGGGGGCGGTATGCCCGATCTGTCGAGCATGGATCCGAAACAGCTGGAAGCCTTGCAGAAACAGGCTGAGGCTGCAGGCTTTGGAAAAGGCGGCGGTCTTGGTGGTTTAGGTGGTGGTTTGCCGGGGCTTGGTGCTCCGAAACTGCCGGGTCTTGGTGGCGGTCTTCCGGGTCTGCCGAAAAAGAAGTGAGCATGATGAGCGAACAACAGACTATGCCTGCTGAACTTATCGCCCTGCGCGCATCCATTGATAATATTGATGCAGCGCTGATCCATATGCTGGCTGAGCGTTTTCGCTGCACCAAGGCTGTCGGTGTTTTGAAAGCCGAGCGCGGATTGGCTGCTGCTGATCCTGCCCGGGAAAAACGACAAGTCGAACGTCTGCGTAATCTGGCGCAGGACGCCAGTCTTGATCCTGATTTTGCTGAGAAATTTCTGAACTTTATTGTGAAAGAAGTGATCCGGCATCATGAGCATACCGCCGCAAATCATACCGGACAGTAATGTCCGGTTTGCGGTGTAAAAACCATTGCGATCGTTTTAACGGTCGTATTTCAGAAATTGTTGCTGATTAAGTGACACGACATAAACTTTAAGGAAAACACTATGTCCCTGAAAATCCGTCTGGCACGCGCCGGTTCCAAGAAGCGCCCTTACTACCACATCGTTGTTGCAGACGTTCGCGCACCACGCGACGGCCGTTTCATCGAAAAGCTGGGTTCATGGAATGCAACTCTGGCGAACAAAGAAGAACGCGTAACTGTTAATGCAGAACGCGTTCAGTATTGGATCGGTCACGGCGCGCAGCCAACAGACCGCGTTCTGCGCTTCCTCGATCAGGCTGGTATTGCCAAGCGTGAAGTTGCGAACAACCCAACCAAAGGCGTACCGGGCAAAAAAGCTCAGGAACGTCTGGCAATGGCTAAGCAGGCTGAAGAAGATGCTGCTGCAAAGGCTGCAGAAGCCGCTGAAGCAGCAGCTGCTGCCGCTGCTGCGCCTGCTGAAGAAGCTCCAGCTGCAGAATAACTTCTGCTCTAAAGCTTTTGCGGGTTAATATCCGTAATTAAAAATACCGTGCCTCTGTAAAGCGGCACGGTATTTTTTTTGCCTTATAGCTTCATATTGAGCGCTTTTATTAAGCGTGTATTTTCAAATGAGAATTTGCGTATTATTGATAATGGAGAGCCTGCGTTATGCGTGGCGAAGATAAGGAGATCCCTATGACCGGTCAGACTTCCGTTATGGCTGCAGATCGCTTGAAAATGCGCCCGCTGGTAACGCTTGTTTTGTTGATGTTCATGCCGCTTTTGGCAGCATGCGGTTTCAACACCATTCCGACCAATGAGGAAAAGGCAAAGGCAGCGTGGAGCGAGGTGCTTAATCAGTATCAGCGCCGTACCGATCTTATTCCTAATCTGGTGGAAACCGTTAAAGGCTATGCCGCGCATGAGCAGGAAACCCTGACTGCGGTAATTGAAGCCCGCTCCAAGGCAACGCAGACACAGATTTCACCGGAAATGCTGAATAATCCGGAAATGTTCAAACAGTTTCAGGACAATCAGGCCAATCTGAGCAGCGCTTTGTCCCGCCTGATGGTTGTGGTTGAGAAATACCCTGATCTGAAGGCCAATCAGAACTTCCTCGCGCTGCAATCGCAGCTGGAAGGCACTGAAAACCGCATTGCTGTGTCACGCCGTGATTATATCGAAGCGGTACGGGTTTATAATACCGGCCTGAAAACCATGCCGACCATGCTGTGGAAGACATTGTGGTTCTGGAACAATGAGCCAATGCCGACTTTCACGATTGATCCGGCCTCTCAGGCCGCTCCTAAAGTACAGTTCAACTGATAAAAAGCGGGCAGGAGAAATCCTGCCCGTTCTGCTTTTGCTGAAACTTAGGAAAACGGTATGGTTCCTACACATATCATTTCAGAGAACAGGCCAGAACAATCTGCTTTCCGGTCGGTGCTGAAAATGCTTCTGGCGGTTGTGCTGCTGGTGTGTGCAAATTTTGCCTATGCCCAGAGTACTGATAAACCGGCCATAGCTTTGACCGATCGTGTGGTTGATGCGGCGGGCGTGCTGTCATTTGCACAGCAGCAGGAACTGATCGCGAAACTCAGCGCCTATGAGAAAGAATCTTCTGATCAGATTGTGGTAGCAACAGTCCCCAGCCTGAATGGTATGGATATCGAGACCTATGCCAACCGGCTCTATCGTGCATGGGGCATTGGCCAGAAAACAGAAAATAACGGCATTTTACTGCTGGTCGCACCCAATGAGCGCAAAGTGCGTATTGAGGTCGGCTATGGTTTAGAGGGCACTGTGACAGACGCGCTTTCGGCCATTATCATTCAGAATGCGATTATCCCTGAATTTCGTAACGGGGAATATGGCGCGGGTGTCACCAAAGGTGTCGATGATATTCTGCAGGTGCTACGCGGTGAGGGCGCTGAATTGCAGGCGCGTGCCAAACGCAATCAGAAAGAAGCTGCCGATCAGACCGACTGGGTTGAGATCATTTTTCTGATTTTCTGGATCAGCATATTCTTTGGCGGTTTTGGCTTTACGCTGCTTGCGCCGGTTTTCGGCCGCAAGATTGGTCCGGGGCGCTATGAATGGCTGGGCGTAACCATTGCACTGGGCGGTGGCGGTGGCGGCGGGCGTTCATCCGGTGGCGGTTTTGGCGGTGGCTTTGGTGGGGGCTCGTCAGGCGGAGGCGGCTTTTCCGGTGGCGGTGGTTCATCGGGCGGCGGCGGCGCATCGGGTAGCTGGTAAAGAGGAAAATCAATGACACATTATCAGCGTAACCAGATTTCTCAGGAAGATCGCCAGCGTATTGCTGCTGCCATTCGTGATGCAGAGAAGCAAACCGGTGGTGAAATTTATGCGGTGCTGGCGCAGCGCAGTGACGACTATTTTTATGTGGCCGGTTTTATCGCCTGTTGTGGTATGATCGTGAGTGCCGTGATTGCTGCCTTTGTGGCGCAATATTACTGGTTTGATCTGTCACTGCCGAAATTTGCACTGGCCATTCTGGCGGCTTTTATCTGCCTGATTGCTCTTCTGGCTTTGGTACCTGCATTGCGCATGGTTCTGGTGCCGCATCGTGTGCGTTACCGGCGTGCGCATCTCAATGCTTTGCAGCAGTTCATTGCCCGTAATGTGCATCTGACGAATAAGCGTACCGGTATTCTGTTGTTTGTGTCTCTCGCTGAGCGCTATGCGGAAGTGGTGGCTGATGCCGGAATTAATGAGCGGGTCGATCAGCAGGAATGGAATGCGATTGTTGCTACGCTCAGTCGCCATGCAGCACAGGGAAGTGTTGCGGAAGGGTTTATTGAGTCGATTAGCAAAGCCGGCAACCTGCTGGCGCAGCATTTTCCTAAAGAGGACGGCGACAAAAACGAGCTGGAAGACCATCTGGTGGAACTATAAGAATTTTATCCACCGCTGATTTTTATTTTTGCAGCGGGTTTATGATTTTTAAGAACGATTTAATTTCACTTTTGCTTGTTCGAACGCAAAAAAATCGAAAAAAACGGTTCTTTTGTCACAATTTGCTTGTTATTTGAGAGATGGAGCAGGCCGAAGGTACTTCAGGCAGAGGCGGTCTGTATAATGAGGAGTTTTACAGTGAGTGCCGATACAGACCATACCGCTCAGACCAAATTCGTTGTCGATTATCAGAATATCTCTGAGCCTGTAGCTTCTCAGTTCGCAAAGCTGTTGTTTGAATGGGCGCCGGCTGAAGATATTGCGGCCTATGATGCCGGTGATATGGAAGAAGCTGCCAAGCTCGCATTAACGGCGCTCGGCTCTTACCGCTCAGACAAACCGGTAATTACTGTCGATAATGACAGTATTCTGCGCCGTCGCGGACGTCCGCTGACCGTGGTAACGCTGATTAACCGCAACATGCCGTTTCTGCTCGATTCCACGATGGGTGAAATTCTTGAGCGCTCCGGCATGATCTATATGGTTGTGCATCCGGTGCTGAATGTCGCCTTCAACGGCAGCACTTATGAAGTTCACGGTGAAGCAAGCTCCGGCAAATCCGTGGCAGGCACTGAACAGGTCAGTGTGATTCAGCTGCACTTGCCACAGATGGATGAAACAGCGCGTGCGGCGCTGGAGAAAGCTCTGGGTCAGGTGCTGGGGCAGGTCTATGCTGCCGTCAGCGACTGGAAACCGATGCTGGCCCGCCTTGATGAGGTGATCGCATCTTACGCTAATGTTAAAAACCTGTCGGATACCGCAGAGGGCCGTGAGGCGACTGCTCTGCTGAAATGGCTGCGTGACGGCAATTTCACATTTCTCGGCATGCGCGAGTTTCGCTATCAGGCAAAAGACGGCACGCTTGTACAGGCCGACACACCTTCCTTGGGGATACTGCGCGATGAAGATATCCGCGTTTTGCGCCAAGGGCAGGATAATGCTTCTATCATACAGGAATTGCAGGACTTTCTCAAAAGCTCTGAAAGCCTGCTGATTACCAAGGGCAACAGCCGCTCGCTGGTGCATCGCCGTGAATATATCGACTATATCGGCATCAAGCTGTTTGATGCAGACGGCAAAGTGACCGGCGAAATGCGTCTGGTAGGCTTGTTTACATCAACCGCCTATACATCCTTCCTCAGCACAATTCCTTATCTGCGTGGCAAGGCAGAGGCCGTCATCGGCCGTCTCGGCTTTAACGCGGCTGACCATTCCGGCAAGGCGCTGGTGCGGGTTCTGGAGGATTATCCGCGTGATGACATGTTCCAGATTGATCTGGATGCCCTGACCGATCATGCGGAACTGATTGTTGCGCTGGATGAGCGTCCGCGTGTCCGTGTGCTGCCGCGCATTGACCGTTTCAGCCGTTTTGTCAGCGTATTGGTTTATCTGCCGCGCGACCGTTATGACTCGGTTGTGCGTGAAGCGATCAGCAATTATCTGATGGATGTTTATCACGGTGAATCCGTGGAATTCCATCCGGTCTTCCTTGATAAGGGCGTGACCCGCGTTCAGTTCATCATCCGCCGCCATGACGGCAGCGTGAGTGAAATGGCGCGTGAGACACTGGAAAAGCAGATCCGCACCTTTGTCCGCACATGGGAAGATGGTGTGCGTGATGCGGCTGAGGAAAGCTCGCAGACTTTTGCCCCGCGTGTGATTGGTCTGGCTTCCGGCTTCCCTGAATCCTACCGTGAGACATTTAATGAAACTGAAGCGCTGGTTGACGCCGTGCGCATCGAAGCGCTGACGGAAGAGAGCCCGCTTTATGTGGATTTCTACCGTTATGATACACAGGAGCCGCAGGCGGCCTTCCTGAAGCTCTATCATTTCGGTGAGGCACTTGCGCTGTCGCAGCGTGTGCCGTTGCTGGAAAATATGGGCTTCCGCGTTATCAGCGAGCAGACCTTTGCTCTTCCGGTGCAGACTGCAACAGGTGGAAAAAACACCGTTCATATTCATGATATGCTGATTGTCAGCGCTTCGGACAAAGCCGTTGATCTGAGCGATGACGGCGATCTTCTGGATGATGTATTCCGCACCGTTTGGAACGGACAGGCTGATAATGACGGCTATAACGGTCTCGCGCAAAGCGGACGTCTGACCGCACGCCAGATTATGATTTTGCGGATGTATGGCCGTTATCTGCAGCAGGCAGGGATCACCTATTCGCAGGACTTTATCGCGGCTACGCTCAACCGTTATCCGGAAATTGCTACGTATCTCTACACGTTGTTTGACCTGCGCTTTAATCCGGCACTTGCCCACGATAAGGGTGAAGAGGCTAAAGAACTGGCTATTGCTGAGGCGATTGAAACCGCTCTGCAATCGGTGCCAAGCATTGATGATGACCAGATTTTGCGTCGCTACCGCAATCTGATTGAAGCATCGCTGCGCACCAATGCCTATATGCATGACAAGAACGGCAATGCGCCGGTAACACTGGCGGTAAAGCTCAATCCGCGTGCGGTAGACGGTCTGCCGGAACCACGCCCTTACCGTGAAATTTTTGTCTACGGGCCGGAAGTTGAAGGTGTTCACCTGCGCTTTGGTGCGGTGGCGCGTGGGGGCTTGCGCTGGTCTGACCGTGCGCAGGATTACCGCACAGAGGTGTTGGGTCTTGTAAAGGCGCAGCAGGTAAAGAATGCGGTGATTGTGCCCGGTGGTGCCAAGGGCGGCTTCTATCCGAAGCGCTTGCCGGTTGGCGGTGATCGTAATGCTGTGTTTGAGGCAGGACGTGCTGCCTATATCACCTTTATCTCAACAATGGTTTCAATCACTGACAATATTATCGACGGCAAAATTGTACCGCCGGTTGATGTTATCCGTCAGGATAATGATGATCCGTATTTCGTGGTAGCAGCGGATAAGGGCACAGCCACTTTCTCCGATACGGCGAATGCGATCAGTCAGGCACAGCATTTCTGGCTGGATGATGCTTTTGCTTCTGGTGGTTCTGCCGGTTACGACCATAAGAAAATGGCCATTACTGCCCGTGGTGCATGGGAAGCCGTGAAGCGTCATTTCCGCGAGATGGACATTGATATTCAAACCACACCTTTCACTGTTGCCGGTGTGGGTGATATGTCCGGTGACGTTTTTGGTAACGGCATGTTGCTGTCACCGAAAATCAAGCTGATCGCCGCTTTTGATCACCGTGATATTTTCATTGATCCGATGCCGGATACGGATTCAACTTTTGCTGAGCGCCAGCGCCTGTTTAATGTGCCGCGCTCCAGCTGGCAGGATTATGACCGGTCAAAAATCTCTGCCGGTGGCGGTGTGTTTAGCCGTTCGCAGAAGGTCATTACCTTGTCTGAGGCCGCTGCTGAAGCAATTGGTCTGGGCAAACTGACGGCAACGCCGAATGAGGTGATCGGTGCAATCCTGCGGGCGCAGGTTGATCTGTTGTGGTTTGGCGGTATTGGCACTTATATTCGCGCAAACGAAGAAAGTGATGCGCAGGTCGGTGACCGCGCCAATGATGCCATACGCATTACCGGACGTGAGGTTCGCGCCAAGGTGATCGGCGAGGGCGCTAATCTGGGTGCAACCCAGCGTGGCCGTATTGAATACAGCCTCAATGGCGGACGCAGCAATACCGATGCGATCGACAATTCGGCAGGCGTGAACTCGTCTGACGTTGAGGTCAATATCAAGATTGCCCTGACCCCAAGCCTGCAGGATGGCCGTCTGACCCGCGAGGCACGCGATGTGTTGCTGGCGCAGATGACGGATGAAGTGGCAGCGCTGGTTCTGCATAATAATTATGAACAGCCATTGGCCTTGTCGCTGGTTGAAAAGCGCGGCACATCCGAGCTGCCTTATCTGATGCGGATGATGTCGTCTCTGGAACGTCGCAAATTGCTCGATCGCAAGGTGGAATATCTGCCGGATGATCAGGTGCTGAGTGACCGCCAGAAGCGTGGTGAAGCCCTGACCCGTCCTGAACTGGCGGTACTGCTGGCCTATGGCAAAATGGTGCTGTCCGATGACCTGATCGCCAGCAATCTGCCGGATGATACCTATCTGCATTCACGCCTGTTCGGCTATTTCCCGCAGGAAATGCAGGAGCGTTTTGCCAAGGATATTACCCATCACCGTCTGCATCGCGAAATCATTGCTACACTTCTGTCCAATGATGCGATCAATCGTTGCGGACCTACATTTGTCAGCCGCCTGAGCGATCTGACCGCCGAGGCACCGGCAGAAATTCTGCGTGCCTATGTGGCTGTGGCCGATGGTTTTGAAACGGAGCAGCTCTATCAGGCGATTAATGCGCTGGATAATAAAATTCCGGGCAAAGTGCAGAACGAGTTTTATGCGCTGGTCGGGGATATGTTGTTCTCGACTTCGGCATGGGTGCTGCGTAACAACCGCTTTGATGCCACTTTGAGCGAGATGGTCAGTGCTGTTAAGCGCACACGAATGGCGCTGGAGCCAAAACTTGAAGAGCTGATGCCTGACTTCATCGCTGATCTGATTACCGCAGATACGGCTAAGTATGTTGCCAAAGGTGCAGGTGAAGCGCTGGCGCGCAAGCTTGCCCGTCTCCAGTCAGCCAAGTTGATGGCGGATATTGCGCTGATTGCCTATCAGGGCAAAGCCGAGCTGATGAGTGCCGCGACGGCTTACTTCAAAATTGTTGATGCATTCCGCATTGCCAATATTGAAAAGGCTGCGTCTGCGGTGCCGGTGACAGATTATTATGATGGTCTGGCTTTGTCGCGTGCAACAGACACGATCACACAGGCAACCCGCGCTGTGACGATGGAAGCGCTCACCAAATTCAAAGGTGAGGCCGATCCGGTACAGAGCTGGCTGACCCGTGATGCCGAGCGGATTGACGGTGTGCGCCAGCGCATGATTGCGCTGACAGAAGGCGGGGATTTAAGTGTTTCCCGTCTGGCCGTGGCCGCCGGTTTTATGGCGGATCTTGCAGGCTGATCATCGGCTGATTGATGACATAACAGAAAGGGCTGGTGTTAAACCGGCCCTTTTGTTTTAAATAGTTGCAATGATTGATTTGGGGGCAGTGATTTGAGCATCACACATCCGTCTGCAGAACGACCGGCACATGACAGCATGTGGAACAAAGGCATCTGGGGCTGGATGTTTTTTGACTGGGCGGCTCAGCCGTTTTTCACAGTCGTCACAACTTTTATTTTCGGGCCTTATTTCATTTCCCGCATGTCGGATGATCCTGTTTCGGGGCAGGCGGCCTGGGGGTATGGGGTAGCTTTTGCCGGTATTATCATCGCTATCCTGTCTCCAGCACTGGGTTCCATTGCGGATAAAACTGGTGCGCGAAAACCGTGGATCGGCTTCTTTGCCATTATCAAAATCATCAGCCTGTCTATGCTATGGTTTGCGGAGCCTGGATCAAGCTATGTCTGGGTGTTGTTAGCCTTTATATGCGCTTCCGTTGCGGCGGAATTCTCTATTGTTTTCAACGATTCCATGATGCCACGGCTCATCCCTGCCTCGCATATCGGGCGGGTGTCGAATTTTGCATGGGGGCTTGGCTATCTTGCCGGTATGCTCGTGCTGATCTTTGTGGTGACCTGTCTGGCGGCATCGCCGGAAACGGGGAAAACGCTGATTGGCATAGAGCCGTTTTGGCATCTGGATGCACTGAAAGGTGAGGATGCCCGTATCACAGGGCCAATTGCCGCGCTGTGGTATCTGATTTTCATTCTGCCGATGTTTATCTTCACGCCGGATCAGGAAAAAGGCATGGGGCTGAAAGCCGCCATCAGCGAAGGCTTGTCAGAGCTGAAAGAAACACTGCATGAAGTACGCAAAAAAGCTGCTCTGTTCCGATTTCTGATTGCGCGGATGATCTATCAGGACGGGGTGAATGCGCTGCTGGCGCTGGGTGGTGGCTTTGCTGCGGCGATGTTTGGCTGGTCGATCACCGAGATCGGTCTGTTCGGCATTATCCTCAATGTTGTGGCGATTTTCGGCTGCTGGTTTGCCAGTTATGTTGATAGCTGGTTCGGCTCAAAATGGGTGGTTGTGGTGTCGCTGGTGCTGTTGCTGATTGCCACATTGGGTATTGTTTCCACAGGGCCGGATTATACGCTTTATGGTCTGGTGCATTTTGCGCCGGACAGTAATACAGGGCTGTTTTCCTCCGGCGGAGAAAAAGCCTATCTGGCTTTCGGTATGCTGATCGGCATTGCTTTCGGGCCGGTGCAGGCCTCTTCACGATCTTGGTTTGCCCGCAGTGTCGAGCCGCATGAGGCAGGGCGCTATTTCGGTATTTATGCGCTGGCCGGACGCGCAACCAGTTTTCTGGCACCGTTTCTGGTGGCGAGCATGACGGCTGCCAGCGGTTCACCACGCCTTGGTATTGCGGTGCTGGTGCTGTTTTTTGTCGCCGGACTATATCTGGCGATCAAGTCTCCTTATCCGGCGAAATAAGGAAAATAAAAAAAGGCGGCTGAAAAGCCGCCTTTTTTAGATCACTGATAAGTTTAGTGGCGGAAGTGGCGCATACCGGTAAAGACCATCGCAATGCCGGCTGCATCAGCGGCTGCAATCACTTCATCATCGCGCATTGAACCGCCCGGCTGAATAACCGCTGTGGCACCGGCTTCAACAGCCGAGATCAGGCCGTCAGCAAACGGGAAGAACGCATCAGAGGCCACAACTGAACCTTTGGTCAAAGGTTCTCCACCCGCGACTGCGGCTGCATCTTCTGCCTTGCGTGCTGCAATACGGGAAGAGTCAATCCGGCTCATCTGGCCTGCGCCAACACCCACAGTTGCACCGTCTTTAACATAAACAATCGCATTGGATTTAACGTGCTTGGCAACGCGGAAAGCGAATTTCAGATCAATCATTTCCTGAGCCGTCGGCGCACGTTTGGTAACGACTTTGAGGTCAATGTCATCAACATTGCCGTTATCACGGTTCTGGATCAGCAGACCACCGGCAACGGTTTTGGCGGCAATGCCCGGTGCGCGCACATCCGGCAGACCGCCGGTCACCAGCAGGCGCAGGTTTTTCTTGGCGGCGACAATGGCCTGCGCTTCCGGTGTTGCATCCGGTGCGATAATCACTTCGGTGAAAATCTTGACGATTTCTT
This sequence comes from Pseudochrobactrum sp. sp1633, assembly GCF_030376605.1. Classification (GTDB taxonomy): domain Bacteria; phylum Pseudomonadota; class Alphaproteobacteria; order Rhizobiales; family Rhizobiaceae; genus Pseudochrobactrum. The sequence goes on along the minus strand of NZ_JARRAE010000007.1, from coordinate 193,252 downwards.
CCGCGGCTTCTGCATCCAATGTGCGGTTGAGGGCTACAATGCCACCAAAGGCTGAGACTGTATCGCAGGCATAGGCCTTGAGATAAGCGTCTTTCAGGGATGCGCCTTCAGCTACACCACATGGATTGGCATGTTTGATGATGGCAACGGCTGCGGTTTTTGCCGGATCAAATTCTGCCACCAGCTCGTAAGCTGCATCAGTGTCGTTGATATTGTTATAGGACAGCTGCTTGCCCTGAAGCTGCGTGGCGGTGGCCACGCCGGCGCGGTTTTCACCGGTCAGATAGAAGCCTGCTTTTTGGTGCGGGTTTTCGCCATAGCGCATCACAGAATGCAGCTTACCGGCCAGTGCACGGTGCAGTGGTGCTTCCTCTTTCGTGGCTTCTGCGAACCAGCCGGAAATCGCAGCATCATAAGCAGCGGTACGGGCAAAAGCCTTACCGGCCATGCGCTGACGGAAAGCATAAGGCAGGGAGCCTGCACCGGTTTCCAGTTCTGCAATCACGCTGTCATAATCGTTAGGATCGGTGACAATGGTCACATAAGCATGGTTCTTGGCCGAAGCGCGAATCATGGCAGGACCGCCGATGTCGATATTCTCAACGGTGGTGTCGTAATCACCGCCCTGATAACGCACTTCTTCAAACGGATAGAGATTAATCACAACCAGATCAATGCCGGTAATATTATGGGCTTCCATTGCCGCAACATGTTCCGGATCATTGCGCACAGCCAGCAGGCCGCCATGCACGCTTGGATGCAATGTCTTGACGCGGCCATCCATGATTTCAGGGAAGCCGGTGATTTCCGACACGTCGCGCACGGGAATGCCCGCAGCTGCGATAGATTTGGCGGTACCGCCGGTGGACAGAAGCTCAACGCCCTTTGCGTGCAATGCGCGGGCAAAGTCAACCAGACCGGTTTTATCCGATACGGAAAGCAGCGCGCGGCGCACAGGGAAAAGATCAGGAGCGGGAATATGTTTGGAGCTGACAGCCATGACGGTCTCTTTGTGCTTTATGTCGGGACTGTGCGTCAGGACGGATCTGATTACCCGTCGCATACATCAATCCGGTAAAGTGGGACAAAGGCGGCGTATCACAGCTTTTGCAGGAATCCTACTCTAAAACAGCGGATTTGAACGCCTGTCACACATATTGACCGAGGCCGGTACGGGTGAAACGCCAGCTGACATGATCGGTCTGGGTGGCTGAGAATGTCAGCACGATCTGACGTGAGCGCACAGGGCCACGGAAACCGGCGAAGAAAATCGAATCTTCGAGCTGCGGCATGACATCGGCGCAGGAAAATGCCCAGCTGTCATCATGATCGGCAGTGAGATGCACAATGCCGTCTTCGTCCATACGGATATAGACCTGCGGATGAATATGAAACCGCACCGTCACCAGATCGGATTGCTGTTTGTTGCGATTGTTCCGCGTGGTTTTGAGGTGCGATTTGATAAAACGGTCAACACCTTCAATCAGACTGCCATTGTGTGACAGAACGATCTGCCGCTCATGCGTGTAGCCAAAAAGTTTGACATAGCCGTCGTGGCTGGCGACAAAACCTTGTTCGCCCATGCCTTCCAGCCGCTGACGCTTGACACTGGCCGGGCCTGCGATGATCGGTGTTCCCAAGACATGGGAAATACTGGAATTGAGGCTAAAACGGCAGGACGATGTGTCGTTGATTGTTGCCGTCGAATGGGCCGCTGTGGTGCGTCCAAGCGGACGGAATTCCGCCGGACCGAAGCGGTCGATACCGGAATTGACAATATAGCGCTGGCGGCCTGAGGACATTTCAAATGCCAGACAACCGGCATGCGCATCCCTTGAGGCTGTGACCGGTGGTGGCAGACCTGTATCCGCGATAATGGTGGTAGAGCCCATATGCAGGCGCTCATAGCCGGAATGTGGTGCATGGGTAAGGGGCGCACCGTCCGTTTCATCGTGGCGCAGTACAGAAATCAGGCGTTCCGGCAAGGTTGGCCCCACGCCATTGAACAATGCCAGACTGCCATCCTGATGGCGGAAGAAGCGCAATGCAGGCAGCATCCGCTCTACAGTTTCAATCAGCGCTTTCGGCGGTGTTTCATTGCCGTTGCTATAGGTCTGGCGCAATGGCAGCAGATCGGCCAGCAGCTCCAGCACGGTTGCCGGATTGCGCGAAATATGGCCGCCATCCGGTAGTATCTGCCGGTTCAGCTCATATTCAAGATGACGGCGCGCCGAGCGTGTCATGGATTGTGAAACCGGCAGCGCGAGACTGGCGAAAGACAGGGCAATACGTGCCCGCAGCTTATCTTCACCGTCATCCATAACACCGGTCATAGTGCGCAGGTAACGCACCTGCATGGCCAGTGAGCGCATGAATTTGCGATAGGTCGCAAGATCAGAGGTTGCCAGAATGATGTTGGAATGTTGCAGCCAAGCAATAATGCGCTGCGCGGTGATTGCCGGTGTCCAGGCTATGCCTTCAATGCGTTTGCCATGCATGCGGATCCAGTCTTCAACCAGAGCCCGCGCATTGACCATAGCCAGCTCGGTTCCCGCAGCGCGCATATTGCGTAGCCAGCCAAAGGAGTGCAGGGCTGCCTCCCATGCATCGGTCGGCGGTTCAATAGCGAAAGGGGAAATGCCGCCGGTTTCGACCAGCCGTCCGGCCAGTGCATAACGGCCGTGATAGAATTCCTGTGCAAGCTGCGGGTCAGCCACGCGCAAATCCGGCGGGGCAATCAGCACCCGCTCAGGCGTGAAACCGGAAAACCGCCAGCGGAACATCGGGCCGCGCCGCACACGTCTGCTGAAGCGCCGCCAGCTTTGGGCGACGGCCAGAGTCCACAGATGCGGGGTTTCGCTCAGCGCGACATTCACGGCGGGATACTCCTCGGAACATATCAGGGCTGAGGGAGACATTTCCCTGCCGCCTATGCTGCTATGTACTCATGATCTATCATTCCACGGCAATAGTGAACTCTTTGTTAACTATGAGCCGCAGAATGATGTGAATTGGCAAGATTTTTAAGAAACAGATAACGTGTTCAAGTAAGTTTTAAACGGAACGCCGGAAGCGCGCTGCAAAAAAACCGTCCAGTCCGGCCATTTTCGGCTCGGCATGAGGCAAATCAGCAGGCGTTGAGCGCAGGAAACCCTGATCTGTAATCATCTGTTCCATGCCTTGCAGCTCTTCGGGTTTGAAAGGCTCAGGCTTCAGAATACCTTCAGCGATGATTGCCTGCGCCATATCTTCACCTTCCTCGCGGTTCAGCGAGCAATTGGAGAAGACGATAATGCCGTCCGGTTTGACCAGAGAAATGGCATGGCGCAGCAAATTGGCCTGCACTTGCGAAAGTCTGACGATATCTTCCGGTGTTTTTGTCCAGAGTACATCCGGATGACGGCGCACAGTGCCGGTGGATGAGCATGGCGCATCCAACAAAATGGCATCGAACAATTCATCGGTCTGATAGTCGAGAATATTGGTGGCAATCAGTTCTGCATCAAGCTGCAAACGGTCGAGATTGCTTTTCAGACGCTTGAGGCGGTTCTTATTGATGTCAAATGCTGTGACCTTTGCGCCAGCCATAATCAGCTGGGCAGTTTTACCGCCGGGGGCTGCGCAGAGATCGGCAACACGTTTGCCTTTAATATCGCCAAGCAATGTGGCTGGCAGACTGGCCGCTGCATCCTGCACCCACCATTCACCTTCCGCAAAGCCTTCCAATGCAGTCAAAGAACCTTCAAAGGAACCGAGACGCACAGAACCATTTGGCAAAACTGTGCCGCCGAGTTTTGAAGCCCACTCCGCCGGATTGCTTTTGACTGTCAGATCGATCGACGGCTCATGTGCCTGCATGGCCAGAATGGCTTCTGCCTGTTCCTTACCATAGGCTTTGGTCAGGCCTTCAATATACCATTCAGGGCCGTTCGGAATCTTCAGTTCAATGGCGCGGTCTTTATTGCGGGTGAGGCGGCGCAGCACAGCATTGACGAGACTGGCATATTTGCGGTTGCGCGGATCGATATTGGCGGAGGTTACAGCAATATCCACCGCTGCATGATCCGGCACATCGAGATAGAGGATCTGGGCCGCACCGACATGGAGCAATTGCTGAAGAGCGAGCGCATTGGCAGGCAATGGCCGGTCAAGCAGCTTGCACAGAGCTGTTTCAATCGTGTTGCGGTTACGCAGTGCGGTGCCCAAAATGGCGCGAACCAGTGAACGGTCACGGTCATCCAGTTCCATATATTGCGGGTGACCGTGATGTGCATCTGTGAGGCCGTCGAGCGAGGTGTTTTTAGCAACCACAGCATTGAGTAGCTTGGCGGCGCACAGGCGCACATTCAGCCCCGGATGCTCTGCTTCGAGTTTGACGCGATATTCAGCCTCGGACTGACCAAGACTATGATCCTGATTTTGACTCTGCTTATCAAACGGCTTTTTATCTGAGCGAAAGCCGGTGTGTTTTGCGGCAGGGTTTTTATCGTTCAAGACCACGGTCCTTTATAGGGTTTTTCCGGCTCATCATCCGGTGAAGAGCCACTCTGCGGCGTTTGCCCCCACGGATTATTCCGTGACGGTGTGCTGCGCGGGCGGTTCTGTGATTGGTTATTTGTCGGGCTATATGCACCAGTCTGACGGTTCTGGAAACTATTATCTGCATAGTCGGACACAGAATGGATGCCCATTTCCTGAGCAATGCCCTGCAATGCGGCAATACGGTTTGCCGTATCAGGGTGGGTGGAGAACAGATTATCCGCACCGCGCCCGCTCAAAGGATTGATAATAAACATATGGGCGGTTGCCGGATTATGTTCTGCTTCCTCATTCACAGTTTCCTGCGCGCCACGGGCAATCTTGTTGAGAGCGGAGGCGAGCCATAGCGGATTACCGCAAATTTCCGCACCACGCCGGTCGGCTGCATATTCACGCGTACGGCTGACAGCCATCTGCACAATCATGGCCGCAAACGGTGCAACAATCATGGCGATGATCGTGCCAATCATGCTGAGCGCATTGTTGTTCTCACGATTGCCGCCAAAGAACATTGCGAAATTGCCGAGCATGGAAATCGCACCGGCAAGCGTCGCGGTAATTGTCATGGTCAGCGTGTCACGATTTTGCACATGTGCAAGCTCATGCGCCATGACGGCTGCAACTTCCTGCTTGTTCAGGCGCTGTAACAGGCCGGTGGTGGCAGCAACGGCTGCATTTTCAGGATTGCGGCCGGTGGCAAAAGCATTGGGCTGATCTTCATTGATCACATAGATTTTAGGCGTTGGCAGACCCGCGCGATCCGACAATTCACGCACGATGCGGTAATATTCCGGTGCGGTATTTTCATCAGCTTCCTGCGCATTATACATACGCAGCACCATCTTGTCGGAATTCCAGTAGCTGAAGAAATTCATGGCAACGGCGATAACCAAGGCGATCATCATGCCGCTTGAGCCGCCGATCAGATAGCCGATACTCATAAACATGGCTGTCATGAAGGCAATCAGCATGGCAGTGCGCATCATGTTCATTCAGTATCTCCGTTTCGGTTAGTCAATGAGGTCATTTTCATGTGATGATAAAATGGGGCTTGCACACTATATCTTCAATATGACACGGGCTATGATACCATCAGTACAGACAATTTTGATATATGCTGCAGACCGACAGGATAAAAACCATGAGTAATGAAACACCATCAGTGAATAATAATGTGGTTTCATTGGCAGATTATCAGAAATCTGATGCCCCTGCGCTCCGTAAAAACTTTGAAGATCTGCCGCCTGCTGCTCAGCGTGCTTTGCTGGAAGCAGAAGCACGCCGCGAGGCCGAACAGAAAACCGAAACGGCTAAGGAAATCGGTGGTCGCGGTGGTAAAGACCCTGCGCGCTTTGGGGACTGGGAAATCAAAGGCCGCACGATTGATTTCTAAAAGGCCGGTGTTTTTTAGCTTTTTATGATTCACGTGAAATGACCGGAAAGCGGGCATAGTAAATATCCCACTCATCCTCGCCGGTTTTGAAAAATCCATGTTTTTCATAAAATCGGGCAGCATCGCTTTGCTGCAAGACGCTGAGACTTATTGTTTTTTCCGCTTGGTCCGCCTCGCCAATCAGTTGCGCTAAAACAAGGCTCCCTAAGCCAAGCCCCTGAAATTCCTGCGCTATATAAAAATGCTCCAGAAGCCAGTTATCTTGATCCGGCCCGAGAGCGACACAACCGGCAAGCTGGTTCTTGACGATGACCAAGCGGGTATGTTGCGGGCGAAAACTGTTTTGAAAACGTTTAAACGCCCGCTGTGGGTCAAAACGGCCGATACGTTCAAGGCTTTCCCGCATGGTGCGCAGACGCAGTTCAAATAGTCTGCTGAAATCCTCTGACCGTGCAGGGCTGAAGTGAAAATGCATGATCCGGCCTCATTTGGCAGCAAAGTGGTATGATTATGGTCAGAGCATTGCTATCAGGAAAACAGGTTTTCAAATACGGGTTTGACAGATGAAAATTGCGGTTACCGGTGCAGGCGGATTTATCGGGCGCAGGCTTGTTCAGCATCTGTGTGAACACGCGCATGAGGTGCGGATTATTGCACGTCATGAACTGAGTGAACCTGATTTTTCCGGTGTTGAATGCGTGATTCATTGTGCAGGGATTGCGCACAGAAGCGGAAGCAATGCTGCCTCTCCCGCAGAGATGGATGCCGTTAATCATCGGTTGGCATTGGTATTGGCTGAGCAGGCGCGCGCGGCAGGCGTGAAGCGCTTTATCTTTGTTTCGACAATTAACGTGGTTGCGGGGCATCCGCCGCCGCTGACAGCAGATTTATCCTATCATCCGCTATCGGATTACGGGCATACAAAAGCGCTGGCGGAGCAGGGGCTTTTGAAAATGCAGGGCATTGAGATTGGTATTGCACGGCCTGCGCTGGTTTATGGTGCCGGTGCCCCCGGTAATCTGCGCTTGCTGCTGAAACTCTGTGATAGTGTTCTGCCTTTGCCGTTTGGCAGTGCCAATAATCAGCGCAGCTTTGTCTCTTTAAGCAATGTGGTGCGGGCGCTGGAATTTATGGCGCTGGCAGATCGAGTGCAGATTGATCACCGGATTTTTCATCTGGCTGATCCGGTTGCGCTGTCAACAAAGCAACTTGTCATGATGCTGCGGCAGGCAATGGGCAGAGCGAACAGAATGGTGCCGGTGCCGCGACGACTGATGCAGGCTGGGCTGATACCGCTGGGTAAAAAAGCCATGTATGAGCAGCTTTATGAGGACTTGATCATTGATGGCAGTGATCTGGAGATGGCCGGTTTTGCCTATAGTGACGGTCAGCCGGATATGACCGCAATGGCCGATACCTATATAATAAAAAAGGCCGGTTGAACCGGCCTTTTTATTATTCTTATTTGCGGTTCTGACGCTTTTCGATCAGATCATCCACCACTGCCGGATCGGCCAGTGTTGATGTATCGCCGAGTGCGCCGAAATCATCTTCCGCAATCTTGCGTAAGATACGGCGCATGATCTTGCCCGAACGGGTTTTCGGCAGACCCGGTGCAAACTGGATCATATCCGGTGTTGCAATTGGTCCGATCTCGGTGCGCACATGCTTGACCAGTTCCTTGCGCAAAGCATCTTCATCATGCTCCGCTTCGCCGGTCATCAGTGTGACATAGCAATAAATGCCCTGACCTTTGATCGGATGCGGATAGCCGACAACAGCTGCTTCCGATACCGAATGATGCGAAACCAGTGCCGATTCAATTTCCGCAGTGCCTAGGCGGTGACCGGAAATATTCAGCACGTCATCAACGCGGCCGGTAATCCAGTAATAACCGTCCTCATCACGACGGCAGCCGTCACCGGTGAAGTATTTGCCTTTATAGGTGGTGAAATAGGCCTCAATAAAGCGGCGGTGATCACCATAAAGCGTCCGCATCTGGCCAGGCCATGAATCGGTGATGCAGAGATTGCCGTCGGCTGCACCTTCAATTTCAACGCCTTCTGCATCAACCAGCTGTGGTTTGATGCCAAAGAACGGACGGGTTGCCGAGCCCGGTTTCAGATCGGTTGCACCCGGCAGCGGGGTAATCAGAATACCGCCGGTTTCGGTCTGCCACCATGTATCAACAATCGGGCAGGCCTGATCGCCGACCACATTATAATACCATTCCCATGCTTCCGGATTGATCGGCTCACCCACGGAGCCGAGCAGGCGCAGAGATTTGCGGGAATTGCGGGTCACGAATTCATCGCCTGCACCCATCAAAGCGCGGATCGCTGTTGGTGCGGTATAGAAAATATTGACCTGATGTTTGTCGACCACTTCCCAGAAACGTCCCTGATCAGGGAAGTTCGGCACGCCTTCAAACATTAGTGTGGTCGCGCCATTGGCGAGCGGGCCATAGACAATATAGGAGTGACCGGTGACCCAGCCCACATCTGCTGTACACCAGTAAATATCGCCCTCATGATAATCGAAGACATATTCATGGGTCATCGAAGCATAAACGAGATAGCCGCCGGTGGTGTGCAGCACGCCTTTCGGCTTGCCGGTAGAGCCGGATGTATAGAGGATGAAGAGCGGGTCTTCAGCCTTCATCGGCTCCGGTTCGCAAACCGCATCCACGCTTGCAACTTCCTGATGATACCAGAGGTCACGGCCGCGACCCCAGTTGATCTTACCGCCGGTGCGGCGCACAACCAGTACCTTGTTTACAAACACATATTGCTTGGCGGCGATATCAATCGCGGTATCGGTATTTTCTTTCAGAGGAATAGGTTTGCCGCCGCGGATACCTTCATCCGATGTGATAACAAATGTGGATTCGCAGTCAATAATACGGCCTGCCAGTGCTTCCGGTGAGAAGCCTGCAAAGACGATGGAATGTACCGCGCCGATACGCGCACAGGCCAGCATCGCATAGGCGGCTTCCGGAATCATCGGCAGATAGATGGTAACGCGGTCGCCTTTGCGCACGCCATGCTTTTTCATCACATTAGCGAGACGGCAGACATTCTCATGCAATTCGCGATAGGTGATTTTTTTGTCGATATACGGGTTGTCACCTTCCCAGATAATCGCAGTCTGATCGCCGCGCTTTTCGAGGTGACGGTCAATACAGTTATAGGAGACGTTGGTAGCGCCGTCTTCATACCAGCGGATGGAGACATTATCCTCGAAAGACGTATCTTTCACCTTGGTGTAAGGTGTGAACCAGTCAATACGTTTACCGTGTTTGCCCCAGAATGCGTCAGGGTCGCTGATACTTTCATTATACCATGAAAGATAGGTTTCATTGTCGATCAGCGCGCGCGCCTTCGCCTCCGGCAATACGGGATATTTCTTCTCGGACATAGTTCCTCCTCGCGCCGGCGGCCCTCCTTGCCGGCACATTGCATAAAAAGCCGCACCATTGTTAATGCGCACGGCTCACATCGTAAATCAGGCGAAAGTCTGATGACGCCACAGGGCGGCAGGCAGAAAACACCTGATAAGGCTCCCGTATTGATCAAACGAGATCCTATCTCCGGCATAAATGACTGAGATTGCGCCGGAGTTTATAATTGTTATGGAGTGACGCAAGACAATTATTTGCGACAAGTTGGTTTTGCATCAGAATAAAGTGCACAACTCTATAGGATAATAAACCTGTTCTCTCAGGCTTGTGTCAGCGGTGGCCGGCTGCCGAAAATCGCAGAGCCGACGCGCACATAAGTCGCGCCGAAAGCAATAGCGGTTTCAAAGTCACCGGACATGCCCATCGATAATTCAGAGACGCCTGCTTCAGTTGCCAGTTTGCGCAGCAGGGCAAAATGCGGGCCCGGATTTTCATCGACCGGCGGAATGCACATCAGACCGGCGATTTCCAGTCCATGTACATCACGGCAGCGGGCAACAAAACCCACAGCTTCACGCGGGTCGATGCCTGCTTTTTGCTCTTCGCTGCCGGTATTGACCTGAACGAATAATTTGACGGCGCGGTTCTGTTTCTTGATTTCTACCGCAAGGCTGGCGGCAATCTTCTCACGATCAACGGTCTGGATGACGTCAAATAATGCTACGGCTTCAGCCGACTTATTGGATTGCAGCGGGCCGATCAGATGCAGTTCAATGTCGGAAAAACGCTCACGCAGTTCAGGCCATTTGCCTTGCGCTTCTTGCACACGGTTTTCGCCGAAAATACGCTGTCCCGCTTCCAGAACAGGGGTGATTTCAGCGGCATCAAAGGTTTTGGAAACCGCTACCAACTGCACCGAACCTGCTGTGCGCTGCGCTTCGTGTTCGCTTTGCGCAATGGCATTGCGAACGGTTTTGAGGTTGTCCGCAACGGGGTTGGCGGGTGCATTCATGGTATAAAACTCCTTTTTCTGCCGCTTCACTATGGGAGAAGGTTGACGCTTTGGCCAATCCATGATGAAGGTCGCACTACATATTCCATTCTCTTTGCATGAGTAAATACAGCCATGGTAACTGAACGGGCAACCGAACGATATAATCCGCGTGTAAGCGAATCCCATTGGCAGAAGATCTGGGAAGACAACAAGATCTTCGAAACCGCCAATGATGACCCGCGCGAAAAATATTACGTGCTGGAAATGTTTCCTTATCCGTCCGGCCGTATTCACATCGGCCATGTGCGCAACTACGCAATGGGCGACGTGATTGCCCGTTATAAGCGTGCACGCGGTTTTAACGTTCTGCACCCGATGGGCTGGGATGCCTTTGGTATGCCTGCGGAAAATGCGGCGATGCAGAATAAGGTTCACCCGAAAGAATGGACCTACCAGAATATCGCGACCATGAAGCGCCAGCTCAAAACTATGGGTCTGTCGCTGGACTGGTCGCGTGAATTTGCGACCTGTGACGTGGATTATTACCACCGTCAGCAGATGCTGTTCCTTGATATGTTTGAAAAAGGTCTGGTGACCCGCAAGACATCCAAGGTCAACTGGGATCCGGTCGATAATACCGTTCTGGCCAATGAGCAGGTTGTTGACGGTCGCGGCTGGCGCTCCGGTGCGCTGGTTGAACAGCGCGAACTGACCCAGTGGTTCTTCAAGATCACCGATTTCAGCGAAGAGCTGCTCGCCGGTCTGGATACGCTTGACCAGTGGCCTGACAAAGTACGCCTGATGCAGAAAAACTGGATCGGTAAGTCGGAAGGCTTACAGCTTCGTTTTGCCCTTGCTGAACGGGAAGGCGATATTGAGGTTTATACAACCCGTCCGGATACGCTGTTCGGTGCATCTTTTGTGGCGATTGCTGCCGATCATCCACTGGCAAAGGAGCTTGCTGAGAGCAATGAAGGTCTGGCTGCTTTTGCCGCTGAATGCCGTCAGCATGGTACATCTGTTGCCACACTCGAAACCATTGAGAAAAAGGGTTTCGATACTGGCTTGCGCGTTCAGCATCCGTTTGATCCTTCATGGACATTGCCGGTCTATGTCGCCAATTTCGTGCTGATGGAATATGGTACAGGCGCGGTCTTCGGCTGTCCTGCGCACGATCAGCGCGATCTGGACTTCGCTAATAAATACAGTCTGACTGTAACACCGGTTGTTCTGCCTGCCGGTGCGGATGCTGCAAGCTTCACAATCACCGATACGGCCTATAGCGACGAAGGCACGCTGATCAATTCGCGTTTCCTTGACGGTATGACACCGGAAGCTGCGTTTAATGAAGTCGCCGATCGTCTGGAAAAGACTGATCTCAACGGCAAACCGCAGGCATTCCGCAAGACACAATATCGTCTGCGTGACTGGGGTATTTCCCGTCAGCGTTATTGGGGCTGCCCGATTCCGATGATTCATTGCGAATCCTGCGGAACCGTACCTGTGCCGCGTAATAATTTGCCGGTGCAGCTGCCGGATGATGTTACCTTTGACCGTCCGGGCAATCCGCTGGATCGTCATGACGGCTGGCGGCATGTCAACTGCCCGAAATGCGGCAGTCAGGCGCGTCGTGAAACCGATACGATGGATACATTTGTTGATTCATCCTGGTATTTTGCGCGCTTCACAGCCCCTTGGGAAAATGAACCGACTGACCGCAAGGCTGCTGACGAATGGCTGCCGGTGGATCAGTATATCGGCGGTGTGGAACATGCGATCCTGCATCTGCTCTATTCGCGCTTCTTCACACGCGCCATGAAAGTGGCCGGTCATCTGGAAGTGGAAGAGCCGTTTAAGGGGCTGTTCACACAGGGCATGGTGGTTCACGAAACCTATAAGCATAATGGTCAGTGGGTATCGCCGCTGGAAATCCGTATCGAAGACAAGAACGGCGTTCGTTCGGCAACCATGCTGGATTCCGGTGAACCGGTTGATATCGGCTCGATCGAGAAAATGTCGAAGTCGAAGAAAAACGTCGTCGATCCGGATGATATTATTTCGTCTTATGGTGCGGATACCGCGCGCTGGTTCACTCTGTCGGATAGCCCGCCGGAGCGTGATATCGTTTGGACAGAAGCCGGTGCGGAAGGTGCGCATCGATTTGTGCAGCGCGTCTGGCGTCTGATTTCTGAAGCGGGTGAAAACCTGAAAGGCGTTGCACCAAAGGCTGCCTATGAAGGTGATGCTGCGCAGATTTCCAAGGCTGCCCATAAGACAGTGAAAGCCGTTGGCGACGATATTGAGAAAATCGTTTTCAACCGCGCGATCGCCCGTCTTTATGAGTTGCTCAATGTGCTGAGCACACCTTTGCAGGCGATTGCTGCCGGTAAAGCGGATGATGTGACCAAGGCTGCCACCCGTGAAGCAACCGATATGTTCATCGCGATGATTGCACCGATGATGCCGCATCTGGCTGAACAGTGTAATGCGGCTCTGGGTGCATCTGATCTGGTTGCCACCCGTGGCTGGCCGGTGATTGATGAAGCGCTGCTCGTTGAGAACGACATTACGCTGCCGGTACAGATCAACGGTAAAAAGCGCGGTGATATTACAATTGCGCGTGATGCGGATCAGGCAACAGTTCAAGCAGCAGTTTTGGCACTTGACTTTGTGCAGGCTGCGTTGAACGGTAATGCACCTAAAAAGCTCGTTGTTGTACCGCAGAGGATTGTGAATGTCGTTGTCTGATCATCAAGCTATGGACAAATCTCCGATCCGTAAAAAGCGGCTGGCTGTGCTGGCAGGTCTCGTCCTGTCAGCTTTGGTGGCCGGTTGCACGGTGCAGCCGCTTTATTCAACAAGCGGCAGTGCCGGTGTTGGCGGTGTGCCTTCGAGCGTGAAAACCAAGCTGGCATCCATCAAAGTGGATGATGTGGATACAATTCCTGCACAGGCGGTGCGTAACCGCCTGATCTTCGGCCTGTCCGGCGGAGCAGGGGAACCATCGCAGCCAGCCTATCATCTGGCGCTTGGTCTACAGACGTCTACTGAATCTGCTGTTGAGGTGGATGTCGGTGACAGCACAACCGGACGTCCTTCTGCCGGTACGGTGCGTATGATTTCTAACTACGCGCTTCGCGACAGAGATGGAAAAGTGGTGGCCAGCGGTCGCCGTCAGGTTATCGCATCCTATGACCGTCCGCGTCAGGAGTTTGCTAACCTGCGTGCTCAGCGTGATGCCCAGCAACGTGCGGCAGAAGAGCTGGCGCAGTATCTTGTACTGTCCCTAGCTCAGGATATGCAGAAACTCCCATAAAAAAACGCCTGATCGGTCTGCAAATGGCAATTTTCTGCGCTCCGGTACTCATGTACCTCAAAGTACATTCCGTTCCGGTGCTCAAAAATCACCATTTTCGTCACGATCATCCGCTTTTTTAAAGCATTTCCAGCAAAAGTGCGAAGCGGTTTTGCGTGGGATAATGCGTAAAAACAAAGAATTAGAGCGGTTCCACGTTTCAATGAAAACCGAAACCGCTCTAAAAAGCTGCGACATTGTTTTGAATATAAAAAAGCCCGCTGAAAAGCGGGCTTTTTTATTCATTCGTTTATTGCCGGATTAAGCAATCGACTGACCGGTTTTTGCCCAGTCTGCCAAAAATGCTTCCAGACCCTTATCTGTCAGCGGATGTTTGACGAGGGCTTTCAGGGTGGCAGGTGGTGCGGTGATAACATCGGCACCGATCAGTGCAGCTTCCTTAACGTGGTTCACTGTACGAATGGAAGCAGCAAGAATCTGGGTTTCAAAATCGTAATTGTCGAAAATGGTGCGGATTTCACCAATCAGATCCATACCATTCAGACCAATATCATCGAGACGACCGATGAAAGGCGAAATATAGGTCGCACCGGCTTTGGCTGCGAGCAGCGCCTGATTAGCTGAGAAGCACAGAGTCAGGTTGGTTTCATGGCCATCAGAGGTCAGAGCCTTACAGGCCTTCAGACCATCCAGCGTAACCGGCAGTTTGATGCAGATATTGTCGGCGATTTTCGCCAGCACGGCGGCTTCTTTCATCATGCCTGCATAGTCAGTCGCGGTGACTTCTGCGGAAACCGGACCTTTGACGATCGAGCAGATTTCCTTGGTCACATCGATGATGTTGCCACCGGATTTCAGGATCAGCGATGGATTGGTGGTAACGCCGTCAACCAGTCCCAGATCGTTGAGTTCACGGATGTCTTTGACATCGGCGGTATCCACAAAGAATTTCATTTCAGCTTATCCTCCGTTATGGGCTTGCTGTACAGACGGTATTATATCCGACAAAGATAGGATTGTTTAACGCATATTTCCATAAACCGAAACTGCCTTTGGCGAATATCAGCGCATCTCATCAAGAATTGAATATAAGCAGTGTTTGCGGTTAAGTGCAGTTGTGAAAAATACCGGTGAAAACCGGATGCCGGAAATGATCAGGATATTCTTTTGAACGGGAAAACAGAGATTAAGACGCGCCGTGTTGTTCCGGTACTTGTGCCGATGCCAGCGGAACGTCCCTATAGCTATCTGGTTCCTGATGATATGGAAATTCAGGCCGGTTCAATCGTGCGTGTGCCGCTGGGACCGCGCGAAGTGGCGGGTATCGTTACGGATGATGCCAGTGATCAGGTCGATCCTAAAAAGCTGAAATCCATCCTGCATGTTTTTGATTGCCCGCCGGTGAGCCGCGGTATGTTGCGTTTTATACGCTGGACGGCGGATTATACGCTGTCACCGCCCGGTATGGTGGCAAAAATGGTGCTGCGTGCACCGGCTGCCTTTGATCCGGAGCCTTTCATTCCGGGCTTGCGCTATATCGGCGGTAAGGCCGAGCGGCTGACAGCCGCGCGTGAGAAAGTACTGGAAACTGCCAATAACGGCTTGAGCTGGACGAAATCCGGTCTTGCCCATGCGGCTGGTGTTTCCGGCAGTGTGGTTGAAGGGCTGAAAGCACAGGGGTTGTTTGAAGACGTAATGATCCCGCCACCGCCGGTGGTGGGGGAACCTGACCCGTTTTACGGGCAGGCAGACTTGTCTGAAGATCAGCAGGCTGCTGCGCAATGCCTTGTCGAGGCGGTGGAGCAGGAGGCCTATTCGGTCTCGCTGCTGCATGGTGTAACGGGTTCGGGTAAGACAGAGGTCTATTTCGAAGCCGTAGCGCGTGCGGTGGAACTGGGAAAACAGGTTTTGATCCTGTTGCCGGAAATTGCGCTGACACAGCAGTTTCTCGACCGGTTTGAGAGCCGTTTCGGCACCCGTCCCGCTGAATGGCATTCTGATCTGGCGCCACGTCAGCGGGAGCGTGTCTGGCGGCAGATCGCGGAAGGTACGGTCAAAGTGGTCGCCGGTGCGCGCTCGGCTTTGTTTCTGCCCTTTGCCAATCCGGGTTTAATCATTGTCGATGAAGAGCATGACCCTGCCTATAAGCAGGAAGACCGCGTGTTTTATAATGCCCGCGATATGGCGGTAGTGCGTGGTTCAATCGGCAAGTTTCCTGTTATTTTGGCCTCAGCCACGCCGTCGATTGAAAGTCTGGTCAATGCCAATCAGGGGCGCTACAGCTATGTGCCGCTCCAGGGACGCTATGCCGATGCGGCTTTGCCGGATCTGAAGCCGATTGATATGCGCCGCTCGCCGCCACCGGCAGGGCGCTTTCTGTCGCCTGCCTTAACAGAAGCCGTCGGGCAGGTTTTGCAACGCAAAGAGCAAGCCTTGCTGTTTCTTAACCGGCGCGGTTATGCACCGCTCACTTTGTGCCGTGTTTGCGGGCATCGTTTCCAATGTCCGGATTGTTCAAGCTGGCTGGTGGAACATCGCTTCCGTGGGCAGCTGATGTGCCATCAATGCGGCTATCATGAGAAAAGCCCTGATGCCTGTCCGTCCTGCGGTGCACTGGATCATCTGGTGGCTTGTGGTCCCGGTGTGGAGCGCATTGCCGAAGAGGCAGCTGCACTCTTTCCCGATGCGCGGATTATTGTGCTGTCATCCGATATGGCGGGTGGCGTGACGCGGTTGCGAATGGAGATGGAGGCGATTGCCAAAGGGGAGGCTGATATTGTGATCGGCACTCAGCTGGTCGCCAAAGGGCACAATTTTCCGCTGATTACACTTGTGGGCGTTATTGATGCTGATCTCGGCCTTGCCAATGGTGATCCGCGCGCGGCAGAGCGCACATTTCAGCTGCTCAATCAGGTAACAGGCCGCGCAGGACGCACAGGGCGCAAAAGTGTCGGTCTGATCCAAACTTATCAGCCTGATCATCCGGTGCTGAAAGCCGTTATTGCCGGTGATGCGCATGCTTTTTATGAACGTGAAATTGAAGAGCGGCAGCGCGGGATGCTGCCACCTTTCGGGCGGTTGGCTGCGCTGATTATCTCTGCCGACAGCAGGGCGGAGGCGGAGAGCCATGCCCGTGCATTGCGCCGCTCAGCGCCGCGGGATAGCGAAATTGAAGTGCTTGGGCCTGCAGAAGCGCCGCTGGCGGTGATTCGTGGCAGACATCGTTTCCGCTTGCTGGTGCAGGGCTCAAAGCGCTCAGACATCCAGTCTTATCTACGGGCATTGCTGCAGGCAGCACCGAAAGCGCGCGGATCTTTAAAAGTACAAGTCGATATAGACCCGCAAAGCTTCCTGTAATTTGCAGAATTTTAGAAGCCCTGATTGGCGGTGGCACCAATGCGAGCCGATAATTTTGCTTTGCTTGGCCTCAAGTCAGGAATATAGCTCACTTATCGTGTTATGTTCGGTGCTGCTCACAGAGTAGCAGCGACGATTTTAAGAGGTGCGGCGTGGCGTTTTATCTACCTTCCAGTCAGGGTGAATGGCTGGCATGGAGTGTGGGCGTAATCACGCTGCTCTTTGGTCTGATCCTCATGTTTGCACCGGGAATTTCGCTGAAAATTCTGCGTCTCAGTGCACCTGATCTGCGTGCTTATGCGCTGTCGTCGGTGCGGGCAACAATTGCAGGGCCCTATATCGGTCTTGGTGTGGCCTGTCTGTTATTTGCACAGCCGTTTTTGTGGATGGCTCTGGGTTGTGTCTGGGGTTTTGTGCTTTTCGGACGGCTGATCTCAATGATGTCAGATAAAACCAATACGTTTTATAATTGGATTGCGGCTTTGATTGAGCTGATGCTGGCTGCCGGTCCGTTGCTCTTCGCTTTTGGCTTTATCGCCTGAACTGTAAATTCTGCCGGAAACCGGCAGAATCTGTCTGTGCTGCCGTTCAGATGCGTGTGGCCCATTCTTTGAGCGGGAATCAGTAACAGCTGAATAATGCTTCAGAGAAAATTCCTGTGTTGTGAGCATAATTTTGCCGGAATTCTGCAAATGGTTAGCGAAAAACATACCAAGGAATTCCGGTGCATAAAGTCGATTTTATAACAGGGCAGTTTTCGTTTAAATCATTGTTATATAAATATATTTATAGATGATGTTGATTTTTACAGCGTGTTGCTGATGCAGTCTTGGCTACTGAGCTGCGGTTCATGAGTGCAAAATAGCACTGTAAAGCGCATGAAACGGCGGGATTCGCGTGTTGCGAGTCCTGATTGTCTATGCTAGACGGCTTTCGAATTTCAATGCAGTCAGGCGGGTCATTCGCAGGGCACAGATGATGGTGCAAATCGGCACTTCATCGGGGGGTATTGAAAAACATCAATTAAATCGCTGTTTTTGTGCGTAGATAAACTATGCGTTAAAAGCGGGATTTCAACCAAGAGAGATGGTTATTCGTGACAGGATCGTCTTCGCTCATTTCCGGTGTTGCTCAGCGCTATGCTGGATCCCTGTTTGATCTGGCGCTTGAGTCTAAATCCGTTGCTCAGGTGGAGAAAGATCTTGGCCGCATCGAGGCTATGATCCTTGAGAGCGACGATCTTCGTCGCCTGATCTCCAGCCCGGTCTTCTCCACTGAAGATCAGCTCCAGGCAATTTCCGCAGTGGCTGCAAAGGCCGGTATCACCGGTCTGGTCGGCAATTTCCTGCGTGTAGTTGCCGGTAATCGCCGGTTGTTTGTACTGCCGGGTATGATCAAAGCATTTTATCTGATTGCCGCTGAAAGCCGCGGTGAAGTTGCAGCTGATGTAACTTCCGCCCGTGAGCTGACGCAGGCGCAGCAAACTGAATTGAAGGCGACGCTGAAGAGTGTGGCCGGCAAGGACGTGACAATCAATGTCACTGTCGATCCGTCGATTCTTGGCGGTCTCATTGTGAAGCTGGGATCGCGTCAGATTGACACTTCCCTTCGCACTAAACTTTCTTCTCTTAAGCTTGCACTGAAAGAGGTCGGCTGATGGACATCCGCGCTGCGGAAATTTCCGCAATTCTGAAAGAGCAAATCAAGAATTTTGGCCAGGAGGCAGAAGTCTCCGAAGTTGGTCAGGTTCTTTCCGTTGGTGACGGTATCGCCCGTGTATACGGTCTGGACAATGTTCAGGCTGGTGAAATGGTCGAATTTCCGGGTGGCATCCGCGGTATGGCGCTCAACCTTGAAAGTGACAACGTAGGTGTTGTTATTTTCGGTTCTGACCGTGATATCAAGGAAGGCGACACCGTTAAGCGGACCGGCGCCATCGTTGACGTTCCAGTCGGTCCTGGCCTGCTCGGCCGCGTTGTTGATGCTCTTGGTAATCCGATCGATGGCAAAGGCCCGATCGTTTCAACCGAGCGTCGCCGCGTAGACGTTAAAGCTCCTGGCATCATCCCGCGTAAATCGGTTCATGAGCCGATGTCGACCGGTCTGAAAGCCATTGATGCTCTTATCCCTGTTGGTCGTGGTCAGCGCGAGCTGGTTATTGGTGACCGTCAGACCGGTAAGACCGCAATCATTCTCGACACTTTCCTGAATCAGAAGCCGATCCATGATAACGGCCCTGATAAAGATAAGCTGTTCTGTATCTATGTTGCTATCGGCCAGAAGCGTTCAACTGTTGCTCAGCTCGTTAAAGTTCTCGAAGAACGCGGCGCTCTGGAATATTCGGTTGTTATCGCTGCGACTGCATCCGATGCTGCTCCTCTGCAGTATCTGGCGCCGTTCACAGGCTGTGCGATCGGTGAATATTTCCGCGATAACGGCCAGCACGCTCTGATTGGTTATGATGACCTTTCCAAGCAGGCTGTTGCTTATCGTCAGATGTCCCTGCTGCTGCGTCGTCCTCCAGGCCGTGAAGCTTACCCAGGTGACGTATTCTATCTTCACTCCCGTCTGCTCGAGCGTTCAGCTAAGCTGAATGACGAACTCGGTGCCGGTTCTCTGACCGCTCTGCCGGTTATTGAAACACAGGGCGGTGACGTTTCTGCGTTTATTCCGACCAATGTAATTTCGATTACAGACGGTCAGATCTTCCTTGAAACCAACCTTTTCCACCAGGGTATTCGTCCTGCTGTTAACGTTGGTCTGTCGGTTTCCCGCGTGGGTTCTGCCGCTCAGATTAAAGCGATGAAACAGGTTGCCGGTTCGATCAAGGGTGAGCTTGCTCAGTATCGTGAAATGGCTGCGTTTGCGCAGTTCGGTTCCGATCTTGATGCTTCGACCCAGCGTCTCCTCAATCGCGGTGCGCGTCTGACTGAGCTGCTCAAGCAGCCACAGTTCTCGCCGCTGAAGACTGAAGAACAGGTTGCTGTGATCTTCGCTGGTGTTAACGGCTATCTCGATAAGCTGGCTGTTAATCAGGTTGGCAAATTTGAAGCCGGTCTTCTGGCATCGCTGCGCTCCGAGCACAAAGATGTGCTGGATGCGATCCGCGACCAGAAAGCAATCAGCGACGAAATCAAGGGCAAACTCAAGGCAGCTATCGACGCTTTCGCCAAGAACTTTGCTTGATTAACTCTGACGGGATGAACGGATGCCTTCACTAAAGGATCTGAGAAACCGTATCGCCTCGGTTAAGGCGACGCAGAAAATTACCAAGGCGATGCAAATGGTCGCCGCGGCAAAACTGCGTCGTGCCCAGGAAGCAGCCGAAGCGGCACGGCCGTATTCTCAGCGGATGAGTGCAGTTCTGGAAAATATTGCCCAGAATGTAAGCGGTGATGATGCACCGAAACTGATGGCGGGTTCGGGTAAAGACGATGTGCATTTGCTCATCGTCGCTACCGCGGAACGCGGTCTGTGCGGTGGTTTCAACTCGCAGATTGCACGTCTCGCCCGTGAGCATACCCGCCAGTTGCTGGCAAAGGGTAAGACAGTAAAAATCATTACTGTCGGCAAAAAAGGTGCGGACATTCTGCGTCGCGATTTTGGCGGACTGATCATAGATCATGTTGATCTGCGTGAAGTTAAGCAGCTTGGCTTTACCAATGCCGACCAGATTGGTCGCAAAGTGATCGCGCTTTTTAACAAAGGCGAGTTCGACGTTGCAACGCTGTTCTACTCGCAGTTCAAGTCGGTGATCAATCAGGTTCCGACAGCTCAGCAGCTTATTCCGGCTTCAGCGAATGCTGGTGCAGGTGATGCTGGGGAAGCGGTTTCTACTGGTGGTGCGATCTATGAATATGAGCCGGATGCGGCTGGTATTCTTGATGATCTTTTGCCGCGCAACATCTCTGTCCAGATTTTCAGCGCCTTGCTTGAAAATGTGGCCGGTGAAATGGGCGCAAAAATGAGTGCGATGGATAACGCAACGCGTAATGCGGGCGATATGATCAACAGATTGTCGATCACATATAACCGTCAGCGTCAGGCTCAGATTACCACGGAACTGATCGAAATTATTGCGGGCGCGGAAGCGCTCTAATCGGAAGGTAAGGATCGATGGCTAAAGCAGCGACACCGAAAACTACCAAGACCACGGCAAAGGCTAAGTCCGGCGAGGCTGCATCTGGTGCAGTCGGCCGTATCAAGCAGGTCATCGGCGCTGTCGTCGACGTCCAGTTTGATGATCATCTGCCTCTGATCCTGAACGCGCTGGAAACCGACAACCTCGGTAACCGTCTCGTTCTGGAAGTTGCTCAGCATCTTGGCGAAAACACTGTACGTACCATTGCTATGGACTCGACCGAAGGTCTGGTTCGTGGTCAGGAAGTACGCGATACCGGCGATGCGATCCGCGTTCCGGTAGGACCTGAAACACTCGGCCGTATCATGAACGTGATCGGTGAGCCAGTTGATGAAGCTGGTCCGATCGTGACTGCTGCGACCCGCGGTATTCACCAGCCGGCACCTGAATATATCGAGCAGTCACCTGAATCTGAGATTCTGGTAACCGGTATTAAGGTTGTGGATCTTCTCGCCCCTTACGCTAAAGGTGGTAAGATTGGTCTGTTCGGTGGTGCGGGCGTTGGTAAAACCGTTCTCATCATGGAACTTATCAACAACGTGGCGAAAGCCCACGGCGGTTACTCCGTATTTGCCGGTGTTGGTGAGCGTACCCGTGAAGGTAACGATCTCTATCACGAAATGATCGAATCCGGCGTTAACAAGCTGGGTGGCGGCGAAGGCTCGAAAGCAGCTCTCGTTTACGGTCAGATGAACGAGCCGCCAGGTGCGCGTGCCCGTGTTGCTCTCTCCGGTCTGACGATCGCTGAAAGCTTCCGTGATGACGGTCAGGACGTTTTGTTCTTCGTGGACAACATCTTCCGCTTCACACAGGCTGGTTCTGAAGTGTCCGCGCTTCTTGGCCGTATTCCTTCCGCTGTGGGCTATCAGCCTACACTGGCAACGGATATGGGTCAGATGCAGGAACGCATCACCACCACGCACAAAGGCTCGATCACTTCGGTGCAGGCGATTTACGTTCCTGCCGATGACTTGACCGATCCGGCGCCTGCGACTTCGTTTGCGCACTTGGATGCGACAACGGTTCTTAACCGTTCGATCGCTGAAAAGGGTATCTATCCTGCGGTTGATCCGCTTGACTCAACATCCCGTATGCTTGACCCGATGATCGTTGGTGAAGAGCATTACGATGTTGCCCGTCAGGTTCAGTCCATTCTGCAGCGCTACAAGTCGCTTCAGGACATCATCGCCATCCTTGGTATGGACGAATTGTCTGAAGAAGATAAGCTGACAGTGACCCGTGCCCGTAAGATCGAGCGCTTCCTGTCCCAGCCGTTCTTCGTGGCTGAAATCTTCACCGGTTCGCCAGGTAAACTGGTTGATATGGCCGATACCATTAAAGGCTTTAAAGGTCTTTGCGCCGGTGATTACGATCATCTGCCAGAAGCAGCCTTCTACATGGTCGGTTCGATTGAAGAAGCGATTGAAAAAGCACAGAAGCTGGCACAGGCCGCTTAATGTGATTGGTCAGGCAGGCTTTGGTCTGCCTGACCGTTCTTACAAGAGGTGCGTCTCATCAGACCCTCTTGGAAAGCACAGTTAAATCTGACGGCGCTGTTTGATGCGCTGACCTATAGAATTCAACGCCGGAACACTGTTTTACAGAGCAGCTTGTTCAGGAAATTTGAGTGAGAATCATGGCTGGAACCTTCAAATTCGAACTGGTATCACCGGAACGCCTGTTGCTCTCTGCTGAAGTGAGCGAAGTGGTCATTCCCGGTAGCGAAGGCTATCTGACAGTTCTGGCCGGTCATGCTCCTTTGATGACCACCATCATTCCTGGTAAAGTAACAGTCAAAACTGCTGACGGTAAGAGCGACGCTTATATCGTTTTCGGCGGCTTCACTGACATTACGCCGGAAGGTTGCTCATTGCTTGCAGAATCCGCACTTCATATTGATGAAGTTAAGCGTGAAGACATTGCAGCCCGCATCGAGCATGCACGTCAGCTGATTGATGATGCAGCTTCAGCGGAGCATCGTACAGCAGCAGAATTGTTCCTGCATCAATTGACAACGCTGGAAGGCGCTATTCTTCCTGCGTAAGTTGATGTTGTGATTATTAAAAAAGCCGCGATATTTATATCGCGGCTTTTTTATTTTCTGAATTCATTTTCAGGCTAGGTTCGGACGGTAGTCATCCTTAGCAAATCAGTTTTGCTCTATGGAGACACCCTGTTCTCCGATTTTCAATTCAACGCCTTTTGGCTTGGATTCCTGCTGATAAGTGTAGATTGAAAAACCGATAATCACGACAATCAGCGCTCCGAGCAGAATATACAATCCGTTTTTATTCATAAAACCTCAGTGATTATTTCTATGGGAAGACCTCAGCGCTACGCATATGAGGCCGCGCTTCAGGCAATGGACAAATTAGCGGCGAGCTAACAGGGCAAGCACCAGACCAATACCTGCAACAACTGCGGCGGCAGCGAGAGGATTTTCACGGGCTGTTTCTGTCATCACCTGTGCCTGATGACGCACCTCGCGGGCTGCAACCCGACCGTGTTTGCGGAGGCTTTCATAGGTTTCTGCCGCGTTCTCGCGGGCATCATCGTATAATGCAGAACCTTGATCAGAAAGTTTTTTGGTCACAGAAGCCAATTCATTTTTCAATTCGGCAATCTGTTCTTCGAGGGTTTTTTCTGCATCATTACGCAATTTGGAAGCCATGCTGATCTCCTTGTTTAAACATGAGGGATCCTTAAAGGCTGAGCTTTAAGGATCAGACGTGTTAGTCAAAGAGATAACGAAGCAGGATGGAATAGGTTCCTGAAAAGAGAAAAGGGTGTGCTAGAGCGTGTCGCGTTTAATCGTATCCACTCCACTCCACTCCACTCGCTCTATCTCTTTGTTTTTACGCATGTCGTTATCGGAAAACCGGTGCCCGCTTTTCCGGGGCATGCTTACGGCGTAAGCGTACGCAGATAGGTTATCAGTTCTTTTGCGCTTTCAATTGCAGCATCTTCATCACGGGAGACAATGGCTTCAATCATGCGTGTATGGGCGGCGGAGGAATCCTGCAAACTGTTGTCACGACGCAGGCGGAACCAAAAGCGGCGGCTATGGCTTTGCAATGGTGCCGCCAGCCGTGTGGCGTAAGCATTTAATGATGCGCTGCCCAGAACTTCATCAAAAGCTTTATCGGCATCGAGAAACAGAGGAATATCCTGCGTCACGGCAGCCTGTTTCATCAGGACCGCTGCTTCATGTAGTTTTTCATGCTCATAGGCACCGGAATAGCGGGCGGCATCACGGCAGAGTATTTGCTCCACACCTTCGCGGGCATCTAGAACTTTCGTGAAATCTTTCGGATCAAGCGCAGTAATGGCAATTCCCGAACGCGGGCGCACTTCCATTAGTCCTTCCCATGCCAAACGCTGTATCGCTTCACGTACCGGCGTGCGCCCCATGCCTGTCAGTTCAATAAGTACACGCTCATTGATGACACTACCCGGCTGTAGTTGCAGGGTAACGATATGGCGCTCAAGCACACGATAGGCCTGATCAGACAGGCTGAGAGCCGAGGGCGCAGGAGTGGCAGCATTCTGCTGTTCGGTGGTCAGTGTTGTGTTCCCTGACATAATGGCTTTGCGTCCTTATTATTCGTAAGCAGTCAGTGGCGCCGGAGTCATTGTCGGCGGAACGAGGGCGCTGCTTTTGTTTCTGTGGAGCCGATATTGCCGCGAGGGAAATATTCAGGAGCGTATGAAATTTAATGATGATTGACTGAGGGATACTACAAGAATGTGCTTTTCTCAATATCAGCAAAAACAGGCTCTTTGTTGTGCGGGATTTTATCATGGTTTTTTGCACAAAAATAATTTGACGGCTCGTACGAATTTAGATATATCAGAAATATATCAATTGGGAGAGAGACAATGTGGTCAGGTATTTTTCCGGCAGTCACAACCAAATTCACTGAAAATGATGCGCTGGATCACAAAGAGATGGAGCGTTGCTTCGGTTTGCAGATCGACGCAGGCGTAGACGGCTTTGTAGTTGGCGGCTCATTGGGTGAAGGCCCTATGCTGTCGGGAGAAGAAAAGCTGGAGGTTTTCAAAACCGCCCGCTCCGTTGCCGGAAAACGTCCGGTGCTGATGACTGTTTTTGAAGCCGGAACCCGTGAAGGTGCAGCCGCAGCTAAAGCCGCTGCAAAAGCCGGCGCAGATGGCCTGATGGTTGTTCCGAGCCCGATCTATTTCACCAATCCTCAGGAAACCGTTACCACGCTGAAAGCTATGGCTGCAGCCGGTGGCCTGCCGGTGATGATCTATTCCAACCGCATGGCCTATCGTGTGGATGTGACCGGTGAGTGCCTTGAAGAACTGGCGAAAGACGATCTGTTTGTTGCGATTAAAGAATCGTCAGATGATATCCGCCGCACCATTGATATCGTCAATCAGTTCGGTGATCGTTTTGATCTGTTCACCGGTGTGGACAATCTGGCCTTTGAGGCGCTTACAACCGGTGCAATCGGCTGGGTTGCGGGTGTTGTGACTTCGCTGCCGCGTGAAACTGTTGTGCTGTATCAGCTCATCAAACAGAAGCGCTATGATGAAGCGCTGCCGCTTTATCGCTGGATGCGCCCGCTGCTTGATCTCGATGTTTCAACCTATCTGGTGCAGAATCTCAAGCTGATCGAAGTTCATGCTATTCAGTCGAATGACCGCGTTCGTCTGCCGCGACTGCCGCTGAGCGGAGAGCGCCGCGCACAGGTGGAAAAGATCGTAAAACAGGCTCTGGCCAATCGTCCGGAACTGCCAAAAATCTGATCAATTGAACCCCGGTTAATTCAAAAATAATCGGGGTTTTTTGATAGCAAGAATGTATTTTACGGCGTAAGGTCTGCACAAGCTGAATAACAATAAGAGTAGCAGGCAGGAGGGCACATGGCGTCGGTCAATAGCGTCAATGTGGGTGGGAATCAGAATAATTCTGAGGTCATTATTATCGGGGCAGGTATTGTCGGGATCGCTACAGCAGCTTTGCTGAGTGAGGCGGGACATTCTGTGCTGGTTCTGGATCGCACCGGTATTTGTGAGGAGACAAGTTCCGGTAATGCGGCAGCACTGGCATTTTCAGAAGTGTTGCCGCTCGCCTCTAAAGGCGTGATGAAGAAGGTTCCACGCTGGCTGCTGGATCCTCTGGGACCTTTTGCAATCCGGCCGACATATTTGCCTAAATTGCTGCCTTGGCTTTACCGGTTCTGGCGGGCGAGCAGTGATACTGCGTTGCGTAGCAGCACACAAATGCAGGGGCAGCTGATGCGGCTGGCCGAGCAGGAAATGCTGGCTCTGGCAGAACGTGCCGGTGTAATGCATATGATCCATCATGAAGGCAATCTCGAGCTTTATGAGAGTGAAGCTGAGTTGCAGGCTGCAATGGCAGGCTGGGAAGCTAAAAAGCAGGCCGGTATTGATTTTGCCATTGTGCGGGGCGCAGAGCTTGCAGCGCTGCAGCCGGGATTGTCGCCGCAATTTGTGGTTGGCTGTTTTGTGCCGAAATGGAAGAATGTTTCCGATCCGAAACTCTATGGTAAAGCACTGTGGAGCTATGCGGAAAAGCTTGGCAGTCGCTTCCGGCAGGCCAGTGTTGCTGCGGTTGCACGCTTGCAGAGCGGTGCAGAGGTAACACTTGCGAATGGTGAAAAGCTGCAGTGTAAAAAACTGATTATTGCCGCCGGTGCATGGTCGCATCAGTTGAGTGCGCAGCTGGGCGATGCAGTGCCTTTGGAAACAGAACGCGGATATAATACCACATTGCCGGTCGGGGCATTTGATGTGCGTCGTCAGCTAACATTTCCGGGGCATGCCTTTGTTGTAACGCCGCTGACAACGGGCGTGCGTGTCGGCGGGGCTGTGGAGCTTGGCGGGCTGAAATTACCTCCGAATTATGCCCGCTCGGCAGCGATGCTGAAAAAGGCAAAGCAGTTCTTACCGCAGCTCAATACAGAGGGCGGACGGCAATGGATGGGATACCGTCCTTCAACGCCGGATAGCTTGCCGGTCATCGGTTTCTCCTCTGCAACGGATGATGTTGTGTATGCTTTCGGTCACGGACATCTCGGGCTGACACAATCTGCTGCGACCGCGCGGCTGGTTACACAACTCCTCAATCATGAAAAAACTGCGCTGCCTGTCAGTGCCCTTAGTCCCAAGCGCTTTTGAGAAAACATCATGGCAAAACATTCCTTCTTCTGTGTCGATGGTCATACCTGCGGAAACCCTGTACGGCTTGTAGCCGGCGGAGGCCCGAACCTGCATGGTTCAACTATGATGGAAAAACGGGCGCATTTTCTGGCCGAATATGACTGGATTCGTACAGGACTGATGTTTGAGCCGCGCGGCCATGACATGATGTCAGGTTCTATTCTTTATCCGCCGACACGGGATGATTGCGATGTGGCGGTTCTGTTTATTGAAACATCAGGCTGTCTGCCGATGTGCGGACATGGCACCATCGGCACAGTAACTATGGCGATTGAGCAGGGGCTGATTACGCCAAAAGTACCGGGCAAAATCAATCTGGATACACCGGCAGGCAAAGTCGCGATCGAATATGAGCAGAATGGCCAATATGTCGAAAGCGTGCGTCTGACCAATGTTCCGGCATTTCTTTATGCCGAAGGTCTGGAAGTGGAATGTCCTGATCTCGGCATGCTGAAGGTTGATGTCAGCTATGGCGGCAATTTCTATGCAATTGTTGAGGCGCAACAAAATTACACGGATCTTGCCGATTATTCGGTACTGGATCTGATCGGTTGGAGCCCTGTTTTGCGCCAGCGACTCAATGAATTATACCGTTTTCAGCATCCGGAACTGGCCGATATCAACCGCCTCAGCCATATTCTGTGGACAGGAAAACCGACGAAACCGGAAGCCCATGCCCGTAATGCAGTATTTTACGGAGAGAAAGCGATTGATCGTTCACCATGTGGTACCGGAACTTCAGCCCGTATGGCGCAGCTTGCTGCGCGGGGAGAGCTGAAGGCGGGTGACAGCTTTGTTCACGAATCCGTGATCGGATCGCTGTTCCACGGACGCGTGGAAGCGGACGCTCAAGTTGCTGATAAAAAAGCGATAATTCCGTCAATTGCGGGTTGGGCGCGCATGACCGGATATAATACGATTTTTATTGATGACCGTGATCCTTTTGCGCATGGGTTTGTAGTTCGTTAAAGACGTCGCAAACTGAACATTGTTCAATTTTTATAACAATGCAGATGTGCGATTGACCCGCAATAAATTATGAGTAATCTAAATTTCAGGGCGCAGGGCAGGGGGACTATAATACTATATTACTAGTCGTTATTTCTATAGTTTCTGTGTAAGCGGGCAATCCGGCTTTGGTCATATTCGGCCAATTGGGGGAGATTCTCGTTTCTGCTTCACAGAAACTATCGGAGTGCGGTTGCCTGCAAATCTGAAATAAATACCGCCGGTTTGTCCGAAGGACAGACGGCAGACTATAAGATGCTGGACAAGGCTGAAGCAGGTTTTTGCTTCTGGATTGTGCAGTAGGAGTAAACGATCTGAAATATAAGGGAAGTGCCTATAAAAGGCGAAAATAATTCAGATCAGAAAAGGGTGACTTTGCAATGGAATATTTTATCCAGCAAGTGATCAACGGGCTCACGCTCGGGTCGATCTACGGATTGATCGCCATCGGCTATACCATGGTTTATGGTATTATCGGCATGATCAATTTTTCTCATGGTGATGTTTTTATGCTCGGCGCCTTTATGGCGCTTATTGTTTTTTTGCTGCTGACAACTTTTGTTGGTGCGGTTCCTGTGGTTCTTGCAATCTTGCTGATGATGATTGTCGCCATGATACTGACAAGTATGTGGAGCTGGACCATTGAGCGGGTTGCCTACCGGCCTCTGCGCGGTTCTTTCCGGCTTGCACCACTGATCACAGCAATCGGTATGTCCATTGCGCTGTCTAACTTTGTTCAGGTCACCCAGGGTCCGCGTAACAAGCCGATCCCTTCACTGATCAATGAATCCTACTCCGTGTTCGGTACCAATATTATCATCTCGCTCAAGCAGATTATGATTATTGTCGTAACAATCGTACTGCTCACGATATTCTGGTATATTGTTAACCGTACATCCTTAGGGCGCGCCCAGCGTGCCTGTGAGCAGGATCGCAAAATGGCATCGCTGCTCGGTATCAATGTGGATCGCACGATTTCCCTGACATTCGTTATGGGCGCGGCACTCGCTGCTGTTGCGGGTACTTTGTATCTGACCTTCTACGGCGTTATTTCGTTCACAGATGGCTTCATTCCGGGCGTTAAGGCGTTTACCGCAGCTGTTCTCGGTGGCATCGGCTCTCTGCCGGGTGCTGTGATCGGCGGTTTGCTGATCGGTCTGATCGAGGCGCTCTGGTCCGCTTATTTCTCGATTGATTATAAAGATGTTGCAGCATTCTCGATCCTTGCGATCGTGCTGATCTTCATGCCTTCCGGCATTCTTGGCCGCCCAGAAGTTGAGAAGGTGTAAAATGACAGACCGTTTTCAATCTTCTCCTAAAACTGTCCCATCGGATTTCGCAGCCGGTATCCGTGAAGGTATCATTGCGGCAATTCTTGCCTTTGGCTTGTTCGTTCTGATTGTTGGTTTCAAAACCGAACAGAATATCAATAATGAACTGGTGCTGGTTCAGCGCTGGGGACTACTGTTTACACTGGTTGCTTTGTCCGGTGTCGGTCGTTTCCTGCATCGTGCTTTTCTGGTGCCTTATATGGCAAAGCGCGGGAAAGCCGAGAAACATGTTGCCGTCAATGGTGATGTATCGTTTTTCCGCAAGAATTTCTCGAAACTGGCCATCCTGTTTCTGTTTATCTATCCGGTGCTGATTGTTCTCACTCTCGGTTTTCAGGGCTCGCTGAAATGGGTGGATAATTTTGGCGTGCAGATCCTGATCTACATCATGCTGGCATGGGGGCTGAACATCGTTGTCGGTCTCGCGGGTTTGCTGGATCTGGGTTACGTGGCCTTCTACGCGGTTGGCGCTTATTCCTACGCTTTGCTGTCGTCCTATTTCGGCCTGTCTTTCTGGACGCTGCTGCCGGTTGCCGGTATTCTCGCAGCTTTCTGGGGGATTATTCTCGGATTTCCGGTGCTGCGTCTGCGGGGGGATTATCTTGCGATTGTGACACTGGCCTTCGGTGAAATTATCAGACTTGTGCTGATAAACTGGACGGCCGTCACCAAAGGCACCTATGGTGTGTCCGGTATTGCCAAAGCCACATTCTTCGGCATTCCGTTCAAGGCCGGTCCTGATGGTTTTGCTGCAACTTTTGGTCTGCAGTTCTCCGCAGCGCATTATAAAATCTTCCTCTATTATGTTATTCTGTTGCTGGCGCTTTTGACTGCATGGGTCACAATTCGTCTGCGCCGCATGCCGATCGGTCGTGCATGGGAAGCGCTCCGCGAGGATGAAATTGCCTGCCGTGCACTGGGTATCAATACGACAACCACGAAGCTGACTGCTTTTGCGACCGGCGCTATGTTCGGTGGTTTTGCCGGTGCCTTCTTTGGAGCGCGTCAGGGTTTTGTTAGCCCTGAATCCTTCATCTTCCTGGAATCTGCGGTTATTCTGGCCATTGTGGTTCTCGGTGGTATGGGCTCGCTGATCGGGATTGCAATTGCTGCAATCGTGATGATCGGTGGCACGGAAATTCTACGTGAGCTCTCATTCCTGAAAGCTGTTTTTGGGCAGAGCTTTACGCCTGAACTTTATCGCATGCTGATTTTTGGTCTGGCGATGGTTGTGGTGATGGTCTGGAAACCGCGTGGTTTTGTCGGACATCGTGAACCGAGTGCCTTCCTGAATGAGCGCAAGCTGGTGTCCGGCTCCTTTACCAAGGAAGGGCATGGCTGATGGCGGGGACAACAAATATGGCAAATTCTGAACTTGCTGAAAAAAGACTAAACGCCGATACAATTCTGAAAGTCGAACATCTTTCCATGCGCTTTGGCGGACTGGTTGCGATTAACGATTTGAGTTTTGAAGCCAAACGCGGGGAGATCACTGCGGTGATCGGCCCGAACGGTGCAG
This sequence comes from Pseudochrobactrum sp. sp1633, assembly GCF_030376605.1. Taxonomy (GTDB): domain Bacteria; phylum Pseudomonadota; class Alphaproteobacteria; order Rhizobiales; family Rhizobiaceae; genus Pseudochrobactrum. The sequence goes on along the minus strand of NZ_JARRAE010000007.1, from coordinate 162,044 downwards.
GTAAAACCACGGTGTTCAACTGCCTGACCGGTTTTTACAAGCCGACCGGCGGTATGGTGACGATGCATCACAAAAACGGCGATAAGTTCCTTCTTGAACGGATGCCTGATTTTGTGATTACCAAAAAAGCGAAGGTCGCCCGTACTTTCCAGAACATCCGCCTGTTCACAGGTCTGACTGTTCTGGAAAACCTTCTGGTTGCCCAGCACAATCCGCTTATGGTGTCATCCGGCTTTACCTTTCTGGGGCTTCTCGGATTTCCTGCCTATAAAAAAGCAGCCAAGGATGCGATTGAAAAAGCCCGTGTCTGGCTTGAGAAAATCAATCTGATCCATCGTGCGGACGATCCGGCCGGCGATCTGCCTTATGGCGATCAGCGTCGTCTGGAAATCGCCCGTGCGATGTGTACAGATCCGGAAATGCTGTGTCTGGATGAGCCTGCTGCCGGCCTTAACCCGCGTGAATCTGCGGAACTCAATAAGCTGCTGCTTGCTATCCGTGATGAAACAGGGACATCAATCCTGCTGATTGAGCATGACATGTCGGTGGTTATGGAAATTTCCGACCATGTGATCGTGCTTGAATACGGGACAAAAATCTCCGACGGCGCTCCGAGTTTTGTGCAGAATGATCCGAAAGTTATTGCGGCCTATCTCGGCGTTGATGATGACGAGGTCACAGATCTGATCGAAGGCTCCGGCGGCGACGTCGGGCAAGTCGATCAGCTGGTCACTCAGCTTGCGGATGTCGATCCTGCGGCTGAAGTCGCAGCACCGGAACATCTTGCCGGTGGTCTGGATGCACCGCGTGGTGGCGCAGCCGATAATCTGACGCTGATTAAGGGCATTGGCAGCGTCAATGAGACCAAGCTCAATGCGCATGGCATCTATCATTTCGATCAGATTGCCGCATGGTCTGAGGCAGATATCAAACTGGCTGAGACCTATTTGAGCTTTGACGGTCGTATCACGCGCGAAGATTGGGTCGGGCAGGCACGCCAGCTGGCGAGCGGTGGTCAAACTGAGTTCTCTGCCCGTGTTGAAGACGGTCAGGTACCTTCCAGCCACGAGACATCTGCTGATAAGGCTTCAAACAAAAAATCCGAGGGGGGTAAATGATGCAGGCTCAGAACCCGCTTCTGGTTATTGATAAGGTTGAGACCTTCTATGGCAATATCTGCGCATTGAAAGGCGTCGATGTTACCGTGCAGTCCGGTGAGATTGTCACTTTGATCGGTGCAAACGGTGCCGGAAAATCGACTCTGATGATGACGATTTTCGGTGCCCCGCGTGCCCGCACCGGACGTATTCTGTTTGAGGGCAAAGACATTACGGCGATGCCGCCTCATGAGATTGCAAAACTGCGTATTGCACAGTCTCCTGAAGGCCGCCGTATTTTCCCGCGCATGAGCGTGATGGAAAACCTGCAAATGGGTGCCAGCCTCGATAATCAGAAATATTTTGATGAAGATGTGAAACTGATGTTTGATCTGTTTCCGCGTCTTAAAGAGCGTATCAATCAGCGTGGCGGCACATTGTCGGGTGGTGAGCAGCAGATGCTGGCTATCGCCCGTGCTCTGATGGCGCGGCCAAAATTGCTGATGCTGGATGAGCCGTCTCTTGGGTTGGCACCGCTGATCGTCAAACAGATTTTCGAGGCGATCAAAGAGTTGAACCGCACCACCGGACTGACTGTGTTTCTGGTGGAGCAGAATGCTTTTGGTGCTTTGAAGCTCGCTCATCGTGGTTATGTGATGGTCAATGGCGTGATCACAATGAGTGGCAGCGGTCAGGAACTTCTGGCTAATCCGGAAGTACGTGCAGCCTATCTTGAGGGCGGTCGTCATTGATACCTAAGGGCGGGGATATTGAAGGGCAGGTTTGCTGCCTGCCCGCATGATTGCCGGAGCGGCCTGTGTTTCATGAGGTCGCAGTTACCGCTCTGGATTTTGTAATTTGTCGCATTATCATCTCGGTCAGGCTGGTCCGCCTGATCATGAAATGCTCTGGCCGGAAATCGCGATTGTGAGATCCGGTGAATATGGGAGAACTACTTATGCAAGGCATTCTCTATGAAGAGCCGTCATTCTGGCTTTTTCTGCTGATCACCTGCATTCTCGGTGGTTGGGCTGCATGGATGACAGGGCGGGCCTGCGCACAGACATGGCGTCCTTATGGGATGTTTGTACTCTATCTTCTGCCGTTGACAGCGATGGTACGCTTTATTCATTTTGCAATGTTTGAAGGCACATTACTGTCCCTGCATTATTATCTTGTAGATTTTGTTGTTTTGCTGATTATCGGTACTCTTGGCTACCGCTTTACAAAAGTGAAGCAAATGGTACGACAGTATAACTGGCTTTATGAACAGACTTCACCATTTTCCTATAAGTCGAAGTAATACAGACCGGAAGGAAAACGAAGAAACGGCATCCCCGATCCGTATTTATAGCGGGGCTGCTTTATAAAATTACAATATTCCGCTTTGCGGGAACGAAGTGAGTATTGTGATGCCTGCCGGAGCTCTGCTTCGGCGTAAACTGCCCGGGGAACCGGTTTTGCTTAATGATTGTAATAAAAATAAACGGCTGGTTATCCGCTGTTTCGTATCCCGAAACGGCAAACCATCCGGAATTAATTAACAAAGAAGCTGAGCTTTGACTGAAGTCAGTTTCCGTAATGATCATTGTAATGGGAGCAGTTAATATGAAAAAAACTTTATTATACAGCGTAGCTTTGTCGGCCCTCGTCGCTTTCAGCGGTTCTGCTCTGGCCGATATTACAATCGGCATCGGCGCACCATTGACCGGTCCGAACGCTGTTTATGGTCTTCAGATCCAAAAAGGTGCTGAAGCTGCGGCTGAAGTCATCAATGCTGAAGGCGGCATGAATGGTGAAAAGATCGTTTTCACGCTTGGTGATGATGTTTCCGATCCAAAGCAGGGCATCTCGGTTGCCAATAAATTTGCCGCTGACGGCGTTAAATTCGTTATCGGCCACTTTAACTCCGGCGTAACTATCCCGGCCTCTGAAGTGTATCAGGAAAACGGCATTCTGGAGATCTCACCAGGCGCGACAAATCCTGTTTATACCGACCGTGGTATGTGGAACACATTCCGTACCTGCGGCCGTGATGACCAGCAGGGTATTGTTGCAGGACAGTATATTGCTGAGAAGTTCAAAGACGCCAAAGTCGCGGTTGTTCACGACAAGACACCTTACGGACAGGGGCTGGCTGACGAAACCAAGAAAGCACTCAATGCAGCGGGTATGAAAGAAACCCTGTATGAAGGCGTGAATATTGGCGAAAAAGACTTTTCTGCACTGATCGCAAAGATGAAGCAGGAAGGCATTACCGTTATTTATTGGGGCGGTATGCATGCGGAAGCTGGTCTGATTATTCGTCAGCTCGGCGATCAGGGTCTGAAAGCGCAGTTCATTTCCGGCGATGGTATCGTGTCGAATGAGCTGGCTTCTATTGCCGGTAATGCTGTTGAAGGAACGCTGAATACTTTCGGTCCTGATCCGCGCAATAATCCGGCCAATGCTGATCTGGTGAAGAAGTTCCGCGATGCCGGTTTCGAACCTGAAGCTTACACCCTCTATTCATACGCAGCGATGCAGTCTCTGGCCGGTGCCGCTAAGGCTGCGGGCAGCAATGATCCGGAAACAGTTGCGAAAGCACTGAAATCGGGTTCGTTCAAGACTGTGCTCGGAGATATTTCGTTCGATGAAAAGGGCGATCCTAAGCTGCCGGGCTACGTTATGTACAAGTGGGAAAAAGGCGCTGACGGTAAGTTCACTTACATTCAGCAGTAAAATCTTTTCGTGAAAATCAGTGAGGCCGGGTGCAGATCCGGCCTTACGTTTGAGAAGCTGCAGCGCCTGAAAAATGGCAGCTGTTAAAAGCTCATCTGATTTCACGCTTTGCGAAATTCTGCCGGAATGTCTCATTCCGGCAGGAAAATGCCGGTGTTCCGGCGCCCTCAGACGCTGTTTCTTGACAGTTTTCTGGGCATATTCATGGGAGTAGGAAATATGAAGAAGTCTCTGTTCTGTGGTGTTGCACTGTCTGCAATGCTGGCCTTTAGCGGCTCGTCATGGGCTGATATTCTGGTTGGTGTTGGTGCACCTCTTACAGGCGGTGGTGCCGCATACGGCGCTCAGATTAAAAACGGCGTGGAAGCAGCTGTTGAAGTTGTGAACGCTGAAGGTGGTCTGAACGGCGAAAAGATCGTTCTGGTTTATGGTGATGATGTCTCTGATCCCAAGCAGGGCATGTCCGTTGCCAATAAATTTGCTGCTGACGGCGTGCAGTTTGTTATTGGTCACTTTAACTCGGGTGTCAGTATTCCGGCGTCGGAAGTCTATGCTGAGAACGGTATTCTGGCGATCGCACCAGGCACAACCAATCCGGTTTATACAGATCGTGGTCTCTGGAATACATTCCGTACCTGCCGCCGCGATGACAATCAGGGCGTTGCCGCTGCCAAATATATTGTCGATAATTTCAAAGACGGCAAAATCGCAATCGTCCATGACAAAACCCCTTATGGTCAAGGTCTCGCGGATGCGACTAAAAACGCAATGAATGAACTGGGTCTGAAAGAAACAGTTTATGAAGGCGTCAATGTCGGTGAAAAAGACTATTCCGCACTGATCGCCAAGCTGAAACGCGATGGTGTTACGGTCATTTACTGGGGCGGTCTGCATCCGGAAGCCGGTCTGATTATTCGTCAGATGGGTGATCAGGGACTGAAAGCGCAGTTCATCTCCGGTGACGGTATTGTGTCCAACGAACTGGCCTCCATTGCAGGTGATGCGGTTGCCGGTGTTCTCAACACCTTTGGTCCAGATCCGCGTGAAGATCCGGCCAATGCCGAGCTGATCAAGAAATTCCGCGATGCCGGTTTTGAGCCGGAAGCCTATACTTTCTATTCTTATGCCGCGGTTCAGTCTCTGGCTGCTGCAGTTAAAGCGGCAGGCAGCAACGATCCTATGACCGTTGCAACCGCTATGAAAGAAAAGGGTCCGTTTAAGACTGTGCTTGGTGACATTTCCTATGACGAAAAGGGCGATCCGAATCTGTCACCTTACGTGATGTTCGAATGGCGCAAAGGCGATGACGGAAAATACAATTATTTCCAGAAAAAATAATTCCTCAAAACGAGGAATGACTGCGGAATTAGAATAGGATTCTCTTTCTCCGAATGCAGTCTAATACTTTGGAATAATTGGAACAGAGATGCCCGGCACTTGTGTCGGGCATTGTTATTTATAGTCGTAATTTTGCTGTTCTTTCCTCAAAAAAACTTTCAGTATGCAGCCGGATATACCGCTTTTCACGGGAACGAAAACCGGTGTGGACTGTGTTATTTGCAGTGAGGGAGATCTGCTTTGCCTATCCATAAAATTCTTGTCGCTAACCGCTCTGAAATTGCCATTCGCGTATTTCGCGCTGCAAATGAGCTGGGCATGAAAACCGTGGCGATCTGGGCAGAGGAAGACAAACTTGCATTGCACCGCTTCAAAGCGGATGAGAGCTATCAGGTCGGGCGCGGGCCGCATCTGCCGCGTGATCTGGGGCCGATTGAAAGCTACCTTTCTATCGATGAAGTAATCCGCGTTGCCAAACTCTCCGGTGCTGACGCCATCCATCCGGGCTATGGTCTGCTGTCGGAAAGTCCTGAATTTGCCGATGCATGCGCTGAGAACGGCATCATCTTTATTGGTCCGAAAGGCGATACGATGCGCCGTCTTGGCAATAAGGTTGCCGCGCGCAATCTGGCTGTTGAGGTTGGTGTGCCGGTGGTGCCTGCCAGTGATCCTCTGCCGGAGGATATGGATGAGGTGCGCAAGATTGCCGACAGCATCGGCTATCCTCTGATGCTCAAAGCCTCATGGGGCGGTGGCGGGCGTGGCATGCGCGCCATTCGCGAGGCCAAGGATCTGGCGCGTGAGGTGACGGAAGCCAAGCGCGAGGCCAAAGCCGCTTTCGGCAAGGATGAGGTCTATCTGGAAAAGCTGGTTGAGAGCGCACGTCATGTTGAGGTGCAGATCCTCGGTGATACGCATGGCAATGCCGTGCATTTGTTTGAGCGTGATTGTTCCGTGCAGCGCCGCAACCAGAAAGTGGTAGAGCGCGCACCGGCACCCTATCTCAATGATATGCAGCGGCAGGAACTGGCGGATTATGCGCTGAAGATTGCCCATGCCACCGACTACATTGGTGCAGGAACGGTTGAGTTCCTGATGGATGTGACCTCCGGAAAATTCTATTTCATCGAGGTCAATCCGCGTATTCAGGTGGAGCATACGGTGACAGAGGAAGTCACCGGTATTGATATTGTGAAAGCGCAAATCCGTATTCTGGAAGGCGCTGCCATTGGCACGCCGGAATCCGGTGTGCCGGAGCAGAGCAAGATTGTGCTGCGCGGCCATGCTTTGCAGTGCCGAATTACCACGGAAGATCCGGAGCAGAATTTTATTCCGGATTATGGACGGATTACGGCTTATCGCGGGGCAACCGGTTTCGGTATTCGTCTGGATGGCGGCACTGCTTATTCCGGCGCCTTCATCACCCGCTATTATGATCCGCTGCTGGAAAAGGTGACCGCATGGGCATCAACACCGGAAGAGGTGATCCTGCGTATGCACCGCGCTTTGCGTGAGTTCCGTATTCGTGGTGTATCGACCAATCTGACCTTTCTGGAAGCGATTATTACGCATCCGAAATTCCGCAGCAATGAATATACCACGCGGTTTATTGATACGACGCCGGAGCTGTTTGAGCATGTGAAGCGGCAGGATCGTGCGACCAAGCTTCTGACCTATATTGCTGATGTTACGGTCAACGGCCATCCGGAAACCAAAGGCCGTGCTTTGCCGCCAGCCAATGCAGCCGCGCCGAAAGTGCCCTATGTCCCAAGCGGCGATATTCAAAATGGTACGCGCCAGAGACTGGCGGAACTGGGGCCGCAGAAATTTGCCCAGTGGATGCGCGATCAGAAACAGGTGCTGATAACCGACACGACAATGCGTGACGGGCATCAGTCATTGCTGGCCACGCGGATGCGCACCTATGATATTGCGCAGATTGCGGAAACCTATGCGCGTCTGCTGCCAAACCTGTTCTCACTGGAATGCTGGGGCGGTGCGACCTTTGATGTTTCCATGCGCTTTCTCACGGAAGACCCGTGGGAGCGTCTGAGCAAAGTGCGTGACGGTGCGCCGAACCTGCTGCTGCAAATGCTGCTGCGCGGTGCCAATGGTGTTGGCTATAAGAGCTATCCCGATAATGTGGTGACGCAATTTGTGCGTGAAGCAGCGCGGGGCGGCATTGATCTGTTCCGCGTATTCGACAGTCTCAACTGGGTTGAGAATATGCGCGTGTCGATGGATGCCGTGCTGAGCGAGGGCAAACTTTGCGAGGCCGCGATTTGCTATACCGGCGATCTGCTGAATGCGGCGCGCCCGCAATATGACCTCAATTATTATCTGAAACTGGCGCGTGAGGTTGAAAAGGCCGGTGCGCATATTATTGCTATTAAAGATATGGCAGGGCTATTGAAGCCGCAGGCTGCCCGCAAGCTGTTCACTGCCTTGCGGCAGGAAACTGATCTGCCGATCCATTTCCATACTCACGATACATCCGGCATCGCGGCGGCAACTGTGCTGGCGGCTGTGGAGAGCGGTGTGGATGTTGTTGATGCGGCGATGGATGCATTGTCGGGCAATACCTCGCAGCCATGTCTCGGTTCGATTGTCGAAGCGCTGGCAGGAAGCGAGCGCGATCCGCAGCTTGATCCTGCATCCATCCGCCGGATTTCTTTCTATTGGGAAGCAGCACGTAATCAATATGCAGCTTTTGAGAGTGATCTGAAAGGGCCTGCATCGGAGGTTTATCTGCATGAAATGCCGGGCGGACAATTCACCAATCTGAAGGAGCAGGCGCGCTCATTGGGGCTTGAAAGCCGCTGGCATGAGGTGGCGCAGGCCTATGCGGATGTGAACCTGATGTTCGGTGATATTGTTAAAGTCACGCCATCTTCCAAGGTGGTGGGCGATATGGCGCTGATGATGGTCAGTCAAGACCTGACGACTGCCGATGTGACCAATCCGGCCAAGGATATAGCCTTTCCGGATTCTGTGGTGTCGATGATGCGCGGTGATCTGGGGCAGCCGCCAGCAGGCTGGCCGAGGCCATTGCAGGTCAAAGTGCTGAAAGGCGAGAAGCCGTTTACTGAGCGTCCGGGTGCATTGCTGCAACCGGCTGATCTGGAGGCGGAGCGGCAGGAGATTGAGACGAAACTTGAGCGCAAAATCAGCGATCAGGAGTTTGCGTCCTATCTGATGTATCCGAAAGTCTTCACCGATTTTGCCGGTGCGCAGACCCTCTATGGCCCGACAAGTGTGCTGCCGACGCCGGTTTATTTCTACGGACTGGCACAAGAGCAGGAGGTCTTTGTTGAGATCGAGCGCGGCAAGACGCTGGTCATCCGCAACCAGGCGGTGGGCGATGTTGACGATCAGGGAATGGTCACGGTGTTCTTTGAACTGAACGGTCAGCCGCGCCGTATCAAAGTGCCTGACCGTGCCCGTGGTGCAGGCAAAGGTGCGCGCCGCAAAGCAGAGCTGAATAATGAGGCGCATATTGGTGCGCCGATGCCGGGCATTGTTTCAACCGTTGCGGTGGTGAGCGGACAAAGTGTGAAAGCCGGTGATGTGTTGCTGTCGATCGAGGCAATGAAAATGGAAACAGCGCTCCATGCCGAGCGTGATGGTGTGCTGGCGGAAGTGCTGGTGCGTGCCGGTGACCAGATTGATGCCAAGGACTTGCTTGTCACTTATGCCTGAGAACAAGGAACTGAGGGGCGGCAGATTTCCGCCCCTCAGATTTCAGGAATTCTGCTCGGTCAGGCTGATCAGCCGCGCGAGTTCAACAGCATTGCGGGCGCCCATTTTTTCCATGATATGAGCGCGGTGTACCTCTACCGTGCGGATGGTGATCTCCAGCCGGTCAGCAATCTGTTTATTGAGCAGTCCTTCTAAAATCATGAGCAGCACTTCATTTTCACGCGGGGAAAGCTGCGTGCGCTTGCGCCAGATCTCATCGCGCTGACGGTCTGCGACGGCGCGTTCTTTCGCTTTGTGCAAAACGGCCAGCACACGATCAACCAGGTTATTGTCATTAAACGGCTTTTCGAGAAAATCTGCTGCCCCCTGTTTCAGGCATTCCACGGCCAGCGGAATATCGCCGTGGCCGGTCAGAAAAATCACCGGCTGTCTGGCATGAAGGCTGATCAGCTTGTCGAAAACCTCAAGGCCGGACATGCCCTCCATTCGCATATCGAGCAGGATACAGCCCTGAAGATCAGGTGACCATTTCTCAAGAAATGTTTCTCCTGACGGCCAAGTCACCACGCCTACGCCACGGGAGCGGAACAGCCATGACAGGCTGTCGCGGATCGCATCATCGTCATCGATAATATGAACAGTCATTATGGTTTTTCCTGCGCGGCCAGAGGAAGGGAAAGGCAGAAACTGGCGCCTTGCTTGTCAGGCGTATCCGACAGCCATAGGCGACCTTTGTGGGATTCCAGGATAGAGCGGCAGATGGGCAGCCCCATACCCATCCCGTCGGATTTTGAAGAAATAAAAGGCGTGAAAATTTCATTTTCCATGTCTGCCGGAATACCATGCCCGTGATCGGTGATGGTGATAACGGCCTCGGTATGGCCGGTTTCAAGTGTGATATGCAGGGTCTGCCGGTTGCGCGGCAGACCTGCGGCAGCTTCATGCGCATTGCGGATCAGGTTGAGCAGGACCTGCTGGATCAGCACGGCATCGGCGCGCACAGACACCGGTGCATCCGGCAGGCGCAGGTCAATCTTTCCGCCGCTTTTGAGGATATCGCCGGTGACAAAGCTGGTTGCGTCCTGCACAATCCGGCGCAGATCATGCTGCTCCTGTGTGACCGAGCGTTTGCGCACAAAATCGTGGACACGGTGCACAATGGTACCGGCACGTTGCGCTTGATCGGATAGTTTTTGTAATACACCGCCCAGCTCACTCATTGGCATGGTGCCGGAATTGAGCAGATTGAGGCTGCCGGTCGCATAGCTCGTGATTGCTGCGAGCGGCTGATTCAGCTCATGGGCGAGTGTGGAGGCCATTTCACCCATCGTAATCAGACGGGCATTGTGCTGCAGTTTCTCTGCTTCTGTCTGGCGGGCTTCTTCCAGTTTTTTGCGCTCGGTCACATCAACGAGGGAACCCATCCAGCCGATATGGGTGCCGTCAGCATCAATGAGCGGAGCTTCATAAACCAGTACATCAATCAGCACACCGTTTGGCCGGATGAACCGTGTTTCAAATTGATGCGGGGCGATGCCTGTACTGCGCATATCGTTCTGGCGCTGAATGCCCTCAGACATAATCTCCGGCGCCCAGTAAGGATGGGGCGGCACCATGCCGATTAGCTGTTTTTCCTCATAGCCGACCATGCGGCAAAATTCCGGATTCACATAGATAATGCGGCCATTACGGTCGCGTGCGCGCATGCCGATGGTCAGCGAATTTTCCATCGCTTGCCGGAAAGCATATTCGGTACGCAGCGCGTGTTCGGCAGCGGCTCTGCGGCGGTTCTGGCGATAGGCCATCCAGAGGTTGATAATAACCAGAATGGTCAGGCTGATAATGGCCGCTGAAACCACAATAGGGCCAATGGCCGGCCGGCTCTGATAGGGCGTAACGGTGATGTAAGTACCGGTGAGCGGCGGGTCAAAAGAGATGGTATGGCGTGCCTGATTATTGGTCGGCATGATGCTGGATTTCGAGAGCAGGGCATCGCCACCGGCATCCGTCAACGAGACCTGATATTTGCCTGCCACCCACCAGGGCACATTGCGCGACAGCAGCCTGTCGAGAGATAAAATCACCCAAAGGGAGCCTGCGGAGCGGTTATTGGTGTAAACCGGCGCCACCATATCAACAGCCCAGCCCTCGGTCGTGTGCCGTGGCGAGGAATAGACAGGTTTGCCGAATAGGCGGCTATGATCTGCAAGTGCCGGTTTATAAGCGCTGACTATATTGAGGCCGGGTGGTGCGCTCTCCAGCAGATTGCCGTCCGGTGAAAACCAGCTGATATCAATAAATTCCGAGTGGATGGAAACGAGATGCTGGATTTGCGCTCTGATATGGTCTGTCTGCTGCGGATCGCGGCCGATATCGGTTGCCAGATCCCGTAGCTCTGTCTCAAAGGTCTGCAATTGAAAGCGCAGATATTGCTCAACCCATAAAGCATCTGTGGTCAGTTTTTTCTCGGTTTCAGACTGGTTGTCGCGCGACGTCATCCACAGCAGTGTGACTGTGAGGGTTACAATCAGCAGGATAGCGAGCAGCGGTATGATCAGCGTGTAATCGCGCGCTGTCAGACGAAAGCCTGTCTGACTTTTACTGCTGCTGTTGTGATCATTCAATGCGGCGGGACGGGGTTTCATGCGTCGGTCTGGCTATCCTCATTGTCTTTTTTGCGGGCACAGGTCAGGGCAGTTTTGCCCTTGCAGATTTATGCCTGTGGTAAACCACAATAGAAATACTGTGGTATTCCACAATAGAATTAACCTCACACTCCTTTTAAGGAATTTATCTGACTTCTGCTCCGCACGGAGCATGTGCCGGTTCGTTGCCGGATTTTATGAAACGCATTATGCAGGCTTGGGAGGGCCTCTCTATGAAATTTCTGACAACTGCCGGTCTTGCTGCCATTCTCGCTTTCGGTGTGAGCACAACTGCGCTTGCGCAGGCGATTACCATTAAATTCAGCCATGTTGTGGCACCGGATACACCAAAAGGCAAAGGCGCTGTAAAGTTTAAAGAGCTTGCTGAAACCTATACAGACGGCAAAGTGAAGGTCGAGATTTATCCGAACTCACAGCTCTATAAAGACAAGGAAGAGCTGGAAGCATTACAGCTCGGCGCTGTGCAGATGCTGGCACCGTCACTGGCAAAATTCGGCCCGCTTGGCGTGCGTGAATTTGAAGTGTTCGATCTGCCGTTCATTATGAAAGACTATAATGATCTGCGCAAAATTACCGATGGTCCTGTTGGCCGTGCGCTGCTCGACAAGCTGGATGCCAAGGGCATCAAAGGTCTTGCCTATTGGGATAACGGTTTCAAAGTGATGTCAGCAAACAGCCAGCTGCATGTGCCTGATGATTTTCTCGGCCTGAAAATGCGCATTCAGTCGTCCAAAATTCTGGAAGCGCAGATGAAAGCATTGGGCGCGGTGCCGCAGGTGCTGGCATTCTCGGAAGTTTATCAGGCTTTGCAGACCGGCGTTGTGGATGGCACGGAAAATCCGCCATCCAACATGTATACCCAGAAAATGCACGAAGTGCAGAAACATGCCACGGTCTCTAATCATGGCTATCTGGGCTATGCGGTGATCGTCAATAAAGCCTTCTGGGAAGGTTTGCCGGATGATGTGCGTGGCCAGCTTGATAAAGCTATGGCTGAATCAACCGCCTATGCCAACGACATCGCTCAGAAAGAAAATGACGATTCTCTGGCGGCGATGAAAGCGGCCGGTACGACAACTTTCTATGAACTGACACCGGAAGAACATGCGGAATGGGTTGCAGCACTCAAGCCTGTGCATACTGAAATGGCAGATCGTGTGGGCGCAGACCTCATCAAGCAGGTTTATGAAGCTGTCGGGATGAAAGAATAATCCTCTCAAGAGCCCGCCGCTTGCGGCGGGTTTGCCTGCTCTGACGATGGTGCTCAGAGCAGGCACTTTATCCCGTATTATATCTTTTCCTTCATCCTTGCGCGTGCTGGCGGCCACAGCGGTTGATTTGTTGCGCACAAAATTTAACGAACCGGAGCGCCGTCAGACGGTGCCGTTTCATCTGAGGAGCATCCTATGGTGTTGCGTATCCTCGACCGCTTTGAAGAAATATTGCTGTCTTTCCTGATCGCATCGGCCGTCGTGCTGATCTTTGTGGCGGTTGTTCACCGTTATTCTATCGGCGTTGCTGCTGATTTTTTATCCTGGGCACGGGCGAATGATTATGTCGGATTGCAGAGCTATGCCCGCAGTCTTTTTCGCTGGCTGGCATCCATTAATCTGACCTGGGCACAGGAAGCCTGTATCTATCTGTTTGTATGGATGGCGAAGTTCGGTGCGGCCTATGGGGTGCGTATCGGCATCCATGTTGGTGTTGATGTGCTGGTGGAGCGGATGTCCCCGAAAAATCAACGCCTGATGATCATCATCGCGTTTCTGGCCTGTATTCTGTTCACAGGGATTGTGACGTGGATCGGCACGGATTTCGTCTGGCATATTTCCAAAACCGGCCAGATTTCGGCTGATCTCGAAATGCCGATGTGGATCGTTTATCTCGCTGTGCCGCTTGGTTCTGCCTTGATGTGCTTCCGCTTTATTCAGGCAATGTGGCTCTATCTGACCACAGGTCATATCGCTCATCACGATCATGGTCATGTGGATGGCATGGAAGAAGCGGAGGAGTTCCGATGACCGCTCTGATTATCTTCCTTATTCTGGCATTGCTGCTCGTGACCGGTATGCCGGTTTCCATTGCGCTGGGTCTGACAGTTTTCACCTTCCTGTTCAGTTTCACATCCATTCCGATGGATTCGATTGCGCTGAAGTTGTTTACCGGTATCGAAAAATTCGAGATCATGGCGATCCCGTTTTTCATTCTGGCGGGTAATTTCCTTACGCATGGCGGGGTGGCCAAGCGCATGATCCGCTTTGCCACGTCGATGGTCGGGCACTGGTATGGCGGTATGGGACTGGCTGCGGTTGCCGCCTGTTCGCTGTTTGCCGCGATTTCCGGCTCTTCTCCGGCAACGGTGATGGCGGTTGGCTCCATCCTGATACCGGCAATGGTCAAGCAGGGCTATCCGCCGCAATTCGGCACCGGCGTTATCGCTACATCCGGCGGGCTTGGTATTCTCATTCCGCCGTCGATTGTGATGGTGATGTATGCGGTGGCCACATCCGGCATGGTGGTGACCGGACCGGACGGTGCACCGGTTATGTCTGCCTCCATCGGTACATTGTTTATGGCCGGTGTTATTCCGGGGCTGATGCTGGCGGCAATGCTCGGCAGTACCACGATCTGGCGCGCATGGAAAAACGGTTATCCGCGCATGCAGAAAGCCAGTTGGCGCGAACGCTGGGAAGCATTCCGCTCTTCCGTCTGGGGATTGATGCTGATCATCATCATCATGGGCGGTATTTATGGCGGCTTATTCACGCCGACTGAGGCGGCAGCGGTTTCTGCGGTCTATGCTTTTGTGATTGCGGTGTTTGTCTATAAAGACATCAAGCTGCGCGATGTGCCGCGCGTGCTGCTGTCTTCGGCAGCGATGAGTGCGATGTTGCTCTATATCATTACCAATGCGGTGATGTTTGCTTTCATTCTGACCTCGGAACAAATTCCGCAGCAGATGAGCGCATGGATTGTCGAGCAGGGCTTTGGCATGATCGGCTTCCTCCTGATGGTGAATATCATCCTGCTGCTGATCGGCATGGTGATGGAACCTTCTGCCGTGGTGCTGATTATGGCGCCGATCCTGTTCCCGATTGCCGTGAAGCTCGGTGTTGATCCGGTGCATTTCGGGGTGATGATGGTGGTGAATATGGAGATCGGTCTGTGTACACCGCCGGTGGGGCTCAATCTTTATGTGGCCTCATCCATATCCAAAATGGGGCTGACGGCGGTGACCAAATCCACATTGCCGTGGATTATCACAACGCTGGTCTTCCTCGGGCTCGTTACCTATGTGCCGCAGATCACGCTCTGGCTGCCGCACACTTTGGGTATGAAATAGAGACAATCCGATATGAAAAATAAAAACGGGCGGCTTTTATGCCGCCCATTTTTCGTCAAAAATCCGTGACGATAGTGCTGCACACTTGAAGTGATTTCTTTTGCGTGTGAAATGCAGTAATCCACATGGAAGCAGTGCAATATATGCCTGCAAATATTCTGAACCTGATGGAGCGGTTGTGTGAGCGGAGATGCAGGGACCAGTACAGCGCAGACCTTCGTTGTTGACGATGGTGCGCGTTATTATCGCTGGGCGGTGGCCGGTGCATTTTTTGCCAATGGTTTTGTAACCGGCAGCTGGGCACTGCATATTCCGTTGCTGATGAACCGGCTGGGTGTGTCTGAAGGCGTTTTCGGATTGCTCATTCTGGTCTTTGGTCTTGGTGCTCTGGCGGCAATGAGCTGGTGCGGCCCGCTGATTGCCCGCTACGGCTCAGATCGTATCACCAAGGCTTTTGCTGTCGGTGTGGCCTTCTGGCTGGTTTTTGTCGCTCTCACTGGCAATCTCTATCTTGCTGTGCCGGTCTTGTTTCTGTTCGGTGCGGTGGTCGGCGGTATGGATGTGGCGATGAATGCCAATGCCGTTGCCGTGGAAAAAACACTCGGCCGTGCTTTAATGTCCTCCTCTCACGGGTTCTGGAGCCTTGGCGGTTTTGCAGGCAGTGGCCTTGGCAGTTTCTATCTGCATTATCAGGGTGCTTTCAGCCATGCGTTGATGGTGACTGTTATTGCCGGCGGGATTATGCTGGTTGCGTTGCCGAAACTGGTCGCTGACCGTCAGCCGCACACCGGCGAAAAAATCCGTTTTACACTTCCCAATCAGCCGGTGATTTATCTGATCGGCATGATGGCACTATTTGCGATGATACCGGAAGGTGCGGTTCTGGACTGGGCGGCGGTTTATATTCAGCAGGCATTTAACGCTGACCTGACCACTGCCGGATATGGTTTTGCGGCTTTTTCCGGGACGATGGCGCTGGTTCGTTTTCTCGGCGACGGCGTGCGCAACCGGTTTGGCGCCGTGCGGACATTTCGCGTGTCGATCATTATTGCCGCAGCAGGCTTGTTTGTCAGCGGTTTTGCACCACATGCGTGGATAGCAATTCTTGCCTTTGCGGTTGCGGGGCTTGGTGTTGCCAATATTGTGCCGATTATCTTCTCGGCAGCGGGTAATCAGAGCGGCATCCATGCGGGCACGGCTTTAAGTCTTGTCACATTGATGGGCTATTCAGGGATTCTGGTTGCACCGTCACTGATCGGCTTTATCGGCGGGCATATTGGTTTTGGTCCGGTTTATATGGTGCTGGCACTGATGCTGGTGGTGGTTTTCATGCTTTCCTCACTCGCAAGTGCCGCAGACCAGAAAAGAGAATAGAACTTTTAACAGCCCTGCTGTAAGACTGTCACAATTGCAGTTCAAAGGCTGTTCCGTCACCGGTGCGAAACAGCTTTGATCGCGTAGACTTCTGTATCACTTCAAGATTGCCCACTTTTAAGATTGTACGACTATGGCTTCTGATAATCTGCACTATAATGCCCATCCCTTTGCCCGCCGCTCATCTGTCGGGGTCAATGTCGGCGGTGTCATAGTTGGCGGTCATGCCCCTGTGGTTGTGCAATCCATGACCAACACGGATACGGCAGATATTGACGGCACAGTTGCGCAGGTCGCAGCCCTGCATCATGCGGGTTCTGAACTGGTGCGCATTACTGTTGATCGTGATGAGTCCGCTGCTGCTGTGCCAAAAATCCGTGAGCGTCTGGAACGCCTCGGCCTCAATGTGCCGCTGATCGGTGATTTTCATTATATCGGCCATAAGCTGCTTTCAGACCATCCGGCCTGTGCGGAAGCGCTGGCGAAATACCGCATTAATCCGGGCAATGTCGGTTTCAAAGATAAAAAAGACAAGCAGTTTGCCGAAATCATTGAAATGGCAATCCGCTATGACAAGCCGGTGCGTATCGGTGTAAACTGGGGCTCGCTGGATCAGGAATTGCTGACCACGCTGATGGATCGCAATCAGGCCGCAGGTGCGCCGCTGACCGCGCAGGAAGTCATGCGCGAGGCAATTATCCAGTCTGCGCTGATTTCCGCTGATCTGGCTGAGGAAATCGGCCTGCCGCGCGACAAGATTATTCTGTCTGCCAAGGTTAGTCAGGTGCAGGATCTGATTGCCGTTTATGCTGAGCTTGCCAAACGCTGCGATCATGCGCTGCATCTGGGGCTGACCGAAGCCGGTATGGGCACCAAGGGCATCGTCGCCTCTTCCGCAGCAATGGGTATTCTGCTGCAACAGGGGATTGGTGATACAATCCGTATTTCCCTCACACCGGAGCCGAATGGCGACCGTACCCGCGAAGTGCAGGTCTCGCAGGAATTGCTGCAGGTAATGGGTTTCCGTCAGTTCATCCCGATTGTTGCGGCATGCCCTGGTTGCGGCCGCACCACCTCGACAGTATTTCAGGAACTGGCGCAGACAATCCAGAATGATATCCGCACCAATATGCCGATCTGGCGCGAGAAATATCCGGGCGTTGAAGGCCTGTCCGTTGCGGTGATGGGTTGTATCGTCAATGGGCCGGGCGAATCGAAACACGCGAATATCGGTATTTCTCTGCCGGGAACCGGTGAAACGCCATCCGCACCGGTTTTCGTAGACGGCAAGAAAGTCGCCACATTGCGCGGTCCGGCGATTGCTGAGGACTTCCAGAAGATGGTGGCGGATTATATCGAAAATCGCTACGGGCTTGGCGCGAAAAAGCCGGAAGCCGCTGAATAAGAATAATAAAAAACCGGCTTCTCAGCCGGTTTTTTAATTGAGACTTTTGGCTGAATTCAGCTCTGACGCAGGGCGATGAAATGCGCTGCTTCTTTCAGAACTTGTGCTTTTTCACCGAATGGTGCCAACAGGTCTTCAGCCTGTGCGACCAGTCCGGCCAGCTGTTTCTTTGTCCAGTCAATACCATGCAGGGAAACAAGGGTCGCTTTGCCTGCGGCGGCGTCTTTGCCGGTGGCTTTGCCCATCGTTTGCGCATCGGCAGTCACATCAAGCAGATCATCAGCAAGCTGGAAAGCCAGACCAATGGCCGAGCCGAATTCTGCAAGGCGCTCACGTTCTTCCGTGCTTGCATTACCGATAATTGCACCGGCTTCACAGGCAAAGCGGATCAGCGCGCCGGTTTTCATGGCTTGCAGGGTGATGATTTCCGCTTCATCAGGACTGGCGGTTTCAGCCATCAGGTCGAGTGCCTGACCGCCGACCATGCCGCCAACACCGGAAGCCCGCGCTAAAGCGGCGATCAGATCGAGACGGGTTTTCACCGGCAATTCCGTCGCATCATCGGCAATAATATCGAAGGCATAAGTGAGAAGACCATCACCGGCGAGAATCGCTGCCGCTTCATCATAGGCTTTATGTACGGTCGGTTGACCGCGGCGCATGTCATCATCATCCATCGCAGGCAGATCATCATGCACAAGCGAATAGCAATGAATGCATTCCAGCGCTGCCGCAACGCGCAATGCGGCGTGCGGATCAGCATCATAGAGGCGTGCAGTTTCCGTGACCAGAAACGGGCGCAAACGCTTGCCGCCATTCAGCGCGCCGTGGCGGATGGCAGCCATCAGGCGCGGCGGGCGTGTAACCTCGCCAAGGCGCGGACGCTCATCCAGAAGCGTGATCAGCAGCTGCTCAACAGATGCGGCATGGGCTGCCAGTCGCAGTTCAAAACCGGAAATATCATGATCGTTTTTCATGGCTAAGGGCATGAACCATCCGGCTGTAATAATCAACTCCGGTTAGCCCGGAGCCGGATGAAATTTATGCATGAGAAGTGATGCAGAAAAGCCGCGAATTGTTTTTTACCAATAAATAATGCCTGAAAACTGCTATGTTTTGCAGGTCTGGCTTTTCAAGCAGCTGAAATTATGCAGTAACGATGGGGCAGGTAACGGAGAGAACACGGGCGCAATGACAAAACTTGTCATTCATAAGGAAGACGGCACCAGCTATCTGGCTGACCCCGCGCGAACCCGTCCGTGGTGGCGCTGGCTGAAGCGTTGTCTGCTTGTGCTCATAATCGCGCCTTTTGCTTTGCTTTTTCTCTATAAGCTGCCATTTGTGCATCCCATCTCGACATTGATGATCAAAGATCTGGTGACGCTGAAAGGCTATGAACGCCAGTGGGTGCCGATCGAAGATATGGCTCCTGTGCTGGTTAATTCGGTGATGATGTCTGAGGACGGTCAGTTTTGCAGTCATTACGGTATTGACTGGAACCAGCTGAAACTGGTGCTGGGCAGCGATGGCGAACCAAGCCGCGGTGCTTCGACAATCCCGATGCAGACGGTGAAAAATCTCTTCCTCTGGAACGGACGTTCCTATGTGCGCAAAGCGCTGGAGTTTCCTTTGGCGCAGGTTGCGTCATTGATTCTTTCCAAGCGACGGATGATGGAGATTTATCTCAATATTGTGGAGTGGGGTGACGGGATTTATGGTGTTGAAGCGGCGGCTCAGCATTATTTCAAGCGTCCTGCCTCTAAGCTGACAGCGCGTCAGGCTGCTTATCTGGCTGTTACGCTGCCGAATCCGATTCTCCGCGATGCGGCTAAACCGGGGCGCGGAATGGTAAGAATCTCCCGTATTATTGAGCGCAGAGCCCAAAATAGCGGCGCATATGTCTGGTGTGTGCAGTAATTTGCGTGAAACTCTGGCAAAAAACGCAAAAGTTTTTGTCTTTTGAATGCAAGTTGTGGTACACGGCATCGACTGAAATACATTTCTGAGCAAGTTTTAAGCCGGTAAATCAGGATTTGCATAAAAAAATGCGACTCCTGCTGGTCAAACGGCGGGCGAGCGTGTATATGCAGCAAAACTTTCCGGAACAATGTCCGATGTGACAGCCTTTTGCGAGGCACCCGGACATTCGATTGACTAATCACTGGAGCAGAATCCATGGCTGTACCTAAACGAAAAACTTCCCCTTCGAAGCGTGGCATGCGTCGTTCGGCCGATGCGCTGAAGGCTCCTACATACGTTGAAGACAAGAACTCCGGCGAACTGCGTCGCCCGCACCATATCGACCTGAAAAGCGGTATGTATCGCGGCCGTCAGGTTCTGGAGCCAAAGGAAGCGTAATTTCGCTTTTTCTTGGAGCTTTTAAAAAAGACCGGCTTTTTAGCCGGTCTTTTTTTGTTTGCGGTTTGCTCTCTATTCCGCCAGCGCATCACCTGAGCAGCGACATAAGTCTCAATCAGGCTGTTTCGGGCACATTTTACGGAAAATCGCGATAATCCTCCGGTAAGGCAGCACGGGGTTATGCGAAATATTCAAAACCTTGATTGCATTTAACGTCAGCATCATCTGTAACTGACGCTATAGTGGAGAAAAGCCGCTCCTGTGCAGCCGTGCAGGGGGCAGAGATTGGGATTTGAGGAAGTTATCTGTCATGAGCAAAGAAACAACAGTCGTCATTGCCAGTGCTGCGCGTACTCCGGTTGGTTCATTCAACGGGGCATTCGCCCATGTTCCGGCACATGAGCTGGGTGCAACAGCCATTAAGGCTGCGCTTGAGCGCGCCGGTGTTGATGCCGCAGATGTTGATGAAGTGATTTTCGGGCAGGTACTGACTGCAGGGCAGGGGCAGAATCCGGTGCGTCAGGCGGCAATGGCTGCCGGTTGCCCGATTGAAACCACCGGCTTTGCCGTGAACCAGTTGTGCGGCTCGGGTCTGCGCTCTGTGGCTCTGGGCTTACAGCAGATTGTTAATGGCGATGCGGCTGTCATCGTTGCAGGCGGTCAGGAATCCATGTCGATGGCACCGCATTGTGCTCATTTGCGTTCAGGCACCAAAATGGGCGATCTGACCATGATCGACTCGATGATGAAGGACGGCCTGACGGATGCGTTTCACGGCTATCCAATGGGCGTGACTGCGGAGAATATTGCTGACCGCTGGCAGTTGACCCGTGAGGAGCAGGATAATTTTGCGCTCGCTTCACAAAACAAGGCAGAAGCTGCGCAAGTTGCAGGTCGTTTTAAAGATGAGATCGTGCCGGTTACCATCAAGACCCGCAAAGGTGAGGTGGTTGTCAGCGATGATGAATATATCCGCCACGGTACAACGATTGAAGCTTTGCAGAAACTGCGTCCGGCTTTTGACAAGGAAGGGACTGTCACTGCCGGTAATGCTTCCGGTATCAATGACGGTGCGGCGGCAACCGTGCTGATGAGTGAGGCTGAGGCAGAGCGCCGTGGTATCAAGCCAATGGCGCGGATTGCATCATGGGCAACGGCTGGTGTTGATCCGGCAGTGATGGGCACAGGCCCTATTCCTGCATCGCGCAAAGCACTGGAAAAAGCTGGCTGGACCGTGAAAGATCTCGATCTGGTTGAGGCTAATGAGGCTTTTGCTGCGCAGGCCTGTTGTGTTGTCCGGGAGCTGGGTCTTGATCCGGCAATTGTGAATGTGAATGGCGGTGCCATTGCCATCGGTCATCCGATCGGCGCCTCCGGTGCCCGCGTGCTGACAACGCTGCTTTATGAAATGCAGCGCCGCGATGCTAAAAAAGGTCTGGCGACCCTGTGCATCGGCGGTGGTATGGGCGTTGCTCTCTGCGTTGAGCGTGATTAAGCCTCTTCCGCATTCAGCTGCATCGCCGATGTGTTAATCATCAGTGCAGCCAATAAGATCAAAGTCACGGGAAAATTAACTTTTCCGTGGCTTTTTTGTTCGCATTGAGCGCTTATTACAATCAGCTAAAGCTATATGTAGTGTCATTGTTTGTATTGCTGCCTACATTTTGTGGAAACAAAGCAGGAACTGAGTTGTATCAGCGATTCGTCGTTGATTCGTTCAGGGTTTGAGCGAAATGTTAACGCTGGCTTTGCTATCGCGCTGCTTTCTTAAAGACACTGTTAACTTGTCTTAATGTGACGAGCATCCAAAATTGGTCTGCAGTAATCAAAACCAATAATCAGCACGTCTCTTTTGGCAGACGTTAATTTATCCGGACGAAATCACAGGTTCTGTTCTGCCGTGTTTCTGTATCTAGTATGCATATTTTCCAAAAACACATTATGTAGATTTGAACAAAATAAGAACTTACAATAAGCATTGATTCGTAGCTGCTTTGTTCCACTGTTGTTCCGGTTGTTAAAATATGGAGTTTTTTGTGCGTTTTTCATTGTCAGGCAGCATGACCGTTTAGGGCAAAAAACGCGAAAATTTTAATATTTTCAGCGGTTGGGGCGCTTTTCTGTAATTTTCTTACGGTTTGAGATAAAAGAAGTCATAAAGGTGCCATTGTCACCCTTTTAGTCATTGGAAGATAGTGCTACCTGCTTTGCCTGAACTGCCTTGATGAACGGGCAGACAGAAAAATGGGGGATGCCGGATCAGGTGTTGCTGTATTGGAAAATACAGCCGGTCGCTGGCAAGGCAGACTTCATGTGTAACGACTTCATGAGACGGGGAATAATCAATTCCGCATGAATGACCAAAAGACCTCATTGACGCCTCCGCTCGGGGCGGCGTCTATGCACTCAACCGCAGCACCGCTTATTGTAAGTGGTCGTGATGTTACGGCTGTGCTGGGCCCGACCAATACCGGTAAGACTCATTTGGCGCTGGAGCGGATGCTCGCCCATGAGAGCGGGATCATTGGTCTGCCGCTGCGCCTTTTGGCGCGTGAGGTTTACAACAAGCTGGTTACTAAAGTGGGCCCTGAAAAAGTGGCGCTGGTAACGGGCGAAGAAAAAATCATCCCTAAAAGTGCCAAATATTCGGTCTGCACTGTTGAGGCTTTGCCGCGCCAGACCAATGCTGCATTCGTCGCTATTGATGAAGTGCAGCTGGCTGCAGATCTTGAGCGTGGCCATATTTTTACCGACCGCATTCTGCATTTGCGCGGGCGGCAGGAAACACTGCTGCTGGGCGCTGCAACCATGCGACCTATTCTCGAAAAACTGCTGCGCGGCATTAATATCATTACACGTCCGCGCCTGTCGCATCTGGCCTATGCGGGTTCGAAGAAGATCACGCGCCTGCCACGCCGCAGTGCGATTGTCGCGTTTTCTGCGGATGAGGTTTATGCGATTGCCGAGCTGATCCGCCGCCAGCGGGGCGGAGCTGCCGTGGTGATGGGCGCGCTTTCTCCGCGCACCCGCAATGCACAGGTCGAGTTGTATCAGTCCGGCGATGTGGATTTTCTGGTGGCTACCGATGCAATCGGCATGGGGCTCAACCTCGATGTTGACCATGTGGCTTTTGCGCAGGCCCGCAAATTTGACGGTTTCCAGTATCGTGATCTCAATCCCGGAGAGCTTGGTCAGATTGCCGGACGTGCCGGACGTCACTTGCGCGACGGGACTTTTGGGGTCACCGGTCAGGTTGATCCGTTTGATAAGGATCTTGTTGAACGGATAGAATCGCATAATTTCGATGCGGCTAAAGTGTTGCAATGGCGCACGGCACAGTTTGATTTTTCATCTGTACGGGCTTTGAAGCACTCATTAGACCGTTCTGCGCCTTTGGAAGGGTTGACACGGGCGTTGCCCGCAGTTGACATGCAGGCGCTGGAAAATCTGACGCGTGATGAAGAGATCATGCGGCTTGCGGATACGGCCAAGCGTGTAGAAATTTTGTGGGATGCCTGTGCGCTTCCCGACTATAGACGGATTGCACCGGCACAACATGCCGATATTATTGCTGCAATCTATAAGGATATCATCCGCAAAGGTTTTGTGGATGAGGACTATATGAGCGAGCAGGTGCGCCGGTCCGACAGGACTGACGGTGAGATTGACACTCTATCTCATCGTATTGCACAAATTCGCACATGGACTTTTGTGTCGCATCGGCCGGGCTGGCTGGCAGATCCGACACATTGGCAAGAGAAGACGCGCGAAATTGAGGACAGATTGTCCGATGCGTTGCATGAACGGTTGACGAAACGCTTTGTAGACCGCAGGACAAGCGTGCTTATGAAGCGCCTGAGAGAGAATGCCATGCTAGAAGCAGAAATTAGCCCGACAGGGGATGTCCTTGTCGAAGACCACAATGTCGGGCAGTTGGAAGGGTTCCGATTTACCGCTGATGTCAAGGCCGAAGGGCCGGACGCCAAGGCGGTGAAGGGGGCAGCACAAAAAGCGCTTGCCGCTGAATATGACCGTCGTGCCGAGCGCTTCTCTGCGGCGGCCAACGGTGATTTCGCGCTTGGCTCCGACGGCATTATGCGTTGGGTCGGTGCACCGGTTGCAACACTGGTTGCCGGTGACAGCACTATGCGCCCGCGCGCCGTGCTTTTGGCTGATGAACAGCTGACAGGCGCCTCCCGCGAGAAAGTACAAAGCCGTATTGACCGCTTTGTTGCGCATCACATTGAAACAGTGCTCAAGCCTTTGCACGATCTGACCGAGGCTGATGCCCTGACCGGCATGACCCGTGGTCTGGCTTTCCGTCTGGTTGAGAGCTTCGGTGTGATCCAGCGCCGTGAGATCGCTGAGGAAATCCGTGGTCTTGATCAGGATTCCCGCGCAGCATTGCGTCGTTTCGGCGTGCGCTTTGGTGCCTATCATGTATTTATTCCGGCATTGCTGAAACCGGCGCCCGCCGGTCTGATGACATTGCTCTGGGCTCTGAACAATGACGGCCGTGAACGCGCCGGTTACGGTGATGTCGTTCATGTGCTGGCAGCAGGACGTACTTCGGTTGTTGTTGATCCGGCTTTCGATCCGGTTTTCTACACACTGGCCGGTTATCGTGTTCTTGGCCGCCGTGCTGTTCGCTTTGATATTCTGGAACGTCTGGCTGATCTTATCCGTCCGGCGCTGGCATGGCGTACGGGTGCAGGTTTGCGCGCTGAAGGTGCCTATGATGGTGCCCGTTTCATGGTGACACCGTCGATGATGTCGATCCTTGGTGCTACACCGGAAGATATGGAAGAAGTGCTGAAAAGCCTTGGCTATCGCCATGAAGCTATGGAAGCACCGGCTGTTGCTGCTAAGCTTGCAGAACTGGATGCATTTGCTGAAGCTGATGCGGCGAAAAAAGCTGCGGATGGTGATGCAGTTGCTGTGGTTGAGGCCAGTGAAGCGGCAGACGCTGTGAAGGCGGATGAAGCTGAAGTTCAGAATACAGCTGAAGAGGCACCTGTTGCTGAAGTGACTGTGACTGAAGCTGCTGAAACCACTGAAGCAGAGGAACCTGTAAAGATGGTTCTGCTGTGGCGTCCGGGTCGTCATGATAACCGTGGCCGTGATCAGGCCAAGGATCAGGGCCGTGAGCAGAATCGCAATCGCCCGCGTCCGCAGGGCAATCGCCGTGCACCGGCAAAAGATGGTGCACCGGCTGTTGATGCCAAAGAAGGCACTACGGACAAGGATAATCAGGGTCGTGATAACCGCAGCAAGCGGTTTGAGAAAGCGGCACGGGTTGATTTCCGTAACGGTGAGCAGAAGTCTGGTCGCAACGAGCATCACGGTAAGCCGCGTCATGGTAAGCGTGATCAGGCTCAGGATCAGAAGCGTGTTGAACGCAATGATCGCCCTGCGCAGATTGATCCTGATTCACCGTTTGCCAAGCTGCTTGCTCTGAAAGAGCAGCTGAAGAAGTAAAGCTATGAATACGGGTGTTCTGAAACAACGCATTGATAAATGGTTGTTTTTCGCCCGTGTGGTAAAATCGCGCTCGCTGGCGGCAAAATTGGCTGCCGGCGGGCGTGTTCGTATTAACCGCGATAAAATTGATCAGGCATCTTACGGCATAAAAACCGGTGATGTGATAACGATCACGCTGGATCGCCGTGTTCTGATCTATAAAGTGCTTGAACTCGGAGAGCGTCGCGGCTCTTTTCCGGAAGCGCAATTGCTCTATGAAGATATGACGCCGCCGCCGGACGCCACAGCCCAAGAGGCAAAGCTTCTTGCTGAAAAACGAGATGCCGGCTCCGGCCGTCCGACCAAGCGCGATCGCCGGGCGACCGAGCGTCTTAAACAATCCGGCAATGGTTTCGACGATATCTGAAATGCTTTGCAACGAAGGATTCGGTGCGGATAGCAAATACTCCCGATCATAGGAAGTTTGAACACTGTCGTGCGGGGCAGTTGACTGACAGCAATGCTCTGTCTTCAAGCCTGTATTTTAAAACCATGCCGGAATCAGTGATTCCGTATTATCAATTTTTCGTGTGATGTCGTTTTCAGGCTGGAAGGGGCAGAGAGCGGGAGGATGGTTTGTGCTGTATTAAAGATCGGCGGGAACGCAGTTTTTAGGAAATTACAGCGCCGCAGAATGTGGTTCTTTTTTTGCGGCGGAGCGTCGCGGCTAAGGGAAAACCCCCTTGCAAGCTGTGGCTAAAGTCGTTACCTGACAGACAGGTTTTCTGTCGTCTTTTGTATGATACAGCTGCTGCAAAAAATCTTTTTCAGATTGCTGATCAGGTGACCGCTTCGGATCATCATCTGATTGTTTCATGTAATATTCGCCACATTATCTGAGTGGCAGTTCAAAACTCTAGGAGTTCGACAATGACTTATGTCGTGACCGATAACTGCATTCGTTGCAAATATACGGATTGCGTGGAGGTTTGTCCTGTCGATTGCTTCTATGAAGGCGAGAATATGCTCGTCATCAATCCTGATGAGTGCATTGACTGCGGTGTGTGTGAACCGGAATGTCCGGCTGAGGCGATCCGCCCGGATACAGAACCTGGCCTTGATAAGTGGATTGAACTGAATTCTGAATATTCAGCGAAATGGCCTAATCTGACAGTGAAAAAAGACCAGATGCCTGAAGCCGTCGAGATGGACGGTGTGGCCAATAAGCTTGAGCAGTTCTTCTCGGCAGAGCCCGGCGAAGGCGATTGATTCCTGCTGCGGCTTCATCGGGAAAGCGACAGAGCCTGCCATATTAATTAACAGATTATTAACACAATTCGCCGGAATGGCGACTTGTGATGGCATTTTGTTGATTCTGCCGGTTTTTTGTGTTACTGTCCACAACAATGTCGATGAGCAGACGTCATTTCGTGGCGGCTAAAGGTATTCACTGAAAGGCTGATATTAATTACAGGCTGAAATAGTGCCGGAGCAAGTTTGTTTTTAAATTTTGCTCCCACCGTTTATCCTGTGATTTTTTATGCTTAAGTTTTGCCTCAGCATCCCTTTTACATTCTGTTTCGACACTTGTTTTAATCAGCTGTAATGCTTGTTCCGTTTTCTTCGGGGCGGTTTCGCAGGACTGGTTGTATCACCGCGTGTAAACCGGCGCTCCAGGTGCCGGACACTACAGGGAGTATTGAAGCGTATGTCATCCCAGCAGAAAAAGACCGCAGTCCGTCAGGGTTTCAAGACGGGTGAGTCTATTGTGTATCCGTCACATGGTGTGGGACAGATCGTTGCAATCGAAGAACAAGAAGTTGCAGGCATGAAGCTTGAACTTTTTGTTATTGATTTCGATAAAGATAAGATGCGTCTTAAAGTGCCGGTTGCCAAAGCGGCGACCATCGGTATGCGTAAATTGTCCGAAACTGATTTTGTAGAACGCGCACTGAAAGTTCTGCAGGGTCGTGCCCGCATCAAGCGCACCATGTGGTCGCGCCGTGCGCAGGAATATGATGCAAAGATCAATTCCGGTGACCTGATTTCCATTGCGGAAGTTGTGCGTGATCTTTTCCGCGCAGAAAACCAGCCGGAACAGTCTTATTCTGAACGCCAGCTTTATGAAGCAGCCCTTGACCGCATGGCACGTGAAGTTGCTGCGGTGAACAAGCTGTCTGATACTGAGTCCGTTCGTCTCATCGAAGCAAATCTGGCAAAAGGCCCTAAACGTGGCGCCAAGACAGATGAAGCTGATGTTGAAGATGATGAAGCCGAAGCCGCATAACGCGATCTTTTAAGCTGAAATTGTTCTGATATTTAACAATGCCGTTCTGCCCAAGCAGAACGGCGCTGTTGTTTTTGAAGATGCACAATGTGTTCGCCCCAGAGCGGATGCGGCCATTAAAAATCTAGAACGAGCGTTGCGATCCAGTCTGAACGTAAACCGCTCTGGATGCTGTGCACTCTGATCCGTCCTTCTGTTTGCCGGATTTTATTGCTGGTGCAGTAAAAGCAGTTTTCAAGCTCTCTCTCCCAATAAATTATAGAATTAGCGACAGATGAAGGAACCAGCCTTTTCCTGATGCGTTTAGCTCGTAACGGATAACGTAATCCTCACAGAACGTGTTGCGTTTTCCCCATTCGCTGCGCCCGCTTTATTGTCTTTGTTCAAGGCATGTCTCTTAAAACTCGTTTGTTTCAGGAAACATGCCCGCAGGGCGCATTGCTTTTTCGTTATGGAGATTGAAATGAAGCCTGTAGCGTATTCTGAAGTAGCGACACGTTCCGTATCCTTTGTAACCTCCAGAAATTTAATTCGCAGTGCGATGTCCGCGCCCTATCTTGAGCGTGAGCAGGAGCAGGCTCTGGTGTTACGCTGGAAAGAGCAGGGGGATCAGGTTGCACTCGATCAGATCACTTCAGCACATATGCGACTGGTCATTTCTACCGCTTCACGCTTCCGCAAGTTTGATCTTCCAATGGCCGATCTCATTCAGGAAGGCACAGTCGGACTTATGGAAGCTGCTTTTCGTTTTGAACCGGAACGGGATGTACGATTTTCTACCTATGCGATCTGGTGGATCAGAGCCTCTATTCAGGATTATATATTGCGAAACTGGTCAATCGTGCGCGGTGGCACAAGCTCCACACAGAAAGCGCTGTTTTTCAATTTGCGGCGTTTGCGTGCCAAGCTGGCGCAAGAGAATGAAACAATCTCCAAAGGCGAGATTTACAGCCGCATTTCCAGTCAGTTGGGCGTTCCTGAAAAAGATGTCGAACTGATGGATTCCAGATTGTCGGGGCCCGATAGTTCTTTAAGCATGACCGTCTCTCCTGATGACAGTAACAGTGCTGAAAAAATTGATTTTCTGGTTGATGATCATCCGTTGCAGGACGAGATTGTCGAGAACATGATCGACAGTGAAAGGCGCGTCAGCTGGCTGAAACAGGCTCTTTGTGTTTTGAATGATCGTGAGCTCAGGATTATTCGTGAGCGACGGCTGAAGGATGATGCGGTGACGCTGGAAATGCTTGGTACAAGGCTCGGAATTTCCAAAGAGCGTGTGCGTCAGATTGAAAACCGCGCCTTGGAAAAGCTACGTGCGGCCTTGCTCTCACAAAACGGTATTGCCGGTTATCACGCCTGAACGCGTTTAAAATAGTCTATGAAAAAGCCCCTGACGGGGCTTTTTTTATTCGCTGATGATTTTGACACGATCGCCGGCAGAGACAGTTCCTCCGGCTGGCAGAGCGTTCAGCAAGCGGAAAAGCTCCAGCTTGCGGTCTGTCCCCTGCATGCGGTTTGCCAGCGAGCCAAGCGTGTCTCCGGCCTTAACAGGTATAACACGGATGCGCAGTGGTTTCGCAGCGGCCTGTTCTGCGGTGGTCAAGACACGGAAGCTTTGTGTCGTCGACTGTGTTGTGGCACTCAGCGCATTGCTGTTCTTTGGTGCAGCGATGAGGAAGCGATAAACCTTCTGACCGGAAGCGATAACAACAATTTCAAACTGCCATTTATCTGCACTTGCCCGTGCTGTGGCCGCTGGCAGGCCATTGATAGTGGTTGTCTGAACCGACTGATCATCCAGTCCGGTTACCCAGCCGCTGCGGATATAGGCGGCAAGATCGCTGCCCTGCGGCAAGGCCGCGCCGTCAAAGCGGATTGCAATTTCTCCGGGGCCGCTGGCCATCACGGCACTTGCAGAATTATCAATCGTAAAGCCCTGCGGGACGCTGAAGGTCACGCCGAGTTTCGGATGGATAAAGGTGCGCTCGCGCACATAGCCTTCCTGCGGAGAGTCGCCGTAAAGCAGCCCGTCAATACCATTGAGGAACGAAGCGCGTTCTGTGGTGCCGACACCGGGCGCGCCGATGCGGCGTGCATGACCGATCGCAAGATCAACACGTTGCGGTGTTGCCGGATGCGATGCGAGAAAGTCTAGGCTGGCATCTGTGGCGCCGGATACAGAACGGAAACTGGTATAGGCTTCCATAGATTGCAGAAAGCGTGCCGAGGCAAACGGATCATAGCCCGCAGCACCGATCATTTTGATGCCGATGACATCCGCCTGCAATTCCTGATTGCGCGAGAACTGCGCCAGACGCAGCTTACTGCGAATGGCGGCTTCACGACCGGCAGCTTCATCATGCAACACTTCGGATGCCACACGCTTGGAAATAATGGATTCAGCTTCTTTTGCCTGCCGCAGAATACCGTGATTGGCTGTGACATGACCCATTTCGTGCGCAATCACTGCTGCAACTTCAGATGAATCATTGGCAAGCGCCAGCAGGCCGCGGGTTACATAGAGATAACCGCCGGGCAGGGCAAAGGCGTTGATGTTGGGGCTGTTAAGAATGGTAATACGATAGGTCTGATCAGGATTATCCGAAACCGTTGTCAGCTTGCCGACAATTTTTGCCACCATGCGTTCAAGCTTGGCATCGTTATATTCGCCGCCATAGGTTGCCAGAATACGCGGGTGCTGTTGCGCACCAAGCTGCGCAAGCTTGTCATTTTTGCTGACATTGGCAACGGTTACAGGATTGGACGAAGGACCGATGACATCCGGATCAGAAAAATCAACAGATTGGCAGGCAGATAAAAACGCGACCAGACCGATGGCGGCTGCCCGTTTGAAAACCGGAGAGATGGAGGGCTTTCCCGCAGCGGAAAAACGTAATGCCCTTGTGTGCATGTCCAGTATTGTATCCTCGGTTCTTATCGTGCGGTACTTGATTCTTCGCTCGTATAAACGCGTCTGTATCTCCAATATAAACAATGCTCCTGCCAAGAGAAGTGAAATGATCTTTGCGGCATTTCACAAATTGTCAGGTAGTGTTTTATTGCAGCTATAAACCGCTCTGCTGTTAAACTATGGCAATATCACGTCTTTCGGCATGATGACCAGACTTATAGACTGCATGTCAGAGCAATTTATGCCCCGTGGTGCCCATATAGTCACGAATAGCCTGAGGGCCGGAGGACGAAAGCATCATTGCTGCATCGCCTTGCGCTTTTATCTCGCCATTGGCAAGAAAGAGTAAAGTTGAATTAAAGCGCAGCGCATCTTCCGGCGTGTGGGTTACCATCAGAATGGTAATGCCGGTCTCGCGTTGCAGGTCGCGGATCAGATCCAGCATTTGCTGACGCAAAGCCGGCCCTAAAGATGCGAATGCCTCATCCAGCAACAAGACCGGCTTGTCACGCACAAGGGCGCGGGCAATGGCAACACGCTGCCTTTCACCGCCGGAAAGCTCTGCCGGTTTGCGGTGCTCTTTGCCTGTCAGTTCTACGCGGTCGATCGCGGTTTGAATGGCTGCCTGATCCGTATTACTGAGTTTCAATGAAGGAGAACGTCCCAGACCGATATTGGAACGCACATCCAGATGGGCAAAAAGATTGTTTTCCTGAAACACCATTGTGACCGGCCGGTTTGCCGGTGGTTCATTGCTGATATCAGCGTTGCCAATGCGTATCCGGCCGGATTGCGGTGTTTCAAATCCGGCAATAAGGTTGAGCAGGGTGGATTTACCCGAGCCGCTCGGACCAACAATCACACCGGTTTCACCGGCTCCCAGTTGCAGATTGAACAGCATCTCCGCCTGGCCGAAGGAAAAACGAACCGTATCAAGTTCGATGGCAGCGTTATGTCGCTTCATAGGATATTCCGTCCAGCGGTTTTGTCAGAATTGGTTTTTTTGCCGGTGGCCAGCATCAAAGCAAAGCAGATGACAGCAAGAATCAGCGCCAGCCCCGCTGCATCCGTGGTGCGGTAGCTGCCCATACGTTGCAGCAGAAGATAGGGCAATGTCTGTACCGCGTCGCTGCCGAAAAGCGCAATCGTGCCGAGATCGCCCATAGAAAGCGCCATAGCAAACATAAAGCTCAAGGCCAGTGGCCGCCGTAGCACCGGCCAGTCAATCAGTCGTAAACGGTTGAGGCCGGTTATGCCAAGCGCGGTGCAAAGCCGGTTGTTCTGTGCGGCTGCGCTGTCCCATGCAGGACGCAGCAACCGCACGGTAAAAGGCATGGCCATGACACCATTGACGGCGATGACCATGAAGGGTGCCAGCGTGAAAACATCGGTAAACCGGCGCAGCAGAATGAACCAGCCCGCACCAAGTACAATCGGCGGGATAATCAGCACAAGGCTGGCACCGCTATCGAGCGCCGTGGTGAAGAGAGAGCGCAGAGCCCGCGGGTGTTTCAGATTTTGTGCTGCACTGTATTCACGCGCAGTGACCAGTGTGAGTGACAGCAATACGCACAAAGTGGCCGCACCAAATGCCAGCAGCAGTGAGGTGATAATGGCTTGTTGTACCGCAGTCTCACTAAGCAGTCGCCGCAGATCAGAGGTGAGGCCGGAAAAGATCATGCCAAAGATCGGTAAGGCGATGAACAGCGTGGCGATGATGATCATCAGACCGGACAGGATTTGTGCCGGTTTGCCGTGGCGGATATAGTTGCGGCTTGTTGTGGTCAGGGACAAGCCTTCTTCTGCCGGTTTGCCGGTGAGGCGCAGCAGGCATAGTACAGCAATCGTCAGCAGCAATTGTGTGAGTGTCAGCGCGACGGCTCGCCCTAAATCAAAGTCAAAATGCAGTGCCTGATAAATTGCTACTTCCAGCGTGGTGGCACGCGGGCCGCCGCCTAAGGTCAGCACAATAGTAAAAGAGCTGGCGCAGAGCATGAAAATCAGCCCTGCTATACCACTTAAATTACGGGCAATTACCGGCCATTCAATCAACCGGAAGCGGGCGAAACTGCCCATGCCGAGCTGTGCGGAAAGTTTCCAATAGTCTTGCGGTATGGATTCCAGACTGGCGAGCAGAAGTCTGACGGCCAGTGGCATGTTAAAAAAGACATGGGCGAGCAAGATACCGGTCAGACCATAAATATCCGGTATCAGGGGTATGCCCAGCGCCGTGCTGCCTTGTGCGATTATTCCGTTGCGTCCGTAAATACTGGTCAGGCCGAAGACTGCGACGAGAGACGGCAATGTCAAAGGAATGGCAAAAAAGCGCAGCAGAAGTGTGCGGCCGCGAAAACCGGTACTGGCATGTAAGGCGCGTGCTACCGGTAGTGCAAAGACGATGGATAACAGGGCGGACAATATCGCCTGTAACAAAGTGAAGCGCGTGATATTCCATAGATAGCTGTCAAAGGCAGCCGCTGCATTACTGTCTGCCTGAAATCCCTGAAGTCCAAGAGACAGCAGAGCCCCGCCGGTGAGCACCAGCAACAGGGTCAGGACAAGCAGACCTGAATAGGTTTTAAAACGCAATACTGGCATAATTCTCCGGTTGTATTCCGCCACACAGAGCGGCGGAATACGGTCGTTTGTCATAACCTTTTATACTCTGCTATTAGCGGCTCATGGCTTTCAGCCACTCATCCACCCATGCTTTGCGGTTTTGTGCAACTGTATCGGAGGCGAGCAACAGGCTTTTGTCCGGTTTTGGCAGCGTATCAAAGGCAGCATTGAGTGGGGCAGATGTATTATAGGCCGGATACATCCAGTTGGTTTCCGGAATAACATCCTGAAAACCGGATGTGGTCATAAATTTCAAAAACTCTGCGGCACGCGGGTTTTTAGCACCGTTTACCGTCTGACCTGCCAGTTCAATCTGAAGGTAATTGCCTTCTTTAAACACAACGGCCTTATAGCGTTCGGTTTTTTCCGAGATGATATGATAGGCGGCCGAGGTCGTGTAGGATAGCACCATCGGTGCTTCACCCTTGGTAAACAGGCCGTAGCCCTCAGACCAGCCCGGAGTAACTGTGAGAACGCGCTTGCTGAGTTTTTGCCACTGTTCCGCTGCCTGATCGCCATAGAGATCTTTCACCCAGAGCATCATGCCCAGACCCGGTGTTGAGGTGCGCGGATCCATCAGGATGATTTTCTGTGACGTATCACCATTGATCAGCTCAGTCATGGATTTAGGAGGGTTTGTCAGTTTTTCACTGTCGTAGATCACAGCGAAATAGCTGTAGTCATAAGGCAGGAAGACATCATCCTGAAAATTGCCCGGTACGTTGCTTTTAATATCGGTCAGCGCGTGCGGGGCAAACAGGCCGGAGGCTTTGGCATCGCTGATCAGATTGGTGTCCAGCCCCAGCACAATGTCTGCCTTGGTTGAAGTGCCCTCAAGTTTCAGGCGGTTGAGCAGCGCTACACCATCGGCAACAGCCACAAAATTCACTGTGCAGCCGCAGGATTTTTCAAAATTTTCTTTTACCTTCGGTCCCGGCCCCCACTCGGCCGTGAAACTGTCATAGGTATAGATTGTCAGATCCTGTGCCTGCGCTAAGCCGCTGCCCACGGTCAGAGCAGAGAGGATGCCGGTCGTCAGAAGAAGTTGTTTGATAGCTGCGTTCATAGGTTTCAGGCCGCGCGGGCTCTCCTTTGGTTTCTGTTTTCAAGGATTGAGCGCCGGAAGCCGGACAGCATCTAATCCCTCCGCCGGTACAAACCGGATCAGGTTCAGCGGGTTAGCCGGAGACCGGCCTCTCAGCCTTCGATAGATCGAAGGCACCCCGTTAGAGCGCGCCGACCATAAGACAGAGTGCAGGGGCAGAGCAAGAAAATTGTTGGAAACAAAGGCGGGTCTTCCGGTCAATAATGCGTCGTGATATGCAGCGCTATGTCAAAATTTCTTATTCTTCTCGGCGGTGATCTGACCGTCACTCCGCGGCTGAAACAGCAAATTGCCGGTGCGCGTGTTCTGGCGGCTGATAGCGGTATGCGCCATGCGGCAGTTCTGGGTGTGGAGCCGGAATTATGGCTCGGAGATTTTGATTCCACCGATGAAGCTCTGGCGAGCAATTATCAGGCCATCGAGCGGCAGGTTTTTCCTGTTGCCAAGGCAATGACCGACGGCGAACTTGCCCTGCATGAAGCCTATGAGCGTGGTGCTACGCAGGTGATTTTAGCCGGTGCTTTTGGTGGTGAGCGTACCGATCATGCGTTTCTGCATCTGAGCATGGCGGTCGCCCATGCGCATCAGGGCAGACAAGTCTTTTTGACCAGCGGGCATGAAGAGGCGACGCCGCTGACCTATGGTGAAACGGGCTTTGATCTGCCGGACGGAACATTATTCAGTATTCTGGGATTTGAGGCGTTAACCAGATTGTCAATTTCCGGCGCTGAATGGCCGCTTGATCAGGTTTACGTGCCGTTTGGCTCTTCTTTAACGCTCTCAAATAGAGTAAAAGAAAAGTTAACGGTAACATTGGATGCGGGGGCTGCAATTTTATTGGCTTCCCCCGTCAGCGACATGCTCTGATGTGACTGAACATAAAAACCTGTAAATTGTTTTGATAGGTGCTGTCTTCTTTTTGCTATAAAATGCATGAGATTATGGCATGCAGTGAGTAGTCTCAACGGGAGTAACTTTTGATGAAATCACGTCTTTCAATGATCGCAGTAACGGCAGTACTCGCGTTTTCGACAGTTGCTTGTACAACTGGTGAGCAGCGCACCGCCGGTTACGGTGTTGGTGGCGCAGCGCTTGGCGCTCTTGCCGGTGGTGCAATCGGCGGTAACGGCCGTGGCGCTCTGACCGGTGCTGCAATCGGTGCGGTTGCCGGTACTCTGCTCGGTGCAGCACAGACCCGTAACGGCGTTCAGTATTGCCGCTACCGCGACAATTACGGCCGCGTTTACGAAGCGCCTTGTAACTAACAGGACGCAAGTCCTTGTGATGAAAACAGGCCGGTTTCCGGCCTGTTTTTTTATGTCTGCGCATAGCACTTAAGGGATTCAGGAAATTTTCCGTAAGGGTTCCTGTTTGTATCAATATGCAGTAATGAGCAGTGACGATCTTCTGCCTCTCTTTTTAAAGCGTATATATTTATGGCTCCTCCTCTTCTCCGACTTGACCAGATCAGCCTGACTTTTGGCGGCACGCCGCTGCTTGAAGATGCAGGATTGTCGATCAGCGAGGGGGAACGTATCGCGCTGGTCGGACGTAACGGTTCCGGTAAATCCACATTGCTGAAAATAGCCGCAGGCATGGTTGAACCTACCGGCGGGGAAATCTTCCGTCATCCGTCTGCGACGATCCGCTATCTGGCGCAGGCACCGGATATGGATGGTTTTGCGAATGTGCGTGATTATGTAGAGGCGGGTCTCGGCCCTACAGATGATCCTTATCGCGTGGCCTATCTTCTGGAAAATCTCGGGCTGACCGGTGATGAAACGCCGGAGCAGCTCTCAGGTGGTGAAGCCCGTCGTGCCGCTTTGGCGCGGGTAATTGCGCCGCAGCCGGATGTGTTGCTGCTGGATGAGCCGACCAACCATCTCGATCTGGCAACCATTGAATGGCTGGAGCAGGAACTGCGCCAGATCCGCTCTGCGATTGTGCTGATCTCCCATGACCGGCGTTTTCTGGAAAATGTCAGTCGTGCAACCATCTGGCTTGATCGCGGAGTTACGCGCCGTATCGAGCAGGGTTTTGCGCATTTTGAGGAATGGCGTGACAAAGTTCTCGAAGAAGAAGAGCGCGATCATCAGAAACTCGGCCGCCAGATCGTGCGTGAAGAGCACTGGCTGCGCTATGGTGTAACTGCGCGGCGTAAGCGCAATATGCGCCGCCTTGGTGAACTGCACACCATGCGCAAAGATTTTCGCACGCATCGTCATGCGCAGGGTGTGGCGACATTACAGGCAAGCGACGTCAAAGAATCCGGCAAGCTGGTGGTTGAAGCTGATAAAATCAGCAAGGCCTATGATGACCGTGTTTTGGTCAAGGATTTTTCAATTCGTGTGAATCGCGGCGACCGGATTGGTTTAGTCGGGCCGAATGGCGCGGGTAAAACGACTCTGCTCTCGATGCTGATCGGTAAGCTTGAGCCGGATTCCGGTACGATCCGTCTTGGTGTTAATCTGGATTTTGCCGAGCTCGATCAGAAACGCGAGCTTAATCCGGATGAAACGCTGTCCCATTATCTGACAGACGGGCGCGGTGAATCGCTGGTGGTCAATGGCGAGCAGCGCCATGTTGTGTCCTATATGAAAGACTTCCTGTTCCAGCCGGAGCAGGCACGCACGCCGATCCGTGAGTTATCCGGTGGTGAGCGCGCACGACTGATGCTGGCACGGGTTCTCTCGCGCCCTGCCAATCTGCTGATCCTCGATGAGCCGACCAACGATCTGGATATGGAAACGCTGGATCTGTTGCAGGAACTGGTTGCGGGCTTTCCGGGTACCGTTATTCTGGTCAGCCATGATCGTGATTTTCTTGACCGTACAGTGACTTCGGTGATTGCGCCGGAGGGTGACGGGCGCTGGCTGCAATATGCCGGCGGCTATGCGGATATGATGGCGCAGCGTAAAGAAACCGCACTGGCGCGCCGTCAGGTGAAAACTGCCGCTCCGCGTGGTGATGCTGAGCCGGAGACGACTGTTGCTGCTCCCAAGCGCGATGAAAAGCGCAAATTATCCTATAAGCAAAAGTTCGCTCTGGAGACATTGCCTGCAAAAATGGAAAAGCTTGGGGCAGAGATTGCTGCTCTTGAGGTGAAAATGGCTGATCCGGCGCTCTATACAAAAAATCCTGATCAGTTTGCCAAGATTGCCGGTGAGATTGAGAAAAAGCGTAATGAAGTTGAAGCTCATGAAGAAGAATGGCTTGAACTGGAAATGCTGCGGGAAGAAATTGAAGGCTGAGCTGCCTTTAACACTATAGAATATAAAGCCTGCCTGAAGCATCCTTCAGGCAGGCTTTTTGTTTTAGGCGCTGGCTTTGTTCAAAGTGTCCAGAGCATCCTGATCGAGTGTCAGACGTGTGGCTTTAATCAGCTCGTCCAGCTGTTCAATCTTCGTTGCACTGGCAATCGGTGCGGTGATTGACGGCTGAGCCATCAACCATGCAATGGCAATCTGTGCAGGTTTAACCGCATAGCGCTCTGCAACCTGATCCATCGCTTCCAGAATTTTCAGCCCGCGCTCATTGAGATAGCTTGCGCCAACTCTGTTACCGCGCGTGCTGATGCTAAGATCGGCTTCACTGCGATATTTGCCGGTAAGGAAGCCTGCTGCCAGCGCATAATAAGGAATGACGCCGACCTGATTAGCGCTCACCACCGGTTCCAGCGTGGTTTCATAGTCGCTGCGGTCATAGAGATTATAAAGCGGCTGCAATGAGTCATAGCGCGGCAGATTGTGTTTTTCAGAGGTTTCCAATGCGGTCTTCAGGCGCTCGCCTGTGATATTGGAAGCGCCGATTGCGCGTACTTTACCGGCTTTGATCAGATCCTGAAATGTGCCGAGCACATCCTCAAACGGTGTATTCGGATCATCATAATGCGACTGGTAAAGGTCAATATAATCTGTTTGCAGGCGCTTGAGAGAAGCATCAACACATTCGCGGATATGGGCTGGCGCCATTGTAAAGCCTTCGCCCATATCGCCGCCAACTTTGGTGGCAATGGTCAGCTTTTCGCGGTTGCCGCGGCTTTTGAGCCAGTTGCCGATGACGGCCTCAGACTCGCCGCCCTGATGCCCCGGCACCCAGCGTGAATAGATATTGGCCGTATCAATAAATGTCAGCTCTGCATCGAGCAGGCGGTCGAGCAAGGCAAATGATGTTGTTTCATCGGCTGTCCAGCCAAAGACATTTCCGCCAAAGCATAAAGGGGAAACTGTTAAATCTGAACGTCCGAGCTGTTTTAAGTGCATTCCGTTTTCCTCCGCGAAAGCGGTCAGAGCGATTCAGCGCTTACTGAAACTGCTCTCACCACTGTATTCATTGCGAAACGGATTATGAATAAAAAGCAGATCATGGAAAGGGAAAGCAGCTGAAGTGCACCGTTTTTATGACACGATTTCGTGTTTCACTTTTTGAGTGGCATGGCTGACATTACCAAGATCACACAGCATTGCGCGTAACAAATCGCCATTGCCGTTCAGGAGCGTGTTTTCCAGTTCTG
Organism: Pseudochrobactrum sp. sp1633; assembly: GCF_030376605.1. Taxonomy (GTDB): domain Bacteria; phylum Pseudomonadota; class Alphaproteobacteria; order Rhizobiales; family Rhizobiaceae; genus Pseudochrobactrum. The sequence continues at coordinate 123,145 of NZ_JARRAE010000007.1, read as the reverse complement.
CATGTGTTGCTCTCCAGACCGGCACAGCCGCTGCAAGAAGAGCTGATCCCTTGGGCGTAAGCAGTAATAACCGGCTGCGGCGGTCTGAAGGATCAGGCACAATTTCAACCAGTGCATTTTTCTGAAGCGGTTTTAGAGCTGCGGTTAAAGTTGTTCGATCCATCGCCAGTAATTGCGCAACCGGTGCAATGGAGGGCGGCTTAGGACGGTTGAGCGCCATCAGTAATGAGAACTGGCCGTTTGTGAGATTATAGGGACGCAAAGCATCATCAAAATACCGTGCCAGAGCACGGGCGGCGCGTTGTGCATGTAGGCACAGGCAGGTATCGCGAACTTCAAGTGTGGTTGAAAAAGGCACATTTATTGACATTCCATAATTATGTTGATATCAACATATTAAGTCAACGGAAGAATGATGTTACCCACAACCGAGGAGAGGTAAAATGGGATATATTGAGGGTTTTGTAGCGTCTGTACCGGAAGGCCGCAAAGAAGACTACCGTAAACATGCAGCTGCAGCGGCTGTGATTTTTAAGGAATTTGGCGCCACCCGCATTGTTGAGTGCTGGGGCGATGATGTGCCCGATGGCAAGCTGACGGATTTCCGCCGCTCCGTGCAAGCCAAAGATGGCGAAGTTGTTGTATTCAGCTGGATTGAATTTCCGAACAAAACTGTCCGCGATACAACATGGAAAAAAATGATGGAGGATCCCCGTATGCAGGCGATGGGTGAATCCATGCCGTTTGATGGCAAGCGGATGATCTATGGTGGTTTTGAAAAACTGCTGGATGTCTGACGCTGATTTTTAGCAATAAAAAAGGGAGCATACAGCTCCCTTTTTTATTGTCCGCTGACGGATCAGCTCATGCCAAGCGCGTCCATATAAAGCTGGATCATCGCTTCTTCTTCCTGACGCTCATGCGCTTCTTTTTTGCGCAGGCGGATAATGGTGCGCACGGCTTTGGTGTCAAAGCCGGAGCCTTTCAGCTCAGCAAAAACCTCTTTGATATCATCAGAGATGGTTTTCTTTTCTTCTTCCAGTCGTTCAACACGTTCAATAAATGCACGCAGCTGACCAACTGCAATGGACTGGGCGCTGTCGCCGGTAATATCGTCGCTCAATATCATTCTCCGATTATAGACAAGACCATCTGAAACGCGTGACGCGAGTCGCAGGCCTTAAAAACAGGGGTCTTGGTTGCCTCACATGGGGCTCATGGTCAAGCAACGGTTTCAAGAATCTTGAATTTGAAATAGCGCGTAAGCGGTAAGATACTGGTTAAAATATTTATTTATGGTCCGGTTTTTGTGCAGAAAAAGCATCCAACTGTGCCTGATTGGCCGGTGTCTGATGTTTTTCACGCCATTCATCATAAGGCATGCCGTAAATTTCAGCGCGGGCTTCTTCTTTGGTCAGAGCGTTACCATCCGCATTGGCTGCTTCCTGAAACCAGTTGGACAGACAGTTGCGGCAAAACCCGGTCAGGTTCATCATATCAATATTCTGAACATCGGTGCGATTGCGCAAATGCTCTGTCAGCCTGCGAAAAGCCGCGGCTTCATAAGCCAAACGCTGCTCACTTGTCATTTCAGTCACGTGATTTCCTTTCAAAGTTCAGGCTGACAGAGCAATAGCAGGGTCAGTGCGCGAACCGTAATGGCGAATATCATGGAGACCTGCCATTGCATTAATATGTTTCAGCATCGGAGCGAGGCGGTCTGCCCATTCTGCTACACCTGCCGGTGTTGATATCAAATCCTGCCGGACCTCGATCAGCACATTAGCATAGCCCTTGGCCGTACAGTGCCGGAACAATGTATCATTCCGCAGCGCGCCGTCATAAGGCTCATTATCGCCGACAAATAAGGTGCCGTCTTTACGCAGCATAGACAGAAGCGGGGTAATTGCACGGTCGTCCTTGTCCCAGAGCAGGGCAACCTGCCAGGGGCGGGGTGTGGTTTTCCACACCGGTGTATAGGAATGGACAGAAACGACAAAAGGCGCGTGCCCGCTGGTTTGCGAAACTATGTTGCAGGCGGCATCCACGGCCTGATGATAAGGGCGGTAGAAGGCATTCAGCCGGTTCTCCCGCTCCTGTAGCGTCATCGGATAATTGCCGGTAATAACGGCTCCGTCAGAGAGCTGCATAATGAGTGTCGGGTCATCCTCACCGCGGTTAGGATCAATCAGCAATCGTGAGAAACCACCGAGCACTGCCGGAGCCTTGAGCTTTTCAGCCAATGCGCGGGTCAGCATTTCAACGCCGATATCATAGGCAATGTGGCGTTCAAAAATATGAGGTGCGAGCCCCAGTGTTCCGTAAGGTTGCGGTACTGCGCGGCTGGCGTGATCCGCAATCAGCAACATTCCTTGCGAAAAATCACCGCCAATGGTTTCAAAAGGGGAAAAGCCTGACATCTGCGTTCCGGAATTAACAAGATGGTTCCAGATATAAATGGATTGCAAAGAATTGCGAGCCATTTATGTGCTGCGCTCCGGTTGCGGAGAGGGGGGCTGGTATCAGATCAGGTGGTGGGCTATAGACAAACTGCAATTAAATCGATTTGATTTGTTGTAAACTCTAAAACCGGAAAATCGACAGGGTGAGGGAAAGTAACTTTCAGGTTTGATGCGGTTTCTTCAGGATGCGGGTGCGTTGCAGGGCTCCGCCGTTTGGCAGAGCAGTCTATTTTGCTATTCACTCCGATTTTAGCGGAAAACCGGCATCAGGCACTTGAGTCTGCCAGCAACTTGCGTGAATTATGCAGCTCTCAGGCATCGCATTTTTCTCCGTGAGCAGATACGGTGCCGTAACTCAATTGTTTACAGCGCTGTTCTTGTTGTGCCTGTCAGGAGCACAAGCTGCAGTCCGGTGATAAACGCAAAGTTTTTCACCTTGCTGTTATATGTAAGCAGTACCGTGCGCTGAAAGGTTCTGGCGGATGCGTCTTCATTCTACCTTGTCATATTTTCTGGCACTTATTTCGGTTACGTTTATTTCAATGGCATTTTCTGCGCCTGAAGCACGGGCTGATTTCCGCGTTTGTAACTCAACGCAAAATCTGGTCGGTGTTGCAATTGGTTATCGTGCCAAGAGCGGATGGATTACAGAGGGCTGGTGGCATATTAACGGGTCGAGCTGCAAAACCCTGATCGAAGGCCCCCTGACCTCGCGCTATTATTATGTTTATGCCGAGGATTCAGAAGGCGGCGGTCGCTGGGACGGCAAGGTCAATATGTGTGTGGCCGAAAACGAGTTTAAAATTAACGGCGTGAATGACTGTTTTGCCCGCGGTTTTCAGCGCTCCGGTTTTCAGGAATACGATACGGGTGAACAATCAAGCTGGATGGTGCAGCTCACGGATGATGCACCGGCCGGCAATGCCACAGTGACAGGAACCAATCACCAATGAGACGTGCCCGCAAGGTAAAGATCCTCGCAACACTCGGCCCCGCATCTTCGGATGAAGCGGTTATTGAGAAATTGTTTGAAGCCGGTGCGGATGTATTCCGTATCAATATGAGCCATGCGGATCACGATCTGATGCGTGAGCTGGTGCGCCGTATCCGTAATGTGGAGCGCAAGCTTGGTCGTCCGATCGGTATTCTTGCAGATTTGCAGGGGCCAAAACTGCGCGTCGGCAAGTTCAAAGACGGCAAAGTTGATCTGGTGCCGGGTCAGATATTCACGCTGGATGCTGATGAGACACTGGGTGATGAAACCCGAGTTTTCCTGCCGCATCCAGAAATTTTGCAGGCAGTGCAGGCCGGTGACCGTCTTCTGATTGATGACGGCCGCTTAGCATTGCAGGCTGAGGCGACTGACGGTAAATCCATTCGTTGTAAGGTGATTTCGGGCACAAAAATCTCTGACCGTAAGGGTGTGAGTCTGCCGGATACGACTTTGCCGGTTGGTGCTTTGACTGAAAAAGATCGTCGCGATCTCGATGCCGTGCTGCTGGAAGATATTGACTGGGTAGCGCTGTCCTTCATTCAGCGGCCGGAGGATCTGGCGGAAGTGCGCAAGATTGCCCGCGGTCGCGTTGCGCTGATGTCTAAGATTGAGAAGCCGCAGGCTGTTACCCGTCTCGATGAGATTATCGAATTGTCAGATGCACTGATGGTTGCCCGTGGTGATCTGGGCGTTGAAATGCCGCTGGAAAGCGTTCCGGGTATTCAGAAGCAGATTGTGCGTGCCTGCCGTAAGGCCGGTAAGCCGGTGGTTGTTGCGACCCAGATGCTGGAATCCATGATTACGGCGCCGGTGCCAACCCGTGCAGAAGTCTCCGATGTGGCGACTGCCGTGTTTGACGGTGCGGATGCGGTGATGCTGTCCGCGGAATCGGCAGCCGGTGATTATCCGGTTGAAGCGGTTGCGACAATGGCACGTATTGCTGAAAAAGTGGAACGCGATCCGAATTATCCGTCCATTGTCAATAATCAGCGTTCAGAACCGGAGGCAACCGGTGCGGATGCGGTATCGCTGGCTGCCCGCCAGATTGCCACGACGCTGAACCTCTCGGCGATTATCTGCTACACCTCATCGGGCACCACAGGCCTCAGAGCGTCGCGTGAGCGGCCGCTGACGCCGATCATTGCTCTGTCACCTGTCGTAGAGACTGCACGCCGCCTGTCGATCGTGTGGGGCTTGCATTGCGTGGTAACAGAAGATGCGCGTGACCTCGACGATGTGGTCAACCGTGCGTGCCACATTGCCTATCGGGAAGAGTTTGCCAAGCCGGGTGACCGTGTGATTATCACGGTTGGTGTGCCGCTCAGAACTCCTGGCAATACCAATATGCTGCGCATTGCCTATATCGGTATGGATGGCCTGACAGGGATCTGATCGTTGTCAGATTGCAATAAAAAAGCCCGCTTTCGAGCGGGCTTTTTTTGTATGCTTTAAAGTGCTGTATCGCTGTCGGCCTCGGTTAGTTTCAGCATTTCATCCTGTGCTTCTTTCATCATCGGATAAACGCTCAACGCCTGACTGTAGAGCCACAGGGCACCTTTATTGTTGCCGGTCTCGCGCAGCAAAGTCGCATAGTTGATGAGAACATCAAAATTGCGTGGCTCTAAGATCATGGCCTGCCGGATATCGCTGAGAGCCGGTGCCAGTTCGTTGCGGCGCAAATGCAGGCGCGCCCGCAACTGCCAGACAGTTGCATTGTCAGGACGTTGCGCCATGACCTCATCAATATAATCCTGCGCTTCTGCATCACGCGACTGGTTGAGGGCTGTTTCTGCCCAGCGCAGCATCAGATCCAGACTATCGCTGCCGGTGCGCACAAAACTCTGGCGCAAACGGCTGGCAATAGCGTGGGACTTTTCCGGTGTTGAGGCCTTACGCAGATCTGCGAACAGCTGCTCCTGTTCTTTCTGGCGAACTTCTGTGAGCGGCCCTGCCATTTCCACGTCGGGATTTTTGGGTTTCTCTTTGGCTTTAGGGGCGATGTTCTGAACCGGCGCGGTTTTTGCAGGTTCAGGAATTGTGATGGCCGGTGGCATAGGTTGCTGCATCTTACCGGACGTGCTGATGTCTTCAGCCGCAGCAATACCTATAGCGCCTGTCATTATCAGGGCTGTCATTGCGGAAAGGTACAGGATGCTGCGTGTCTTGATCATCGCTCTATCATAATACAGAAGCCGGCGGTTTAAAGACATAAAAACAGCGCCGGTAAATAAATACCGGCGCTGTTTAAAATTCTTACAACTGACTGCAGCAGAACAGGTTCAACCTGTTCTCACTCAGCTTATTAACCCTGACGAGCTTTAAAGCGAGGAGCAGTTTTGTTGATGATGTATACGCGGCCCTTACGACGAACCAGCTGGCAGTCACGATGACGGCCTTTGAGCGCTTTAAGCGAATTCTTGATCTTCATGTTACTCACCAATGTGTTTGGCCCGAATTGGGCATATTCCTGGAACGTGTCTCATTTCATTAGAAACGCTGCGCTCGTTCCAGCTCTTTGTTTCTATACATGCCTTGTTCCCAAAACCGTTTCCCGTATTTGGGAGCATGTTTCAGTGCGAGCCAAAGAGCACGTTTGAATGGTTGAGGTGAAATAGTCAATGAATGGGTCAATTGTCAACCATTGATGCGCACGGAACCCTTAAAACGGTGTTATTTTCCGCTTTTAATGCGTGTGACGTGCCCCATTTTGCGCCCTTCACGTGCCTCTGCCTTACCGTAGAGATGCAGGACTGCATCCGATTCTGCCAGAATCGCCGGTACTTGCAGTACGTCATCACCGATCAGGTTCTCCATAACGCAGTCACTGTGGCGTTTAGGATCGCCCAGAGGCAGACCGGCAACGGCTCGGATATGCTGCTCAAATTGTGATACAGCGCAGGCTGCTTCCGTCCAATGGCCGGAATTATGCACTCGTGGTGCAAATTCATTGGCCACAACCGAGCCATCCGGCAGAACGAAAAATTCGAAACCGAGCACACCAATATAATCCAGTGCATGAAGCAGCTTCTGTGCGGCATCGATGCAGAGTGCGGTGGTTTCAGCGCTGATGGCAGCCGGTATAGTCGAGGTGTCGAGAATGCCATTCTTGTGGACATTTTCAGCGATGTCATAAAGGCGGACATTGCCTGTCTTGTCGCGGGCGGCAATCACAGAAACTTCGCGGGTAAATTCCACAAAGCCTTCAAGGATCGCCGGTGCATTCTTGATCGCTGCAATTGCTTCTGCGGCGGCATTATTGTCGAGACTGTTAAGGCGCACCTGACCTTTGCCGTCATAGCCGAAGCGGCGGGTTTTCAGAATGCCACGCCCGCCAAGCGCGCCCAGCGCTGCGACCAGATCTTCCACATCATCAACAACGCGCCAAGGCGCTGTGGCAATGCCGCTGTCATTGAGAAACTGTTTTTCCGCAACGCGGTCCTGTGAGATTTCCAAGGCGTAAGGCGGCGGGGAAACGATGTTTTGTGTTGCCAGAAATTGTGCCGCTTCTACGGGCACATTTTCAAACTCATAGGTAATCACATCGCAGGCTTCAGCCAGTTCCTGCAAGGCAGCGCGGTCATCATAACTCGCTACGATCTGACGGTTGGCAACCTGTGCGGCAGGGCAGTCTGCCTGTGGTTCCAGAATAATGGTTTTAAAGCTCAGACGCGCGGCAGCCATAGCCAGCATGCGGCCAAGCTGGCCTCCACCGATAATGCCGATTGTTGATCCTGCTTGCAGCATGGCTCAGTCCTCATCTTTCGGGGCAGGTGCCACAACATCGGTCTGGGCTTTGCGATAAGCATCCAGACGGTCTGCCAGCGGCTTGTCATGCAATGCAAGAACTGCTGCGGCAAGAAGGGCGGCATTGGTTGCGCCAGCATTGCCGATTGCCAGTGTGCCGACAGGAATGCCGGCAGGCATCTGTACGATGGAAAGCAGAGAATCCTGACCGGACAGCGCCTTGGATTGCACAGGCACGCCAAAGACCGGCAGGGGCGTCATGGCTGCAACCATACCCGGCAGATGGGCGGCACCACCTGCACCGGCGATAATCACATGAAAACCCTGATCGCGTGCCGTTTTGGCAAATTCAACCATGCGATCCGGTGTGCGGTGTGCAGAAATAATACGGGCATCATAAGCAACCCCCAGTGTATCCAGTGCCTGCGCCGCATTGCGCATGGTTGGCCAGTCGGACTGGCTGCCCATAATGATGGCGACTTTCGGGGAAGTTGGAGTGTTATCTGCCATGAAATGTCCTGTCAGGTGCGGGATTTTGAAAATAAAAAATCGGTCAGGCTTTGTAAAAGTCTGCCGGTGTTTTATCTGCGGTAAGAATTTAGAATGACCGGATCAGATTCAGACCCGAATTCAAGCCTGCGTTCAGGCAATAATATCCGGAATAATCTTGTCTTCCAGCTTGCTCAGCTGATCTTTGACCGCGAGCTTTTTCTTTTTCATACGCTGAATGCTCAGCTGATTGCAGCCGGTTTGCATCATGGCATTGATGGCAAGATCAAAATCCGTGTGTTCCTGTCGTAACCGTGCAACGGAGAGGCGAATTTCAGCTTGTTCCTGATCGGGCATGGCATATTCCATCTGATCTGTCCTAACGGGAGAAAATACCGCGAACACTCCCATTTGCCGCAAACCTGATACAGGTCGCAGTTTTCACAGAAGCACCGCAGGTCAGTATAATCCGCCCTTTTTCAGCTTTGCCGTAGCATAATTTTGGCAAAGTTGAAATGCGCCAAATATGAATTCGACATTAATGAAAACTCATGCAAGACTGTCATTGTTTTGTCACAGTCTGGTTCAAAGCTGAGAGAGGTATCAGGGGGACTCTCCGCAAGACAGAAGCGGAAAAAGCACCTGATCCGACAAAATTATGATGATGCGTAAGCACAAAGGAGAAGCAATAATGGCACTCGAATCCCATCTTGCCTCACTGGAAAAGAAGCATGATGCACTGGAAAAAGAAATTTCCGACGCCGCAGCATTGCCAGCTACCGATACGCTGACGATCGCCGATCTTAAACGTAAAAAGCTTTATCTGAAGGAACAGATCGAAAAGCTTAAAACTCAGGTCACCCGACATTAAAAAACGCTGAACTGTAAAGCACAGTTTTTAAACAGAACCGCCGGACAGGCAGGCTCTGAAAGATGTGGTGCTGGCCTTGTTAGGCCTGCACCGGTTTGATCTTATTTCTTATGCTGAGCAGTGTGATAATCAGCGAAATCAGTGCGAGCCCTGCCGCTGTCAGTAATGTGACGGTGAAGGCAAAGCTGACTGAGTTTACAGCGGCATGAATGAGGTCTTCCTGCCCGAGGGCTGTAATGAAGATCGTCGCCATGACAGATGCGCCTGTCATAAATCCCAAGTTGCGCGATAAACCCAACAGTCCTGATAAGATACCGCGTTGCTCTTCCGGTGCCGCCAGCATGATGGCCGTGTTATTGGCTGTCAGAAACAGCTGAAAACATGGCGTCAGCATCATCAGTGAGACGATATATCCGGCAGTTCCGAGCCTGACCGGTAGCAAAGCCATGCAAATGAGTGCGACACTCATGGCACTTAGTCCGGCCACGAGGATGCTTTTTACGCCAAACCGGTCGGTGATACGACCCGCAGGAATACCGGCCAAAGCCGCAACAACAGGCCCGACGGCAACAACCAGCCCTGTTTGCGCTTCTCCCAGCAACAGTCCGAATGATAAAAAGAGCGGCCCGACCACCAGCATGGCCATCATCACTGAGCTGATCAGCCCGTTGGTTATCAGAGAGGCGCTGATCGCAGGGTTGCGTAGAACTGTCAGGGGAACCAATGGCGAGGAAGACCTGATCTCAACGATGATAAAAAGCATGAGAGCGAATAAAATTGCAGGGAGTGTGCGTGACAGGCCCCAGTTCATACCGCTTTGCTGCCCGCTGGTCATTACTGCATAGAGAAACAATACGACTGCCAGTAACAATGCGCCTGATAAATCGAGGGAGCGACTGGTTTTATGTGCTTGCTTTGATGCCGGTATCGCTTTTACAGCCAGTCCCAATACGATCAGGCCGGAGAGTGCCAGCAGAATAAAGGCCGAGCGCCAGCCAAAACCTGCAATCAGAAGACCGCCCACTGCGGGCCCAAGTGCGGTGCCGACTGCTGACATCGAGGCAAGCAGTCCCATAGCTGACCCTGTTCTTTCTCCTGCAACCATTCCCCTTATCACTGAGACCGGCAATGCCATCAGGATTGCTCCGCCTATGCCTTGTAATGCGCGGGCTGCGATGAGCATTGTGAGGCTTGGTGCTACGGCACAAAATACAGAGCTGACTGTGAAAATTATCAAGCCGGTGAGCAGGATAAAACGCTGGCCAAACAAGTCGGCGCATCGTCCTGCCAGCACAATGGTGACTGTGACAGACAGCAAATAAATCAGCACCACCCATTGCACTGCGGAAACGGGTGCTTCCATTGCTCGGCTGAGCGCCGGTAGTGCGATGGTGGTGATGCTGACGGCCATCGAGGCGAGCAGCATGGCACCCGAAAGAGCAATAAGTGCAAGGCGGGGCGGTATGATCGGGATGGGCGAGCTCACAGCAGTTCCTCTTGTGGTGAATTTGAGTCGCTGTTACATTGCCACTTCAAGTCAACTTGAGGTCAAGTATGAAACTTCTGGATATTGGAGTTCTCTCTGAGCGGAGCGGCGTTCCGCCTTCAACTCTGCGTTATTACGAAGAAATCGGCCTGATCGACTCTTTCACGCGCCACGGATTGCGACGTCAATACGCGCCGGAAGTGCTGCAACAACTGGCGCTGATTTCACTGGGGAAAATAGCAGGATTTCCGCTTGCCGCCATGAAGGGCATGTTCGGCAAGGATGGTACTGCTGATTTGCCGCGAGAGGCATTGCACCAGCAGGCAGACCGGCTAGATGTGCAAATTCGCCAGCTCACCACGCTCAGTAAAGCTCTGCGGCATGTGGCGGAATGTCAGGCAGAATCGCATATGGAATGCCCGAAATTCCGCAGGCTGATGAAAGCAGCCCTGCATGCGCGCAAAGAATGATCTTGCTGGTTTAGAGCGCCGTGTGCCAGACTTGGCACACAAAGGTCGCTCTAACACTTTAAAATTAGAGCATAATTCTCCCTTCAACTGATCCAAGTTTAAGGAATTATGCTCTAACCGTCAGCTTTAACCGGCTCCGGCTTTTCGGCTGCTTTTTCTTCCTGAGCGATTTCTGATCGCGGATCGAGCAATACGCTTTCCTGTGTGGCTGGGCGTTCAGCCGCCATACTCTGAAATTGTTCTTTCTCGGAAGGGAGCGGGGATGCGCGCTTGCGCGAACGCAGAATGGCATAACCGGCAATGGCAATATGTGAAAATGCTGTCACCAGAAACAGGCCGGAAGGGCGCAGCATATTCATAGCCTCAGCGGCGATGAGCGGCCCGAGCATGGTGCCGAAACCATAGAGCAGAAGCAAGCCGCCGGAAACCTTGACGAATGTTTCGGGTGTTGCATGGTCATTGGCATGCGCCACGGCGACCGGATAAATCGCATAGGCAAGTGCGCCGTAAAATGCGGTCATCACCAGAATGAGGGTGCCGTTGGTCGGCGCAATTGCAAAAATCAGAAAGCCGATAAGCGCTGCCGAGCCTGCCACGCTGGCCATAACATAGCGCCGGTCGATACGGTCGGAAAAACGTCCGACAGGAATTTGCATCAGCGCACCGCTGGCAATTGTGAAACTGACCATCAGCGCGATTGTGGTTGTGTCGATACCGCTTTGAGAACCGAAAACCGCGCCGAGCGTACCCCATGCACCATTGGCAATGCCGATCAGGATAACGCTGACAAAGGCAACCGGTGAATTGGCATAGAGTTTTTTCAGATCAAGCTGTACCTCTGTCAGCGGGCGCGGGGATGAGGCTTTCGAGGCTGCGGTCGGCAAAAGCGCCAGACAGAAAAAAATCGCGGCGATCATAAACAGCGAGTGACCTTGAATGTCGCCGGTTGTGACCAGCATCTGACCGCTCATCACCGCGCCGTAGTTGACCATCATATAGAGGCCGAAAATTTTGCCGCGTGTTTCATTGGTGGCTTTTTCATTGAGCCAGCTCTCAATGACCATGAAAATACCGGCCATTGCAAAGCCGGTGATGGCGCGCAAAAACACCCAGATTGTGGCGTCAACCATCAATCCGGTCAGCAAGACCACAATGGCAGCGGTTGAGGCAAAAAAACCGAATGCCCGGACATGACCGGCACGGCGTACCAGACGGGGCGCAAAAATACAGCCTGCCACAAAGCCGCCTGCCCATGTGGTACCGATCAAGCCCAGTGCAGTGACCGAAAAGCCTTCTGCATTACCGCGCAACGGCAGCAACAAACCATGCAGACCGGAGCCGATCAGCAGAAAAGCGGTGCCGCAAAGCAGAGCGAAAATCTGGACATAAGAACGGAACACGCGGAATCCTTTTTATTCACGGGCAGTCTATAAGCTATGAAACCTGTTTGCCTGAAAGCGCAACATGAAATTACCGCTTCAAACAGATTGAATGCAGCCATGCTGACCTATCGTTTGAAAGAGCGCAAGGTTTTGGATCAGGCATTTATGCAAGAAATTGAAGTGACGGGATAATCTGCCGATAAAAATAAAAAGACCTCTGCCGGAAGACGGCAGAGGTCTTGATGATTGTTTGCAATGAGAAGGTCTTAAACAGCGCTCACATACGAAACAGAGCTTCAGCAGCTTCGCGGCTGTGGTTTCTGTCACGGCGGTCTGTTTCCAGTCTGCGGATTTCTGCTTTGAGTAAGGCAATGCGACTATCGATTTCAGCGGCAGAAAGCAGGGTGACATCCTCACCTATAGTGTGGCTGAAGGCGGATTTCTCCTGCGCATCATTATCAAAGAACATGGCGTTTTCCTCACTTCCTGCTGCAGCCTGTCCGCTGCAGCTTTCAATATGGTCGCAATATTCGTGTTATACCGGCCTCAAAAAGCAGGCCTGATATGTCACATACGTTTTCACCATCTCATAAAGCTGCATTATTAGCGATATAGATTTTTATCCGTTGCATTTTTTCAGGATAATATGGCTAGATCAGGGGCGGGCAGGTTTGCTCTCCCAAGCAGCGGCCTGCAATGCGGATAATGATATTTCAAGGAGCGGATATGACAACGGAACTTGCTTCCCAGATGATGGCTATTGCAATCGAACAGGCAGGTGCGCCATCGGTTCTGAAACCTGTCAAACGCTCGGTGCCGCATCCGGGTAAAGGGGAAATTCTGATCCGCGTTAAAGCCGCTGGTGTGAACCGGCCGGATGTGCTGCAACGACAAGGCCATTATCCGGCACCTGCCGGTGCCTCTGACCTGCCTGGTCTGGAAGTTGCCGGTGATGTGGCTGCAGTCGGGGAGGGCGTACAGCGCTACAGAATTGGTGATGCCGTCACCGCGCTTTTACCGGGCGGCGGTTATGCTGAATATGTAACGGCCTATGAGGGCAATGCACTGCCGCTGCCTTCCGGCTATGGCTATGTGGAAGCGGCAGCCTTGCCGGAGACACTTTTTACTGTCTGGCATAATGTGGTGCAACGCGGGCAGTTGAAGTCCGGTGAGACATTGCTGATCCACGGCGGCAGTTCAGGTATCGGGACGATAGCCATTCAGCTTGGCAAGGCGCTGGGAGCGAAAGTGATTATTACGGCCGGTTCTGCCGAGAAATGCTCCGCCTGCCTGAAAATCGGTGCGGATGTGGCGATTAATTATCGTGAGCAGGATTTTGTCGAGCAGGTTAAAGCTGCGACCAATAACAATGGTGCGGACGTTATTCTGGATATGGTTGGCGGCGATTATGTTGACCGCAATTATGATGCGGCAGCGGTTGAAGGGCGCATTGTTCAGATCGCTTTTCTCGGCGGTGCCAAGGCAAAAGCCAATTTCGCCAAGCTGATGACCAAGCGGCTGACCCATACGGGCTCAACGCTGCGGGCACGCGATGTTGCATTCAAAGCGCAGATTGCGGCAGAGCTGGAATCAAAAGTCTGGCCGCTGTTGGCAAACCGCACCATCTCTCCGGTGATGGACATGATTTATCCGCTGAAAGATGCATGGCGGGCTCATGAACGCATGGAAGAAGGGAACCATATCGGGAAAATCGTCCTCGATGTTGCGTAACTTCTAAGAATGAGCTGAATTCCCGTGCAGGGCTTTCTTGCTCATCGCGGAAAATTTGGTTATAGAAGAAATGAATTCCCGGAAATTGTGGTTTACCCCACGTCCCGCGCTACCGGAGCGGGCGAACGAGAGGATTGTATCTTATGGCCACTCAGCTTCTTATGCCTAAGGCAACAGCCGTATGGCTTGTCGATAATACTGCTCTGTCTTTTGACCAGATCGCAAATTTTTGCAAACTGCATGTGCTTGAAGTAAAAGCCATTGCTGATGGTGAAGCTGCGCAGGGTATTAAAGGCCTTGACCCGATTATCACCGGCCAGCTTTCGCGTGAAGAAATTGCCCGTGCAGAAAAAGACATTAACCACCGTCTGAAGCTCTCGGAACCTAAAGTTCATGTTCCGGAAGCTAAGCGCAAAGGCCCGCGTTATACGCCTTTGTCCAAGCGTCAGGATCGCCCGAATGCGATTCTCTGGATGGTTCGGAATCATCCGGAACTGAAAGATGCGCAGATTTCGCGTCTCGTCGGTACTACCAAATCGACCATCGAACAGATCCGTGACCGCACGCACTGGAACTCGGCCAATCTTCAGCCGATGGATCCGGTGACACTGGGTCTCTGCTCGCAGATTGATCTGGATATCGAAGTTGACCGCGCAGCGCGCAACCGTCCGATTGAACCGGATTCAGGTGATACATTGCTGCCGGCATCGGCAACCGAAAATCTGGACTTCAACCAGAGCGATGATTCGGAAGAGCTGGATGCGGATAAAGTTTTCGCCAAGCTTTCTTCCATGAAGAGCGCTCCGGAAGAAGATGAAGACGATCTGTAAGACGATTGCTTGTGAGATTGTGAAAAAGCCGCCGGAATATTCCGGCGGCTTTTTTTGTATAAGGATCAGGCGGCAGGCTTGGTCACTTCTGAACAGGTGCCGATGCCGCGTTGATGAAGGCAGTCACGGATGTCGTCTAGTGTCTGCGGGTCTTCAATGGTGGCAGGCATTTTCCACGGTTCGTGATCGGCGATTTTTTGCATGGTGGAGCGCAGAATTTTACCTGAGCGGGTCTTGGGCAGTTTGTTCACAGTCAGAACTGTGCGCAAAGCGGCAACAGGGCCGATCAGGTCGCGCACCCGCTCCACGCATTCCGCTTCAATCTCGCTATGGGCTTGGGTCACACCGGCCTTGAGTACGATGAAGCCGCAAGGAATTTGCCCTTTGAGCTTGTCGGCAATGCCGATTACCGCGCATTCTGCCACCTGAGGGTGACCGGCAATGACTTCTTCCATCGAGCCGGTAGACAGACGATGTCCCGCGACGTTGATGATATCATCGGTGCGGCTCATGATGAAAATATAGCCGTCCTCATCCATGAAGCCTGCATCAGCGGATTTATAATAGCCTTTGAACTCATCGAGATAGGCCTCGTGAAAGCGCTGGTCGGCCTGCCATAAAGTCGGCAGGCAACCGGGTGGCATCGGCAGTTTGATAACAATATTGCCAAGCTCACCGGTTTTCGCCGGATGGCCTGCATCATCGAGCACCTGCACATCGAAGCCTGGCATTGGTACACAAGTGGAGCCATGTTTTACCGGTAACATACCAAGACCGCGCGGGTTTCCGGCAATCGGCCAACCGGTCTCAGTTTGCCACCAATGGTCAATCACAGGGCGTTCCAGCATCTGTTCTGCCCATTCCAGCGTATTCGGGTCAGCGCGTTCTCCGGCAAGATACAGTGCTTCAAGGCTTGAGAGATCGTGTTGATGCAGGAGTTTACCGTCCGGATCTTCACGCTTAATGGCGCGCAAAGCGGTGGGTGCAGTGAACAACACTTTCACCTTGTGCTCGGCAACCACACGCCAGAATGTACCGGCATCGGGCGTGCCGACCGGTTTGCCTTCAAACAACACCGTTGTGGCACCGATCAGCAACGGTGCATAGACAATATAGGAGTGGCCAACCACCCAGCCGATGTCGGATGCTGTCCAGAAAATATCACCGGCATGAATGTCATAGAGCGCACCCATCGACCATGCGAGTGCTACCATATAGCCGCCATTATCGCGCACCACGCCTTTCGGCTTTCCGGTCGTGCCGGAGGTGTAGAGAATATAAAGCGGGTCGGTAGCTTCAACAGGCGTGCAGGGCACTACGCGTCCCGCAGCCTTTTCACAAAGTTGCGCAAAATCATGGTCGCGACCTGTGGTTAGTTCGCAAACACATCGTTTGCGCTGATGGATCAGGCAATGCTGCACCTGATGTTTGGCACTGGCAATGGCTTTATCGAGCAGTGGTTTATAGTTGACGGTCTTATTGGCTTCCAGCCCGCAGGAGCTGGCAATAATCAGGGCAGGCGTTGCATCATCAATACGCGCTGCCAGTTCATCGGCAGAGAACCCGCCAAAAACCACAGAATGAATAGCGCCAAGGCGGGCGCAGGCCATCATGGCAAACAGCGCCTGCGGCACCATCGGCATATAAATCAGTACCCGATCGCCTTTTTGAATGCCGAAATCCTGCATTACGGCGCTCAATCGCATCACCTGTTCCAGTGTTTCGCTATAGGTGAAGCGAGCCTTCTGGCCGCTGACAGGGCTGTCATAGAGAATGGCAGGAACATCACCGCGACCGGCCTCAATATGACGATCCAGCATGTTATAGCAGGTATTGCATTGTGCCCCTGCAAACCACCGCCCGTAAGGACCTTGATCGGGGTCAAATATGTGTGTCGCGGGTTGATACCAGTCGATGAGTGCGGATGCCTGTCCCCAGAATGCCTGAGGATCGTTTTTCCATGCCTGATAAATATCGGGATAAGCCGAAGTCATGTATTCCTCCCGTTGCGATGCAAGTTGTGCTCGCATCTCTCAGGGCGCAGAATAATTTTCACCGGATTTCTGTGCGGTTTTGAAAACATAAACTGCGCCATTCTCCTCAGCGATATTAATCCACACTGTTAAAGTTGCGTCCATCCAACTAAAGAGGGGGGTGGGCAAAAGCTGCGGATCGCGGCTGCTACAGGAGAAGTGAATGACTAAGATTGCGCCGGTATTATTGCTGATCCTGATGGCACTGCATCTGATCAAACCATTGGGGTTCTGGGGGCTGAAACGCCGCGGCGACTTCTGGAAAATTGCGGTTGCTGCCATCGGGGTTATGATGGTGACTGTGTTGTTGCAGGCGCATTATGGTTTTTAAAATTTTGAAATAAAAAAGCCCGCTCGAAAGCGGGCTTTTTAAATTTATCAAAAATGCTGATTAAGCATTCTTTTCCTGAGCTTCAGTCCATGCACCGGTAGCGGCAAGGCCGTTCATGCGGGCGCGATGGGTGAAGGCAGCCTGAGCCGCAGCAACATTCTCGTCTTTACCGCCCCACGCCTTCAGCGCTGCAGCCTGCAGAGCGCGGCCATAGGAGAAGGTCAGGTTCCAAGGCATATCATAACCGGCATTCATCGCGGAGAGATGTGCAGTTGCTTCAACATCCGACTGACCACCGGAGAGGAATGCAATACCCGGAACGGCTGAAGGAACATTGGCTTTCAGCACGCGAACGGTGAGTTCAGCAACCTGTTCAACGGAAGCATTGCGGGCGTTCTTGCCGTCGATAACCATGTTTGGCTTCAGGATAATACCTTCCAGCTTAACGCGGGCATCATAGAGTTCGTTGAAAACGGTTTTCAGAACCAGATCGGTCACTTCGTAGCAACGCTCAATGGAGTGGTTGCCCGGTGCGCCGTCCATCAGGATTTCCGGCTCAACGATTGGCACGATACCGGCTTCCTGACACAGAGCTGCATAACGAGCCAGCGCCTGTGCGTTCTGGCGCACTGCACCCCATGTTGGCAGGGTGTCGGAAATTGCGATAACGCCGCGCCATTTGGCAAAGCGTGCGCCGAGTTCGTAATATTCTTTCAGGCGTCCACGCAGGCCATCAAGACCTTCGGTGATGGTTTCATCGGCAAAGCCAGCCAATGCCTGTGCGCCAGCATCTACTTTGATACCTGGGATGGAACCGGCTGCTTTGATGACATCCGCAAGACGGCTGCCGTCACGGGCTTTCTGACGCAGGGTTTCGTCATAAAGAATAACGCCGGAGATGTAGTTCTTCATCGCATCATCAGCGCGGAACAGCATTTCGCGGTAATCGCGGCGTGCATCTTCTGTTGAAGTCAGATTGATGCTGTCGAAACGCTTCTTAATGGTGCCTGAGCTTTCATCGGCGGCAAGAATGCCTTTGCCTTTTGCTACCATGGCAATTGCAATATCTTCGAGACGTTCGCTCATAAAAAACTCCGTGTTAAGAAGGGCGTTAAAATTTGGTACCCAGCCGATAGCAGAAGTGCCTGACAAAACAAATACTGCGCCAAGCACTTGAACCGATTGAATTAATTTTAACCGATTTAAGTCGGACAAGTTTTCTTAAAGCTGGTTAAAATTGCAGGATAATTTTATCTGCCTGACAGACTTGTCAACAGCAACCATATTGCGTTTGATGCAGGGCGAGAGATGAAACGGGCACAGGGGCGCTAGCGTGGTGAAAAATACAGGTCTGAAAAAGACAGTTCTTTGTTGTTTTTCTGCGATGATAGTCACAACTGCTCTGGCGGTTCAACCGATTCTTGCATCTCAGAGTATTAATGCCGGCGGTCGCGCAGCCGTTGCTGAAAATCCCTTTAAGGTGCAGGAAATTGCTGCGTTTAATACACCGTGGGCTATTGCTTTTATGCCGGATCAGCGTCTGCTGGTGACAGAAAAAGCCGGTCATATGTTCGTGGTTGACCGGACAGGACTAAAGACAGAAATCAGCAATGTACCTGCTGTGTCTTTTGAAGGACAAAACGGGATGCTGGATGTGGCTGTCTCGCCTGATTTTGCGACTGACAGACTGGTTTATTTCACGTTCTCTGAGCCGGAGCGCAGCGGGAAAGATGTTGTCAGTTCTCTGACACTGGCACGGGCAAAACTGGGCGAAAAAGGCGGGAAGGCCTCACTTGATGATCTGACCGTGATGTGGCGGCAGATGCCGAAAAGCAAATGGGGACAGCCGGGCGGCATCATCACTTTTTCACCGGACGGCAAATATCTGTATTTAAGTTCCGGCGACCGCATGAACCCGAAAACCGCTCAGGATCCGAAACTGGCGCTGGGTAAAGTACTGCGCTTTAATCGGGATGGTTCTGTGCCGCAGGATAATCCGCGTGCCGATCTGGCGGGACAGGATGCAGATAACGCACGGGCACTGACATGGACGACCGGTCACCGCAATCCTTACGGGCTGGCCTTTGCGCCTGACGGCAAATTATGGCTGCATGAAATGGGGCCGAAAGGCGGGGATGAGCTGAACCTGATCAAGTCGGGTTTGAATTATGGCTGGTCGGTAGTGTCCAACGGGGCTCAATATAGCGGAGAGCCGATCCCGCATCATGATACACGACCGGAATTTGAACCGCCGGTGGTCTATTGGACACCGGTTATTGCGCCTGCCGGACTGGCTTTTTATGAAGGCGCGTTGTTCAAAAACTGGAAAGGCTCAGCGCTGATTGGTGGCCTTGCCTCGATGGCGCTGATACGGGTGGAATTCAAAGAGAATGGTGATGCGAACGAGGCGGAGCGCTATGATATGGAAAACCGTATCCGCGATGTGGCCGTTGCCAAAGACGGTTCTGTCTATGTGATTGAAGATGATATTCCGGGGCGCTTGCTGCGTCTGACGCCGAAATGATCAGATATTGAAAAAGCCCGCTGATCATCAGCGGGCTTTTTGATTTCCTGATATGTCTTATTTGGCTTTCAGCACATCGACGCCCGGAAGCGGTTTGCCTTCCATCCATTCAAGGAACGCGCCGCCTGCGGTGGAAACATAAGAGAAGTCATCGCTGACTTTGGCATGGTTCAGCGCTGCAACAGTATCACCACCACCGGCAACGGAAACCAGTTTACCCTGTTTGGTGCGTTCTGCCGCGTGTTTGGCGGCCGATACGGTTGCCGCATCAAAAGGACGTAGTTCAAAAGCGCCGAGCGGGCCGTTCCAGACCAGAGTGGAGGCATCGCTGATCGCCGCATTAATACGGTCAACCGAGAGCGGGCCCACATCCAGCATCATGCCGTCATGCGGGATTGCATCCACACCATAATTCTGGTGCGGGGCATCAGCCGCAAAGTGCCATGCCACAATCGCATCAACCGGCAGAATAATCGCGCAATTGGCGCTTTCTGCTTTGGCCATAATGGCGCGGGCTGTATCGGCCAGATCATGTTCGCAGAGCGATTTGCCGACATTGTGGCCTTGCGCTGCGAGGAAAGTGTTGGCCATGCCGCCGCCGATCACCAGAGCATCAACTTTTTCTACCAGATTGGAGAGCAGGTCGATTTTGGAGGAAACTTTAGCACCGCCGACAATCGCGATCACCGGACGGGCTGGCTGCCCCAGACCTTTTTCAAGCGCGGTGAGTTCGGCTTCCATTGTCAGACCGGCAAAAGCAGGCAGAACATGCGCGAGACCTTCTGTCGATGCATGGGCGCGGTGCGCCGCCGAGAAGGCATCATTGACATAGATGTCGCCGTTCGCTGCCAGAGCTTTGACGAAATCGGCGTCATTTTTTTCTTCGCCTTTGTGAAAACGTGTGTTCTCAAGCAGAAGAACATCGCCGTCCTTCATTGCGTTGACAGCTTCTGCTGCTGCATCACCGATACAATCCTTGGCGAAAGCAACATGGTGCTTAACAGCATGTGCCAGCGCGGGAACAACCTGCTCCAGCGAAAATTCAGCTTTAGCTTCGCCTTTCGGGCGGCCAAAATGGGCGAGCAAAATAACTTTTGCGCCTTTGGAACGCAAAGCATTGATGGTCGGGATGATGCGGTCGATACGGGTTGTATCCGTGACTTTGCCATCCTGCATCGGTACGTTCAGGTCAACGCGAACGAGGACGCGCTTGGATGCAACATCAGCATCTTTGAGAGTGCGGAAACTCATGGGGTTCTCCGGTTTTCGCTGTAAATTCTAATAAAAAAGCCGCGCGTCCAGTGTGGTCACGCGGCTTAAGCTCTGTTGTCAGATGAACAGATTAAATCAGCTTGCCAAGCGCAACCGCAGTATCGCTCATGCGGTTTGAGAAGCCCCATTCATTGTCGTACCAGGTGAGGATACGCACCATTGTGCCTTCCATAACCTTGGTCTGATCCATGTGGAACACGGATGAATGCGGGTTGTGGTTGAAGTCGATAGAAACCAGCGGCTCATCTGTGTAACCGAGAATGCCTTTAAGGCGGCCATTGGCAGCTTCACGGATCGCATTGTTGATTTCTTCAACAGATGTGGCGCGTTTGGCAACAAAAGTCAGGTCAACAACGGAAACATTCGGGGTTGGTACGCGGATAGAAACGCCGTCGAGCTTGCCTTTGAGTTCCGGCAGAACCAGACCAACAGCTTTAGCAGCACCGGTTGAAGTCGGGATCATCGACAGAGCAGCAGCACGCGCACGATACAGATCCTTATGCATGGTATCCAGCGTTGGCTGGTCACCGGTATAAGAATGGATCGTGGTCATGAAGCCTTTATCAATGCCGATTGCTTCATTGAGAACCTGAGCCACCGGTGCAAGGCAGTTGGTGGTGCAGGATGCGTTGGAAATAACCAGATGATCTTTGCTCAGCTTGTCATGGTTGACGCCGTAAACAACGGTGAGGTCGGCATTGTCAGCAGGTGCAGAAACGATCACGCGCTTGGCGCCGGCTTCCAGATGCAGGGCAGCTTTGTCACGGGCAGTGAAAATGCCGGTGCATTCCAGAGCAATGTCTACGCCCTCGGCAGCCCAAGGCAGTTCGGCAGGATTGCGCACAGCGTGCACTTTCATTGCGCCGCGGCCAACATCAATGGTATCGCCTTTGACGGTTACTTCAGCCGGGAAACGGCCGTGAACGCTGTCGTAGCGCAGCAGATGCGCATTGGTTTCAACCGGACCAAGATCGTTGATTGCAACAACTTCGATATCGGTACGACCCGATTCGATGATAGCGCGCAGGACGTTACGGCCGATACGACCAAAACCGTTAATAGCGACGCGAACTGCCATATTATAAACTCCCGAAAAACTGTTTCATGTTTTGTCAGGCCGCTTTGCAGCCTGAGAGAGAAGAAAAATGAGCGGAGAAATCCGCTCATTTTAACTGTTTTTACTTCAGCTTGGTTTCAGCAGTAGCAACGATGGCTTCTGCAGTGATACCGAAATGCTTGTACAGATCGTTGATCGGACCGGAAGCGCCGAAGCCCTTCATGCCGATGAATGTGCCGTTTTCACCGATGAAGCGTTCCCAGCCCATCGAGATTGCCGCTTCAACCGCAATACGCACCGGTGCAGTGCCGATCAGAGCTTTCTGATAAGCTGCAGTCTGGGTTTCAAACAGCTCAAAGCAAGGAACCGAAACCACACGGGTTGCAATGCCTTTGGCTTCCAGCTGGGTGCGGGCGTTGAGCGCGATTTCAACTTCAGAACCGGTGGCGAAGATGGTGACCTTTGCATCATCCGATGCGGTCGCCAGCTCATAGGCACCATAGGCGCAGAGATTGTCATCATCATGCTGGGTGCGCACGGTCGGCAGGTTCTGACGGGTCAGAGCCAGTGTCGACGGTGTTTTGGTTGAGTTCAGTGCAATCTGCCAGCATTCCGCAGTTTCAACCGCATCGGCCGGACGGAATACGAAATGGTTCGGGATCGCACGCAATGCAGCCAGATGTTCAACCGGCTGATGTGTCGGGCCGTCTTCGCCAAGACCGATGGAATCATGGGTCATGACATAAGCAACGCGGATGCCCATCAGCGAGGACAGACGCATGGCCGGACGTGCATAGTCAGAGAAGCAAAGGAAAGTGCCGGAATAAGGGATAACACCGCCATGCAGCGCCATACCATTCATCGCAGCTGACATACCGAGCTCACGGATGCCGTAATGAACAAAGCGGCCGTGATAGTTGTCCGGTGTAATCGGCTTGGTCTGTGACGTCAGAGTGTTGTTGGAGCCGGTGAGATCAGCAGAGCCGCCAACGGTTTCCGGTACAACGCCGTTGATAACTTCCAGAGCCATTTCCGAAGATTTACGGGTGGCGACCTTCGGCTTATCTTCCGAGAGCTTCTTCTTGTAATCAATGATGGTCTGGTCAAAGGCGCTTGGCAGATCGCCGCGCATACGGCGTTCAAATTCTGCACGTACCGATGCGTCAGCGGCAGCAAAGCGCTTTTCCCATTCAATGCGCTTTTTGGCGGAGTTCAGGCCAGCCAGACGCCATGCATCAAGCACATCCTGCGGGACGACGAATGGCTCATATTCCCAGCCGAGTGCTTTGCGGGTTGCAGCAATTTCTTCTGCGCCGAGCGGCGAACCGTGAACTTTGCTGGTGCCTGCCTTGTGCGGCGAGCCAAAACCAATAGTGGTTTTGCAAGCAATCATGGTCGGCTTGTCAGAGGTTTTGGCAAATTCAAGCGCTTTCGCGATCGCATCCTGATCGTGACCGTCTACTTTCAGCGTGTTCCAGCCGGAAGCTTCAAAACGGGCGCACTGATTGGTGGAATCAGAAAGCGAGATCGGGCCGTCGATGGAGATGTTGTTATCATCCCACATTACGATCAGGCGGTTCAGCTTGAGGTGACCTGCCAGCGAAATCGCTTCCTGGCTGATACCTTCCATCAGGCAGCCGTCACCAACCAGCACATAGGTGTGGTGGTTGACGAGTGCATCGCCGAATTCTGCATTCAGAATGCGTTCTGCCAGTGCCATGCCAACGCCGTTGGCAATACCCTGACCGAGCGGGCCGGTTGTGGTTTCAATACCGGCGGCATGACCGAATTCCGGATGACCGGCAGTGCGGTGACCGAGCTGACGGAAATTCTTGATCTCATCAAGGGAGATGTCTTCATAGCCGGTCAGATACATCAGGGAGTAAAGCAGCATCGAACCGTGGCCGGCGGACAGAACGAAACGGTCGCGGTCAGGCCATGTGGTGTTCTGCGGATCATGGGACATGAAACGGGTGTAAAGCGTGGTCGCAATATCAGCTGCGCCCATCGGCAGTCCCGGATGGCCTGAATTGGCCTTTTCCACTGCGTCTACAGACAGGAAGCGGATTGCGTTGGCCATCTGGTTCTGTTTGTCGGAATTACTCATGGTTTCGGCTGTCTTTCCTGTGGTGCCTGCAGAATGCGGATGAAGGCAGTTATCTTAAAACATCGGCAGGTTTGTGAGCATTAGGACATTACTTGCAGTAAAAAGATAAAAATACCTCTTCTGCAAGGGTTGGGGACACATAACATTTGCATGAAGAGAGTCAACAAAGCGCTGCCATTCTGCACGCAAATCAAAGGTTTTCCGGCTTGCATGCGACACAGTGTGCGTTCTTAAAACGGTTAAGTTGCGGCAATCGCTGTCAAACGCTGTTGTGATTATCGTGTATGAGTTAACGCCTTTGTGTGACATTTGTTGCTTCACAGCATTGTGCTTATTAAAGTGATGCGAAATCTGCCGCTTCCGGCATGACGATTCGGCTTTATTTTTTAAAAGGCCGTGATCGGCAAAGGGAAACAATATGGCTTCGGAAATTACGCTCAGACAGGCAATTGAACAACTGGAAAAAGCAATGGTTACCCTTGAGCAGGCTGTTGAATTGCGGCTTGAGAAAGAGGGCGACTTCGCGGAAGCTGAAGAAGAAGTGCAGCGTATGAATGCTGACCGCTCCAAGCTGGCACAGGAACTGGATACATCTGAGGCACGGGCCGAGCGGCTGGAAACGGCCAATCGTGAAGTCTCGCGGCGGCTGGTGACGGCAATGGAAACAATCCGCACGGTTTTGGATCGCTGAGGCTCTTGCCGGACAAAATTTAGCAGCTATTTATTGTTTTACAGCTTGCGCAAGGCACAATAATAAAAACGGCGGTACGGAGGTTCTATGGCTACAGTAACAGTGACAATCGATGGCAAAGCCTATCGTATGGCCTGTGACGAGGGGCAGGAAGAGCATCTCTCCGGTCTGGCCGACCGTTTTGACCAATATGTCATGCATCTTAAAGGGTCATTCGGTGAAATCGGTGATCAGCGCCTGACCGTTATGGCCGGTATCATGGTGATGGATGAGCTGGCTGAATTGCAAAAGCGGATGCAGGGGCTGGAAAATGAAGCGGAAACGCTGCGCCGCTCCCGCGATGATGCGCTTTCACGAGCCGACAAAAGCGACAGTGCGCTGACTGAAGCTGTAGCGCGTGCCGCGCAGAAAATTGAAGGTATGGCCAGAAAGATTGCCCCGCGCGGCGGCTAAAACAGCCGTTTCTGAAGAGCTGAAAAATAAACTGATATTTCATGTAAGCTGTGCGATAGCCACTGGCGCAAGGCCTGATAAATAACTATATTGAAATCAGGCGAACTGCACATCCCGACAGAAGACACTTATACCTCGGGGCCTTACTGATCTTTAGGGAGCTGTCCCTGGAGAGGCTCCTGGGCTTCTTCACACGGCGCCCACCTACGTTGTAGGCACCCAGAGGATCAACCTCTTCATCGTTTGTCGTGGTCGCCGCTTTTCTCTTTCGTTTGTTAAGTTTGCAATTTGTCCGCTTATTCTGTTTTATCAGGCAGGATAATGACAGGGGGCGGATGTGCATATTGATGATCTGAAAACACGCAAAGCGGAAGTGCGCAAATCTGTATTGCAGGCGCGCAATGCGCTTCCTGAAACTTTACGCCATGCTGCTGCTCAATCCATTACTCAGAACTTTTTGAACGCAATGACTCTGCCGGAAAAATCCCGTGTCTCCGGTTTTTGGCCAATCCGCTCGGAGATTGATCCGCGTCCGCTGATGCAGGCGCTTGAAGCACGCGGCATGACGCTGTGTGTGCCCGCGATATTGGATAAGCAGACCATTGAGTTTCGTGCAATGTCTTTTGGGGATGCGCTGGTTGAAACAGGCTTCGGCACGATGGGACCTGCAGCTGATGCGCCGGTTGTTGATCCGGATATTATGCTGATACCGCTGGCGGCATTTGACCCCTCAGGCAACAGAATTGGCTATGGTGCGGGCTATTATGACCGTGCAATTGCGGCTTTACACCATAAAAATAAGTTTCCGCTGCTGATAGGTGTTGCGTTTGATGCGCAACGGGTAGATCACATAGCGCATGAGCCACATGATGTGGCATTGAATTATATTCTGACTGAAACCGGACTTATTGCGGCATCGCCAATGTGATATTTGCGGAAAAACAAAAAGCAGGTTTGAAGGATCTATGCGTTTTCTTTTCTTAGGTGATATGGTTGGCCGTTCCGGCCGCACAGCAGTTTTTGAAAAATTACCGGGTTTGATTTCTGATCTGAAACTGGATTTCGTTGTCGTCAACGGCGAGAATGCTGCCGGTGGCTTTGGTGTCACTGAAGATATTTTCCATGAGACCATCCGTGCCGGTGCCGATGTGATGACCACCGGCAACCATGTTTGGGATCAGCGTGAGGCTCTGGATTTCTCGCGTCGTGAAGATCGTTTCCTGCGTCCGGCCAATTTTCCGAAAGGCACTGCGGGTAAAGGCTCAGGTCTTTATATTGCCAAGAACGGTGCGCGTGTGCTGGTTGCCAATATTATGGGACGCGTTTTCATGCATCCCGATCTGGATGATCCGTTTAAAGCCGGTGAGGAAATCTTGGGCGCCTGTCCGCTTGGTGAGCAGGCCGATGCGGTGATCTTTGATTTCCATGCGGAAGCGACGAGCGAAAAGCAGTGTTTCGGTCATTTTGTCGATGGTCGTGCCAGTCTGGTTGTGGGTACACATACCCATGTGCCGACCGCTGACTGCCAGATTCTGACCAATGGCACGGCCTATATGTCGGATGCCGGTATGTGCGGTGATTATGATTCATCGCTTGGTATGGATAAAGAAGAACCGCTCAACCGGTTTCTCTCCAAAGTGCCAAAGGGCCGTTTTGAAGCTGCCAGCGGGCCTGCAACCATCAGCGGTATCGGTGTGGAAATTTCAGACCGTACCGGTCTGGCCGAAAAAGCAGCGCCTCTGCGCATCGGGCCGCGGTTGGAAGAAACGATCCCGTCTTTCTGGCGCTAAATTCGAACTTGATCTGAGTGAAAATAATAAGACCCGCATTTTTTACCGGAGATGCGGGTTTTATTTTTGGTTGAGCCAGCGAAATATTTCAGAAAGAAATAAAATGTTGGTCTTATAATTCATTGAAAAACAGTCATAGTTTTCCCATGTGCTTTTTTCGTGATTTCAAGAGATTGCGGGATATCTCGTTTTAGTTCAGCTTGATCTCTGTCCGATAAGGACAGGTTTATGCTTCAAGACGCGATTTCATTATTAATGCAGCAGATGCATCAACACTTGTTCGACGCAAAGGGCGCCTGAATGGAATTTTTCGCTGAGTATTTTGGTTTTTTAAACAGCCCTGCGGGATGGGCTGCTCTGATCACATTGCTGGTCATGGAAATTGTTCTCGGTATTGATAATCTTATTTTTATTTCCATTCTCACCAATAAACTGCCTGAACATCAGCAGACCAAAGCCCGTCGTATCGGTATTGGCGCTGCACTGATCCTGCGTCTCGGCCTGCTTTTCACGATTTCCATCATTGTACAGATGAAAGATCCGGTGATTGAAGCCTTCGGTCATGCTTTCTCATGGCGCGATATTATTCTGATCGCCGGTGGTCTGTTCCTTGTCTGGAAAGCGACCAAAGAAATTCACCATACAGTTGATCCGAATGATGGTCATGAAGCCGGTGCCGGTAAAGTGGTCATGCTGAGCATGGGTGCTGCCATCACGCAGATCCTGTTGCTGGATCTGGTCTTCTCGGTTGACAGTATCATCACTGCGGTTGGTATGGCCGATGAGATCGTTATCATGGTCATCGCCGTTGTCGGTGCTGTGACTGTGATGCTGCTGGCTGCTGACCCGCTGTCGCGCTTTATCGGTAAGAACCCGACAATCGTCATGCTGGCGCTGGGCTTCCTGCTGATGATCGGTATGACACTGATTGCTGATGGTTTCGGCTTCCATGTGCCAAAAGGATATATCTATGCGGCTATGGGCTTCTCGGCGCTGGTCGAGGTGCTGAATATGCTGGCGCGCCGCCGCAGGCAGTCAGGCGAGTAATCTCCTGAAAGATATACAATAAAAAAGCCCCGTTGCAGGCAATCTGCAACGGGGCTTTTTTCGATTTAAGCGCAGTGTTTTTTAAGCGTCTTTACGGAAAGAAGCTTTGAGGATCGAAGCGCCGAGAGCGGATTTGATCAGCGCACCGATCAGGAACGGCGTAACGCCAACCAGTACGGCCTTTTCAACGCCGATGGTGAGGCTCAGCCATGCTGCACCGAGAACCAGAGCCAGAATATTGGCGGTCAGGAAAGCAGCGAAAGCTTTTGGCAGGCTGCTGCCGTTCCAGCCGCGTTCGGCCAGGTAGCCGGTGAGGGCTGCGATAACCGGAAATGCGAACAGGTAGCCGGCTGTCGGGCCAGCGAAAGCTGCCAGAGTGCCGTTGCCGCCTGCCAGAACCGGCATGCCCATTGCAGCTTCACCGAGCCATGCGAGCACAGTCAGTGCGCCAAGGCGCCAGCCGTAAAGTGCGCCGATCAATGGCACAACCAGTGTCTGCAGAGTGATCGGCACCGGCAACATCGGTACGGTGATCTGGGAGGTGAGTGCGAGGATCATGGTGCCGGAAATTACGGCAAACAATTTCATGGCCACGCTGCGGTTGTCGAGGTTGAGCGGGCTGAAAGCCGGTTTGCGAACTGCATGTGCGAGAGACATGAGAAGCTCCTTAAAGCATTTCGGTGTCAAACGATCTGATTTGACGGCCACGATAATGCGGCAAAATAAAATGAGAGTGCGCGCAATGGGGAATATGATTTGCGATGCACTCTGGTGAAATTATAGATAGTTTGCACGAGGCATCTATCGCAAAAAGTATTAAGTGAATTCGATCGGCTTGACCAGACAGAACTGTTTGAAATTTGTTTATAGTTCAGTGTGAGTCAGGCTTAGATCCGCACATAAAATGAAAACAAAATGCTTCAAGCATGGATTGCTTCCCGAGACGTTGATCAAATGTCAATTTTATAGATAATTTGGGCGCCGGTGATGAGGTCTAGAGTGGTTTACGTCCAGATTGGATCACAGTACTCGCTCTAGATTCTTTAATTTGCCGCATTATCACGGGCGTCAAGTTGATCCAACTTGACTGTGAAATGCTCTAGCCGACAATGGCAAAGGCATCGCGTACTTTGCCAGACGGGCTGGTGACAGGTTTGCGTCCGATCCACTGTACATGACGGGTGAGGATATTTGCCGCCTGTTCAACGTCGCCGTTACGCAGAGCCGCAAGGATGGCCAGATGGTCATGATCGGTGCGGGCTTCCCATTCTGCACGCCACGAGACGAACAGAAAGCGTGCGCTGGCATCATGCAGATCGTCAATTGTCGCGAGCAGGCGCGGCATAGCGCAGGGCGTAATCAGCAACCGGTGGAATTTACGGTTGGCGGCTTCCCATGAACGCACATCGCTGGAATTATCACCGGCATGGGTGGCCTCTTCCGCTTCATCAAGAATGGCGCGGGTCAGGTGCGGTGCCGCATGGCGCAAGGCCAGCACTTCCAGTGCGGCGCGCATTTCCGCAACTTCGCGGATTTCCTGAAGCGAGAAAGAAGCAACGCGAACACCGCGCCGTGGCTCAGAAACTGCAAGCCCCTGTGCCTCCAGGCGACGGAACGCCTCCCGCACCGGCACATGGCTGGTTCCGAATTCATCAGCAATATGATCCTGACGCAGCTTTGCGCCTGGTTCCAGCTCGCCCGCAATAATCCGCTGCGACAGGATGCGGCTGATTTGTGCGGCAATCGTGTCTGTTTTTTTCTTCTGTGGGGCAGGCTGTTCGGTCACGTCAGTCAATATCCGGTTTGACGGGCGGTTTCAGTGCGTGCCCGTGCATAAACTATTGATAAAACGCATAACCGGCAGTGTCCAGCTTCCGGCGGGTACTGGATAGTAAAAAGCTGTCTTCAACACATAAAACACGCTAATATAAACCGATCAAAGAAGTGCGGTGCTGTGTGGCTGGACGTGGCGCGCCATTTTCCGTATAAAGCGCACATTCCGCAGGGATGATTGCGGATGCCTCGCTCACGCTGCGCCGCATATTCAATCCCTTGCCAATTTTAAAGCAGTTTCGGGACAAAAGTGGAAACGGTTTTTTCGTTCGAAACTGCGTCAATATAAAGAGATAGAGCGGTTTTTAGTTCACAATAGAGGAAGCCGCTCTGGAAACTGAACAGGGGTGTTATGGCCGGCCATTCACAGTTTAAAAATATTATGCACCGCAAAGGCAGACAGGATGCCATGCGGTCGAAAATGTTCTCCAAGCTTGCACGCGAAATTACCGTTGCAGCCAAGCAGGGACTGCCTGACCCGACGATGAATGCGCGTCTGCGTCTGGCGATCCAGAATGCTAAAGCGCAGTCCATGCCAAAGGACAATATTGAGCGCGCGATTAAAAAAGCTGCCGGTGCTGATTCTGAGAACTATGATGAAGTGCGCTATGAAGGCTACGGCCCGGGTGGTGTGGCTGTTATCGTTGAAGCGCTGACAGATAACCGCAACCGTACCGCGTCGAATGTGCGTGCTGCTTTCACCAAATCCGGTGGTGCGCTGGGTGAAACCGGCTCTGTTGGCTTCATGTTCGCCCGCGTTGGTGAAATTGTTTATAAGCTGTCCGTCGGTGATGCCGACACAGTGATGGAAGCAGCGATTGAAGCCGGTGCTGAAGATGTGCAGTCTGATGAAGAAGGCCATGTAATCATCTGCGCTTTTGAAGATGTCGGCGATGTTTCCAAAGCGCTTGAAGCCGCTCTGGGTGAAGCTGAGTCCATCAAAACAATCTGGAAGCCACAGGTTTCTGCACCTGTTGACGAAGACAAGGCACAGTCAGTGCTGCGTCTGATCTCGACACTCGAAGATGATGATGATGTGCAGTATGTTTACGCCAATTTTGAAGTCAGCGAAGAAGTGCTGGCCAAACTGAGCGTGTAAAACATTTCAGGCATTGATTGAAAGAAACCTCCGGCAGCTGACGTTGCCGGAGGTTTTTCTTTTTGTGCTGCGTAATAGGCCTGTTGACCTTGGCAGGTAAAATCCGGACACTAAATTGATACAGCATAGCGAAATGAACCAACCGCAGATTTTATATCTGCCCGCGGCAAACGGGCAGATATAAAATTTGAAGCGGCCGCAAGCGGGAGCCGTTCCGCAATACGGATACGGGAGAGCGATCCATGCACAGACCTATTGCTGTTTTTGACGCCGGTATAGGCAGCTATGCTGTTGTTGCGGAAATCCGTAATCGCCTGCCGGATCAGGATATTCTTTATTTTGCGGATCGGGCGAGTTTTCCCTATGGCGGCAAAAGCCGCGCAGAGCTGTTGCAGGTCATGCGGCGGACAATTGACTATCTATCGGCCTTCGACCCGTCAGCGATTGTTATCGCCTCCAATGCGCCCTCCATTATGGTACTGGAAGAGCTCAGTCAGGATGTTCATCTGCCGTTGTTCGGTGTCTATCCGCCATTGCGTGAGGCGTGGGGGCTGTCGCAGAGCGGTCGCGTGGGAATTATGGGTGTTCAGTCACTGGTTGAAAGCCCGATGATTGGTGAGTTTGTGACCGAGAACAGTGCCTATAGTGATCAGGTTGCGCTCATCAACGCATCGCCGATGGTGGAGCTGGTTGAGACGGGGGCGTTTCTTTTTGCGCCGGATAAGACACAGGAAGCGGTTGATGCGTTTCTGGCGCAGGTCTTTACCAAATATCCGGATATTGATGTGCTGACGCTTTCCAGTACCCATCTGCCGTGGTTGCGCCGCTTCTTTGAAAATGCCCGACCGCAGTGTCATTTTCTGGATCCGGCAAAAGACATGGTAGCGCGGATCGGTAAAGGCACCAAAGGGCAGGGCAAAATCCGCGCACTGGTGACAGAGGATGAGCGCTATGATCTGGAAACATTTCGCCGGATGCTGAGCGCAATAGGCGTGGACATTCCTCTGGAGCCGGTCAGCCCTTATTAGAAGGCATACTCAAATACAGCCATAAAAAAAGCTCCGCAGTGCGGAGCTTTTTATTCTCATCAGGAAATCGGGAATTAGATACCCAGATTGCCGAAGCGATTCTTGAACTTGGAAACGCGGCCACCGCGATCCATCAGGTTCTGATTGCCGCCGGTCCATGCCGGATGGCTCAAAGGATCGATATCGAGGTTCATCGTATCGCCTTCTTTGCCCCATGTGGAGCGTGTGAAATATTCGCTACCATCAGTCATTACAACTTTGATGGTGTGGTAGTCTGGATGAATGTCTGCTTTCATAGTCAGCTTCCTGAAAGGTTTATGGCATTTAGCCACGCTCCGGTCGCCACCGGAACTGCGGCAGATACGCCCACTTGTCTCATTGAAGCTGCAGACAATACGGCTACGGCTTCCAAAAGGGTTGGGGAGCCTATACATCAGGCGACAGCTAATAACAAGGGCGCAATCTCGCAAGCAAGCATAATGACAGTGACGATTTCACAGAACAAAGCGGTTTCTGAAGCCGGAGATGGTAAAAAGTCACGCCGGTCCCTGAAACCACTGGCGCGAATCTTCCCTTATGTCCGGCAATATCCACGCTCGGTTGCCGGAGCGCTGGTCGCTCTGGTCACTGCTGCGGTGGCAACTCTGGTCTTGCCGGTTGCCGTTCGCAGCCTGCTGGATAACGGGCTGACACTCGCCGATAGCGGTTTTATTGATACATCTTTTGCAGCCTTGCTGATCCTGGCGGCAGTTCTCGCCGTGGCCTCCGCTGCGCGCTATTACTTTGTGATTACTCTTGGTGAGCGCATCGTTGCCGACTTGCGGCGCGATGTTTTTGCCCATGTAACCCGCCTGTCTCCGGCTTTTTTTGATGAAGTGCAGTCGGGTGAAATCGTTTCACGCCTCACAGCTGATACAACGCAGGTGAAATCAGCGGTTGGTGCTACGGCTTCGATCGCCTTGCGCAATCTGATTCTGGTGATCGGTGCCGTGGTGATGATGGTCATCACCAGCCCCAAATTATCGGCGCTGGTATTGGCAGCGATTCCCCTTGTGGTCCTGCCGCTGGTTGCTTTTGGCCGCTCTGTGCGCCGCCGCTCCCGCCGTGCGCAGGATGAGCTGGCACTGGCCACCGCCTATGCCGGTGAAAAAATTGCCGCAGTGCGCACGGTTCAGGCATTTACCCATGAGGCACCGGCCATTCAGCATTATTCCGATGCCGTGGACAATGCTTATGGCGCTGCACAACAATCGATTCTCTCCCGTTCCATCCTGACAGCTTTTGCAATTTTTATTGTTTTCTCCAGTGTGGTGGCAGTTCTGTGGTTTGGTTCGCATGATGTGATGAGCGGCCGCATGAGTGCCGGTACGCTGGGTCAGTTTCTGATCTATGCGGTGGTGGCGGCAGGCTCGCTTGGCGCTTTGTCGGAGGTGTGGGCAGAACTGGCGCAGGCAGCCGGTGCAGCTGAGTGGCTGGTGGAGTTGCTGAATGAAGAATCAGCGGTCGTTTCACCAGCCAATCCTGTGCCGCTCTCCCGCGCTCAAGGCCGTGTTGAATTCTCTCATGTGGAATTTGCCTATCCGATACAGCCGGACGCACAGGCTTTGCATGATGTGAGTTTTGTGGTGGAGCCCGGCAAGACCGTGGCGATTGTCGGTGCTTCCGGCGCCGGTAAATCAACGCTGATTGCCTTGCTGTTGCGTTATTATGATCCGAAGCACGGTAAAATTTTACTGGATGATACGGATTTGAAAGCGCTTTCGCTGGATGATTTACGCGGCAATATTGCGCTGGTGCCGCAGGATGTGACAATTTTTGCCGCGAGCATTCGTGAAAATATTGCCTTCGGGCGACCGGATGCAAGTGCGCAAGATATTGAAGCGGCGGCTAAGGCTGCGCAGGCGCATGAGTTTATTCTGGCGCTTGAGGGCGGTTATGATGCACCGGTCGGTGAGCGTGGCGTGATGCTCTCAGGCGGCCAGCGCCAGCGCATTGCCATTGCCCGTGCACTGTTGCGTGACGCGCCGGTGCTGCTGCTGGATGAGGCTACCTCGGCACTGGATGCCCAGAGCGAAATGCTGGTGCAGAAGGCACTGGAGCATCTGATGCAGGGGCGTACAACGCTGGTGATTGCGCACCGGTTGGCCACAGTGCTTAAAGCGGATCATATTCTGGTTATGGATCAGGGACGCATTGTGGAGCAGGGAACGCATGCTACTTTAAGCCAGACCGGCGGGATTTATGCCCGTCTTGCCAATTTGCAGTTCCAGCAGGCTCATTAAAATATAAAAAGCCCCGTTTTAACGGGGCTTTTTGTTATCTTTCTGTGAGTTTCAGCTCAATGCGGCGGTTACGGCTGCGTGCGTCTGAACTGTCATCAGCCTCCAGCGGCTGATATTCGCCAAAGCCTGCGGCAACCAGCCGGTTGGCAGGAACGCCATTGGCAATCAGGTACTTGACCACAGCGGTTGCGCGGGCTGAAGACAGCTCCCAGTTGTCGCGGTAGCGCCCTGTGCCGGAGAGCGGTGCATTATCCGTATGGCCGTCTACACGCAGTACCCAGTTGATGTCGTCCGGTATTTCTTTGTTCAGTTCCACCACGGCATCGGCCAGCTTTTTCATTTCGATCAGGCCCTGAGGGTTGATATCTGCCGAGCCGGTCGGGAACAGCACTTCTGACTGGAAGACGAAGCGGTCGCCGACAATGCGGATATTTTCACGGTCTGAGAGAATTTCCCGCAAACGTCCGAAGAAGTCGGAGCGGTAGCGGTTCAGTTCCTGCACACGCTGGGCAAGCGCCACGTTCAGTCGTTTGCCGAGATCTGCAATTTTGGTGTTTGATTCGCGATCGCGTGCTTCAGACGCATTGAGGGCATCTTCCAGAGCGCCGATCTGACGGCGCAGGGCTGCGATCTGCTGGTTAAGCAATTCGACCTGCGACAGGGCACGGGCGCTGACCTGCTTTTCCGTATCCAGAGACTGGGACAGTTCACCGGCACGCTGTTCTGCCGCTGCACCGGAGCCGCCGGAGGCCAGCAGGCTTTGCAGGCGGGATTTTTCAGTCTCCGCAGCAGAAAGCGAGGCCTGAAGACCGGCAAGTGTATCTTCCAGATCCTGCCCCTTGCCACGCTCAAGCGACAAAAGCTCAGTGAGTTCACTGATCTGGCTGTTGAGCCGGTTCAGCACGGAATCCTTGTTGTTGACCTCCTGTGACAACAGGAACTGCATCAGCACAAAGACAGACAGCAGAAACATGATGGCCAGCAGCAATGTGGACAGGGCATCCACAAAGCCCGGCCAATAATCTACATGGCGCTCACTGCGACGATTACGGGATAAGGCCATTGGTTCCGCCTTATTGTTCGCGCTTGGAAGCAGAGAGGATCGTGTTGAGCTTTTCTACGGCTTGGCGCAATGCTTTTTGCTCTTCGGCCTGCCGTTCAACCCAGTCACTCATGCTTTGCTGGTCATGACGCATGGTTTTGACCAGTGCTTGTACGCCTTCCGCCAGATTGGCCAATGCTGCTGTCGTGCGCTGGCTGGTGCCGTTGCCGTCCTGAATATTTTGCAAACGGTCGGAGAACAGGCGAATTTCTTCAATCGTCGTGCTGCCGTTCTCTGCGTTAACGGGCAGGTCAGAATTGAGATCGGTTACCGAAGACAGCCAGTTTTCCAGTTCCGTATAAAAACGGTTCTGCGCGCGACCGGATTGCAGATCGAGAAAACCGAGGATCAGCGAGCCGGAAAGACCGAACAAGGATGATGAGAAGGCTGTGCCCATACCGCTCAACGGGGCTTGAAGACCGCTCTTGAGCGAATCCAGTACGGTGCCGGTATCGCTTGATTTCGGATCAAGCGACTGAATGGTCTGGCCGATGGAGCCGATGGTTTCAAGCAACCCCCAGAATGTACCGAGAAGTCCGAGGAAAACCAGCAACCCGATGAGATAGCGGGAAATGTCGCGGCTTTCATCAAGGCGGGTGGCAATAGAATCAAGGATCGAGCGCATGGAGGTCGCCGAGAGCGCCATAGACTGGCGGCGTCCGATCATTGCCCGCATCGGGGCCAGCAGAACCGGATCTGTTGCGCCGTCATCACCATCGCGGAACGAATTGACCCAGCGAATTTCCGGCACCAGCCGCAAGACCTGTATGAAAGCCAATATGATGCCGACGAGCAGAACACCGAGAATCAGGCCGTTCAGACCGGGATTGGTCACAAAAAATGTCTGAATTTGCCGCACCAGAGCCAAAGCCAGAAAGGCGACCAGAGCCAGGAAGATGAGCATAATCATCATAACCTGCCGCGGACTGGAAAGCCGGTTCGGGTCGTATTCAGTTCCCATGTTAATATCCCGCTGTGCCATACTATTCTCTCGCCTGAGCTGGTGCATCTGCATATGGAACAGGACGCTACTGCAAAAATTGCAAAACCGGAACCGTCTGAAAGCGGAATAGCGAAACTTTAGAGCATTTCATATTATGGCAGGCCAGAGCAGTTTACGTTCAGCTTAGGTCGCAGCGCTTGCTCTGGATTCTTTAGTGGTCGCATTGCACGGACGTCAAGTTGATCCAACTTGACTGTGACATGCTCTGACGCGACGGCCGTGAGAATGTGCTCAGGCGGGTCTGCCAGAGGCGTAAAAAAATCCCCCGCTTAATTTTCATAAGCGGGGGATCGTATATTTTGCTTTGTACTTTAGATCAGTCAGTTTTTATCAAACCGGCTTTTTCAGCGTGCGCAGCAGCTGGCCGTGAATGATTTCATTACCGGCAACGATGTTTTTCTGCTCATACATGTCCTGCTGGCCGTTTTTATCAGAAACAAAACCACCGGCTTCACGCACCAACAGGATGCCTGCTGCCATATCCCAAGGGGACAACGGCTCATCCCAGTAACCGTCTACGCGGCCTGCTGCGACATAAGCGAGTTCCAGAGAAGCGGCACCGAGTGCACGTATGCCAGCGGCTTCACCCATCACATTGCGCAGTTCGATCAGGTAATGACCGTGTTTTCCGCGACCAAGATGCGGCATGCCGTGGGTGATAACCGCATCGGAGAGTTTGCTGCGTGCAGCAACGCGCAGACGACGGTCGTTGAGGAATGCACCGCCACCGCGTTCAGATGTGTAGAGCTCATCGGTTGCAGGATTATAGATAACACCGGCAACAACCTGTCCCTGACGCTCCAGCGCGATGGATACTGCGAAAGCAGGAATACCGTGCAGGAAGTTGGTGGTGCCGTCGAGCGGATCAACAATCCAGCGATGCTGGCTGTCTGCACCTTCAACCGCGCCGCGTTCTTCCATCAGAAAGCTATAGTCAGGACGCGCACGGCGCAGTTCACTGAAAATAATGTCTTCTGCTTTTTTATCCGCCTGGCTCACATAATCGCCCGGGCCTTTAAGAGAAACCTGCAGATTCTGTACTTCGCCGAAATCACGCGCCAGTGAGCGTCCGGCCTTGATTGCGGCCTGAACCATAACATTGAGAATTGCTGAGCGCGCCATAGTATACGTCCTGTTTGTGCATAAGAGAGCCGTGGGATGAGTCTTCCCTTGAGGCTGCGTTTGCTTATGCGTTGGAGTTTAAACGATACAGCATAATTCTTTAAACTTGAATCAGTTTAAGGAATTATGCTGCAAATATAAATTGTTAGAGCGACCTTTGTTCACCCGATAAGGCGCAAGGCGCTTTAATATCATCCGTAGAGCAATCTCCGCGAATGAAAAATTTTATTATTTTTTAAAAAACGCCGGTTCACCGGTCGTAAACCGGCGTTTTTAGAAATGAATACGAACCTTAAGCGCGGGAAACGTAGGTCAGTTCATTGGTATCAACGATGACGCGTTCGCCTGTTGAGATGAAAGGCGGCACGAGAATACGGATGCCGTTTTCCAGAATTGCAGGCTTGTAGGAAGAAGCCGCAGTCTGACCCTTAACAACAGGATCAGCTTCTGTGATTGCCAGTGTAACCTGATCCGGAAGGCGAATACCGATCGGGCGCTCTTCGTGCATTTCCACGGTAACCATCATGCCGTCCTGAAGGAATGCAGCGCGTTCGCCGACAAAGTCCTTGTGCAGTTCAAGCTGTTCATAGGTTTCTGTATCCATGAAGATCAGCGCTTCGCCCTGTTCGTAGAGGAAGGAGAAATCCTTCTGTTCAAGACGGATACGCTCAACAGTTTCAGCTGAACGGAAACGTTCATTCAGCTTGGTGCCGTCGATGAGGTTCTTCAGTTCAACCTGATTATAGGCGCCGCCTTTGCCAGGCTTCACCGCATTGCATTTAACCGCTGCCCACAGGCCGCCATTGTGTTCAATGACGTTGCCGGGACGGATTTCGTTACCGTTGATCTTCATGTGAATAAAATCCGGAATTAGTGTGAAATTTTCTCTGAATCGCCCTTTGAAATTCTGCGTCGCCTCATTCTTAAACCTGTTCCGGTTCCGGAAATGATGCCGCAGTGCGCGTCAGAGGGCATTCAAGCCATATCAATCGGCGTTTCCAAGACCATAAATCTGCTATTTTGGCAAGCCTGATGGATGTTTCAGTATGCACTATGTTAGCGAAAATATGATTTTCACAGGTCAACGCAAATTATTAGCGCGGGAAATTGCCTGCTGAATTTCATCATCCGTCAACCCGTCCATGAAAGAATCGAGGTCTTTGGCGTTGAGTTTCGAGCGCCGCGCCAGAATATACCATGCGGCTGCTTCCACAGAATTGCCGTCTGTGCCGATGCCGTCACGGTAGAGACGTGCTACCCGCGCCATCGCTGCAATATTGCCGCCGCGGGCTGCTGTCAGCATCCAGCGGAAGCCGGCATCAAAATTGCGTTCACCGCCGCGTCCCTCGACCAGCCATGTGGCCAGATCAAGCTGTGCGGTGTCATAGTTTTTGCGGGCGGCGCGCAGCAGATAGTCCCGCGCCTTTGCATCATCGCGTTTGATTTTGGATGTACCATTCGCCAAAATCTGACTGACTGCATATTCTCCGTCTGCCAGACCGGCATCTGCGGCTTTTTCAAACCACGGTGTTGCTTCCTCCAGCCCTTTCAGGCCGGGATTGCGCATCATCAGCATCTGCCCGTAATTAAACTGCGCCATTGCATTGCCTGCCTCGGCAGCCTTTTGCATCAGGACTTCAGCTTTTTTAGCATCTTTGGCAACGTAAATGCCCTGCAGCAGCATGGCAGCATAGCGGAACTGCGCTTCGTGTTCGTTTTTTTCAGCAGCCAGCCCATACCAATGCGCGGCCTGCTTCTGGTCTGCTTTGATACCAAGGCCACGGGCATAAATTTCAGCCACCAGTGTTTGCGCTGCCGCATCGCCCGCTTTGGCGCGCTCCATGCCAAGATTGAATGCTGTCAGATAGAGGCCACGCTGAAACGCACCGAATGCCGGATCGGCAATCTTGTCTCCGAAACGGTTTTCGTTAAAGGCGGGCATAGCATCGGTTGTTGCAGGCTGCTGCAACATATCAGACTTATCATTTTTATTTTTCGACCATGCTCCGGCCAGCTCGGGAATAGTGAAGCCGGTAGAAACCGCAGGCACATCCATAGATGCGCCTGATGGTTCAGCTTTTTTGTCCGTCTCTGTTTTTGTGGTTTCAGCGGCTGTTTTTTCAGGGGCCGGTTTTGTCACTTCCGCAGCCAGTGCGGGCTTGTGGATGGCCACAGCCGCGACGATCAGCCAGAAGGCACAGGTGCTGTTGAGGAGAACGGATTTTTTCAACATGGGTCTAACTCTGTTACTCTTCTGCTTCAGCGGCGCTCATTTCATCGAGCCGGCGGTTTGTGTCTGCCACAACCTGAGCAGGATCTTCAGCGGAAAACACCGCTGCACCCAGTGCAATAAATTCAGCTCTTGTGGCAAAGCAAGCTGCGAGATCATCAAGCTTTGCGCCTGCCTGAAGAATGGCCGGAATTTCAACCATAGCTGCCCACCATTCAGCCAGACCCAGATTGCGCGGGTGCGCTTCAGGCTTGGTATCTGCGCCGATTTTGCCGAAGAACATATAATCCGGCTGTAATTCACCGACTTCCAGAGCGGTATGGCGCTCTTTTACATTGCCGGTACCGACAATCATTTTAGGCGTATAGCGCTCAACAGCATCGGCAATATCGGCTTGTGAGCCTTCAATATGAACACCATCCGCGCCAACACGACCGGCAGTGCGGGTATCGTTCAGGATGATTGCTGCGGAACCGGCTGTCTGAATTTTAGCAACGGCAGCGGCAGCGAAAGTCTGAAATGATGCCTCGTCTGCTTTGCCATTGTCGAGAATGACACTAGCAATATCACCGGCGGCGAGCGCTTTATCCAAAGTGAGGAGCAGCGCATCAGATGTATGTCCTTCTGAAGCAGGGGAAGGAACGACCAGAACCAGACGCGGACGGTTTTCAGGAAATTTCATTAGACAAAGCCTCGTTGAGCGGGCGCAAATAGCCCTTAAAAGTGGCAAAGTTCGGGAACTGCACTCACCTGAGTACAATATAGCGGCCATTGCATCGTGTTTAGAGCATTTTCAGCAAAAACGGGAAGCGCTTTGCGATGGATAATGCGATTAAAACAAAAAGATAAAGCATAATTGCTAAAAGATAACCGGCTTTTTGAGTGATGCAGTGCAAAACCGGCAAGGAACGGCTGGTTTTCCCGCGCTTCCGCAGGTGCAGATAGCTTTCAACTTCTTGTAATTGCCGCTTTGTTTAGCTCTGGAAAATAATGTGATGGGGTTGTGAGGCGGCTTAGCCGCTTTCGTGTCCCATTTGAGTCGTATTGTTGTATGCAGACAAAAATTGCCTGCGGGACGTGTTTTCATTGCTGAAAATTGAAAGCACGCACAAGGATCAGGCAAAGAACAGGCTGGCAGATGACAATACTGAGCATAGCACCACAAACGGGACAGATGGCGAAAATACGCGATACGCGGCTTGATGTTTTCAGGGCGCTGGCATTGCTGAGCATTTTCATCAATCATGTTCCGGGAACGATCTTTGAGAAGTTCACGCACCGCGAATTCGGTTTTTCTGATTCCGCGGAAGCCTTTGTTCTGATCTCCGGTCTGGCTGTTGCGCTTGCCTACAGTTCCAAATTTGTTGAAGGGAATCGCCTGCTGCTGTCTTTGAAAATGGCACGCCGTTCC
This sequence comes from Pseudochrobactrum sp. sp1633, assembly GCF_030376605.1. Classification (GTDB taxonomy): domain Bacteria; phylum Pseudomonadota; class Alphaproteobacteria; order Rhizobiales; family Rhizobiaceae; genus Pseudochrobactrum. The sequence continues at coordinate 82,271 of NZ_JARRAE010000007.1, read as the reverse complement.
ATGACACTTTATATGGCGCAGATGATGACAACACTCATCACGCTGGCTGTTTTCGCTTTCACGGCCCTCTATATGAAGCGGCCGGAAATGCTGGAAATGATCAATATTAAAACCGTGATGGAGCAACCGGCTGAAGCCTTTGTCGGTCTGGTCACACTTGGCCACCAGCTCGGTTATAATAATATTCTGTCGCTCTATCTGGTGCTGATGCTGTTTGCACCGGTTATGCTTTATCTGTCGCGGATCAGTATTTCACTGATGCTGACAATCTCTGGTGCGATCTGGTTTCTGTCGGGTTATTATCATATCGCCCCGATGAACTATCCGACACAAGGCGTGTGGTTCCTGAACCCGTTGTCATGGCAGTTTCTGTTTGCCATTGGTATTGGTGCGATGACTCACGTGAAGCAGGGTGGTCGCTTTGATCAGAACCGTCCGCTGATGCTTGCGGCTATCGGCTATCTGGTCTTCTCCTTATTGTGGTTGCGCATTCCGCATCCGAACTGGGATATTTCCTTTGGTCTGCCAACAGTACTGACCGGTTTTGATAAGACTTATCTGTCAGCGACCCGCCTGTTGCATATTCTGGCGCTTGCCTATGTGATTGCCGGTATTCCTGCACTGTCGGCAAAAGCCCGTCTTGATCAGAACCACCCGCTGGCCTTGCTAGGTAAGCATTCGCTGCCAGTCTTTATTGCCGGTACTATTCTGGCGATGGTCGCTCAGGCGCTGCGTCATGTTTATCCGGTGAGCCTGTCTTTTGACACACTGTTGATTGCGGGTGGTATCATGGCCCAGTTCGCGCTGGTCTATTATCTGGAATGGTTGCCGCGCATCGGCTGGAAGGGCAAAACCCCTGTCAAAAGCTCTGTGCCTGAAATTGCCAGATCTGAAGCAAGAGCTCCAGAAACCCGTACGAAGCTGCCGCATATACCGGTGAAACCACGGCCTGTAACGGTTTCCTGAAACGGCAGTTCTAAGGAATAAGCGCGAATTAACTAAATATTAAAGTTAACGAAAGAATATAGGCCTATCCGGCATTGTCGGATTCTTACCGAGTGGACTTGGTCCCTCTGTATGACGCCTCCCTGTTAAACTTCTGAGAGCCGCTGATGCGGCTCTTTTTTTATGCCAAAACAGGGCTCTTCTTTTGTGAAACATGCTGTGCCTTTGTGGATAAGCTGCCCTGTGCAAAATTCCGGACAATCATTGTTTTTACCGGTCAAGCTTATGCGATTCTGCTTAACTGATTGAACATATTGATTTTATTCGTCTGTGTAGCCAGATTTGATCTGGCAAGCACAAAATCACGATTCATCTTTCTTTAACCATATTATTGCGCGAGCGTGTATGAGCGTGCATTTTGCTTGGATAGGCCATAGCCAGACGGTTTTTTACGGTCACGCTTTGTGATGCAAACAAGTCAAGTGCAGCCTGAATGAAAAGGGATTCGCCTGTTTTACCGGCAAAAATACCGGTCAAATCGTGGAATCACTTCAGTCAGAATGCTTGTCAGAAATTGCGGATGCAGCAGAGATGCTGTTTTTGCCAGTGAGCAGAACAACATGATGGAACAGACACATCGCAGAGAAAATACGGGTACGGATAATATGATCCGCCTGTCAGAACGGATGGTCTTTTCAGACAGTTTCAAGCCGCTTTACAGTGAAGGTATGGCGCTGGTTGAAGAAGCCGCGGCATATCTGGACGGTGACGGCAAAGACGTTGCACGTTCTCTCTCTCATCAGGCTGCAACACTTTATGCGGCCGAATCCATGCGTCTGACATCGCGCCTTATGCATATTGCTTCTTGGCTTTTGCTGCTGCGCGCCAGCCGTTCCGGCGATATGCCGCGCGAAATGGTGGCGAAGGAAAAGGCCAAAGTCAGTCTGGAAACCCATTCTGCCGGTGAAAAGACGGCTGGCTGGCAGGAACTGCCGCAGGCATTCCGCGATATGATCTCACATTCTTTGCATCTGCAGGATCGTGTGCGTTGCATGGATGGTGACAGCTATCATCAGCCGATCCGCAGACTGGTTGAATGTAAGGGCAATGCTGTTTCCGATCAGATCGTTTTGTTGCGTACAGCTTTCGGCGGTAATTGATCCGGCTGATGTGATTAAAATCAGTTCTTCACAGACAATGTTTCCATTTTGTTCACATTTTGATTGTTGAGTGCGCCTTACACAAGTTAAGGTCAGCATATGAAACAGGCGATTCGCATTATTGGTATTGATCCGGGATTACGGCGCACCGGCTGGGGCGTGATTGAATCCGCGGGTAATTCCTTGCATTTTGTTGCGGCCGGAACAGTGACGTCTGATGACAAGCTGGATCTGGCCTCACGTCTGCGCCAGTTGCATGAGGGATTGAGCGCCGTCCTGCATCAGATGATGCCGGACGAGGCGGCTGTTGAGCATACATTCGTTAATAAAGATGCGGCGGCAACGCTGAAACTGGGGCAGGCGCGCGGTATTGCGCTGCTGGTGCCTGCGCAGGCCGGATTGCGTGTCGCCGAATATGCACCGAATGCGGTGAAAAAGTCTGTCATCGGTGTCGGCCACGGTGAAAAACAGCAAATTCATATGATGGTCAAAGTGCTGATGCCGCGAGCAAGCTTCGATACAAGCGATGCGGCTGACGCGCTGGCGATTGCCATTTGTCATGCCCATAACCGGCACAGCCTGTATAATCTGGCGGAATTGAAGAAAAGCGGGAGGATTGCAGCCATATCATGATCGGGAAACTGAAAGGTGTTGTCGATGAAATCGCTGACGATCACGTCATTCTTGATGTGCATGGTGTCGGCTATGTGGCTTTCTGTTCTGCGCGCACGCTGGGCAATCTGCCTTCAGCGGGTGAGGCGGCAATCCTGCTGATTGAAACCTATGTGCGTGAAGATGTGCTGCGTCTCTATGGTTTTGGCACAGTGCTGGAGCGTGAGTGGTTTCGCCTTTTGCAGAATGTGCAGGGCGTTGGCGCTAAAGTAGCGCTGGCAGTGCTGGGCACATTAACGCCGTCTGAGCTCGCTAATGCCATTGCCTTGCGTGATATTGCTATGGTGTCCCGTGCGCCGGGTGTCGGCAAAAAAGTGGCTGAGCGCATTGTGACGGAGCTTAAAAACAAAGCACCTGCCTTTGCCGGTGATGCTGCCGCAAATATCGGGCTGAAGCAGGAAATCGGTGAGGGTGTTGCATCCACTGCTGTGAGTGATGCGGTTTCCGCGCTGAGCAATCTCGGCTATTCACGCGATCAGGCTGCCAATGCGGTGGCCAGCGCCTTGCGCGAGGTCGGAGAAGATGCAGATTCTGCCAAGCTGATCCGGCTTGGTCTGAAAGAACTGGCGCGATAAGATCGCGCCCAGAAATAATTGAAGTGCGGGTGTAACTGATGAGTGATGAAGATCGTCTGATTTCTGCGCAAAAGCGCGGAGAGGATACGGACACAGCTTTGCGCCCGCAAAGTCTGGATGATTTTGTCGGTCAGGCGGCGGCTCGTGCCAATCTGAAGATTTTTATCGAAGCCGCAAAAACCCGTGGTGAAGCGCTGGATCATGTGTTGTTTGTCGGCCCTCCGGGGCTAGGCAAGACCACATTGGCGCAGATTATGTCTAAGGAACTCGGGGTTAATTTCCGCTCCACTTCAGGGCCGGTGATTGCCAAAGCCGGTGATCTGGCGGCACTGCTCACCAACCTTGAAGACCGCGATGTGCTGTTCATTGATGAGGTTCATCGTCTCAGCCCTGCGGTTGAAGAAATTCTTTATCCGGCGATGGAAGATTATCAACTCGATCTGATTATCGGTGAGGGGCCTGCGGCGCGCTCGGTTAAAATCGATCTGGCGAAATTCACGCTTGTGGCAGCGACAACCCGTCTCGGTCTTCTGACCACGCCACTGCGTGACCGTTTCGGTATTCCGGTTCGGCTGAATTTCTATACGGTTGATGAGCTGGAATATATTGTGCGCCGTGGTGCACGACTGATGAAACTGAATATTTCCGATGATGGTGCGCGTGAGATTGCGCGCCGTGCACGCGGAACGCCGCGTATTGCCGGACGTTTGCTGCGTCGTGTCCGTGATTTTGCTCTGGTGGCAAAAGCAGACATTGTTGATGCAAAAATTGCAGATGAGGCGCTGATCCGTCTGGAAGTGGATAATATTGGCCTCGATCAGCTGGATCGCCGTTATCTCAATATGATTGCGCGCAATTTTGGCGGCGGGCCTGTGGGGATTGAAACCATAGCTGCCGGTCTGTCTGAGCCGCGCGACGCGATTGAAGATATTATTGAACCTTATCTGATCCAGCAGGGCTTTTTGCAGCGTACTCCGCGTGGCCGCGTACTGACAACAATTGCGTGGCAGCACTTAGGCCTGACGGCACCGACCGATCTGGCTGCACGCCAGATCACGATGTTTGAGGATGAGGGCTGATGCCGGATGTAACTGCGCCAGACAATTTAAGCACTGCAGAATCTGAAGTGATTAATGGCATGCTGACGGCAGAAGGGCACCGGCTGTTGGCGCGGGTCTATTATGCCGATACGGATTTTTCCGGTGTGGTTTATCACGCCCGCTATCTGGAGTTTCTGGAGCGCGGCCGCACAGATTTTCTGCGGCTGAAAGGTGTGCATCATACTCAACTTGAAGAAGGACAGCTCGGAGAGCCGATTGTCTGGATCGTGCGGCGGATGGAGATTGATTTCCGTTTGCCTGCCCGCATTGATGATATGCTGGTGATTGAGACTTGCGTGACAGAAGCCTCCGGTGCGCGGGTGAAAATGCGCCAAAGCATTAAGCGCAACAATGGCGATCTGCTGATTGAAGCGCAGGTTGAGGCGGCGCTTATCAACAAGCAGGGGCGTCCAAGACGTATGCCTGCGACATGGAAAGAGCTGTTTGCCGGTTAGGCATAGCGGCTTTCATGATGGCAAAACTGGATACGGAAAATAAGTTCGCACGTGCAAAATTGCCCACACTGCCACGAATCCTAACTTATCTTTAACCATAATAGTTCATCTTTAGCGCAAGATGGAGAGGTGACAGGCTTGAATCTGCTTGTCGCCTTCCTTTCACCAAAATTAACCGTAAAAAGCAAAGTTGCCGGTTATGCACAATAATTGTGTCCGGCGACATGCAGATACGGCGCAAAGCAATTCAGCGGGCCGTGCAAGCAAAATGCATCCGGACCGCTCAAGGTAACAACAGATCGAAACGGTCGCACGAACCCGTGCAGTCAACCGTTTTGCTTTTGCCGCCCGGTGATGAGCCGGGCGTTTGGATTCGAGGACAGGTGACAAATGGAAACGCTACCCATTGCAGCGCACACAAGTGATGTCAGTCTCTGGGGACTGTTCATGCAGGCCAACTGGGTTGTCAAACTGGTCATGCTGGGCTTGCTGGCAGCCTCAATCTGGACATGGGCGATCATTGTGGACAAGACATTGTCCTATCGCCGCGCAGCAAGTGCGATTGACCGTTTTGAGCAGGTTTTCTGGTCTGGTCAGTCGCTGGAAGAATTATACCGCAATCTCGGTGAGCGCCGCACGACCGGTATGAGCGCCATTTTTATGGCGGCAATGCGCGAGTGGAAAAAATCCTTCGAGAAAGGTGCACGCTCACCGATCGCATTGCAGATGCGTATTGAAAAAGCGATGGATGTGGCACTGGCACGTGAAAACGACAAGCTGGAATCACGCCTCGGATTTTTGGCGACCATTGGTACGTCGGCACCGTTTATCGGGCTGTTTGGTACTGTTGTCGGTATTATGACCTCGTTTATGGCGATTGCCGCTTCCAAAAATACCAGTCTTGCCGTTGTGGCGCCGGGTATTGCCGAAGCGCTGCTGGCTACCGCGATTGGTCTTCTCGCCGCTATTCCGGCCGTTATTGCCTATAACAAGCTGACTGCCGATGCCGGAAAAATCACTGCGCGTATGGAAGGTTTTGCCGATGAGTTTTCGGCCATACTGTCGCGACAAATTGATGAGAAGCTGACGCCGCGCGGATAATCCGCGCCACGTCAGCTGTTTTAAAGTCAGGCCGGATTTCAGGTCATTTAGATTGAGGCCGGAAGGTTCAGAATATGGGTATGTCACTAGGAAGTCAGGGCGGAGGCGGTCGTCGCAGACGCGGCGGCAAGAAGGCTCCGATGAGCGAAATCAACATTACGCCGTTTGTGGACGTGATGCTGGTGCTGCTGATTATCTTCATGGTTTCTGCGCCGCTGCTCACCTCCGGTGTGCCGATTGATCTGCCGGATACGCAGGCCAAAGCGCTCAATGCCGATACCCAGCCGATTACGGTCTCTGTGAATGACAAGGGGCAGGTCTATCTGCAGGAATCCGAAATCGACATTGCTGAAGTGGTGCCGAAGCTCGAAGCCATTGCGAAGACCGGTTATGAAGAGCGCGTCTTTGTGCGTGGCGACAAAAATGCTGATTACGGTACGGTTATGAAAGTTATGTCGCGTATTTCCGCTGCCGGTTTCAAGAATATCGGTCTGGTGACACTCCAGGAGCAGGATAGCTGACGCCATCATGAAGGCAGGTCTGACTTCCTCAACACTCATCCATGTGGCTATTATTGGCTGGGGACTTTTCACGTTCTCATCGCCAAAGCCTTTTGACATGACCGATACTGAATCCTTTCCTGTCGATATTGTGCCGGTTGAAGATATTTCGCAGGTTCAGCAGGGCGACAAGAAAGCTCCGAAAGCCGAGAAGGCTGCACCAAAGCCGACAACCAAGCCGAAAACCGTTGAACAGGCTGAAAATGCTGGTGACAGCGAGCTTGATCTGAAAACGCCGCCGATGCCAAACGAAAAACCGAAACCGGTTGAGACGGCAGAAGCAGCGAAACCAGCGGAAAAACCGGCAGAAAAGCCGGAGCCTGTGCAGGAAACCAAACCGGAACCAAAGCCGGAGCCGGTTAAACCGCCTGAACCTGTCAAGCCGCCAGAGCCAAAGGTTGAGCCGAAGCCGGAACCAAAGGCTGAAGTGAAGCCTGATCCGGTTGCGGAAGCGATTGAAAAGCAGCCTGAACAGACCGAAGACGTCAAATTGCCGGATCGTGTGCCTGCGCCGGAAGCCAAGCCGAAGCCGCAACCAACGGAAACGGCGAAAGCTGAAGATAAGAAAAAAGACGAGAAAAAGCCGGAGAAGCCAAGCACAACCGCGCAGAACACTTCTAAGGATAAGGATGCAAAGGCCGATGAGGTTGCCGCACTCCTGAACCGTGAGAAAGCTGCGGGTGGCGGTGCAAAACGCTCGACCGATAAGGAAGCATTTGGCGCGAAAAAGACCACCGGCGGCACCAAACTCAGCCAGACTGAAATGGATGCCCTGAAAGGTCAGATCAGTGACAAATGGAGTATTCCTTCAGGTGTGGCTGATGCATCGGACTTGCGGATTATAGTCAAAATGCGCCTGACAGAAGCGGGTGAAATCGAAGGCACACCGGAAGTGACATTTACAGGCGGCGATTCTGTCATCGGTCGTGCGGCGGCAGACAGTGCGCGGCGTGCAGTGATGCGCGCAGCCCCTTACAACCTGCCGCGGGATAAATATGAAACCTGGGCGACGGTCATCGTGAATTTTGACCCGAGTGAAATGTTCTAAAACCAAATACGGACCGGCGTTCTGTAGCGCCGGTTCCGGGGCTCTCCTTGTGAGGCTCCTGACTACAAACACATGTGAGACGTCTCACAGAACCAAATATGATCAGGACAAACGAGGTCCACGCCATCATGAAGACACTGTTTAAAACCTTATTTTCTGTGCTTGCGACTGTTGCAGTTGTGAGCACGGCTGCGGTGCTGCCCGCCCGCGCCGTTGTGGAAGTAAATATTAACAAGGGTAATGTTGACCCACTGCCGATTGCTCTGACCGACTTTTTGTCCGGTGATGCGCTGGGTGCGGAAATTACCTCTATCATCGCTGCGGATCTTGAGCGTTCCGGCCTTTTTGCGCCGATCGACAAAAAAGCATTCATTGAAAAAATCACCAATCCGGATGTGGCACCGCGCTTTGAAGACTGGAAAGTTATCAATGCGCAGGCTCTGGTGACCGGTCGTGTGACCAAACAGCCGGATGGCCGCCTGAAAGCGGAATTCCGTCTGTGGGATACTTTTGCCGGACAGCAGCTTGCCGGACAGCAATTCTTTACTACGCCGGAAAACAAACGCCGCGTTGCTCATATTATCGCTGATGCGATTTATGAGCGCCTGACCGGTGAAAAAGGTTACTTCGATACACGTGTTGTTTTCGTTGATGAATCCGGTAGTGCCCAGAAACGCGTTAAGCGTCTGGCGATCATGGATCAGGATGGTGCGAATGTGCGCTACCTGTCTAATGGTAAAGATCTGGTTCTGACACCGCGCTTCTCACCAAGCCGTCAGGAAATCACCTATATGTCTTTCGCCGGTGACCGTCCGCGCGTTTATCTGCTGCAGCTGGAAACAGGTCAGCAGGAACTGGTCGGTAATTTTCCGGGCATGACCATTGCTCCGCGCTTCTCGCCGGATGGCCAGAAAGTGGTGATGAGCCTTTTGCAGGATGATGGTAGCGCCAACATCTACACGATGGATCTGCGTTCTCGTACAACCACCCGTCTGACCAGCAGTCAGGCCATTGATACCTCGGCGTCCTATTCTCCGGATGGCTCCAAGATCGTATTTGAATCCGATCGCGGCGGCCGTCAGCAGATTTACGTGATGGGTGCCGATGGTTCCAACCCGCAGCGTGTTTCTTTCGGTAACGGCAGCTATTCCACACCGGTATGGTCTCCGCGCGGCGATCTGATTGCCTTCACCAAACAGTCCGGTGGTCAGTTCTCCATCGGCGTGATGAAGACCGATGGTTCGGGTGAGCGTTTGCTGACAAGCGGCTTCCATAATGAAGGTCCGACTTGGGCCCCGAACGGCCGTGTTCTGATGTTCTTCCGTGAAGCCGGCGGTTCATCACGTCTGTTTACGATTGATCTGACGGGCCGCAATGAACGCCAGATCCAGACGCCGAATGCGGCTTCTGATCCGGCATGGTCGCCATTGCTGAATTAAGTTTGAGATAAGCTCTGTGTGCTGAATAAGACACAGAGCTTATTTTCTGAGAGCAGGTGGTGGCGTCAAATAAGCTTTTTGTGATTAAAGCCGTGTTTCTGCCGCATTGCTTTTTAGGTTGCCTAAAAACGGTTCGCTTTGAAATCAGAGAAGAACCACTTTAAAACTGCCTCCGTGCATAACCCGAAAAACGGATTTTTGACGGAGAAAACTTGAGTTTTTATGCTGATTAAGTAACAATTAACCATGTTATTTGAACGGTTTTTAACCTCAATATGATTAATCATCTGGTTAGTCATACATCATGTAAACGCATTATTCTTAAGGAGTACGGGCCATGCGCCGTTCCCAGTCGATTGCCCGCAGCCCGTTTGCTGTTGCCCTGTTCCTATCGCTTGCCGTTGCCGGTTGCGCGAACAAGAAAAACCTGCCGAACAATGCAGGTGATCTTGGCCTGAATGGCGGCATGGGCGCCAATGGCGCTGTTGCCGGTTCTGCACAGGACTTTACTGTTAATGTCGGCGACCGCGTGTTCTTCGATCTCGACAGTTCCGTGATCCGCGCTGACGCCCAGCAGACATTGTCGCGTCAGGCTCAGTGGCTTGCCCGTTACCCGAACTATTCAATCACTGTTGAAGGTCACTCGGACGAACGCGGTACACGCGAGTACAACCTGGCACTTGGCCAGCGTCGTGCTGCTGCTGCCCGTGACTATCTTGCTTCACGCGGCGTACCTGTTAACCGCATGCGCACTGTTTCTTATGGTAAGGAGCGTCCGGTTGCAGTTTGCGACAATATTTCCTGCTGGTCGCAGAACCGCCGTGCAGTAACCGTTCTGAACGGTGCCGGTAGCTAATCTGGCAGTTTGTAAAGTCATTTGTCGTGTTTTCGTATGCATTGCGCGATAAAAAAGACACAGAGTTATGTGAAAAGCGGCCTTAGGGTCGCTTTTTTCAGTTTGAACATAAAAGCCAAAATTTGGCCGCACTCAATTGCACCATTTCAACTGAGATTATAAAGATTGAGCGGGTGTTCACTTCGGCTGCATTGACAGGACGATGATGACCCCAAGGATAAAGTTCGGGCGCATGAGGTATTGCGAATGAAGAAAGCGATGAAAAAACTGGCTCTGGCTGTCAGTTTACTGCCGCTGCTGGCTCTGGCATTTGGCGGAACCACAGCCTTTGCTCAGGCCAGTGATCAGCGGGTAATTCAGCTGCAGGAACAGGTGCGTGACCTGACCGGCAAGCTTGAAGAAATGAACTTCCAGATTTTGCAGATGCAGGAGCAGATGCGTAAAATTCAGGAAGATAATGAATTCCGCTTCGAAGAGCTGGAAAAGAAGAAAAAGGCTGATGCCGGTTCTGAAACATCAACTGAGACAGCAGCGGCAGATTCTGCCGCTGTGTCTTCAGGCAGTGCATCTTCAGATAAAGAGCCGCGTCAGAGCGCTGCTCTGAGTGCAGATAATGATAATGCTACAGAGCAGGATCCATCTGATCTTCAGCCGGCACAGGCTGCGGGCACTACAGATAATTCCGCCGCTTCCGTTGCTACTGGTGAGCAATCTCCGGTTATTGTCAATTCGCAGGCTCCGCGTGCGCTCGGCTCTATCCGGTTTGATTCCAGTGGCAATGTAATCGGCGGCAGTCTGGAAGATACAGCGCAGCAGCAGATCGTTTCCCTGCCGCAAACCGATAATCCGAACGAGCTCTACAATGCGGCCTATCAGTTTATTCTGGCCGGTGATTACCGCTCGGCTGAAGTGGCGTTCCGCGCACATATTGATCGCTATCCGGCTGATCCTATGACATCGGATGCCCGCTACTGGCTGGGTGAGGCGCTTTACGGGCAGGATCGCTATGCGGAATCGGCCACGGTTTTTATTGATAATCAGCGCGACTTTCCTGACTCCAAACGCGGTGCGGAAAATATGCTGAAGCTCGGTATGGCAATGGCCAAGCTCAATGATCGTGAAGTAGCCTGTGCTACGCTGGCCAAGGTCGGCACCCGCTTTCCTTCAGCTGCACCGGCTGTCTTGAAACGGGCGGAAGATGAGCGCAAACTAAACCATTGCTAATCTCCAGTCAGGGGCTGGCAGGGCATTGCGGGCGGAGATGTGAGCGCAATAATCACCGAAAACACTGAAACGGGCACCGGTATCCGGTCTGATTTTATGCCGCGGGTGCTTAAGGGCTTTGGTTCTTGTATGCCGCAGCAGGAAAACCCCGCCGTAGTTGTAGCAGTTTCCGGCGGCAGCGATTCTCTGGCGCTTTTGTTGCTGACAAGGCGCTATCTGCAAACATATTTGCCCGCATGCCGGTTGATTGCGGTCACAGTGGATCATGGTCTGCGTGCAGAATCCGCGACAGAGGCAGCAGGTGTTGCCGAATTTTGCAAAAACCTGAATATCCCTCATCAGATAATGTGTTGGGAAGGTGAAAAGCCTGCCAGCGGCCTTGCTATGGCCGCGCGCAATGCCCGTTATGACTTGCTGGTGCAGGCCGCACGGGCGTGCGGTGCTGGTATGATCCTGACAGGGCATACAGCGGATGATCAGGTTGAGACTTATCTGATGCGCCGTGAGCGGGCCGATGTGGTTACCGGCCTTGCCGGTGAGGGGCGCGGACTTGCCGCTATGGCCATGCAAACATTGTTACAAGACAGTGTTTTGCTGTGCAGGCCTCTGCTGTCTATCTGGCGGGAAGAGCTGCGGGACGTGTTGCGCACTGACAATATCTGCTGGTTTGATGATCCGAGCAATGACAATCCGACCTATGAACGCCCGCGGATCAGGCAGGCCGCCAGAACATTGGATAAACCAGCATTGCTGGCAGCAGCAGAACAGGCGGCGGAACAGCGGCGCGCTGATAATCGCAAAGTTGTTCATTTGCTCACCCGTGAGGATTATCCGATTGAGCGGCTTGCAGGTGATGGTCTGTTACTGGTGGCCGGATGGACTGAGAATGTCGGAGATGCAGCACCTCTGATGCTTGGCTATTTGCTGGCAACGGTCGGTGGTCAGACATATTTACCATCCATGCGTGATTGCAGTATTTTGGCTGACTGGTTGCGCTCCGCTCCGGCGTCGGGAAAACACCGCAAGACGCTGCATTCCTGTGTTGTTGAAAAATCAGTAACGGGAATTCTCATCCGGCGCGAGCGGCGTAATTTACCCGTAATGTTGCTGCATTCTAGTGAGCGCGCGGTGTGGGACGGGCGTTATACTCTTAGCAATGAAGGAACGGATGATCTGGTTGTGGCAGCGGTGAATGAGAATCAATTGTCCGGTTATTTGCGCGGGCATCAGATTGAGAGCACACAGAGTGAGCGTGACATGTTGTTGTCCGCGCCGGCAATATTCCGTGACGGAAGCCTTGTTGAGATTCCTGCTTTGTCCCATCTGGTGCCGCAAGCCTCTTCCATGCGGATGAAACGCCATGTTGCTTGCTTCGACAGGGTGCTTTCAGGTCATGATTTTGAGGTGGCGAAGGCTGTGAAGGTGCTTTTAACCATGCCTTTCAACCATATTTACAGGTAAATTCTGCAAAGAATGCAGAAGAATCACTTATGAGGCTTTACATCGCCTTGGCAAGGCCGTGCATCGAACCTATGTTAGGTTTGAATATTTTTCCGGAACGCACCAAACGGCGCATGAACCGGAAGGACGATTGGTAATCGATTGGACCCGAGATGAATCCAAATTATCGCAACTTCGCCCTCTGGGCGATCATTGCTCTCCTGCTGGTTGCACTATTTAACCTGTTTCAGAGTCCGGCGCAGCGTGCGTCGTCTCGTGAAATTCCTTATTCGCAGTTTATCGAGGATGTAACGGGCGGTCGGGTGAAATCCGTCACCATTACCGGTCCGCGCATTGTTGGTTCCTATGCGGATAACAATGCGACATTCCAGACCTATTCCCCTTCAGATGCCACTCTGATCAGCCGTCTTGAAGAAAAGAATGTTGCGATTACCGCAAAGCCTGAAAGCGATGGCTCGGGATCGCTGTTCGGTATTCTTCTGTCATGGCTGCCTATGATCCTGATCCTTGGCGTGTGGATTTTCTTCATGCGTCAGATGCAGGGCGGTTCGCGTGGCGCTATGGGGTTCGGCAAGTCCAAGGCCAAACTTCTGACTGAGGCGCATGGCCGTGTGACCTTTCAGGACGTAGCCGGTGTTGATGAAGCCAAGGAAGATCTGGAAGAGATCGTAGAATTCCTGCGTGATCCGCAGAAGTTCCAGCGTCTGGGCGGTAAAATTCCGCGCGGTGTGCTGCTCGTTGGTCCTCCGGGAACCGGTAAGACCTTGCTGGCACGTTCTGTTGCCGGTGAAGCGAATGTACCGTTCTTTACGATTTCCGGTTCTGACTTTGTTGAAATGTTTGTTGGTGTCGGTGCGAGCCGTGTCCGTGACATGTTCGAACAGGCAAAAAAGAACGCGCCTTGCATTATCTTTATCGACGAAATTGATGCGGTTGGCCGTCATCGTGGTGCCGGTCTTGGCGGCGGTAATGATGAGCGCGAACAGACGCTGAATCAGTTGCTGGTTGAGATGGATGGTTTTGAAGCCAATGAGAATATTATTCTGATTGCTGCAACCAACCGTCCTGACGTGCTTGATCCTGCGCTTCTCCGTCCGGGTCGTTTCGACCGTCAGGTTGTTGTGCCTAATCCGGATGTGAGCGGTCGTGAGCAGATCCTCAAAGTGCATGTGCGCAATGTACCGCTGGCACCGAATGTCGATCTGAAAGTGCTGGCACGCGGTACCCCTGGTTTCTCCGGTGCGGATCTGATGAATCTCGTCAATGAAGCTGCGCTGATGACTGCACGCCGTAACAAGCGTCTGGTGACCATGCAGGAATTTGAGGACGCGAAAGACAAGATCATGATGGGTGCGGAACGCCGTTCTTCGGCGATGACGCAGGCAGAAAAAGAACTGACAGCCTATCACGAATCCGGTCACGCGATCGTGGCGATGAATGTGCCTGCGGCTGATCCGGTGCATAAAGCAACAATCATTCCGCGCGGTCGTGCGCTGGGTATGGTGATGCAGCTGCCGGAAGGCGACAAATATTCCATGAGCTATAAGTGGATGGTGTCGCGCCTTGCAATCATGATGGGGGGCCGTATTGCCGAAGAACTGAAATTCGGTAAGGAAAACATCACATCCGGCGCATCTTCTGATATTGAACAGGCAACAAAGCTTGCCCGTGCAATGGTGACCCGCTGGGGCTTCTCTGAAAAGCTCGGCTATGTTGCCTATGGCGAAAATCAGGAAGAGGTTTTCCTTGGTCATTCCGTATCGCGCACACAGAATGTTTCTGAAGCAACAGCACAGCTGATTGATGCGGAAGTGCGTGAGCTGATTGATACTGCTTATATTGAAGCGCGCCGTATTCTGACAGAAAAGCATGATGCATGGGTTGCCATTGCTGAAGGCCTGCTGGAATACGAAACGCTGAGCGGTGAAGAGATCAAACAGCTGATCGCCGGTCAGAAACCGAACCGTGATACAGGCGATGATTCATCATCGTCCCGTGGCTCAGGTGTGCCGAAAGCCGGAGCATCACGCAAAAAGCCGGATAGTGAACCTGAAGCCGGTCAGGATATGAAACCTGAACCGCAGGCCTGATCGCTTGCCGGTAACACGGATTAAACGATAAAAAACCGGGCTTAAGAGCCCGGTTTTTTATTAAGAAGCGCAATGAGCAAGCTCTGTCCGGTGAGATGGCGCGTTAAATTTCTCACCCGTTTTAACGATTTTAAACCGGATATGTTTACCAGAAACACAGTTTGATCGCGTCAATATTTGACAAGGGCTAAGAAATCGCTGCATTGCTATTTTCAAATAATGCCTGTTTTGTCCCTTGGACGATGAGATTTGCAGGTGAAGGCACTGCTTGAAGAAAAGGCTTGAACATGTCCCGTAAATATTTTGGTACTGACGGCATTCGCGGCAAGGCTAATTCTTTCCCGATGACACCGGACATTGCGATGCGTGTCGGTATGGCTGTCGGCCTGTCATTCCGCGATGGCGGGCAGGGGCAACGTGTGGTGATCGGCAAGGATACCCGCCGTTCAGGTTATATGCTGGAGAACGCGCTTGTTGCGGGCTTCACCTCAATGGGCATGGAAGTGTTTCTGCTGGGGCCAATTCCGACACCGGCAGTGGCTATGCTTTGCCGCTCGCTGCGGGCAGATATCGGTGTGATGATCTCGGCTTCGCACAATCCGTATTATGATAACGGCATTAAGCTGTTTGGTCCTGACGGCTACAAACTGTCGGATGCGCTTGAGCTGCAGATCGAAAAACTGATTGATGATGACATGAGTGCTCATATGAGCAGTCATGGTGAAATCGGTCGTGCCAAGCGCGTTGACGGCGATATTTACCGTTATATTGAATTTGCCAAGCGTACTATGCCACGCCAGCTGTCGCTGAATGGTCTGCGCATTGTAGTCGATTGTGCCAATGGCGCTGCTTATAAAGTGGCACCTTCTGCATTGTGGGAACTGGGTGCAGAGGTCATTACCATTAATAACACGCCGAACGGCACCAATATTAATGAAGACTGTGGCTCAACCCATCCCGAAGGCCTGATCCGCAAAGTGCATGAAACCCGCGCAGATGTTGGTATTGCGCTGGATGGTGATGCTGACCGCGTGTTGCTGGTGGATGAGAACGGCACGATTATTGACGGTGATCAGCTGATGGCCGTGATTGCGGAAAGCTGGTCTCAAACCGGACGTCTCGCCGGTGGCGGTATCGTGGCAACGATCATGTCTAATCTGGGACTGGAGCGTTTTCTTGGTGATAAGGGGCTGACACTGGCGCGCACAAAAGTCGGCGACCGTTATGTTGTGGAGCACATGCGTGAGCATGGCTTTAACGTGGGTGGTGAGCAGTCCGGCCATATTGTTCTGTCGGAGTTCGGTACAACTGGCGATGGTCTGATTTCGGCTTTGCAAATCCTTGCTGTTATGCAGGAGCAGGGACGTCCGCTGAGCGAGGTTTGCCGTAAATTTAAGCCTGTACCTCAGATTCTCAAAAACATCCGTGTTGCGGGCGGAAAATTGCTCGAAGACAAAAAAGTCATTGAGGCCATTGAAGAAGGTAAAAATGCACTCGGTGCCAGCGGCCGTGTGGTGATCCGTCCTTCGGGAACTGAGCCGCTTATCCGTGTTATGGCGGAAGGGGATGACTACCGGCAGGTTGAAACGGTTGTTGATGATATTATTACATCTATCAGAACTGCTGCTAAGTGATCTGCGCGTTTTGCAGCTTATAGCGCAATAAAATCAGTTTAGTCTGGTTTGATAGCTTGAAGTAATGCAGAGGGTAAAAGGGGCGCGCAAGCGCCCTTTCCTTTATATAATAACTTGCGTAAATATTAATAAATATCGTGAAGAAACAAGGTTAAGCAGCATTTAACCTTTCGCTTCTATGGTGGTGTCCGAGAATAGTTGTCCCGGTGTAACTGACCGTGGAAATGCGATAGGACACGCTATGACTAAATTAAAGAATTTGCTTATCGCCGGTGTTGCAGGGCTTACAGTCACAGCCTCTGTTTCTTCGGTCTTCGCTGCGGATATCGTTGATATTCCGGAGCCTGTTATTCCTGAGGTGATTGTACCTCCTTCACCTATCGGCGGATGGTATCTGCGTGGTGATATCGGTTATGCAGGTGCGAAGTTCAAAGGCGCGAATTATACCACGATTGATAATAATTGTGGCCAGTGCGGCGGTGGCAGCCCGACTTTTGGTGAAAATTCACTGGACGGCAAACTGAAAGGTTCATTCCTGCTTGGCGGTGGTGTGGGTTATCAGGTGACTGATTATTTCCGTACAGATCTGACGGTTGATTATCTGACCCGTGCAAAATTCAGCGGGTCAACCAGCGGCACATGTACAGCAAACAATGCTTATGTTGATTGCGTGTCTAACGACACAGCGAAAATGTCTGCACTGTCAATTCTGGCCAATGCCTATATCGACCTTGGTAACTTCAACGGTTTCACACCGTATGTCGGTGCCGGTATCGGTGGAACGCGCATCAAGTGGGGCGATCTGACCAATACGATTGATCCGGGTTTTGATCAGTCAGGTTCAACCGTTCATTACGGTTCGGCGAGCTGGCGCTTCACATGGGCTTTGATGGCCGGTCTTTCCTACGACCTGACACAGAGCCTGAAGCTGGATGCCGGTTATCGCTTCCGTCGCATTCAGGGCGGCGAAATGTTCGGTGCGACCAAGGATATCGGCCGTGGCTTTGATAAGAGCTTCGACATCCATGATGTGCGCGTCGGTCTGCGTTATCAGTTCGGCGGCTATTCCAGCCCTGTTGCCTATAACGATATGACAACACCGGTTTATAAATAAAACAGCTTGTGCTGCGCGATATCAGGCGCAGCACATTTTCACGGATATGAAGACCCTGAGTGACGTGCTCTGAACCGGACCGGTTTGGAATGTGCAGGGTTTTATGCTGATTTTTAATCAATGCATTGCTGTCATGATTGGGCAGGATGCGATTTTACAGGATGCAGATGATGAAAAAATCTTCATTCCCGTCATTGCCTAGCGCGATGATTGCAGTTTCGGCTTTAATTGCTGCAACCGGTTTGGTCGAGGCTGCCGATCTTGATCAGATTCTCTACGCTTCGCCTGCGGAGCAGGATGTCATCCGTCCGGTGGAAATCGGTTCCGGTTGGTATTTGCGCGGTGATATCGCCTATGTGCCGTCTGATAATGTTAAGTCTCGCCTGAAGGGCTATGACTGGATGGGCGAAGGGCGCGGCGACACCAAAGCCACAGCTGCATATAGTGGTGGTGTCGGTTATCAGTTTACCGATAATATTCGCGGCGATGTAACGGTTGGCTATCGTAAGATGAAGTTGAGCGGTGAACCGGTTGATGCCGGTATCTGGGAAGCTATGGCGAATGCCTATTACGATATCGGTAATTTTTCCGGCGTAACGCCTTATATCGGTGCCGGTCTTGGTATGGCCAATGTCGATTACAAAATCGGTTACAAAGATTCGCTAACAGGCAGCAATTTGGTTGATGGTCGCGACACAACCCGTCTGCAATGGGCGCTGATGGCCGGTGCGGCGATTGATGTGACCGAGAATATCAAATTTGATCTTGGTTACCGCTATGCACGTATATCATCCGGAGATGTCGGAAATCTGGGGTCACTGACGATTGCGGATAAAGGTCTGGAATCGCATCAGATTCGCGCAGGTTTGCGC
The DNA here is from genome assembly GCF_030376605.1 of Pseudochrobactrum sp. sp1633. GTDB lineage: Bacteria > Pseudomonadota > Alphaproteobacteria > Rhizobiales > Rhizobiaceae > Pseudochrobactrum. The sequence continues at coordinate 63,965 of NZ_JARRAE010000007.1, read as the reverse complement.
ATGACAACCTGGTGATCTGGCTGAAATTCCTGCCATAATTAAAATGCCGCGTTTATGAAAACGCGGCATTTTTGTTTTTAGCAGGCAGCCAGTTGCGCCAGATGTGTGCTCATGTCTGAGGCTTCGCCTGCGGCATTGATGGTCTCAAAATAATCATGCCAGCCGGTGGCAGCAATTGCCTCAAGCAGGGCTGTGACGGCCGCTTTATCCGTGAATTTCCAGATTGCGAAAAACTGTTGTTGTGCCGGATGCAACTGAGACGGATCTGTCTGGCCAAAAGCCAGAGGTTCAATACCGAATTCTGACAGGCTGCCCATGCCTGCACCGATTGTGGCGAAAAACGCCTGTCTTTCTTCCATAGCCAAAGCAAGCCATGCAGGTTTCGGGCTGTAAAGCTCCGCGAGATAATGGGTCATATCAGTCTCATTCTTGAGGGGGATTATTTGTTGATGGTGCGCAACGCCCGTTTGCAAATGCGGGTAGTGGCTGGCGACGAACTTTCCTGCTGCCAGCGGTTGCATAGGCTTTGCACCCAGTCCGGTGTGGTTTTGGAGGCGTCATTGAGCCAGTTGGCAACAGAATCCTGGACATAAATTTCCGGATCGCTGCGCAGTGCTTCAAGTATCGTCAGAGCCAGTTCTGGTTGTGTTTTCAGCAGATTAAAATGGGCACACCATACGCCGCGCGGGCGGACAGCCTCACAGGCATAGCGCCGGATTTTATAGGACGGATCGTTTGTCCACGGCTGCAACAGGGTAAAGCTCAGCTCCGGCTCAGCAATCAGATCATTGCGCAGTGCCAGCCATGCCCATTCCCGCACCCCAAAATGATGATCATCTGCAAGGGGACGAATTTGTTCCAGCTTCTCATGGAGCGAAAAATGCTGTTGCTGAGCGATGAAATAGCAGGCCCATCCGCGTATAGTGTCGGAGCTATGGGTATTCAGGTCGCTCAGATTGGTTTTGCCGTGGTCATGCAGCAGTTGTGCCGCCAGTGCCATACGTGCGGTGAATCCGGTTGCCGGAGCAGCCATTTCCTGATGCATTTGCGCAGGGGTATCAGGAAACGCAGTCTTCATCAGCTGTGCAAAATCAATTGCGAGACATTCTGTCAAAACCGTTGTTTCAGCTATACCGCTATTGAGATCGGCTAGTCGCTCCGGCGTGATGTCGCTCATGCGGCGCACAGATTTAACGGGGGCTTTGGTCATGGTCTGATGGCTCCTGTGCTGCTGTCCGGATTTTTGCCAGTAATGCGCTCAATATTTGTTTTTCCTGTGCGTCCAGAGGAGTCATCAGGGAGCTGATCCATTGCGTATGGTCTTTTGACAGGGATGCGGCAGTCTGTGCACCCTTTTCCGTGAGGGTTATCAGGATTGAACGGCGATCTGCCTGTCCGTGATTTCGGTTGAGAAAACCATCGCGCTCCAGCCCGTCGAGCAGGCCGGTGAGCGTAGCGCGGGTAATGCCAGCGCGCTCTGCGAGCAAGTGAGGAGCAAGCCCAGCGCTCTCATGGTGCAGCAAAAACAGAATCACAAAACGGCTCTCGGAGAGCTGGTAGGGTGCCAGTCGCTGAGCGCAGCTCAGGTCGATCATTCTGGCGGTGCTGAGCAATTCAAAGCACAGACGCAGATTTTCAGGCTGCGCATTGTTGCGTTCTGCCTGTGCAATAAGGGTATGATGTTTTGTGTCTAATATATCCATACATCACAATATAATATGGCGCCTAACTATATGTCAAGTTGAGCACCATTGTCGCAGCGCGTTAAAAATCGAACGCTTCCATTTAAAGATCACTTGCGCAAAGCCCTGATTTTCTATATCTCGGTCAGTGGGCCACTTCTCCCCAACGGGAAGCGTGCTATCTGAAAGGGTAGATACAAAATGACGACTTTTCCAAAGCCGGACATCCGTCCGCTTAATGCACAATTTTCTTCAGGTCCTTGCACCAAACGTCCGGGTTGGACATTGGAGGCGCTGGCAGATGCACCGCTTGGCCGGTCGCACCGCGCTAAAATCGGCAAGACAAAGCTCAAAGCAGCGATTGACCTGACCCGTGAAATACTTCAAATTCCAGCAGATTACCGCATCGGCATTGTGCCGGCATCGGATACCGGTGCCGTTGAAATGGCTTTGTGGTCGCTGCTTGGCGAGCGCGGCATTGATATGGTCGCGTGGGAAAGCTTCGGTGCCGGTTGGGTCACCGATGTTGTAAAACAGCTTCAGCTTAAAGATGTCCGCACATTTGATGCACCTTATGGTGAAATCGTAGATTTTGCCAAAGTGGATTTCGACCGCGATGTGGTTTTCACATGGAACGGTACGACTTCCGGCGTTCGTGTGCCGAATGCGGATTTCATTCCGGCGGATCGTAAAGGTCTGACCATCTGCGATGCCACTTCTTCGGCTTTTGCGCAGGATATGGATTACAGCAAACTCGATGTCGTAACTTTCTCATGGCAGAAAGTACTCGGCGGTGAGGGCGCACATGGTATGCTGATCCTGAGCCCTCGTGCAGTTGAGCGTCTTGAGAGCTATAAGCCTCAATGGCCGTTGCCAAAAATCTTCCGCATGACCAAAGGCGGCAAGCTGATTGAAGGGATCTTCACCGGCGAAACCATCAACACACCTTCAATGCTCTGCGTTGAAGATTATCTGGATGCGCTGCAATGGGCGCAGTCGATCGGTGGTCTTCAGGGTCTGATGGCGCGTGCGGATAAGAACTTTGCCGTGTTGAACGACTTTGTTGAAAGCCGTGACTGGATTGCCAATCTGGCTAAAAATCCGGCCACCCGCTCTAATACGTCTGTATGTCTGACAATTACAGATGCTCAGATTGCTGCATTGTCTGCCGATGATCAGGCTGCTTTTGCTAAAGGCATTGTGACACTTCTGGAAAAAGAAGGCGTTGCCTTTGATATCGGCGCTTATCGCGATGCACCATCAGGCCTGCGGATCTGGGCCGGAGCAACGGTTGAAGCATCAGACTTGCAGGCATTGCTGCCTTGGCTTGACTGGGCATTCCAGACGCAAAAAGCGCAGCTTTCCTAAAACTATCCATACGGCCGCAAGGCTACGAAAATTGTTAGAGCGTGATGTCTTTAGCTGAATAGTTATCCCGCTCTAATCTTTTGATTGCGCATGATCTTATCCGAAAACCGGTTTCCACTTTTCGGGATCATGCTGAGTACCCGCTGCAACTGTGTTGGGACGGTTGCGGCACACCACTCTTATTTTTCTTCTATCACACAATTACGGAGGCCGTTATGGCACCTCGCGTTCTCGTTTCGGATAAATTGTCGCCAACCGCAGTGCAGATCTTCAAAGATCGCGGCGTTGAAGTGGATTACCTGCCGGATCTCGGCAAAGACAAAGACAAGCTGCTCGAAGTTATCGGCCAGTATGATGGTCTGGCCATCCGCTCGGCGACCAAAGCCACTGAAAAGCTGATTGCTGCGGCGACCAATCTTAAAGTTATCGGTCGTGCCGGTATCGGCGTGGACAATGTTGACATTCCGGCTGCATCGCGCCGCGGTATCATCGTGATGAATACGCCTTTTGGCAATTCGATCACCACTGCGGAACATGCAGTTGCGCTGATGTTTGCCGTTGCACGCCAGCTGCCGGAAGCCGACCAGTCAACCCGCGCCGGTAAGTGGGAAAAGAACCGCTTCATGGGCGTGGAAATCACTGGCAAGACGCTGGGTATTATCGGCTGCGGTAATATTGGTTCGATTGTTGCGATCCGTGCGATCGGCCTCAAAATGCATGTTGTGGCTTTTGATCCGTTCCTCTCGGAGGGTCGTGCGGAAGAGCTGGGCGTTGAGAAGGTTGAGCTGGACGATTTGCTCGCCCGTGCCGATTTCATCAGTCTGCATACGCCGATGACCGATAAGACCCGCAACATCATCAATGCTGAAAACATTGCAAAGATGAAAGACGGCGTGCGCATCATCAATTGCGCCCGTGGTGGTCTGATTGTTGAAGCTGATCTGGTTGCAGCACTGAAATCCGGCAAGGTTGCCGGTGCCGGTATTGACGTTTTTGAAGTGGAGCCGGCAACGGAATCCGAATTGTTTGATCTGCCGAATGTGGTTTGCACACCGCATCTTGGCGCTTCGACTTCGGAAGCGCAGGAAAATGTTGCGCTGCAGGTTGCCGAGCAGATGGCCGACTATCTGATCAAGGGTGCTGTGACCAATGCGATCAACATGCCGTCGATCACCGCGGAAGAAGCACCGCGCCTCAAGCCGTTTGTAAAACTGGCAGAAGTTCTGGGTGCTTTTATCGGTCAGGTGACAGACGAGCCTATTCAGGAAGTGGAAATCCTGTTTGACGGTTCCACCGCTGCCATGAATACCCGCGCTTTGATGAGTGCCGCTCTTGCCGGTCTGATCCGCCCGCAGGTATCGGACGTAAATATGGTTTCTGCACCGGTGATGGTGAAAGAACGCGGTATTATCGTATCAGAGGTGAAGCGCGATAAATCCGGCGTTTTCGACGGCTACATCAAGATCACTGTGCGCACGACAACCCGCACGCGCTCGATTGCCGGAACCTGCTTCTCTGATGGCAAACCGCGCTTTATCCAGATCAAGGGTATTAATCTGGATGCGGAAGTTGGTCAGCACATGCTCTATACGACCAATAATGACACGCCGGGCATGATCGGCTGGCTGGGTACAGTTTGCGGTAATCACGGTGTGAATATTGCGAACTTCTCCCTTGGCCGTGAGCGTATGGGCGGCGATGCGATTGCGCTTCTCTATCTGGATGAGCGTATTCCGGATGCCGTGCTTGAGGTGTTGCGTGCCAATGAAGCTATCGTGCAGGCGCGCCCGCTGGTCTTTGACGTGGCCGCGGATTGATTAAGGCATTAAGCCTTCATACTTAGAAACAACATGCATCCCGAAAGCGTTTTGCGCTTTTCGGGATGTGCTTTATCAACTGACGGGAAATTTATGAGACAGTCCGTCATATGAATAAAGGCAATGATTATGTCTGAGAATAAAACACCGCTGACAGCCGATTGGCGGCACATGCAGCCGGCAGATCTTGCGGAAGTGCATGATATGAGCTGCGTGGTGCACCCGGATTTTCCGGAAGATCCGGCGATCTTTGCAGACCGGCTTAATGTTTTTGCTCCCGGTGCTTTTGTGTTGCAGGGCGATAAACAGCTGCTCGGCTATAGTTTCAGCCATCCGTGGGTGCGTTTTTCCGCACCGGCGCTGAACACGCTTTTACATCAGGTGCCCGAAGGTGCAGACAGTTTCTATATGCATGATGTGGCGCTGTTGCCGGAGGCACGCGCATTGGGTGCCGCACGCAAGCTGGTGGCACTGCTCGTGGAAACGGCTGAGGCGCATGGTTTCGACTCACTGTCTCTGGTGGCAGTGAACGGATCGCAGCCTTATTGGGAAAAACAGGGATTCTCCGTGCAGGATGTTCCGCATTTGCAGGAAAAATTGCTGAGCTATTCCGAGGATGCGCGGTTTATGATACGCAATCTGGTAAAATAAGCCAGTTTTTGCAGGATGAGGTGCGATTTCCGACAATCGGGAGTCGCACTTTTTGTTGTGACGCTGTATAGAAGCTCACGTTCTGTAAAAAAATACGGGCTTATATAAGTACGCGTTTTAAAAAGAGCGGGCCTAATTCGGCATGTGTCACAGGCTCGATTCAAATTCCAAACAAGCTGTACATTTTGTACTGAGGAGTTTTCTTCATGGCTAATGTGATCGTCGTCGGCTCGCAATGGGGCGACGAAGGTAAAGGTAAGATCGTTGACTGGCTGTCAGAGCGCGCTGATGTGATCGTGCGCTATCAGGGTGGCCATAATGCCGGTCATACTCTGGTTATTGACGGTGTAAGCTACAAGCTGGCACTGCTGCCTTCAGGCCTCGTACGCGGCAAACTTTCCGTTATTGGTAACGGTGTTGTTGTCGATCCTCATCATTTTGTAGCAGAAGTTGAAAAGCTGCGCGCGCAGGGTGTTACAATTACACCTGATGTGCTGCGTATTGCTGAAAATGCTCCGCTGATCCTGTCTCTGCACCGCGAACTGGATGCCATTCGTGAAGATGGTTCCGCTGGTCTGAAAATCGGCACCACCAAGCGCGGTATCGGTCCTGCTTATGAAGACAAGGTTGGCCGTCGTGCAATCCGCGTGATTGATCTGGCAGAGCCTGAAAGCCTGCGTCCGAAAATTGAACGCCTGCTGACCCACCACAATGCGCTGCGTCGCGGTATGGGACTGGCCGAGATTTCCGTTGATACTATTCACAACGAGCTGATCGAAGTTGCAGACAAGATCCTGCCTTATGTGGATCAGGTCTGGAAAATTCTCGACGACAAGCGCAAAGCCGGTGCCCGCATTCTGTTTGAAGGCGCGCAGGGTGCGCTGCTTGATAACGACCACGGTACTTATCCGTTTGTAACCTCGTCCAACACAGTTGCCGGTCAGGCTGCTGCCGGTTCGGGTCTTGGTCCTACAGCAATCGGTTATGTGCTGGGTATTACCAAAGCTTACACCACCCGCGTTGGTGAAGGTCCGTTCCCGTGCGAGCTGGATGATGAGATCGGTCAGCATCTTTCAACCGTTGGCCGTGAAGTTGGTGTTAACACCGGCCGTTCACGCCGCTGCGGCTGGTTCGATGCGGTTCTGGTGAAGCAGACTGTACGCACTTCCGGTATTACCGGTATCGCGCTGACCAAGCTCGATGTTCTGGATGGTCTGGACGAGATCAAAGTTTGCGTGGCTTACGAGCTGGATGGCAAGCGTATTGATTATCTGCCTGCATCTATGGATGCACAGGCACGCGTCAAGCCGATCTATGAAACACTGGAAGGCTGGAAAGATACCACTGCCGGTGCCCGTTCATGGAATGAGCTGCCAGCACAGGCTGTCAAATATGTTCGTTATATTGAAGAGCTGATCGGTACGCCGGTTTCCATGCTCTCCACCAGCCCTGAGCGTGAAGATACTATTCTGGTAACCGATCCGTTTCAGGATTAAAATCAGGTCATCGTGACAGATTAGAGAGGCGGGATTTCTGATCCCGCCTTTTCTGTTTATACCCTCTTGATTGCGCCAGCGGAGTGTTCCATCTTGCTGGCGGGGATTTTTCCGGTGATCCGGCGCTTTTTTGCTAAAATAGTTGATTTTTCGCCGCATCTAAGGTGTTGAATTTCACAGTAAACTTTGCATTCGTTAAGACTTATGTTTAATAAAACGATCAGGTTTCATCTGATTTTTTTATGAATATGCTGTCAGACCTTCCGGCGGAAGGTTTGAAACAGCAGATTCAGTCGTCAGCAACGGGTTTGGAAGAGTATGGCAGATTTCGCAGCGGTACTGAAAAAGACAATTGATGCTCAGGCTAATCCTGATCAGGCGCTACGCCAGCGTGTCTATGCGAAGGCCCGTTCCACGATTGAGCAAAAACTGGCGGCAGCCAGCGCACCTGAGCCGGTGGCACAACGCCAGCGCCAGATGCTTGAGGCCGCCGTTGAAGAGGTTGAAGCAGATTACCGCGCCGCTGAGCGCGCAGCAGAAGAGGCTGCGCAGCCGGAGCAGGTTACAGACCCTCTGGAAGATTTTCTGAAAGCTGTTCAGGAGGCCGGTGTTGCTGACGAGCAGAACACAGTTGCTGCGCCTTCAGTGCTGTCGGATGATGATCAGGATGGTGCAGCCCACAGAGACACGCAGGATGAGTGGCAGAGTGAGCGCACAGGCGTATCCGGTTTTGATGACCGTCCTGCCTATCAGGATCATGATTATGATGACGAGCCGCGCGGCAACCGTTCCAAAGGTCTGATTGTTGGTCTGATTGCGCTTTTGGCGCTGAGTGGTGCCGGTTATGCCGGATGGACCTATCAGGATCAGATCAAAGATTATGTTTCTTCCCTGACCGGTAATACAACGGACAGCGGCGAGGGAACTGACACAGGCGAGGATGATACTTCGGAAACCGGTCCTGACGGAACAACTGCACCGGAAACTGCACCGCCACCTGCCACCAGCGGTGAGAGCGGCAATGCAACTCCACCGGCAGAAACCAAACCGGAAGGTGAGCAGAAGCTGACCCAGCGCTTGTTACCTGACGGCAGCGAAGTGGATGAGGGTGCATCTGCCGATAAGCCGACTGTGGGCGAGGGTACATCCAACGCTCCGGTTACGGGCACAGCACCTGCAACGAACGGGCAGCCTGCCGGTAATACGGCTACTCAGGCACAGACTGTTCCTGTCGGCCAGCGGGCGTTCTTCTATGAGGAGCAGCGCGGCGGTGAAACATCTGCAGCCGTGAAAGGCAATGTTGTCTGGTCGGTGGTGCAGGATTCACCGGGTGAAGGTGTGCCGGATGAACCGGCCATTCGCGCGGATGTCAATTTTCCGGATAAAAAAATCAGCCTGCGCATGACATTGCGCCGTAATGCTGACCAGTCGATCCCTGCAAGCCACCTGATCGAAATGATCTATACGGTGCCTGAGGACTTCGATGGCGGTGTGATTGAAAATGTACAGCGTGTGACCTTCAAGGATTCAGAACAGGCAGCAGGCAATCCGCTGGCAGCTATTCCGATGAAGATCGCGGATAACTTCTTCCTTGTGGCGCTCAATGATGCCCGCACGGCAGTGGATATGAACCTGTCGCTGATGCGTCGCCAGCAATGGATTGATATCCCGATTACCTACCGTAATGGTCGCCGTGCTCTGCTCAGCATTGAAAAGGGCGTACCTGGCGAAAAAGTATTCGATGAAGTGCTGAAAAGCTGGGGAAATACTGCACCGGCTGCAAACTGATAACAGCGTTTACCGGAATAAAAAACCGCCTGTTGCGTGATGCAAAAGGCGGTTTTTATTTGAACTGATATAGTTTTCAGACTTATGCAGCCTGAGCGGAGGCCATAACAGCCTCCTGTACCTTTTCAAATGCACGCACTTCAATCTGACGGACACGCTCGCGGCTGATGCCAAACTCGGTTGAAAGATCTTCCAGTGTAATCGGATCTTCAGCCAGACGGCGGGCTTCAAAAATCCGGCGTTCACGATCATTGAGCTTGGACATTGCTGTTTCAAGCATGGTGCGGCGGCTGTTCAGCTCATCCGCATCGATCAGAACCTGTTCCTGAGACGCGCTGTCATCGACCAGCCAGTCCTGCCATTCGCCGCTTTCGCCTTCAGATGCACGGATCGGTGCATTGAGCGAAGCATCGCCGCTCATACGGCGGTTCATGGATACGACTTCTTCTTCCGATACACTCAGGCGATGGGCAATTTCCTTGACCTGTTCAGGGTTCAGATCGCCGTCATCCAGTGCCTGAATACGGTTCTTGGCCTTACGCAGGTTAAAGAACAGGCGTTTCTGGTTGGCGGTGGTGCCCATTTTAACGAGGCTCCACGACCGCAGCACATATTCCTGAATGGAAGCCTTGATCCACCACATCGCATAGGTCGCGAGGCGGAAACCGCGTTCCGGTTCAAAACGTTTCACCGCCTGCATCAGGCCGACATTGCCCTCGGAGATCACTTCGCCGATCGGCAGGCCGTAGCCGCGATAGCCCATAGCGATTTTCGCCACGAGACGCAGGTGACTGGTAACAAGCTTATGCGCGGCTTCCGGATCAGCATGCTCGCTATAGCGTTTGGCGAGCATATATTCCTCCTGCGGCTGAAGCATCGGGAAGCGGCGGATTTCATCGAGATATCGTGTCAGACCACCATCACCTGCGGTGATAGCCGGTAAAGTTGCACGGGCCATAAAGCACCCTCCTTTTTTTGACAGGTTCCCATTGAGGCGAACCCGCGTCTGTATGATAACCATTTCAGACAGTTCGTCGCATAATGTGAGTATATAGGAAGAATTTAGGCGAAAACACGGTCAAAGTGACAAAACACGTGAATTTTATCAAAATGACTACAGAATTATAATGCTAAAGATATTTTCTTTTAACGTATTGAAAAATATGAATATAATTTAATTAAAAATAAAATATTAAAAAATAATCGGGAGGGAAACAGCTCTCCCTCCCGATTATTACATTCTTTTAATGTTCTCAGACGTCTTTATTCCGCTTTCAGGCCGCCGTTGCGGAATGCTTCCAGCAGATTCTGCATATCGTCCGGCATATCGGCAGTGAATTCCATAAGTTCGCCGGTCATCGGGTGTTCAAAAGCGAGCAAACGGGCATGCAGCGCCTGCCGCTGAAAGCTCTTCACTGTGTTTCTCAGCTCATCGGTCAGACGGTTGGCCTTGGTTTTATAGGCACCGCCATATTCATTGTCGCCGATCAGCGGATGACCAATATGCGCCATATGCACACGAATCTGATGTGTGCGGCCGGTTTCAAGGCGGCACTCAACGAGTGAAGCAAGCGCTGTCGCGTCATTGTTTTCGCAAAAACGCTCTTCAATCACATAATGGGTGACCGCGTGGCGGGCGTCTTCACGGTCTTCACGCACCACTGCCTGCTTTGTCCGGTCCCGGTGGGAGCGGCCAAGATGTGCATCAATCGTACCGGCAGGGCGCTCAGGCATACCCCAGACCAGAGCCTGATAGGCACGCTCCAATGCACCGTTGCGTCCGTGATCGGCAAATTGCGCGCTTAGATTCTGGTGCGCCTTGTCATGTTTGGCCACGACCAGTACGCCGGACGTGTCTTTATCCAGACGATGCACAATGCCCGGACGCTTAACGCCGCCGATACCGGAGAGGCTGTCGCCGCAATGATGTATCAAAGCGTTAACCAAGGTTCCGGTCCAGTTGCCATTTCCCGGGTGTACAACCAGTCCGGCAGGCTTGTTGACCACAATTATGTCATTATCTTCATAAAGGAGATCAAGCGGAATGTCTTCCGGCTGTGGTTCAGCTGGTTCGGCTTCCGGTATGTGCAGTACAATCGTTGAACCTTCGCGCAATTTGTGTTTAGGCTCGCTCACAGGCCGGTTGTCAACCAGTACATGGCCGGCACTTATGAGTGATTGGATGCGGTTTCGTGAAAGATCAGGCGTGAGTTGAGAAGCAAGCCACTGATCAAGCCGCTTCCCTGCGGCATTTGCGTCGGCAATTAGCTCTTTCAATCGTCTCTTCCCTTCGTTATCACGCCTCGCGATATCAGTAATCGGAGACCTTAATGCAGGACCATTATTATCAAGAGCACCCGGAGCAGCAACACTATGCTGCTCAGCAACATCAGGAGCCTCCGCTCGATCCGGCTATGGAACGTGTGCGTCGTAAAATGGTTCGTCTGCTAGCTGTATCAATTGCCATTATGGTAATTGGTCTTATGGCGGTGCTTGCTGCGGTTGTCTATAAAATTAACAAAGCACCCGATACAGCAGAAACTGAAACAGCTCAATCGGATATTCCCGGACAAAGTCCAGGTCAGGCACCTGCTGTTCCAGGACAAGGTGCCGAAGGTAAAACTGCTGAGCCGCTGGCGCTGGTTGAATCGCAGCTGGAACTGGCTCCCGGTACCCGCCTGCTTTCCCAGAGCCTTTCCGGTAATCTGGTGTCACTGGAAACATTGCTGCCGGATGGCGGCACAGAAATCATGATTTATGATTATCGCCAGTCGCGGTTTGTCGGACGGATGCGTCTGGGCAATCTGGAATAGGTCTCGGTTTTATTAAAAAGCTCCGCATCCGGTTGTGGCCGGTGCGGAGCTTTTTGTTATTCAGGTGATATATATCCAAGCTTCTCTCAGGGTTTATCTCCGAACTTATATAAGTACGGGATAAACTGTGACATAGCGATAGTCTGGCCGGATCAGGGCTTTGCCTGACCGTTATTCATTTATAAATTGCAGATAGCAGAGATTCTTCATTTCGGCTTGTATTTGACCTGTGTCAGAACTTTTGCAAAAGTGCTGACAACGTATCTCTGAAGTCATCATAGGTCGGCACCGGATGATGGTGCTGACTTTATTATATGTGTTTCACCCGCAATTGCGTTTGGCGCTGTGTTTAGGGCACAGTGTTAGGCTCTATGGGGAATTAATAATGAAAAATGATTACGAAAAACAGCTTCGGGACGCGGGCGTGCGGATTACGCGGCCGAGGCGGGTGATTCTCGACATTCTTTCCCAGACTGACGGCCATCCCGATGCGCTGGAGATTTTCCGCCGCTCGGTGGAGATCGACAACAGTATTTCCTTATCGACTGTGTACCGGACAATGAAACTGCTTGAAGAGCAGGGCGCTATTCACCGTCATGCCTTTGACGGCGGACCATCCCGCTTTGAGCAGGCAGGCAATCAGCACCATGATCATCTCATAGATATGGAAACCGGTGATGTGATTGAGTTTCACTCGGAAATGATCGAGAAATTGCAGGAAGAAATTGCCCGCTCACTGGGATATGAAATCATTCATCACCGGTTTGAGCTCTACGGCCGCAAAATTAAAAAATAACTGCACGGGCATACAGAATTTATTTTCAAATAATGCGATTTCGTGTGAAACTTTTTTTTGACATGCACGTTATGAACCTTGTGAAAGGCTGACTTTCCGCCCCCTCACAGTTCGGCCTTTCACCGACCGCGGGTACGCCCCCTATTCCACGGTCCGCGCGCTCACGGAGCTCAGGTTCCGGGGCGCGCTATTTTTATGTCTAATGATTTGAAATGCATCAAACAAAGCGCTCTGCGGCAGGTTGCGGCAGAGGTTGTGATGCGACAGGGCTCTTAATAATCGAAGTGCCGGTGCGGTATGCGCAGAAAGTACTCTACACTCTTATCATGGATCGTGTAGCAGGCTGTGCCGCTGACCGCCTGAGGAACAATGCGCAGCAGAACTGCGCTGCCAAAGCGTGATGTCTCATGCGTTTTCGTTTTGATATCTGATGTTTCTTCATCTTTCAGGACATGGGCAGGTGTATCGTCCGGCGGACAGCCGGAGCCGTTGCCGGATTGTGCTTCCTTCCAATGAATAATCAAATCCATTTCCCCTTCGCCGTCCGGCTCTAGATCTGCCGAGACTGTCAGGCTGCCATTTTCACAGGCAAGCGCGCCATAGGATGCGGAATTGACAATCAACTCGTGGAACGCAAGGCCGACATGCAAAGCGGCACCCGGAAACAGATAGACGTCCTTGCCCTCAATGGTCAGGCGCGGGTCTTTCGGATGGATGTATTTTTCCAGTTGTGAGCACAGCAACTCACGAAAGTCTGCGCCATGCCAGTTTGAATCTGTAACCAGATCCTGCGAATGGGAAAGGGAATAGATGCGCCCGCGAAATTTTTGCAGGAATTGCTCAACCGAGCCGGAATATCGTGCGGTCTGCATGGCAATGCTCTGAATAATCGCCAGCAGGTTCTTCGAGCGGTGACTGACCTCGCGCAGCAGTATTTTCAAAACCTGCTCACGGTGCTTCAGTTCGCTGATTTCAACGGCCGTGGTAACGACACCAATCATTCCGCCGTTTTCGTCTTTGTCACTGTCGATAAAAAACTCATACCAGCGGGGGGTGTTCTTGTCCGGAAACGAGAGTTCCAGACGCTGGGCATCCCCGGTGGTCAGCAACTGGTTTTTTGCAGCGGTTAGCTTTTGGGCGATGTCTTTAGGCATCAATGCGTCTTCGCTGATACCTGCCTGCCACGGCAGATGCCAGAATTCCGGTACGTTCTCCGCCCATGTATAGCTGAGATCCGGCATTTGATAAAACACGGAGACATTGCTGTTTCTGATGGCGCGCAACATCGAGCGTAACCGGATCTGGCCGGTGCTGCTATATCCTGAAATGGATGGTGTCGGAGCCATATGGGCGCGCTTTCTCTGCTTCAGCTCTGGAAAATATCAGGGGCAAACATAGTTCGGTAGAAGACACGCGCGGGACGCGTAGCACGCGTCCCGGAAAGATGGTGTTTATCCGTGTCGTTACGCTTCATTTATGCTTTCCTTATGAAGCTGGCGATAAGCGACAAGAGCAGCAGTCCCAGAAAAATATAAAACAGAATCTGGGCAATACCCGCAGATGCACCGGCAATTCCACCAAAACCCAGCGCACCGGCTATAATCGCTACGATCAGAAAAACGACTGCATAGTATAACATGTTAACCTCCTCTTACAGGCAGGTGGTATGGTTTCCTGCCTTTAGAAAATGACCGTATGTGTTCAGGCCATTCCCTGTAAAAGTAACGCTCAGGCCGCGTTTTGGTTCCTGTGGCTTCACAGATACGGCTGGTATTCTGATTGTTGTGAGGGGGATTTATGTCCGCGCGAGGGAGCCTTCTTCAAAAAACAGCGCCTGACTGATGAGGGCTTTCACCATATCCGGATTGAACGGTTTGGTGACAAGGAAGGTCGGCTCTGAGCGCTCTCCCGTGAGAAGACGCTCCGGAAATGCGGTGATGAAAATAACGGGGATAGTATCGGTTTTGAGGATATCATTCACGGCATCGATGCCTGAACTACCATCGGCCAGCTGGATATCTGCCAGTACCATTGACGGTTTTTCGGCCTGATAGAGCGTGAGCGCCTCTTTGTGCGTGCGGGCAATGCCAACAACCTCATGTCCCAGAGTTTCCACCATCTGTTCAATGTCCATCGCAATCAGCGGCTCATCTTCGATGATAAGGATGCGGGTGGCGACATGGCGGGAAATCTGCTCTGAAGCTTCTGATAGCAGGGCAGAGAAACCGGCATCATCTTCTTTCAGAATTTCTGCCGCTTCTTTTTCGTTAAAACCCTCAACGGATACGAGCAGAAAAGCCTGACGGGAGCGCGGTGTCAGCAATGCAAGATTATTGGCTGCCCGCTTTTCCCATGAAAGATCTGAATCCGTATCCGGAATTTCTATGGAAGTGCGGTCGAAGATACTGGAATAAAGACGGTAGAGCGCTGTCTTATCAGATGAGCAGTCAGGAAAGACCGAGATGTCATCAATCAGTGCTTCGAGAATTGCGGCAACATATGCATCTCCGGCAGATTGTGAGCCGGTCACTGCGCGTGAGAAACGACGCAGATAAGGCAAATGAGGTGCAATGCGCGTGGACAATGACATTGAATGCTCCATGTATATGGGCCGATAGGATTACAGCCTGTTTATGGTTCTAACGGCTGACTATAAAAATTGTTCCTGAGTTTGGGAACTAATTATTCGCTCCTGCATTATGAAACCGATAGAACGTCTCATTCGGGCTGGGTTTTATAAATCCGTATAACAACCAGATGAAACTCGGGCGCTTGCGATAACCGGAATTCGATTGAGATGACGAAAAATAATAAACCTCTTCAGGATCAAGATAACGCCATGACCTCATTACCGCGCGATCAGTACGCGCAAAACAGCCCGCGATCCGGCGGTTTAAATAAAGGGGATGAACTGGGACCCAATACGGAAATCGGTTCTAAATTGCGTGCTCTTTATTCCAGCATTCAGGATGAGACGATACCTGATCGTTTTCTTGATCTTTTAGAGAAATTGGATCAGGCTGAACGTCAATCTGCTTCTCGTTCAAGGAATTAAGAGGAATGGCGGAGGAGAGGGACGAATTCAAGCGTCTGATGCTTGCGGCCTTACCGGGTCTGCGGGCTTTTGCGGTGTCTTTATCAGGTCAGCAGGATAAAGCTGATGATCTGGTGCAGGACACGATTATGAAAGCGTGGGGCAAGCGCGACAGCTTTGAAATGGGTACCAATATCAAAGCATGGTTGTTCACCATTCTGCGCAATGAATTTTACAGCCAGATGCGCAAGCGCGGCCGTGAAATTCAGGATTCTGACGGATTTTACACCGAACGTCTTGCGGTACATCCGTCACAATACGGATCACTCGATTTGCAGGATTTTCGCAAGGCACTCAATGAGCTGCCTGATGACCAGCGCGAAGCCATTATTCTGATCGGCGCATCCGGTTTCTCCTATGAAGAGGCTGCGGAGATTTGTGAATGTGCGGTGGGCACCATTAAAAGTCGTGTCAGCCGTGCACGCGTGCGGTTGCAGGAATTGCTGGATGTTAAAGGGAACTCTGATTACGGTCCTGACGGAGAATCCTCGCAGGTGACCCTGCGGTCATTTTAGTGAATTTACGCTTGCGGAGATCTCTTTGCGGATTATTGCCGTCTTAAACAGCCAGAGCGGTACTTTACGTACAACTGATATGGATGCGTTTATTGCTGACGCAACAACGGCTTTTGAAGCCCGCGGACATAGTCTGAAATATGTTTTGACGGATGGTGATGGTATTGTTGCAGCTTTGCAGGAAGCCGCTGAAGACAGTTCTTGTGATGTGCTGCTGGCTGGCGGCGGTGACGGCACAATTTCCACAGCTGCCGCATTCGCCTGGCAAAATAACAGGGTTTTGGGTGTTTTGCCGGCCGGTACAATGAACCTGTTTGCCCGCTCCCTGAATATTCCGCAAAATATTACAGCAGCCGCTGAGGCCTTGGCTCAGGCTGAAATCCATGCCGTTGATATCGGCACCTGTAACGGGCAGGCTTTTGTGCATCAGGTGGCGGTGGGGCTGCATCCGATGCTGGTAAAACATCGGGAAAAATACAGCTACGCATCACGCTTAGGTAAAATCTGGGCCAATTTTCGCGCTATGGGACAATTGCTTACAAATGTACCGCGTATAAAAGCGGAAGCGATTATTGACGGTAAACAGATACGAGGCGTTTTTTCAGCCATCGCCGTTTCCAATAATCCCTATGGAGATAGTGCACTGCCTGTGGCGCCGGATGTGCAGACCGGTCATCTGGGTTTTTATCTGGCAAAGCCTTTACCTGTCAGCGGTATGATCAAATTGTTCTGGGATATTTTGCGCGGGCAATGGCGCAGTAATCTGGCGATTGCAGAGGAACATGCCCGTTCAGTGCAGCTGAAGATGCTCAATCATAAACCGCATAAATATATGTCGCTCGATGGAGAGTTGCTGCCTTTGCCCAAGGAGCTTGATATCCGCATTCATCCGGCAGCCCTCAAAGTGCTCGCGCCTTTAAGAAAAGACACGGATATCAGTCCGGTCTGAGAAAACACCGCACGGATTTTTCCGCACGGTGTTGGGCAGGATTACAATGTGGCTGCGCCGGTATGATCCGGGGTGACGCCGAGCTTTTCCAATGCAAGCTCTATTTCTCGCAGATCCTTATTGAGTCCGTCATCAGGATCCATGCCGCCTTCAGTTGCAGCGCGCTGAAGATCGCGCGCATCTTCCTGAAGTTTCAGTACAGCAGCAGATTTATCCAGATTGGTCAGAGACATATCTGCGAGGATTTCTGCGAGTTGTGCTTTTGTCGCGCTGGTCATTGATGTTCTCCTTAGAGCGTTTTGCATTATCGTGCTCGTCAAATGAGGCAATTTGACTGCGAAATGCTTTAGGGCTTTGGTTGAACTGAACTTTGCAGAGCGGTCAGATTTAGTCTTGTTTTTTGGTATTCCCTTTTGGGCCTTCAGGCTTTTTCTTCTGTGACAGCAAAGATACGGCGATCAGTCCGGCAAGCGGCACCGCAATAGTCAGGAGTGGTTTTTTTAGAAGCACCGGTACTGCCGCTACCGCTGCGGCACTCAGCGCTGCATTGGTATCAATTGCGGCGCGTCTTTGCTCCAGACGGCGCTTTTCAGCTTTGTCCATGATGCGGTTGACGATATAGGCAATGATTGCCACCGCCACACAGGCAGTCGTTATAATCAAAGCGCTGATGATCAGGCCAAACTTCATCATCAGAAAGAAAAAGACTGCAATGAGCAGAAAAAACGCACCTGTGAGCAATGCCAGCGCCATAATCGTGTAGAGAATGGCGCTGCGTTTGGCACGCTGCGTTACGGCCTGCACTTCACTGCCGACAATGGCGGATATGACTGGTGTGAAAAGTTTCAGCATATCAGCGCCGTGTCAGGGCTGCGGCAAGGTAGCCAAAGGCGGCCGCCAGAGCGAGCGAGGTAATCGGACGCTCATATACATAATCTGTAACCTGCTCTTCGAGCGAACATGCATTGTCTTTGAGCGAGCTGAAAACATCCTCACCTTGCTCATAAACATCATTATAGGCATCAGCAGCGTCTTGTTTGACCTGATTGATTTTTCGTGAGCCCATTTCTGTCAGCGTTGCCGCAATGGATGCAATATCTTCCTTGAGCTGAGCAATTTGCGCCTGCAATTCTGCCGTGCTGTCATCCTGAGCGTCATTTACGATTTTAGTATCACGAGCCATTAATGCCTCCGGAAGCTTGGTTCAGTAAATCATAGATTTGATGTCGGTACAGAAATGTAACGTCTCTTCAGGGTAATGGTTCCGCAAAACTATCGCCAGAGCTGCATTGCGGCGCACGCGGATATTCGTCAGCCAAGGTTAATTCGTGGCCGGATCTGTGCAAAAAGTGCAAAGATGACAGGCAGAGCGGGTTTGTGCCGTCTGTTATTGAATATATGTGAAGGTGCTCGTTAGTCAGGCAATCATCAGAATGAGTGCTGCAATCATGATGCAACCCGCGGTCACATAGAAACCGGCGCGTAAAACAGCTGTTTCCTGTTGTGCCGGTTCGTAGGCACCCGCTACGGCAGTGTGGGCGGCAGTTTCAATGGTCTGCATATCTTTGTGCATCATCTACTGTCTCCGGAGCATTATGACATTGTCATCGGTCAATAATGATATGCGCTACTCTATGCGGCTTTAATGCGTCAGGTTTATGATTGTTCCTTGTCAGTCTTGTTATAATGGGCAAAAGCCGGATAAAACTGACAAACTTGTTTAAAATTGTCATGTTATGATTTTATGCTTATAATCATAACTGCATTGGTTGGGGGCGACTCACCGGAGCTGTAGCCGCGCTCACAAGTATATTATGGCCGCGATTATTGTTTTGCCGCTGTATGGAATACTTCTTTTGGTGAATAAGTTCCGGTTTCCGGCCAAATAACACCAGAATGACGGGTTTTTTAAAAACATGACTTGCGTAGTCATGTTTGATGGTTGTATTGCAGAACCCGAAAAGGCAGTCGCTGGGTCATTTCAGCAAAACCACGCAATCGTGGGGCAGATTTTACTCTGCACAGGCTGGAAAAGCATTGGCCGCACTGTCCCTGATAATGAAATGCAGTGAGGTCGTAGCGGTGGTTAAGGCAGTATCAAAGTCAGCAAACCCTTTTAAAGCGGGATTGTCAGCATTCATAGTTGCAGCAATTCTGGCTGGTAATAGTGTATTGATGCCTTTTGCACCAGCGATGGCACAGGAAGCGCAGCCGCAACAACCTGCTCCGCAAGCGGTACAACCAACACAGGAAACGCAGGCTCCGGTAACGCAGCCAACTGCACCGCAGACAGCGCCTGCCACTACCACACCGTCACAGCCGGTTCAGACACCGCAGACAACTCAGCCTGCTCCGGTCGCACAGCCTTCACAAACACCATCCGAAGCGCAGCCTGTTACGCTTGCGCCGAAGAACGACCAGTCACAACCTGCTGCTGCCACACCGATGCGCACGGCTGACAACGGCTTGCAGATTCCGCATGACCTTTCCCCGTGGGGCATGTTCATGGCGGCGGACTGGGTTGTTAAAGCTGTGATGATCGGCCTTGCCATTGCCTCCTTGGCAACATGGACAGTATGGCTGGCAAAGTCGCTTGAAATTGCCGGTGCACGCAGCCGTGCCCGCCGCGCGCTGAAAGAAGTGTCGCATGCCGACAATCTGGCTACCGCTGTGCAGGCTCTGGAGAAAACCCGTGGTCCCGGAGCGCATCTCGTTCGGGCGGCTCAGGAAGAAGTTTCGCAGTCTGCCTCTGCTGCCGCTTATGTCGGCGGGGAAGGGCTCAAAGAGCGTGTTTCCTCGCGTCTCAGCCGTATTGAAGCCGGTGCAGGACGCCGTCTTGCCAAAGGCACCGGTATTCTTGCAACCATCGGTTCGGTTGCCCCGTTTGTTGGTCTGTTCGGAACCGTCTGGGGGATTATGAATTCCTTTATCGGGATTTCTGAAGCGCAGACAACCAATCTTGCCGTTGTGGCACCTGGTATCGCCGAGGCGCTGCTGGCAACCGCTATCGGCCTTGTTGCCGCTATTCCTGCCGTTATTATCTATAACATCTTTGCACGCTCGGTTACATCCTATCGCCATCTGCTGGCCGATGTGGGTGCCGGTGTTGAGCGTCTTGTCAGCCGCGATCTTGATATCCGCGCTGCGCGTGACCTCGTTCAGAAACAGGCTGCCCGTCAAAATCCGGCTCAGACTGTTTCAGTGACAAAAGCAGCGGAGTAAGCGATATGGGCAGCCGTTTGCGTGAAGATGCCGGTGATGAACTACAGGAAAGCCATGAAATCAACGTAACGCCGTTTATCGACGTTATGCTGGTGCTTTTGATTATCTTCATGGTGGCAGCCCCTCTGGCGACTGTTGATATTAATGTTGATTTACCTGCGGCAAGTGCAACCCCGCAGCCACGCCCGGATAAACCGGTTTATCTGACGCTAAAAGATGATCTCAGTATCAGCCTTGGCAATGATGCGGTGAACCGTGATTTGCTGGCACCAACGCTGGATCGTCTGGCGCAAGGCAATAAAGATACACGCATTTTTCTGCGTGCTGACAAGACTGTCGGTTATGGCGAGTTGATGAATGTGATGAACCTGCTGCGTGAGGCAGGTTATCTCAAAATTGCTCTGGTCGGGCTGGAAACACTCGGCGCGAATGGCGCAACCGGCATTGATACAAGCGGTGCTCCCGCAACGATGCCACCGGCATCGGGGCAGCCTGCGGGATCAGGAGACTGAGGCGTGAAAAACTTACCGATTGATCACCCTCCGGTTCGGGGCATGAAAAACGGTTCCGCAGTTGAGCCGTCCTCCGGTGTCTGGAAAGATATGGTGCGCTGGCTTGGTGCCGGTGCGGCTGTTTTGATGGTGCATGCAGCCGGTGCCTATGCACTGCATGCGGCAGTGCCGGAACAGGTGCCGGATGGTGAACCGCCTGCGGCGATCATGATGGAACTCGACCCGATGCCACAGGCACCGGAAGTGGAGCAGGATTCTGTTGCTCCGTCAGCGGAAGCCTCACAGACCCCTGATGAAGCGGAAGTTGAGCCGGAAAAACCGGTGGAGCAGGTTGAAGAGGTTAAGCCGGAAGAGCCAGTGGAGGAACCTGAAGAGGTTGCCGAGGCTGAGCCGATAGAAGAGATCGTGCCTGAAGTGGCGGAAGCGCCGAAACCTGAGGTGGTATTGCCGAAGGTTGTTGAAAAGCCAAAGATCGAGAAAAAAGAACCTAAGCCTGAGAAGCCGATAGAAAAGCCGAAGCCTAAAGAGAAGTCAAAAAAGACTGTGAAGGCAGAGCAGACACAGGCAGCCTCTGCGCCGCAGATTAATGCGCAGAATTCCTCCCGCGTTGCAGCAAATGCCAATCGTCAAAGCTCGGCTTCTGCCGGTGTCAGCTCTGCGAAATGGCAGTCGAAAGTTCAGGCGCATCTTGAACGCAAGAAGCGTACGGCTCAACGCAAGCTTGGCCGCGCGGATAAAGGCATTGTGCAGATTGCGTTTGTTATTGATGCTTCAGGAAATGTGCTGTCTGCCCGTATTTCAGGAACATCAGGAAATTCGCAGGTCGATCAGGCTGCTTTGAGTGCCGTTAAGGCGGCCTCTCCGGTTCCTGCGCCGCCACCTGCAATGGCTGCGGCACGTATTCCGTTTCAGGTGCCGTTTAGATTCAATTAGAGCATATCCCGAAAAGCGGGAACCGCCTTCGCGGGGAAATCAGTCCACAGGACTGATTTCTAAATCCCGCTTCGATCAGATAAGATATGCGTAAAAACAAATAGATAAAGCATTTCCTATGATCCAAGATATACTGGAAATGCTCTAGAGCTATCGCCTTCGATGTGGGCTGATGCGGTTAACTCAAAATGCTCTGATCATATAAAAAGCCCCGCATGATGATCATGCGGGGCTTTTTAATTTCAGCTTTACAGCAATCTTATTTATGGCCGGTTGAGCCAAAACCACCGGCACCGCGCTCGGTTTCGCCGACTTCTGACCGTTCTTCGATTTTGACCTGCACAACAGGAGAAATCACTGCCTGTGCAATGCGCATACCGCGCTCAATGCGGAAATCATCATCACCCAGATTGATCAGCAGCACTTTAACTTCGCCGCGATAGTCGCTGTCGATTGTACCCGGTGTATTCAGGCAGGTGATGCCGTTTTTAAAAGCCAGACCAGAGCGCGGACGGATCTGCGCTTCATAACCTTCTTCCAGTTCAAAGATCAGACCGGTCGGCACCAGAGTGCGGCGACCCGGCAACAGAACGATCTGGCGGTCTTCCGGCACAGCTGCGCGCAGATCAATGCCTGCCGAGCCTGAGGTTTCATAGGCCGGAAGGTCAAGCCCTTCAGCATGGTCAAGACGGACAATTCCGAGCTTCGGATGGCTGGATGATGAAGAGGAATTGGCTGACATGATGAACCCTTTTCAAACATATAATGATTTGATGAGCACTAAACATATTGAGGGCGATTTTGAAAGAGAGCATAGTTTCACGAAGGAAATTTAATTGTTCAGATCGGCAGTTCTGCAAATCAGAAAAGCGGAATTTCTGTTGTATCCTTGATTTCCTCCATCACGAATGATGCAGACACATCAGATAGCGGTACTCGGGTTATCAGTTTCTGATAAAGCCTGTCATAGGCTTTCATATCCTCAATACGGGCGCGGATAATATAGTCCAGATCACCGCTCATACGGTAGACACCGACAACCTCTGTCAGCGAGGTAACGGCTGCGCGAAATTGCTCCAGCCATTTGGGGTCATGGTTGCTGGTTCTGATCAGCATGAACACAGTGAGGCCGAGGCCGAGCTTATCCGCATCGACCAGTGCCACCCGTCCCTTGAGAATGCCGTCATCTTCCAGTCGCTTCAACCGCCGCCAGCACGCATTGCGTGACAGGTGAATGCGTGCGGAGAGTGCATCAACCGAGAGGGTGGCATCTTTCTGCAGTTCCTGAAGGATGCGGCGGTCTGTTTCGTCTATATTATGGGTCATGATGGGATATTTGTCTCAAAGGTAACTATTATCAAGGATTTTTTGAGACGAATTGCGCATTGGGCAGTGTTATTATTCTTATCTGATTGCAGAGTGCTGCATTTTTTAAATTTTATAACGGGGAATCTCATGCAAACCAAAATTTCACGCCTGTTTACCGAGCATCCTGCTTCTGTGAACGAAACCTATTTTCAGCATATGGCCTTTGCAGGCAAATTTTCATTCACACTTTTTGCTGCTGCTTTTGCGGCTTTGGTTCATGCAATTTTGCCATTTTTATTTGACAAAACAGCCAGCACTATTGTCGCAAAGCTCTATGCTAAAACCCATAAGCGCGCGGCTGAATAGGAATTATTAACTATGTTGGTGAAAGATCGGTGTTTGTGAGCGGCAGTCTGATGGTTGCTGGTCACGGTTTTTCACTCACTTGTCAGAGTGTTTTTCATGTGCCGCTGGGCTGCGTATTTCGGATCAGATCTTTATCTTGAAGACATCATCACTTCGCCTTGTCATTCGCTGATCGCACAGAGCCATCATGCGACTGAGGCGAAAACCGCGACCAATGGCGATGGTTTCGGGGTGGCCTGGTACGGAACGCGGGAGGAGCCGGGATTATACCGTGATCTTCTGCCTGCCTGGTCTGATCAGAATTTGCGCAGTCTTGCCCGCCAGATCAATTCCCGCCTGTTTTTGGCGCATGTGCGTGCATCGACAGGCGGTGAAACCAGCCGTGCCAATTGTCATCCGTTTGTTTTTCAGCGCTGGAGCTTTATGCATAATGGTCAGATCGGCAATTTTGACCGTCTGCGCCGCCGTTTGGAAAGCCTGCTGCCGGACACGCTTTATGCGCATAAGTCCGGCTCAACGGATTCAGAACTGTTTTTCCTGCTGATGCTGCATTTCGGGTTGGATAATGATCCGGCGGCTGCTTTGAAGCGCACTGTTGAAGCGATTTATGAAACGGCGGAGGCCGCTCATGTGCCGCCTTTTATCCGGCTGACAGCAGCATTTTCAGACGGCCATTCGCTGTTTGCGGTGCGCTATGCGAGTGATGCGCATGCGCCGACGCTCTATACAGCGAAAATGGCATCCTCAACGGGGGTCTGCGTGGTTTCCGAACCGCTGGACGGTGTTGCGGAGAACTGGATGGCTGTGCCGCGCAACAGCTTTGTCACGATCAACAAGCCAAACCATATCTGCATTGAGCCGTTTATGGATGAGCGAGTTATTGCTCAGCCCGCTACCTCATTAGTAGCGGTTGCGGGCTGAAGTTTTATCAGGCATTGCCGATGAGAATACCGGCGGCCAGTACCAGTGCGCCGCCGAGCACGACCTGAAAGGCCGCACGCATAAATGGTGTTTCCATAAAGCGGTTCTGGATATAGGCAATCGCCCAGAGCTCGACAAAAACAACGAGCACGGCGATCGTTGTCGCAGTCCAGAAATCGGTAATCAGATAGGGAAGGGCATGGCCAAGACCACCAATGGTGGTCATGATACCGCTGGCAAGTCCGCGTTTGACCGGTGAACCGCGCCCTGACAAATGACCGTCATCATGGGCGGCCTCTGTGAAGCCCATAGAAATACCGGCACCAACGGACGCAGACATACCCACCAGAAAAGTCTGCCATGTATCCTGCGTGGCGAACGCCGCAGCGAAAATCGGCGCCAGTGTGGAAACCGAACCGTCCATCAGCCCTGCAAGGCCGGGCTGGATATAGGTGAGGATCATCTGCTTGCGCTCACCGGCGCGTTCCTGATCCTGCACATCGTCCGGTGTCAGTTTTTCTTCCAGATGATGGGCGCGCTGTTCATGGTGCTTTTCTTCAAGCGCCAGATCGCCGAGCAGTTTGCGGGTTGCGGCATCAGAAACGCGCTTGGCAGCCTGTTCATAAAAACGTGCCGCCTGTTCCTCCATTTGTCCGGCCATAGCCCGAACTTTGTCGATGCCTAAGGGGCGCACCAGCCAGTCGGGCTTGCGCTCATAATAGCCGCGCACATGCTCGCGCCGGATCAGCGGTATCGTTTCACCAAAGCGCTGCCGGTGCAGATCAATCAGGCGGGAGCGATGATTGTGTTCTTCCTCCGCCATTGTCTCAAAGATTTTGGCTGATTGCGGATAGCTTTCCCGCAGACCATCCGCATAGCTGAGATAGATGCGTGCATCGTCTTCTTCAGATGAAATGGCGAGTGCCAGCATTTCCTGTTCTGAAAGGCTGTCAAAGGAGCGGCGTGATGGTGAGAAGAGTGAGGAGAACATGATTGCCTCTTTTTAGAATTATTCTAAATTTAATAGTTTAGAGTAATTCTAAAATCAAGTTTCTTTTGACAGAAACTATAAGCCGGCATTCAAAGAATGCGCTGCATCAGCACCAGATCAAGCCAGCGGTCAAATTTGCGCCCGACCTGCGGGAGTAATCCTGTTTGGGAGAAGCCGTGTTTTTCATGCAGGCGCAGAGAAGCAGTATTCTGCGCTTCAATTGCGCCAAGCAGCACATGAATATTATTCGTGGCTGCATGTTCCAGTAAAGCCTGCATCAGCCTGTTACCGGCGCCTTTGCCGCGTGCGTGACCGGCAATATAAATCGAGAGTTCTGCCGTATGTTTATAACATTCAAAAGCACGAAAAGCGCCGTAGCTGGCATAGCCGAGCAGCTGATCTCCATCGGTTAAAACCAGCACAGGAAAGCCCGCATTCTGTCGCGACAGGAGCCACTCTGCGCGATTTTGCAGATCCACCGGCTGGCTGATGAAAACGGCGGTCGTATTGGCAATTGCATCATTATAAATATCAAGGATTGCGGGCAGGTGGGTGGTGTCAGCGTGCCGTATGGTCAGCATGATCGGCCTCAAAGTATTTCCAGCAAAAGTGTGAAGCGTCTTCGCAGGGAAATCAGTTCGCCGGACTGATTTCTTTTCCCGCTCCGATGCGTAGGATAATGCGCAAAAACAAAAATAAAAGTGGCGGGCAGGATTGTTCCTGTCCGCCACTTTTATGCCGCTTGTGAAAAGCGTCAAGATTTTATTTCTGGGCAGATTTAAATTGCAAGCGGTGGGCATGGAGAACTGGCTCGGTATAGCCGTTCGGCTGCTCACGGCCTTTAAATACCAGCTCACAGGCTGCCTGAAATGCGATAGAGTTTGCGAAATCTGCCGCCATTGGCACATAGGCCTCATCACCGGCATTCTGCGCATCAACCACCGCTGCCATGCGCTTCATGGTTTCCATGACCTGTGCTTCGCTGACGATGCCGTGATGCAGCCAGTTGGCGATATGCTGTGCGGAAATACGCAGTGTTGCACGGTCTTCCATCAGGCCGACATTGTTGATGTCCGGCACTTTGGAGCAGCCGACACCCTGATCAATCCAGCGTACCACATAGCCGAGAATGCCCTGCGCATTATTGTCGATTTCTGCCTGTACATCTTCTGGTGCCCAATTGGTATCGCGGGCAACAGGAATGGTCAGAATATTTTCAAGCTTGGCTTTGGTGCGGCTTTTGAGCTGGTTCTGAACTTCTGCCACATCAATCTTGTGATAATGCGTGGCGTGGAGCGTAGCCGCAGTTGGTGACGGCACCCATGCGGTATTGGCGCCAGCTTTCGGATGGGCGATTTTCTGCTCCAGCATTGCAGCCATCAAATCCGGCATTGCCCACATGCCCTTACCGATCTGCGCATGGCCGGTTAGGCCGCAGGCGAGGCCGGTATCGACATTCCAGTTTTCGTAAGCGGCAATCCATGCGGCCTGTTTCATCTCGCCTTTGCGGATAACAGGTCCTGCTTCCATCGAGGTGTGAATTTCATCGCCGGTACGGTCAAGGAAGCCGGTATTGATGAAGAAGACCCGCTCTTTAGCAGCGCGGATGGCCTCTTTAAGGTTCACCGTCATGCGGCGTTCCTCATCCATAATACCCATTTTCAGGGTATTTGGTTTGAGGCCTGCCAGCTGTTCAGCACGCGCAAATATCTCCGCAGCAAAGGCCACTTCTTCCGGCCCGTGCATTTTCGGTTTTACAATATAGACCGAACCGGTACGGGAATTGAGATGCGTGCCTTTGAGCTTGCCGTCCTGTGTGCCGATATCATGCAGTGCGATGACTGCGGTAAAGGCTGCGTCAAGAATACCTTCCGGAATCTCATGGCCTTCACTGTCGAGAATGGCCGGATTGGTCATCAGGTGGCCGACATTGCGGAAAAGCAGCAGCGAGCGGCCGGACAAGGTCAGCGTTGATCCGTCCGGTGCTGTGTAGCTGCGGTCGGCGTTGAGCTTACGGGTAATGGTTTTGCCGCCCTTGTCAAAGCTTTCAGACAAGGTGCCTTTGAACAGGCCGAGAATATTGCGATAGGCCAATACCTTATCCGCAGCATCAACCGCTGCAACGGAATCTTCGCAGTCCTGAATGGTGCTGAGTGCAGATTCTAGTGTGATATCAGCAATCTGTGCCGGATCATCTTTACCAATGACGTGCGCGGCATTGCGGCGAATTTCAATATGCAGGCCGTTATTTTTCAACAGTACAAGGGTAGGGGAAGACGCATCACCCTGATAGCCTGCAAAGCTCTGCGGATTTTTCAGATTGACGGATTTGCCGTTGCTGAGCGTGAGAACAAGCTGGCTATCTGTCACTGCAAAACCGGCGATTTCGTCCCAGCGACCCTCTGACAGCGGGGTTGCCTCATCGAGAAATGCTTTTGCCCATGCGATCACTTTTGCGCCGCGTACGGGATTATAGGCTTTGCCTTTCTCCGCGCCGTTTTCTTCGCTGATGGCATCTGTGCCATAGAGCGCATCGTAAAGCGAACCCCAGCGCGCATTGGCAGCATTAAGCGCATAACGGGCATTCATGACAGGCACAACAAGCTGCGGGCCTGCAAGGCTGGTGATTTCACTGTCTACATTGGCTGTGGTAACCTGAAAATCTTCACCCTCCGGCAGAAGGTAGCCGATTTCGCGCAAATAAGCCTGATATTCTGCCATGTTGTAATTGCGGTTGGCTTTATACCATGCGTCGAGTTTGGCTTGTATGTCGTCGCGTTTGGCAAGCAGTGCCTTATTGCGTGGTGCAAGCTCTTTGACCATGCCTGCAAGACCGGACCAGAAGGCGGCGGCAGTAATGCCGGTATCCGGCAGGACTTCCTTTTCCAGAAACGTGCTCAGTTCCTGATCAACTTGCAGACCTGCATGTTCAATACGACCACTCATCAATAGGGCTCCCTGTCTGATTTCGGTATTAACCGGCTTGTCCTTTTGTTGCAGCTTAGTCTGAACGCAATACAAAAGGAAAGTGCTGTTACAGCTGTGTTTTGTCAAAGCTGTCAATTCATGTTTACATAATTGTATACAATATTGAAAGTGTATTTATAGAAACTTGAACAGCGGGTTTGTACTGTGAAACAGCAGCTTTCAGGTAAATGTATTGAAATATGGAAATCTGCGTAATTTTGTCGACGGATTTTCTGACGGAATGATGAATTGAAATTGACTGATAATCCGTCTGGCTTCACAATAATGACATGTCCTGCTTTCATATTGTGACCGGTAAAAGCATTCGTTTTTTACGTATCATTCTATCAGGTACATTGAAGAAACGACTGCTATACTGAACAGAACGAAGCATTTTTCTTTTTCCTCAAACTGCTTTGGCAGGACGGGACGAAATGCATGCAGAGCAAGCCGGAGTGCTTGTTTTGTCTCTTTAAGCCGCAGATTGCAATGGATGCGTGACTAAATTGCAAGATGCACAAGGAGGTGTTTCTTGAACGTTAGCGCATTTGCCGGCAGGTTGCCGGCGCTGGTACTGAATGCGGATTTCCGTCCGCTCAGCTATTATCCCTTATCTCTGTGGTCGTGGCAGGACGCGATCAAGGCTGTGTTTCTCAACCGCGTCAATATTGTTGCGGAATATGATGCAGAGGTCAGTTCCCCGACATTTTCCATGCGTTTGCCGAGTGTGATTAGTCTGAAAACTTATATCGCGCCGCCGACATATCCGGCTTTTACCCGATTTAATTTGTTTCTGCGCGACCGTTTTGAGTGCCAGTATTGCGGCGCGCATCATGAGCTGACGTTTGATCATGTGGTGCCGCGCTGTAACGGCGGGGAAACAACCTGGGAAAATGTGGTTGCGGCCTGTTCCCCGTGTAATTTGCGTAAAGGTGGAATGATGCCTGCCAAAGCGCAGATGTGGCCGAGACAAAAACCCTATATGCCTAGTGTTTTTGATTTGCATAAGAATGGCAGGCGGTTTCCGCCGAACCATCTGCATGAAAGCTGGATGGATTATTTATATTGGGATGTTGAACTGGAGCCATGATCAATGACTCCAGTTTTTTATTTTCAGGAATTACGAACGGGTGGTTTTCAGCGATGC
The DNA here is from genome assembly GCF_030376605.1 of Pseudochrobactrum sp. sp1633. GTDB lineage: Bacteria > Pseudomonadota > Alphaproteobacteria > Rhizobiales > Rhizobiaceae > Pseudochrobactrum. The sequence goes on along the minus strand of NZ_JARRAE010000007.1, from coordinate 34,629 downwards.
GCCGTAAAACGCAATAATTCCGAGGAACAGTGAGGCAACGCCGTTCCATCCGGCAAAAGAAATGCCGAGAAAACGTCCGGCAGCAACATCGCATGCTGCGGGTTTAACGGCATTGAGGTCACCAAGCAGGTTGCCTGCACTGGTTGTGATCGAGACAGCGGCGGTTGCGCAATCGGCAGGCCCTTCCCAGAATTTCCACTCAACACCGGAATGGTAGACTGAAAGAATCAGACCGTAAGTCATGAGCAGACCGGCAATGAACAGCAGGATGCGGGTCAGTTTTTCAGATTTTCCAAGAGCAGCCAGTAATGCGCTCAGCAGCATCAGCGGTACGCCGACATAATAGGGAATGCGCTCTTCCATGCATAATTTGCAAGGCAGATAACCGCCGATATACTGAAAGGCCAGAGCTGATCCCACGACCCCTGCCATTGCCAGAGCAAGAAACCCGGATACGAGTGCATGTTGTGAGCGGACTTGAGAGGGTGTGCTGGCTGAAGACACAGGGAAATCCTTGTTATTGAGATCAGTTTGAACTCAGCACAGCCATGTTGTTGTGGCATAAACATGGCCGGTATGCCGGTTTTTCATGCGTGGCTGTATTTGACGGCTATGAAAAGCAAAATCAGTACAATAGCGACAAAAATGGCTATTGTTCCGAGGCGTTTTTCAATGAAATCCCGGATTGGCTCACCATAGCGCTGCAAGAGCCATGCCAGCAGCAGGAACCGTGCTCCGCGGGTGATGATTGCGGATAGGATAAACAGCCAGATATTGATGCCTGCCGCACCGGATAGGATTGTGACGACCTTCATCGGGGGCAGGTGAGACAAGCCGGATGTAATCAGCAGAAGCAGGATCATATCGGCGCTGGTGCTGCCGCGCAGTCTCTCAAATGTATCGAGCTTGCCGTAAAATTCCAGAACAGGCTTTGCCACAGCTTCATAGGCATAATGGCCGATATACCAGCCGAGAATACCGCCGAGTACAGACATGACCGTCGCGATCAGCGCGTAATGCCAGACTTTTTTCGGGCGGGCGATGCCCATCGGCACAAACAGCACGTCGGCCGGAATCAGAAAAACCGAGCTTTCAAGAAAAGCGATGACGGCCAACCATGTTGCCGCGGATTTACGCGCCGCAAGTGAAATGGTCCAGTCATAAAGTTTACGCAGCATAATGGCCTCTGTCGGGTATCTGCGCATTTTCTCTTCGAAGAGAAAAGCGCTGCTTTGTATTTTGACGGTATTGCGGGCGTATCAAAGCAGGATTGGAAATCAAACCGGCGGAATGATCTTTCCATTAAGGTGCTCTAACTTATCCCGAAACTGTTTTAGCGATGGTAGATACGGCAAAAGCCACTTGGAAATTTGGTGTTTTGTGTAAAACGAAATGCTTTGCAGGGCAATGCGCGTAAAGAATGTTATGGCGGATTTAAAAACTGTATAAACGCAAATAGCTGCTGTGCAGTTTGCGATGACGAATTTTGTTGAAATATTATTGATACAAATGAGTTTTGCCAGTTGACGGGAGGGTGGTTCTCACTATATTTCGGCGCACCAGGGCAGCGCTTCGCAAAGAAGTGCCTGCAAATGTGCGGGTGTGGTGGAACTGGTAGACGCGCTGGATTCAAAATCCAGTTCCGAAAGGAGTGTCGGTTCGATTCCGACCACCCGCACCACTTTTTTCCCTTAGTTTTTTGCGGTTCGCATTTACGGTTAATTCCGGTGATAACTGCAGGGCGTATGGATTGTCTTCGTATCGTCCTTTTAGTATGAGTAGGCTCTCTTGAGTGAAGAGCGAAATATTTTACCGAAAGAAAATATTCTTTAGGGCGGAAATTGCAGTGAAAGCCTATTTGATTAATCTCGATCGCTCTCCTGAACGCTTAGTGCGTATGCAGGAGCAATTTGCTAAAGCGTCTATTCCTTTTGAGCGTGTTGCGGCAGTTGATGGCAAAAATCTCAGCGATCAGGAAATTTCCGCTATTGTGCGTACACCTGCCTGGGCACAACCGCTAACCAGAACCGAGATTGGCTGTTTTCTCAGTCACCGTAAATGTCTGGAGCTTATTGCTGAGGGTGAAGACAAATACGCGGCGATTTTTGAAGATGACGTCAGCCTGTCAGCGGACGCGCACAAATTTTTTACCACAGATGATTGGATTCCTGAGAATGCGGATCTGATCAAAATTGAAAGTCAGGGAAAAAAGGTGCTGACGGACCGGCCGGTCGTCACCGTTTCCGGCTGTTACACAGTGGCACAATTGCGCAGCCAGCACATTCTTGCTGCAGGCTATATTATCTCGCGTGACCGTGCGCGGGCGCTTCTGTGCTGCATGAATGATGCGGCATCGCCGATTGACCATCTGCTCTTTACACCATCCTGCGGTTTCTTCCCGCAGATGACCGTTTATCAGGTTAGTCCGGCAATCTGTATGCAGGCAGGGCTGGAAAGCACTCTGAGCCCTGAGCGCTCATTGCAGTATCAGTGTCCGGCTAAGATGCAGAAATTTTTGCGCGAAATGAAAAGACTGGTACGTCGCAGCCGCACTGGCTTATGGGGCATTTATATCAATCTCTTTACCAGAAAACGCTGGGGACGAATTCCGGTCGCACACAAATAAGCACTGTCTTGTGCTTTGGTTACCAGAGTAATTCTGTCCGAAATTATTACTATTTGCGCCGGTTGTTGCGGTGATAAGAGCAAAAGACTTTGCTGAAAGAAAAGCCATGACCTCGACAATTAATTCCATCTGGATCGGCAAAGAGCTTGGCCCTGTGCATGCAGCTTGCCTGCGCTCATTTGTACGGCATGGCTATGATGTCGTGCTGCATTGTTATGAGCGTCCGGTCGACCTGCCAGATGGCGTAAAGCTTTTTGATGCCAATCGTTTGATGCGGCCTGATGAAATTGTCCGGCATAAGAAAACCAGCAGCCTTACTTTGGCCGCCGATATTTATCGGTATCGTATTTTACGCGAAGGTATGGGCATCTATGTCGATTGCGATGTCTTTTGTCTCAAGCCGTTTGCGGATGCGGATTATATCTTAAGTTGGGAAAGTAATGATCTCGTTTCGAATGCGATTATTAAATGCCCTGCAAGTAGCCCATTGCTTGAGGCTGTGCTTTCTGCCTCGGAAAATCCGGCCTTTATTCCGCCGTGGCGTTCGAAAAACAGGCAAAGATTTTATCAGCTGCGCAAAGCTCTTGGCATGCCTAAGCTGGTGGCCAATCAGTCATGGGGCACCATCGGGCCTGTTCTGATTACACATTATGTCAGAGCGCTTAAGCTTGAAGAAAGAGTTGCTCCGGCTGATATCTATTCTCCTCTGTATGCGCCGCTTTCAAATTTGCTGTTTGAAAAAGGACTGACACTGGAAGATCTGACAACTTCCCGCTCTGTTGCTATGCATCTTTACAATTCCAATTTAAAAAACAGAGCGATTGAACCCGGCACACCAATCTATGAAATAGTTCATTCATAAGAATTTTGTCCTTAAGGTATTGGCAGTGAGTGAGATCATTAATTCAGTTTGGATCGGCAATGAGCTCGGTCCCGTTCACGCTGCCTGCCTGCGTTCATTTGTTCGGCATGGCTATGATGTCGTGCTGCATTGTTATGAAAGTCCGGTTGATCTGCCGGATGGGGTCAGGCTCTTTGATGCGGCAAAGCTGATGCCGCGCGAACAGATATTCAGGAACAAGCGGACAGGCAGTCTGGCAATGGCCGCCGATATTTACCGCTACCGGATGCAGCGCGAGGGCATGGGGCTTTACGTCGATTGCGATGTTTATTGCGTCAGGCCTGTCAAATTTACGGACTATATGTTCGGGTGGGAAATGCAGGGCAGTATCAATAATGCTGTTTTGAAACTTCCGCAAAATAGTGAGCTGCTGGCTTTGATGCTGGAGGCTGCCGATGATTCGTATTTTATTCCGCTATGGTATTCGCCGGCTAAATACGGGTTTCAGCAGTTGCGCAAGAGATTGGGGTTGCCGCGCCATGTGTCTCATTGCCGGCTGGAAACACTGGGCCCGTCTTTGCTGACCTATATGGTGAACAAGCTGGAACTGGCGCATCAGGCGCAGGCGATCGATATTTACTCTCCTTTACATCTCGGACATACGCCCTTGCTGTTTGAGCCGGCTCTGCATCTCAATGACCTGATCACACCGCGTACACAGCTTATTCATTTATATAATTCAGCACTTAAGGGTAAAGAGATTCCGGCGCAGTGCCCGCTGCGGGATATTTTGAATCACTGACACTGTTCATGTGTCTGTGGTTCAGGTGTTTGTCGGGTGCTCTTAAATAAATCAGGCGGAGACGGGCTATGACATCGTTACGGACAGATTTGCTGCTGACCGCACTGGCACCGGCAGTCTGGGGCAGTACCTATATTGTCACCACACAAATGCTGCCTGCCGGTTATCCGATGACCGTTGCCATGCTCCGTGCTTTGCCTGCCGGTCTGTTGCTTCTGCTTCTTGTCCGGCAATTGCCGCATGGCATCTGGTGGTTGCGGGTGTTCATTCTCGGCGCGCTGAATTTCTCATTTTTCTGGGCGATGCTGTTTGTCGCTGCCTATCGTTTGCCCGGTGGCGTTGCAGCCACTGTGGGAGCGGTACAGCCGCTTATCGTTGTGTTTCTGGCGCGTGCGGTGCTTGGTACCCGTTTGCGCGCTGCTGCGGTGCTGGCAGCCCTTGCAGGGATTGCCGGTGTGGCGCTCCTCGTTTTGAAACCCAATGGCGTGCTGGATCAGACAGGGATTATTGCAGCGCTGGCCGGTGCGTTTTCGATGGCGGCCGGAACAGTACTCAGCCGCTATTGGCAACCGCCTGTGCCACCACTGACTTTTACCGCATGGCAGCTGACAGCTGGCGGCCTGCTTCTGGTGCCGGTGGCTTTCTGGATGGAACCAGCCTTGCCGGTGCTGACGCTGACAAACTGGCTTGGTTTTATCTATCTCGGGCTGATCGGTGGTGCGCTGACCTATCTTTTATGGTTCCGCGGGCTGGCACGGCTGGAATCCTCTGTTGCGGCCTCTCTTGGTTTTTTAAGCCCGCTGACAGCTGTTATTCTGGGCTGGGTATTGCTGGGGCAGCAGCTGAACCTTTTGCAGATGTGCGGCATGCTGATTGTGCTGTTCAGCGTATGGCTCGGCCAGCGTGTGCAGACACGTAAAGCATAAGGCTCAACGCTTGAGCAGTTTTTGCAGGCGCGATCTGAGATTGCGCAAGAGTGTGCGCAACCGGTCGTAACGGCGGAACTGACGGATAATCGTGTTTACCGCCTGCTGGCTTTGACCGGATAGTCCGAGAATGATTGTGCCGAAACTTTCCCGTTCATGAAACAGGCGTGACATCACCGGATGATCGGGAATGGCACAGGAATCGGTGATGCGCAAAGCCGGATTTTCCAGATGATTTTTCAGGACTTCAATCATCAGCAGCACACCGGGGGAATAGGCGCGCAGAGCTTCATCATAGGCTGTTTTCCATGTCCATGCCTGATCACCCTGAACAAAGACCACAAGGCTCGCGATTACCTTGTTATTCAGCTCTAATATGTGAATACGCACCAGATCACGTTCTGCCAATGCACGCACAGCCTCACGGGCAAAATCTGCATCGGATTGCTTGCTCAGAAAAGCAGTGCCGCGTGTTCCTTTCCAGCCTGCGGCCTCCAGCGTCAGAAAGTCTTCAAAGGCGCTGATAGCCAGTGTCTTGTCTGAAATGACACGATATTCCAGCTGGCCGGTTTCGGACAGGCGGCGCCACTGACGGCGATATTCACGGCGGTGATTTTTGCCGATCGCATTGGTCAGATAAGTCTCGGGATCTTCATTGGAACGCAAAACCGGCCGTTCTTCCTGCCGGATGACGTGCAAGGGCAGCCCTTTACGGTGCGCTATTTCATGCAAGGCAATTGCGAACGGGGCATTGAGACTGATGTCCGGCAGGATTAACACATCCGGCAGCTTGTATTCCGGCTTGCACAGCTCGGACAGGACTGTTTCCAGTGCTGCTGAAGCGGCTTCGGCACTGAGCAGCGGTGTGCCTTGCGTGGTATATATATTGCTCCAGCCGCAAATTACTTTTTTAAATCCTAAACCCGCTCTGGCCTCCTCAAAAGGCATCAGAAAAGCGGTTTCCGGATTGGTGTTCAGGATCAGCCCGCAGTCATCGCTGGCGAAATGTGTAAAAGCAGGACGCAGAAAATCCGGATGGTTGAAGATATTGTGTTCAGCCAGAACCGGAGCCTGCGCATTGTGCAGATGCTCAATTGCTTTGGCTTTCCGGTAAATATGCAGCATATGAGATATTATCCTGCTGGCTTGGCTGAAGGGGCAAAAACGAACATGGTGATCCCTAAGCGTTTACGTACCGCATAGGAGAGTGTGGCAGCTTCTGTGGCCATTGCGCAGGCTGTGGCAATGGCTGCTCCGCTTAAACCTAAAAGCGGAATGAGTGCCAGATTAAGTGTGATATTGACGATCAGTGCCAGTGCGTAGAGCAGGGCACAGATATTCTGATTGCCGGACATCGAAAGCAGGCTCTCGCATGGACCGACACTGGCGCGGGCAATTACCCCGAAAATCAGAATGAATAAGAGCGGATAGCCATGCGTGAAGTCATTGCCGAACAGGGCGAGCAATGGCCAGCCTGCGGCCAGCAGCAATGCGCCCAGCAATAAAGTCGGCCAGAATGTCCAGCGGGCGGAGTTGCGTGCAAAATCACTGAACTCTTGCTTGTCTCCGCCGTGCAGCAGCTGGGAATAGCGTTGTGCCACGCTGGATTTGACAGCAAAATAAACGAAATGCGCCAGCGCCAGTACTTTTGTCACGGCAAAATACATGGCAACGCTGTCCGGCTCCATCATGCGGCCTACCATCAGAACATCAATATTGATGAGCAGGAAGAAGAAGCCTTCAATGAAGAAAATCGGCAGAGAAACGCGCAACCATTCGCGTAAATGATAATTTCCCGCGCCTTTTGGCAGGACTTTGGCAATACGCCTGCGTAAAAACAGTTGCTGGCCGATGACTGTGAGTGCTGTGCCTGAAAAAGCTGCAAGCAGGGCGGTTGTGGCTTGCGGCTCCCAGCCGGAGAAAAGCAGTATTATGAAGATCAGCAGCATCATCAGCGGACGCAGAATATAGCCCGGGCTGAGCGCTGCCAGTATCCAGCCTTGTGACCGTGCAGTGCCGTCAAAAATATTGCTGATGGCAATGGCAGGAATACAACATATCCCGATCACAAATGCTGCCCAGTAATAGGATTCAAACCGTGAGCTCAGGCCGTTGAGCAGAAGAATACTGATCAAAGTAATGGTTGCGGCACTGACGAGAGCAAAGACGGGACCTGTGCGCAGAATACCCCGCGCATCCGCCGTTTGATTATGCTGCATATATTGCGGCACATAACGGATGATTGTGGTGTGGAAACCGAAACAGGCGAGGTCGCCGAGAATGAGTGTCACTGTCCAGACAAGAACATAAATAACGAACTCGAAGCTGCCCAGCAGACGCGCCAGCACAACCTGACTGAGCAGCGCCAGCGCGGCGCCGACAATGCGGATGGCAAGGGCGATCAGCGATGAGCGTTTGGCTTGTGCCTGTTCATCATCACCGGAAAACATGCGCTCTGCCCGCAGCAACCACGGACGCAATTGCTCTGCCTGTTTTGCAGGCAGGAACCTTTCAGCCAGTGATGTGATCTGAAATTTTGCAGGCAATTTGTCTCTCGGAAATGCTTGTCACGGATAAATGTTCTGGCACGGAATAGTTTACAAGTCATCTTATACACATCCGGCAATGTATAAAATAAAACACCGCCTGTAATGTACAGGCGGTGTTTTTTATTCAGAACGGATAGTTTGTTATGCGAAAGCGCCGTGGCAATGTTTGAACTTCTTGCCTGATCCGCAAGGGCAGGCTTCATTGCGCGCGATGCGGCCCCAAGTGGACGGATCGTTCGGGTCGCGGTTTTCCGGTTCAACAAAGCGGTCGCTGTCTGCAAGGCGCGGGGCTTCAGAACCTTCACCGAAATCGTCTTCACCGGTGGTGCCGTCAATATGATGACCGTGCATTTCCGGCAGTTGCGGCTGTGGTTCTTCACGCATGATTTCCACACGCATCAGCTGCGAGGTCACAACTTCACGCAGGTTCGACAGCATGGCCTGAAACAGTTCAAAACCTTCAGTCTTATATTCGTTCAGCGGGTCGCGCTGGGCATAACCGCGGAAACCGACAACGGAACGCAGATGGTCAAGATTGACCAGATGCTCACGCCACAGATTGTCGAGTGACTGCAGGATAACGGATTTCTGCACATAGGCCATGATCTGCGGGCCGAAGCGCTCTGCGCGTTCATTGGCGGCTTTGTCAGCCGCTTCTTTAATGCGTTCTTCAATCTGCTCTTCTGCGATGCCTTCTTCTGCTGCCCAGGCTTCAATCGGCAGATCAAGATTGAGGACTTTGATGACCTCTTCCTTGAGTTCCGGAACTTTCCACTGTTCAGCATAGGCGTTTTCAGGAATATGGGAGCGAACCATATCCTCAACCACTTCATGGCGCATTTCATTGACCGTTTCGGTCAGGTCTTCCGCATCCATCATTTCCAGACGCTGTTCAAAGATCACCTTACGCTGATCATTCATTACATCGTCATATTTGAGCAGGTTTTTGCGGATCTCAAAGTTGCGGGCTTCGACTTTTTTCTGAGCCTTTTCCAGCGCCTTGTTGATCCACGGATGCACAATGGATTCGTCTTCTTTGAGGCCGAGCTTTTGAAGCATGCTGTCCATACGGTCGGAACCGAAGATGCGCATCAGATCATCCTGCAAGGACAGGAAGAATTTCGACTTGCCCGGATCACCCTGACGACCGGAACGACCGCGCAGCTGGTTGTCGATACGGCGGCTTTCGTGACGCTCTGTCGCCAGAACATAAAGACCACCGGCAGCCAGTGCCTGTTCTTTGTTACGGGCGATATCCGCTTTGATTTCCTGAATTTTTGCATCGCGTTCAGGACCAGCAGGCACATCTGCCAGCTCTACCTTCACGCGCATTTCCAGATTGCCGCCGAGCTGAATATCCGTACCGCGACCGGCCATATTGGTTGCGATGGTAATGGCACCTGCCACACCGGCCTGCGAAACAATATAGGCTTCCTGCTCGTGATAACGGGCATTCAGAACCTGAATATTCTGCACGCCGTCTTTTTTCAGGCGTTCGGCCAGAAGTTCGGATTTTTCGATGGAAGTCGTACCCACCAGTACCGGCTGACCCTTTTCATGGGCATCACGGATATCACGGATGATGGCTTTGTATTTCTCATCAACGGTACGGTAAACTTCATCATCAGCATCAATACGGGCAACCGGCAGATTGGTCGGGATGATTGCAACATCAAGACCATAAATATTGCCGAATTCTTCCGCTTCCGTTGCCGCAGTACCGGTCATACCGGCCAGCTTGTTATACATACGGAAATAGTTCTGGAATGTGATCGAAGCCAGTGTCTGGTTTTCCGGCTGGATTGTTACTTTTTCTTTGGCTTCCAGCGCCTGATGCAGGCCTTCCGAATAACGGCGACCCGGCATCATACGTCCGGTAAACTCGTCGATGATGACCAGTTCATCATTGCGGACGATATAATCTTTATCGAGCTGGAACAGTTTGTGTGCACGCAGCGCATTGTTGAGGTGGTGGACAACAGCCACATTCTCAATATCGTAAAGGCTTTCGCCTTTCAGATGGCCCGCAGCTTCCAGCAGCCTTTCGATTTTTTCTGTACCGACTTCAGTAAAGATCGCGGTTTTCTGCTTTTCGTCGACTTCGTAATCTTCCGCTTGCAATTGCGGAATGAAAGTATCGATCAGCGAATAGAAGTCCGAACGATCTTCCAGCGGGCCGGAAATGATCAGCGGGGTACGCGCTTCGTCGATCAGGATCGAATCAACTTCATCGACGATGGCGTAGTTATGTTCGCGCTGCACCATCTGGGCGCGCTCATATTTCATGTTATCACGCAGATAATCGAAGCCGAGTTCGTTATTGGTTGCGTAGGTAATATCGCAGGCATAGGCCTCACGGCGCTGGTCATCATCCAGACCATGCGCAATCACGCCGACTGTCAGACCAAGGAAGTTGTAAAGCACGCCCATTGTCTGCGCATCGCGGGTGGCGAGATAGTCGTTGACGGTAACGACATGCACGCCTTTGCCTTCCAGCGCATTAAGGTAAACCGGCAGGGTTGCCATGAGGGTTTTACCTTCACCGGTGCGCATTTCCGCGATTGTGCGCTCATGCAGCACCATGCCGCCGATCAGCTGCACATCAAACGGTCGCATACCAAGTGCACGTTTTGCGGCTTCGCGAACAGTTGCAAAAGCGTCAGGCAGAATATCATCCAGCGTTTTTCCGCCTTGAAGCAGAGCGCGGAATTCATCGGTCTTGGCCTGTAACTGAGCATCGCTCAGGGCTTCATATTGTTTCTCAAGCGCGGTAATTTCTGCTGCGCGAGGACGAAGACCCTTGATACGGCGCTCATTGGATGAGCCGAAAATCATACGGGCGAGACCGCCAAAGCTGACCATCGCTGGTCCTTTCTTAAATTTTCCGCCAAAGATGTCGCCGCCTTTGTGGCGCTCTGTCACCGGCTTTATTTGTTTATGCGAGACTTATGGCAAGAAATCACGCACTCGAAAAGACATTTCGCGTAATTTCTCTCTGACAGCTCTCTGGACGCAAAGCCGATGGACAGATAAGAGGGGAGGGCGGCGATGTCAATGATTTGACAGCAGGGATACCCCTCAGCAAAGCGAATATATGCGCAGTGCAGCGAGGATTGTTACTGGTGAAGAATATATATTGTGCAGAAATTGCCATATCGCCTAAAAACTATTCTGCTTTGGCTAAGTTCAGCGAGAGCAGCAAAATTCTGCCTTATTCATGGGACGGTACTCGTCCTGAAGGAGAAAATCACTGATGACCCGTACCCGTAAAGTCCTGATTCAACTGGCAGCCGGTCTGCTTTTGACCACTGCTGCAGGCTCTGCCTATGCACAGGACGCCGCTGCGAAGACTGAAACCGCAGCAAAGCCAGCTGAAAAAGCTGATCCGAATAAGGTGCTTGCCACTGTGAACGGCGTGAAGCTGACACAGGGTGAAGTTGATCAGGCGTCGAGCGATCTGGACCCGCAGTTCTCCCGCCTGCCGGACGATCAGCGTCGTCTCGCTGCATTGGCCGCTTTGGTTGATATCAAAGTGCTGGCAGTTGCTGCGAAAGCTGAAAAGCTGGATGACAGTGAAGAATTCAAACAGCGCATCGAGTTTTTGAAAGACCGTGCATTGCATAATGAATATTTCCAGACTGCAATCGTGGACAAGATCACTGATGCAGAAGTGCGTGGCCGTTACGACAAGGAAATCGCAGCAATGCCTGCGAAGAACGAAGTGCGTGCCCGTCATATTCTGGTGAAAACAGAAGACGAAGCCAAAGCGATCATCAAGAAGCTCGAAGGCGGCGCTAAGTTTGAAGATCTGGCTAAAGAAAGCTCAACTGACGGTTCTGCCGCACAGGGTGGTGATCTTGGTTATTTCAGCGAAGGCATGATGGTGCCTGAATTTGAAAAAGCTGCCTTTGCACTTGAAGTTGGCGGTTATACCAAAGAGCCTGTTAAGTCGCAGTTCGGCTATCACATCATCAAGCTGGAAGATAAGCGCCAGCAGCAGCCACCGGCATTTGAAGAAGTGAAAGATCAGGTTCGCTCGATCCTCATTCGTGAAAAATATATCGAAATGGTCAAGAAGCTGCGTGACGGTTCGAAAATCACTTATGAAGACGAAGCTGTTGCCAAAGCGATGAAAGAAGCCGCTGACGCGCAGGATGCAGCAGCGAAAGCCGCACAGTAATACTTCTCATTTTGCTTCGATGTGATTACCAATTTGGTAGGTTGAGAGCAAATTTTGATAAAAATGATCACCTGCCTTGATTATTTCGGGCAGGTGATTGCATTTTATGCCTATCCGTCATTTATTGGCCTCGACCTGAGGTGAAGCGGCGGGTGATTTGATGTGCTGACAGCATTTGAATGGCACGCAAGATACGAGCTGTTTTATTTCGGTTAAAATTCATTGGTATTTAGCCGCATGACCCTGACGCAAAATCATTTTTCGGTTTTGCCGGTAATGCTCTTATTCTTGAGGCTCGCATGTCTTCTTCTGTTTCTCCGCTTGCACCAAAACATTATCCTGCCATGCCGGTGATTGCCGGTGTGCGAATGGCGACAGCCGAAGCGGGGATTAAATATAAAAACCGAACAGATGTACTGATGATGGTTTTTGACAAGCCTGCTTCGGTTGCCGGTGTTTTTACCCGTTCCAAGTGCCCTTCTGCGCCGGTGGATTTTTGCCGCGAGAGCCTCAAGCACGGCACAGCCAAAGCGGTGATTGTGAATTCCGGTAATGCCAATGCCTTTACCGGTAAAAAGGGTCGTGAAACAACGACGGCCACTGCCAAAGCTGCCTGTGAGGCGCTGGGCTGTGAAAGTAATGAAATCTTTCTCGCCTCAACCGGTGTCATCGGTGAGCCGCTGGATGCCGGTAAATTCGCGCATCTCTTCGGTGATATGAATGCGCGTGCCGAGAATAACGGCTGGCTGGAAGCGGCCAAAGCCATCATGACCACCGATACTTATCCGAAAGTGGCAACAGAAACCGTATTGCTCGGCGGTGTGCCGGTAACAATCAACGGCATTGCCAAAGGTGCAGGCATGATTGCGCCGGATATGGCGACAATGCTGTCCTTTGTGGTGACTGATGCGCCGATTGCCTCTGACGTTTTGCAGGGGCTGCTTTCCAAAGCGGTGGATTCCAGCTTCAATGCGGTAACCGTTGACAGCGATACATCCACCTCTGATACGCTGATGCTGTTTGCCACTGGCACGGCTGCTGAACGTGGTGCTGTAGCAGTCACATCGTCTGATGATGAGCGTCTTGCAGAGTTTGACCGTGGTTTGCGCAAGCTTCTGAAAAACCTTGCCCTGCAAGTGGTGCGCGATGGTGAAGGCGCCCGCAAAATGTTGGAAATCACTGTGAAAGGTGCGGTTTCCGATGTTTCTGCCAAACGCATTGGTCTGTCGATTGCCAATTCCCCGTTGGTGAAAACCGCAGCTGCCGGTGAGGATGCCAATTGGGGACGTGTGGTCATGGCAGTCGGTAAGGCCGGTGAGCCTGCTGATCGTGATCGTTTGGCCATCAGCTTCGGTACGATCCGCGTAGCTGTGGATGGTGAACGCGATCCTGCTTATTCGGAAGCTGCGGCTTCTGATTATATGAAGGGTGAGGATATTCTCATCACGGTTGAGCTTGGTATGGGTGAAGGGACGGCGACTGTCTGGACCTGTGATCTGACCAAGGAATATGTGGCCATTAATGGTGATTACCGGTCGTGATGTCTGAAATCCGTCAGTTTGAAGAGCTTGGTTTTCATGCATGGCCTGCAGCGCAGGTCACGCATTTTGGCAGCTGGGCTGTTCAACTGACGCCTTACTATCCGTCAAAACGCGGCAATTCGGTCAATCTGCTGGACCCGTCCGATGATACGGATCTGGAGCAGCGGGTGGAAGCCTGTGAGGCGCTGTTTATTGCTCAGAGCAAACAACCGGTTTTCCGGCTGACGCCGCTGGCGCCGCCTGCTTTGGCAGATTATCTGATCGCGCGTGGTTATACATCTTCCGGCGCATCGTCTGTGATGACTTGCGATTTGCGTGACAACACAGCGCTGAAAATCCGGCAACCGCGTTTGCCGTTGCGGCTTGTGCATTTCCGCGAGGGGCAGGAGAGCGGCTATAGCCGGATATCTGCCGATTTTCATAACCGCCCTGAGCCGCTGGTCGAGGGATTGGCGGAAGTCTTGCGCTCCATCAAACCGCAAAAGTTTATCATTGCCGGTTTTGCAGGCGCTGAGCCTGCCGCAACTCTGCTTTGCGTGAGTGAGGACGGCTATACCGGTCTGCTTGATTTGTGTATTGGTGAAGCGTTTAGACGGCGCGGTTTTGCAAAAGCGCTGGTTCTGAATGAGATGGGGCAGGCTTTATCCCGCGGCGATCATAAATTCTGGTTGCAGGTGGAAAGTGCGAATGCAGCAGCACGCGCTTTGTATCAGGGTTTAGGCTTCAGCACTGTCTATGATTATATTTATTATTGCAGATAGGTAGTATCTATGACTGAGGGCAAAAAGATTGTGCTGGTGGCAGCCTGTGCGCTGATTGATACGGATGGCCGTATTTTGCTGGCACAACGCCCTGAGGGTAAAAATCTGGCTGGTTTGTGGGAATTTCCGGGCGGCAAGGTTGAAGCCGGTGAAACGCCGGAAGATGCACTGATCCGTGAGTTGCAGGAAGAACTGGGCATTGTGACCAAACATGCCTGTCTCGCACCGCTGACTTTTGCCAGTTATTCTTACGATAAATTTCATCTGCTGATGCCACTTTATATCTGCCGGCGCTATGAGGGCATTGCCCGCTCTATGGAAGGGCAGGCGCTGAAATGGGTGAAACCTAAAGACCTGCGCTCCTATCCGATGCCGCCTGCTGACGAGCCGCTGATCCCTTTCCTGATGGACCTTTTATAAGGCCTCTGTAAAACACCTATAGGACTCCGGCGTATTCTTCATTATTGCGGGTTATTTTCAGTCGTCAGGGCAATTTTTACGATTTTGTTAAGGGATGATTCACTGACATACCGCATGGTAGGATTATCGCGCCGGAGTATGACGATGAGCAGTAATCGCAGTCAGTATCAGTCTGAGTTTCTGACAGACTTTTTTAAAGATGATGAAGAGACAAAATCAGGCTTTATGCCGGTTGCCAAAAGCGGATTTGTACGCTGTGTGCTGCTATTCGGTTCCGCTGTACTGGCATTGACGCTGGTTATCGTGCCGATCTTAAATGAAAAAGCCAATAAGCAGACCGCACAATCGCTGTTTCCTGCCGGTGTGGATATGATGTCCACCGGATCTATTCAGCGCGGCAACAGCGAAAAATCCTATGTCGAACGCAAAAGCCTGCTGCAATCCTCACCACAATCTGTCTGCCTGATCGCCAGTGACGGCACTCAGCAGGGCGATTGCTGATTACTCTTGCGGCTTCTTTTCCGTAGCGAGCAAGGCTTCTGCCAGTGAAGCCTTGGCTGAACCGGGCTTTAGTGGTTGTTGCTGCGATACGTGCGGCGCCCAACCGGACATCCAGATGAATGAGAAACTCGCCCGAATGCGCCCGTCAGGATCACTGAAGCGCTCGGCGTAAATTTCTGCCGCACGGATAAAGAAACGGCGGCTTACCGGTTTGCGCGAACGGCCGGTCAGAATATTGGCCATGCCCATAGCGCGTATATCTGCCATCAGCGCAAACATATTATCATAACGCACAGTGACATTTTCAATGTCGGTTACAGGCAGTGCGAAACCTGCGCGCTGTAGCAAGCCGCCTGCATCCCGCACATCGGCAAAAGGCGCTACACGCGGGCTGACGCCGCCTGTTAGCTCAGACTCGGCTTGCAGCAGCGATTCGCGCAACTCTCCGAGTGTGCCTGCGCCTGTCATGCAGCCAAGAAACAATCCGTCCGGTTTCAGCGCCTGTTTGATCTGCATCATTAAGCCCGGCGTATCATTGGTAAATTGCAGAGTCTGCAGCGAGATAATCAGATCGGTGCTCTGCGGCTCAAGCGGCAGAAATTCCGTGTTGTCTTTTGGCTGATAGTCAACCGTCTCAATGCTTTTGGTTTTACCGGAGTGCTGCAAACTTGCTGCTGCGGAACCGGTATAGGGATTGATTATAACCGCACGGTCAAACTGGCGCTCAACCGTTGAGAGACGATCTTCCAGATCTTGCACAGAGCGTTCCAGCAGAAAATCCGCACCATGTACTGCGCGTTGTGACGTGCGTTTCAAGCGCAATTGCAGCAATGCACTGTCAAAAATACTGTTCGGTGTGGTTTCTGTCGCTGGCATAATTTCGCAATCCCGATATCAGGCGCCGCTCACTTGTCCGGTTTATTGCTGGCCGGTATTTTCTGGCCGACATTTCTCTGGACAGTGCCGGTGCATCTGGCATGGTGCTGTAAATGCGTTCAATCGGGGGCGAATGCAATGGGAGATTTATCGCTTTCTCATGAAACTGTTGTGAGCAGGTGGCGGAACAACCGTCTCATGCAGGCGGCGGCATTGTGTTTAAAAACCTTGCCTGACCGGATTTTCCCCGCAATGTGTGCAGGTTGCGACAGCCCTGTTTCGCAGGCTGGCTGTTTATGCGGTGCGTGCTGGCGCGATGTCCGGTTTTTGGAGGCTCCGCTTTGTCCGGTGATGGGAACGCCCTTTGCACATGATTTTGGTACGCATTTTCTCTCCGCAGAAGCCATTGCCGATCCGCCGCCTTTTCGCCGCTTGCGTTCGGTTGCTTGCCATGACGGCCCTGTACGGCATGCTGGTATTTCGCTTAAATATTATGACCGGCTTGATCTGGTGCCGTGGATGGCACGCTGGATGCAGCGTGCAGGGCATGAATTGCTCAATGATTGCACGGTGATTATTCCGGTGCCGCTGCACCGCAAACGCCTGTGGAAGCGTCGCTATAATCAGGCCGCAGAACTGGCGCGGGTTCTGGCAAAAATCAGTGATAAGGTCTATGAGCCAGCTGTGCTTAAACGCATCAAGGATACACGTCAGCAAGCGGAACTCAGTCAGTCAGAGCGCCTGCGCAATGTGGCGGGGGCTTTTCACGTTGCGGATAAAGATCAGGCGCTGGTGCAAGGGCGCTCTGTTCTACTGATTGATGATGTTTACACCACCGGTGCAACGGTAAAGGCTGCGTGCCGGTCGCTTATCAAGGCTGGTGCGAGCGAGGTGGATGTTCTGACATTCAGCAGGGTTTTGCCCTTTACCCAAAAATAATTATCCGCCTGCCGCATCAACAAACAGTTTCATCAGAGCTTGGATGATGGTGCGGGCATGTTTATATAAGGCCAGGAAATCTGGAGACTCTTGAAATGAATGTTGAAATTTATACCCGTAACGGCTGTGGCTATTGTGATCGTGCAAAGAAACTTCTTGATGTGCGTGCGCCCGGCTACACGGAATTTAATGCGACCGTTGATCCGAAATACCGCGAAGAAATGATGACCCGTTCCGGCGGCACAACATTCCCGCAGGTTTTTGTCGGTGATGTGCATGTCGGTGGTTGTGACGATCTTCATGCGATGGATCGTGAAGGCAAGCTGCAAGTTCTGCTGGAAACTGGTAAACTGGGTTAATTGATAGAGCCGGTCTCTGCCGGAATAATCGTTCCGGCAGACAATTATCAAACGGAAATGGGAGAATAATCCGATGATTAAGGTGGCAGCGATTCAGATGCGCTCCGATGGTGATATGTCCGCCAATATTGCAGCTCTTGAGCGCATGGTTGGTGAGGCCGCCGCTCATGGTGCGCGCTATGTGCAGACACCTGAAAATACCGGGATTATTCAGAATGACCGTGCGCTTTACCGTGCAAGTCTGCATGGCGAGCAGGATGATCCTGTGGTGCGTGCGGCAAGCGCTCTGGCGAAGCAGCATGGCATTTACCTGCATATTGGCTCCACGCCGATTAAGCTTGAAAACGGGCTGATTGCCAATCGTGCTTTTGTTTTTGCGCCGGATGGTTCGAAACTGACAACCTATGACAAGATCCATATGTTTGATGTGGATCTGGATAATGGCGAGAGCTGGCGTGAGTCTGATACAATTTCAGCCGGTGATCGCGCTGTGGTTGCGGAATTGCCGTTTATGAAACTCGGTCTGGCGATCTGCTATGATATCCGCTTCCCGCAACTATTTCAGGCGCAGGCTAATGCTGGTGCCAATGTGATTTCCGCTCCTGCTGCCTTTACCCGTCAGACCGGTGAAGCACACTGGCATATTTTGCAGCGCGCACGGGCGATTGAAAACGGCGCATTTTTGATCTCGGCAGCGCAGGGCGGCTTACACAACGGCAATCGCGAAACCTATGGCCATACAATCATTGTATCGCCGTGGGGCAAGATTCTGGCCGAAGCAGATCATGATGATCCGACCGTGATTTATGCGGATATTAATGTGGCAGACAGTGCTGCTGCCCGCGCTAAAATTCCGAATTTGAAAAATGCGCGTGCGTTTAAACTGGAAACCATTTTTGCCGGAGGCGAGGTGGCAGAGGCATGATGCGGTTTTCTCTGCACTGCGACCAGTCCCATGAGTTTGAGGGCTGGTTTCGCAATAATGAGGATTTCGACAGCCAGATCGCACGCGGTCTGGTGCAATGCCCTGTTTGCCATTCACCCAAGGTGAGTAAAACACTGATGGCGCCCTCTGTGAGCACGGGGCGCACAAAAGAAAAAATCGCTGCAACAATGGGCGAAGCTCAGCGTAAATTGCTGGATGAAATGCGCGAAATCAGCCGTAAAGTGAAAGAAAATGCCGATTATGTCGGTGATCGCTTTGCGGAAGAGGCGCGCAAAATCCATAATGGCGAAGTTGCCGAGCGTGGTATTTATGGTGAGGCGACGCGTGATGAAGTGACATCACTTGTTGAAGACGGCGTTGAAATCATGCCGCTGCCGGTGTTGCCAGAGGATTATAATTAATCCTCTCCAATCTAAATTGAGGATTATAACTGATCCGCGAATAAAGCATTTCCAATCATGTGTTTGATGGTGGAAATGCTTTATATTTTTGTTTTCCGCATTTCCTATCGCAAAACCGGTTCCCACTTTTGCTGGAAATGCTCGGACGGATCAGTTATCTCAAAATCTGATTTAGCGACGTTGCGCAAGAACCATATAATTCACGTCGAGATCGCGTGAACGGCTCCAACTGTCATTCAGCGGATTATAGCTGACGCCGGTTTTTTCCAGTACTGTCAGACCAGCAGCATTCAGCGGTTTTTCCAGCTCTTCAGGGCGTACCAGCTTTTCATATTGATGTGTGCCTTTTGGCAGCCAGCGCAACACATATTCCGCGCCGATAATCGCCAGACCCCATGCTTTCAGTGTGCGGTTGATGGTGGCAACAAACATCAGTCCCTGCGGCTTGACCATTTTCGCCGTAGCAGACATGAACAGATCGACGTCGGAGACATGCTCAACCACTTCCATATTCAGCACGATATCGAACTGCTCACCGGCATCGGCAAGTGCTTCCGCAGTTGTGGCACGGTAATCAATCTCAATACCCATCTCAGCCGCATGGATTTTGGCGACTTCAATATTTGTTGCTGAGGCATCTGCACCGATGACGATTGCACCAAGGCGTGCCATTGGCTCGCATAGCAATCCGCCGCCACAACCGATATCCAGAATGCGCAGACCTTCCAGAGGTTTCGCAGCCAGCGGATCACGGTTGAAATGCTTGCAAATCTGCTCTTTCAGATATTCAAGACGGGTCGGGTTAAACTTATGGAGCGGGCGGAATTTACCCTGTGGATTCCACCATTCGCTGGCAATGCGCGAGAAATGCGCAACTTCAGCAGGGTCAATTGTTGTACGGCCGGATACGGCTTCCTGTGGCTGTTGTGAGCCAGTATCTGTCTGTTTGGACGTGTCGGACATAGCTTTCTCCATTTGTCATCAATGGACTTGTCTGTTCATTGATGAAAGTCAAGTATCTTTTCGCCTGTTGCGCTTGCGAAGTGGTCATAATTTCGGTATGTCAGCATCACTTACCTGTCGGGAGTACCTATCAGTACGATGGCAGGTTCCGTTGGTTCTCATTTTCATTTAGGATATGTCGACATAATGGCGCGCATTGTGATGAAATTCGGCGGTACTTCTGTGGCCGATCTTGAACGGATCCGGAATGTGGCGCGTCACGTCAAACGTGAAGTCGATTCCGGTAATGAAGTGGCAGTTGTGGTTTCGGCTATGGCCGGTAAAACCAATGAACTGGTTGGCTGGACGCGTGAAGCATCGCCGATGCATGATGCGCGTGAATATGATGCGATTGTAGCATCAGGCGAGCAGGTAACAGCTGGTCTTCTGGCAATTGTTCTGCAGTCTATGGGCGTGAATGCGCGCTCATGGCAGGGCTGGCAAATTCCGATTAAAACCGACATGACGCATGGTGCGGCGCGTATTACCGATATCGACGGTTCTTTCCTGATCAAGCGCTTCGGCGAAGGTCAGGTTGCAGTTATCGCCGGTTTTCAGGGTATCAGCCCGGATAACCGTATTTCGACACTGGGTCGTGGCGGTTCTGACACATCGGCTGTGGCGATTGCCGCTTCGGTTAAAGCTGATCGCTGTGATATTTATACGGATGTGGACGGCGTTTATACGACCGACCCGCGTGTAGAGCCTAAAGCCCGCCGTATGGCGAAAATTTCATTCGAAGAGATGCTGGAAATGGCATCCCTTGGCGCCAAAGTGCTGCAGGTTCGCTCTGTTGAGCTGGCAATGGTGCATAAAGTGCGTACATTTGTACGCTCAAGCTTTGAAGATCCGCATGCACCGGGCATGGGCGATCCGCTTAACCCTCCCGGAACGCTGATTTGCGATGAGGAAGAAATCGTGGAACAACAGGTCGTAACAGGTATTGCTTTCGCCCGAGACGAAGCTCAGATTTCATTGCGCCGTGTGGCTGACCGCCCGGGCGTTTCAGCGGCGATTTTCGTTCCGCTGGCTGAAGAGCATATCAATGTCGATATGATCGTTCAGAATGTTTCTGAAGACGGCTCGAAAACCGATATGACTTTCACCGTTCCTTCCGGTGATATGGATAAGGCCGTACACGCGCTGGATAAGGTTAAGGCTGAAATCGGCTGTGACTCCATTCAGTCGGAAACCGGCCTTGCCAAGATTTCTGTGATCGGCACCGGTATGCGTTCGCATGCAGGTGTTGCGGCTACAGCTTTCAAAGCACTGGCTGAAAAAGGCATCAATATCCGTGCGATCACGACATCTGAGATTAAGATCTCGATCCTGATCGACAGTGCCTATACGGAACTGGCGGTACGAACCCTGCATTCTGTTTACGGGCTGGATAAGCACTAACAGTCGCGTGAATTATAAAGTTTCAGAAAGGCAGTGCTTCGCGGCGCTGCCTTTTTTGTTTTGTATCAAAATGCAGGCTTCAGTCTAACCGCAGTGTTCGCTTTGCGATCTGTGTCCGGACGCATAGTCCAGCCGTCTGAAACGGGTCTGCTACCATAGGCGCATGCCGCAAATTAATTTCATACCGAAGCAAAACAGTATGATAGTCTTTTGATGTTGGTGCTTTGCTGGTTGAGCTATGCGCTGAATGCATAGCTTTAGGATAATTCTTCGGGTGCAATTATTCTTATTCAATGAATATAATGTGGTAGGGGCGATTTGAATATCTTTGTTGATGAAGGCACTTTAATCGGTTTATGCCTTATTTTGAGCACCTGAACCGGCATAAGGGCGGCATAAACTATAAGATTTTAATGGTTTCACCCTAGACGATTGTGAGAAAAATGCTCACAAGCAAAACAAACTGAGCTATGCACACAGTGGTGTGATTCGTGATCAGGCTGGTCGTGTATTATAAAAGACCAAACAATGCCGGGCTGAGACTGATCAGATAAGCAGTTAAGGCCATTGAGCAGAGCATGTGCAAGATAAGTATTGTGGTGTGATCATTGGTGTGAGGTATCTGGAGGAGCATTGAGACCCTATGCGTGAGCTTGCAGCCGGACCCCGGATTTTGCTCAAGCGTCTTCGCGCTTTAATGGCGGAAGCGCTCGAACCGCAGGAACGTCTTGACCGTATCGTGCGCGAAATCGCGCAAAATATGGTGGCGGAGGTCTGTTCTTTTTATGTACTTCGCTCCGACGAAATTCTCGAACTCTATGCGACCGAAGGTCTGAACCCGCAGGCTGTGCATCTGGCGCAATTGCGTCTGGGGCAGGGGCTTGTCGGCACGATTGCTGCAACCGCACGTCCGCTCAACCTGACTGATGCGCAGAGCCATCCGGCCTTTACCTATCTGCCGGAAACAGGCGAAGAAATTTACAACTCATTCCTTGGTGTGCCGGTTTTACGGGCGGGACGCACGATGGGTGTGCTTGTGGTGCAGAACCGCACCAAACGTGCCTATCGCGAAGATGAGCTGGAAGCGCTGGAAACAACGGCGATGGTGCTGGCGGAAATGGTGGCCTCCGGCAATCTGACACGTCTTGCACGCCCGGGCGTGGAGCTGACCAATGGTCGTTCCGTCAGCTTTAACGGTCATGCCTATAATGAGGGCGTGGGGCTGGGGCATGTTCTGCTGCATGAACCGCGCATCGTGGTGACCAATCTTTTTAATGAAGATATCGAGCATGAAATCACGCGGCTTGATGAAGCGATGGGATCGCTGCGTCTTTCGATTGACGACATGCTATCGCGCCGTGATGTGGCCGTAGAAGGTGAGCATCGGGATGTGCTCGAGGCTTACCGCATGTTTGCCCATGATCGTGGCTGGATGCGGCGCTTAGAAGAGGCCATCCGCAATGGTCTGACTGCAGAAGCAGCAGTCGAAAAAGTGCAGAGTGATACGCGTGCACGGATGATGCATCTGAGCGATCCTTACATGCGCGAGCGCCTCAGTGATTTTGATGATCTTGCCAACCGTCTGATGCGGCAGCTGATGGGGTATGACCCGAAAACCGCAGCCGAAGTGATGGCCAAGGATTCGATTATCGTTGCCCGTTCGATGGGTGCTGCGGAATTGCTGGATTATCCGCGCGAACGTGTACGCGGGCTGGTGCTGGAAGACGGCGCCACCACAAGCCATGTTGTTATTGTAGCACGTGCTATGGGGATTCCTGTTGTCGGTCAGGCCAAGGGCGTGGTCGCGCTGGCTGAAAACAGTGACGCCATCATCATTGACGGTGAGGACGGGCGCGTTCATTTGCGGCCGCAGTCTGATGTGGAGGCTGCCTATGCCGAGAAGGTGCGGTTCCGTGCCAAGCGGCAGGCGCTGTATCGTGAATTGCGGGATAAGCCGTGTGTTACCAAAGATGGCCAGCCTGTTGCATTGCTGATGAATGGCGGGCTGATTGTTGATCTGCCGCAGCTCAAAGAATCCGGTGCAGACGGCGTTGGTCTGTTCCGCACAGAATTGCAGTTTATGGTGGCATCCACCTTCCCGCGTTCCGGTCAGCAGGAAAAACTCTACCGCGCGGTTCTGGAAGCCGCCGGTGATAAGCCTGTGACTTTCCGTACGCTGGATATCGGCGGTGATAAGGTGCTGCCTTATTTTCGTTCCAACGCCCATGAGGAAAATCCGGCGATGGGCTGGCGGGCAATCCGCTTGGCGCTTGACCGGCCAGGTTTGATGCGCACCCAGTTGCGTGCCCTGCTGAAAGCGGCGGGCGGGCGTGAATTGCGCATTATGCTGCCGATGGTGACAGAGGTTGCCGAAGTGCGTGCTACCCGTGAGATTATCGAGCGGGAGGTTAACTATCTGACGCGTTTTGATTATCAGCCGCCGAGCAAATTAAAAATCGGGGCGATGATCGAAGTGCCGTCACTGCTCTGGCAGCTGGATGAGTTGATGCAGGAAGTGGACTTCGCTTCGGTGGGTTCCAATGACCTGTTCCAGTTCATCATGGCGGTTGATCGCGGCAATGCACAGATTGCGGATCGTTTTGACCAGCTGTCTCCGGCATTTTTGCGCGTACTTCTGCAAATTGCAGAGGCGGGCAAGCGCCATGACAAGCCGGTAACATTATGCGGTGAGATGGCTGGTAAGCCATTGACGGCGATGATGCTGATCGGATTGGGTTTTCGCTCGATCTCTATGTCTGCGGCGGCAGTCGGGCCGGTGAAGAATATGCTGCTTTCGCTTGATGCAGCAAAACTGAACACCGTTTTGAGCGAGCTTGTGCATAAATCCGGTGCCAATGGCTCAATCCGGGAGCATCTGGTTCGCTTTGCGAATGAACAGGAAATCCCCCTGTAAAGGCCTTGCTTTTATGGTGTAAAATTTCGCAATCAAATGTTTCCGTTTGATTGCGAAATGCTTTATGGGTGCCTGCATAAAGCCAGAAACTCTGTTTCAGACATGTAATTTCAGTATCAGGATTATCGGATGGTTGCGCTGCCGCAAGACAGAATGGATCAGTTGCTCAAGCATTTTATGATGCTTGAAGCGCAGATGGCCAATAATCCTTCGCCGGAAACCTATGTGAAACTGGCTTCGGAATATTCATCGCTGGAAGATGTAGCGCTGAAAATTCGTGAATTGCAGGCTGCACGTCTGGAACTGAATGATCTGGTTTCAATGCGCGATGACGCATCCGGTGACGCGGAAATGCGTGCGCTGGCAGAAATGGAGATTCCGGAAACCCAAACCAAAATTGAGGATCTCGAGGCCGAGGTTCAGATTTTACTGCTGCCGAAAGATGCAGCAGATGAGAAAAACGCCATTCTGGAAATTCGTGCCGGAACCGGTGGCTCCGAGGCTGCATTATTCGGTGGTGATCTCTTCCGCATGTATGAGCGCTATGCGGCCGATAAAGGCTGGCGCGTTGAAGTCATGTCTACCAGCGAAGGTGATGCAGGCGGCTTTAAGGAAGTTATCGCAACGATTTCCGGCAAGGGCGTGTTCTCCAAGCTGAAATTTGAATCCGGCGTGCATCGTGTGCAGCGTGTGCCTGACACAGAAGGCAGCGGCCGCATCCATACGTCTGCGGCAACGGTGGCCGTGCTGCCGGAAGCGGAAGATATTGATATTGAAATCCGCAATGAAGATATCCGTATTGATACGATGCGCGCATCGGGTGCCGGCGGGCAGCATGTTAACACTACAGACTCGGCGGTGCGTATCACGCATATTCCGACAGGGATTATGGTGGTGCAGGCAGAAAAATCGCAGCATCAGAACCGTGCGCGTGCCATGCAGATTTTGCGCGCCCGTCTTTATGACATAGAACGTCAGCGCGCTGAAAATGAGCGTTCAGAGGCGCGGCGCAGTCAGGTTGGTTCCGGTGACCGTTCGGAGCGCATCCGCACCTATAACTTTCCGCAAGGCCGCGTGACGGATCACCGTATCAACCTCACGCTCTATAAGCTTGATCGTGTGATGATGGGTGAGCTTGATGAACTGGTGGATGCGCTGATTTCTGATCACCAAACCGCATTGCTGGCGGAATTGGGTGATAACTGACAGCCATTATGACAAATCAGGAAACCACAATAAACACACTCAGCCAGTTGCTGGCCTTTGCACGTCTTGCATTGCGCGAGGCTGATATTGATAGTGCGGAACTGGATGCACGTCTGTTGGTTCAAAAATATACCGGCTATACGCTGACGGATTTTGTGACCCGTCCGGATGCGCTTGTCACACCGGACATTGTGCGCGATCTGCAAAGTGCAATGCGGCGCAGACTTGCCGGTGAGCCTGTTCACCGAATCATTGGTGAGCGTGAATTTTATGGCCTTAATTTCAAATTAAATGCGGATACGCTTGAGCCGCGCCCTGATACGGAAGCCCTGATCGGGCTGGTTCTCCCGTTATTAGAGCAAAAAATTGCCGATAAAGGCTTTGCCGATTTTCTGGATATGGGCACCGGAACGGGTGCAATTGCTGTCACGCTGCTTCATGAAATCAAAGAGGCGCGCGGTGTCGCGGTTGATGTTGCGGCGGGTGCTTTGCAAGCTGCGCGCATCAACGCCAGGCAGGCTGGTGTTTCATCAAGACTGGCCGTTTTGCAAAGTGACTGGTTTGGTTCTGTACGCGGAAAATACGATCTGATCGTTTCAAATCCACCTTATATTCCAGCAAAAACAGTGCTTAAACTGGACAGGGAAGTTAAAGATTACGACCCGCACCGTGCTCTGGATGGTGGCGAGGACGGATTGAATTTTTATCGTGCTCTTGCAAAACATGGTGGTGCATACCTACATGAAAATGGTATAATCGCCGTGGAAATCGGGGCAGGACAGGCGGAAGATACAGAGACAATCTTTGCACAATATGCATTCCGTCTGATTGGTGTGGCCGAGGATTTGGCTGGTCATAAACGGGCATTGTCATTTCAGCGTTGACTTTAATGTTTAATATGCCCAAAAAAGACTTGGAATTTGTAGCGAACACGTCTAATTTCCCGTCACCGCTGCTGCATCGCACGTCCTGTAGGATAGGTAAAAGATGCAGTAACAGTTTGGACTAATGCATAACCCAATCTTTGAACCGGCAGCGATTTAAAGAGTTATGCAATAGTAAGTCGGACAGATTTGTCAGCCTGAAACCATATGTTTGAAATCGGATCAATGTAAATGCGTATCGGATGATACGGAATTATTTTGTCATTCAGACATTTTGATCAGCGAGCTGTCTGGTGGTTTTTTAACCGACCTCCTTTGCGGAGTTGCTGAAACGGCAGCGCAAAACTTAAATAAAATTATACGCTGAAGGTGCGGGGCGCACTTTCTGTCATTGTAGTTGCGAAATCGCTCAGCCCTTTCAGCTGATATGATTTCTTCGCCCCTAATCTGAAAAGAGATGAGTATGAGGCCAGGACAGCAGAACAGGCGCATGCGTGGACGGGGGAATAATAACCGTAAGGGCCCTAATCCTCTTTCCCGTAATTACGAAAGTAACGGACCTGATGTAAAAATCAGGGGCAATGCGCAGCATATCGCCGAAAAATATATGACTTTGGCTCGTGATGCGCAGGCGACCGGCGACCGGGTTATTGCAGAAAATTATTTGCAGCACGCTGAACATTACAACCGTATTATTCTGGCTGCTCAGGCTCAGAATCCTGTGCCGGTAGCGCGCGATGAAGCGTTTGATGATGATTTTGACGATGATGATGCGATGGAGCAGGGTCATTCCGGTCAGATGGCGCATCAGGAAGTCTATGACGGCAGCGGCCCGCAGCCTGTGATTGAAGGCACGCCTGCTGAAGTGATGTATGGTGAAGAAAATTCCCGTTCTTCCAACCGTAATAACCGCCAGCAGAATAATCGTCAGGATCGCGGCGACCGTAATGATCGCAACGATCGTAATGACCGTAATGACCGTAACAATGATCGTCAGGGTCGCATGCAGCGTCCGCGCCGTCATCAGCGCCCTGAATATGCTGCTGAACAAGGTCAGGAAACGGCCGCAGCATCGCAGGTTCCTTATGAGCAGCCTGCAGAGCAGCCGGTAATCGCTTCGGCACCGGTTGTTACATCAACTTATGCAGAACCTGTTGCGGCTGAAGTGACTGAAGCGCCGGTTGTACGTCGTCGCCCGCGTGCGGCAGCACCTGTTGTGCAGGATGCGGATGATGCGCCGGTTGCAGAAGTGAAACAGGATGCCGGTTCAGATGCAGCTGGCGGTGAAGATGCACCGGCACCGCGTGCCCGCCGTGTTTTGCGTCCGCGCCGGACAACGCGGACTGCGAAAGCGGATTCCGAGGGACAGGATCAGGACACAGCTTTGGCTGAAACAGAGTAATCTGTTCTTCTGTGATTATAGAAACCGGCGGCTCAACCGCCGGTTTTTTTTATGCCCGTAAGGTGCGGTTTGCCTTCGTTCCCTTGTGGAGAAAGAGCTTAAACCCTGTTGTGATAATAATTTTTCACCTTCATGCTTTCAGCCCTTGCAGGGAGAGGGGTATCGCCCCATATCCCTTGAGACAGGATGCCGGAGCAATTTATTCCACGCATTTCCAGTAAAACTGGTTCTGATTTTTGTCGGAAATATTTTGTCCCGTTTATCTAAAGTCTGCTGAATAATGGTTCCTGCCTTTAAGGGGGAGCCGTCACCCATGATCTTTCGATGCCTTTAAGGGTCGGGAGGCGAAAAGGAGACACTATGAATATTGAGAAATACAGCGAACGCGTACAGGGTTTTATCCAGTCTGCGCAGAGCTTTGCGTTGAATTCTGATAATCAGCAATTCGCGCCTGAACACCTGCTCAAAGTACTGGTGGATGATGAAGAAGGTCTGGCTTCCGGCCTGATTGAACGTGCGGGCGGTCGTCTTACCGATATTAAAATCGGCCTTCAGGGCGCTCTGGCTGCATTGCCAAAAGTGACCGGCGGTAACGGTCAGCTTTATCTGGCACCTGCGCTTGCAAAAATTTTGACCACTGCGGAAGAACTGGCCACGAAAGCCGGTGACAGCTATGTCACGGTTGAGCGTTTGCTCACCGCTTTCACGCTGGAAAAAAGCGCAAAAACCTATGACATTTTGACGAAAGCAGGCGTGACAGCCAAAGCACTGAATGAGGTAATTAATCAGATGCGTAAAGGCCGGACTGCCGATAGTGCTTCTGCTGAAGCCAATTTTGAAGCGCTGAAAAAATATGCCCGTGATCTGACCGAGGATGCGCGTTCCGGCAAGCTTGATCCGGTGATTGGCCGCGATGATGAAATCCGCCGCACCATTCAGGTTCTGTCACGCCGTACCAAGAATAATCCGGTGCTGATCGGTGAGCCGGGCGTGGGTAAAACCGCGATTGCCGAAGGTCTTGCACTGCGTATCGTCAATGGTGACGTGCCTGAATCGCTGAAAGACAAGCGTTTGATGGCACTGGACATGGGCGCACTGATTGCCGGTGCGAAATATCGCGGTGAATTTGAAGAACGTCTGAAGTCTGTGCTGAATGAAGTTGAAGCCGCTGCCGGTGAGATCATCTTGTTCATTGATGAGATGCACACTCTGGTCGGTGCTGGTAAGTCGGACGGTGCAATGGATGCATCCAACTTGCTCAAGCCTGCGCTTGCGCGTGGTGAGCTACATTGTGTTGGTGCAACGACACTGGAAGAATACCGCAAATATGTTGAAAAAGATGCGGCGCTTGCCCGTCGTTTCCAGCCGGTATTCGTTAATGAGCCGACCATTGAAGATACGATCTCGATCTTACGCGGCTTGAAAGAAAAATACGAACAGCATCATAAAGTGCGTATCTCGGATTCTGCTCTGGTTTCGGCGGCAAGTTTGTCGAACCGTTACATTACGGATCGCTTTCTGCCGGATAAGGCGATTGATCTTGTGGATGAAGCCGCTGCACGCCTGCGTATGCAGGTGGATTCCAAGCCGGAAGAGTTGGATGAAATGGATCGCCGTGTGATGCAGCTGAAGATCGAGCGTGAAGCTCTGAAGCTGGAAACTGATACGGCCTCGAAAGACCGGTTACAGCGTCTTGAAAAAGAACTGACCGATCTGGAAGAGGAATCCGCTGAACTGACTGCCAAATGGCAGGCAGAAAAGCAGAAACTCGGCCATGCAGCAGATCTGAAAAAGCAACTTGAAGATGCGCGTAATGCTTTGGCGGCTGCCCAGCGTAATGGTGAGTTCCAGAAAGCCGGTGAACTGGCCTATGGCACAATCCCGCAGCTGGAAAAGCAACTGAGTGATGCGGAAGCACAGGAAAATACCGGCACAATGCTGGAAGAAACTGTGTCGCCGGATCATATTGCGCAGATCATCTCCCGCTGGACAGGTATTCCGGTAGACCGGATGCTGGAAGGCGAACGGGAAAAACTGCTGCGTATGGAAGATGAGATCGGCAAACGGGTGATCGGTCAGGGGGAGGCTGTGCAGGCGGTATCCCGTGCGGTTCGCCGTGCGCGTGCCGGATTGCAGGATCCGAACCGCCCGATCGGCTCGTTTATCTTCTTAGGCCCGACCGGTGTGGGTAAAACAGAATTGACCAAGGCTTTGGCCAGTTTCCTGTTCTCGGATGACACGGCTATGGTTCGGATTGATATGTCCGAATTCATGGAAAAGCATTCCGTATCCCGTCTGATCGGTGCGCCTCCGGGCTATGTCGGTTATGAGGAAGGTGGCGTGCTCACCGAAGCGGTGCGTCGTCGCCCGTATCAGGTGATCCTGTTTGACGAGATTGAAAAGGCGCATCCGGATGTTTTCAACGTGCTGTTGCAGGTGCTTGATGACGGCCGGTTGACCGATGGTCAGGGACGTACTGTGGATTTCCGCAATACGCTAATCATTATGACGTCCAATCTCGGCGCGGAATATCTTGTTTCGCTGAATGAAGATCAGGATGTGGACAGTGTGCGTGATGAAGTGATGGGCGTCGTGCGTGCATCGTTCCGTCCGGAATTCCTCAACCGTGTGGATGAGATCATTCTGTTCCATCGTCTGCGTCGTTCCGAAATGGGAGCCATTGTCGATATTCAGCTGGCAAGGTTGCAGAACCTGCTGAGTGACCGCAAGATCACGCTGGATGTTGAGGCAGATGCCCGTAACTGGCTGGCCGATAAGGGCTATGACCCTGCTTATGGTGCCCGTCCGCTGAAACGGGTGATCCAGAAACAGGTACAGGATCCGCTGGCCGAGAAAATTCTCGGCGGTGAAATCCTTGATGGCTCTGTGGTGGATATTTCGGCAGGGTCTGACCGGCTGGTTTTCCAGCCAAAGAGATCAGGATTTGATAAACCTGATTGAATGAGCAGCAGGCGGCACCGTTGTCAGACGGTGCCGCCTTTTATTTGATTAAAAATATCTGCGCCGGAGCATCTTCTTCATATGCAGTTAAGTTATTAACCATAAAAATGGCCTGATCTGTAATTAGAGCATGATCTGTCAGTCGGCTGACGGATGAAATGATGATTTGCGCATTAAAAGGTGTCGTATGCAGAAAATGCGGGGAATTCTTTGGAAGACTTATATCGGACTGTCCGTGACAGTGCTGACTGGTCTGACGTCGGGAACCGTTTTTGCTTCTCCGCAAGCAAGGATAAGCTCTGCCCCTGCGGATGAACGCCCTGTTTTAATGGCGCAGCTTTATGATCCGGGTGAAGAAATTTATCAAGATAATAATGTGCGGGTTTATATTGATCCGTCGGGACGACAGGTGACGATGGATCGTCACGGCAAAATTTTACGCATTCAGGAGCAACCGGGCGGGTATCAGCCGCGTTCTGCGCCACAGCCGGATAATAATGACAACTGGACTTTGAATGGTCCGGTTGATGGTGGTGTTCCTTATGATGGCTTTGCAAATGTGCCGGATAATGCCGGCGTGGATTATTATCCTGCACCGCCGTCTTCAGGGCGCGGAGGTGTTGTGAATAATGCAGGTGTAGAGCGTTCTACCTTGCCGGATGTTGGCAGTTCAGCCTCTCTCGACAACAATGATTTTAAACCGGCGATTGAAGGTTCTTACGGAAACCCATCTGGTTTGCCATCAGCTGACACGCAGACACCATCAGTAACAATGCCGAAAGGGCAGGGCGCCAAGACCAAGCTGGCATCGTATCAGATATTGCTTGATCGTGCGGGAACCTCGCCGGGTGTGATTGACGGTAAAGCAGGCAGCAATGTCGACAAGGCTGCAGCTTCATATTTTGAAGTGACCGGATTGACCATTAATCCTGCGGATGAGGCGCAGGTGAATGCGCAGCTGGAAGCAACTGGCGGGCCCGCTTTCATAGACTATACAATTACAAATGAGGATATCGGGCGTTTTTATATCGCTTCCGTTCCGAATGATTATAGTGAGAAGGCCAAGCTGCCTGAAATGGCCTATGTTTCCCCGCGTGAAATGCTGGCAGAGAAATTCCATATTGATGAAAACTATTTACAGGAAATCAATCCGGGGATCAGCTTTCGCCAGCCGGGAGAGATGATCCGTGTGCCAAATTTAGCAAAGCAAAAACGCTCACCGGTTGCCAAAATCATTGCAGATAAAGCGCGTAAGCAAGTGCGCGGTTATGATGCCAATGGCAAACTGGTTGTGGCTTACCCGTCGACAATCGGGTCGGCAGATAATCCTTCCCCATCCGGCATTGTGACGGTCGAACGGATCGCGACCAATCCGAATTATACCTATAATCCGAAGATCAATTTCAAACAGGGTAATAATGACAAGGTGCTCATCGTGCCGCCGGGGCCGAACGGGCCTGTCGGTACCGTATGGATCGCACTGTCAAAACCGACTTATGGTATTCACGGAACACCTGATCCGTCCCGTATCGGAAAAACAGCCAGCCACGGGTGTATCCGCCTTGCGAATTGGGATGCGGAAGAACTGGTAAAGCTCGTAAAGCCGGGTGTGACTGTTGAGTTTACAGAGTAGAAAATAAAAAAACGGCCTCAACGGCCGTTTTTTATTGAGCAAAATATCAGCTTTTTGCCTGAGATGTATTGGCAACTTTGGCGGACGCATCCCCCTTGCCATCAAGCAGCTGATCAATGCGGTCGCGCTCACGTATAAAGACTTCAAGCTGCTTTCCGCTTAAAGACTGGCTATTCGGCATACGGATACGCATCGGATCAACTTTTGCTCCGTTGACGATAACTTCATAGTGCAAGTGCGGGCCAGTCGAGAGGCCGGTTGAACCGACATAACCGATCAGCTGCCCCTGACGAACACGGGCGCCGGGGGTGATGCCGGATGCAATTGCATTCTGGTGGTTGTAACTGCTCTGATAACCATTGCCGTGGCGGATAATGGTTTGGTTGCCGTAACCGTTTGCCCACCCTGCTTTTTCAACAACGCCATTACCGGCCGCCAGAATTGGTGAACCGCGCGGTGCACGCCAGTCAACGCCGGTATGCATGCGGACATAACCGAGAATCGGGTGGCGGCGGCCACCAAATGGTGAACCAAACACGCCATTCGGCACCGGTTTTCTGATCAGAAACTGCTGCGCGCTACGGCCGTTTTCATCAAAAAACTCAATGCCACCTTCCGGTGACTGGTAGCGATAGAATTTTCGCGTGGTCCCGCCCATATTGGCGCTGACATAGAGCAGCTGCGATTCTTCATTTGCACTGTCAGAATCTTCCGGCAGCGAGAAGAATGCTTCAATCGCATCGGAGCGTGCGATTTTTGATTGCAGATCAACATCATTGGCCAGCATTTTAACCAGCTGCCGCGCCATGTCATTTGTCATGCCATAGGCGAGTGATGCTTTATACACAGCATCATAAACAGAAGGTAATTCACCGCGGATCGTTGGCGGTGGTGCAGAATCATCAAAAGCGGTCTGTACAAGCGGGGTCATTTCCGGTTCATCAGACGGGACATATTGTTTCTGATCATCCAGCGCGACCGTTACAATATGGGTTGTCCCGTTATAGAGTGTAACGCGGACAATATGATCCTCTTCCTCAGAGGACATGACCCCCACCCGTAATACGCTTCCGGCTTTGAGGCGCGGGGAATTCATCAGCTTAGCCAGCGCTTCAGCGATATTGTCCGCATCTTCGCCTTCGTAACCGCTTTTATTCAGAGCATCGATGATTTTGGAATCTGTCCGGAACGGAATAATATCCTCGGAGAAGCCGGTATTTGTTTCACCGTCGAGTAGGCGGTTGCTGACACTGACGTTTTCCTGAGTAATCCGTACCCCAAGCGGTTGCGTGAGCGTATAAGAAGAGTCGCTGTTACCAAAGCGCAGCGGGTCAACATAATGCAGTGATGCAATCTGAACATCACCGTCGGTCAGCAACTGGCCGGTACTGCGAACAACTTTTTCAACTTCATCGCTGGTCAGATCGGATGCTGAATCATACGTGCTGGCGCCTACCGGAAAATCAATGGTGCGCAGGCTGATTTCGCTTTCAACTTTAGCGCCGTAAATCTGCCCTGTATTAACGGGCTGCACTTGTTGTTTTGCACCCTCAGAAAAAACAGACATCGCATCGAATGCCGGATATTGGCGGCTTGCCGGATGATCAGCTGCCAATGCCATACGTACATATTCAAAAGGTTTCGTGCGGATGACTTCCCGCTCACCGATTTTTTGCATGGTTGATACATCCATGCGACGACGGTCACGGCTCTTCTGTTTGGTGACAGTCGCGATAACACGGCTGCCCTTTGCCATTTCTTGAGCATCGGCTTTAGATGAATGTGGTTCTTTGGTTGCAAGTTCCGGTGGGGTCGCCAATTGTTGACGTCCGTCGAGCGCAGCAAACAGCGCAACACCGATTAACAATGAAGCAGTAATACCTGTCAGAAATGTGCCGGCCAGCCAGCGCGCAGAAATTTCACGCCGGTCCGGTGGTCCGCGGCGCCCGTCGGTAATGAGCGGCGGCTCGTCGCCGGGGTCGCTGGAGTTGGTCACGATCTGCTGGTTCATGCCGTGCGGTGCCATTCCTTATATATGTTGTCCGCATGCCAGAAGCTGGCGGAAAAAACCGGCGAAATATCCGATTGCCTCAGGTGAGAAGCAAAGTTTTGCCTGTGCACACCGGCCAAGTCAATGTGATGACGGTAAACAAATGAATTATGCGGAATCATTCCACGACTATTCATCCTGTAGAAACTGCTGGCGTCGAAGCAAAGTGTGTTTCGACAATGTTTGCGTAAGACCTGAATAGGGCGTGTTTGTGATCAAGGTAAAATTGAGTGCTGAAAACTGCATTATATAGAGCGCTGTGAGTTGAGCGCTTTGCAGTGGGTTAAATTGACTGGTGAGATGACTGTGGAATACCCAAAGCAGGAGGTGACTTGTCAGATTCGGAGCGTAACGCATCCAAAAATCGTACTGATTCATGAAATTCCACGTTTTGATTCTGTTTTTGTGAGTCGAAACAAGGGTTTGTGGTGGTGTTTTGATATATGTGCGGTGAGTTTTGGGTGGTTTTGCGCTCTTTTGTTGGTGGGTGAGGGGATAAAGAGGGGTG
>NZ_JARRAE010000006.1 GCF_030376605.1 Pseudochrobactrum sp. sp1633 | reverse complement strand
TTTTTTAAACTGTTTTATTTTTATTGATATTTTAAAATAAGATAAGGTTTTTCCGATGAATATGTCACGGCCAATTCTTTATAGTGTCAATTTAACAGATGCGCAGGAATTTGAACTTGTCGATATTATCAGTAGCCACGCTGTCCGGTTTGGCTTTGAGTATTACAGTTTCGTTATGCGTATTCCCCAGTCGCTGACACGACCGCAAATTCAAGGGTTCAATAATTACTCAGAACAATGGCGCAGTTATTATGCGCGTAATGAGTGTATCCTGACCGATCCTGCTATTCAGCAGGCCATGCGCAGTTCCAAGCCTGTGGTCTGGACTGAAAAACTTTATCATCAGAATAAGCTGCTTTGGCAGGAGATGAAGCGGGACGGGCATTCTGTCGGCGTTACCCAGTCCTGCTGGGGCCCGCAATCCGTTGCCGGTTTTTTGTCTTTCAGTCGTGCTGCGGAGCCGGTCAGTAAAACTGATCTGAAAGAGATGGAGCAGGAGCTTCATCAGCTCAGTCAGTCCCTGTTTGCGCGTTTTTATGATCTCTACCGTCTGGATGAGGCTTATAATACGCAGGATCAGATTATTACGCTGCGCGAGCGGGAAATATTACGCTGGACCGGTGATGGTAAAACAGCGGAAGATATTTCCATCATTTTGAATATCACGCCGCGCACCGTGCATTTCCATATGAACAATGTTCTGAACAAGCTGATTGTTTCCAACAAAGTTCATGCGGTGATGAAGGCGCACCTGATCGGCCTGTTATAAACAAAAACGCCGCCGCAAAACGTGCGGCGGCTCTCTGTAACGCAGGCTGTTTCCGGTTATTTGTAACGGGACAGGCCAAGATCAGATGTATCGATATCAGGCTGTTTGCCGGAGATCAGATCGGCCATAACGCGGGCAGAACCGGCAGACATGGTCCAGCCGAGTGTGCCGTGTCCGGCGTTGATATAGAGATTGTCATATTTGGTGGCACCGATAATCGGTGTAGAATCCGGTGTCATCGGACGCAGGCCAGACCAGAATGTTGCTTTGGACAGGTCACCGGCACCGCCGAACAGACCGCCGACCGAGAGTTCCAGCGTTTCACGGCGTTCCGGCAGCAGACGGGTTACATAGTCTGTTACCTCAGCCATACCGCCGACGCGGATACGGTCGCCAAGACGGGTAATCGCGATCTTATAGGTTTCATCCAGAATGGTGGAAACCGGTGCACGTGATTCATCAATAATCGGCACAGTGATTGAATAGCCTTTTACCGGATAGATCGGCACATTAAGGCCAAGGCCCTTCACCAGCTGCGGGGTGAAGCTGCCGAGTGCAGCAACATAACGATCTGCGGTGAAAGTGCCTTTATTGGTTTCAACCGCAACAATCTTGCCGCTGTTGAGCTGAAAGCCCTTGATGTTCACATTGTAATGGAACTTTACACCGAGATCTTCAGCCATTTTGGCGAGTTTATTGGTGAAGGTGAAGCAATCACCGGTGCCGTCATCCGGCATGCGCAGACCGCCGGTAATCATGTGCTTAACATGGGCAAGGGCAGGTTCTGCCTGTGTGCAGCCTTCCGCATCCAGCACTTCAAATTTAATGCCGTCCTGACGCAGGCTTTCAATATCTTTGGTCATAACCGCGTCAAAGTCTTTTTGACTGCGGAACAGCTGCAATGTGCCTTTTGAGCCGTCATCATAGGTAATGCCGGTGTCCTTGCGCAGTTCGGTCAGGCATTCGCGGCTGTAGTTCGAAATGCGCAGCATGCGCGCTTTGTTGATCGAATAAGCGGATGCTGTGCAGTTAGCCAGCATCGACAACAGCCAGCTATACATTGCCGGATCACAGGTCGGGCGGAAAATCAGCGGAGAATGTTTTTTGAACAGCCACATCGCCGCTTTCTGCGGAATGCCCGGTGCAGCCCAAGGGGTGGAGTAGCCATAGGAAAGCTGACCGGCATTTGCAAAGCTGGTTTCCAGCGCTGGTCCTTCCTGACGGTCAATGACGGTGACTTCATGACCTGCTTTCGCCAGATAATAGGCGGTAGTAACGCCGATAACACCGCTGCCGAGAATTGTAACTTTCATGGTCTGCCTCTGTCATAGCTTGTCTGATCCTGCGTGTGCAGGGTTGAATATCCGTCAGGCAAGAATGTCGTTAATGTAAATACGATGATATCTGTTCCCGAGAGATGTCAGTATCTCATAGGAAATTGTGCCAGCTTCCTGCGCCACTTGTTCCAGTGTCTGGTGCGGGCCGATCAGTTCCACAAGACTGCCAAGCTTCAATGTGCCTTCCGGCAATGCGCTGACATCAAGCGTAATTGAGTCCATCGAGACGCGGCCGATAACCGGCAAGCGCACATCACCGTACCAGGCTGAGCCTTTGTTGCTCAGGTGCCGTGGCCAACCGTCCGCATAGCCGACTGCAATGGTCGCAATGCGGGTTTCAGCCTTTGTTTCATAGCTGCCGCCATAACCGACCAGCGTGTTTGCCGGTACTGTGCGGCACTGTATGACCCGCACCTGAAGCGACACAACCGGTTGCATCGGGTTTGGTCTGTTTTCCTGCGGTGCGCCGCCATAGAGCGCAATGCCCGGACGCGCCAAATCAAAATGATAGTTGTGCTCCATAAAGCTGCCGCCGGAATTGGAAAAAGCAACAGCGTAATGCGGCAGTAATTTCAGTGCGGCCTGCAGGCGCTCAAGCTGTGCATGGTTTTGCGGGCTTTGCACATTATCACCAGCGGCCAGATGACTGATGATGAATTTAACATCAATCGCTTCCAGCAAAGAGAGGTTTGCAAGCAGCTCCTGCAATTCCTGCTCGGACAGGCCGAGACGCGACATGCCTGTATCCAGTTGCAATAACGCGGGAAGTTTGCGGTTCAGGCTGCGGCTCAAGTCTACCCAGTTACGCACTTGTTCCAGAGAGTTTAGCACGGGAACAATGTTACTGTCTGCGCAGAGTTTTTCAGTCCGCGGCTGCAGGCCGTTGAGCACATAAATAACAGCGTCTTTGCCGATATGCGGTTGCAGCTTTAGTGCTTCACTTAAGTGAGCTACGAAAAAATCGCGGCAACCGGCAGCATAAAATTGCGGCGCAACTTTATCGGCGCCAAGGCCATAGGCATCCGCTTTGACAACGGCAGCAGCACGCGTCGGGCTAATGGCTTTCGAAATGATTTGATAATTTGCACGCAGAGCGGCCAGATCAATGGTGAGAACGCCGCCCGCTGCCAGTGCTTCCGGGTTATCGGAAACCGCAGTTTCAATGGTCGCAGTTGCGGCTGCATTTTGATCGGTAACTAACACAGACATATACATTTCCGCATTGCCATAGTTTGACACGCTGTGGTGGTTACGCGGGGCGCAGAACATCGCAGAGCAAGCAAACAAATTTTATAAGAGGCAGCATCGTTTCAGCGCATATCATGATGCGCGAAATACTGAGCCGGTTCTCTCTCCCTGAATGCAAGTGTAATCGAATAGTCTTCGAATGTTTTTGCTATTTTTCGTATTTTATGCGAATTGTAGTTAAATTAGCACGATAAAATACTGAGAATTGGAATATTCTGCGTGTCGACCTTAGATGCCATTGATCGCAATATTATCCGCTGTCTGCGCCGTGACGGGCGTATGACCAATAGTCAGCTGGCGACAGAGGTGGGTTTGTCGCAGTCCGCATGCCTGCGCCGCGTGCAATTGCTGGAGACGAGCGGCGTTATTCGCGGCTATACGGCTATCGTTGCTGCACCCGATGCCGATGACCGTCTGGTGGCGCTGGTGCGCATCACGCTTGAACGGCAGACGGAAGAATATCTCAATAAGTTTGAAGAAGCGGTGCGTCGTCATCCGGAAATTCAGGAATGCTATCTGATGACCGGTGATGCGGATTATATCTTGCGTGCCGAGGCCGAGAATACGGCGGCCTATGAGGTAATTCACAAGGAAATTCTCTCACGTTTGCCGGGCGTTGTGCGCATTCACTCCAGTTTCTCAATCCGTAGTGTATTGCTGAGCAGAGCGCCGGTGAAATAAGCAGCGCTCTGTCTAAATTAGTCTTTGTGCAGGATTGAGGCATCCACATCCGTGATACGGCGCTTGCCGCAGAGCGCCATCGTCATATCCATTTCGCGGGCAATGATTTCCAACACTTTTGCAACACCGGGTTTGCCCATCGCGCCCAGACCATAGAGAAACGGTCTGCCAATATAGGTGCCTTTTGCACCGAGAGCTACGGCTTTCAGCACATCCTGACCAGAGCGGATGCCGCCGTCGAGATGAATCTCAATCTTGTCGCCGACTGTATCAACAATGCGTGGCAGCATGGAGATAGATGATGGTGCACCATCCAGTTGGCGGCCGCCATGATTGGAGACAATAATGGCATCGGCGCCGGTTTTGGCGGCCATCAGCGCATCTTCTTCATCGAGAATGCCTTTGAGGATCAGCGGGCCGCCCCAGAGATTTTTGATCCACTCCACATCATCCCAGTTCAGCTTGGGATCAAATTGCTCGGCAGTCCATGAGGACAAGGACGATAAATCACTGACACCCTTGGCGTGACCGGCAATATTGCGGAAGGTACGGCGCTGTGTGCCCAGCATGCCAAGACACCATTGTGGGCGGGTCATCATTTGCCAGATATGTTTCGGTGTGAATTTTGGCGGGGCAGACAGGCCGTTACGCAAATCTTTATGGCGCTGGCCGAGGATTTGCAGATCGAGAGTCAATACCAGTGCGGAGCATCCGGCAGCTTTGGCACGCTCGATGAGATTACGTACAAAGTCACGGTCTTTCATCACATAGAGCTGGAACCAGAACGGCTTTTTCGTTGCAGCTGCCACATCTTCAATCGAGCAAATGCTCATGGTGGATAAGGTAAAAGGGACGCCGAATTCTGCCGCAGCCTGCGCAGCCAATATTTCCCCGTCAGCATGCTGCATGCCTGCAAGCCCTGTGGGGGAAAGCGCCAGTGGCATAGCCACATTCTGGCCGATCATTGTTGTGGCTAATGAACGGTCGGTCATATCCACCAGCACACGCTGGCGCAGTTTGATTTTGGCAAAATCGCTTTCATTTGCCCGATAGGTGGACTCTGTCCATGCACCGGAATCAGCATAATCGAAAAACATTTTAGGCACGCGCCGTTGTGCCAGTTTTTTCAGATCTGCGATTTCAAGAACGATGCTCATGGCGGTTGCTTTCTAAATTCTTTATTCAAATGGCTCATATCAGCTCAATTTGAGTGTGTCAGGATTGAATATACTATGAATTACAGAATGATCCGCTATGTTTCCTGTTATCTGAAGGTATTTTAAAGGTTGAGAATATGGTGATCAGACGACGCGGATACATTCTTCTCACTGTTCCTGTCGCGGCCATTCTTCTTACCTCAGTCTATGCCGTGTCTGCGCAGACGGCTAAAAACACTCAAAATTCGGTTTATGATGCGCATCGTGCGGCGGTGCGTGCGGAAACAGTTCGCGCAACTGAGTATCGCCCGCAACTGGTTCTGACCGGCACTGTTGCTGCGCGCAATCTTATCAATCTGGCTTTCAGGGCTTCCGGACAGGTGACGGAGCGCATCGCCGATGTCGGGCAAAAGGTTGAGGCGGGGCAGTTGCTGGCGCGCATTGATGCCGTAGAGCAACAGGCGGGTTTGCGCTCGGCGCAGGCTTCGCTGAATGCCGCGCGGGCGCAGCTGATACAGGCAACGGCCAATTATACCCGCCAAAAGGCTTTGCTGGAGCAGGGTTTTACGACCCGCAGTCAGTTCGGCACGGCGGAGGAGACCAAACAGCGGGCGGAAGCCGCGCTGATCGGTGCTGAAACCCAGATGAAAAATGCACAGGACATGATGGGCTACACCGAGTTGCGCGCCCCGAAAACCGGCGTGGTAACGGCACGTAATATTGAAGCCGGACAGTTGGTGCAGGCAGCGCAAACGGCCTATGTGATTGCGGCTGACGGCGAACGCGATGCGGTTTTTGACGTGCAGGAAGCGCTGGCCGCCCATGCGGAGACAATGGAGCAGAAAGACGGGTTGGAGGCTTTGCCACAGGTGCGGTTGTCGCTGGTTTCTGATCCGTCTGTGATTGCGACCGGCCATGTGCGCGAAATTGCACCGGTGGTCAATGCCATGACCGGTACTGTGCGGATCAAAGTTGAGCTGGATACTCCGCCTGAGGCTATGACACTGGCTGCGCCTGTGACCGGCAGCTTGCAAATGCCGGCCGTGCGCGCGGTGGTTTTGCCGTGGAGCGCGATGACATCACAGGCCGGAAAACCCGCCGTATGGGTTCTTGATCCGCAGACAAAAACGGTCACCTCGGCGCCTGTGCGGATTCTGGATTATGAGCGGGAGAAAATTATTGTTTCTGAAGGCTTGCAGAACGGACAGATGGTGGTGACACACGGCGGCCAGATGCTTGGTGAAGGGTCTGTTGTTGATCTTGTGCCGGCCGGTGAACAGAAAGCGACACAGTAATGCAGTCTGACGGAATGAAACTGAATATGAAGCGCAGGATTTTCAGTGCTGTTGCCGCTGGTTCATTATCTGTGTTGCTGGTCGCTTGCGGTGAGCAGGGCGAAGGCGAAAAAGAAGCGGCTATCCGGCCTGTTCTTTATGTGACTGCGCAGGCTGAACATTCGCAGCAAAACGGGTTTGCGGGAACAGTAGAGCCGCAATTCAGCACAGACTTTGCCTTTCGTGTGTTGGGCCGTCTGATACAGCGTGATGTTGATGTCGGAGATTTTGTTGAAAAAGATCAGGTTGTGGCGATGATTGACCCTGCCCAGCTGGATCTGAACTTGCAGGCCGCAAAGGCAGATATGGCCAGTGCTGAGGCGCAATATGCCAATGCCGATGCAACTGAAGGCAGACAGGCGCGCCTTCTGGCCATGCGCAGTATTTCTCAGGCCATGTATGACAGTGCGAAACAGGGGCGCGATACGGCGGCCGCTGAACTGGAAAAAGCGCGTGCAGCCTTGCGAAAAGCGCAGGATGAGCGTGGTTTTGCGCAGTTGAAGCCTGATTTCTCGGGTGTTGTCTCAGCGGTTAATGCCGAGGTCGGACAGGTAGTATCGGCAGGGCAGAGCGTTGTAACCGTAGCGCGGCCTGATGTGCGTGAAGCTGTGGTGGATGTGCCTGACAATATTGCCGCAACGGTGAAGCAGGGGGATAAATTCCTGATCTTTTTACAGGCTGATCCAAGGGTGCAGGCAGACGGGCATGTACGCGAAGTCGCCCCGCAGGCAGACAGTGCAACCCGTTTGCGACGGGTGAAAATCACACTGGATAAAGTTCCGGAAGCCTTCCGGTTAGGAACGACGATTACTGCATTA
This sequence comes from Pseudochrobactrum sp. sp1633, assembly GCF_030376605.1. Classification (GTDB taxonomy): domain Bacteria; phylum Pseudomonadota; class Alphaproteobacteria; order Rhizobiales; family Rhizobiaceae; genus Pseudochrobactrum. Next base: position 258,392 of record NZ_JARRAE010000006.1, on the reverse strand, counting down.
CGCAGCAATGGCGGCAGTCAGCAGCAGATTGCTCTGCCTGTTTCAGCGCTGCTTGAACAGGACGGCAAAAATTATGTCTGGGTGGTTGATCCGCAAAGCCAGACCGTGCGCCGTCAGGAAGTCGGCGTGAGCAACCGCAATGATACGGATTTTATTGCGCAGGGCGTGGAGAACGGCCAGCACATTGTGCGCGCAGGCGTGAATAGTTTGCAGGACGGGCAGAAAGTGAAATTGCCTCAGGGGGCGGGACAATGAAAAAATTCAACCTCTCTGACTGGGCGCTTAATCACCGTTCTCTGGTCTGGTATTTTATGCTGGTGTTTTTGATTGCAGGCGTTTTCGCCTATATCAATCTCGGACGCGAGGAAGACCCGCAATTTACCATCAAAACCATGCTGATACAGGCAAACTGGCCCGGTGCATCGGTTGAAGAAACCATCAATCAGGTGACAGACCGGATTGAGAAAAAGCTTCAGGAACTGGATAGTCTAGACTTTACCAAGTCGGTTACAACGCCCGGAAAAGCGGTTATTTTCGTCAATCTGAAGGCAACAACCAAAGCGCGGGATGTGGAGAAAATCTGGCTCCAGACCCGGAATATGGTCAATGATATTAAGGGGAATTTCCCCGAAGGTGTTTATGGGCCTTATTATAATGATCGCTTTGGCGATGTTTACGGCAATATTTATGCCTTTACCGCGGATGGTTTAAGCCATCGCGAGTTGCGTGACTATGTGGAGACTGTGCGCACTCAGGTCTTACAAGTGCCGAGTGCGGGTAAGGTTGACCTGATCGGTGCGCAGGATGAGGTCATTTATCTCGAATTCTCTTCCCGTCAGGTTGCGGCTCTGGGGCTTGATCAGCAGGCTATTTTAAAGAGCCTGCAGGATCAGAACGCGATTACACCATCCGGTGTGATTAATGCAGGGGCTGAGCGGGTTTCTGTGCGCGTGAGCGGGCAGTTCACATCCGAGGAGAGCCTCAGATCGGTTAATCTGCGAGTGAATAACCGCTTTTTCCGCCTCAGTGATGTCGCTGAGATTAAGCGTGGTTATACCAACCCGCCGGAAAGCCTGTTTCGTGTGAATGGCGAACCGGCAATCGGGCTGGCCATTGGTATGAAACCGAATGAGAACCTGCTGGATTTTGGCGCAGCGCTCAGTTCATTGATGAGCCGCGTTGAAGGAGAATTGCCGGTTGGCATCAGTGTGCATCAGGTAGCCGATCAGCCGGATGTGGTTGATGAGGCGGTTTCCGGTTTCACCAAAGCCTTGTTTGAAGCGGTGATTATCGTTCTGGCGGTAAGCTTTATCAGCCTTGGCGTGCGTGCCGGATTTGTAGTGTCGCTGTCGATCCCGCTGGTGCTGGCGATTACATTTCTGACCATGCAATATATGGATATATCCTTGCAGCGCGTATCATTGGGTGCGCTGATTATTGCGCTCGGCCTGTTGGTCGATGATGCGATGATTGCAGTGGAAATGATGGTTGCACGGCTTGAGGCGGGCGATCCGATCAATAAAGCCGCGACCTATGTCTATTCCCATACGGCTTTTCCGATGCTGACAGGAACACTGGTGACGATTGCCGGTTTTATTCCGATCGGTCTCAATACCAGTCAGGCGGGTGAATATACCTACACGCTGTTTGTAGTGATTGCCGTTTCGCTGGTGGTGTCGTGGGTTGTCGCGGTACTGTTTGCTCCGCTTCTCGGCGTTACTATTCTGCCAAAGGTTATGAAAAAGCACGAAGAAAAGCCGCGCCGTGTCGGCAAGGCTTTTGCCCGTGCATTGCTGTGGTGCATGCGTCATCGCTGGATAACGATCTTTGCAACGGTTGTTTTGTTTATCGTGTCGCTTGGCGGTATGACGCTGATTGAACGGCAGTTCTTTCCGTCGTCTGACCGGCCGGAACTGGTGATTGATTGGAAGCTGCCGGAAAACAGTTCGATTGCCGAGACGCAGGCGCAGATGCTGCGCTTTGAAGAAACCATGCTCAAAGGCAATGAAGATATTGATCACTGGAGCAGCTATATCGGGCAGGGCGCAGTACGTTTCGTGCTGACTTTTGATGTGCAGCCGGTCAATCCTTATTTCGGGCAGATGGTTATTGTTGCCAAGGATGTGGAGGCGCGTGACCGGCTGAAGCAGAAATTCGATGCGGTCTTGCGCAAGGATTATATCGGCACTGATGCATTCGTGAAGTTTCTGGAGCTGGGGCCGCCGGTTGGCCGTCCGGTGCAATATCGTGTCAGCGGGCCGGACATTCAGACTTTGCGCGGTCTCTCGCACCAGATCGCCGGTATTATGGCACAGGATGAACGTCTGGGCGTGGTGACTTATGACTGGAACGAACCGGCGCGTGTGGTGCGGGTTGATGTATTGCAGGATAAGGCGCGTAAGCTCGGCGTATCCTCCAAAGATATTTCGATGACGCTGAATAGTGTGGTTGGCGGACTGGCAATCACACAGGTCCGCGATGCGACTTATCTGATTAATGTTGTGGTGCGGGCGCAGGCACAGGAGCGAGACCGGATTGAAACCCTGCGTAATCTGCAAATAGGCACGGGCAACGGGGATTCCATCCCGCTCGCGTCGATTGCCAATTTCCGTTACGAGATTGAGCAGCCGGTTGTCTGGCGCCGTGACCGCCTGCCGACAATAACAGTCTCTGCCGGTATTCTTGATAAGACCATGCCGGATACTGTGGTTGAGCAGATGAAGGGGCAAGTGGATGCATTTACGCAAAAACTGCCGGCCGGATATTCTGTGCACATTGCCGGTACGGTTGAGGAAAGCGCCAAAAGTCAGGGGCCGATTGCAGCCGTTGTGCCGTTGATGCTGTTCGTGATGGCGACGATTCTGATGATCCAGTTGCAGAGCTTTCAACGGTTGTTTCTGGTGGTGGCTGTTGCGCCGCTTGGTCTGATCGGGGTGGTGGCTGCCTTATTGCCAAGCGGCAAGCCACTTGGCTTCGTGGCTATTCTCGGCGTGCTGGCACTGATCGGGATTCTGATCCGCAACTCGGTGATCCTGATCGTGCAGGTGGAGGATCATATTAAAGAGGGGATGCATGCTTGGGATTCTGTTTATCAGGCTTCCCAGCATCGTATGCGCCCGATTGCACTGACCGCTGCCGCTGCCAGTCTGGCGCTGATCCCGATTTCCCGCGAGGTGTTCTGGGGGCCTATGGCCTATGCCATGATGGGGGGGATTATTGCCGGAACAGTGATTACGCTGCTGTTTTTGCCCGCGCTTTATGTGGCCTGGTTCAGGGTTAAAGAGCCTGAATCTCAGGAGCCGGACGCTGTGCCGGATGAAACAACAGTTCAGCCCGCTGTATAGCAGCCCGGGCAGAAATTACGGGGCGGTTTTCCTAAAGGGAAGCCGCCCCGTCTTTTTAATTTGTCATCGATTATTCATTTGTCATTGGTCTTAAAAAGGTATTATAGTTGTTGCATGGATAATACCAGATTGCTTCCTCTTCTTCAGCGCGGCCTTGCCGCGCAAACAACCGGTGGCCCGCTTTATAAGCAGGTCTCAGTGGTGCTGACCAATCTGATCGAGGATGGCAGTCTTGCCGCTGGCAGCAGCTTGCCGCCGGAGCGTGAGTTGGCGCAAGCGCTCGGACTGGCGCGGGTTACAATCCGCTCTGCCTATCAGGCACTGCTGGAAAACCGGCTGGTGGAGCGTCGTCATGGCAGCGGCACCTATATTTGCGAGCGGCCCAAAAAGATCAGTCAGCCGCTCTGGCAGCTTACATCATTCTCGCAGGATATGATCGCCCGTGGTAAAGTGCCGGGTGTGCGTATTCTCTCCGGCGGCATCGGTAATCCGTCGCCTGAAGAGGCATTTCAGCTTGGCATTTCCATGCAGGATCAGGTGGTGCGTGTTGAGCGTTTGCGCCTTGCTGATGATCTGCCGATGGCGATTGAACGCGCGGTGGTGCCGCAGCGTCTGTTGGGTACGGGAACATTATCTGCGGCCGGACAGGAAACGGAACTGGCACAGGCGGTGCTCAGTGGTGCGCTGTCGCTTTATGCGGCGCTGGAACAACATGGTTACAAGCCTGTGCGGGCTTTGCAGCGTCTGACCGCTGTTGTACTTGATCCGGTTAATGCACGTTTGCTCGGTGTTGCCGATAAGGCCGCTGCCCTGCAAATGGAGCGTGTATCGCGCACGCAGACAGACCGGATTGTTGAATATACCCGCTCGCTTTATCGCGGCGATGCCTATGATTTTATTGCAGAATTGAAAACGGGAGAGGTCCGATGACCGTATCACCAACACTCATGCTTCAGGAAACCGAACAGGCAGCTTCTGTTGTTGCCAACCTGTTGCAAACCCAGAAACCGGTTTTTAACGAGATCGCGGCGATTTTTGCCTCCCGTAAGCCTGCGCTGATTTCGACCTGTGCGCGTGGTTCTTCAGATCATGCTGCAACATTTTTCAAATATCTGGCAGAGATCAGCTTGGGGCTGCCTGTCGCAGCCATCGGCCCGTCTGTGGCTTCCGTTTATGATGCGCCATTGCAGCTTGGGTCTGCCGTGCATTTCACCGTTTCGCAGTCCGGTGCCAGCCCTGACATCGTGGCGATGCAGCGCGCGGCTAAAAAGGGCGGTGCGGTTACTGTCGCCGTGGTCAATGTGACGGACAGCCCGTTGGGCAATGAGGCCGATATCGTGCTGGGGATTGGTGCAGGCCCTGAAAAGAGCGTTGCTGCGACCAAATCCTTTATCGCTTCTGCTGCGGCTCTGGCCGGTGTGATTGCTGCGGTGAGCAAGGACAGCACAATGCAGAACGGACTTGACCAGCTGCCGGAAGCTCTGGGGGCAGTTCAGGTCGATGCAGGCAATGCGCTTGAGAATATTCTGGCCGAGAAGCAATCGCTGTTTATCGGTGGTCGCGGGCCTTCAATGGCGATTGCGCTTGAAGCAGCGCTGAAAGCCAAAGAAACTTCGGCTATTCATGCAGAAGCTTTCTCTCTGGCGGAGCTGATGCACGGCCCGATGCGTCTGGTGGAAAAAGGCTTCCCGATTGTGGCCTTTGTCTCGCAGGATCAGGCCTATCAGCATAATGTAAAGGCTTTGGAACATCTCCAAAGCCTTGGTGGCAGTATTCTGGCAATTTCGCCGCTTGATCTGCCGTGGAGCCAGATTAAAACACCGGCAACGGGCTCTGCTTTGCTCGATCCGTTGGTTTCTCTGGCTGCCTATTACCGTGTTATCGAAGCGGTGACACGCCGCCGTGGTTTCAATCCTGATAAGCCGCTTAATCTGAATAAGGTAACGGAGACTGTCTGATGGGATTTCAGCTGCTGCGTGGTGCGCGTATTTTTGATGGTCACCGTTTTCATGAGCGGGCTGCTCTTCTGACAGAGAAGGGCAATATTGTCCGTCTGGTTCAGGATGGTGATGCGTTGCCGGATAATCTGGAGATCATTGAACTGGGTGGCGGCATTCTTGCGCCCGGTTTCATTGATGCGCAGGTTAATGGCGGCGGCGGAGCAATGCTCAATGACGGGCCAACGCCGGAAATCATGTTCACCATCGCGGCAGGGCATCGCCCTTATGGCACAACCAGCCTGTTACCGACGCTGATTACCGATACGGGTGATGCTACATCTCAGGCTATGTCAGCTGCCGTTGAGGCAGTAAAAGCTGACAAGGGCGTTGCCGGTCTGCACCTTGAAGGCCCGCATCTGGCACCCGCGAAAAAAGGTGCGCATCTGGCCGAGCTGATGCGTCCTGTGCAACCTGCCGATATTCAGGCGATGATTGCAGCGGCACAGAAAATCGGTTGCTTATTGGTGACAATGGCTGCCGAGCAGGTGACGCCGGATCAGGTGCGTGAACTGACTGAAGGCGGTGTGATTATCAGTCTCGGCCATAGCGACAGTTCCTATGAAGCTGCAATGGTACGGTTCGATGCCGGTGCACAGGGTGTAACCCATCTGTTCAATGCGATGAGCCAGTTCGGCCATCGTGCACCAAATCTCGTGGGCGCGGCACTCGATCATCCGTCTGTTTGGGGTGGAATTATTGCTGATGGGCACCATGTCGAGCCAGCGGCTCTGCGGGTGGCTCTGCGGGCAAAACGTGGTCAAGGGCGTTTGTTCTTTGTTACCGATGCGATGTCGCTGGTTGGTTCCGGCCGCGATACATTCCAGCTCAATGGCCGTACAGTCTACCGTGTTGAGGGCGGCTATTGTCCGAAACTGGTGCTGGAAGATCGTATTACTTTGGCTGGTTCCGACCTCGATATGGCCTCGGGTATCCGCTATGGTATGGCAATGTTGGATCTCTCTTCTGAGGAAGCCTTGCGCATGGCGACGTCTTATCCGGCCGCGTTTTTGCAGCTTAAAGACCGTGGGGTGTTGGCGCCGAAAAAACGTGCTGATCTGGTCTTGCTGGACGATCAGTGCCATGTCAGAGCGACATGGATTTCCGGTGTGCGACAGGATCAGCAGGCATGAGCATTATCAATGATTATTTCGACCGTCTGACTGCGCATCTCACGCAATTGCGTGACAGTCAGGCTCAGGCTATGGCGCAGGCTGTGGCGATGATCGGCGATGCTGCGCGCAACGACAAGCGTGTCTTTGTGTTCGGCACCGGCCATTCGCATATGCTGGCGGAAGAGGTGCATTATCGTGCCGGTGGTCTGGCGATTACCGTGCCGGTTCTGTCAGCCTTCACAATGCTGCATGAAGGCGCATCATCCAGCACTAAATTCGAGCGTATCAGCGGCATGGTTCAGCCTTTGCTGCAACGCTATGATATTGGTGCCGGCGATATTCTGCTGGTGGTTTCCAATTCCGGCGTCAATGCCGCGCCGGTTGAGGCCGCGCGCTTTGGCCGTGAGGCTGGCGCAAAAATCATTGCGCTGACATCTGTTTCCTATTCTGCCAGTGCCGCTAATGGCCGTGTGCGCCTGTCTGAACTGGCCGATCTGGTGCTGGATAATGAAATTCCGGCAGGTGATGCAATGATGCAGTTGCCAAACAGCGAGATGAAAGCGGGCGCGGTTTCTACCGCCGTTGGTGCTACCATTCTCCACGCGATCTTTACCGCTGTTGCTGCGGAACTGGCTGCAGAGGGCGGGGAAGTTCCGGTTTATCGCAGTGCGAATATGCCGGGTGCCACGGAAATCAATGACCGGTTGATTGAAAGATATAAGACCCGCAATCCGCATTTGTGAGTTTTACACGCCATCCATAAGTCAGGAAATCATCACCTGTAACCTGAGATTATGGGTCATGCAGATTTGTTTGCAAATGGCAGGAATCCGTCAAACAAAAGCGTAATCGGGACTGTTATGCGCTGAAATTCTGTGTAAGAGCTTCATATGGAACCGGAATTTTCCGGTTCATTCTCATTTGAACTGTTGAAGCTTAAGGGACACTCCCATGCAGAATTATGTGTTGACCGTCAGTTGCCAGTCACGCCTCGGTATAGTTGCAGCTATTTCCGGATATCTTGCGGGTATGGGGTGCAACATCGTTGACAGCGCACAGTTCGATGATCTGGGTGCCGATAAATTTTTCATGCGCGTCAGCTTTATCACTGAGCAGGGCAAAAGCTTCGAGGAAATTGCCGGAAATTTTCAGGACACTGCCGACAAATTCGGTATGGTCTATGATTTCCATGATACCCGTAAGCCGGTGAAAACCCTGCTGATGGTTTCCCGTTTTGGCCATTGCCTCAACGATCTGCTCTATCGCTGGAAAATCGGTGGCTTGCCGATTGATATTGTTGGTGTTGTCTCCAACCATTTTGATTATCAGAAGGTTGTTGTGAACCACGATATTCCTTTCCACCACATTGCGGTGACGAAAGAGAATAAGGTCGAAGCTGAAGCGCGGATGATGGATATCGTCAACCAGACCGGTACTGAACTGGTGGTTCTCGCGCGCTATATGCAGGTTCTGTCTGATGAACTGAGTCAGAAGATGTCCGGCAAGATCATCAATATTCACCATTCCTTCCTGCCGTCCTTTAAAGGTGCCAATCCTTACAAACAGGCCTATGAGCGTGGCGTGAAGCTGATCGGTGCGACCGCGCATTATGTGACCGCTGATCTCGACGAAGGTCCGATTATTGAGCAGGATGTTGCCCGTATCACCCATGCACAGTCGGCTGCCGATTATGTTTCTATCGGCCGCGATGTGGAAGCGCAGGTTCTCGCACGTGCCATCCACGCGCATATCCATCACCGCGTGTTCCTCAATGGTAACCGGACTGTGGTGTTCCCGGCGTCGCCAGGGTCGTACGCTTCCGAACGCATGGGCTGATCAACCCACCGTTATTCACGCACTGACGGTCTGCAAACGGAGCATTCCTCCGCTTCCGGTGCTCATGTACCCCAAAGTACATTCCGCTCCGGTTCTCGGAATAACTCCGTTTTCGCCGCGTCATTGCAAGAATTCCGGCAGGTTGAGAGCGTCGAGTGCACAAGCTTCAAAAGCCGGAATTTCCGGCTTTATTTTTGCAGAGATGACTGGCATTTCTCTTCAACAGCATTTCTGAAGTCAGACATATTTCTCACCCATGCATTTTCCCCCTCAACCAGAGGTCTGGAATAGGCATCCAGAATGACCGTCTGAAAAATTTCATGCACCGCCGGATCAAATTTGACCTGCAAAAGATCAGCCAGCGGCTTTCCCTGTAAGCGTGCTGCCATAGACCGTCCCGCAAGCTCCCCGAGTTTGGTGCAGAATGCCGTATTGTTCTCATTTGCATGAGCTGCCGGCAGAGGCGCGGTATAAATAATAGTCGTCAGGGCTGCTAAAAATAAACGCATGTAAGCCTCCAAGGCGGAGAAGTCTGACAAGATATGCGTGAATGCTGCGTCTAATAGAGACCTGCGTGTGATTTTAGTCAATAAAAAAGCCCCTCGCGAGAGGGGCTTTTCTTTGTCATCAGCAATGATGATTAGTCGATGTCGAAGGATACGCCCTGTGCGAGCGGCAGTGCCTTCGAGTAGTTCACAGTGTTGGTTGCACGGCGCATGTAAGCCTTCCATGAATCCGAACCGGATTCACGACCGCCACCGGTTTCCTTTTCACCGCCGAATGCGCCGCCGATTTCAGCACCGGATGTACCGATATTGACGTTGGCGATACCGCAATCCGAACCGGATGCAGAGAGGAAACGCTCAGCTTCCTGCAGGTTCAGTGTGAAGATCGAGGACGACAGGCCTGCACCAACTGCATTGTGCAGTTCGATGACGCTGTCGAAATCGCTGTATTTCATCACATAGAGGATCGGTGCGAAGGTTTCTTCGAGAACCGGACCGGCCTGTTCTGGCATTTCAACGATGGCTGGCTGTACGTAGTAACCTGTGTCCGGACCAACGGATACGCGTTCACCACCGACAACTTTACCGCCGTGCGCTTTGGCTTCTGCCAGAGCTTTCTGCATGCCGTCGAAAGAAGCCTTGTCGATCAGCGGGCCGATCAGCGCAGGGGTTTCCAGCGGGTTGCCAATGGAAACGCTCTGATAGGCTTTGGTCAGGCGTGGTACGAGTGTGTCGTAAACGCTTTCATGTACGAACAGACGACGCATGGTTGTGCAACGCTGACCGGCAGTACCCATGGCACCGAAAGCAATCGCGCGCAGAGCCATATCGAGATCGGCTGACGGGCAGACGATACCGGCATTGTTGCCGCCGAGTTCGAGAATGGCGCGTGCAAAACGCTTGGCCAGACGCGGACCTACATCGCGACCCATGCGGGTTGAACCGGTTGCGGAAACCAGCGGAACCTTTGGATGGTCAACCAGAACTTCACCGATTGTACGGTCGCCGATGATAACAGCGGACAAACCTTTAGGAGCATCTGCGCCAAAACGGGCAGCTGCACGGTTGAAGATCGCTTCACAAGCCAGAGCTGTGAGAGGGGTCTTTTCGGAAGGTTTCCAGACAACAGCGTCACCGGCAACCAGAGCCAGAGCCGCATTCCATGACCAGACAGCTACAGGGAAGTTGAAGGCGGAGATAACGCCGACAACGCCGAGCGGATGCCATGTTTCCATCATGCGGTGACCCGGACGCTCAGTCGCAATGGTCAAGCCGTAAAGCTGACGGGACAGACCAACTGCGAAATCGCAGATGTCGATCATTTCCTGTACTTCGCCGAGACCTTCGGAGATGATCTTACCGGCTTCAATCGAGACGAGGCGGCCGAGATCAGCTTTGGAAGCGCGCAGTTCTTCACCGAGCAGGCGGATCAGTTCACCGCGGCGTGGAGCCGGAACATCGCGCCATGTGCGGAATGCTGCATCAGCTTCTTCGATCATGCGGGCAGTGTCTGCAGCCGTATGAGTCTTGAGGGCGCCGATCTGTTCGCCGGTCACCGGGCTGAACGAGGCAAGATCACCGCCTGTATAGGCAGCGCTGTCAACGCCAAGCTTGGCGAGAATGTCAGCAGCTTCCTGCTTAACGTTCACTTTTTTATTTTCGGTGCTCATAAATCGCATTCCCTATTGTTTATCGTTCAGAATATCAGGCCGTTTGCTCGGGTAAGTGAACAGGCCGGATATTCTATCTGATGCAGTGAAGCAGTTCCTGTTTCCAAGTTTGCTCCGGTATAAACAGCTGAACGGCAACCTGCTTTGAGGGCAGATTGCCGTTTTCATATGTTATGTAGTTATTCCGCTGCCGCTTTAAAGGCGAGAGCCTTCAACGCACCCTCAACAGATTCGCGTTCGATGCGGGCATAATGTTAAAATTCATTGAGAACAGTGGCGCCGAGATCAGCTTCGAAACGCTTCTGGTTCGGGCTTTCAGTGAATTCCTGTGTATCGTCATCGCCGAGATTGGACTGGAAGATACCAGCGGCGCTAACCGGCAGGAAGTCTTCATAGACAATCGGGTCGAACTGGATTGCGCCTTCAGCAATCAGGCTACCGAGATTGGCAATGGTCAGGTCGCACTTGGCTTTTGAGCGGTCTGCAACGCTGTAAGCGAAATAGCCGAGACCCTGTTCACGGATTTCTGCCCATGTGTCCGGGAATTCTTCGAAAACTTCACCGAGAATGCGAACATATTCAGCAGCATTCGAACCATCCGGCGCAGGGCGGATACGTTCGCGTGTCTTGTCGAGCAGTGCATCATAAAGGCCACGGCCTTTTGGTGTCAGCGCAATGCCGCGCTGTTCGATTTCACCGAAACGGGCAGTGTGGGTACCGGCTTTCCATTCGCCTGTCGCATCGGTGAAAGACACGGATTCTTCCAGAGCTTTGAACGAGGTCTGACGCAACAGAACTGCACATTTACGGGTTGGGGGGCCTTCAACAACAGCCTTAGGCGAAATGTTGCGCGCTGGCATCTGTGCCTGCACGGCATCAATATCGAGGGTGCGTGGTGTCAGATGGTTGATGTGCGGGCCTTTAAAGGACACAACGTCAGCAATCAGGCGATGGGCGTCGTGCAGACGGTGGTAGAGTTCTGCACTCACATTGGCTTTATCGTGCCAACGGAATGTTTCCAGAACTTCGGAAACGAATTTATCCGCTTGTTCCTGTGTGAGGCCGCCTTGCTTTTCAGCAATTTCAATCAGCTCAATCGCACCGGCAGTGAAGATATTGCGCTTTGCGAGCGTTTCTTCAGCTTCTTTACGCAGCTTTTCGTCAGCGATCAGGTCGAGACGCAGCAGCGAGGTGAAAACGCGGAACGGATTGATTTTCAGCGAGGCATCATCAACCGGACGGAATGCTGTGGAATGCACAGGCACACCGGCAGCGGACAGGTCATAGTAACCAACCGGGAACATGCCCATAACGGCATAAGCGCGGCGCATCATCGAGAGTTCAGCGGCAGAACCGAGACGGATCGCACCGTGACGCTCTTCGGAAATACGATCCAGAGAATCGGTATCCTCGAGACGGGCGAGCAGCTCAGGCTGGGCTTTCAGAGTTGCAGCATTTACATCTGCGACCAGCTCCATCAGCGTGCCGTAAGCAGGCACTTCTGTACGGTACATTGCAGACATAGAGGCCGAAAATGCGGCGCGGATGCTGTCGGCTGATACGAAGTTCATGGTTTGCCTCCTTGGGGGCTTTCCGTCTGGAAGAATGAAGCGCGACTCTTGGGAGCGCCGCAAAACATTCTGATGCTTTTGTTGGTGCGTATTTTGCCCGAAAACCGTTTCACACTTTCCGGATACGCTTTAAAATGATGCATAATTTCTTTTTAAATCGATTTCGATTATTAGAATTATATATCAGATGTTGATATCATGACTAAAATTGATCATATCAGCTGGTGTGGCCGCATGATTGCGACGAAACCGACTATGTTTATGCGAGGCAGGAATGAAGCTCAGTCGCCGGCTGATACCAGATATCGCCATTTTGCAGGCTTTTGAATGCGCTGCACGTCATGGAAGTTTTACACAGGCAGCTCATGAGCTGAATCTGACCCAAAGTGCGGTGAGCCGTCAGATCAAAGATCTTGAAGGCCAGCTCGGCGTTTTGCTGTTTGAGCGAATCCGTCAACGTATTCTGCTTTCTGATGCAGGGCGCAAATTTTTGCCGGAAGTACGCCGCCTGCTGAACCAGACCGAAGACACGATGTTGCGGGCTATGGCCTCGGCGCAGTCATCCTCGGCTTTCAGTGTTGCTACGCTGCCGACATTCGGTGCGCGCTGGCTGATGCCGCGTATTCCGAATTTCATCGAAGAAAATCCGGGTGTGGCTTTTAATGTCGGTTCACGCACCGGTGTGTTCGACTTTGAAGAATATCCGTTCGATATGGCTATTCATTACGGCCAGCCGGTCTGGGCGCATGCCACCTGCAATTATCTGTGCAGTGAGATGGTGGTACCTGTTGCCAGCAGTGCATTGATTGAAAGCCACCGCATTGTCGAGCCGGAAGATCTGCAAAAAGAGCCTTTGCTGCATCTGACCACACGTCCGAAAATGTGGACGCAGTGGTTTGAGCAATGTGAGGTTGATGCCCGTACGACTTATAGCGGCCATCGTTTCGATCAGTTCTCTATGGTGATTGAGGCCGCAGCTGCCGGACTTGGTGTTGGTTTGCTGCCGGTCTATCTGATTGAGCAGGAATTGCAGGAAGGTCGCTTGCGTATTCTGTTTGATAAGCCGATGCGTACTGAAAATGACTATTATCTCGTAGTGCCGGAAGGTAAACATGAGAACCCGCTGATACAGACATTTTCCAGCTGGATCAGAGGGCAGGTCGGCCAGCATGATTATATGGCACTGCTGCATTTGAATGCGGAATAAGATATATAATCCAACTAATGTGTAGCAGGTCATTCCGTAAATGAATGATCTGTTGCGCATAAATTGCTACTGTTGCCAAAACCGAAAGGTGTATGGCTGAATTCAACGTCAGAAGAAAAAGACTTTAAGATCACTGACGAACGACAGACCGGACGATTTTCCGTGTTGTGCTTCAAATTTCAAACACTCAGAGTGTTGTGTGTGTATCCGCATTATATATACGGCGCTCTTCATCCATTTTGATCGTTGATCTTTTGCCTTGGCGCTCTTGCGCGATGTGCTGTATTTCAGGCGCATCTTGTCATGCATTGCTGTTGCAATGAAGGCTGGTGCAAATGGCAACGCTGTTTTTGAGAAATGAACTGACATGTTGAATAATCCCCGCTCTCATGGCCTTTGGGAAAAATCCGCACCGGCTGCTCCGGTCACTTCTGCCCTCAAGGGCGAATTGAGCGTTGATGTGGTTGTTGTCGGCGGTGGCTTTACCGGTCTTTCAACAGCATTGAATTTGAGCGAACGCGGCACCAAGGTTGCCGTGCTGGAAGGCGTTGAAATCGGCTTTGGCGGTTCCGGCCGCAATGTTGGTCTGGTCAATGCTGGTATGTGGGTTATGCCGGATGATCTGCCGGGTGTCCTCGGCCAGAAATATGGTGACCGTTTGCTGGAATCTCTCGGCAATGGCCCGAAGATGGTTTTCGAACGTATTGAAAAGCACAATATCGCTTGTGAGGCGACCCGCACCGGTACGCTGCATTGCGCTGTCGGCCAGAAAGGCCTGCGTGAATTGCAGGATCGTGCGGAACAGTGGCAGCGCCGTGGTGCGCCGGTGACGTTATTGAGCGCAGAAGAAACCGCCAAGAAAGTCGGCACCAAGGCCTATAGCGGCTCGCTGCTGGACATGCGTGCCGGCACCATTCAGCCATTGGCCTATGTGCGTGGCCTTGCCCATGCGGCCATTGCTGCGGGTGCACAGATTTTCACCGGTTCTCCGGTAACGTCTACAGAGCGTCAGGGCAATGATTGGGTTGTTCGCACAGCACAGGGTTCAGTGCGGGCGAAGTGGATTGTTGTGGCAACCAATGCCTATACGCAGGCACCGTGGCCGCAGGTTCGTGCAGAAATTATGCATCTGCCTTATTTCAACCTTGCGACCAAGCCGCTGACTAAAGAGCAGCAGGCGCAGATTCTGCCGGAACGTCAGGGCGTATGGGATACCAAACAGGTGCTGTCGTCTTATCGCTATGACCAGTCCGGCCGTCTGGTGTTCGGTAGCGTTGGTGCATTGCGCAATACCGGCACTGGTATTCATACGGCATGGGCGAAGCGCGAAATGAAGCGTCTGTTCCCGCAGCTCGGTAAAGTCGAGTTTGATTATGAATGGTACGGTCTGATCGGTATGACCAATGATAGCCTGCCGAAATTCCACCGCTTTGATAAGAATGTGATCGGCTTCAGCGGTTATAATGGTCGTGGTATCGCCACCGGTACCGTGTTCGGCAATGTGCTGGCACGTCATATCAGCGGTGAAATCAGCGAAGCAGATCTGCCATTGCCGGTGACTGAGCCGGAAACGCAGTCCTTCCTCGGTGTCCGCGAAGCCTATTATGAAACCGGCGCACAGATTGCGCATTTTGCCGGCGCGCGGTTTTGAGCGCCTAAAGAGGCGTAATCGAAATTTTAACAGGGCATTGCTGGTTCAATGCCCTGTTTGTTTTTGTTTTCTGTGGTGAGTTTATTCTTTGTCATAAACTTGTAGTGTTCATTTAATAAATGAACGGCGAATAACCGGTTCTCCGGTATCGGATAAATGATTTCAGGGATAAGAATCATGATGCAGAAACGCACGTCACGTAAAACAGTTCTGGCGACTGCTCTGGCAGTGTTTATGGGCGCAACTGCGGTGAATGCAGAAACGCTCAATCTCTATACGTCGCAGCCGGAAGCCGATGCGACTAAAACCGTTGAAGCGTTCCGCAAAGCCAATCCTGATATTGATGTGCAGGTGTTCCGTTCCGGCACCAGCGATATTCTCAGCAAGCTGGCTGCTGAATTTGCTGCCGGTGCGCCGCAGCCGGATGTGCTGCTGATCGCCGATGCCGTGTCGATGGAGCTGCTGAAAAAAGACAATCGTCTGAAATCCTATGAAGGTGCAAAGACAGATGGTCTGACCGAAGGTTCATTCGACAAAGACAAAACCTATTTCGGTTCCAAGCTGATCACCACCGGTATTGCCTATAACACGCAGACTAAAAGCAAACCTGAAAGCTGGGTTGACCTCGGCAAAGAAGAATATAAAGGCCAGATCGTAATGCCGAGCCCGCTTTATTCCGGCGCGGCTGCTTATCTGCTCTCCGGTTTTGCGCTGAATTCCGAACTGGGCTGGGATTATTTTGAAAAACTGAAAGCCAATGAACTGATTAGCGTGCGCGGCAATGGTGCAGTGCTGAAATCTGTTGCCAGTGGTGAAAAGCCTTACGGTATTCTCGTGGATTTCATGGCACTAAATGCCAAGGCCAAAGGTTCGCCGGTTGAATTCGTATTCCCTAAAGAAGGCGTGCCTGCGGTAACTGAGCCTGTTGCAATCATGGCGACAGCCAAAAATGTTGCCGGTGCAGAGAAATTCGTTGATTTTATCCTCTCCGACGATGGCCAGAAACTGGCGCTGGAGCAGGGTTATCTGCCAGCTAAAGAATCTGTTGGTCGCCCGAGCTGGCTGCCGGAAGGCACAAAAATCAACATCATGTCGATTGATACGCTCAAAGTTTTGGGTGTGACAGAAGCCGACAAGAAGCGTTTTTCTGAACTGTTCGGCGGTTAAGGCATTATTGGATGTCAGACAAAATATTTGGTCAGAGCCGGGATACGGCTCTGATTTTTCTTGTGGCGGCAGTGGTGTTCACGCTGTCTCTGTGGCCGATGTTGCGGCTGGCCAGCGAGATTATCGCGCCGAATGGTCAGCTCTCTGACAGTGCATTGCGCTCGGCACTTTCCTCAACTTCCACATGGGTTGCCACCCGTAATTCTTTAATCACCGGATTTGGCGGTACCTTTGCGGCTGTACTTCTGGGCAGTGCCGTGGCGCTGCTGGTGAGCCTAACCAATATTCGCGGACGCGGCGTATTCGTGCTGATGTTTGTGGTGCCGCTACTGATTGCCCCGCAGGTGACAGCGCTGGCATGGCTGCAACTCTTTGGCCCCGCGAGCCCGTTTCTTAAAATGATAGGCATGGCGCCGGAGCTTGGCAGCCGTAATCCGCTCTATTCCACCACCGGTATTATTGCACTGCTCGGCATTCAATATGCGCCGCTGGTATTTCTGATTGTACGCGCCGGTTTGCGTAAATTACCGCGTGAACTGGTTGAAGCCGCGTTAAGTAGTGGTGCCAGCAAATGGCAGGTGATGCGGACAATTATCGTGCCGCTGATGACACCATCGGTAATCGGTGCCTCGGCGCTGGCCTTCGTTTCCTGTGTCGGCAATTTCGGTATTCCTGCTTTCTTGGGTATTCCGGCCAATGTGCTGGTGCTGCCAACATTGATCTACCAGAAGCTTGCCGGTGGTGGTCCATCGGTATTGTCAGAAGTCGCTGTGCTTTCGTTGCTGATTGGTGTGATCGCAATGGCTGGTATTCTGTGTCAGGATTATATGGCACGCCGCCGCGATTATCGTATCGCTTCAACCTCACTGCCAGCCGCGCCTTTTGAACTCGGCTCATGGCGTTTGACTGTTGAGATCGCTTGTTGGCTGTT
This sequence comes from Pseudochrobactrum sp. sp1633, assembly GCF_030376605.1. Taxonomy (GTDB): domain Bacteria; phylum Pseudomonadota; class Alphaproteobacteria; order Rhizobiales; family Rhizobiaceae; genus Pseudochrobactrum. Next base: position 241,397 of record NZ_JARRAE010000006.1, on the reverse strand, counting down.
GATTGCCGTGGTGCTGGTGCTGCCGATGTTTGGCCTGTTGCTCACCGCATTAGTGCCTGCTTTCGGTATTCCGCTGAGCTGGCAGACGGCAACACTGGATAATCTGAAATTCGTGATGCTGGATCATGCGGGCGCGCGCCGTGCACTGGTCAATTCATTCACACTGTCGCTGGCTGCTGCCGGTTTTGCGGTGCTGGTGGCCGTGCCGCTCGGCTATCTCATTACATGGCGGTCGCGCTGGTGGACACGGTTGCTCAATCTTGCCGCTGAACTGCCTTATGCTCTGCCGGGGGTAGTGCTGTCGATTGCGGCATTGCTGATGTTCCTCAAACCTTTGCCGGTTGTCGGACTACATCTCTATAATACGATCTGGATTATTCTCTACGCCTATCTGGCACGGTTTCTGGTGCTGGCACTGCGCCCGACCATTACCGGTTTGCATCAGATTGACCGCGCTCTGGAAGAGGCGGCACAGGTGGCTGGTGCAGGACTGTTGACACGGCTGCGCACCATTGTGTTTCCGCTGGTGGCACCGGCAACATTGGCTGGCGGCGTGCTGATTTTCATGACCGCCTTTTCGGAGCTGACTGTTTCCGCGCTATTGTGGTCATCAGGGTCGGAAACGCTGGGCGTGGTGATTTTCTCTTTTGAACAGGGTGGCGATTCACCCTATGCGGCTGCAATATCTGTGCTGGTCGTGTTGATTACATTCTTACTGATGCTGGTGACCAATATGTTTGCCAGATATCTGCCTGACGGAGTTCTGCCATGGCGGGATTGACTATCTCTCAGCTTTCCAAAAGCTTTAACGACACTAAAGTGCTGTCTGACGTGTCGCTGGATATCGCCAATGGTGAATTCATTGCGGTGCTGGGGCCTTCCGGCTGCGGCAAGACGACATTGCTGCGTATGATTGCCGGATTTGAACAGGCAAATGACGGCGTGATCTATGTCGGCGATAATCTGGTGACCGGCAAAGGACAGTTCGTGCCGCCGGAAAAGCGCCGTGTCGGTATTGTGTTTCAGAACTATGCTCTCTGGCCGCATATGACCGTTTCGGAAAATATCGGCTATAGTCTGAAAATCGCCAAGGTGGAAAAATCTGAACGTGAGCGCCGTGTGCAAGAAGCGCTGAAACTGGTTGATCTTCAGGGCTATGGGGATCGCCGTCCGGCCAATCTTTCCGGCGGGCAGCGCCAGCGCGTGGCATTGGCACGTTGTCTTGTCGCTGCGCCGTCGCTGGTGCTGTTTGACGAGCCGCTGGCCAATCTGGATGTGCATTTACGCGCCTCGATGGAAGAGGAATTTGCGCGCTTCCATAAACGCACCGGCACGACGATTGTTTATATTACCCACGATCAGGCCGAGGCGATGGCTCTGGCCGACCGTATTGCGGTGATGGACAAGGGCAGGCTGATGCAGTTTGCTTCACCGAAAACGCTCTATAATGAACCAGCCAATGCGATGGTCGCGTCCTTCATCGCGCAGGGTATGGTATTGCCTGCGGAGATTTTGAGCGTCAATGGCAGCGGTGCCTGTGAGGCATTGGTGCTGGGACAGCAAGTGCGTTTGCGTTGCCGCGCCGATGAAGTGGTGCGTAAAGACGCGCAGATTTGTATCCGTGAAGACGATCTGGAACTGGTGAAACAGAACGGATTTGCCGTGCGGGTTACACGTTCGGTCTATCAGGGCGGTGCATCGCGGATTGAAGCCGTTGCCGAGCAGGCACCGGAACTGAACCTGCATTTCAATCTGCCGGACCCGCTGCATCTCAAGGCGGATGATACGGCACAGTTACGTATCCGCTCAGGCTGGGTAATACCGGAAGCAGGTGCAGTATGAAGATCAATCTTTATGGTGGATTCGGTGAAAAAGGACGTCTAGGCGTTGGCATCAGTACGGCTGAAACCAAGCTGTTGTTTGATATCGGCATTAAAGTCGGAGCGACTGGGCGCGATTATTATCCGCTGATTGAGGCCGATGCGATTGCCGTTTTGGATGCGGTATTGATCTCTCATGCTCATGAGGATCATGTTGGCGGGTTGTTGTGGTTGCTGGAGCAGGGTTTTCAGGGGCGTATTCTGATGACTGCCGAGACTTTGGCAGAAACACCTCAGACCCTGAAGAGCTATTCCGAACAGCAGCATTTGGAAAAGATTGCTTTTCCTCATGAGCGTATTGAACTGTTCAAAGCAGGCGATGTGCTGACGCTGGGTGATTCAGAGATCACTACCGGTCGTTCCGGTCATGTGGCTGGCGGTGTGTGGTTCTGTGTGCAGGCCGAAGGGCGTAAGGTGCTCTATAGCGGCGATGTGGTGCCGGATAGTCCGGTGCTGGAGATCGATGCATTTCCGCATTGTGATCTGTTGTTGCTGGATGCCTCTTATGGTGCTGATGCTGTTTCGGGTGCTGCACGTGCGCAGCAAATACGCGAATGGATTTTGCAGAACCGTGACGGCTGTCTGCTGCCGACACCGCTCTCCGGCCGCTCGCTGGAACTGATGGCGCTGATGCCGGTTAATTTTGCCATTCATGCGGATATGGGTGCTGCACTGGCTGAGCAGATTGCAGCGTCTGGTGCGCTGCGGGATGGTGTGGCCGGACGGTTGAAACAATTGCTGCATAATGCACAGGATTGGCGTGAAGATCAGGCGCTACCGCGCTGCCCGCTGCTGACATTTGATGCGATGGGGCAGGCAGGGCCTTCAGCCTATGCGATGAACCGTGCGCTGCGCACCGGCTGGCCGGTTTTGCTGACCGGCCATGTGCCGGAAGATACACCGGCTTTTGATATGCTGCGTGATGAGCTGGCGGACTGGATCAGACTGCCAACCCATCCGACTTTGAGCGGTATGGTCGCGCTTTGGGAGCAGGCGGGTAAGCCTGACATGCTTGGGCATTCCTGTTCCGCTGTGTTGCTTAGCGAACTGGCAGAGCATATTCCGGTGCTGCGTCAGGATGTGAAGAGCGGTGATGTGATAGAATTGGGAGAAGCCTGATGCGGATATTGGTTTGCAATGATGACGGTATTGATGCGGATGGTCTGGCTTTTCTGGAGCGTGCTGCACGGGCATTGAGTGATGATGTGTGGGTGGTGGCGCCGGATGGCAAGCGTACAGCTGCGGGTGCATCCATTACCATCGGCAAACCACTGACAATGGTGAAGCGTGGGGAGCAGCGTTACTCCTGTTCCGGCACGCCTGCCGATTGCGTTATGTCGGCGATGACTTGGCTGTTTAAAAATCAGGCCAAGCCTGATCTGGTGCTGGCAGGGATTAATGACGGGCGCAATGTAGCCGAAGATTTGGCTTACTCCGGCACGCTCGGTATTGCCCGTGAGGCGACATTCTGGGGTATACCGGCCATCGGTTTCTCGCAGGTCAAGCAGCCGCGCCGTGGTGAAGACGATCTGGCCGCGCTGGTACAGTTATTGTGTAACCTGTTAGAGCAGCGTGCAGACTGGCAGAGTGAAGGGCACTGGCTGAGCATTAATCTGCCGCATAGTTTGCCTGCGCCAATTGCCCAGCCGCGCATTGGTCGGGACAAGATTGCATCATCATCTGAGGTGGTCAGCACAGATGGTGATGAGACAGTGCTGATGGTGCCGCGCGGACGCCCGCATTCATCTTCTGAAGGCGATGATAATGATCTGATTGATCGCGGATTTATCTGCATCAACCGGCTCAACTGGTTTGGTGAGACGGTGCTAAATGAGAGTCTTATCAAATCCTTAGGCAGATAAGTTTGTCTTTCGATTCAGGTATGAAAAAGGCCGCTGTTTCCAGCGGCCTTTTTATTTTGCTATTTGCGTTTCATGGCTTCCAGCAGCGCTGCGCCAAAGCCGCCCTGAGCTTCAGCAGACTTCTCCTGCGGCTTGGCCGTGAAATGTTTCTGTGCCGGACGCTGCCCGCGCTCACCCATAGGCTTGGGTGCATCTTCACCGCCGCCATCTTTGCGCATGGTCAGGCCGATACGTTTACGCGGCACATCAACCTCCGTCACGCGTACTTTGACCACATCACCGGCTTTCACCACTTCATGCGGGTCCTTGACGAATTTATCGGCCAGCTGGGACACATGGACGAGGCCGTCCTGATGCACGCCGATATCAACAAAGGCACCAAAGGCAGCAACATTGGTCACGGTGCCTTCCAGCAACATGCCGGGCTTGAGATCTTTGATATCGTCAATACCATCGGCAAAGGTTGCGGTTTTGAATTCCGGACGCGGATCACGGCCGGGCTTTTCCAATTCCGACAAAATGTCTTTCACCGTTGGCAGACCAAAGCGCTCATCGACAAAGAGCTTCGGATCAAGCGCACGCAACGCACTGGCGTCACCCATCAGCGAGCGCACATCGCGGCCGCACGCGGCAACGATCTTGGCGGCCACGCCATAGGCTTCAGGGTGCACAGATGAGGCATCAAGCGGCTCGGTACCGTTCGGGATACGCAGGAAGCCCGCTGCCTGTTCAAATGTGCGGTTGCCGAGACGGGCGACTTTGAGCAGGTCCTTACGCTTCTTGAACGGGCCGTTTTCATTGCGGTGGGCAATGATTGCCTCAGCCAGAGAAGCGCCCAGACCAGACACACGGGCAAGCAGTGAAGCGGAAGCGGTATTGAGATCAACACCAACAGCATTCACCGCATCTTCCACCACGGCATTCAGCATATGGGCGAGGCGGCTCTGATCCACATCGTGCTGATACTGGCCAACACCAATGGATTTCGGCTCGATCTTTACCAGCTCTGCCAGCGGGTCTTGCAGGCGGCGGGCGATAGAAACTGCACCGCGCAATGACACATCGAGCTGCGGGAATTCTGCTGCCGCTGTTTCCGAGGCTGAGTAAACCGATGCACCGGCTTCTGAAACAATCACTTTAAGCGGTTTCGGCGCAGGCATGTCAGTGAGCAGGTCGGCAACCATACGCTCGGTCTCACGGCTTGCAGTACCATTGCCGATAGCGATCAGTTCTACCTTATGCTTGCGGATCAGCGAGGCGATTTCAGCCTGAGCGCCACGCAGATCATTACGTGGCTGGAACGGATAAACGGTTGCAGTGTCCAGCAGCTTGCCGGTGCCGTCAACGATCGCCACTTTCACGCCGGTGCGGATGCCTGGATCAAGACCCATAGTGGCGCGGGAACCGGCAGGTGCTGCCAGTAGCAGGTCTTTCAGATTGCGGGCGAAAACATTGATCGCTTCTTCTTCCGCACGTTCACGTAGATCGCGCATCAGATCGAGGGAGAGGGACAGCGAAAGTTTAACGCGCCATGTCCAGCCGATCACTTCCATCAGCCATTTGTCACCGGCCAGCGTGCCGCCGACCTGATAGCTGTGCGCAATCATTCGCTCAACCGGTTTGACCTGCGATGTGTCTTGCTGGTCAACAGCAATATCGAGTGTCAGGAAGTCTTCATTGCGGCCGCGCAACATGGCAAGCGCACGGTGTCCTGCCACTTTGTTCCACTGCTCGCTATGGGCAAAATAATCGGAGAATTTCGCGCCTTCCGACTCTTTACCGGCAACCACGCGGGACTGCAGAACTGAATTGTCCTTCATATAGGAGCGCAGGCGGCCAAGCAGATCAGCATTCTCAGTGATACCCTCGGCGATAATATCACGTGCGCCTTCAAGGGCTGCTTTCACATCGGCAACATCCGGTGTGATATAGGCGGTAGCCAGTTCCGCAGGCACGGCTGCGCGATTATCCAGAATGCTCTGCGCCAGAGGGGCAAGACCGCGCTCACGGGCGATCTCGGCACGGGTACGGCGCTTCGGTTTGAAGGGCAGATAAATATCTTCCAGCTCAGCTTTGGTGCTGACCTTGGCGATTTTCAGCTCAAGCTCCGGTGTGAGCTTTTCCTGTGTGCGGATGGATTCTAGAATGGAACTGCGGCGTGCTTCCAGTTCCCGCAGATAGACGAGACGTTCAGACAGGTTACGCAATTGCGTATCATCAAGACCGCCGGTCACTTCTTTGCGGTAGCGGGCGATAAACGGCACAGTCGAGCCTTCATCAAGCAGGCCGATGGCGGCAACCGCCTGTTCCTGTTTGGCATTGATCTCACCGGCAATGATTGCGGCAATCCGTCTTGTAATGTCTGTCATAAGAATCTCATGCTGATAATATCAGACGTATCATAGGGCTTTGATAAGGCACATTGAAGGCCGGAATCATCTCATTGCCGGAATATGGCGCAGAGATATTTGCCCGCAGATTAATATTGTTTTTGCGTAATATATTTTTCTGATAAAATCCTCATCAGGCTCGGGAGGAGGAGCCTGTCAAAGCTTATCGTTTTCAACTTCACGTTATCAGCGGTACTAAAGGCCGGTTTGGCAGTCGTCGCCTTAACTTTGTAGTAAAATCAACATTTTTTGGCCTCGTTTGCGCATGATGTGCGGCCTGTTTTTCGCTGAGAATACTTTATTACTAAAATTAAAAATAATAGTTCAGGAGACAGGCAAATTATGGATGTGAGCAAACACCCCATAGCCATTGATCATGTGCCCTCATTCATAACGGCACCAGGGCAAACCGATGTTTTGTTTAATGTCGTGATTGTTTTTCTTATTTGCAGCATTTTTGCGGTTGGCACGCTTTACCTGCGGCTTCATGCTTTGCCGGAACAAATGGCGCATCGTACCAATAAAGTGCAGTTGCAGATTGTTGCTGTTCTGGGGCTGATTGCGCTCTTTACGCATAATCAGCTTTACTGGATTGCCGCATTGCTGCTGGCAATGATTGAGCTTCCGAATTTCATTGCGCCGGTATCTTCTATGGCCAAATCTCTGAACAGAATTGCCCGCAGCCCTCAGGTGTCGCCGGGCTATGTGCCTGCGTCAGCACCGGTTGAGCAGGAAACTGCCGTACCACCTGCTCCTGTGCATGAGCCTTTAGCAAGCAATGCTGAAGCCGCACATCCTTTGAAAGCAGAAGACAGTTATCCGCTTCATAATCAGGAACAGAACGGGGAGAAGAAATAATGCTGGAATTTCTGCTCTGTTCTATGGTGACAATTTTTCCGGATTATCTGTTCCGGCGATATGGTCAGGGTAAAATGATCGGAAGGGAGATAACACTTTACTCCGTCTGGTTTGAACTGCGCTGGGGAATAACAGCTTGTCTTATTCTCACAATTTCACTCATTACGATGATTTTTTACTATCATCCCTCTACCACCAATGTGACTGCCGCTTATCGTACTGTTACCATTCTGCCGGAAATTCCGGGGCGTGTTGAAGAAGTCTATGTTACGCGCTTTCAGAAAGTGGCGGCTGGTGATCCGCTGTTCCGTTTGGACAGTAGCAAGCAGGAAGCTGCAATGAAAACTGCAGAACAACGTATTGTTGAAGTGCAGGCAGAAACTGAGGTGGCAAAATCTGAGATTGCTGCAACAGATGGTGCGATACAGTCAGTTGAGGCAGCCTATTTGCAGGCGCAGATTGATCTCAATACACAGACTGAGTTGCAGCGCCGTAATCCGAATGTGGTTGCTCAGCGTGAGATTGACCGCCTGAGATCCAGCCTTGAAGGGCGCAAAGGCGCTCTGGCTGAGGCGATTGCCAAGAAGCAGACATTGCAAACCAAAATCAGCACATTGCTGCCTGCACAAAAAGCCAGTGCTGAAGCTTCGCTGGAAGAGGCACAGGTTCAGCTGGAAAAAACGATTGTGAGAGCCGGTGTTTCCGGCACTGTACAGCAGTTTACCTTGCGTAAGGGCGAGGTTGTAAATCCGCTGTTGCGTCCGGCCGGTGTTCTGGTGCCGGAAGGTGCAGGGCGAAACAGACTGGTTGCCGGTTTCGGGCAGATTGAAACGCAGGTTATCAAAGCCGGCATGATTGCTGAGGTCACCTGTATCGGCCAGCCTTTCACGGTTGTTCCTATGGTGGTGACCGAGGTTCAGGATGTGATTGCAGGCGGTCAGGTGCGTGCCAGTGATCAGTTGCTTGATGTTCAGCAGCTGGGACTTCCGGGAACAATAACAGCTACTCTGGAGCCGCTTTATGAAGGTGGTTTCGGGAATATTCCTCCGGGCAGCAATTGTATTGCCAATGCCTATACCAGCAACCATGAAGAACTGGAGGCCGGTACTGCCGGACCGCTGCGTACAGTGTTCTTACATGCTGTTGATGCTACAGGCGTTGTCCATGCTGCAATTCTGCGGATTCAGGCAATTATGCTGCCTGTGCGACTGCTCGTTCTGTCAGGACATTAATGCAAAGCGCGCCGGTGAAACCTCCGCCGGCGCGTATCTGCAAGGTTTCGTTGATTGTAAATTTGATTGCGCAGGTTTTTTAAGCGTGCTGAAACAAGCACCTGCGCCAGACACTGATATGCCATAATTTATCGCAAAGCATAGTTATCTTCTTATTTGTGCGGGGAAAGCTATGCATCGTTCACTATGTCTTTTTGGAAAAACTATTGCCGCCGGTCTTGTGATGACGGCATTTAACTTGCCTGCCTTCGCCGAAAGCCCAGCCAAAAAACAGCATATTGAAGTCGCCTTTGTGCTCGATACAACCGGTTCTATGGCTGGATTAATCGACGGTGCAAAACGTAAAATCTGGTCAATTGCCAATACAATTATTGATGTTAATCCCGATGCGGATATTCGCATGGCACTTGTTGCCTATCGCGATCAGGGCGACGAATATGTGCTGAAATCTTATGACATGAGTTCTGATGTGCAGGGGCTTTATGGCAAGCTGATTAAGCTTGAGGCCGATGGCGGCGGTGATACGCCTGAATCGGTCAATGAAGCGCTTGATGAAGCTGTGCGTAAGTTAAAATGGACAAAAGGCGATGACACAAAGCGCATTGTTTTTCTTGTCGGCGATGCACCGCCGCATATGGATTATCCAAATGTCTGGCAATATCCGCAGATTATGAAACGTGCGAAAGAAGAGGCAATAACCGTTAATACGGTACAGGCGGGGGATGATCCGGACACGACAAAAGTCTGGCGGGAAATCGCCCAGCTCGGACATGGCCGGTATATCGCTATTCCGCAGGATGGCGGGCGTATTACCATCATCGAAACGCCGTTTGATAATGATATTATTATCCTTCAGCAAAAAATCGATAAGACGGTTCTTCCTTACGGTAGTGGTAAGGAGCAAACAGATTTGCGTATGAAACTGGAAACAAAAGCGATGGCTCCCGCTGCGGTCCAAGTTGATAATTCTCGCTATTATTCCAAAAAAGGCGGAGCGAAAGAGGTTGTCACCGGTGGCGGTGACCTTGTGGCTGATGTGAAAAACGGTACGCAAAAGCTGGATGCGATTAAAGACGCTGAATTGCCTGAAGGCTTGCGTGGCAAATCGGCCAAAGAAAAGCAGGACATGATTGAGCAGCGCTCTCAGGAACGCGACAAGTTCGAAGACGCAATGGTTGAGCTTGTGACAAAGCGTGATGCCTATGTGGCAGAACAAAGTGCCAAGCAAAGCAAAGACGGTGCGAGCGACTCTTTTGATACTGCTGTGAAGGAAACATTGATCGAGCAGCTCAAGTAGCGATTTCTCCCGCGATATTGAGTCGTAATATCAGGGCTAAGGCGGGTGCATGTGTTGTGCCCGCCGCAGTGCCGCTCATGCGCTTGCCAGATAACTCAACCTGAAAAGATAAGCTGTTTTCGGAACTCTGAATTCCTATATGCGTTCATATATAACTGACAGGAGTTAAGTATGAGCGTGAAAAAGCTAGCTTTAGCAGCCATTGGCTTATTTGCCGGTTATAAATTTTACCGTGCCAGCAATCCTCAAATACCCGAAAATGTTGTGCCTGTTACAGGCTTTGATCTGAGCCGGTATTTGGGGAAATGGTATGAAGTAGGGCGCGTTGATAACCGCTTTGAGCGCGGTTTGATTAAAACCACGGCTGAATACACGCTTAACGGTGACGGGACAGTGAATGTTCTGAACAGCGGCGTTGACGCGAATTCAGGCCGTCACAAGCGCGCGTCCGGTACAGCTGTCTTCGTCCGCAGTCAAAATGAAGGCGCTCTCAAGGTCTCATTTTTCGGGCCGTTTTACGGGGGCTATAATGTGGTTGCCCTTGATGAGGACTATCAATGGTCAATTGTCGCAGGATCCAGCCCGCAATATTTTTGGGTTCTCTCACGCTCAGCTGAAATGTCCGAAGACTTAAAAGATCGTGCGTTTAAAGTTGCAAGGGAAGTCGGTATTGCGCCTGATCAAATTAACTGGGTTCAGCAGATTTAAACTATGGCTAAACAATAGCTCTCAGAAAATTTTTGATGAAAATACGCTTTCATAGATGATTTTTGGTGTTTTTTGATAAATGATCACTTGGACTTCTTTTCAACACAATGATCATTTATAGAGTGTTTCATGACATTGCTTATGAGCGCTGGAACGCGTCTGTTGCTCGCTAATGTCGTCATCAATTTATGCTTTTGACCACGGATGTACTGGCACTGGCAATTTAATGATGAGTAGGAAGGTCGGTGCAATTTTGCCCCGGCCTTTTTTATTGTGCCTCAGCCTTTTGTAGTGAACCTGTATATGACTTCAGGCTCTTCCAATATTTGCTTGAGATGCAAAATATTCGCCTGATGGATGGTAGTTTTCCAGAAATTATGGGCAGTGTGATTATCGCCTATGATACTTACCTCCCAGATCCCTTTATGTTTTTCCAGCAGGAGCAAGAAGGTGCTGCTGCCTATTCCGTTTTTGCGAAAGGCAGGGAGAATGTAGAACTCTGCAATTGCAAAGTCTGTCCCCAGTTGGGAGGGCGACCATTTGTTCACGAGAGCAAAGCCTGCAATCTGGTCATCTGCTTTGATAAGATACGGCCAGCGATCATCATCCCGCCAATAGGCATCAAAGTAGGGGTAGTCTGCGTCAACCTCGTCGTACTGGCTTAGTTCAGTCAAATAAGGTTGCATGAGAGCGTGCAGTTGCTGCTTCATATCAAGCGAGGCCAGAGTAACTGAAATTTCCACGAACACTCTCCTGTGGTTGATGTTCGCCGGTATCTCATAGATTGTAATGGCCGCAAAGGGGGAGAGGTCGGGCTCCTGTCTGCTTTGTATGTGTTTCCCGCAGAGGCGCTCAGATCTTATTCTAAGCGAATGTGCCCGCCCGAGGCTCTTTATCTGCGATATGCTCGTGGCAAAATATTTGGAAAAAATTTGAAATGTACTGAAACAGCGATCATGCCGCTTGTAGGCGTAGGGCATAAGGTCGTTGATGTATCGGCAGCACAATTGAAGATGACGGATTATTTTTGCGCCAGATTATCAGAAACGGAGCTGCATAAATCAGCAGTCGCTGTGTGTAGCGATTTTAAGCAGGTATTTGATTTTATTTGGAAGTTTGTTGGTAGCGGAGGACGGATGATGTCCTCCGACGGACTATAAGTCCTTGATATTTTTCTAGAAAAATCATGATTGTCTCACAATTTTAAGATATGTACCCACGTACAATAGTGAGAACAAAATAGCAAGGATGGACTTTTTAGGAACTTTCACCCATGCCTCTTCGGAGTGGTTTTTGATGCCTGGGTTGGTTTCATCCGCGGTGGCCGTCCGACATGTTTGCCGCGCAGTTTTGCTGCTGCCATGCCTGCTTTCGTCCGTTCGCTTATGAGTGAACGTTCGAATTCTGCTAATGCTGCAATCATGTGGAATAGTAGTTTTCCACCCGATGAACTGGTGTCGATGCTTTCGCTCAATGACCGAAACTCAACACCTTGTTTTCCCAGATTACTTACAAGCTCAACCAGATTGACCAAAGAACGCCCGAGACGGTCAAGACGCCAAACTATCAAGGTGTCGCCTTTTTGAAGTGCGCCTACTGCCAGTTGTAGTCCTGGTCGCTCAGACGAGGCACCTGATATCCCTTGGTCTGTAAAAATTTGATCGCATCCTGCCTGCTTCAGTGCGTCCATTTGCAAATCCATGCGTTGCACATCAGTAGAAACGCGAGCATATCCGATTTTTAAAGGATAATTACGGTGATTATATTTATTTTTCTTTGAATTGTTCTTGTTTTTCAATGCAGCATTCCTGCGCCTTTCTCTTAGTATCTGATTGGATTTCATGACTTTCCAGCCTCAAATTTGTTGACGAAAAGGGAAGCCTTTATAAATTCAAGTGTCGTCAACAAAATTGATGTGAAATTTTCTTCAGTTTTATTTCTGTCGGCCATTTTATAAGGCTTTTCTGAATTTATTAATCACCGACAATATTTGGATGAATTCTTTTGATAAAGGCTTCCCTTTACAAGCGCTTGTATTGAGGGGCATTTGGATAGCCCTTAGTTTCATTGGGGCAGAGATGAATAAGCTTGCGAGTGGGAAAAATATCTTCACCGTTTCAGGGAAAGTGACGAATAGCAGCGGTTGTGAAAACAACGCGAATATTGGTGATGTATATAAGTATCTCTATGTTGGAGATCAGCTTCTTCAGAAAACTATCGTTCCACATCCTTTGCAGAATTATCTTTTTGGTAATCGAAATCAAAAAACCTTCATAACGAAAAGTAGTGGTGTACATATTGTTACGGCAATACAAACGGATGACGGGATGAAGTATGCCAATTCGCTCGGCCATCTGGATCGAAAGAGCTGGGTCAAGGTATTACCCGTTTTTCTACTCCTGACATCACCACTGTCATGTGCCTTTAGTGGTGTCCCAATGGGCAATCCAGGGCCAATCATTACTTTAGTCGTTCTCGCATCAGGCTTTTGTTATCTTGCTGCACGTTCGTTTGGTGCTGCAAACCGCGCTTGGCGGTTAGTGGACAAGAACGTTGTTACTTTGAAATCCCAGCTCGGAGCATAATATGCGGCACCTCCTTATCCCATTGAGTGCTGTGGTATCGCTCTCGACGTCCGTTTTTTCTGCGAATGCTGCCAGTGATCCCTATGTTGGTGATTATGTGGGCAATTGTGAAAAGGCTCAATGTTTCATTTCGATCACGAAGAAAAAGGGTAAAAACTATCATCTGCGCTTCACAGCAGCAGAACCCATGGACGCACAGAAAATCCTTTGCAAAGCTGAAATCCCAATGAAGCGGGACAGCTTAAATTTCACAGTTCGGGAACAATATGCGGATGCTTTGATGGGTGAATATAAAAATGACCCACTCGTTTGGTTATTAGCTTTCGATAACGGTACTATTCACTTCTACATTGAAGATGCACCGTGCGGCGGGCGTTATGATATGAGCGGTGAGTATGGCGCTTACGGTGATTAGCATGAGAATATAAAAGCGGCCTCTTTTTTGTTCTGAGGCCGCTTTACAGCATTTTTAATGGGAGGGGGAGGATGCTGTATTCATAGTTTTCGCCAGAATATTCGCCGGCGCAATCCCATATTGATATCTGAGGAATACGGGCTTGAGCAGACAGTAACATTTCTGTCGGCGGATTGGCCTGTTTGACAGTGTCCAAAAGTTCCGAGCAAAATAAAACTCCGTGGTCAAAGGGCTGGAACCCTGCACGGAGTTTGTTTTTGAGGTCTCTTATGATGCTTAACGGCGGAAGAAAAGTAAAGCACCCTGTGATGCTGCGTTGAGCGTGGTGCTGAATACTCCCGTATTCAGCAATCAAGAGCACTCTACCCCACAAACCAAAAATATTGACAAACACTGCACTGGTCTGGATTTTTCTAATCCAGCAGGATTGCAGCAGATAAAAATTTTGCCGCCAGCGTTTATGACGCGTCGTGCAGAAGACAAAGAATTCTTTCATCAGCGCTACAAAGATCAACAAGCACTGGTTAAAGAACGGCTTGAGCTTGGTTACCGTCGGCGCGGCTACAAAGAACTTTCCGGCCATCAAGTAGGACCAGTTCGCGAAGAGGGGTTGCGTTCTGAAACACTAAAATCCAAAGCTGGTGAACTGTTCGTGGCTGCTGTGCCACGAAAACAAGATTTGCGAAGCAATTGGGGAAAGGGCTCGTTGGAACGGCTTCATCAAAAGCTCTTTTCGTTGGACGAGCCTTATGTTGAAGGAAACCGTAAATTTCTTGGCTTCCTACGCATAGACACGGATCGCATTTGGGCGTCAGTTGAGGAGTGTTGTCTGTTTTATCGGCTGCTTGCTCATGACGGACAAATAGCTTGCGAGCCACATTTCCTTGTCGGTTTGAAATTGGATGATGGGCGCTTTATCCGACCTCACGCAATCTGGATGCTACCGAAGGGAGCAGCTATCTGGAATGAACCGGGTAAGGAAGGCTGGAGACGTGGCCCTGTTGATCTGTTCCATTCTGTCTATTTCGGTCTTTGTCACGCGCTTCTTGAAGCGGGTGCCGATGCTGGTGCACCAGCTGCATCGCAGCAGGTAAAGTGTCCGCTCTCTCCAGAATGGCACACTGTTTGCCCGCAAGACGTTCGTTTTCCTGACTTGTCCGAACATGCCGAATATCTTGAACTGAACCACAATCGTGAAGTGCTGCTTCGGAGAGCAGCAGGTGTGCAGACCGGTATGGGGATTGTCGGCAGCAATGAGATTTTTAATTTCTGCCAGAAAAAGGCGTATGAGATTTTGAACGGCTGGCATTATTCTGCCGACGCCCAATTCAAGTTTGACTATCAAAACAAAACCTTTGGTTTGATCGTTGATCGGCTTCACACTGAACTTGAAGGCGCTTTAGTAAATGGTGCGGCACGATCTAAGCGCAATGATGCAGCACATGCGTCTCTGATCATTGCGAAGGTTGCGGAATATGCGGTTTCGCATTGGAACCCTAACATCTTACAACAGTCAAAAAAGAACCGTGGTGTTTTGATGCATGTTGTGGAAGGGCAGAAAACCCTAAAAGAGCGCCAAGTAACTGCTGCACAATATTCTGCTCAGAAAAACGCGGAACGCACATTAAACAGCATTGAAAATGCGATTAACAGTCTTTCCGATAAAGGCATTGGAGTCACTAAAGCCAATCTTGCGCGGGAAAGTGGGATTAGCCGTCCCACGATTAATAAATATTGGTCGGAGCTGACATTAAAATTCGGTCTCGATAAAATCTGAAATGACATGCCGCTAAGAAAATCCGATTAATCTCAGGATGTAAAAAACGGTGTATTGATAAAAAGCATGAAGCCATACGGCGTAGCTGAAAAATCCTTTTTCCAATTTCAAGGCTGCGCACAGTTCCAACCACGTATCTCACGATAACGGTGAAATCACTTAACCTCTGTCTGAGACATATCCGACAGCTGTAGTTATGGGCATGAATCTGGTGGCAGCCTGTTGATCACGAGTAGACCGGATGACAGGGGGCTTTTTGATGTGTCTCTCTCGCTATGCTTTGTAGGATATGCGTACGTCTTGTACGACGGCAGTGTAATAGACATGTCTGTTACACAAAAGGCTCCCACTAGACCCTCGGAGAGCCGATGTCTATGAGCAGTCGAAGACGTGGAGCGAATAGACGTAGTCGGTCACTACATCTTTCCGTTCTTGTTTCATTCACGCCGACCGGTGATCATTTTAGTCTAACCTCTATCATAGGAGACTGAACTTGGATTCCCGTCTTATGAAAATTTATGCTGATCTCAATGCTGTATGCGGTCTGATACAAGAAACAGAGCGCCAGCTTGCCGCTGGCATCGCGATGAAGCAGCAATAAAAATGGGGTTTCAATTCGCTCATATTGAAACTTATTCTCGTTCCGGTGGTCGGAGCGGAAAGCTGACTATAGCGGAAATTATTGCCGAGGCACGGCGGTCACCGGAAGCCTCGTTGCATGTTGAAAACCCAAAGAATCCTGTTCCTGTGTTTGGCTGTGATTTTGATGAGCTTTTGCGTCGTCACGATATAATGATCGAACAGGCACAGGAGGTACTGGCAAATGGCAAAAAGCGGGCAGTTAGAAAAGATACAGGCTCGCTTTTTACATGTGTTTTGTCGCATCCCGTGACGCCCGATGAATGTCGCAACGATACCGACGTCAAAACTGCCGTTGAAGCTTGGGCGAGGGATTCAGTGAAATGGTTGCGCCATGATCTGGAAGCGCGTGGCGGTACATTGGAGACCGTCATCATGCATCTAGATGAAACACATGTGCACCTTCATGCTTACGGTCTCCATTCTTCCGGCCATGCTGATCGGTTGCACCCTGGCAAAGTGTTCAAGAAACAAGCCGTGGAAGCTGCCATTGCGGACGGGCAGGAAAAGAAAACTGCGAACGCTATGGGCGACAAAGCCTATGTGGAAGCCATGCGAACATGGCAGGATTCATATTCAACCGATGTTGGCTTGCCACATGGGCTGACCCGCCTTGGTCCGGCGCGACGTCGCCTGACACGTGCAGAGTGGATGGTGGAAAAAGCTGTGGCCAAAAGCGTCCAGCAAGCGCAAACGATGGCAGCCACAGCAATGAAGGCTGCGAGAACAGCCGATGTTAATCGCA
Organism: Pseudochrobactrum sp. sp1633; assembly: GCF_030376605.1. GTDB lineage: Bacteria > Pseudomonadota > Alphaproteobacteria > Rhizobiales > Rhizobiaceae > Pseudochrobactrum. The sequence continues at coordinate 225,009 of NZ_JARRAE010000006.1, read as the reverse complement.
AGCAGCACGAAACAACAGCACAAAAGACCGTTGCTGATGCTAAATTGGAAGCGAAGTCCATTGTGCAGGATGCGTTGCATTGTTCAGATAAGCTTGTTGCTCGTGCCGACGCTGAGATGCGTAAAGCCCGTTCTGTTGCGAATTGGGTGCGAAATTTTTGGGATGGTTTGCGCATATCCTCAATCCGTAAATCTCTTTGGAAAGAGGCGCAGCCAATCATTGAGGGTGAACGTAAGCGTGCAACTGATGCCGAAAATCGTCTACAGAATGAAATTAGACGTCGGACGTCTGTCGAAACCAGACTTTCCAATAGTGCCCAGTCAATGCAAGCCATCATCAGTGATCGTGATCAATTGCGACGTCAAAGGGATCGGCTGCTTCATGCTAATGACGAGCGTTTCGAGGCAAATGGCCCAAAAATTCGATGACCTAAACATCATGCGACATCAATCTTCGCGCTCAATGCCCCGTTTCTGCGCGTTAGAATGTTGACAGCTCATAAAAACAGCCCAAAAACGTACCGCCGGTGGCTTTTTCATTCATAGTTTTCTCAACGCAGAAAATCGGAAATTATTATGGAAAAGAAAAAACGACGTCAAAAGAGCTGCTGGGAAATTGCTCTGGCACGGGCGCGCCTGGCGCGATGTCAGAAAAAGCATCCCATTCTGATTGGCTGGGCATTCATTGCAGCGCTGCTATCAATCCGCACACCTTTCATGCAGCCAGCTACGCCGCAACAATTCGACAGCGATAATGGCTGGTCAATATCTGATTATGAGCGTGGGTTTTCTACGACACCAAAACAACCGCGTGAACGCTACAATGAACAGCCGACACTAAAACGCTTGATGCGTGATCTTCGCCGCCCTGCCGCACGGGAGGATGCAAAGCAGTTTCTGTTGGCGCGTATCGATGACGTCGGATTACGAGGTTGGATCATTGACCAAATCCACCAGGAGAGAATTAATCGCCTTGCAGTACATGTTCGTCATGGCATGCATGATGCCAAAGTAATCACATCATGGCAGGCTGAATTTGATGCTGAAAAAACTACTGCCAATAAAGCTATAAATGAGGCCTTAACTAACGTGCCAAGCCCCCAAATTTAGGTAGTGCTAAACCTTTGCGAGTGGACTGGAGGATATCGTTTTTCTGCCAGAGTCCGAGGGAGTCTGTTGGACGATGGTCGAAGTAAACGGAATGACAGAATCGGGAAGAAGGAAGATTCGTCTTGACCTCCACTCTCCTTCATCTTGTAAGCACAGAATACCTATCAATCTTATGTGGCACCTGCGCCTGGCTCTTGATATTGTAAACTCAGAAGTATCAGGGGGTATTCGTGGATAGCAGTCAGTATATTTCATTGTCACGACGATTTGTCGAAATTCAATCGATAGATTTTGAGAATGAACCGGACAGTATTTGGGCTTCGCTTGCAATGCGCAAAACTGGAAAAACGTGGGAAGAAATTCTCTCGAATGATGTATCTATTCTCCTTGGTACAGCTGGCTCTGGCAAGACAACTGAAGTTCGACAGCAAGTGCAGCGCCTCGTTGAGGCAGGACAAGACGCATTCCTACTGCGACTGGAGGCACTACAAGACGGGTCCTTGGCGGGTTCATTCGACTTCGGATTAGATGACCAGGGAGAGCGTTTCGACATTTGGAAGCGATCAAAAAAAGGTGGATTTCTGTTTTTTGATGCTTTGGATGAGGCTCGTCTACCTTCGTCACGCAATGAAAGTGCGCTTGAAAAAGCCCTCGACACTGTTTCTCGAGAAATTGGACGACGACTGGCACCTATACATGTTGTGATCACAAGTCGTCCAAGTGAGTGGCTTGGGGATGGCGATGTAAGACGTCTGACTCGGTTCATTAGACAGACACGAAATTCCAAACAAGAGTTGGATGCAATCGATCTAAGTTGCAGAACTTTTCGCCTTGCACCGCTTACTACCGGAGACATCGAGAAACTTGCTGTGGCTCGCGGCGTGAACTCCTCGGGCTTCATTAGCGCCGTAAGCGCTAATCTTGCCATTGGTCTCATTCAGCAACCGTTGGATGCGCATCTATTCTTGGATGTTTGGAAAAAGGCCGTTGATGAAGGCCGAGCACCCGAGTTGGTTTTCAAGTCTCGACTTCAAGTCATGCGCTATTTGGTTGCGTGGCGGCTATTCGGCAGATCAGAAAGTAAAGATCGGTTAAACATTGATATTAACCGAGCAAGGAAGGCCGCGGCTAAGCTCGCCGCTTTCGTGGTCTTGTCAGGCGAGCGGGATTTTACGGTACTCCCATTGACTGCAGGTGATGCCATCAATGCAGCTCAGATCCTGTCTACGGACGTGGATTCATGGACTGGTCCGGAAGTCCGCGAGCTGCTAGCCTGCGGGCTTTTCCAGCCATCAGTCGGGGGACGCATCAGGTTCGCGCATCGAGAGATTCAGGACTTTCTTGCAGCTGAGCATTTCGATGAGAGTTTGCGAGCCAGAGCGCATTCCGAACGCACAATCGCGCCGCTCCTTGCAGAGGGGTTGGGGCTTCGTTCGATCCCACAATCGACTGAGCACGTCATGGGTTGGCTAGCGGCCTTGAATGGTTCGACAAAGGCAGTTGTAGCAAAAATAAGGCCTGCCCTTCTCATCGAAACCGGAGACCCACAATCATTATCTATAGGCGACAAGGAGGTCGCTCTACGTAATCAAGCACGTCTCTATGACGATATCCGATATAGAGGTGAGTGGTTCTCGCATGATGATGTAAAGCGTTTCACTCATCCTGAGTTGTGGCCTGTAGTTGATGAACTCCTAGATAAATCTAGTTCTCCTGAATTGACGGATTTTTTAATTGAGATTGCACGTTTTGGTCAAATGAAGTCGCTTGCCCCAAAACTGGCGGGCTATGTTAGAAATCCAGACATTGGCTATCGGAGCAAAGCGGAAGCATGCGCAGCACTTGATGAATTTGAGGACCAAACCTTCCGAGCAGATATCTTGTCAGAAGCTCTGATGGCCACACCACCAAACGTAGAGGATACTGACACCGCACCGAACTGGAATATGTTCCAGCTTAAGGCCCTAAAATACGTCCTTGGCGAAGCCACACTGCTCGACACTATTAGTATTCTTTCAAGAATTCAGAGGGAGCGCGCGAACTATTCATCCGCAACGTCTAAGTATTTAATCGAAATAGTTGATGGTCTGTTGAAATCGGAGAAGCAGATTTGGTTATCCATTTTGTTGCGCTTTGCGTTTTCTGGCCGTGACGAGAACCGGTACCGAATGCCCAATGCTTCGGCTCGATACAAAAGGTTTGTGCCAGCAATCGTTTACCTAGCGTCCGAACTAGTTGTTGATGAAGATGTTCGTCCTGACGACAGTGACTTGCTCGACGCCGTCGAGATGGCGTTGGTCAAAGATGATAGGATCGACGTATTCAGTCTCAAGACACCAATGAAGAGATTAGCGGATGGCCTCCGGGCAAGATCCGAAGTGAAACACGCTCTCATTCAACGACGAGTAGCTTTGTTCCCTGAGCGCGTTCAGAGAGGCCGCGTTCCGTTTGGAGCGATCTACCCCTTGGAAATTCGTGACAAAGAAGAAAACGGATACCTTTTCCATCACTCTGATGTATTTCACTATTGTGAACTTGCATCGGAAGCAACGGATCTATCCAAGCGGGCATTATATCTCGATTTGGCGAAAACAATTTTAGGCAACCTCCGAGGAGATGATCACGAGTATGCGTTAGGTCAGCTTAGGCAGTGCCTCAAGAAATATGGAGACAAGGAGCAAACGCGCCAATTCGGTATCCATGGTTGGCTTCTTCGAACGATATCGCGCTGCCAGCATCAATATCGCTATGACGTCGACAGGTGGCTTAAGGACAAGAAGGAAGCTTTGCAGTCTTGGAGATCAGCTCGCAAGAATCGAAAGTTCATAATGAAAAACCGCAGAGAGATTTCTGCAGGTGACTTCGACAACAGCAACGCCATTTGGCTTTTTGAAAAAGCACCAAATGAGCTTGGGACTGGAACTATCCGTGCTGTCAATGAAGAATATGGTGCTGAGATTGCCAATCTATTCAGCGATGGCTTGCGGCAATATTGGAAGACCCATGACACCAGTTACGCTGAAAGACGAACATACCTAGGCCACATAGGCCTAGCCGGCGTCAACCTGGATTATTCATATGGTGAGTTGCCTAGTGACGCCGATCTTGCGCGAAAGGCCTTTCGTTACGCTTTCCACGAATTAAACGGCTTTCCCGAGTGGGTTGAGGAATTGGCGACTAACTTCCCAACTCAATTTTGCTCCGAAGTCAAAGGTGCATTGTTGGCGGACTTTAACTCTGAGCACTGTGACGGCGGCGACCAAGTATCAGATTGCATAAGTAAAATCGCCTACTCTGGCAGCGGAATCAGGAACCTTGTGGCTCCGATGCTTCTGCGGATGCTGATGATTGCTCTTCCAAGAAACCGTCGCGATAGAATGCTCTGCCTTGATATCGTGGCTCGGGCCCCAACTGTCGAGCTAAACCGCCTATCTAGGTTTCTTGTCTCGGGCTATCGGGCTGCAACTACCCGTTTCGATTTCCGCGAGGCGTGGGAGTGGCTTGATGGGATAATGAATGCGAACTCCGGTGCCGCGATAAACGTTTTGGCCTTAACGTTTACTGAATTGGACAGCGTAGCGCAGAAAGCGCTCTACTTCGAATTTTTGGCGCGCGAAGAGAACAAGCCTGCTCTCGTGGAAGGTGCGGGCCATGTGCGAAGGGAGTATGGCCGGGATTCAAATCTGCTGGAGTGGTTGGTTCGGGCATCATATTTAGCATGGCCGCCTGAGAAGGATGTAAGGCACGAGAGTGTTTATTCACCGGGAAAAAATGACCATGCAGAGAGTAGCCGACGAAATTACATCAATATGTTGGTGGCGTTGCAAACGCCTGATGCGATAGATGCACTTGCTCGGCTGTCACGATCAAAGCAGCTTTCCAGTTACCGAGATACGTTTCTGTATCAGATCGAATTGATGAGACGTAAGTCGGGTAGACGCGCAGAACTTTCGCGCGATGAGGCGATTCAGTTTCTGAACGATCAATCCAAGCCGCCTGCAAGCGTGGAGGAGTTCAGAAAACTCTGCCAAATACATTTAGAGGCATTATTAGAAAAACTTCATACCTCTGACGATGATGAAAGCGCATTCTTTAGACGTGGACACGCGAAGGAAGGCGACCTAAGGAACTGGTTGGCAGGCCGCCTTAGAGATGTTGGGGAACGCTATTATACCGTTATACGGGAGCAAGAAGTTGCAGGCGAGAAGCGGCCTGATCTAAGGTTGCATTCAAGATTTGAATTTTTGGGGAAAGTGTCGGTCGAGATTAAACTTGCTGAAATGAAACATTGGACTGGGAACCAACTGGTGAGTACTCCTAGTGAACAACTTTCAAATCAATATCTTTTCGAGACGTCATCTCACACCGGTATCTATGTACTAGTCAATGCTTCTCATCCTAGAAAGGTTGAGAAAGACAAGAAGACTAAGAAGGTAAAAAGAAGCGCTTTCCGGAAAACTGTCGATGGTAAGGCTGTTAACTTCGAGGAGCTCGTAAAATGTGTACAAGAGAAATGTACGGCAATAAATCAAGTACGCAATGACGGTAAGAAAGTGATTGCTATAACTCGTGACATTTCAGAGAAGCCGTCTGATACGATTTAATATTCGCGCTGAAATCTACTCCTCTCCTGAAAGACACAGAAATGATATTTCGTTGGTCATAGGCGATCAGATGCTTTCATGCATCCATTAATGATGAGTAGGCAGTCTGGGTGGGACCTTAATATTGTCCGGGCGGTTGAACGCAAGAGGAGTAACGTAGGCTCATGAAGAGGCGTGTCGTTATCAATTTGGATATAAGAGTTGATAGTTTCTGCTATAGAAAGCTCCTGCATCGTTCATTGATATTTATGAAATCAACTTTTCTCAACGTATCAACCAAATTTTTGACGATAAAACTCTGACCAGTTCGTGCGTTGTAGCCATGGCTTTGCAATAGACAATTCTCCCGCATCTGCTTTTTCTTTAGTGGCAAGAAGCGTCTCGGTCATGAACTGAATCTCACGCGATGAGGTTTCGGTAAGTTCTTTAAGGTCGCGCGGTGACAGTCGTTTTTTCGAGCCATAATGTGCAGGAATGTCGTTTCGTATAGAATGCCCCATAAGCATGTTACGGCCCCTGTTGCTGATGCCGGTAGAATCCAAAAATTGCGCATATGAGTGACGTGCCGAGTAAGCTGTGACATTGGCGCGTTTGATACCTATCTTTTGTTTGAGATATTGCCAGCTTTTAGTGATCGGCTGCCCCCAGCGTATTTCGCCATTGGGCTTTGGATATGGTTCCCATTCTGGAAATAATGCGGTGCAGCCACGTTGCTTCAGGTCTTTCACACGATCCATTAGACCGAGTTCAAGAACGAGAGGATGAATGGGAATGACGCGTTCAGAGCCGCTAGTTTTAAGCTTAACTACTTCTTCTAGTGGTACTCGCCCTTTCTCTGGGTCGAATGAGCGCAAATCGAAATAGAAAACCTCATCCACTTCTTTGATATGGCTGGCATCTAGCTGACCAAATTCACCAATGCGCATGCCGTGTAAAATCAGGATAATGTAGCCCCAATACAGGTGTGACTGGACGAAAACCTTTCCAGGTTGCCATATTTGTTTTTCTGTCTTGCAGCCTTGAAATAAGGGTTGAGAGAAAATTTTGACGATTTCGTCATATTCAAAAGCATCACGTGTGAGCGACGTCAGATTTTTACCGCTAACAGTATTGAAGATCGGTTTCGGCTGCGCGTAATAACCCTTCTGAATGAGCCAGCCAAAGAACTTTGATAGTGAATTATGGTAGCCATTGCGCAGACGTGCTTCGGTCAGACGCTTAAGATTTTCCCATCCATGCTGCTGTGCATATGCGTATCGCTTTGATAGCGATGTGCACTGGTCACGAGGGATTTTCACACGATCTGGAATGTCTGGTAGCATTTTATCAAGCTGTATTGCATCCTCTGCACTGAATTGGTGAACGGGATTATCACCCATTTGGTCAATCAAAAACTGCACAATGAGCTCGACGTCGCGACGACTGTCTTTGCTGCCGTCTGCGGTTTCCAGATATTCTGCCAATGCCACTGAAAAGCAGGGGCTGGTACTTGTGGGGATGAGATTATCAGAAGGGGCAGGGGATGATGTGTAAGGTATAACGGAGGGAGCTGCTAGGCTTACAGGCGGCTGAAAACTGGTCGGTACTGCACCAAATTCAATTGCAGCTCTCATATCTGATCGGCCACGTTCATATTCTATGACGCGCTCTGCTTTGCGCTGATATGCTTCTGCTTCGACATTTTGCTGGATGAATAGCTTAAGCAGTTTGGAAAATTCCGGCTCAATCATATCCGGATCGCAATTGATTGCTCTAGCTTTCCGGTTAAGGCTTTTAAGAAGGTCCTCAAAGCAGGCACGAGCAAACAGTCGCTCATCTGTAATGGGCCATGAGTCACGCAGATATATTTGAAGCTCTTTTGTATTCTTTTGAAACAAGGCTACGTAATCGGCACTATCATTCATTCGGTGGAACCATCGCAAACATTCTGCAAGTCTTAGCAACGCCAATCTGTAATCGCTGGTTTGTAAAGACGCTCGATAAAGTGGTCGGCCAATCAGTGGCATAAGCGTAGATGAAAAGCGAATCTGAATATGATATCGGCCATCGCGCCGGGTCAGATAAGAAGAGCGAGCCATGACATCTCCGCGTACATGAGCGTGAGATGTATCACAATTACCGGAACCCCTGCGGTACGATAAATGCTTGATTTTTCATGAAAAATAAAATGGTAGCGGAGGACGGATTCGAACCGCCGACACAAGGATTATGATTCCTCTGCTCTAACCTACTGAGCTACTCCGCCCCACGATGCTTCGAAGCTTTTCAGCTGCTTCGCGAAGCAATGTTCTCGTTGGGAACGGGGGTCGTATAAGTCGGTATGCGCATAGCTGTCAAGCGCTGTTATGCATTAATCGGTATTGTAATCCATCTTTTGCAAAGTTATTGAGTTTTCAACAAGCAAAGGCAGAAAATTATGGCACCGCGTATAGCAGTTCTCGGTTGTGGCTATTGGGGCAACAATCATATCCGTACTCTTAAAGGTCTGGGCGTTCTGGCTGCGGTCAGTGATATTGATCCGGCTCGCTCCGCAAAATTCGCAGCAGACTATGATGTTGCGCAAATCAGCGTCGATGATCTTTTTGATTCCAAAGAGATTGACGCCATTGTTATGGCGCTTCCGGCGCAGTTTCATGCGCAATATGCAATTCGTGCTGCGGAAAGCGGTAAAGATGTTCTGGTTGAAAAGCCGATCGCTCTGACTGTTGCCGATGGCGAGGCAGCGGTGCAGGCGGCTCAGAAGCATGGCCGTATTTTTATGGTTGGCCATATTCTGCGTTTCCATCCGGCTTTTGAAAAGCTTCTGGAACTGGTGCAGGCCGGTGAGCTGGGCAAAATCGGCTATATTCAGGCGCACCGCATTGGTCTTGGCAAATTCCACGGCCAGAATGATGCTTTGTGGGATCTTGCCCCGCATGATCTTTCAATGATTCTGGCGCTGACCGGCTGTGAGCCTTCCGCCGTGCGCGGCGAAGGTGCGGCAATGGTCGATCATTTGAGCGATTTTGCACATCTGCATATGGAATTCCCGAACGGTATCCGCAGCCATTTGTTCGCATCGCGCCTGAACCCGATCATGGATCGTCGCCTTGCCGTTGTCGGTGATAAGGCTATGGCTGTTTTTGATGATGCTGAGCCTTGGGAACGCAAACTTACTCTCTATCGCCACAAAGTCTGGCAGCAAAACGGTCAGGTCGCATTTACAAAGGCTGATCCTGAATATGTGCCGGTACAGGAAGGCATGCCGCTGACCCGCGAATTGGAACATTTTATTCATAGCATTGAGACGCGCGAAACACCCCGTACCAATGGGGATGAGGCTGTAAGCGTGTTGCGTATTCTGACCAAAGGCACTGTGAACCATCCGGCAGGCTGAGCGGAATCACAAATATTTGAGATATCCGGCTCTGTGTCATGCTGACGGTGCTGCTAAATTGCCCCATAGTGTGGCTGACAGAGGGAGCCGATCAGGTTCAATCTATGTGGACAGACTGCGGGAGTACAATAAAACAAAGAGATAGAGCGGCTTTTCTGGTGTAAGAAACGGACAAGCCGCTCATCGCGACTGCTACGCGGAATACCGGGAGACGCGACATTCCGTAATTGCTTCAAGCTGTGTTACATTATTTGCTAAACCGTGAATGATCAGACATGGCGAAGTCTCTCTCGAGAGACTAAATACTACTCGATTCGCTGGTGCGCGCGTGCATGGTGCGGATCAATTGATATTGGAGCCGACATGCAATTCATCGATCTTGTGAGCCAGCGCGCTCGCATTGAAGACCGTCTTAACGCTGCTGTTCTCAAGGTTGTAGCGGAAGGCAAGTATATTCTCGGACCGGAAGTTGCTGAGTTTGAGAAGCAGCTTGCTGACTATGTTGGTGTCAAGCATGTTCTGGCCTGTGCCAATGGCACAGATGCGCTGCAAATGCCGCTGATGGCTATGGGCGTTGGCCCTGGCGATGCAGTTTTCTGCCCGAGCTTTACCTTTGCCGCAACCGCTGAAGTGGTGGCGCTGGTTGGCGCGGAAGCTGTTTTCGTCGATGTCGAAGAAGACACCTACAACATGAACACCGAACAGCTGCAGGCCGCTATTGATGCGGTGCGCAAAGAAGGCCGTCTGACGCCAAAAGCGATCATTCCGGTTGATCTGTTCGGTTTGCCTGCTGATTATCGTGCGATTATGGCAATCGCTGATAAAGAAGGCCTCAAAGTTATCTCTGATGCTGCCCAGTCTATCGGCGGCAAGCGCGACAACGCCATGTGCGGTTCGTTCGGCCATGTTGGTGCGACCAGCTTTTACCCTGCCAAGCCGCTCGGCTGCTATGGCGACGGCGGCGCAATCTTTACCAATGATGATGAACTGAACGATGTTCTACGCTCCATCCATTTTCACGGTAAGGGCGAAACCCAGTATGACAATGTTCGTATTGGTCTGAACTCCCGTCTGGATACCATTCAGGCTGCAATCCTGCTGGAAAAGATGGCTATTCTCGAAGACGAAATGGAAACCCGTCAAAAGGTTGCCAATCGTTATGCAGAAGGTCTGGGCGATATTGTCAAAGTAACCCGTCCTGCCAGCGGTATTCGCTCCGCATGGGCGCAATATTCGATTGAAACCGAACGCCGTGATGAGCTGAAAGCCCATCTGCAGGCTCAGGGTATTCCGTCGGTTATCTATTATGTGAAGCCGCTGCATCTGCAGACTGCGTATAAGCATTATATGGTTGCGCCGGGTGGTCTGCCTGTATCCGAAGCTTTGCCTTCGCGTATTCTCAGCCTGCCAATGCATGCCTATCTCTCGGGTGAAGATCAGGAACGCATCATTGCAGCGATTCGTGAGTTTCACGGTAAATAATCAAAGCATATAGCTTGATGTAATTTGACTTGAGGCCGGATGGAAACATCCGGCCTTTTGCTTTTGCAGGCGGGCAATGTTTTGGGCTGATTGAAGCTGAAGATTTAAACTTGAATTGAATATTCATATTATAAGGTGTTAGGTATCGGGCAATTCAGGCAGACGAAATACTCTGGCATGCCCAAATTGCAGGAGATCTTATGAACAAAGCTGTTTTCATCGCGCAGACACAAGTTGCATCCGCTGAACCGGAAAAACTGTTTGAAACCTTGCTTACTGCTTATGGCGAGCACTATCCGGTTGAACGGACTGACGGTGCAGGCACAATTCCGTTTTTGATGGGAACGGCGACACTGAAGCTTGAGGATGAGAGTTTTCTGGTGACAGCTGAGGCTGCGAATGAAGCTGATTTGTCCTATCTCAAATTCGCGATTGCTGAAGGTATTGTCCACCATGCCGGTGCGCAGGAACTGAATTTTTTCTGGGAGGGCGATGGTGCGGGCGAGGGGTATCTGCCGCCGTTTTTCCGTGAGATGACAGTGATTGCGGTGCAAAATATTACGCCGCATATGCGCCGCATCCGGTTACGCGGCAATGATCTGGCACGCTTTACAACAGGTGGGCTGCACATACGCCTGCTGCTGCCGCCCAAACCTCCGCTGGAGGTGAAGTGGCCGCATCTGGGGGCAGATGGGCGTCCTGTCTGGCCGGATGGTGAATATCGGCTGATGAACCGTGTTTATACGATCAGGGATATTCATGTAGCGCAGGGCTGGGTCGATATTGATATGGTTGTCCATCCCAGCACCATTGCCGCGCCGGGCACAGAATGGGCGATACAAGCGCAACCCGGTGATATTGTTGGCATGACCGGCCCCGGTGGCGGGGATGCAGGTGAGGCTGATATTTATACGCTGATTGGTGATGAGACGGCTTTGCCGGCAATATCCCGTATTCTGGAGCGTCTGCCAGCCACGGCCACAGTGATCGTGCGCATTGAAGTGGCGGATGAGGCAGAAGAGCAGGCTCTGCAAACACAAGCGCAGCTTGATCTGAAATGGCTGCATCGCAATGGTGCCGATGCCGGAACGACGACGCTGTTGATTGATGCTGTTAAAGATGCGGCGCCGGTGCAGGTTGAAGGCCAGCGCATTTTTGCCTGGGCCGGATGCGAATTCGATGCGTTTAAAGCTATTCGCAGTTTTTGGCGTAAAGAGTGTGGATTAAAGCGTGAAGAGCATATGGCCGTTGCCTATTGGCGGCGTGGCGTTGCTGAAGAAGATTGAGGATTTCTCGGCACCACATTGAAGTGATGCTGAGAAATATACAGGGTCAGGCCGTAATGTTTTTGATGCGGCCGGCCAGACTTTTCGGTTTGTTTTTCTTTGAAGACAGCGCAGCCTCAGGGGTTTCCGGTGTGTCTTTCAGGATCGAGCGCACAGGAGAGTTTTCTCCTTCCTGCTCAGCGGTTCTGGCAACCATTTCGGCGGCAAGATCGCTGATGGTTTCGCGCAGTTTATAATCCTGATCGCTCAGCGTCCGGCTCTTGTTCTCAGACGTGCTTTGCGTGGTTTTGATATGATTGCCCTGTCGTTCAAGTTTTTCCTGAGCGTCAGAAAGCTCTGTGATCAGACGATGCAGTTTTTCCTCAAGTGCCTGATTACGCTGCTTCTCACTTTCAAGAGATGTTTTCAATGCTGCCACCTGAGAAGCCAGTTCTGACTTTAAACTATTGAGTTGCTTTTTTTCCTGACGCAGATCGCTTGCCTCGCGGCGCAGACGGTCTGCCTCAGTTTCACGTCCAGTTACTTCGAGACGCAAAGTGTCGCTGAGCTTGCTCAGCGCTTCATTCTGCCGTTGTAACCGGCCATGTTCCTCTACTGCAGCCTGTTGTTTCTGCCGTAATTTATTCAGATCATCCTGCAGAGCGTTTAATTGCTGCCGGTCATGTTTCTGCTGAATTTTGGAAATGTCCAGCTCTTGCTGCAATGCAGGGATTTTTTCCAGTTCGCTATGGTCTGTGCTGATTTTCAGCAGAGCCTGTGTATGCTTTTCACGCATCGTCACAGTTTGCATTTCAGCTTTTCGCAATTCAACGGCATGGGATGCACGAAGCAAATCACGGTCAGCCTCAATCGCAGTCAAAGACAAGGGAAGTTGTGCGGCCATTTGCTTTTGCCACAAATAATTTGCGCGCCGCCAGAATAACGGTGCTGCCAGCAATACCAGAAATGCTGCGCATAAAAAGCCCAGCAGAAAAACCAGTGCGGATTGTATCACGATCTGCCGATCTCCGGTGCTGTCAGATTATGACATGAATGCACAAAACTTAAATGATGGAAAAGAGAGAATTATATAATTCTCTCTTCGGAGGCGATTGCCATACCCGCTCTGATATCAGAACGGGTTCCATGTGGCGCTGGGTGTCAGCTTGAGATAGCCGATATTCACACCAAGACGGGCACCAACACCGGTGCGAACCGGCACCAGCAGAATGTTTGAGCGTTTCAACACGTTGAAACCGGCACCGGCAATCACATAAGCAGAGCCGGAAACACCGGCATAACGGCCATAGAGCATGTTTACATCATCAAGATTGTAAACCAGCATCATAACGCGCGAACCCTGACCACCAAAATCCCAGCCAAGGGACGGTCCCTGCCAGTAGGTTTTGTGGTCGCCGGCATTCTTTGTATAGAGCGTGCCTTCGCCATAGGTCAGGCCGCCGACAAATGCACCGGAACCTTCTTCGCCCAGAATATAGCCGTTTGGCAGGCCATAGCTCTGGAACACTTTTTCAATTGCAGAAGCAACGCCGCCTGATGTTGAACCAAAAAAGCGATGTCCGGAGGCAACAATTTCCTCCATGCTGAAGCCTTCATTGGCCTTGGCCTGCTGCGGTAATACGCTGATCAGAGCCAATAATCCTATTATGACCGATGCAATCTGCATACGGAAAGAGGACAGGTTTAGGGTAGCCATAAAAATATCCTTCTGGCTGCTTGGCTCACTCTGTCTGACGCGGACACTCAACTTCCCGAACGGAAATGACAGTCCATATTCTTTGAAGCGTGATGCAAATTTATAATCGCATCTGCTTTAAACCCTGTTCGGACGCGCAATTCTGATGATTGCTTTGTCCGGTGTGTATTCTGTTTTACGCGGGAACATGCATCTCAATGCTGAAAACCGCCCATGCTATTCTGCATGTAGAAATCTGATGCCTATTGTGCGTCAAAAACCTTGTTGAAGTGTTTATATGAAAAATTGTCCTTTCAATGGCTTAATGAAACGGCATTAAAGCGGTTTTTGTTAGCTTATTCGGTAATCATTAAGCCTCTTGGCGCATAATTGCGGCACACGGATGCCCTGATGCTCTGTTAGCAGTTTATGTTCCGGTGATTCGTTTTTGTTGCGGCAAGCTATTGCCTGCGCAGGCACACCGGAGATTGATGATTTAAGCCTGCCAGCGGGCAGATATGAAATTTGGAGATGCGATCAATGTCTTTGCCTGTTGTTCTTTCTGCGGTTGATCTGGGTGCGCTGCTGTGTAGCCGCATTTGCCACGACATTATTTCGCCTGTCGGTGCGATCAATAATGGTCTGGAACTGCTGGAAGAGGGCGGTGCGGATGAAGATGCAATGGCGCTGATTGCTGCCAGCGCGCGCAATGCATCTGCCCGTCTGCAATTTGCCCGTATTGCTTTTGGTGCTGCCGGTTCTGCTGGTGTGCAAATTGATACCGGTGATGCGCAGAATGTAGCGACATCCTACATGGCGAATGAAAAGCCGGAATTTACCTGGACCGGTAATCGCGCTTTCCTGCCGAAAAATCAGGTGAAGCTGCTGCTGAACATGATCCTCATCGGTATTTCCTCTATTCCTCGCGGCGGCAATCTCGATGTTGTTATGGAAGATGTGGAAACAGATCCGAAAATCAGTATCAAAACACGCGGTCGCATGCTGCGCGTGCCACCGAAATTCAAAGAACTGCATGAAGGCAATATACCGGAAGAGGCGATTGATGCGCATTCCGTACAGCCTTACTACACGCTGTTGCTGGCGCAGGAAGCTGGCATGGAAATCATCATTGATGTGAGTGAAGAAGAAATCGTCTTCCGTGCACAGAAGCTTGAAGTTGAACCTGCCTTTGAAGGTGATGTGCCTGAAAATGATGACGGAACAATCGCAGCGGATGCCGGTACACTGGCTGACGATTAATCCGCTTTACTGATTTGTAAATTCAAAAAGCCGCGCCGGTTCATGACTTGCGCGGCTTTTTTTTAAAGCATTTCCAGCAAAAGTGGGCACCGGTTTTGCGAAGGATAATGCGACCAAATAAAGGATTTAGAGCGAGCGCTATGATCCAATCTGGACGCAAACCGCTCTAGAGCATTTCACAGTCAAGTTGGATCAACTTGACGCCCGTGATAATGCGGCAAATTAAAGAATCTAGAGCGAGTACTGTGATCCAATCTGGATGTAAACCGCTCAAGAGCATTTCACAGTCAAGTTGGATCAACTTGACGCCCGTGATAATGCGACCAAATTAAGGATCTAGAGCGAGCGCTATGATCCAATCTGGACGAAAACCGCTCTAGTCTCCTGAATTGAAGGCAATAAAAAACCCCGCAAGAGCGGGGCTTTTGTATGGGCGGAATGGCATAAAATCTTATGCGATTTCGCGATGGTCCACGCTGTCTTGATCGCGCAGCACATAGCCACGACCCCAGACAGTTTCAATATAGTTCTGGCTGCCGGAAACAGCATCGAGCTTCTTGCGCAATTTGCAGATGAAAACGTCGATGATTTTCAGTTCCGGTTCGTCCATGCCGCCATAGAGATGGTTGAGGAACATTTCTTTGGTGAGGGTTGTGCCCTTACGCAGAGAAAGCAACTCCAGCATCTGATATTCTTTGCCGGTGAGGTGAACGCGCTGGCCGCCGACTTCAACAGTCTTGGCATCCAGATTAACGATCAGATCGCCGGTTGTAATAACGGACTGTGCATGACCTTTCGAACGACGAACGATTGCATGAATACGGGCAATCAGCTCATCTTTATGGAAAGGTTTAGTCATATAGTCGTCGGCGCCGAAGCCCAGGCCGCGAACCTTATCTTCAATACCAGCCATACCGGACAGGATGAGGATAGGGGTTTTTACCTTGGAAAGGCGCAATGTGCGCAGCACTTCGTAGCCTGACATATCCGGCAAGTTAAGATCGAGCAGGATAATGTCATAGTCATAGAGCTTGCCCAGATCGATGCCTTCTTCGCCCAGATCTGTCGTATAAACATTGAAGCTCTCAGACTTGAGCATCAACTCGATGCTTTGTGCGATCGCACTATCGTCTTCAATCAAAAGAACGCGCATCTTCAGAATCCCTTTTTTCCGCCGCTTAACCTGATCCAGCAGTTAATTGCCTAACAGCACTCGCTTTGAACCAAGTCTGCCACCGAATGGTTAACAAAATATGATTCTTATTGGCAATAGTAAATATGGTTCCGATAGAATTTTCATCTAACTATTTGAATATACTGAATAAACACTCAGAAAATTTCTTAATAAATTAGTTTAAGAAATCGTTATAAGTGACTCAATGGATTCAAAGTTTTAATGTTGCTGAAAAAACACAGTTAATTTACCTAGCCTTAAGTCCTAACGGCTATGATTAACGCTGTACGTAAAGGAATGGTTACCAAAAGCCCGAAATCTTAATTTTTTGTTTCGAAATTCAGTGATTTCTTTGCGTCGAGGGTGCTCACAGGCTGTGTGCGGTTAAAATATGAGCCTGTGTCGTTGGTGTTCAAGGAGTAATGCGTATGAAGCCACGTGAAAGTCTTGTCCGGCTGAAGCTGTTTCAGGTTAAAGAGAAGCGCCGGCAAATTGGTCAGCTCGATTTGATGATGGGCGAGTTTGAGCGGATGGCCGGTGAGCTTGATGCGCAGATCCAATCAGAAGAGCGTAAAGCAGGGATTACCGATACGGCACACTTTGCCTATCCGACCTTCGCCAAAGCAGCGCGACAGCGTCGTGATAATCTGTTTGATTCGATCCGCGATCTGATGTATCAGAAAGATGCGGCCGAAACCGATCTGAAAGAAGCCGAAGCCGATCTCTCCCGCGCCGAAGCGCTGGAAACCCGCGACGGTAAAGTCAAAGAGATTGAAGAGGCGCCAATCTATGATCGTCGCGTCATGATCGGCTAAAGATTTCGGCTCTGATGGCCTGCAAATGGCGACTTTTTACGCTTCCGGTGCTCATGTACCAATAGTACATTCCGCTCCGGTTCTCAAAATTCACCATTTTCGTCTCATCATAACCAAAATCTAACCAGTTCTGCTTCGTTGAGTTGCTCTGACATTCAGAGCACCTGCTACAGCTTTACAAATGCATAATTCCTTAAACCACACGGTCTAAGGAATTATGCATTTTTTTGTTTTTGGGCCTGTATTGGTGAGGGTGAGGCGGAGCGAACTAAGCCTCTAAAAACAAAGAAAGCCGGAGAGCAGAACTCTCCGGCTTGATCTGTAGAATGCGCCGCTATGCGGCATATCCTTATCTCGTGTTCATCGCAGACCTCTTTGCAGAGGGGAGATGAATTTAGTGTCTGTATTGTTGAATGCGTGTTGTCCGCAAACCGGCGAGACCATGCTCGTCGATGGACAACTGCCAAGACAGAAACTCTTCGACTGTCAGCGTATAACGCTGGCAGGCTTCCTCAAGACTGAGGAGGCCACCGCGAACAGCGGCAACAACTTCAGCCTTGCGGCGGATAACCCAGCGCCGTGTATTAGACGGCGGGAGGTCTGCAACGGTGAGCGGACTTCCATCCGGACCGATGACGTACTTTACTCGTGGTCTTACCAGATCGGTCATTGTACTCTCTACACAACACTCAAGGACCTAATCACGCCTCACGATAGCGTCACAGCTTTAAAAAAGAGCTAAACACTTGGTAAGGCTCTGGTAATAAATAATAATTTTCGTTAAAGAATATGCGCAATTCGCTTAAAAACGCCGTATTTTAGCCGTTTTGAGGCTGTTTTCGGCATTTTAGCCGCAAAATAATTTATTAAAAAAACTCCTTTTCCCTGCGGCATCTTGGCAAGGCAGGGCACAATGGCCTATATAAGGGGAGAATTTAAAGCAAGATATCGGGTTTTCACCCGGATATGGACTGAAATTATGAAACTGAACAGCCTCGATTTGCCGGGAAAACCGGAAGATACGCGCATTGTTGTTGCAATGTCAGGGGGCGTTGATTCTTCTGTTGTTGCCGGTATTCTCAAGCGTGAAGGCTATGATGTTGTTGGTGTAACCCTTCAGCTCTATGATCATGGCGCTGCCGTGCACCGTGCCGGTTCCTGCTGCGCAGGACAGGACATTGAAGATGCGCGCCGCGTTTCCGAAAGCCTCGGTATTCCTCACTATGTGCTGGATTATGAAGCACGCTTCCGCGAAGCCGTGATTAACCCTTTTGCCAACAGCTATGTGAGCGGTGAAACACCGATTCCGTGTGTTGCCTGTAACCAGACAGTGAAATTTGCTGATCTGCTGGCCACAGCGCGCGATCTGGGCGCAGCAGCGCTTGCGACCGGTCACTATATCCGCAGTGGTGAGAACGGCGATCACAGAGCTCTATTCCGCCCTGTGGATGCTGATCGTGACCAGAGCTACTTCCTTTTTGCCACCACGCAGGAGCAGATTGATTATCTGCGCTTCCCGCTTGGTAATCTGCCAAAGGCGCAGGTTCGTGAGATGGCTGAGGAAATGGGGCTGACTGTTGCTAAGAAGCAGGACAGTCAGGACATCTGTTTCGTACCGCAGGGTAAATATTCAGACATCATCGCACGTCTGAAGCCTGAGGCTGCCACACGCGGGCACATTGTGCATATTGATGGCCGTGTATTGGGTGACCATGATGGTATTGTGCATTACACAGTAGGGCAGCGCCGCGGTATTGGCATTGCCACCGGTGAGCCGCTTTATGTGGTGCATCTGGATGCCGTTCATGCGCGTGTTATCGTTGGCCCTCGCGAAGCGCTTGAAACGCATAAAGTGTTTCTGCGTGATGTTAACTGGCTCGGCGATGGTGCACTGACTGACTTGCCTGCGGAAGGTATGGAAGTTTTTGCCAAGGTGCGTTCAACACGTCCGCCAAAGCCGGCTGTTCTGCATCATGCTGTCGGACAGACCTGGGTAGAGCTGATTGACGGCGAGAGCGGTATTGCGCCGGGGCAGGCTTGTGTTCTGTATTCTGACGACAGCAATACGGCACGCGTGTTTGGCGGTGGCTTTATTGCCCGTTCAGAACGGGCGCCGGAAGCAGAGAAGATGCTGCGTGAGCTGACAGGTAATACTGCAGGCACGACATCAAGTTCAGTTTCGGCTGCCTGATTGACTAAAGCAGTTTGGGATCCGTTTGGATCGCAATAATGCTCAGGCTAAAGCCTGAATTATTACCGGAGCAGACAGGCTGAATATATTGCCTGTCTGCTCCGTTTTTATGATTGATGTACAGGGTAGTTGCTGCTTTTATCTGTGTAGCAATACAGCGTCTGTATTGGCATTTTTAATGCATCTTCATGAAGGCTGAACCGGCAAGATGGTCTGTGTTTGAGCGCTGCATTCTTGTAGTTGATATTCCCGAAATAAAGTTTGCAAAAATTGCGTCTGAAAGTGTTGCTATGTAAATTTTAACACTCAGGGCTGAAGCACATATCTTCAGGATTGATGCACTTCATCAATATAATTGAGGTGTCGTTTTTATTCTGAAAAGAGTGTTGAAATTCATGCGTTTAATGAATTATTAAATCATTAATTTAGGTCGTTATAATTCTATTTCAGGTTGTGCTGCTTTAAAGCGACGTTTGCAGCAGAAGTTTTTTGTTAGGCGCAATCGGAGTAGGTATTCCGCTGCTCGGCCGGTTCAAAATAACTGGTTTAATAAATCGAGAAATACAGTGCTGAAGGTAATCGCGTTACTGCGATGTGAGCACAAATGACTCCGGTTCCCCCCCGTTTATATGTGCTGATCAGGCATCAGTTCACCACCATTCATCTATAAAAAGATGAAGCCCCAGACTTGGGGGTGGTCTTTTACTGGTTGCGCGTCTTTGTCTCTATGCTTGAAACAGGGCTGTGCCTGTCAGGCTAGGGTGGTATCGCTCATTTATATTACAAAGATATGCATGCGAGGTTGATCGCACAATGTTGTGTATGAAAACCTTGTAAATACAGTAGGGTAAGCTTGGTTTAAGTGAAGTTTGAACGTGTCAGGCAAGACAATGCAATGCCGGAAGCTGTCGCAACATTTAGGCTATCAAAATTGCCGGACATTGGAATGCGCGCCGTTTGCAGAGATGACAGAAGATGTTTCGGCAGGCCTTCTCCCTCGGTGCCCAATAAGAGGGCTGTGCGACCGCTCACAGGCAGTTCATAGAGTGAGTGTGTGCCCTGCGGTGACAGTGCAATCAGGTTGATGCCCGCTTCAGCAACGGTTTTGACAATATCGTCAATGTTACCGTTCTGCACATAGGGAATTTGCAATGTTGCGCCGACGGAAACCCGGATTGCTTTCCGATATAGCGGGTCACAGCAGGTATCATCCAGCAATATGCACGAGGCCTCAAACGCTGCTGCATTGCGGAAAACGGAACCGATATTGTCATGGTTCGATATCCCGCAGAGAATAACGATTAATCCATTCTCAGGCAGGTTTTGAATTATATCATTGATATTGTTTTGATTTTTTCTTTTGCCGACTGCAAGAACGCCACGGTGGACATTAAAGCCAGCTATCTGATCCATATCCGAAGATGAGACGGAATAAACGGGCACATGGGAAGGGCAGAGGGATAGAATATCCTGCATACCCGCCAGTTTGTTACCGGTTATTAGCAGTGACTCTGCTTCAAAAATGGAGGAATTAAGCAGAACGCGCAAGACAACTTTGCCTTCTGCTATAAAGCGAGATTGACGACCCGTCAGATCTCTTTCCTTGATATTGAGATAAGCGCCAAGGCGCTTATCTGCTATATCATTGATAAATATGACTGAATTATTATTAATCTGATGGTTCATCAGTTTCAGTTTAAGCGAATGCTTCCCGTCTTTTCTCGCTGCGTGCCAGATAAAGACTACCTAATGTTGAAAGCACCAACTCGATATGAGGAGATGAAACAACATAGTAGATTGTCTGGGCATCACGTCTTGTGAAAACAAGATTAAGTGCGCGCAGTTTTGCGAGGTGTTGCGATAATGCAGACTGGCTTAAGTCAATTGCTTTCGCAAGACTTCCAACAGACATTTCATTATGAAGCAGCTTGCAAAGGATCAGCAGCCTTTTATTGTTTGCCAATGCTGACAGAAAGTCAGCAGCCTGATCCGCGTTATCGACAAGATTAGCGTAGATGTTATCATGTTTCATGTGCGGTCCTACCCCCGTATGACAGCAATTTTGATAATGCGCTTATAAGGAAAATATCAGCGCACTATTACAACTACCAATAGAATTGATATTTGCAAGAATTATTTTAAAATGGTGAGAACAATTACCTGTTTAGAACTGGATAAACTGTTTTAAAACGCTTCCGTATTTTTTATTATTAGCGAAATCTAAAATAACTAAATTATAGTTTTAAACATAAAGGCATATAAGGAATATGTTTCAAACATTTTGCATTATCAAACTGATATATATATTAGTTGATAAGGTCAAAAATACGTAGGTTTGAGGACAAGAGCGCATTTTCGTGATCATCGGGTTCTTGTAAATTTTTGATCACATTTTCTAAAATTTCGTAATGTATCTGAAGCAGAGCTAAGGATAGAAGCTCTGCCTGAGATATTTCCGGCTTTGGTGGACAGTTAGAGTGTCGCGCAGAGACCATTATTGCAGACTGATTTGGTCTGCCTGTTGCTACACCAGAATATCTTCCGGCTTTAAATGAAAAGCTTTGCCAAAACCGCCGTTCAGACCGGCACTTTCTATATTCAGGCGGAAAATTACAAAATCTCCGAGATCAATATAGAGTTTGACCTTTGGGCGCTTTTCCAGGAACAGATCCCGTAGCCGCTGGTATCCCTCTTCGCCGCGTGTAAATTTTTCAGCCGAGCAGGCAAGCGTAATGCGTGGGTGCACAAGCGGGTCGCCTTTGTCTGCCGGTTCACCAAGCAGCAGGGAGCAGACAGGGTTTGCATCGAGGGCAGGGGTGTGAGTGGCAAGACCAGAGGCAAGAAGGAGCGGCGTGTTGTCATTATCTGTGGTGATCGCCACGCGTGTCACACTCGGACGACCGGTGGCAGGATCCAGTACAGCCAGCGAGCCATAAGTGGCACTTGTGATCAATTGTAAGGCAAGCGCACGCGCTTCATCTGTCGTTTGCTGGATAACGTCTTTTTTCTCACTCATAATCCGGCCTCAATTTTTCTATCTTGTTGTGGTGTATCAATAGCTTGCGTAACGTCTGGTACGGTGCGCGATTCTTCATTTGAATGACGCAAACAGGCTGATTATTATCAGCTAACCACAAAAAAATCCTGCATTCTTCAATGAACTGAAACGGTTGAAAATATGAAATTTTGATTTAAAATCAAAGATATATTCTTTCCTCCTAATTGATCCGCCAGAATATTTTTTCCACGCCTTTGACCAAGACGTAAATTCGACTTGCCTTTTTGCCGTGCAAAATGCTTCTGTACGCCTCAGACTGCAACGTGGGGCGTTGCAGCTTGTTATCGGGTGGAGGCCTATAATGAAATTTCATACTAAACTTCTTGCTGCGACCGCTTTGACAGCCGCCATGATGGCCGGCTTCTCCGGCGCTGCATCTGCAAAAACGCTGGTATATTGTTCGCCGGCTTCGCCAGAGGGTTTTGATCCGGCTCCTTATACCGGTGGTGATACTTTTGATGCGTCTGCGCATCCGGTTTATAACCGTCTGGTTGAGTTCGAAAACGGCACAACAGTTGTTGAACCAGGTCTCGCAGAGAAATGGGAAGTATCCGCAGACGGCCTGGAATATACATTCCATCTGCGTAAGGGCGTAAAATTCCAGACAACAGATTTCTTCACGCCAACCCGTGATTTTAATGCTGATGACGTTCTGTTCTCGTTTGATCGTCAGCGTAACAAAGACAATCCTTGGCATGAATACACTGCCGGTATTTCCTATGAATATTTTGACAGTATGGAAATGGGCACGCTGATCAAGGATATCGTCAAGGTTGACGATAATACCGTCAAGTTCGTGCTGACCCGTCCTGAGGCACCGTTCCTCGCCAATATTGCGATGCCTTTCGTATCCATTATGTCGAAAGAATATGCGGATAAGCTGGACGCAGAAGGTAAAAGAGAAAACCTTAATCAGTTCCCAGTCGGAACCGGTGCGTTTACTTTTGTAGCCTATCAGAAAGATGCGGTTATCCGCTTTAAGGCGAACCCGGATTATTGGGGTGAAAAGCAGAAAATCGACGATCTGGTTTTCGCAATCACAACTGATGCTGCCGTGCGCGCGCAGAAGCTGAAAGCCGGCGAATGCCATCTGATGTCTTATCCGGCTCCGGCAGATATTAAAGGCTTGCAGGCTGACACCAATCTTAAGGTTGATGAGCAGGCTGGTCTGAACATTGCCTATTTTGCTTACAACACTCTTGTAGCACCGTTTGATAAGCCGGAAGTCCGTAAGGCGCTTAATCAGGCTGTGAACAAGCAGGCTATCATTGATGCCGTGTTCCAGGGGTCAGGTCAGGTTGCCAAGAATCCAATCCCGCCGACAATGTGGGGCTATAACAACGCGATCGAAGATGATAAATATGATCCTGAAGCCTCGAAAAAGGCTCTGGAAGCTGCAGGCGTAAAAGACCTGAAGATGAAGCTTTGGGCTATGCCTGTAAGCCGTCCTTATATGCCGAATGCACGTCGTACAGCTGAACTGATGCAGGCTGATCTGGCTAAAGTCGGCGTAACAGCTGAAATCGTATCGATGGAATGGGGTGAATACCTCAAGAAGTCGGGCGAAAAAGATCGTGACGGCGCGGTTATCCTCGGTTGGACCGGTGATAATGGTGATCCGGATAACTTCCTTGGCGTGTTGCTCGGCTGTTCGGGTGTTGGCAGCAACAACCGTGCACAATGGTGCTACCAGCCGTTTGAAGATCTGATCCAGAAGGCAAAAATCACTTCCGATCAGGCTGAGCGCGTTAAACTTTATGAGCAGGCACAGGTAATTTTCAAGGAGCAGGCTCCTTGGAACACACTGGCACATTCCACAGTTTATGTGCCGATGTCTGCGAAGGTAACGGGCTTTAAGATGAGCCCACTCGGTGACTACCGTTTCGACGGTGTTGATGTTTCCGAGTAATTTTTAAAGGAGAATGACCGGGCGCTGAATAAGATTTATTCGGCGCCCGGTCTTACTGTATCCATGATACGATTCATTTTAAGCAAAATTGCCTATCTGGTACCGACATTTCTGGGTATCACTATTCTTGCTTTCGGCTTCGTGCGCGTTTTGCCGGGTGATCCGGTACTGCTTATGGCAGGGGAACGCGGCGTTTCGCCTGAGCGACATGCGGAACTGATGAAACAATTCGGTTTTGATCAGCCAATGTGGCAGCAATATCTGGATTATATCTGGAATTTGCTTCATGGCGATTTCGGCATGTCTATGGTCACTAAAAAACCGGTTATTACCGAGTTTTTCACGCTTTTTCCGGCGACAGTCGAGCTGGCGCTTTGCGCTATTGTGCTCGCGGTTCTGATCGGTATTCCTGCTGGCGTTTTCGCAGCGGTTAAGCGCGGCTCCTGGTTCGATCAGACATCGATGGGCGTAGCACTGGTCGGCTACTCCATGCCGATTTTCTGGTGGGGCTTGCTGCTTATCATCCTGTTCTCTGGTATTTTACAGTGGACGCCGGTATCAGGCCGTATTTCGCTGATGTATTTCTTCCCGCCGGTTACAGGTTTTATGCTGATTGACAGCTTGCTGTCAGGACAGAAGGGGGCTTTTGCCTCTGCGCTTTCGCATCTGATCCTGCCAACGGTGGTCTTGGCAACAATCCCGATGGCTGTGATTGCCCGTCAAACCCGTTCCGCTATGCTGGAAGTGCTGGGTGAGGATTATGTCCGCACAGCGCGTGCCAAGGGCCTCGGACAGCGCCGTGTTATAGGTTTACATGCTTTGCGCAACGCGCTCATTCCGGTTGTTACCACAATCGGTTTGCAGGTCGGTGTATTGCTCGGCGGTGCTATTTTGACCGAAACTATTTTCTCCTGGCCGGGGATCGGTAAATGGATGATCGACAGTATTTTCCGTCGTGACTATCCGTCAGTTCAGGGCGGTTTGCTCCTGATCGCCATCCTTGTGATGGTTGTTAATCTGGCAGTTGATTTGCTTTACGGCTTAATCAACCCGCGCATCCGGCATAAGTGAGGTTTCCAATGAGTAATTCTACAGTACCAATGGAAAAGCCGGTTGATGTGTCGTTCCGACGCCAGCTTGCAGATTTCTGGTTTTATTTCAGCGTTAACCGCGGTGCGGTTCTCGGCCTGATCGTCTTTGTAACGCTGGTTCTGGTGGCTGTTTTTGCACCTTTGCTGGCTCCCCATGATGCAACACAGCAATATCGTGATGCATTGCTGACCCCGCCGGTCTGGCAGGAAGGCGGCAAAGCTGCATTTCTGCTCGGTACGGATGCGGTTGGCCGCGATGTTCTGTCCCGTCTGATTTACGGCTCGCAATATTCGCTGTTTATCGGTCTTGTAGTGGTTGTTCTGTCCCTGATTTCCGGTGTGACCGTTGGTCTGATCGCCGGTTTCTTCGGCGGTGCGGTTGATACAATCATCATGCGCGTGATGGATATTATCCTGTCCTTCCCGTCGCTTATTCTGGCGCTGGTTCTGGTTGCCATTCTCGGACCTGGTCTGATGAATGCGATGATTGCTATTGCTCTGGTTTTGCAGCCGCATTTTGCACGTCTGACCCGTGCGGCAGTGATGGCTGAGAAAAACCGTGAATATGTGATTGCAGCAAGACTTGCCGGTGCCAGCCGTCTGCGTCTGATGTTCAAGACCATTCTGCCGAATTGCATGGCGCCACTGATCGTGCAGGGCACTTTGTCCTTCTCCAATGCGATCCTTGATGCTGCGGCTCTGGGCTTCCTTGGCATGGGTGCACAGCCACCGACACCGGAATGGGGTACAATGCTGGCCGAAGCGCGTGAATTTATTACACGTGCCTGGTGGGTTGTAACTTTCCCGGGGCTTGCCATTCTGATCACTGTTCTGGCCATCAATCTGGTCGGTGACGGCCTGCGCGATGCGCTTGATCCAAAACTGAAAAGGAGCTGATGATGGCTCTTTTGGAAATTAAAAATCTGACAGTTGCCTTTGATACATCTACGGGTGCTTTCAAAGCGGTTGATGGTATCGACATTTCAGTCGATGCCGGTGAAGTGTTGGCGATCGTTGGTGAATCCGGTTCCGGTAAATCAGTCGGTATGCTGGCGGTTATGGGGCTTCTGCCTAAAACCGCAACAGTGACGGCTGACAAGATGTTGTTCGACGGTCGTGATCTGCTCACAATGAGCGAGAAGGATCGCCGCACGATTATCGGTCGTGAAATCTCCATGATTTTTCAGGAGCCTGTTGCCAGCCTTAATCCGTGTTTTACGGTCGGTTTTCAGCTTGAGGAAGTGTTGCGCTTTCATCTTGGGCTGGGCAAAACGGAACGCCATAAACGGGCCATTGAACTGCTTGAACTGGTTGGTATCCGCGATGCTGCTGATCGTCTCGGCAGCTATCCGCATCAGATGTCCGGCGGTCAGTGCCAGCGTGTGATGATTGCTATCGCGATTGCTTGCAATCCGAAGCTGCTGATTGCCGATGAGCCGACAACAGCGCTTGATGTGACCATTCAGAAGCAGATCCTTGATCTCTTGATGCGCTTGCAGGAAGAGCACGGTATGGGGCTGATCATGATTACCCACGATATGGGTGTTGTGGCAGAAACCGCAGACCGTGTGATTGTGCAGTATAAAGGGCACAAGATGGAAGATGCGGATGTGCTCTCATTGTTTGAGAGCCCGCAAAATCCTTATACAAAGGCTTTGCTTTCGGCTTTGCCGGAAAATGCAACCGGTGACCGTTTGCCGACTGTTTCGGACTTTGCATTGCAGAATGCCGCATCGTCAGGAGCAGCGATATGAGTGAAATCGTTCTTGAAGCCCGCAATATCGTACGGGATTATCACAGCGGCGGCGGCTTGTTCTCTAAGGCGAAAACAGTCCATGCGGTGAAGAATGTCAGCTTCTCGGTCGAGAAGGGTAAGACACTTGCTATCGTTGGCGAGAGTGGTTGCGGTAAGTCTACACTTGCCCGCATTCTGACCCTGATTGACCCGCAGACATCCGGCGAACTGCTGATTGACGGTCATCCGGTCAATATCGAGACCGATGGCCTGACCCGCGAAATGCGCCAGCGTGTGCAAATCGTGTTTCAGAACCCGTATGGTTCGCTCAATCCGCGCCAGAAAATCGGTGATGTTCTGGCGGAACCTCTGCTGCTGAATACCAATATGTCAGCAAAAGAGCGTCAGGAAAAAGCAATGCAGATGCTGCTCAAGGTCGGTCTTGGCCGCGAGCACTTCAACCGCTATCCGCATATGTTCTCCGGTGGTCAGCGTCAGCGTATTGCTATTGCCCGCGCACTGATGCTCAGCCCGCGCCTGCTGGTGCTGGACGAGCCGGTATCAGCGCTTGATCTGTCTGTGCAGGCACAGGTGCTCAATCTTCTCGCCGATTTGCAGGAAGAGTTTGAGCTGACCTATGTTTTCATCAGTCACGATTTGTCGGTGGTTCGCTATATCGCTGATGAAGTGATGGTGATGTATTACGGCGAAGTGGTGGAATATGGTACGCGCGATGAGGTGTTTAATCATCCGCGCCACGACTATACCAAGAAGCTGTTTGCTGCCACACCACGCTCGGATGTTGATAGCATTCGTCAGCGCGTTGCTGAGCGTGCGAAAAAACGCTCTGCTGCTTAATGCAGGGTAGGAAATAAAAAAAATACCGCGCTGATCATTCAGCGCGGTATTTTTTTGTCTGTTGAAACGGATTATCGTCTGTGACGGGTGAGGCTGCGTACCACATCATCAGCGGAGATTTTACCAACAATCGCCCCGTTATGTACCACGCCGACATCGCCGTTATTGCGCACCATTGCCTGCATAATATCCTGTATGGATGTATCGGGTTTAGCCGTTGCTGCGAACGGGCGGGGCGGGGCACTGCGATCAAGCGCGGACATAATGTCAGCCGCAAGCAGAACACCGAGCGGGTTCATATTGGCCACAAAATCCGCCACATAATCATCGGCCGGATTGAGCAGAATATCCTGCCCGCTGCCACATTGAATGATGCGGCCGCCTTCCATAATCGCAATACGATTGCCCAACTTCATCGCTTCATCAAGATCATGGCTGACAAAGACGATGGTCTTCTTCAGGTGATCCTGCAAATGCAGCAGTTCGTCCTGTAAACGTGCACGGATCAGCGGATCGAGCGCTGAGAAGGGTTCATCCATCAGCAGGATCGGTGCACCGGTGGCAAAGGCACGGGCGAGGCCGACACGCTGCTGCATGCCGCCGGACAATTCGCCGACTTTGCGCTTCGCCCAATCCTGCAAGCCGACCAGCTCCAGCTGATTTTGCACAGCCTCTATGCGCGCCTGCTTGCTCAGGCCTGCAATTTCCAGTCCGAAGCCAACATTGTCCTCAACCGTGCGCCAGGGTAGCAGGCCGAATTGCTGAAATACCATAGAAATCAGATGCGTACGCAGATGCCGCAATTGGGCAGTGCCTGCTCCCGTCACGTTGATTTCTTCACCCTGATTATAAACGGTGACACAGCCGCGGCTGATCGGGTTAAGGCGGTTGATCGCGCGCAAAAGCGTGGATTTCCCCGAGCCGGACAGCCCCATAAGAACTAGCAGCTCGCCGTCACGGATATCCAGCGAACAATTGTGAACGCCGAGGATATGTCCGGTTTCCGTCTGAATTTCTGAACGGCTGAAGCCCTGATCGGCAAGGTCGAGCGCGTTTTCAGTTTTATTGCCGAAAATGATGCTGATATTTTGAAGACTGATTGAAGCCATGATTATTTTTCCTTGCCCGGACGGAAGATGCGGTCGAGGATGATGGCGACAACAACAATCACAAGTCCTGCTTCAAAGCCGAGTGCGGTATTCACTGAGTTGAGTGCCCGCACAACCGGCACACCAAGGCCGTTGGCACCGACAAGTGCCGCAATCACAACCATAGACAGGGACAGCATGATGGTTTGTGTGAGGCCTGCCAGAATTTGCGGCATGGCATAAGGCAGTTCAATTTTCCAGAGCAACTGGCGACGGGACGCACCGAAAGCCTCACCGGCTTCAATCAGATGTTCCGGTGTTGAGGAAATACCGAGATGGGTCAGGCGAACAGGGGCAGGCAGCACGAAGATGGCTGTAGCCAGTAGTCCCGGAACCATACCAATGCCGAAAAACACAATCGCCGGAATGAGATAAACAAAGGTCGGCAATGTCTGCATAAGATCAAGGATAGGGCGCACTATGGCATAGAGCCTTGGCCGGTGCGCTGTGGCAATACCAATCGGCACGCCAAGTGCCATACAGATGAAACAGGCTGAAAGCACCAGCGTGAGCGTTTCGAGTGTTTGATCCCAATACCCTTGATTGAGAATGAACAGAAAGCCGGCGACAGTCAGAACGACGGTCGAGATTTTTCTTTGCAGCCCCCATGCAATCGCTGCAAAAATAGCGATCAGCACAAAAGGATGCGGAAATTGAAGCGCGGCAAGCAGGCCGTCAATCAGGGTTTGCATAACGGCAGCGATGCCATCAAACAGCCAGCTCAGATTTTCAGTTAACCAGGTGACAGTATTTTTAGCTGTCCGCCCGACGGGAATTTTTTGTGATGTCAGCCAGTCCAAAAGTCAGGTCCCCGTTTTCCTGCATTGTATAAATATGAGCTTGCTCCTGCTGTAATAGTATAAATATTACAGCAGGTTAAGCCTTAGAATATTTCAGGTCTGTTACAGACCAAAAGACTGTTTAACTGTGGCAAGGCCGTCTTTGCCGTCAACAGTGGTCACGTCTTTCAGCCACAGGGTGATCGCATCCGGATTGGCCTTGATCCATGCTGTTGCAGCTTTGGCCGGTTCTTCGCCGTCATCAAGAATTTTGCCCATGATCTGGTTTTCCATTTCAAGGGTGAATTCAAGATTGGTCAGGAACTTGCCGACATTCGGGCATTGCTCTGTATAGCCGTTCCAGACATTGGTTTCGACTTTCGCGCCGCCAAGATTAGGGCCGAAGAAGTCATCGCCACCGTCAAGATAGCGCATATCAAAGCGGGAATTCATCGGATGCGGCTCCCAGCCAAGGAAAACGACCGGTTTTTTGGCTTTAATGTCCTTGGCAACCTGCGCCAGCATGCCCTGTTCCGAAGATTCAGCCAGTTCGAAGCCTTTGAGATCAAAGGCACCTTTGGAAATCATGTCGAGGATCAAGCGGTTACCGTCATTGCCTGGCTCAATGCCATAGATTTTATTGCCAAGCTTGTCTTTGAATTTGGTGATATCGGCAAAGCTTTTCAGCCCTTCGTCATAGGCAGAAGCAGGCACAGCCAGCGTGTATTTAGCGCCGGTCAGATTGGTGCGCAGTGTGATCACAGTTTTATCATCAAGATAAGGTTGCAGATCCGCGGCCATAGACGGGTTCCAGAAGCCGAGGAACACATCGATATCTTTTTTGCTTAAAGATGCATAGGTCACCGGAACAGACAGGATTTTAATGTCTGTTTTATAACCGAGGCTTTTCAGAATCTCAGTGGCTACTGCCGTGGTCGAGGTAATATCGGTCCAGCCTACATCAGAAAACCGGATTGTGGAGCAGGCTTCGGGCTCAGCAGCAAAGGCACCGGCACTGCTGGCTAGTAGTGCTGTGCAGGCAATTGCCAGAACTGATTTCCGGCGTTTTGCCGGAGAGAGTGAGGACAGATGTTTCGAGGGCAGAAAGCGCATAAGTATCTCCATTGACCGGATTATATTTACTTCTGTAAGAGCGTTTTCCCAAAAACTGCTCTGTCTGCATATTTTGACGCAGTTTCGGGCAAAAAGTGCTGCACGTTGATTGTGCGTCATGCTCCGGCCCTCAAAATCTAAACAAGCATCAAAATCTGCAGTCATCAAGCGGTTTTGTAATAGGGGAATCCGCAAACACGACAATTAAAGTCGGAATGAGGCAGGCTAAAAATATTATTCAGTAATTTCAAGGCTAAAGCTGAAAATTAAATTCTGCCTGCCCCGTTGAACTCCGCGCATTACATTTTATATCAGTCAATAATTGCATGAAGTTTGTTTTGTAACAGAGCATTCGGTGCCGCCATTCTAAGACCCTCAAGGGGGCTTTTTCTCTGACCGGATCCCGTTGTTGCCTGAATGCCTGTTGTGAAGTTTAAAAAATCGCTGCTGTTGCGTATTTCCATGAAACTATGCAAGGGTTTACGGGAAAAATGCTGTTTTCCGGCAGCTCCTTTTAAGGAAGCCGGACAAGTGCAGAAACGAAGGACAATACCGTGACGATCATCGGAAACATTTTTGCTTTTGCCGGACGCATGATTGTAGCGCTGCTCCGGCTGATTGCAGTGCCGTTCAGAGCTTTGTGGCGTGTTTATCAGGGGCAGAGTGTCTTGTGGAAAACTCTGATCGCTGTTGTTATTCTCGGCTGGGCAGGCCTTTACTGTTATTTTGTCGTGCAGACGCAGGTCTGGACAAACTTTGATCCGGACTACCCTTCAAAATATGCCTATCAGACGGCAGTTACTCCGGGCGAGGCGGTCGACCCTGCCAAGGCTGCGCCGCAACCTGCCGCACCGGTTGAGAACACAACACCGGCTGATACGACCACAGCACCTTCCGAAAACGCTACGGAAAACAGTGTTGCCCCTTCCGAGCCGGCAGCACCGCAACCTGCGCCGCAAATGGCAATGTCTCAATCCACATCGCCGCGTGTGTGTGCGCCATCTGCCCTTGCAGAGGTTACGGCAGATTTGACAGACTTCAATGTTAATCAGAACGCATGGATTTCCTCCATGCTGTTTTATAAGACCGGCTTCTTTGGTCTGGATTGGGATCGCACACCGTTTCTGGATAATAAGGCCTCGTTCCAGCGTGGTGTGCATTCAGCTGTGCGCCGTACAACGATTGAACTGGTGGATTCTCTCGGGCGTCTGCGTGGTACATCACAGATCGACAATGATCTGCAAAAAGCCCGTGGTAATATGCAGTTCCGTGAAGACACATGGTATTTCGGTCTGAGCCCGTTTGGCCCGAAAACCCCGACACCAAGCTACTATCGTTCTGCAATTCAAGAATTGCGGGCTTTCAACACGCGTCTTGAAAAATGTGAAGCAACATTCGATGCGCGCGCTGATAACCTCATTCAATATGTGGATCGCATTGCCAGTGATCTCGGCTCGACCTCTGCCATTCTGAAAGACCGTGCTGATAATTATCATGCTGGCTGGTTTGATACCCGTGCAGATGACCGGTTCTGGTTTGCCTATGGTCAGCTCTATGCTTATTACGGTCTGATCCGCGCAACCCATTCCGACTTTAAAGCTGTATTGGCGGAAAAGCACCTCGATGGATTGTGGGATACGATGGAGCAGCAATTGCGCTCGGCACTGGATATGCAGCCAACTATCGTTTCCAATGGCCGTCAGGATGCGTGGTTCACACCGTCTCATCTGACCACAATGGGTTTCCATATTCTGCGTGTGCGCTCCAATCTGGTGGATATCCGTCAGGTTCTGGAACGCTGATTATCAGAGCAGCTATGTTTTAAATCACTCTGCCGCGTGTTAAAGCGCGGCAGAGTTTTTTTATGTGAGATAGAATTATGGAATTACCTGCGGCATTGAGACAGGCTGTGGATGCGCAGTTGCAGGGCGTCGCACTGGCGGATTTGCAGCGGGCTTCCGGTATTCTCAGCCGACGATACCGCGCGGAAACACGCGATGGTAAATGGCATTTGTCTGATGAACTGGCGGCACAGGCCTATCTTGCTGCGCGCCTTCCTGCGACTTTTGCCGCTGTGACTTCGGCCTTGCAGGAAACTGCAAATATATGCCCTGATTTTTCACCACGCAGCCAGCTGGATGTTGGTGCAGGACCCGGTACTGCTCTTTGGGCGGCTTCAACTGTGTGGACAGACCTTGAAAAAGCCCTGTTGCTGGAGGGGAGCAATGCCATCCGCACCGTGGGTGAAAAGCTTTCAGCCCATGCGCCGGTTACGGATGTCGAGTGGCGAGCGGCCGACGTGACAAGCGGCTTAAAAGATGCGCAAGCATCTGAGCTGGTGACGCTGGCCTATGTGCTGGACGAGTTGAGTGAAACAGCGCGGCAAAAGCTGATTGCACAATTATGGAACCTGACCGAGGGCATGTTTGTGATTGTGGAACCGGGAACACCGGCCGGCTGGCAGCGCATTCTCGATGCCAGAGCGCAATTGCAGGCTCTGGGTGCGCATATTGCGGCACCTTGCACCCATAGTCAGGCTTGCGGCGTGCAGGCACCGGATTGGTGTCATTTCTCCCGCCGCGTGACGCGTTCCAAAATCCACCGTCTGACCAAAGAGGCTGATGTACCTTGGGAAGATGAAAAATTCAGCTATCTGGCCGTGTCGCGTCAGCCGGTTGCTCTTTCAGGGCAACGGGTGCTGATGCAGCCGAAAAGCGGTGGTGGTAAAGTGCTTGCAAAATTATGCAGTACTGACGGGAGCGTTGTGGAGCATCTGATTACCAAGCGTGACAAAGCCTTGTTTGCGCAGGCGCGTCGTGTCGACTGGGGAGATCTGCTCATCGCAGAGTAATTGCTGGCAATAAAAAAGCCCCGCGGCAGTTTTCTGCGCGGGGCTTTTTTGTTCACAGGAAGATCAGAAGCGGTAAGTGATACCGGTACCGATCAGCCAAGGATCAAGCTTGGCCTTGCCACTCATCTGAGTGCCGCCAACATTGACATCAAAATCAGGACGCAGATAGAGTTTCTTCACGTCGAAGTTGAAACCCCAATGGTCGTCGATCATGTAGTCGAAACCAACCTGCAGCGCGCCGCCGAAAGTATTTTTCACTTTCAGATAATTGGCGTCATGGGATTTCTGGTTGTAGAAGATGCTGTAGTTTACACCGGCACCGACATATGGCTTGAAAGCACCGAAATTGGTGAAATGATACTGCATGGTCAGTGTTGGAGGCAGCAGCCAGACTTTACCAACATCCAGACCATCAATCGCGCCTTTGCCGTCGACATTGGCGTAGGTTGTGCCAAGGATCAGCTCCGCAGCAATATTATTGGTGAAGTAGTAGGAAATATCGAGTTCCGGCACCACTGTGTTGGAATATTTCAGGCCGGAGCCCGGAACTTCATTCACATGGCCTTTGTTTTCTGTGATGACGCCGAGCGCACGAACACGAACCTGCCACGGGCTGAGAGCAACCGGAAATGCTTCTGTGATCTGCGGTTCAACCGGTGCGATGACCGCATCTGCGGCCAGTACAGGCTGTGCAGCGAGAGCGGTGAAAGCTGTTGCAGCCAGAAGAGCACATGTATGACGATTTGCCGGGAGGATAGCCATGTCTGTTTTCCTTAAAGTCTGAGAATGCAGACAAACTGACAGCGGGCAGGGGGCTTTCCATTGATCGAAATCAATCTCGGTTAATAAAACACTGCATCACGGGAGGTTCGTAATGCAGTGTGATAAAACTGTCACTTAACAGGGCGTCTTATCTGAAACGCGCACGATCATGCGGTGCGTTGTAATCAAGCTGCGGGCCAAGCGGCACGACGCCGGTCGGGTTGATGGTTTTGTGACTCATATAATAGTGGTTCTTGATATGAGCGAAATTCACTGTGCCTGATACGCCCGGTACCTGATAAAGCTCGCGGACATAGTTGGAAATGTTCGGATAGTCGGCAATGCGTGCTTTGTTACATTTGAAGTGCCCGACATAGACCGGATCAAAACGGATCAGCGTAGTGAACAGACGCCAGTCTGCTTCAGTCAGGCGGGCGCCGGTGAGATAGCGCTGTTTTGCGAGGATGGCCTCAACTTTATCCAGCGCGTCAAACACACTCTTATAGGCTTCTTCATAGGCTGCCTGAGAGGTGGCGAAGCCTGCACGATAAACGCCGTTATTGATATTCGGATAGATGAAATCATTCAGCGCATCAATTTCACTGCGCAGACTTTCAGGGTAGAAATCCAGTGATGCATCGCCGAATTCATTAAAAGCGGTATTGAGCATGCGGATAATTTCAGCAGATTCATTGGAGACGATTGTCTGCTGTTGCTTATCCCAGAGAACCGGCACAGTCACGCGGCCGGAATAGTTCGGATCGGCGCGGGTATAGATTTCATAGAGACGCTTTGCGCCATAAAGGTGATCCTCAGTGGCACCGTCTTTGCCGGTTAATGTCCAGCCTTCTTCCGCCATCAGATAGTCGACAACAGAAACACTGATAATGCCTTCAAGCTTTTTCAGTGCACGGAAGATCAATGTGCGATGCGCCCACGGACAGGCCAATGATACATAGAGATGATAACGTCCGGCTTCGGCTTTAAAACCGCCGGTGCCGCTCGGGCCTGCGCTGCCATCTGCGGTGATCCAGTTGCGAAACTGCGAGGCAGAGCGCACAAAACGACCATCGGTGGCTTTGGTATCATACCACTGGTCTTGCCATTTTCCGTCAACTAAAAGGCCCATGAAGTATTCCTTATATTGGCCGCGTAAATCCGGATAACTCAACGGCAGCGGCAGAGAATTCTGATCCTTAATGTAATACATAATGCCGGAAAGTCTCGTGTGATCTGACTGTTTTTACGAAACACGCTGTCCTGAAAACAGGACGTTACCTGGAGCGTATCGCGAAAAGTGGGAACCGATTTTCGGATAAGATACGCGTAAAAACAAATAGATAGAGCATTTTCTGTGATTCAAAATATACTGGAAAGGCTCTGGAGAAACGTGTTTTTCATGACAGCACTTTACGACTAAAAAGAATGATGCTAAGCAAACATACCGCATCAGTTTGCGGCTATTCACCTTTCAGGAGAACGGAATTGACAGGTCTGCAGTTCATCCGACGATGAGATTGTAAACGGTGCGCGGCACCGGTGGACACCTGTTTGCGTTTTTATGCCTGATAGCGGCGACAATCACGCGAAAATTCTGAAGTCTAAATCTCTGAAATAGTGATGTGCCATGTTGCAGTCTGAGCTGAACTACACGCAGGAAACCTGCGACCACGATGCGGAAATCGAAGAAATTAATGCACTTGCTTTTGGTCCCGGCAGATTTGTCCGTGCGGCGGCGCGTATCCGTGAGGGCGGCGCGCATGATCGTGATTTGTCCTTTGTCTCGCTGCATGGCGGGCGGGTGATCGGCTCTATCAGAATGACACCGATTGCAATCGGTACCACACCGGCTCTGCTGTTGGGGCCGCTGGTTGTGCGGGATGGCTGGAAAAGCCGCGGCATTGGCCGGATTTTGATGAACCAATCCATAGAAGCTTCAGCAAAAGCAGGGCACAGGCTGAGCCTGCTGGTCGGCGATGCGCCATATTATAATGCGTTCGGCTTTGTGAAGGTGGATGCCAGTCAGGTGATTATGCCTGCGCCAGTCAATCCTGAACGGCTGTTAGCCTGTATTCTGCCGGGGGCTGAAGGCCTGTCAGGGCCTGCGCTCAATCAGCTGGCAGGACGGGTCAAACATCTCAATCAGCTTTGATATAAAAAGCGGTTTCAGTGATCTGAAACCGCTTGTTTTTTGTTTAACGCCCTTCGCGATACCATGTGCCGCCGAGAATAAGCAGCAGTGCCGCCAAAGCCAGCAGACTGGTGAAAAGCGGAATGCGATGCACTGCAACCAGACTGGTATCCTGTGTTGGCCGTAGCCCCAAAACATTCGCAGGGCTTTGCTTTTGTGATGCGCTCAGCAGAGCAATATCCGGCACAGTCACATTGTTTTCAGCTTTGGTTTCTTTCAGGCGCAGAACATTGCCACCACTGGCCTGCGCCATCGGTAGTAATTTTTGCGTGGTGGAAATACTGTCGCGCAGTTCCGGCGTCTCCACATTGCCGACATGTGTAAGCACGGAATAATCACCGTTCTCAACCTTATAAAGCCCTTGTTCGCTCACCGGTAGTTCAGCGGTGAATTGCCCTGCAAGAGATTGCGCCAGCGGTACTTCGATGACCTTGCCGGACGGGGTGGTGACTTTGGCCGGATTGACCTTATCACTCATGGTCTGACGGGTAATCTGCAATCGGTCTGCAGTGCCTTTGGCGGTCAGGGCTTCTTCTTCCAGTTCCGGTTCCTGCATTAGCCAATGCGCCATACGGCGATAGAGCGATGCATAAGGCCCACCGCCCTCAAAATCACGCGCCCAGAGCCAGCCCTGATCAGACAGCAACATACCGACGCGGCCTTTGCCCTGATGGCCAAGCACCATCAATGGCTTATTATCGGGGCCTTGCATCACGGTTTCGCCCTGCGGTGTGGCAATATCAATAGAGCGGAACCAGCGCCCCCATTGCGGTGGCTCCTGTGCACTGCCTTCCAGTCCGCGTGTGACCGGATGGCGCTTTCCGGCATCAGTCAGGCGTGGATAAAACCCTTTTTCTGTCATGCTACCGGTCGGCAATGCAGGCAATACGCCGAGCAGCGGTGTACGGGCAATGGACATGCTGCCTGCATATTCAGGGCCTGCGGCGATCAGCAGCGCACCGCCATTTTGCACATATTGTGCGATATAATCATAATAGAGCAGCGGCAGCACATTCCGGTGCTGGTAGCGGTCAAAAATAATAAGATCAAAATCTTCGACCTTATCGACGAACAGTTCGCGCGTCGGAAACACGATCAGCGATAATTCATTGATCGGTGTATCGTCCTGCTTCTCCGGCGGGCGCAGAATGGTGAAATGTACGAGATCGACAGAGGTGTCGGATTTCAGCAGGTTGCGCCATGTGCGCTCGCCATTATTCGGCTCACCGGACACCAGCAATACCCGCAGGTTTTCACGAATGGCATCAATCAGCGCAACGGCCTGATTATTGGCGGCAGTAACCTCATCATCCAGTGGCTCGGTCACAATCTCTACAATGTTGCGACCGGCATGGGGCAGGGTGATTTCGGTTTTGATATCCTGACCGCTTGTTGCCGGAAGCGTGGCAACCGGCTCACCATTGATGCGGATGGTAACATTGGCCTGCGGTGCATCGGCCGGTACTTTTCCGGCATCTTCCACGCGGAAGACCAGTTCCTGCGGCTTGCCGCTGAGGCCGAAACGCGGCACGCGGACGAAGCGGATACTGCGGTCGAACTCATCGCCCGTGCCGGTAATCAGTGCATGGAGCGGGGCTTTGAAATTCAGCTCATCTGCGCTGGCCGGAGCATCATGCACCTGACCATCAGTAATCATAACCGCGCCGCCGATACGCGATGGTGGCACATCGCGCAGACCTTCATTCAGGGCTGTAAACAGCCGCGTATTGTCGCGGTCATCAGCACCTGTGGCGCTTTCAATAATGCGTGTTTCAATATCCGGCTGGGAACTGAGTTTCTTTTTCAGCGCGTCAAGGGCGGCATCTGTGTCTTGCGTGCGGTTGCCCTGAGACTGACTGGCGCTGCGGTCAACCACAACGCCGACAATGGTTTTTAGAGGCTCCCGCTGTTCACGCGTAATCTCAGGATTGAACAGTGCCAAAGCAAGTGCTGCAAAACCGCCTAAGCGCAGCAGGCTGCCACGCTTGCGCAGGGCAAGGCCGGCAAGGACAACCAATGCCAGCGGCACAAGACAAAGGCTGAGCCAGAGAGGGCTGAGCAGTGGTGAAAAATGTAAGGAGAACAGGCTCATCATCAGTTCCCCAACCGTTCTAACAGGGCAGGGACATGCACCTGATCGGCCTTGTAGTTGCCGGTCAGCACATACATGACCATGTTAACGCCACCGCGAAGGGCATAGATGCGCTGCATCGGATCATTCGGCACTGTGGGATAAAGCGGCTGCCAGTTTTCATCCATCGCCCAAGCGCCCGCCAGATCATTGGCGGTAATCAGGATAGGACTCACACCATCGCCATTGCGCACAGGCCTGTCGGCAGGCTGATCATCAGTATTTTGCGTATCAGCCGGTGCTTCGCCCCAAAGCGGGCTGCCGCGATAGCGCCCCGGAAAATCCGGCATCAGATAGAAGGTTTTGCTCAACACATGATTGTCGGCAATAGGGGCAAGTGGCGGGATATTCATACTATCCAGCATATTGCGCAGACGCTGTGTGGCGGGGCTGGTGCTGTTCAGACCGGCAGCACCGCCGGAAAGCTGATCGCGGGTGTCAAAAATCACCGTGCCGCCCTGCTGCATATAGGCATCAATGCGCTGTAATGCTTTTTCGCTGGGGAAGGGCGCGGTCTCATCAACCGGCCAGTAGAGCATCGGATAAAAAGCCAGTTCGTCTTTTTCCGGATCAACACCAACCGGCGTTCCCGGTTCCAGCGAAGTTTTATCGGCAACAAACTGATTAAGACCGGAGAGACCAATGCGGCTCACATCATCAACCGCCTTGTTGCCGGTAATGACATAGGCCAGATGCGTGACATCAAGCACATCAATTTTCGACTGATCGTCGGGTCTGCTGTCATCTTTCGGGGCGCTCGCCTGTTCCTGTGCCAGAACCGGCTGAGACGTGAACGGCATGGCTGTTAGACTTGCGGACAAGACGAACAGCACGAGCAATGATTTCACTGTGCCTGAACTTTGCCTGCCAAAATTGCGCAGAGCACTGCGTGAAAACACACCGCCGATCCACAACATCAATAAACCATCAAGCGCCAGAAGCAGCGCGGCCAGAGCAAAGAGCGCGCCTTGAAGGTCGATGGTCTGCGCTTTGGTGGCAGGCACCATTGCGATATTGGTGGTCATTTCCGGTTTGGCGAGCGGGGTCAGTCTGGTTTCACCATTCATCAGGTTGAGAGCTTTGTGGGCTTGTTCTGTACCGTAAAGTCCCGGTGGATTGAGAATTGAAGCTTCCGGTACTTTGCCTTTTTCAATCACCAGCGGTTGCGCGGTTTTGGGTTGACCGGTCAGATTTCCGGCAGCATCCAGCAGGCGGTAGGCCGGTAGGGTCACAGTCTGATCCCCTGCGCTGTCTGCAGCCTGCGCACCGGCGCTTTCGGTAATGCGGCGCAACAAATCGACGAAACCGCCCGATAATGGCAGATTAGACCAGCCGATATCCGGTGCGATATGAAACAGGATCAAACGGCCTGCACCACGGTTTTCACCAGTGATCAAGGGGGTGCCGTCCGCAAGATTGAGCCAGCTTTTCTGCATCAGGTCGGGTGACGGTTCTGCCAGAACTTGGCGCAATACGGTTACATCATCCGGCAGTTGAATATTGCGGAACGGGCTGTTTTCCGGTGCCGGTGCGATGGATTGCGGTGTTGACCATGACAGAGTGCCGCCAAAACTGCGCTGACCGCTGCGCAATTGCACGGGCAGAAGCGGATCACGTTTGTTACCTGCATCACCTTGCGCTGCGGCCAGACGAGGGCCTGCAAAGCGCAGCAATGTGCCGCCGTTTTCAACCCATTGTGTCAGTTTCGCTGCTACGCTTTCCGGCAAGTTTCCGATATCGGACAACACAATGATGGATGGCTTTTGTTCCAGAAGACGATCAACAGACAGGCTCAGATCACGGTCATTGACGTTGATGAGATCTGCAAAAGGTGCCATCGCCGAGGAAATATAATGCAACGGGGACAAGAGCGAATGTGCCTTGTCGGCATTGCTTGCATCCAGCAGACCAACACGGCGGCGGCGGTTGTTCTCATCCAGCAACCATGTGGCGGCCGCATGGCGCATCACATCCACACGCACGATTGCTGTGTCATTGCGCAGCTCAACCGGCACCGCGATTTCTGCGGTTGTCTGCGATGCGCCTTGCGCAAAGTCAGCCTGAGTTTGTGCTAATACGCGCCCCTGATTGTCATAAGCGCTGAGCTGCACCGTTGCCGGTTGCACATCGCTTGAAGGGCGTAGCAGATTGACCACCAGCGCATTCTGCCGGTTGGCTGCGCCCTGAAGCACATAAAGCTCCTGTGCCTCCGGCAGAATAAGCTGAACGGAAGTGGCATTAACTTTGTCGAGGGCGGCAAAGGCCTGCTTGTCCTGTGCACTTTCCAGCCCGTCATTGAGATAAAAAATACGGCTTTCAGGATGATTGACGAGCGCTGTATTCAGTCTTTGTGCCGCAGCAAGCCGGTCAACAGGCACGGGGCGTGGCTCCAGTGCCTGCAAACGTTCTTTTGCTTGCGCGGCATTGAAAGGCCCGCTCTCACTGTTTTGCGGATCGGCGGTGGCAATCAGAAAGACCGGCGCATCATTTTTCTCGGCATTGCCGATCAGCCATTGTGCCTGATTTTCAATGGCTGCCCATTGTGGGGCAGAAGCCCAGCCATTGTCGATCATGATGACAACCGGCTGCGCACCGGTGAAAGTGATTGGTTGTGGTTTCCATACCGGCCCTGCCACGGCGAAGATCACCAGCGCTGCAAGGATCAGCCGCAGCAGTGTCAGCCACCACGGGCTTTTACTGGCTTCCTGATCGTGGCGGGCAATCTTTGCCAGAATGGCCAGCGGCGGAAATGGTTCCTGAGCCGGTTTAGGCGGCGTTGCACGCAGCAGCCACCAGATAACGGGCAGAGTAGCAAGACCGGCAAGCAGCCAGGGGG
The DNA here is from genome assembly GCF_030376605.1 of Pseudochrobactrum sp. sp1633. GTDB lineage: Bacteria > Pseudomonadota > Alphaproteobacteria > Rhizobiales > Rhizobiaceae > Pseudochrobactrum. The sequence continues at coordinate 183,575 of NZ_JARRAE010000006.1, read as the reverse complement.
CGGTAAAAATCAGCGGCATTTATACGGCGCCTCCGCCGACAGAAACATTATGTCCGAGAAAGCCATGTAATGTGGTCAGAGCCTGTGCTGCCGGTTTGTCTGTTTGGCTGATGATGAAGCTCCAGCCAAAGCGTGTGCAGGTCTCGCGCAGAAAGTCGCGCTGCGCCTGATAGAGTCTGCGATAATCTTCCGCATAATTTTGTGCACGACCGGCGACCAGAATTTGACCGCTCACCGGATCTTTGAATTCCGTATGCCCCTGAAACGGAAAGTCGGCTTCAGCAGGGTCGGCCACCACAATCAGATGCGCGCGGAGACCGCGTCGGGCAATCTGATCGAGCTGAGCATTAAGCACATCGGCAGGTTGCAGAAAGTCACTGATAAGAACTAACTCATTAAACCGCTGCAAGGACTGTAACTCCGGCTGCGCCGCCAAAGTGCCGCTTTGCGTGAGTGCCGTTGCCAGACGCTCAACGCCGTTGCGTGCCAGCAGCGGTGGCAGTACATCAGGATAGGCAATGCGCTCGCCGGAGCGGCTGAACAGTTCGGCCAGTGCCAGTGTCAGCACCAGTGCGCGATGCTGTTTGGAAATAGGGCTGAAACGGGATTGATACAGCATAGACGGTGACGGATCACACCACAGCCAGATCGTATGCGCAGTTTCCCATTCACGGTCACGCATATAGGTATGGTCGTCACGGGCAGAACGCCGCCAGTCAATGCGCGAGAGCATATCGCCCTGCGTGTAAGGGCGGAACTGCCAGAAATTATCGCCAGTGCCGCGTTTGCGTCTGCCATGCCAGCCATTAATCACAGAGCCTGCAATATGGCGCGCCTGCGTAATCAGGTCAGGCATTAATGCTGCCTGCCGGCGTGAGGGTGCCAGCAGATCAACTGCCTGTTCTGTTGTGGTTATGGCGCCGGTTGCAACCATCAGCCCAACCCTTAACCGAGTGCCTGTGTTAGTTTGGCAATCACATTGCGCACGCTCACGCCATCGGCACGCGCAGCAAAATTGAGCGCCATACGGTGCTGGAGAACCGGTTCTGCCAGTGCTTTCACATCATCAACCGATGGTGCGAGACGCCCTTCATAAAGGGCACGGGCGCGGGTGCAGAGCATCAGCGCCTGTCCGGCGCGAGGCCCCGGACCCCAGCTGATATGGTTCTTTGCATGGTCATTATCGGCATCAGGCCGAGCAGAACGCACCAGTTTCAGAATGGCCTCCAGCACGGTTTCCGGTACCGGCATCTGGCGGATCAGCTGCTGGATTTCCTGCAGGCGTGTGGCATCAAGAACCTTGGTTGCACGCGCCTGCATTGTGCCGGTGGTGTTGAGCAACACCGCACGTTCTGCATCGATGTCCGGATAATCGAGATCAATCTGCATCAGAAAACGGTCGAGCTGGGCTTCCGGCAGCGGATAGGTGCCTTCCTGTTCCAGCGGGTTCTGGGTCGCGAGCACATGGAACGGGCTTGGCAGATCATGGCGCTGACCGGCAACGCTGACATGATATTCCTGCATCGCCTGCAACAGCGCAGACTGCGTGCGCGGGGAGGCACGGTTGATTTCATCTGCCATCAGCAGCTGGGCGAAAACCGGTCCTTTAATATAGCGGAAAGAACGGCGACCATCGCTGTCCTGATCCATGACTTCCGAGCCGATAATATCGGACGGCATCAGATCAGGCGTAAACTGGATACGTTTTTCATCAAGGCCGAGGACAGTGCCCAGCGTTTCTACCAAACGGGTTTTGGCAAGACCCGGCACACCGACGAGCAGGGCATGGCCACCGGCAAGCAGGGCAACCAGCGTGTTTTCAACAGCCTGCTCCTGACCGTAAATAACCTGTCCGATCTGCTGACGGATTTTGGCAATATCTGAGGCTGCCTGATCGGCTGTCTGAATCAGGGTATCGGGATCAAGCTTCGGCGCAGTGTTAAAATTCATAGTGTCCTCTTAATTCCTGATCTGATGCTTTATCCAGCTTACTTGAATCATCGGGCAAGACTATGTCATGCTGATGGGTGCGTAAATGGTGCAGTTCGCATTAACCGGAATGCACCGGACGATCAGGCACAGGTCTTAACAGGAAACTGAAATGAACAGCGGCAATATAGCGAAAAACAACGAAAATGCCGATGTTGATATTGGTTCTGATACCGGTTCTGGCAGTGGACTTGATGCGCTGATGCGCCGTGCTGCAAGCCAGCTCGGTGAGGGTAAAGAAGGCAAAGGCCTGCCGCCGGTGGAACGCTGGGAGCCGGATTTCTGCGGCGAGCTGGATATGGAAATCAAGGCCGACGGCACATGGTTCTATATGGGCACGCCGATCGGTCGCCCTGCATTGGTACGCCTGTTTTCAACAGTGCTGCGCAAAGATGCTGACGGCAAAAACTATCTGGTGACACCGGTTGAGAAAATCGCAATCCGTGTGGAAGATGCACATTTCAATGCTGTGGAGATGCATGTTTCCGGCGAGGGGGAAGCGCAGGTTCTTACCTTCCGCACCAATGTTGGTGATGTGGTCGAGGCCGGAGAACAGCATCCGCTGCGCTTTGTGAGTGATAGTGAAACCGGCGGGTTCAAGCCCTATATAATGGTGAGAGGGCGGCTGGAGGCGCTGGTCAGCCGTGCAGTCATGTATGATCTGGCAGCGCTCGGTGAGGAGTTGATGATCGACGGGCAACTGATGTTTGCCCTGCGCTCCAACGGTCAGATATTTCCGGTGATGCCGGTTGAACAATTGCAGTGATACAATGAAAAACTTGATGGCTGATACAGGTTTTACCGCACAGGATCTGATGCGGAGAATTGAGCAAAAACAAGGTTTTGCGGAAAGTTCTGCTGAATTTGATTCAGGCGGGCTGCCTTTGTCCGGCGATCACGCGCTCAATCCGCAATGGAGGGCCTCTCATGTGATGACAGGCGCTGATCCGCGGTTGAAAATTAAGCTCAAACCGGCGGCCGTGCTGATCCCCGTGGTGGATCATGGTGATTATGCCAGTGTGCTTTTGACCACGCGCAATGCGCAGATGCGCAGCCACTCCGGTCAGGTGGCTTTTCCCGGTGGCAAGATTGATGCGGAGGATTTAAGTCCTGAACATGCAGCACTGCGCGAGGCGCATGAAGAAATCGGATTGGATGCACGGCAGGCTCAGACACTGGGACGTCTGCCGCAATATATGACCGGCAGCGGCTATACGATTACGCCCGTGCTGGCCGTGGTGCGAACTCCGTTTGAACTCCATGCCAATCCCGATGAGGTTGCAGATATTTTTGAAGTGCCGCTGCATTTTCTGATGGATCCGCATCAGCATCAGCGTGAGAGCCGGATGTTTGCGGGGCATGAGCGGTTTTTCTATGCCATCCATTATCAGAATCGGAATATCTGGGGCGCAACAGCGGGTATTATCCGCAGCCTCTATGAAAGGCTTTATGCGTGAGTGAGAAAGTAATGAGTGCCTTGAATATTGCAGACCGCGCAGACTGGCTTGCTGTGCCATCCTTGCAGCAATTGCTGGCAGCTCTTTCTGAGGGCGGCGAAGAGGCACGCGTTGTCGGCGGTGCCGTGCGCAATACGCTGTTGAATGAGCCTGTGGGCGATATTGATATTGCCTCAACAACCCTGCCGGCAGAAACAAAAGCGCGGGCGGAAAGCTGTGGCTTCAAAGTGGTACCCACGGGGATTGAGCATGGCACTGTGACCGTTGTCGCCAAGGGTGTTCCTTACGAGGTTACAACGCTGCGTGCAGATGTGGAAACGCATGGACGACAGGCCACAGTTGCCTTTGGTCGCGACTGGCAGGTTGATGCCGAGCGGCGGGATTTTACCGTCAACGCGCTTTATGTGCGTGCCAATGGCGATGTGGTGGATCATGTCGGCGGGCTTGCAGATATTGAAAAGCGCGAGTTGCGTTTTATCGGCGATGCCGAGCAGCGTATTACGGAAGACTATCTTCGCATTCTGCGGTTCTTCCGCTTTTTCGCATGGTACGGATCGGGGCGGCCGGATGCGGCAGGGCTGAAAGCCTGTGCCAAGCTGAAAAGTCATTTACAAACCTTGTCGGCCGAGCGGGTATGGTCGGAACTGAAAAAGCTGCTCTCTGCGCCTGATCCGTCACGGGCATTGCTATGGATGCGCCAGTCTGGTGTGCTGACACAGATTTTGCCGGAGAGTGAAAAATGGGGCATTGACGCTATTCATGCACTGGTGCGCAGTGAACGCGATCTGGGCTGGAAGCCGGATGCATTGTTGCGGTTGCAGGCAATTGTGCCACCGGATGCGGCGCGTATGACTGTGCTTGGCAAAAGACTGCGCCTGTCCAATGTCGATAAGGCACGCTTGGAAAATTGGGCGCTGGCCGATTTGCCAAAGCCTGAATTGTCGGATGCAGGATTGATTAAGTTGATCTATGGCGGCTCACGGCTGGCCTTGATTGACCGGATTAAACTGGCGCTGGTGTCTGCGCGCGCAGAGGCCGAAAATGACAATCAGGCGATGATGCGGGCAGGCAATTACAACCGTTTGCTGGGTGTTGCGGAACGGGCTGAAATACCGGTGTTTCCTATAAGTGGTGCTGATCTGATGAAGCTGGGCTTTGAAAAAGGCCCTGAGCTTGGCAAGCAGCTCAAAGCGCTGGAGGCGGCATGGCTGGCTTCCGGATTTGAGCTGAGTAAAGAAAATTTGTTAGCAACATTATCCTGACATATCGGGGCGGAAATTCCGCCCCGTTTTTGTTTTTAGCTGCCGGTTCAGGTGATTAGTACGATTTTTGCATGTCGTGATTCATCTGAGATGATTTCAATGTTTTCAGAATTCCGGAGTTGCGTATTATGGATAAAAAATTGCGATCAGCGGCATTGCTCGCTGTTGGGCTGACCGCCGGAATAACTTTTCAGGCACAAGCTCAGGCTCAGGCTAGTGAGAAGGGGATTGTGGCCGAGTGCGCGGTGGTTATGGATGCCGCAACGCAGAAAATCCTTTCCCGTAAAGGCGTTTGCGACAAACGCTTTACACCGGCATCGACGTTTAAAGTGCCGCTTGCCGTGATCGGGTATGACAAGAATATCCTCCACTCGGAACATGATCCGGTCTGGCAGTGGAAGCCTGAAATGGAAGCACCGGAGCGCGACAGGATTGCTGTTGATCCGGCGCGGTGGCTGGAGCAATCGGTTGTCTGGTATTCGCGTGTGATTACAAAGCAGTTGGGACAGAAGCAATTTTCAGAAGCTGTCGCAGCACTTGATTACGGCAATAAGGATGTTTCGGGCAGAGCCGGAAAACAGGACGGGCTGACAGGCTCATGGATCGGCTCTTCGCTGGAGATCTCACCTGATGAGCAGGTGCAGTTTCTGAGCAAACTGGTGAATGAGACATTGCCGGTTTCCAAACAGGCGCAGCAGAAAACCAAAGCGGCCATGACAGTTTTTACATCTGAGAAAGGCTGGAAGGTTACCGGCAAAACCGGCGCTGCGCGGTTGCGCGATGCAAAAGGTAATTTTGCGGGCAATCAGCGCTTAGGCTGGTTTGTCGGCTGGGCGGAAAAGGATGGCCGTAAACTGGTGTTTGCCAATATGCAGGTTTTCGACAAAGCATTGAAGACCAGTCCGGGACTATTGATCCGCGGGCAATTTCTGCAAAGCTTCGACCAATAAAAAACGGGGGCTAATGCCCCCGTTCTGATCTTGTATTTAAGGCCATTTTACCACTGGCGGCATGGAAGACAGGATCGAGGCAATATTGCCACCGGTCTTGAGGCCGAAGATGGTGCCGCGGTCATGCAGCAGGTTGAACTCCACATACCGCCCGCGACGGATCAGCTGCTCCTCGCGGTCAGCCTCTGTCCAGGGCTGATTAAAGTTCTGGCGCACAATATGCGGATAGACCACGGCAAAGCAGCGGCCGACATCGCGGGTGAATGCAAAATCGGCATCCCAGCCGCCCTGTTCATCCCTTGAGTGCAGCCAGTCATAGAAAATGCCGCCAATACCGCGTGGTTCCTGACGATGCGGCAGATAGAAATATTCATCGCACCATTGTTTCATGCGGTCGTAATCGGCAATGCCTGCATGTTTGTTGCAGACGAAATTCAGCGCTTTATGGAAGGCCTGACTGTCGGCATCTTCCTGTGTGCGACGACGGTCAAGCACAGGGGTCAGGTCGGCACCGCCGCCAAACCACTGGCGCGTTGTCACAACCATACGCGTATTCATATGCACTGCCGGTACATTCGGATTTTGCGGATGCGCAATCAGAGAAATGCCGCTTGCCCAATAGCGCGGATCTTCATCGGCACCCGGAATCTGGGCGCGAAACTCCGGCGAAAACTCGCCATAGACTGTAGAGACATGCACGCCGACTTTTTCAAAAACGCGGCCATGCATCATCGACATAACACCGCCGCCGCCACGGCCTTCGTCTTTCGCCCAAGGGGTGCGCACAAAGCGTCCCGCTTCACGGTCGCTGAGCGGGCCCGCTACTTCATCTTCAAGGGTTTCAAACAGGGAGCAGATACGGTCACGCAGTTCTTCGAACCAGTTTTGCGCCAGTTGTTTTTTCTCGTCGAGATTATCAGGAAGATGAGCTGGAAGATCCGGACGTTGCATGCTTGGTTCCTTGTTATGTTTTGGGTGCCACGGATAAAGCCGCAGCGCCAGCATATCAGCAGCTGTCAACAGGTTATATAGTCTTCATAAACCGGATTATGTTTATGAAAGCTTTCTGTTTTTTGGAAAGAAACAGATTTTGTTCACGCTTTGCAGCGATAAGAGACGTGGAAATGACTCGTTTCGGATGAGATTCTGCTGTAAAATGCACTATAGAGTTGTAAGTCCCTGTGCAGCTTCTGCTTGTAATATGTGTGAACATATTTGAGTGTTGAGCGTGATGCTTATTCTGCTTTGTCTTTTGCCCCGTTGCGGCGCTGTAAAGGAAATCGCTTATGACATCGATACCGCCTAAGCCACCACTGGAAGGTCTGCGCAGACAGATGCGCAAAGCTGCATCCGGCGTGAGGCCAAATATCAGTGACGGCTATATCCGTGAGACATTTTCACTACCACGCAGCATTGCCAGAGTGAAGGCGCGGGAGTGGTTTGACGCCTATCCGAAGGCCGCTTACTGGACAGAGATTGAAAGCTGGTATGTGCGGCCGAATGACGTGATTGAATTCACGATCAGACGGCTGCCAAGCTCGGACTAAGCAAGTTACCGCTGTTTTCTGATGTTCTGATTCAAGAAGATCAGAATATGATTCCGTTTTTCTTTTTAATTGACTGATATTTAAAGATTTATTTGTTGAGTGTTTTCTAGCTTTTACATTGTCGAATGGCTTCTAGTTTTTACCTTGTCGAATAAATTCTCCAGTAGCCATTGCTACCGAAAGCGCGAGATTGAGTGAGCGTGCACCTTCAACCATCGGGATGATAATCCGCTCCTCACAGGTCTCATGCACATAGTCCGGTACACCCGCAGATTCACGGCCAAACAATAGAATGTCATCCGGCTGGTAGCTGAAATCTGTATAGGGTTGTGCTGCCTTGGTTGAGAGCAGTACCAGCCTGCGATTTTCCGACAAGCGCCAGTTGTTGAAGTGCTCCCAGTCGAGGTGGCGGGTGAGCGCCGCCTGTTCCAGATAATCCATGCCCGCACGTTTCAGCCCGCGATCGGAGAGGTCGAAACCGGCTGGTTCAATCACATGAACTGCCAGCCCCAGACAGGCCGCCATGCGCAGGATGGTGCCGGTATTGCCGGGAATATCAGGTTGGAAAAGAGCAATATGTATTGTCATCAGGCTGTTGCTTCTGTTTCGGGTGACATCAGATAAGCGGCCTATAGCATATAATTTCAAACAATAAGAATTGTGTGCAATCTGTCACAGTTTAATGTGTTCTCGGTAAAGTGAAGAAAAAATAATAGTCTGAGACTAGCCGCTCAAAAAACATGGTGGTATACGGGTCTTCCATTTTATCAGATTGACCATGAAGGAGGCTGTGATGAGCATTAAGATTTCTTTGAATCTTTCCCCAGTTGCAGCCGCTCCTGTATCCGGCGTGATTAACCCCGCTCCGGTTACCTGCATGGTGGGTGCCGCACCAATCGATGCTGCGGTATCTTTTCCCGAATTGTTCTTGCGGGCGTTGCGCTGAACGGGACTGTTAAAATGAGCGTATATATCAGATTGCTCTAGCAAACCACCTGATAGCCTGAAAGCGACGTTGAGTTGTGCCGTCGGATTTACTGGTCAAATACGGTTCTTCAATCAATCTTCCGATTAAGTGTGCTCACGCATTTAATCCTCAAACCGCATCTGAGACTTTCGGGCTGTGTGCCTGCTGATGTTTTGATGCTTTAAAAATGCTAAAATTCTGCTTCATACTCAGTTTTTGAGATGAATGGCAGAACCGCAAATGAATCAAAACCGATCCTTGCCTTATCCGTTTTACGGAAATGATGCGGGGATTGGTTTTCGCACGGGATTCCCCGTATCTGAGGTCGAAAATGTTTCGTTGGTTCGAAAAGAAGCTGAACGCCTATCCGGATGTTCCGCTTGAACAACCGCCAAAAGGCTTGTTCAAATTCTGTATGTATTACAGCCGCGGTGCCTGGGGCTGGATTGTTGTTATGGCACTGCTGACTGCGCTGATCGCTATTTTCGAAGTGTCGCTCTTTGCCTTTCTCGGCAATGTGGTGGACTGGCTGAGTGAGCATAACCGTGAAACCTTCCTGCAGCAGGAAGGCTGGAAGCTGGCGCTGATCGGCGGTATTGTTCTGGTGGTTTTGCCAGTGATTGTTCTGTTGCAATCTCTGGTATTGCACCAGACCCTGATCGGGAATTTCCCGATGCGGGTACGCTGGTTGATGCATCGTTATCTGATCCGTCAGTCGATGACATTCTTTCAGGATGAATTTGCCGGACGTATCTCCACCAAGCTGATGCAAACTGCACTGGCTGTGCGTGAAACGGTGATCAAGCTTGCGGATGTGATGGTCTATGTAGCGGTTTATTTTACCGGTACAATTTTCATCGCAGCCACGGCGGACTGGCGTCTGATGATCCCGTTCATTGTCTGGCTGCTGGCCTATGTCGGCCTGCTTCGTTATTTCATTCCGCGCTTGCAGGTGATTTCGGAGGCACAGGCCGATGCGCGTTCCGAGATGACCGGCCGTATTGTCGACAGCTATACGAATATTGCTACGGTCAAACTATTCTCACACACACAGCGTGAAGAGGGCTATGTGCGGGACAGTCTGGAGCAGTTTCAGGGAACGGTAAACCGTCAGATGCGTATGGTAACGCAGTTTTTCGGCTCGCTGTATTTCATGAACTCGCTGTTGCTGTTTTCGGTGGGTGCACTGGGTATCAAGCTGTGGATGGAAAATATTGCATCCGTTGGTGCGGTGGCCATCGGTATTGCCCTGTGTCTGCGTCTGAATGGTATGTCGCAGTGGATCATGTGGGAAATGTCTGCGCTGTTCGAGAATATCGGTACGGTGCAGGACGGCATGCGTTCAATTGCTCAGCCGCGTAAAGTGGTTGATCATGAAGGGGCAAAACCGCTGCATGTGCGTTCCGGCGAGATCACATTTGATCGCATCGGCTTCCACTATGGCAAAGGCAAAGGCATCATCAATGATCTGTCGCTGAATATCCGTCCGGGTGAAAAGATCGGTCTTGTCGGCCGTTCCGGTGCGGGCAAGTCAACGCTGGTCAATCTGTTGCTGCGCTTCTACGATCTGGAACAGGGTAAAATCCTGATCGATGGTCAGGATATTGCCAAGGTCACACAGGACAGTCTGCGTGCCAATATCGGTATGGTGACACAGGATACATCGCTGCTTCATCGTTCTGTCAGGGATAATGTCGGCTATGGCCGTCCTGATGCGACTGATGAGATGATGATGGAAGCGGTTGCACAGGCACAGGCCGACCAGTTCCTGCCGCATCTTTCTGACCTCAAAGGCCGTCAGGGCTTTGACGCTCATGTTGGCGAACGTGGTGTGAAACTGTCTGGTGGACAGCGTCAGCGTGTGGCGATTGCCCGTGTGATCCTGAAAGATGCACCGATCCTTATTCTGGACGAAGCAACCTCTGCGCTCGATTCAGAAGTGGAAGCGGCAATTCAGGACAGCCTCTACCGCTTGATGGAAGGTAAGACTGTGATTGCGATTGCTCACCGTCTGTCGACCATTGCTGCGCTTGACCGTTTGATCGTGATGGATCAGGGGCGCGTCATTGAAGATGGCACGCATGAGGAACTGATTGCACGGGGCGGCATTTATGCTTCGCTTTGGGCGCGCCAGTCCGGCGGGTTCCTCGGCTTTGATGATGAGCAAAAACCGGCATTGTCCGAGCCTGCTGAATAATCTCTGTTCAGCAAAGACAAAATATCAGCCGCTGCTTTCGTGCAGCGGCTGCCACAACATTCTTCATTTCAATATAACGTCCGATGTAAATCGCGGACGGATAATTTTTTACTTTATATATTAATCTCATCAGCAACTTGCTTGCCGATTCTGTTTTGCATGCGCCTTCCTGCCTGTAATTATTGCGGGATGTTGCGGAAAGGCCTTCCCGATGAATATGATTTACCGCCTGTTTGAAAACTGGATTGATCCGTTACAGGATTTCGACGGTAAACGCCCGCCGCAAACAACGGTGCGTTTTCTCTGGCATTATATTTATCAGGCACGCTGGCCTTTGCTGCTGGCGCTGATTGTCGGCGGTATTCTGCCGCTGCTGGAAGCAGGTCTTTTTTATTTTACCGGACGCATTGTTGATATTCTTGATCAGAGTGCAATTGAACGCAGCTGGCATGGTCTTTATGTCAGTGCCGGTGTTGAATTGCTGGCGATGGGTTTCATCGTGCTGGTGGTGCGGGTGCTGATGACGGCGCTCAGCTCATTGCTGGATGATCAGACAATCACCCCCGGATTCTATAATATGATCCGCTGGCAGGCCAACTCCTATGTGTTGCGCCAGTCCTATGCTTTTTTCCAGAATGATTTTTCAGGCCGCATCGCCACTAAAGTCTGGCAGGCAGGGCAGGCGGCAGGCGATCTGATTACCAGTTTCATTCAGGTGGTCTGGTTTATGATCATCTATAGTATCACCACGCTCTTGCTGTTCGGGCAGCTCGACTGGCGTCTTGCCGTGCTGGTTGTGGTGTGGATGGCGCTGTTTGCATGGATTGCACGTCTCTATCTGCCGACTATGCGTAAACAGGCCGAGGCCAGTGCTGAGGCCGGATCGCTGATCAACGGTCGCATTGTCGACAGCTATACCAATATCCAGACGATCAAGCTGAATACGCCGGATATGGATCAGGCTTATTTACGTTCAGGCTTTGCCAGCTATATCAAGACTATGCTGCCTTTCATGCGCACGCTGACCGGTATGCGTGTTTCCATGACTGCGCTTTCCAGCCTGATGATTGTGCTGGTAGCAGCATTTTCGATTGATCTGTGGACCAAAGGGCAGGCCACAGTGGGTGAGGTGGCTTTTACGCTCGGTCTGGTGCTGCGTTTGAACATGCTGCTTGGCCGCCTGATGATGCAGATGAACGGCATGCTGCGTTCTTATGGAGTGATTGAAAATTCCATGCGGCTGATTTCCGCGCCGCTTGGCATGGAAGACAAGCGTGATGCCAAGCCGCTGCAAGTGACAGCCGGTGCGATTGAGGTTGATCACGTCACTTTCCGCTACGGATCTGAGAATGAAAACAAGGTGAAGGCCGGTGTGCTGAGTGATATCAGTCTTGCCATTCGCGGCGGAGAGCGTGTTGGGCTGATCGGTCATTCCGGTGCCGGAAAAACTACGCTGATTAATCTGATGCTGCGGCTCTACGATGTTGACGAAGGTGCGGTGCGCATTGACGGGCAGGATGTGCGCGACGTGACGCAAAGCTCGCTGCGTGCAGCTTTTGCTGTTGTCAGTCAGGAGACAGCGCTGCTGCATCGCTCTTTGCGCGATAATATTATGCTGGCTAAGGCCGATGCCTCTGAGGAGGAATTGCGCTTTGCGGCAAGTCAGGCCGAGGCTGAAGAGTTTATCGGGGCTTTGGAAGACTATAAAGGGCGCAAAGCCTATGATGCTTATGTTGGTGAGCGGGGTGTTAAACTTTCCGGCGGGCAGCGGCAGAGAATCAGTATTGCCCGTGCTGTTTTGAAAAATGCGCCGATTCTTATTCTTGATGAAGCGACTTCAGCGCTCGATTCAGAAGTCGAAGCCGCCATTCAGGACAATCTGACACGGCTGATGGCAGGTAAAACCGTGATTGCCATTGCGCACAGGCTTTCAACTATCGCGCAGCTGGATCGTCTGGTCGTGCTGGATCATGGCCGGATTGCTGAAAGCGGTACGCATAATGAGCTGATTGCTTTGGGTGGTATTTATGCCGGTTTATGGGCGCGGCAATCCGGCGGATTTCTCGGTGAGGCCGATATTGAGGGGTAAGTCATCGTGTATATTTACACTTTGGCGCAGTCATTATGCCGGTACGCATCTTTATGTTTTCATCGCAAAATTGTTGAGATGATATGTGCTTAAGGCCGGAAAACACTGTTTTATGAAGGTTTTTTAAAGATTTATGCAGGCGTAGATCAGGTGTTCTTTGGCTCCGCCTGAAATATAAGAACAGGCGCAGACATTTGGCGCCTGTTTCAATCTCTGTGAAAGGGGAATGCGGACTTCCTCTGTTTGTTAGCGCTCTTGCATGTTTTAAGGATGCTGGTGAAGCGGTGTTGCCGTGTGAATGTTTTGCCCGAAAACATGACCGGACAAATGGCTGTCAGGCTGTAGCAGAATGAAATTTCCAAGAGCTGCAGGCGCTTGTTTTGCCGGTTTCATTGCCTGCGACATGGTGCCGTAAGTGCTTCTGATGACTGGACAAGCTTTTTTATCCTGCCTAAACCTTGAACTAGGTGGGGGGAGTTACGTCCGGTTTGTATCTGCATTGCAGGTCTTACGGCTCTCGGCACAGAACGTCATAAAACAACAGGCGAATGTGCTCACGGACAACAGAGGACAGTTCAACATGCAAGTCAAAAAGGAAGTGGTACGTGAGCGCACACGACACAGCTGAGCCGACACGGCGTGATTTTCTGTACATAGCGACGGGAATGGCCGGCGTTGTTGGTGCTGCCGGCTTGGCATGGCCATTTATCGACCAGATGCGGCCGGATGCTTCGACCCTAGCGGCGGCATCCATTGAGGTGGACGTTTCGTCCCTCACAGAAGGTGCATCGCTGACAGTAAAATGGCGCGGTAAGCCGGTATTTATCCGTAACCGTACGGCTAAAGAAATTGAAGATGCCAAAAACACGCCAATGGCGGCGTTGAAGGATCCTCTGGCGCGTAATGCCAATCTGGCAGCAGACGCACCGGCTTCGGATCTGGAACGTACCGCGGGTGAAGGCAAAGAAAACTGGATCGTTATGATCGGCGTCTGCACCCATCTGGGTTGCGTACCGCTTGGTGAGTCCGGTGAATTCGGCGGATGGTTCTGCCCGTGCCACGGCTCGACTTATGATACGGCTGGCCGTATCCGCAGCGGTCCGGCACCGGAAAACATGCACATTCCGGAATTTGCATTCATTTCCGATACCGTCATTAAAGTCGGTTGAGTGGTCTGAGGAGAAATTTTATGAGCGGCGGACACTCTTCATATACGCCAAAGACCGGTATCGAAAAATGGGTCGACGCACGGCTGCCTTTGCCGCGCCTCGTCTATGATTCATTTATCGCTTATCCGGTTCCGCGTAACCTGAACTATATGTATACATTCGGCGGCATTCTGGCCTTCATGCTGATCGCTCAGCTGTTGACCGGTATTGTGCTGGCTATGCATTACGCAGCATCAACCCAGCTGGCATTCGGCTCGGTTGAAAAGATCATGCGCGATGTTAATTCCGGCTGGTTGCTGCGTTATATGCACTCCAATGGTGCATCCTTCTTCTTCATCGCGGTTTATCTGCATATTGCACGCGGCATGTATTACGGCTCCTACAAGGCGCCGCGCGAGTTGTTGTGGATCCTCGGCGTTGTGATCTTCCTTTTGATGATGGCAACCGCGTTTATGGGTTATGTACTGCCGTGGGGACAGATGTCCTTCTGGGGTGCGACTGTTATTACCGGTTTCTTCACAGCGTTCCCGATTATCGGCGAACCGATCCAGCAATTGCTGTTGGGTGGCTTCGCGGTTGATAATCCGACGCTGAACCGCTTCTTCTCGTTGCATTATCTGCTGCCATTCATGATTGCCGGTGTAGTTGTTCTGCACGTATGGGCACTGCATGTGACCGGCCAGACCAATCCGACCGGTATTGAAGTGAAGTCGAAGACAGATACGCTGCCGTTTACACCTTATGCGACGATTAAAGATGCATTCGGCTCGGTCGTGTTCTTTATCTTCTTTGCCTATTTCGTCTTCTATATGCCAAACTATCTCGGCCATCCGGATAACTATATTGAAGCAAACGCAATGGTTACGCCTGCGCACATTGTTCCTGAATGGTATTTCTTGCCTTTCTACGCGATGCTGCGTGCGATTACCTTCAATATCGGCCCGATCGACTCCAAGCTCGGCGGCGTTCTGGTGATGTTTGGTTCGATTGCAATTCTGTTTGTGCTGCCGTGGCTTGATACTTCGAAAGTGCGTTCAGCGGTCTATCGTCCTTGGTTCAAAATGTTCTTCTGGGTATTTGTGATCAATGCGATTTTCCTGGGCTGGCTTGGTTCACGTCCTGCCGAAGGCACCTATACTTTGATGGCGCAGATCGGCACGCTGTATTATTTCGCATTCTTTATCATTATTCTGCCGGTACTCGGTTTGGTTGAAAAGCCGAAGCGTATACCAAACTCCATCACTGAAGCGGTTCTCGGTTCGGATGATGAAGTTGCAAAAGCAGATGCCAAAGCCTGATTGCAGCACCAGATAGGAAGAGTACAGTTATGAAAATGTTCTTTACCGGTCTTGCTGCTTTCGGTCTGGCCACAGCGCTCACATTGGGCGCTGTTCAGGCCGAGACCGCAGCCAGTGAGGCAGAACCGGCACATTTCCCGATCAAGCATCCGACACAGGAAAAGTGGTCGTTTGCAGGACCTTTCGGTACCTATGACAAGGCGCAGCTTCAGCGTGGTCTGAAGATCTATAAAGAAGTTTGTTCTGCCTGCCATTCCATGAAACTGGTACCGTTTCGCACGCTGAGTGATCTTGGTTATAATGATGACCAGATCAAAGCTTTTGCTGCGGAATATGAAGTGCAGGATGGTCCGAATGCTGATGGTGAAATGTTCACCCGTGCAGCACGTCCGGGCGATTATTTCCCGTCACCTTTCGCAAATGCGGAAGCAGCGGCGGCAGCGAATAATAATGCAGTTCCGCCGGACTTCTCTCTGATCGCCAAGGCGCGTGGTGTGGAACGCGGTTTCCCGACTTTTGTGTTTGATATTTTCACACAATATGCGGAAGCCGGTCCTGACTATATTCACGCTTTGCTGACCAGCTATGATGAGACCGCTCCGGCAGGAATGCAAATTCCTGAAGGCACACATTATAACCCTGCCTTTATCGCTGGTAAGTCTTTGGCTATGGCCAAACCGCTCAGCGATGGTCAGGTAACTTATGATGACGGTTCACCGGAAACGGTTGAGCAGTATTCACGCGATATTTCTGCATTCCTGATGTGGGCTGCAGAACCGCATATGGAAGACCGTAAGAAAACCGGTTTCCGCGTTATTGTGTTCCTGCTTTTGCTGGGTGCACTGGTTTACGCAGCGAAGCGCCGTGTTTTTGCCGGAGTTAAACACTAATCGGCACTTCACACGGATTGCGTGATCATATAAATAAACAAAGGGCGCTTTAGGCGCCCTTTTTTATGTGAAATTTGAGAAGTTATTCTGTGTTGCTGTGCTATTGCCAGCGGACAGAACAATGTAACGCCGGACGGCTATTCTGTGCTTCAATAAAAAATTGAGCGGATAATCGCAGGCCAGATACTTGCAGATGAGGATTTGCTATGAATAACGAGACCCAAGAATTTCTGAAGGCTTCGTTGCGTACAATTCCGGACTATCCGCGTCCGGGTGTAATGTTTCGCGATGTGACCACACTGATGGGCAATCCTCAGGCATTTCGTCGTGCTATTGATGAGCTGGTTTTTCCTTTTGCCGGTGGCAAGGCGGATAAGATTGCGGGTGTGGAAGCACGCGGTTTCATTCTTGGCGGCGCAATGGCGCATCAGCTGTCGGCGGGTTTTGTGCCGATTCGCAAAAAGGGCAAGCTGCCTTATGAGACTGTGCGGATTGCCTATAGTCTGGAATACGGCCTTGATGAGATGGAGATGCACAGTGATGCAATTCATCCTGGTGAGCGCGTCATCCTTGTTGATGATTTGATTGCGACCGGCGGCACGGCTGTTGCGGCTGTAAACCTGCTGCGCCAGATGAAGGCTGAAATTGTTGCTGCCTGTTTCATTATCGACCTGCCTGATCTGGGTGGACGTAAAAAGCTGGAAGAAATGGGCGTGCAGGTTCGCACGCTGCTGGAATTTGAAGGCGACTAAACTCACCTCTTGCCAGTTCAGCGGGATTTATAAAAAGCCTGCCTGAGTGATCAGGCAGGCTTTTTAGTTTTTGCAGCATATTTATTTTTGCGGCAGCATAACCAGAGCGGCGCCATCAAACTCCATCACACGTTCGCCATGCTGATTGCTGGCTGTTGAGTGGTGACTGAGCATTGACCAGCCCGGTTTGGAAGCCAGCGGGCGTATGCCGGTAATCTGTGCCGTATAGGCAATCACGTCACCTGCATAGACCGGATGTTCCCAGCGCAGATTTTCAAAACCGGGAGAGGGGCCAAAGACCGGCGGTGTTTCTCCGCGCTCCATACAGGCTTTGATGATCCCGCCCATAGACTGCACGTTCAGTCTCATCCAGACAGCGGTCGTGTGCCAGCCAGAGGCGCACAGACCACCGAACAGGCTGGACTTGGCGGCAACCGGATCAAGGTGAAAAGGTTGCGGATCGTATTTTTCGGCAAAGCGGATGATCTTGGCCTCTGTAAACTCGTAGGAGCCAATCGTGACGGTTTTGCCGATATTCTCTTCAAGGATCGATGGTTTGCTGGTCTTTTCCATCATCATGCCTCCTGAGCATCCACGCGCATGAAAATTGAGCCCTGTGCTTCGCAAACCAAAACACCACTTTGATTGATGATCTTGTGATTCATGCGGATGATGCCAAGGGTCGGATGAGAACGGGAGACACGCTTCTCTAAAATGGTTGTGGTCGCGGAAATCGTATCTCCGGCCAAAATGGGCTTCAGCCATTTGACATATTCAAGACCGGGAGAGCCCTGACTGTCGGAGTTGCGAATGAATGTGTCTGCCATCATACGCATCAGCATAGCGCAAGTGTGCCAGCCAGAGGCCGCGAGACCACCGAGAACAGTGGCTTTGCCTGCTTCTTCACTGAGGTGAAACGGCTGTGGATCAAACTCGCTGGCAAAAGCGATGACTTCTTCAGCTGTCATATTTTTAGAGCCAAGCGACATGCTGTCACCGACGATAAAATCATTATAGCTGAAATGCTGACGGGATTGGTTCAACGGCGGTCTCCTCCGTTTCGGTGACAAGCTGCCATACACTAAAATAGGCGGCTGCTTTATTTCGGTGCTGTATCCTATGATCTTTTACGTAAACGTCAAATAGTGTTTTGTTAAATTGCACAGATACAAAAAAGCCCTGCAGAGCAGGGCTTTTAATTCGGCGATATATAAAAATCAGGTGTTGAATTTGAACAGCATTACATCGCCGTCTTGCACCACATATTCTTTACCTTCATCGCGGGCTTTGCCTGCTTCTTTCGCCGCAACTTCACCTTTGTAGGTAATGTAGTCGTTGAAAGCGATGGTCTGTGCGCGAATGAAGCCGCGTTCAAAATCCGTGTGGATCACACCGGCAGCCTGCGGAGCTTTCGCGCCGCGATGCACAGTCCATGCACGGGTTTCTTTTGGTCCGGCGGTGAAATAAGTGATCAGGTCGAGCAGGCTGTAGCCAGCGCGGATCAGACGATCCAGACCCGGCTCTTCAAGACCCATTTCGCCGAGGAAGAGCTGCGCATCTTCATCAGGCAGCTGCGAAACTTCTGCTTCAATCGCCGCAGAAATAATCACGGACTGCGCACCCTGTTCCTGTGCCATTTTCGCGACAGCTTCCGTGTGCTCATTGCCTTTGGCCGCATCGCTTTCAGCGACATTGCAGACATAGAGAACAGGCTTGGAGGTCAAAAGGTTCAGGCCTTTGAGGATCAGCAGATCATCCGGCGCAATGCCTTTCAGCAGCATGCGGACAGGTTCACCATTCTGAAGCAGCTTCAGGGATTCTTCCATCATTGGCAGAACGGTTGTCGCTTCCTTGTCTTTGCCTGTCGCGCGTTTGCGGATCTGCACAATACGGCGCTCAAGGCTTTCAAGGTCAGAAAGCATCAGTTCTGTTTCAACAGTCTGTGCATCAGATACCGGATCAATACGGCCTTCGACATGGGTGATGTCGTCATCTTCGAAGCAGCGCAGAACATGCACAATCGCATCGACTTCGCGGATATTAGCGAGGAACTGGTTGCCCAGACCTTCACCCTTGGAAGCGCCACGTACCAGACCGGCAATATCAACAAAGTTGATACGGGTCGGGATCAGCTCTTTGGAACCGGCAATATCTGCGATCTGGCGCATACGGCTGTCCGGCACGGCGACTTCACCGGTGTTCGGCTCGATGGTGCAGAAAGGGTAGTTTGCAGCCTGTGCAGCCGCTGTTTTGGTCAGTGCGTTGAAGAGAGTGGACTTGCCGACATTTGGCAGACCTACGATACCGCATTTAAAACCCATAATAGAACCTTATCCGGTCTGGAGCTTATCCTGAAAATCTGCCGCCAGAGAATATGGCCTTGCACTCAGAGTTAAGCATGAAACGTAATGAATATTGCCATTGCCTATGCGCTATGGGGCAAGCACAGGTCAAGAGGAACGGGACATATTGCGTATAAAAGCCGCTGAAAATTGCAGCTTACGGCGCGTTTTGTGTTTAGTCACCCTTTTTGCCAAAGAGTTTGGCCAGCATGTCGGCCATAGGACCGGTCGTCGGGACTTTGGGTGCAATTGCATTCGTCTGACGTGCCTGCCGGATATGGCTTTGGGCTTTTGGTACAGCTTTTACTGGTGCTTCCGTTTTGGTTTCAGTCTGCTTGCCACCCATTGCCAGCGTGATTTTATTCATGAAGCCATTATCGTCTTTTTTGACG
Source organism: Pseudochrobactrum sp. sp1633 (assembly GCF_030376605.1). Classification (GTDB taxonomy): domain Bacteria; phylum Pseudomonadota; class Alphaproteobacteria; order Rhizobiales; family Rhizobiaceae; genus Pseudochrobactrum. The sequence continues at coordinate 164,274 of NZ_JARRAE010000006.1, read as the reverse complement.
AGATAGGACAGATTGTCAGAAATAGCAGCAAACAGCAGATCCAGCCATTCGCTGTCGACTTTGGCAAAATCCCCCAGTACATAATTATGTACCAGTTCTTTTGCACCCGGATGGCCGATGCCGAGGCGCAGACGACGATAGTCTTTTGAATTCAGCAGGCCGTGCATATGCGAGTCGATGGATTTGATGCCATTGTGACCATTGGCACTGCCACCGGCTTTGATCCGCAGTTTTGCAGGCGGTAAATCAAGTTCGTCATAAACGACAACGAGATCGCTGATCGCCAGTTTGTAGAAGCGCATGGCTTCGCCCACGGACTGGCCGGACAGGTTCATAAAAGTCTGCGGTTTCAACAGCAGCACTTTTTCACCGTCGATCATGCCTTCGGAAATCAATGCCTGAAACTTCTTTGTCCACGGGGAAAAACGATGACGGGCATGAATTTCATCCACGGTCATAAAACCGATATTATGACGGTTTCGCGCATATTGCGCACCGGGATTGCCGAGGCCGGCTATGAGCAGCATGGTCGTCTCCGAGAATAAATACTATTCCGCTTTTAACAGGCAATATCTGTATCACAAACAAAAACATCTCCGGTTTTCACCGGAGATGTTTGACAAGTCATAAGCCAAAAGGCTTGAAAACTTATGCTACGCGGATGAAATCCACGATATTATGCAACGCGGATGAAATCCACGTGGATCGGCGTGTCTTTAACGCGATCCATCTGGTAGTCTTTAGGCTGAACTTTGATGGTCTGGCCGTCAACTTCAATGTTGAAAACGGTAGACTTGAAGCCGCCGCCATAGATCAGGTAATAGACTGTTTTATAGTCTACTGCGACTGAAATAGCAGGCTGTTTGTCACCATAGATGACTGCTGGAATCTGACCGTTGTCGCGAAGTGCACGGGAGGACCCCTTACCAGCCCGTTCGCGTTTTACGGCCTTGAGTACTTTAACTTCACTCATGGCTTTTCCTTTCGAGTGTATTTGGAGTGTTCCGCAATATCAGATGAAATTCCGGAACATGATATGTCCGTGAAATACGCAGTCAAAACAGCGATGATACAGACACATCATTCCGCGTTGCCTCCAAGGGTGTCTACGCGGATGCGCTCTCATAAGCGATTAATGCCGCTGATGCAAGTTTTTGTGTTCAGGGGTGGTTGTATAATACAAGCCGTAGCTTTCCCGCACTTGGTGATATAGTCCATACCTGTTAAACAGAACCACATTCCGAATCTTATTTTATGCGCCCCTAATCAAACGGGCGTTTTTTCACGTTTATTTCAGGAGGCAATATGAAGGTCGGCATCGACATGGGAGCCACGACAAACGGCACCGCTGCTATGCTCGACCTTGAAGAGCTTCTGGCAACACGTCTGCTTGTGCAGGGCAATTCCGGTTCCGGAAAATCCTATCTGTTGCGCCGCCTGCTGGAGCAGAGCGCACCTTGGGTGCAGCAATGTATCATCGATCCTGAAGGTGATTTCGTTACGCTTGCCGATGTTTACGGCCATGTGGTGGTTGATGCTGCGCGTACAGAGGCCGAACTGACCCGTATTGCCCAGCGTATCCGTCAGCACCGCGTGTCTGTGGTGGTTAATCTCGAAGGTCTGGATATCGACCAGCAGATGAAAGCCGCAGCGGCTTTCCTCAATGGTATGTTCGATGCTGATCGTGATTACTGGTATCCGATGCTGGTGGTTGTCGATGAAGCACAGCTTTTTGCACCTTCAGTCGGTGGTGAAGTTTCTGATGAAGCGCGTAAAATCTCGCTCAGCGCCATGACCAACCTGATGTGCCGTGGCCGTAAGCGCGGACTGGCCGGTGTGATTGCCACGCAGCGTCTGGCAAAGCTTGCCAAAAATGTCGCGGCTGAGGCTTCCAACTTCCTGATGGGGCGCACATTTCTTGATATTGATATGGCGCGTGCCGCTGATCTGCTTGGTATGGATCGTCGTCAGGCCGAGCAATTCCGTGATTTGCAGCGCGGCCATTTTGTTGCTCTGGGGCCGGCATTGTCGCGCCGCCCTTTGTCTGTGAAAATCGGCAAGGTGGAAACCTCTGCCCGTTCATCCAGCCCGAAACTAATGCCATTGCCGGATTCACCTGTTGATGCAGCCGATCTGATTTTTACGCCGAGTGCGCAAGAAGCAAAGATGATTGTGCGTCGCCCACCACCACCGCCACCGCCGCCACGCCCGATTGCTGAAATTCTGGAACAGGTGGTGAGAGCTAAGCCGGAAGCGGAAGTGCCGGATGAGCCATTGTTTCCGGGGCTGGTGGAAGCCGAGCGTGAAGAAATGCTGGATAAGGTGATGACCGAGATCATTGAAGATCCGGAGGCGGCTTATCGCACAGTTGCTGTGCTGTATCAGGATTTTCTGGTGCGTTGCCGTATTCACCGTGTGCCGGGTGAGCCATTGGCTCTGCCTGCCTTCCGTCGCCGTCTTGCTGTGGCGCAGGCCAGCGGCGGAGATGAGCTGATTGACGATGAAAAATGGCAGACTGCCTTGCAGCTGTCAGAGAGCCTGACGGATGATGTGCAGGGCGTATTCCTGATCGTGGCACAGGCCGCGGTTAAAGGCGCGCCGTGCCCGTCTGATGCCACGCTGGCGCGCGCCTATGGCAGTCACTCGACCAGCCGCGCCCGTCGCTTGCTGACCTATTTCGAAGAGCGCGGTCTGCTGGTTGTGCGCAATGACTTTAAAGGCATGCGCGTTGTTGCCTTCCCTGATATGGGCTGCGAAACCGCCGCCGGTGATCCGAACGGGCCGGATGAAAGTGCAGACAGTGCCGAGGCCGCGGAATAATCAGGCTTTCATTTTCGCCATGTCTGCATCATCGAGCGCTGTTGCGCGTTGCAAAGCCGGACGCTCCGTCAGTCTCTGGCTGTAAGCGATAAAGCTCGGGCGTTTTTCTATCGTATTGAAACCCAGTCCGAAATTGACTTGCGCGCCGACATACACATCGGCTGCGGTAAAACGGTCACCGGCGATATAGGGCGTTGCTGACAATGTCTGATCCAGCACATCCATAACAGTTTCATAGGAGCCATAGCCGATAAACCGGCCTTGCTCTTCTGTCGGATTAAACCCGCTGGCATGATTGCTGACTGCGGCTTCGACAGGGCCTGCACCGAAAAACAACCAACGGTAATATTTTGCCCGCTCATCGGCAGTTGGTGCGAGTTTTGCCTCCGGAAAAACATCAGCGAGATAGGCGCAGATGGCGGCCGTTTCAGTGATGATATGACCATTATGCTGAAGTGCCGGAACTTTGCCCATCGGATTGACCGACGTGTAATCCGCGCCTTTCATAGCCTGACCAAAGGGGATGATCTGCGTTGTGTAGGCAACGCCGGTTTCTTCCAGCATCCAGCGGGCAATGCGTCCGCGCGACATCGGATTTGTATAGAGGATAAGGTCGGCCATGCTGAACTCCTTTTCCGGTGTTAGGGGAAAAGAATGCACTGTCTTTGTGAAGAAGAAAACAAAAAAGCCGGATCGAAATCCGGCTTTTTCAATTCAGTCTGATGCTCGGCTTATTAGTCGAACAGGCTGGATACGGATTCTTCCGAGGCGGTGCGGGCAATTGCTTCACCGATCAGGCTGGAGATCGACAGAACACGGATATTGTGCGCCTGATCGATAGCAGCCGTTGGCTGGATGGAATCTGTGATAACCAGTTCTTTCAGCTTGGAGCTGGTAATGCGGGCAATCGCACCGCCGGAGAGAACGCCGTGGGTGATATAAGCAGTGACGCTGGTTGCGCCTTTTGCCAGCAAGGCTTCAGCCGCGTTGCAGAGTGTGCCGCCGGAATCAACGATATCATCGAACAGCAGGCAATCTTTGCCGGTAACATCACCGATCACGTTCATAACTTCCGATTCACCCGGACGGTCGCGGCGCTTGTCAACGATCGCCAGCTGCGCATCAATGCGTTTGGCCAGTGAGCGGGCGCGTACCACACCGCCAACGTCTGGCGAGACAACCATGCAGTTAGCGGTTGCGTAATTGGCTTTAACGTCACGGGCGATAACCGGAACCGCATAGAGATTGTCAGTCGGGATATCGAAGAAGCCCTGAATTTGACCAGCATGAAGGTCAAGGGTCAGAACGCGGTTTGCACCGGCTTCAGTAATGAGATTGGCAACCAGCTTGGCGGAGATCGGTGTGCGCGGGCCAGGTTTGCGATCCTGGCGGGCATAGCCGTAATAAGGGATCACTGCTGTGATGCGGCGCGCTGAAGAGCGGCGGAATGCATCAATCATGATCAGCAGTTCCATCAGGTGATCATTGGTCGGATATGAGGTGGACTGCAGAACGAAAACGTCCTCACCACGTACATTTTCCTGAATTTCTACGAAAATTTCCTGATCGGCAAAACGCTTCACTACGGCTTTGCCGAGCGGAATATTCAGATGTTTTGCGACGGATTCTGCTAGGACACGATTGGAGTTGCCCGCGAAAAGTTTCATGCTTTTTTGCCTCTGGCGCTGGTTTGCCTAGCGCATGGCCCTTTAATGCAAATTGCACCGGTCATGCGCGGATTCCCTGTATCCGGGTTTGTTATTGAGATTTCCGGTTCCTGAGATCCGTCAATCTCACATCATTTTAATTTCAGCAGCTACGCATATTTTAAATTTACGATGCTGGCTGATTGAGCGGCCTTTTACAAAGCTTGGCCAGTATTGCAAGGGTACAAAAGCCGCAGGGCGGTATTAATGCCCCGATATTTCTTAAAACCTGCACTTTCCTGCTCTCTATAGGCCAAAAAGACACGCCTGTGTGAATTTTTTAACATCAGGCTTAACGAGGTCAGGTGAGATCAGCCGGGCTGAGTCTCAGAGCTCATATCTATGTTCTGGTGCTTTAAAGACTATTGCGCATTGGCTGAAACCCAGCGGAAATATTCCGCCATTGTGTCATCTGCAATCTTGTTCATGATTGGTGCGGTTATGGATGCCCAGCCGCTTTTGCCTGCTGCCTTTTGCTGCCCTTGCAGGCGATGCACACGGTTGCCCTGTTTATCCATAACATCCCAGACATAAAGCACAGTCGTCTGATTGCTTTCCACGATGTTGGAGAAATAGCCTTTGAGGGTGTAGTCCGCCACAGTGTCAGCGCTTTTTACCAGCGGGATCGATTGCGTTTGGATGATTGTATCAAAGCGAAAGGAAAGCGGGGTCACAACTTCCAGCGGGGCGCCGATAATGGGAGCAATGTAAAGCTGGTACTTACGTACCTTATCCATGTTGACGGGTGCTTCTTTGGCCTGCGATGCGGGCTGGCCAAAATCTGCCGTCAGCGGTGCCAGTGCAGCACTGTTTCCGCCGGAGGATTGCGACGTGCAACCGGCGAGGATTATGGCGAGAATCAAAACCGATCCTTTTAAGACCGGTTTGTAACGGCCATGAACAGCGGCTGATAATTTGACCGACATTGGTGTGTCCCGTTTTATACGATAATCAGATCAAGACTGCTTTTTGACAGGCACTCTGCGGGGCCGTTTGTGGTCAGATAGGTTTGCCCTAAAGTCATTGCGGTATTGGTTTCAGAATCCATGATAATCATATGGGCAAAAAGGGTCATATCCGGTTCGATGCGCTCGGCATTGCCTGCATAGAACATCTGCGGATCCATCCATGAGGGTGTAAAGCGTGCACCGACAGAATAACCGCAGGCATTGAGACGATGCCGTGTCAGGGAATGGGCTTCCAGCACTTTGGCATGGGCTTCAAAAACATCGCCGAAGGTGGATGCCGGTGTCATCGCGGCTTCAACGGCCATCAATGCCTCATTGGCTGCCAGATACAGCTCTTCATGGCGTTTGGTGGCCTTGCCTGTCAGCACTGTGCGCATCATCGGCGCGTGGTAGTGACGATAGACGCCCGACCATTCCAGCGTTAACTGGTCGTTTTTATGCATCTGCCTGCGACCGGATTTATAACGGCAGAGCAGGGCATCAGGGCCGGAGCCGATAATAAATTCATTGGCCGGAAAATCGCCGTCGCCGAGAAAATTGGCTTCCATCATCGCAGCGAGAATATTCGCCTCATTGGCATTGCTGCGTACCTGCTCCAGCGCTGCATCATAAATGGCATCACTCAAAGCGGCCGCTTTACGGGCATATTCCACTTCGGCAGGGCTTTTCAGCAAACGCAGGCGGTCAACCATGCCTGAGGCATCAATCACTTTGGCAAAGCTGTTGAGCTGTTCGTCGAGTTTACGACCATTGGCGGCAGTCAGACCATGAGTCTGATATTCAACACCGATGCGTGCACCAAGCAAATCCATGTCATTGAGCAGATTGCGCAAATCAACTGCAGGATTGGCATTTTCGCGGTCTGTCCATTGCACGATATGTTCAATAGTGGAGGTGTGGCGTGCCTGACGCAAGTCCGCTGAACGCGTCATCAGCACCATGCTGCCGTCTTTTTTGACCACGAGACACTGGAAAAAGCAGAAGCCGAAAGTGTCATAGCCAGTCAGCCAATACATGCTCTCCTGCGAGAACAGCAGCATTGCATCCAGTTTGTTTTCAGCCATGCAGAGCATAAGCCGGTCGCGACGAGCCGCAAATTCCTCGGGTGCAAAATGAAGCGCCATGATCGTCTCCGCATTGAACAAACGACCACACCGGTTGCCATTCTGTGGGCAGCCGGCAGGATCATGCATGTTTTCAGAACCGGAAGCGCTTACTTCCGGATGGCAATAGCGGCGATCAGACGTCCGTAGTCCGGTTCCTTGCGATGCGTTGTGCGGCGATAAGAGAAGAACCGCGCTTCATCGGCATAGGTACACAGATTAAGGGACGCGGTCTGCACGCCGCTGGCCGACAGACGATCAACGATAAAGCTCCAAAGATCAAACATTTTACGCGCAGGATCGGTCGAAGGGCGGAAATATTGTTCATAAGTCTGGTCGCGTGCAGTGAATTCCGCAACGAATTCACCACCGACTTCATAATTGTCCGGACCGATGCACGGTCCCAGAACTGCGCGGATTTTTGATCTTTCGCCGCCCAGTTTCACCATAGCTTCCACGGTGTTTTCCAGCACGCCAGAAAGGGCACCGCGCCAGCCCGCATGAGCGGAGCCGATAATGCCCGCATCCGGCTCACAAAACAGTATTGGTCCGCAATCAGCGCTCAAAGCGCCTAGAATCAGCCCCGGTACATTGGTGACCATAGCGTCGGCCTGAGGGCGCGGTGAGGGCAGTGGTTCGGTAATGGTGAGAACTGTTGGTGAATGCACCTGATAGAGGGTTTGCAGGCTTGTCAGCGGCAGATCAAAATAGGCGGCAACACGGCGGCGGTTTTCTTCCACAGCCTTCGGATCATCCTTTGAGCCGCTGCCGACATTGAGGCCTTCATAAATACCGGAGGAAACACCGCCTGCACGGGTGAAAAAGCCGTGCGCAATGCGGTCATTGTTTTCAAGCAAAGGAGAGCGGATCGGATCAGGCATATTGGTCATGATTGTCTCTCTGAGGGAATAAAATGTCAGATTGTTTTCAGGTCAGGGTAGGTGACGCTGAGGGTTTTAAAAAGGCTGCCCATTTGGTCTGGCGCCGCCAGCCGCTCCACATCATCGCGGATTTGCTCCTGCACAGCTGCGGATTTGCCTGCACCCAACTGACCGGCGCGGCTGAGTAGTCCCATTCGCAGCAGAAAGTCGCCCTGTTCCTCCGCACGTGTTGAGCAACCAAGGCTGGTGGCAATTTGAGCAAGAGAGGCGAAATCCACATGGGTGGTGATATCGGCCTGGCCGGGGGCAGTAAACACATCCTGATAGGCATGCTGATAGAGCGCCTGCAGCGTGTCGCCAAATCCTGCTTTATGCGAGCCGTAATCGATCAGCAGCGCTGCGCCGTGATGTTTGCCGATACGCTCACAGATTTGCTGCATCAGTGCCGAGCGCGCCGGTGCTGCTTCAAAAATTGTGCCTTCCGGTGCGGTTTCATGGGCTTTTGGCAGCAGTGCGGGGTCAATCCCGCCGGTGCCAATACTGAAGCAGAGCTGCGGCTCGACCTCATTGCATGTGGCAACCATGCGCTCAACAAAACGTCCTTGATGCTTGATATATTGATGGTCTGGCAACGCGTCGAACAATTCATTGGCGACAAGGATCATTGTGCTTTCTGGCACGTCCTCAAGGGTCTTATACCAAGCCATATTGGGGGCAGCATTGGTGAGTTTCTTTTGCTGCACAGCTGTCAGGCGGGCGCTGGTTTCCACCAGTGCAATGCGGGCTGTACGCAGCATCTCCGGTGCGAGTTTGCCGGCTGCACGTAACAGGTCGCTCATCAATGTGCCGCGACCGCCGCCGATTTCGCAGATGGTGCAGTTTTGCGGTTTGCCCAGAGCCTGCCACTGGCTGACCACCCAGACGCCAATCAGCTCGCCAAACATCTGGCTGACTTCCGGTGCTGTGATGAAGTCACCTTTGGTGCCGAAAGGTTCGCGGGTCATGTAGTAACCGCCGTCGTGATCGGCGAGGCAGAACGCCATATAATCTGCCACGCTGATCGGCCCGCCATTGGTAATCAGGCGGATCAGACGCTGTTTCAGCTTGTCTGCGGCGGGGATTGTTGTTTCTGCCATTGTTTATGCCTTAGCCGCAGCGCGGTTTGCGCGCCACATCGCCCAAACGCCGAGCAGTACCATAGGAACGGAGAGAACCATGCCCATCGTCATCCAGCCGCCGACGAGATAGCCGAGCTGTGCATCCGGCTCGCGGAAGAACTCCACCAGAATGCGCGACAAGCCGTAACCGGCGACAAAGGCACCGGCGATGAAGCCCGGCGCTTTCAGCTTATTGCCCTTCCAGATCAGGAGAGCCAGCACGAAGAATAGCACGAACCCTTCTAGCGCTGCTTCATAAAGCTGGCTCGGGTGGCGTGGCAGCGGGCCGCCATTTGGAAAGTAAACCGCCCATGAAACGTCGCTGACGCGACCCCAGAGCTCGGAATTGATGAAATTAGCAATACGCACGACACCAAGACCAATAGGTACACCGGCGGCGATAGTATCGAACATGCTCCAGACAGGTATGCCGCGCTTGCGGGCAAACAGGATCATCGCAACGGTGGTGCCGAGAATGCCGCCGTGGAAGGACATGCCGCCGTCCCAGACGGCTGGTATTTCCAGCGGGTTGCTGATGTAAAATCCGAAATTATAAAACAGTACATAACCAAGACGACCGCCGATTACGACACCGAGCGCTGCCCAGAGCACAAAATCATCCAGCGCCAGCGGATCCATCGGCGCATTATTGTTCGGCCAAAGCCGTGCATTGTTGACCAGTTTTTTGCCGTACCACCAGGCGAAAAGGATACCGATGACATAGCCGATGCCATACCAATGAACGGAGAGCGGTCCGATTGAAAATAACACGGGGTCAATATTCGGGAAGGGCAGTGCAGCCATGATGATCTGCGGTTCGGTCATTCTTCTCTCCGTTATGGCTGCGCTTGAGAGCCGGTACAGGTTATGCGCATTAAGATCAGCATCAGTTCGTGCTATCTTAATGAGGCATAGCGAATTTTTGTTCAGGATAAAAGTCCGTTGCTTTTATGGCTTTATTCCGGTTTTAGCCTTAAGCCGGTCTTAAATCGCCGGTAATGTAAGGTTGTTTTTAAAGCTTCGCAGTCTTGCATCATTTATATTGCGGGCTTATCTCAGGATGAGAGATTTATTTCCGCCTGTGGCGGCTAAAAAGAGGTGATCCAATGAGTAATGCAACCGGTAAAGTTCTCGATGAACTCGCAAAACTCGTCACTGATGCTGCGGGTGCCGCGCAGGGTGTGCGCCGTGAAGTAGAAACGGCAATGCGCTCTCAGGGTGAAAAACTGCTCAACACTCTGGATGTTGTTCAGCGTGAAGATTTTGAAGCCATGCGTGAAATGGCCGTGAAAACCCGCACGGAAAACAGTGCCCTGACTGTTAAAATTGCCGAGCTCGAAGAGCGCATTGCTAAAATCGAAGCGGCACTGGCAGAAAAACCAGCGAAAAAAGGCGCTTAAGATCTAAAATCTAAAAGATTTTTTAACTTTTTATTCACAGGGGCGAATGCCTAAAAGCCCTTATTCCAGAATCGGTTACAGCGGCGCCCTCTCGGGCGCCGTTTGTTCTTTCCACATGGTTTCTTAAGCTTTTCACAAAAAGGGCTGGCACTCTGACTCAGCATCAATAGACTGAAAACACTGCATGATTCGTAATTGAATCGTGAGGCATGGCAGAAGCGGGGAGTGGCGGAACGAAAGGTTCAGTCTCAGTGATCCGGTTGATGCGTGAGTGTAACAGTCATGTGTTTGCGCGTGTGTTGGAGGCAGGGTTGCAGGGGTACGCAACGTTTGTCTCGGCCTATTAACCAGTGTGTCTTTTGTGTGGCATTTGCCGCGCAGGCTGCACTCCGGCTGCGTGTTGTGACAGCCGGAATCCGGATTTTGCTTTAACTGGCAAATCCAAAAACAGGGAACGAACATGAACCTTCTTGAGCTCGATATCGCTCGCGATGCACATCCGGTGGATGTCATTGAACAGGTTGCGCACGCCAATGACTGGGCCTTTGACCGTACCGGTGATGATGAGATTGCAGTCTCTGTTGTTGGTAACTGGACAGATTATCATCTTTCTTTTTCCTGGATGGAAGAGTTTGAAGCGCTGCATCTGGCCTGCGCTTTTGACGTGAAAGTGAGTGAGCCGCGCGTGAATGAAGTCATGCGTCTTCTCTCGCTGATTAATGAGCAGCTGCTCATGGGGCATTTTGATCTGTGGCGGCAGGAAGGGGCGATCATGTATCGTCAGTCTCTGTTGCTGGCAGGCGGTGCGAAGCCGACCAGCCGTCAGGTTGAGGTGCTGCTGGCCAGCGCACTTGAAGCCTGCGAATGCTATTATCAGGCGTTTCAGTTTGTTGTCTGGTCTGGGGTTCCGGCAAAAGAAGCCTTGCAGGGCGTGCTTTTTGAAACCGTTGGCCGTGCTTAAGATAACAGAATAATGCCGGTCGCTATGCTTTAGGAATTGCCTGCATGTATCTGTGTGCAGGCTGCGGGGGACGAAGTGTCAGAGCATCAGGAAATCAGTTTTGCGGATTTTGAAAAATTAGACATCCGTACTGGTACGATTATTGAAGCGGAAGTTTTCGCAAAAGCCCGCAAGCCTGCCTACAAGCTGAAAATTGATTTTGGTGAAGTGATCGGCATCAAAAAATCATCAGCGCAGATTACAGTGCATTATACACCGGAAACACTGGTCGGACGGCAGGTTTTGGCGGTGGTCAATTTTCCGCCACGCCAGATCGGTCCGTTTATGTCGGAAGTTCTGACACTCGGATTTGCTGATGAAAATGGTGATATTGTGTTGGCCGCAACGGAGCGCAATGTGCCAAATGGTCAGAAACTGATGTGATTTTTCTTTTTCAAAGAATATAAGTGTTGTTTGTAATTATATATTTTTGAAACTACCGCTTTTAATCAGAAATCTAAAATATGACATGAATCTTTAAGATAACTCCGGTGTTTATTTATGGAGTTATTTTATGATTGATAAGAAATTAGTTTTGTTTTCAGTTTTGTTTATTTCTGCTGCAGGCGGAGCTTATGCGGCTTCCAAGCCATTCAACGAAGCCGATGCAGTTATTGTGAATTCCAAACTGCGTCATCAGTCGGTTATGGCTATCGGCGACAAGCTTCAGTTTTCCAAGACATTTGATGTCACTGTTATGAATGGTGGTGAGACACCGCTTAATCTTAAGGCCGGATGCTTCAAGGCTGTGATGCCTGACAAGACCGAACTTCCGGTTGATACGATTGAGAAAGTTCTGATGAGAGGCACGTTAAAAAACGGCGAAAATCTGAAAGGTTTTGTCAGCTTCTCATCGCCTGATGACAGCGTTTACAGCGCGCAGGCCGTGAAATTTTTGCCGGTTTGTAAATAATGTCTGCTGTACGCATCAGATAATCTGTATTCAGGCGCCGGATGCATCTGTGTCCGGCGTTTAAATTTATACAGCTGTACTTTTGAAGTGTTGGCAGAGGTCGTGAATATGTCAGGCCGGAATGCTGACAATTGCCCGCAAACCACCATCAGGGCTGCTGTCGAGCGTGATATCGCCGCCATGATTGCGGGCAATATCGCGGGCAATCGCTAAGCCCAGTCCGGTACCACCTGCATCCTGATTGCGTGCCTCATCCAGCCGGACAAAGGGTTTGAAGACTTCTTCGCGTTTATCTTCCGGTATGCCTGCGCCGTTATCGTCCACAGTAATGGTGAGCCAGTTGTCTTTATGCATTGCGGTTAAATGTACCGATTGTGCATAGCGGAAGGCATTGCCGACGAGATTGCTGACCAGTCGCGTAAAGGCATTCGGGCGAACGTGAATATGGCTGCTGCCATGTATTTCCGTTGAAAAACCGCGATCACGCAGGCGTGCTTCTTCTTCCAGCTTACGGAAGAGAATGTGCAGGTCAAGGGTTCCTTGTTCTTCGCTGCCTTCACCGCGGGCAAAAGCCAGATACCCTTCCAGCATATTCTGCATGTCGGTGATATCCTGATTAAGCGGTACCGTATCAATTTTGTTGCCTGCAATCGCCAGTTGCAGTTTAAAGCGGGTGAGAATTGTGCGCAGATCGTGGCTCACGCCGCTGAGCATGGCTGTACGCTGTTCAATCTGTCGCTCAATACGCTCACGCATCTGCATAAAAGCGAAACCTGCCTTGCGCACTTCCTCCGCACCATGAGGGTGGAAGCCGGCAGGCATAGGCTGCCCTTTACCAAAGCTTTCTGCTGCTTCCGCCAATTGCTGGATCGGCTTGATCTGATTGCGCAGGAACGCAATGGCGATAATCAGGAGTACCAGAGCTGTGCCGATCATCCATGTAAGGAAGATCAATGTGTTGGAGGCATAGGCCTGACTGCGCTTGGCAAAAACACGCAAAACCTTGTCTTCCAGCTGAATACGGATTTCCACCAGATCGGAATCGCCGACGGTATCGATCCAGAACGGGCGGTTAATCTGACGGGTAATTTCTTCATTCAGAAAGTAATCGAGAATAGAGAAAAACGGTTTCGGGCCCGGTGGCGGCAGTGGGGCGGAGGGCAGTACAGAAACATTGAGATCCAGCCGCTGCTGGGCAATACGGATAATATTGGCGTAGTCCGGCTCCTGCGGATAGGTCTCCAGAATATCAATAATTGCTGAAATATCCCGCACCACAGCAGTGGATAGTCGCTCGGTGACCATCTGCCAATGGCGCTCCATGAATACAAAAGCAATAACCGACTGCAACAGCACCATCGGAGCGATGATGATGATGAGCGAGCGCGCATAAAGCCGCTTGGGCATTCGCAATGCCAGCCAGTCGGAAAACCTTTTCCAGAGCAACTGCTATTCTCTCCTGTTCGTCAGGCCTGTCGTCAGGATTGTGGTGTTTGCGGTTACAGCTCTTATTGCTCTATGCTCAGCTTGTAGCCGATACCGCGCACTGTTTGCAGCCAGATCGGATTGGCAGGATCCACTTCAATCTTGCGGCGCAGACGGTTGATCTGCACGTCAATCGTTCTCTCGCCGACTTCACCATCCTGACCTGTCAGTTCGTGGCGCGGCACGGTTTCACCGGCGCGTTCTGCGAAGATCGTCATGATGTCCTGTTCACGATCCGTCAGCTTAATAACTTCACCACCCTGTTTGAGTTCCTTACGAGGGATGGAAAATGTGTAGGGGCCAAAAACAATCTGCTCAATAATGTGCTGCGTTGGCTGGGCACCGCGGCGCAAAATATTATTGATCCGCAGCGTCAGTTCGCGCGGATCAAACGGCTTGGAGAGATAGTCATCGGCACCGGCTTCAAGCCCGTTAATACGACTGTCTGTCTCAGACAGTGCGGTCAGCATCAGAATCGGTACATTTTTTTGTTCGCGCAGCGAGCGGGTAAGCTCTACGCCGCTTTCACCCGGCATCATCACATCAAGAATGATCAGATCGAAATCAATGCCTTCCAACTTGCGACGGGCTTCCTGCGCATTGGCAGCCATTGTTACACGATAGCCGGTCGTGCTCAGATATTGTGAAAGAAGGCTGCGGATGCGGGTATCATCATCAACCACCAGCAGGTGCGGTGCATCATCGGACAGAATTGTGTCTTCGCTGGTCATTGTTTCCAACCTTTCATTCCGGAGCTTTCTTCATCCTGACAGTACAGGGAATGCTTTAGTCTGTTTATCGGGTTACGCTTTGAGAGCGCTTATGTTTTTGCTTTATGCAGTTTGCGGCGAACCGAAGTAAGAGCAGAGCCAATCCGGCAATTGATTTTCCTTAGGCGGCTCCTGCTTTTCTGGCGCTGCTCTGGCAGCTGTTTACCTGTGTGTGTGGCCTGCGGATATACACACTATATGAACGAAGCGTGTTTATATTTACCGGTTCAGAGGCAGGCTGTCGATCTGAGTACGCTGATCGCTGTTGACCATTGCTTTCAAGAAATTCTGAATAATCTGCTTTTCCGTAACATTGCTCTCTGCAAGGGCTGCAGCAATGCGGTTGGATTGCGGTTTTGTCAGAGAAAGAATGAGTTCACGGCCGGATGGTGTCGGGTAAAGTTCTCTCTGACGACGGTCAGTTTCACCTGTTAATTGAATAATATGGCCATTATCCACCAGCTGTTTCAAGACGCGTGAAAGGCTTTGCTTGGTGATTTTCAAAACATCCAGAAGCTCGGCAACACTCATGCCGGGTTTGCGGTTCACGAAATACAAAACGCGGTGATGCGCGCGCCCGAAGCCCATCGTTTCCAGCTGCTTGTCCGGATCGGCTGTAAAGTCACGATATGAGAAGAACAAAAGCTCAATGATACCCAGATCGTTGACCTCATCTTCTGATAAGGCTGAACGAATAGTACTATCATCGTGATTAAAACGCACGGTCGGACTCCGGTTCATTCAGTATTGCAGTTTATATTACTCTCTATCAGCCTGAGTGCCCTGCGGATAGGATATCTGCATCTTACCCTCAATTATCTGCTTTCAAATCATCTGTGGCAACATCCTGAGCCAAAACTTACAGCATTTTATTGTTTTGCAGAGGGAGTGCGGTTTTTCACCGGAGAAAAACATGCATAATTTATCAGGAAGTTATTATAAGAATTGACAGTCGCCTTTTTCTTGTCATCATCACTATGTCAAGGCGTTCTACTTTGACGTGAAACAATATTCGGGGTGACAGTCATGGACGCAATTATTCCTATTCTTGTGCAGTTAGTCGCCGGTGCTGTCGGTGGTAATCTTGCCGGCGCAGTTAAAAATCTCAGCCTTGGAACAACAGGTAACACCGTTGCCGGTGGTATTGGCGGTCTGATCCTGAGCCAAATCTTGCCGATGCTGACAGGTGGCGGTGTTGATTCTGCCATGAGCGGCATTGTCGGACAGTTAATCGGCGGTGGTGCCGGTGGTGCGATTTTGACTGCTGTGATTGGCTTGATCAAAAACAACATGTCGAAAGCCTGAGCATTTCATCGTGCTGAAAGCTGATGACTGACATGATGTATTCGCCTGCCTGAGGCTGTAATTTTATTTTTACAGTTTATATAAAGGATAGCTGCGGCTATCCTTTTTTTTGTTTTGGCAAGGTAAAGAGTGCTGCCTCGTATAAAAGATCATCGGGTGATAAATGAGCCAGCTTCAGGCAATTATAATTGCGGTAACGCCTTTCCGGCAGAATTGTACTCTTCTTTTTGACAAGGATACGAAAGTTGGCGTTGTCGTGGATCCGGGTGGCGATGTTGATGCCATCAAAGAGGTTATCGAGAACAACCAGCTGAAGATCGAGGCCATCTGGATCACGCATGGGCATGTGGATCATATTGGTGCGGCTGCGGATTTGCGGGATGCTTTGCAGGTGCCGATTATTGGCTCGCAGGAAGAAGATGCATTTCTCTATGATAATGTGGAGAGCTCTGCTGCAAAATTTGGACTGGGCAGCGGCTATCGTAATTTTACACCGGATCGCTGGCTGAACGAAGGCGATGTTTTGCAGGTTGCCGGTGAGGATTTTGAAGTTTTGCATTGTCCGGGACATTCGCCGGGGCATGTGGTTTTTATCAATAAAGCCATGCATTTTGCCATAGTCGGGGATGTGCTGTTTAACGGTTCTGTCGGTCGTACAGATTTACCGGGTGGCGATCATGATACGCTGATCCGTTCAATTAAAGAAAAGCTGCTGCCTTTGGGCGATGAATTTACTTTCATCTGCGGACATGGTGCCGGCAGCCGTTTTGGCGATGAACGTCGCAGTAATCCGTTCTTGGTGTAGAGTTTGGTAAGTACAAGAATTGAGCGAATAAAAAAGCCGCCGGATGACCGGCGGCTTTTTTTATTTGTTGTCGCGTTTTAGTTGGCGACGCAGAAGTGATCCTGACCGTCATAGCCACGGAATGTACCGGATTGTGCATTGAAGGAGCGGTATTTCTGAGAGCACCAGTTGTACCATTCGCGTGTCCAGGGCTGGTAAGAGCCACTGTAATTGCGGCCGTAATTTCCGCGTGTCTGCTGGGCAGGATAAAAGACCTGTGGCGGCGGTGGTGCATTGTAAATCGGTTCACGATAAACCGGCTGTGCCTGCGGCTGCGACATGGCTCCTGCAATGATTGCACCGGCTGCAAGGCCGAGTACACCAGCGGCTATCGCGTCGTTACGGTTGCGACGGCGATCACGACGATCCCAGTCTCTGTCACGGTTGCGCCAGCCATTATCCTGATTCCAGCCGCCATTGTTCCAACCACCATGACGGCGACCCCAATCATCGGCGGAAGCAGCTGAAAGATTGCCTGCAACTGTAGCAAGTGAGAGACCTGCGATCAGAGCGGTTTTGGTCAACATATTCATCATAGTCTGTGCCTCCTTACGAAGCTGATGCATTCGGCTATGCCGGTTTTAGGTCTTATCTGATCGGCAGTTTTATGGTCTGCGATAAGATGATGACCTATCAATAAAGCAGGGCACATGAATGCTTGCTGAACACAAAATAGGGAGAATATTCAGCTTTTCAAAGAGGGGATATTTCACAAATAATGACACTCGAAAATGAAGCAGGGATGGGGTTGTGGCAAAGCGCGGAGAGATTGTTCTCTGGTCAGGCATAGCAATGCTGTCGCTGCCGTCAGAGGAGAGGCAGCGCGTGATATGCTTCAGTGCGCTCACTTAGAGTTCTTTAGTGCTTTGTGTGCTCACAGGCATCAATGTGCTCTGCAGTGCAATGAGGGGTAGGGGCAGGAAAAATAGCGATCCCCTGAATAACAAAAACCCCGGTAAAAACCGGGGTTCCTGAGCATAAACATCATTTCATAAAGTCACTTTCAAAGACATTGTCGATGATAGCGCTTTAAGAATTGTTCAGTGCATTCTTTATTCAGCAATGCTGATGTCGACTGCCTTAGGGCCTTTACCGCGACGATCCGGTTCAGTTTCAAAAGAAACTTTCTGGTTGTCGGCGAGATTTGTCAGGCCCGAAGCCTGAACAGCAGAGATATGTACAAAAATATCTGGTCCGCCATTATCCGGTTTAATAAAGCCAAAGCCTTTTTCACCATTAAAGAATTTGACTATGCCGGTCTGTGCCATGGGATACGTTCCTTTTCCTTGGCGCCGTTCTGGCTTTTAAACCAAAACGGAATTTTTCGAACCGCTATGCGCACCACACGCCCAGCGGTAGGGGTATGCAGGCAGTTATCGAAATCAGGAAAGGAGCCGATCATTGTCAGGTTACCCCGACCCGGAGCTTGTAGCGGTTCCGGCGCGCCGTTCTTCCAGTCTTCCATTGTTCGCCAAATGCCCGAACATTCGAAGACTGATCTATAGAAAGATATTTGGCAAGCAAATTTTTGTCATGACGCTGTTTTTTCTTTGCCAAGTTCGGTTCTAATAAAAAAGTAATAGTCATAAAGACAAAGATACTTCACGAAATAACAAGTTAAGATGATTTAAGTGTTGTTTAGCTTTAAATGGTTTGTGAAAACAGCAGATGTATGTAGTTTAAAGCACTAATTAAGAGTACGGTCACTTGAGAATTGGCGTTTTTTTGAAATAAAACACACAAAAAGCCCGATGCTAACTGTAGTTTTGATCGTTTTCACTGCTGTAAACGACAATTTGTTGATTGAGAACCGTCAGGAAAATCAGGGCAGGTATTAGGGAAAGTGATGCGCAATCCGAAATGGTTAGCAGTTCCTGAGCGGAAATAAGCCTTTGTATTTATTGCGTCAGCGGTTTCGCCGGATAATGCAGGAGCCGCCACCGATTCTGATTTTTGCACAGAGCATATCGGCGGATTGCCGGTTGCCTGCACCGAGGCGGGCAACATAAATGCCTCGCCTGCCAATAGGGCTGCGTACTCTTGATATATAAATTTCACGCCCTGCAAAGAGTTGCGGGTTTTGTTTGCGCAGGCGATTCCATTGTGCACTGACAGCACTTTGTCTGAAATTGCCCGCGACCTGAACCGCCCAAGGAAACGGGTTTATCTGTGCCATAGATATGGATCGGGATTTGATAATGGGTAATCGCTGGCATGCCTGCTGAAATGATAGTTTTTCTTCCAGAGGGATATCTGTCAGCTCTTGTCCCGCAGAGAAGTGATCTACGGTCTTTCCGGTAATCGACAACACGTAGTTTTCTGTTTCCAAAGGCAGAAAACCGCCGTTTTTCAACCAGTTCGATAAGCGTGTCGGCCCTGCATTATATGCGGCCGCTGCCAGTCCCCAATTGCCAAAACTGCCGTGCAAATCTTTCAGGAAAGCTGCCGAAGCGGGTAATGCGAGATCAATATTGAAAGCATCGGTAAGGCCGCGCTCTTTGGCTGTGTAAGGCATGAACTGAGCAATACCTTGCGCGCCGACCGGACTGACGGCGAGGTGATCAAAACGGCTCTCTTTCCAGATCAGCCGTGCAAAGAAGTTTTCCGGAATGCCGTGTTTTTCAGCCAAGCTGGCAATGAGCTGACAAATCCGCGCAGTATCGAGTGCTATGGTTTTATCAGGCTGAGGCTTGGCTACCAGATTTTTCTCAGGCTCTGCAGGATTGTTCTTTTCCGCAAGCTGAGCAAAGGCCACAGGCGGATCAAACGCCGGAAAAGTCAGCATGATTGCAGCTAGAAAACCGGCCGGAAGGCGCATAGGCTAATCCTGTCAGGACATATCCCAAAAAAGCTAATGCTTTTCAGAGTGTCCATTAAAGCAAATAACAGAGAACGCACTTATCTTTCATGCGTGCTCTGTTTTGCGGTGTCAATACAGACAATAAACAGGTCAGTTGATACTGCCAGCCGGATTATTTGCCCGGCCGACCGGTTTTGCCTGAACGGCGGGTTTTGCGCTTTACATCGACAGGATCTTCATAGGAACCAGCACCGGTGCGATGTCTTCTGACCGGCGCTGCACTGTCATCGTTCTGTATGCCAAGCGGTTTTGCCATGTCTGTGCCAGGCCCCATATTATCAAGGGACGGCTTTTTGAACAGTGATGGTGACGGCGATGTTCTGCGGCCACCTCTGGATGGTTGTTCGAGCGACATTTCTGCCTCGCGAGCCAAGGGATCATCCGCAATAGCGAGTTCTTTTTCCCGCAGACGTTTGATCTCGTCGCGCAATCTTGCAGCTGTTTCGAAGTCGAGATCAGCAGCAGCATCACGCATTTTCTTCTCAAGATGCTCGAGATGGGCGCCGAGATTGTTGCCGACCATGCCACCTTGCTCTGCAAAGCCGCTGATATCTGCCCGCACATGGTCGCGCTCATAGACGGAATTCAGAATATCCGAGATGTTTTTGCGAATAGAGGCTGGTGTAATGCCGTGTTCGGTATTGTAGGCCACCTGCTTTTCGCGACGGCGGCTGGTTTCTTCCATAGCGCGGCTCATCGAGCCGGTAATCGTGTCGGCATAAAGGATGACGCGACCGTCAACATTTCGCGCTGCACGGCCGATTGTCTGCACCAGCGAGGTTTCTGAACGCAGAAACCCTTCTTTGTCAGCATCGAGAATGGCAACAAAGCCGCATTCCGGAATATCCAAGCCTTCGCGTAGCAAGTTGATGCCGATGAGAACATCAAATGTCCCAAGCCGTAAGTCACGGATAATTTCGATACGCTCCAGCGTGTCGATATCCGAGTGCATATAGCGGACGCGTACACCCTGTTCATGCAGATATTCGGTCAGGTCTTCGGCCATGCGCTTGGTCAGCACTGTGACCAGTGAACGATAGCCGTTTTTCGCTGTTTCGCGGATTTCTCCCAGCACATCATCGACCTGCGAGCGGGCAGGGCGCACTTCCACCGGCGGATCAATCAGTCCGGTCGGGCGGATCAGCTGCTCGGCAAACACACCATCGGCTTGCTCCATTTCCCATTTGCCCGGCGTTGCGGAAACGGCAACGGTTTGCGGACGCATAGCATCCCACTCTTCAAAGCGTAGCGGACGGTTATCCATACAGGATGGCAGGCGGAAGCCATATTCCGCCAGCGTTGCTTTGCGCTTAAAGTCGCCCCGATACATACCGCCGATCTGCGGCACGGTAACATGGCTTTCATCAATGAAAACCAGAGCATTATCAGGAATATATTCAAACAATGTCGGTGGCGGCTCCCCCGGCTGGCGACCGGTGAGATAGCGCGAATAGTTTTCAATGCCGGCACAGGAGCCGGTTGCTTCCAGCATTTCAATATCAAATGTGGTGCGCTGTTCAAGGCGCTGCGCTTCGAGCAGACGTCCGGCATTGTTGAGTTCCACCAGCCGGTGTTTCAGCTCTTCTTTGATGGATTTGATTGCCTGATTGAGTGTCGGGCGCGGGGTTACATAGTGCGAATTCGCATAGATTTTAACAGATTTGAGATCACCGGTCTTCTGACCGGTCAGCGGATCAAATTCTGTAATGGTTTCAATCTCATCGCCAAATAGCGAGATGCGCCATGCACGATCTTCCAAGTGGGCAGGGAAGAGCTCAATCGTATCACCGCGAACGCGGAAGGAACCACGCACGAAATTGATGTCTTGCCGTTTATATTGCTGCGCAACGAGATCTGCCAGCAGTTGACGCTGGTCGAGGCGGTCGCCGATCTTCATCTCGAAAGTCATTGCAGTATAGGTTTCAACCGAACCGATACCGTAAATACAGGAGACGGAGGCGACGATAATCACATCATCACGTTCCAGCAGTGAGCGGGTGGCCGAGTGGCGCATCCGGTCGATCTCTTCATTGATAGAGGATTCTTTCTCAATGAATGTATCGGAGCGCGCCACATAGGCTTCAGGCTGATAATAGTCATAATAGGAGACAAAATATTCAACCGCATTGTTCGGGAAAAAGCTTTTGAACTCACCGTAAAGCTGTGCAGCGAGCGTCTTATTTGGAGCCAAAATCAGAGCAGGGCGTTGTGTACGCTCAATGATATTCGCGACGGTAAAGGTCTTGCCCGAGCCGGTTACACCAAGCAGAACCTGTGTCTGATCGTTATTCTCGAGTCCTTCCACCAGTTCGGCAATCGCCGTCGGCTGGTCACCGGAAGGGGTATATTCGGTTTCCATTTTGATCTGGATGCCGCCTTCGGACTTGGCAGGGCGTTCAGGACGGTGCGGAGCCCAGAGCTTGCCGTTTTTGAACAGCGGATTACCGGATTCAATCAGTGCGGATAAGGCTTCAACGGTTGCTGTTGCTCCGCTTGAAGGCATATTGGCAGCATCTTCCATTGTGATGTCCATACCGGACACCGGATTGAGACCCGCAGCAACGCGTTCTTTCAGCGTGGCTGCTTTGTTTCTGGACGTTGGTGCTTTGGAAGATTCTGTTTTTTTTGCTGCCGGTTTTTTAGGAGTGACCGGTTTGGCCGCCGGATTTTTCGGCGCTATAGCTTCCGGCTGTTCTGCCATATCACTGATCATGCGTGACCAGTCTCCGACCGATGATGAGAGCGGAGCGCCGGAGAATTCTGCCTGAGGCTGTTCGCCGAAGCCGGCAGATTGTGGCTGTTCGCCGAAGCCGGTGGCTTCAGTGTAATCCGGAGATTTATCTTTTTTCGACATGCCAGAACTCTCTCAGCGGACGGATATGGACTTCAAATAGCTATACCGAATATAGGCAAGTAAGTATAGAACGAAAAGAGTACGTTTTTGATTTCGGCTGCTATTTGTTCTGAAATAAAAACGCCGCAGACGATACTGCGGCGTTCAGATTATGCCTGTAGAGATTATACCGGCTTACTGGCCGTGCGGACCTTCGCCCATACGGCGCGGACGGTTCCAGTTCGGGCGGTTCGGACGGTGGCCGTTTTCCCAACCCGGACGGTTCGGGCGGTGACCGTTCCAGCCCGGACGATAATGCGGGCGGTGCGGACGATAATACGGACGATCCCAGCGGTCATACCGATCGTATCGGTCATTGTTAAGTGCGGAGCCGATAACCACACCGGCAATCAGCGGAATACCGATAGCAGCGGCTGTATTGCCGAAATTATTGTTGCTGTAGCCGCCGGACGAGCCTTCCCGTACTGCGAGATAGCGGGAGGAGGCCCAGCCGGAGCGCCCTGCATAGCTCACCTGACACCAGCCATAGCCGCTTGTGCAGCCGCGCACATCCACGCGCGCTCCGTTCGGGATGGAGCCGAGTGTGCGGTAATTGGTGCCTGGTCCGGTACGCAGGTTAAGATTGGTTGTTACAATCGCATTTGCCGCCTGTGCTGCGGTTGCAGAAAGCAGGGCAAAAGCAATCAGTGCTGATTTTATAACCCGTTTCATTGTCGTTCTCCCCGTGATGAATTATCCGGTTTTGATTTTGATGCAGAGAGCCGTCTCTGCTCTTTATCGCGGCTTGTTCGTGATCGGAGCGTCAAAAGGGCGCTTATATATTCTAAACGAATGACCCTGCATGGCGGTTCCGTCTTTTCACCACAAGCGCATGTTCCGAACAGATGCCGTCATCCTTAAAGATGTTGGCCTCCGGGCTTCCGCAACATGCTTCAAAGCACGTCTTGCGATATTTTCCTGAACTTATACGGGGGTATGTGAATGCAACCTGAATGCATATTGTTGCAATATAATATCTTATTTTCGCAATTGATATGAATATTGTTAAACGTGGTTATTATGAAAAATCACAGCCCCGCAGAGAAAACACCTGCGGGGCTGTGTAACTATGTTGTCTATTGCTGGAAACCTGTGGCTGCGGCAGTCAGAATGCGACCGGGCAGATAAATGACCATAGAGGCTGCACCGGTAATCACATTGGACCCGTCTGCCAGAATTGCCTGACCGGAGGTCTGCCCTTCGCCTTTCAGCGTATTGAGAGACAGGCTGCCGTCACTCACCAGTGCCATAAGCGTCGGGGATGAGGCAAACACACTGTGCGCTCCGCCATCAACACTGCTGGCATCCAGCACGGCAATGCCGTATTTTTGCAGCGTTTCAATGCTGCTGCCGTCGCCTACGCGGGAATGGCCGCCGGTAATCCGGCCAGAGATATTCAGCGCGCTGTCGTTACGTGAAACAAGAACAGCCATCGGTGGTAACGGTGCTACGTCTTTGATCTGCTTTTCAAACACATCCAGATCAATGTCAGGTGCTGCAAGAAGCACATTGGTCAGACGCTTCAGTGTGGCCTGCTCTTCATTGAGCGAGAGGGTGCGCAATGCTTCCATTGTCACAAAGCTGCCCATAGAGTGCCCGACGAGCAGGATACGCTTTGCCTTAGTTTTTGCTGCCAGTTTCAGCAGGTCTGCCAGACCGTCGCGGGCGAAATTGGCGCTGTCACGATCATAAACATAGAGGCCGAGGGAAGCGGCAGACGGCCATGCATAATGAATTGTGACGGATTTCAGCCCGTAATCATGTGTAAATTGCGCGGCGCGGAAGGTACTGTCAGCAAAGTTATTATTATAGCCATGCACAAAAACCAGCAGTTCCTGATCTTTTGGAGCTTGCTTGTCCAAGGCCTGATTGAGCTGATTGACAAAAGTTTGGGCGCTATCATACGGCTGGAAACTGACTGCCGCAAAATGCTTGGCCGGATCAGGTTTATAACCGGTTTTTTCCACAACACCCTTTACGTGGGCTTTCGGAATGCCGACATCAACGCGCGAGAAGTTGAGCTGGTCTGAGCGCTTGGCATTATATGGCATAGAAAAGTCATCGCTGCGCTGGCGGCTTGTCGCAATATAAACCGGAACAACTGCTGCCGGTTTGGCCGGTTTGACAAACGCGGCATTTCCGGCTGCAACAGCAGCAGGGCTGGAATTGGGGCCATGCCAGAGCACAGCGCGCGATCCGGTGCAGCCGCTGAGTATAATGGAAACGAATGCCAGAAACAGAATACGAGTCATTCGCTGTCTTATCCTTGCCGGTAGCTGAGACCTGAAATCACGACCATAATCAATTTGAACACTTCCTGCGAAAGCAGGATGATGTTCTGTGTATTTTTAAAAGCAGTAATTGGCTGCTCTGGCAATCTGTTAAAATACAAGACGCAGGCAATTCATATGGTTTGAAGTGCCTGCGTGACTTTTAAATCATATTCGTGCTGTTTTGAATGCAGATGTGTATCACTCGGTGCTTTCTGCAAGAACAGGTTGTGGTCGTCTTGTTTTTCTAAAGCGGAGACGGGGAATAATTTCCACCATCAGCATGGAGAGGAAAATCAGGGCGCAACCGGCAAGGCCAATGG
Source organism: Pseudochrobactrum sp. sp1633 (assembly GCF_030376605.1). Taxonomy (GTDB): domain Bacteria; phylum Pseudomonadota; class Alphaproteobacteria; order Rhizobiales; family Rhizobiaceae; genus Pseudochrobactrum. Next base: position 139,576 of record NZ_JARRAE010000006.1, on the reverse strand, counting down.
CTGGCAGGCGCTCGCTCAGGAGTATCGCGCCGAACAGTGCGGCAAATAAAGCCTCGGATGAAAGGAAGATTGCGGCTTGCGGAGCACTGGTATAACGCGTGCCGATAGCCTGCAACGTAAAGGCCACGCCGGACGAGAAGATACCGGTAAACAGCACTTCCGGTGCCGCAGCCTGAATTGTCTGCCACTCAATTTTTTCAAAAATGACTGCGCAAATAAGGCCGGCAACGGCCACAACGGCAAACTGAATGCAGGCCATAGTGACAGGTTTGCCGATACGCAGAGCATAGCGGGCAATGAACAGCCCCTGAAGAGCCCAGAAGAAAGCACCCGCCATCATCAGCCAGTCGCCCTGACTGAAACCGTCAAGAGAACCGCCGGACAACATGAATATGCCGGTAAGGCTGAGTACTGCGCAGATCCAGACAACCGGATGCGGCCATTGCGAAAATAAAATCACACCCAGAATAGGCACCAGAACCACGTAAAGTCCGGTCAGAAAGCCCGCATTGGTAACGGATGTCGTGAGCAGGCCGGTTTGCTGCAAAACCATGCCAGAGAACAACATGCTGCCAAGGATGATAAAGGCTTTAAAATCTGACAGTGTGAGCGGTTTGGAAGCGCGTTTGGTTTCCATAAATGCGAAAGGCGCAACTGTTGCAGTCGCCACGATAAATCGCAGGCCGATAAAAGTGAGCGGCCCGATGTTTTCCATCGCTGTCGACTGGGCGACGAATCCAAGCCCCCAGATCAGGCCGGCGAAAAGAAGCAGTAAGTTAGCGCGTGACTGGGTCATTGGAAGCCTGCGGAATATAAGAAGTCGCTGATAGTTATTCAGCACCAATCCCTGCGGTCTTTTGCAGGGCGCTGCTTTCCATGTTTCCCGGGCGGCTGTTATCTGTTTCAAACAGGACAGATTTAAAAGCTGATCCGGACAGGAGCAGGGCAGGACAGAGTGCAAAACAGCGGCCACTATGCTGTATTATTGCAGGAAAGCAAGCCGGATTTCATCGGTGCTATGTCACCGCAACGTATAGCTGAAATGATTCTGAGCGCATTAAATTGAGATTTTCTGAAATCATCAGGCATATAATACTTTATACTGAAGTCTTATGTATTGCCTGAGCGTTTTTATTTCGCTTAACTCATGTAAAAAATCTTGACTGTTTTTAGTAAAAAAGAACAGTTTTTTTAAAATTTTGTTTCAGAAAAACTTGGCGTATGATTGACGGAGCCGAAGTTTTTCACAAGTTTTTTGCCGATGCTTTTTGCTCTTTCTTTTTGTTTGCAAAGCTGGCACGATAACTGAAACAGATGATGAATGATGAACGGTTCCGAGGCACTGCTTCGGTGGCCGTTTTATTTTTGAGTCTCGGAGTGTTTTGTGTCCGGAACGGGAGGCAGAATACTCTCATTTTTTTGTTTATACATTTTCGTAACCGCAGGCTGCGAAGTGTTTTAGCGCGATTGAAGACCGCGCACAGGCATGAGAAAGGACAGGGCATGGAAAAGTTCCCTATGACACAGGCTGGCTTTGATCAGCTTAAAGAGGAACTGCGCTGGCGTCAGCAGGAAGAGCGTCCGCGCATTATCGAAGCGATTTCGGAAGCGCGCGCACATGGCGATCTTTCTGAAAATGCCGAATATCATGCAGCGAAAGAAGCGCAGAGCCTGAATGAAGGCCGCATTGGCGAAGTGGAAGATTATATCGCCCGCGCTGAAGTGATTGATATTTCTAAGCTCACTGGCACGACCATTAAATTCGGTGCGACTGTTACGCTGATTGATGAAGACAGCGAAGAAGAGCGCATTTATCAGATCGTGGGCGATCAGGAAGCGGATGTTAAAAAAGGCCGCATTTCTATCTCTTCACCGATTGCGCGTGCCTTGATCGGCAAAAGCGCAGGCGATACTGTGGAATTCAATGCGCCGGGCGGTGCCCGTTCCTATGAAATTCTTGGTATGAGATATATTTGACCAGTGCGTGTTCCCCTTATCGACACGGATGTTCTTGCTCCGAATTTTAAAAAACGTCTCTCCGGCGTCACCTCGACGATTGTCCAGCTGGTGCCGGTGCAGCGTAAAATGGGAATAAGAATTGCTGCCGTCGGACGGGGACTGCCGGATGACCTGCCGCATGTGAACTTGCGGGATCTTAGAGGACTGTGGCGCAAGCCTGCTTCCGGCAAAAAATTCCGTATCTGGCATGCCCGACGAAATGTCGAAATGCTGGCAGGGATTTTGATGCGCGATGTGCTGCGAATGAAGCTGAAGGTGATTTTCACCTCAGCTTCACAGCGCCACCATAAGAAATTCACCAAATGGCTGATCCGCCGTATGGACGGTGTTCTGGCAACAAGCGGGCGCACTGCCAGCTATCTGGAAGTGCCGCATATTGTTAGTATGCATGGCATTGATCTGGAGCAGTTTCATCCGCCACGCGTGCCGCAGGATCATTTTTCTGCAACCGGTTTGCCCGGCAAATATGCCATCGGCTGTTTCGGACGTGTACGCCACCAAAAAGGCACCGACCTTTTTGTTGATGCGATGATTGAACTGTTGCCGCGCTATCCTGAATGGACTGCAGTGGTGGCAGGGCGTGCAACAGCTGAGCATCAGGGCTTTGAGAAAGAGCTGCAGGATAAAGTTGCAAAAGCGGGTCTTGCAGAGCGGATTATCTTTTTAGGCGAAGTCCCGTTTGTCAGTGCTGATCCTGCGGGCGACAGTATCAGTGCATGGTATCGTCGCCTTGATGTTTATGTGGCGCCGTCCCGTACCGAAGGTTTTGGCCTGACGCCGCTTGAGGCTATGGCTTCCAAAACGGCTGTTGTTACCAGTGATGCCGGTGCCTATCCTGAAATCGTGATTGAAGGCGAGACCGGATATGTGGTGCCTTCCGGTGCAACAATGGCGCCTGCGATTGAGAATTATCTGCGCGACCCTGCGCTGGCTGCGCAGCATGCGGAAAAAGGTTTGCAGCGGGTGAGAGAGTTTTTCCCGCTTGAACGCGAAGCGAAAACGATTGGCGAGTTTTACGACCATATTTTCGCACAGAAATAAAAAAAGCCGGTTTTAACCGGCTTTTTTAATGTTCATTATTGGGTTGAGCGAATTTAAATCGCAATCAGCACTTCATCTTTGACCGGTCGGATCGTCAGCGCTGTACGCACGGAATCCACATTTGGTGTGGCTGTCAGCTCTTCAATGACAAATGTTTGGAATGCATTGAGATTTGGCGCTACGCAATGCAGCAGAAAATCGGATTCACCTGAAACCATCCATGCGCGGCGCACCAGCGACCAGGACTTGGTTTTTTCGGCAAAGGCTTTCAATTCGCTGTCGGACTGATGTTTCAGGCCGATGGAACAGAAGGCTACGAGATCCTGACCAACGGCTTCACCTTTGATGATCGCCTGATAGCCCTGAATAATGCCGCTCTCTTCGAGCTTGCGAACGCGTCGCAGGCATGGCGGCGCTGAAATGCCAACCCGCTCTGCCAGTTCGACATTTGTCATCCGCCCGTCATTTTGCAGTTCCCGCAGAATTTTCCAGTCAATATCGTCAAGATCAACCTTAATCGGCATAGGAACTCCGTAAGAGGGTGCAATAGAAAGCGGTTAACTGCCGGACGGCAGTATGGATATCGTGTGAATGCATAAAGCAATTATATAACAACAATGCAAGGCTGATTGCCGTTTGCAGCTTTTCCAAGAATTGCTTTAGAGTCACTGCATTATAGCATGAATGAAACAATGAGAATGGTTAATTGAAATTATCAACCATTCTGCATCATTTTCTTTTATGTCAGCGGATCAGTTTTTCGTGAACTGCTCTGATCAGCGTACCCAAAAGGCACGGGTGAACAGAATAACCACGGTGATCAGTTCCAGACGACCGGCCAGCATCAGATAGCTCAGCACCCATAGTGCATTATCATTGATGGTGGAGAAGTTGCCTGCAGGGCCGATGGTTTCACCAAGGCCGGGGCCGACATTGGAGAGGGCGGTGAGCGCGCCGGTAAAGGCTGAGATGAAATCCAGCCCGAAGACTGCAAGCGCCATTGTGCCGAGCACCAGCGATGAGAAATATAAGAACAGATAAAGCAGCGCGCTTTGCGCAATATCGGAGGTAATTTCCGTTGAGCCGTAACGCGCTTTCACAACCGCATGGGGCATAACCAGACGTGTCAGGCTGGCCTGTGTTGTGCGCCAGAGAATGATGATGCGGTTGATTTTCATGCCGCCCGATGTGGAACCCGCACAACCGCCGACAAATGATGCCAGAAAGAACACGCCGACAGCCGCAGGCCCCCAGAGCGTGTAGTCCTCTGTGGCAAAGCCTGTCGTTGTGAGTACAGATATGAAATGAAAACCTGCGGTAATCAGAGCTTTACCGAAAGGCATGTCTGAACTGACCCGCAGCAAAACAGCCAAGGCGAAAGTAAATAGCACAATCAATGTCAGAAACAGCTTAACCTGCGGGTCGAGCAGATTGGGCATTTGCTGCGGTATGACGGCTTTGATGTAGAGAATAAACGGCAGTGAGCCGAGTGTCATGAATACCATTGCAACAATCAGAATAGCATTATTGCCGTTGAAAAAGCCGAAAGAGCTGTCGTGGGTTGAATAACCAGCCGTGGAAATCGTTGTCAGCCCGTGATTGATGGCATCGAACATGCCCATTCCTGCTGCAAAGAAGGAAATGATGCACAGGATGGTCAAACCGCAATAGGCGATAATAATGCCGATCGCCAGTTGGTTGACGCGCGGCAGAATTTTCTCTGACTTATCAGAGGATTCCATATGGAACAGCTGTACACCGCCGATGCGCAAGGATGGCAGCAGCAACAGCGCCAAACCGATAAACCCGATACCGCCGATCCAGCACAACAGCGAGCGCCAGATCAGAATACCGCGGGGCATCTGGTCAAGGCCGGTAAGAGCGGTGGAGCCGGTGGCTGTAATACCGGAGGTGGATTCAAACAGTGCCGTGGCAAAACTGATTGGCAGATGCGAGAAATAAAACGGTATGGAGCCGAGCAATGCGGCCGTAACCCAGAGCGAAACGGTTAGTAAGAAACCAAGGCGCGGGGAAAAGCGGACATGACTGTTTTGGGTTGAAAGAAACACCAGAGAAGAAACACCGGCGGTAAACAGGGATGAGCGGATGAAAATCAACCAGTCCGGTGTGCCGTCGCGCAAATCAAACATGGCAGGAAACAACATGGCTACAGCCATCATCATCCCTAAACGCGCACAGATATTACTTACAAAGCGAAATATGATCCTGCCCTTTCGGCTTAAACAATGCTTTCCCGTAAGCAGGACTTTCTCAGCCTATATAACAGCAGCACGGGTTGAGTGGCTTTATAGGAAAACTATAGGAATCTAGCAAAATATTTATGTATTTCCTATGGGGCGCCAACACAAAAGCAGGTTTGTGACTTCTCAGAAACACTTGGGTAGTTTTCAGCTGCGGGTACAAACTTGCTTGTGATTAAGCGTGTCTTAAGTCCTGCTTCAGCTTGTAATCAGAGACCGTGAAACCTAGTTTCAGGTTACCACTGCGCAAATGTGTTTCAGCAATACATAGCGCAGCAATGAAATCACGCGGAAAAGAGAATATTCAATGACACAGCGCCATGTTCCAGTCCTCATCATCGGTTCGGGTCCTGCCGGTTATACGGCCGCCATTTATGCTGCCCGCGCTATGTTGAAGCCGGTGATTGTTACTGGATTGGAGCAGGGTGGTCAGTTGATGATTACCACCGATGTTGAAAACTATCCTGGCTATGCGGAAACCGTGCAGGGGCCGTGGATGATGGAGCAGATGGCCAAGCAGGCTGAAAATGTCGGCGCTGAAATCGTCTATGATTTGGTGTCGGAAGTTGATCTCTCCAAGCGCCCGTTTACGGCAAAGACCGACAGCGGCACAGTGTTTACCAGTGATGTTGTGATTATTGCGACCGGTGCGCAGGCCAAATGGCTTGGTATTGAAAGCGAACAGCATTTTATGGGTGGCGGCGTTTCGGCCTGTGCCACCTGTGATGGTTTCTTCTATCGCGGCAAGGATGTGATTGTTGTCGGCGGTGGTAATACAGCTGTTGAAGAAGCACTGTATCTTTCGCACATTGCGAAATCTGTGACCGTTGTTCATCGTCGCGATACTTTTCGTGCGGAAAAGATTTTGCAGGAACGTCTGCTCAAGCGTGAAAATGTTAAGGTTATCTGGAACCATGCGGTTGAGGAAATCACCGGAAATCCTGCCAACCCGCCTATGGGACCGATTGTGACCGGTGCGCGTCTTAAAGACACTGTGACCGGTGCTGTTTCAGATATGAAGACGGATGGTGTGTTTGTGGCAATCGGCCATGCGCCGGCGGTATCATTGTTCAAAGAACAGCTGAAGATGAAGGATAGCGGCTATTTGTGGACTGCTCCGGATTCAACGGCTACCAGTATTGAAGGGGTTTTTGCTGCCGGTGACGTGACAGATGAAACCTTCCGGCAGGCTGTTACTGCAGCGGGTATGGGATGTATGGCGGCGCTTGAAGCTGAGCGCTGGCTGGCAGCTCAACCCGTTGCTTAGTCAGGGAATTTGCTGAGTTCGTGCATTTTAATGGCTGGTGCCGGATATTTCGTGCGCCAGCTCTTTAAAGTTGCCACAAAATTTAGTTCTTTGACACGTAGCCATTATCAGCTGATTCTGATTTGCTGGCTGCAATTGAAGTGGGACGTGCAGGGCAGACTCTCTGCTATGCGCCGGAGGATGAAAAGCAATGTCCGTTGATATGCATGCGGGCATTGCATGAAAAGGGGATAGTGTGGTGGCACCACTTGACTGGGATAAGCTACGCATTTTTCATGCCGCTGCTGAAGCCGGCTCGTTTACCCATGCGGCGCAGACATTGCATTTGTCACAATCTGCAATTTCACGTCAGGTAAGTGCGCTTGAGCAGGATGTCGGTGTGGCGCTGTTCTATCGTCATGCGCGTGGCCTTATTCTGACTGAGCAGGGCGAAATCCTGTATCGTACGGCACATGATGTGCTGATGAAGCTGGAAAATGTCCGCTCCAAACTCAATGAAAACCGTGAAAAACCTTCAGGTCGTCTTCGCGTCACAACGACAGTAGGACTTGGTTCCGGCTGGCTGATTGAGCGGATGGAAGAATTCGCCGATCTCTATCCTGATGTTCAGGTTCAGCTGATCCTTGATGACGAGGAACTGGATCTGACGATGCGTCATGCGGATTGCGCTTTGCGTTTGCGCCAGCCGCAGCAGCCTGATCTGATTCAGCGACGCATGTTTACCGTGCATATGCATGTCTATGCGTCTGAGGGTTATATTGCCAAATATGGCAAGCTGAATGCAATAGAAGAGCTGGATGAGCATCGCATTGTGACATTTGGTGAATCCGCTCCTTCTTATCTGATGGGGCTGAACTGGCTGGAAACGGCTGGCCGCACAGATGGCGGTGCACGTATTCCGACCTTGCAGGTCAATAATCTGCTTTCAATCCGCCGTGCTGTACTCGGTGGGGTGGGGATCGGCGTGTTGCCTGATTATATGGCCGATAAAACATCGGGTCTGGTGCGATTGCTGCCTGCATTGGGTGAGATTCCTACATTCGATACATTTTTCTGCTATCCGGAAGCATTGAAAAATGCGGCGAAGCTGCATGTTTTCCGCGATTTTATTTTCTCAAAGGCCAGGAACTGGTCTTACTGAATAAAGCCAGTTGCATTGGAAAAGCCGGTTTTTACCGGCTTTTTTTATTTTGAATGACGACCTGTGCAAAGAAATCCCGTTCAAGACGCTGAGCTATCTGAAAATGCATGGCTGCTGTGCAATATCGGGCGTTGTGAAATCAGGCTTAAAGGAGCATATACAGGTCATCTTAGTGATGCGTCTCCTCCTCCCATTGCGCATCGCTGAGTGTTCCCCTCTGAAGGCTTGTCCATATGACGCCTTCAAAATTCCAAGCCGGGCTTTTGTCCGGCTTTTTTTTGTCCGGATTCCTGAGGGGCAAAACTCAATCCTGTTTCTTAGCGCGTTATGCTGGCCTGCCTGTGGGCGCAGCATTCTCCATGCGCGGGCGTGAGCACAATAAAAAAGCCCCGGACGGTGAGATCGTCCGGGGCTTTAAACGCTTTATGTTTGCAGCTTAGCGCAGGGAAGAGCAGAAACGCTGAATGCGGATGCAGGCTTCTTCGAGCAGTGCTTCAGATGTTGCATAGGAAATGCGGAAGTTTGGTCCGAGACCAAAGGCTGAGCCGTGAACAACAGCCACGCCTTCTGCTTCCAGCAATTCGGAAACAAAGTCTTCATCGGTTTCAATGACTTTGCCTGAAGGAGCGGTCTTGCCGATCAGGCCTGCACAGGAAGGATAGACATAGAAAGCGCCTTCCGGTGTAGGGCAGGTGATGCCACTGGCCTGATTGAGCATGGAGACAACCAGATCGCGGCGCCCCTGAAAGATTGCCTTGTTCTTATCAATGAAATCCTGCGGGCCGTTGAGAGCTTCAACAGCAGCCCACTGAGAAATGGAAGACGCGCCGGAGGTCTGCTGACCCTGCACCATGTCCATAGCTTTGATCAGTTGCAGAGGGCCTGCCGCATAACCAATGCGCCAGCCGGTCATGGCATAGGCTTTGGAGACGCCGTTCATGGTCAGTGTGCGGTCATAGAGCTTTGGCTCAACCTGCGCCGGTGTCATGAATTTGAACTCACCATAGACCAGATGCTCATACATATCATCGGTCAGAATCCAAACCTGCGGATGACGCAGCAGCACATCGGTCAGTGCTCTGATTTCGTTTTCAGTGTAAGCGGCGCCGGTCGGGTTGGATGGCATGTTGAGGATCAGCCATTTGGTTTTTGGTGTGATCGCAGCTTCCAGATCCGCGGCCTGCAGCTTGAACTGGTTGTCCATTGTTGTTTCAACGGTCACCGGTGTTGCGCCGCACAGGGCAACGATTTCCGGATAGCTCACCCAATAAGGCGCAGGGATGATAACTTCATCGCCCGGATTGAGGGTAGCCATCAGGGCGTTGAACAGAATCTGCTTGCCGCCGGTACCAACAATGGTCTGTTCCGGTGTGTAATCCAGATCGTTTTCACGCTTGAACTTCGCAGCAATAGCTTTGCGCAGTTCAGGAATGCCGGAAACAGGGGTGTATTTGGTTTCGCCGCGGTTGATGGCATCAATCGCTGCCTGCTTAATATTTTCAGGGGTATCAAAATCCGGCTCGCCTGCGCCAAGGCTGATAACATCTTTGCCTTTGGCTTTCAGCTCACGGGCTTTTTGGCTGACAGCGATAGTGGCAGATGGTTTTACGCGGGACAGTGCGTCGGCGAGGAATGCCATGATCATTACTCCTGAATGGAACTGGCGATCCGGCTGGGATGCCGGAGGATAAAAGAAAACTTAAAACACAGCGCAATCTCCTCAACCGCGTGTGTATAAGCGTTGCTGCCAGCAGCTGCGCAGCCGCTATAGCGGCGTTGTTGAGCCCGTCGCGAGCGCAGATCAATCTGGTCGCATGTGTTATCCGGAGAAGGTGCAGCTTTTAAGGCTGTATAATGCCGGTGGGGAGCAACGCTGATATAGAGCCGGACTGTTCAGTCTGAGGCTACAGCTTTATGTCGCAAACATTATCAAAGTGCAAGGAAAGCTTTTATAGCAGCGCGTGATTACAGTGCTTTACTTAAAAAAACACAAAAAAGAAAAGGCGGGAAAACCCGCCTTTTATTCGATCCCAGATTGTCAGTCAGTGTGACCGGAACGCCCTGTATCTTCAGCCCGGAGCCTGCTTTTACGCGGCTCTGCCTGTTTGCAAATTAATTTGCAACGAGGTTGTCGGCAGATGAACGACCAGAGCGGCGGTCCTGCACGATTTCGTAGGTGACTTTCTGGCCTTCATCGAGCTGAGCCAGGCCAGCGCGCTGTACAGCGGAGATGTGAACGAACACGTCTGTGCCGCCCTGATCAGGCTGAATAAAACCGAAACCCTTGGTCGTGTTAAACCACTTAACTGTTCCCGTAGCCATGGGAAATTCCTTCAAGTTCATAGTAAATTCAGGTTCGCCTTTCGAGCGTTCCCGGTGGATCGAAGTTGTTGATGGAAGATCATGAGAAGCAAGGCAGTGCCGTGCGGGCCGCAAAATCACTCGACCGAAAATTCGATGAGGGTAACATATGCGACATTATTGACCAATACAAGGCGGGCGAACAGGATTTTGCACATCCGCGAAGAATAAATATCTGACATTTATAGAGCATAAATAAAAAGGCAGCCATGAAGGCTGCCTTTAAATCAGGGTCTATAACCGGGCTCAGTCCTTCTTGAAGTAGTCCTGAAGCGGACGAACTTCGAGCGAGCCGGCTTTCAGTGCTGCAATAGCTTCCGATACCGCTTCTGCACCGGCCATAGTGGTATAATATGGCAGCTTGTGCATCAAAGCCGCGCGGCGGATCGACTTGCTGTCGGAAACCGCGCTGACGCTGTCTGTGGTATTGAAGACAATGTGCACCTGACGGTTGCGGATGGCGTCTTCAATATGCGGACGACCTTCCTGCACCTTGTTGATCTTGGCAGCTTCAATGCCCTGTTCCGCCAGATAGCGTTGTGTGCCGCCGGTTGCCAGAATTTTGAAGCCGAGATCGGCCAGACGTTTAACTGCTGATACGATACGTGCTTTGTCCTGATCGCGAACGGACACAAAGAGCGTGCCGTCGCGTGGCAGGTCAACACCTGCACCCAGCTGTGCTTTTGCGAAAGCCAGTGCGTAGTCATAATCAAGACCCATGACTTCACCGGTCGAACGCATTTCAGGGCCGAGCAGGGTATCAACGCCCGGGAAGCGCGCAAACGGGAACACGGCTTCCTTCACGGCGATGTGGCGCTGTGCTTTGACATCAGGCTTGCCGCCATAGGCTGCGAGTGCCTGTTCAAGGCTTTCACCGGCCATGATGCGGGCTGCAACCTTGGCAATCGGTGTGCCGTTGGTTTTAGCCACGAAAGGCACGGTACGCGATGCACGTGGGTTAACCTCAAGCACGTAGATCACATTGTCTTTGATCGCATATTGCACATTCATCAGACCACCGACATTGAGCGCCTTGGCCATAGCAATGGTCTGGCGTTCCAGTTCAGCAACGATTTCATCGCTCAGTGTGTGAACCGGCAGGGAGCAGGCTGAGTCACCGGAGTGAATACCGGCTTCTTCAATATGTTCCATGATACCGGCAACATAGGCGTCTTTACCGTCGCACAGGCAGTCAACATCCACTTCGATTGCATCCGTCAGGTAGGTATCGAACAGCAGCGGGTTTTTGCCCAGCAGCGTGTTGATCTGGCCGGTTTTATCGTTCGGATATTTGGCTTTAATATCTTCGGTCACCAGCTCAGGAACAGTTTCCAGCAGATATTTCTGCAGCATGCGCTCATCATGAATGATCTGCATGGCGCGGCCACCCAGAACATAAGACGGGCGAACCACCAGCGGGAAGCCGAGGTCGCTGGCAATGAGGCGTGCCTGTTCAACAGAATAAGCAATGCCGTTCTTTGGCTGGTTAAGGCCAAGCTTGATCAGCAGTTTCTGGAAGCGATCACGGTCTTCTGCCAGATCTATTGCATCCGGCGAAGTGCCAAGGATCGGAATATTGGCTTTTTCCAGTGCATTCGCCAGTTTCAGCGGGGTCTGACCGCCGAACTGCACGATCACGCCATGCAGAGTGCCTTTTTCCTGCTCTTTGCGCAGGATTTCAATCACATCTTCATCGGTCAGTGATTCAAAATAAAGACGGTCTGAAGTGTCATAGTCCGTCGAAACCGTTTCCGGGTTACAGTTGATCATGATTGCTTCATAACCGGCATCGCTGAGCGCGAAGGCCGCATGGCAGCAGCAATAATCGAACTCGATACCCTGACCGATACGGTTAGGGCCGCCACCGAGAATAACAACCTTTTTGCGCTCGGAAACATCAGCTTCACAGGCGTCGATATTGGCAAAAGGTGCCTCATAGGTTGAGTACATATAGGCGGTTGGTGATGCGAATTCCGCAGCGCAGGTATCAATGCGCTTGAAAATCGGATGCACTTTCAGTTCTGCGCGATGTTTGGCAACGTCCTTGGCATCTTTGCGGATCAAACCGGCTAGGCGGCTGTCCGAGAAGCCCATCGCTTTCAGATTGCGCATATTTTCGGCATCCTGCGGCAGACCATGTTCACGAACACGCTCTTCCATAGCCACAATTTCAGCCATCTGCTCAAGGAACCAAGGATCGATTTTGCAGGCTGCATGAATTTCATCAAGCGGCATTCCAAGACGCATGGCCTGTGCAACCATGCGCAGGCGATCCTGTGTTGGTGTGCCGATGGCCGCGCGGATTGCGCTTTTCTCATCGCCGTCTTCGATATTCGGAATGGCGATTTCATCAAGACCGGTCAGGCCGGTTTCAAGGCCGCGCAGGGCTTTCTGCAAAGATTCCTGAAAAGTACGGCCGATAGCCATAACTTCACCAACGGACTTCATTGCGGTGGTCAGAACATTATTTGCACCTGGGAATTTCTCAAAGGCAAAGCGCGGGATCTTGGTGACAACATAGTCAATGCTTGGTTCAAACGAAGCCGGAGTAGCGCCGCCGGTAATATCGTTTTCCAGTTCATCCATCGTGTAGCCAACAGCAAGCTTGGCAGCAACTTTAGCAATCGGGAAACCGGTTGCTTTGGAAGCCAGAGCGGATGAGCGGGATACGCGCGGGTTCATTTCGATAACGATCAGGCGACCATTTTCAGGATTAACCGCAAACTGTACGTTGGAGCCACCGGTTTCCACACCGATTTCACGCAGCACTGCAATCGAAGCATCGCGCATGATCTGATATTCTTTATCAGTCAGCGTCAGGGCAGGGGCAACAGTAATACTGTCGCCGGTATGCACGCCCATCGGGTCGATATTTTCGATCGAGCAGATGATGATGCAGTTGTCCGCTTTGTCGCGCACAACTTCCATCTCATATTCTTTCCAGCCGAGCACGGATTCTTCAATCAGCACTTCGGTGGTTGGCGATGCATCAAGGCCGCCTTCTACGATTTCAAAGAATTCCGAGCGGTTATAGGCAATGCCGCCGCCGGTGCCGCCAAGAGTAAAGCTCGGGCGGATGATCGCCGGCAGGCCAACATGGTCAAGCGCCTGCGCTGCCAGTGCCATAGCATGGGTCATATAGCGCTGCTTGCGGTCGGTTTCGCCGAGCTGCCATTCGGTTTCCAGCTTGTCGAGCGCCTTATCGAGATCATCGCCGGAAAGCTTGGCTTTTAGCTCTTCGCGTTTGATCTTATGGGCTTTGCGATCTTCGTCTTTTACATCGGTCGCATTGGACAGCATGGATTTTGGTGTTTCGAGGCCGATTTTAGCCATTGCCTCGCGGAAAAGCGCGCGGTCTTCGGCTTTGTCGATTGCCTTGGCATCAGCGCCGATCATTTCCACATTGTAGCGGTCGAGAACGCCCATGCGCTTCAGCGACAGCGCTGTGTTCAGCGCAGTCTGGCCGCCCATTGTTGGCAGCAGTGCATCCGGACGCTCTTTGGCGATGATTTTGGCAACAACTTCCGGTGTGATCGGTTCGATATAAGTGGCATCCGCCAGATCAGGATCAGTCATGATCGTTGCCGGATTGGAGTTCACCAGAATGATCCGGTAGCCCTCTTCTTTCAGGGCCTTACAGGCCTGAGTGCCTGAATAGTCAAATTCGCATGCCTGACCGATAACAATTGGTCCCGCTCCGATAATCAGAATCGATTTGATGTCTGTGCGTTTTGGCATGGCTCTATCCTGTGTTTAGCGCTTATATGGCTCTGCGGCAAAAGCCCGAACGGATGACCGTCGGGTTCAGAGGCTGTGTGATGCGTCTGGGCTAAGCGTGTCTTATAGGTAATCAGTTCGCGGAAAGTAACCCCTTAAATACGATATTTGGGAGAAAAACGGAGTTTATAACAAATCTTATTTAAATTTGACCGGCTGACAGGTGCTTTTCAAATAGTCCTCGTTTTATCTTCGCTAAATAACGCAGTGACAGAGTAGCGGGCAACGCTTTTCCGCTTTATTATAGTTATCACGGAATTGTATAAAATAAGGAGAGCGCCGATGCGCTGGCAAGGTCGCGAAGAGAGTGACAATGTTGAGGATCGCCGCGGCAGTGGCGGTGGTGCGCCCGGAGGGTTCGGCAGGGGCGGCGGGCTTGGTGGTCCGGGCTTTCGTGTTGTGCGTGGCGGCGGGCTTTCCGGCATCATAATGCTCGGTGCAATCGCTCTGGTATTGTGGATGGTCGGGATCAATCCGTTGCCGCTATTGTTTGGCGATGGCTCTGTGCAAACCACGCAGGCACCTTCGGCAAGCAGAACCTCCGCCGGAGGGGGCGCAACTGCGCCGCGTGCGGATGATGAGGCTGCAAGCTTCTCCCGTGTTGTTTTGAAAGAAACAGAAGAAGTCTGGAGCGGTATTTTTCAGGCTGCCGGACAGACCTATAAAAAGCCGACGCTTGTTCTCTTTGATGGACAGGTTAAGTCAGCTTGCGGTTTTGCCTCTGCTGCTTCTGGGCCGTTTTATTGCCCCGGAGATCAGAAGGTTTATATTGATCTGAGCTTTTACAATGAGCTGGATAAGCGTTTTGGCGCTTCCGGTGACTTTGCTCATGCTTATGTATTGTCGCATGAAGTCGGGCACCATGTTCAGAACCTGCTCGGCATTCTGCCTAAGTTTAACCAGATGCGCCAAAGCATGAGTGAAGCACAATCGAATGCCATGTCCGTGCGCGTGGAATTGCAGGCCGATTGCTTTGCCGGTGTCTGGGGTAAATTCACTGCTCAAAAAGGTCTGCTCGAGCAGGGTGATCTGGAAGAAGCATTGAATGCCGCCCATCAGATCGGTGACGATACGTTGCAAAAGCGCGCCCAAGGCTATGTCGTTCCAGAAAGCTTTAACCACGGTACCGCTGCTCAGCGCTCCACATGGTTCAAGCGTGGCTTCGACACAGGGAAAGTGGAAGCCTGCGATACCTTCAACAACCCTATTTGATATATTCGGGTGCTGACGGTTTGCAAATGGCGCTTTCCTCGACTTCCGGTGCTCATGCACATTAAAGTGCACTGCGCTCCGGTTCTCGAAAATCACCATTTTCACCACGCCATCATCCCGAATATGACGTAGCGCTTGATAGTAAGAAATACAAAAAGGCCGGTGAATTTCACCGGCCTTTTTATTTTGTTTATCAGTATTTATTTCAGGCCGCTTCGCGTTCCGGCAGTGGTTCCTGACCCTTGCGTGTGCGGATCAGATTGATAAAGCGACGGAACAGGTAGAACGAGTCTTCAGGACCCGGAGACGCTTCCGGATGGTGCTGTACCGAGAATACCGGCTTGCCGATAATCCGCAGGCCGCAATTCGTGCCGTCAAACAGCGAGATATGGGTTTCTTCCACGCCTTCCGGCAGGCTGTCCGCATCCACCGCAAAGCCGTGGTTCATCGAAACGATCTCAACCTTGCCGGTTGTATGATCTTTGACCGGATGGTTGCCGCCGTGATGACCCTGATGCATCTTCACTGTCTTGCCGCCTGTTGCCAGCGCCAGCATCTGGTGGCCGAGGCAAATGCCGAACAGCGGAATATCCGTTGCAATCAGTTTCTGAATGGTCGGTACTGCATATTCGCCGGTCGCCGCAGGATCGCCAGGACCATTGGAGAGGAAGATACCATCCGGATTATGCGCCAGAATATCTTCAGCTGTTGCTGTTGCCGGTACAATGGTGACCTTGCCGCCAAGATCAGCAAACAGGCGCAAAATGTTGCGCTTGATACCGTAGTCAATGGCTACAACGTGGAACTGTTCTTCACCCTGCTGGCCGTAGCCTTCATTCCAGACCCATGATTTCTCTGTCCAGACGGAGGATTGGCCGGAGGTTACATTCTTCGCGAGATCGAGGTCTACGAGGCCAGCCCATGCCGCTGCCCGCTTTTTCAGCGCCGGAATATCAAAATTGCCGCTCGGATCATGTGCGATCACGGCATTGGCTGCGCCTTTTTCGCGAATCAGCGCGGTCAGTGCGCGTGTATTAATATTGCTGAGACCGATGATGCCATGATGCTTCAGCCATTTGTCGAAATCCTGCGTTGAGCGATAATTCGACGGCGCAGTGATATCCGCTTTGATAATTGTGCCGACAGCACCGGAACGGCTGCCCGCATTAAGGCGCTCGCTGTCTTCTTCATTTGTGCCGGCATTGCCGATATGAGGAAATGTGAAAGTTACGATCTGACCTGCATAGGACGGATCGGTCAGAACTTCCTGATAACCGGTGAGCGAGGTGTTGAAGCAAACCTCGGCTTCAATTGCACCGACTGCGCCAACGCCTTTGCCTTCAATGACTGTGCCATCTGCAAGAACGAGGACAGCTGTAGGTTTGGAAATCGTCCAGGGTGCGGTTTTCGGTGTGGTTTCGGTCATTGAGGCACTCCTGATCAAAATTGCGCGCTGTGCTGTTATGCAGAGGGGCCCGTCCTATAAGTTGAGACAGGTCGTGCGAAAACGCGCCGGATACAATGAGCCCCGTCGCGAGAACGAAAAAAATCTTCTGCTAAGATTAACAATGTAAAGAAATCTTATGGGCTGGTCAATTGCTGACCGTACTGTTTTTAACCGGATTCAGATATGTATTCAGGCAATCTTGCAGTTTGAGGCGGAAAAAACGGTGTGCCTGCTTTTGCCAGAACGCTAAATTGCGCTATAAGGCCTTTGATTTGCTTATTCCGGCCAGCCTTGTTGCATATATTGCCGGATTTTATAAATTTAACAAACCGGATAACGAAAAGCATATTGCTATCCTGTTCAAGGAGATAAAAATGCTGCGTCAGGAAATTTCGCAAGCTCTGACAACGGCTATGAAAGCCCATGATAAAATGCGTTCCTCAACGCTGCGCCTGATTATGGCTGCTCTGAAGGATCGTGACATTGCTAATCGCGGTGCAGGCAAAGATCCTGTAACCGACGATGAATTGCTGGCAATCCTTGCCAAGATGATCAAGCAGCGTGAAGAATCCGCGAGAATGTACGAAGAAGGCAATCGTATTGAACTGGCTGAGACTGAGCGTGCTGAAATCGAAATCATTAAAGAGTTTCTGCCGCAGCAGCTCAGCGATGATGAAATCCGTGCGAACAGCGCTGCCGCGATTGCTGAAATCGGTGCGGAAGGTCTGCGCGATATGGGTAAGGTTATGGCTGTACTCAAAGAGCGCTATACCGGCCAGATGGATTTTGCCAAAGCCAGCGCTGTGTTGAAAGAGCTGCTTGGTGTTTGATATGCTTAATTGAAGAAATGAAAAAGCCCGCGATATTCGCGGGCTTTTTTTGTTTGAGCGCTGGTTTAGCTTTCTGTCACTGCTTTCAGGCGTGTGCCGCCGAGCATGCCTTTTTCTTCCAGTACCGGATAGGCCATAGAAGCCAGCAATGAGTTGATCTGCTTGAGGTCGCGGATCGTATCCAGATGGATCGAGCTGGTTTCAACACTGCGCACAGTGCCTTCACGCAGGCGCTGGAAATGCATTTCGCTTGTGCGCTTTTCCATATCACGCAGATGATCTTTTTCATGCACAAGCTGGCGCGCCGTATAGCTGTCGCGCGATACCAGCACGTTAAAGGCCAGATGTGCGTTGGAAACGACCATTGCGTGGAATTCGGTCAGCTCATCCCAGCCTTCTTCGGTGAACTCCAGTTTGCGATCCATTTTCTTCTGCACATGGGCGAGCATATTGCGCACAATAATATCGCCGACCTGTTCAAGCTTCACGCAGGCACCGAGAAGCTCCTGCGTGCGCAGAGCCTCGTCTTCGGTAAGGCTCTTAGTTGCGAGCTTTGCCAGATAAAGCTTGATAGCGGCGTGGCGTGCATCCAGACGATCATCCAGCTTTGCCAGTTCGTTGATGCCGACCTGATCCGGTTTTTCATAAAGATCCATAATCCGGCGCAGCATCACATCAACGGTTTCGCAGGTGCGCACAACTTCGCGCGTTGCGTTACCGAGCGCCAGAGGCGGGGAGTTGATCACACTTATATCCAGCGCGCTGATTTCCTGCGTGAAGACTGTCTCGGCAGGGGCTTCCGGTTTGGCCTTGAGGTTGACCAGTGCTTCTGTGGCACGCAGGATCAGACTTGAAAGCGGAATACCCGCCACCAGAATGATCGTGTTGAACAGGATATGCGCATTCACAACCTGACTGACAGGGTCTGATCCGAGAAACGCTACAGGTGGTTTAAACGTCAGGAACAGGATCAGAATGACCAGCGAGCCTGCGCCGCGCATCATCAGATTGCCCAATGGCACAACGCGGGTTTCCGGCGGAGCATTGCGTGTGAGCAGCGGCGCAATGATGGATGAACCAAGATTAACGCCAAGCACCATCACCACAGCCAGATCAGGCTGAATGAGGCCGCGTGACGCGAAAGATGTGAGCAGGATGATTGCAGCAATCGAGGAATGGAATAGCCATGTCATCAGCGCTGCAAGCAGATAGGTGGTAACCGGATCACTCGCCAGATAATTGACGATCACCGGCAGCAGTTGACTGTCGCGCAAAGGTGTCGTCGCTTCGCCTGTAAGTTCAAGCGAAAGAATAAGCAGGCCGATACCGACCAGAATTTTACCATTTTGCCGCCAGAACAACCGCTCGGAGGACATAGAAATGAAAGTGCCTGCAACGAGCGCCAAAGGCACCAGCAAAGTCAGGTCATAGCTCAGGATTTTAACGACAAGGGCAGAGCCGAGCTCGCCGCCGCGCACGGCCATAAGGCCTGCTACGCCGCTGACAAAGCCCGCGCCGACAAAGGAGCCGACAAGCAGGGTAACAGCGGTGGAGCTTTGAAGGGATACAGCCAGTAAAATGCCAAAGCTGACTGCGAGAACAGGTTTTTGCATATATTTGCGCAGTCGTCGGCGTAAGCGGTCACCATAAGCGCTCTCAACGCCTGACCGTACCATCCGTGTTGCCCATAACAGCAGCGCGACTGCCCCTGCAAGATGCAGGAGGACGACTGAACCATTCAAATGCGTATTCCTTTTTATTTCCGGATGATTAATTCATCCTTGGTTATTCCCCGGATTGTTCTCCGGATAGTCCGTTCCTGCTCGTGCCTGCAACGCATTGCTGCGGTGATGTGATGGAATGATCGGGACGGATAAAGTGCAGTGCGAAAATCATGCACTGGCTAATCAATCTAGGCACATTATGCTTAATTTGGAAGAGGAATTTTACCCCTAATAGACGGTATTTAAAGTTTTTATGACAAATTTATGACAATTAGCCGACTAATACAAAGTTCCGCGTTTTCAGGTGCTGTAAGATATTATTGCGGTACTATCAGATAGGATGATAAGCCCTGATTATGACAACAGTTCTGTCCGCTTATAGGTAAAGATGAAACTCTGTGTGGTTAGCGGGGATAGATGCGGGTTGCAGGCGCGCTTTTCAGAATTACATGTTATGAGGTAAGCAGGCTAAATCTGTCAGCTCTCATTTTGGAGAGCGGCAATAGCAAGACAGTTGAGAGAGAATTTAGAGACGTATGCGTTTTCCCCCATCCTTCCTTGATGAAATCCGCGACCGCGTTCCGATATCGTCTGTGATCGGGACACGCGTGAGTTTTGATCGCAAAAAAACCAATGCGTCCAAGGGGGATTTCTGGGCCTGCTGCCCTTTTCATGGTGAAAAAAGTCCGAGCTTTCACTGCGAGGATCGCAAAGGCCGTTATCACTGTTTCGGTTGTGGTGTGACCGGTGATCATTTTCGTTTTCTCACCGAGCTGGAAGGCCTGAGTTTTCCTGAGGCAGTAACGCGCATCGCCGATATGGCCGGTGTGCCAATGCCGGTTATGGATGCCGAGCAGCAAAAGCGCGAAGAAAAGCGCGGCACGCTCTATGATGTGATGGAACTGGCTGCCGGATTTTTTGAAGATCAGTTGCAGGCGTCGGTCGGCGCAAAAGCACGGTCTTATTTGCGCGACCGTGGCCTGAATGCGCAGACGCAAGCGGAATTCCGTATCGGCTATGCGCCGGAAGGGCGCAATATTCTCAAAGAATATCTGGCGTCCAAAGGCGCTACCCGTGATCAGATTGAAGCCTGCGGTATGGTGGTGCATGGCGAGGGTATTGCGGTGTCCTATGATCGTTTCCGCGACCGCATCATGTTCCCGATTACAGACAGCCGTAATCGTGTGATCGCCTTTGGCGGTCGTGCAATGTCGCCCGATGCGCCTGCCAAATATCTTAACTCGCCTGAAACGGAGCTGTTTCATAAAGGGCGCGTGCTTTACAATATGGTGCGCGCGCGCCGTGCCTGTCAGGCACAACATGGTGAAGAAGCCAAGCCGGTCATTGCCGTTGAAGGCTATATGGACGTGATTGCGCTGGCGCAGGCTGGTTTCAACGAGGTTGTGGCGCCACTCGGTACGGCATTGACCGAGGAGCAGATGGCACTGCTCTGGCGTATCAGCCCTGAGCCGGTTTTGTGTTTTGACGGCGATCAGGCGGGATTGCGCGCTGCACATCGTGCGGTAGATACAGGCCTGCCGAATTTGCAACCCGGAAAATCGCTGGCTTTTGCTTTGCTGCCTGAGGGTAAAGACCCCGACGATCTGGTCAAAGAGCAGGGCGCTTCCGCGTTTCGTGTCGTGTTGCAGGATGCCAAGCCGCTGGCGGAAATGCTTTGGATGCGTGAGACCGCCGGTGGCAATTTTGAAACGCCGGAACGCCGCGCAGAGCTTGATGCGCGGCTTCGCACACATGTGGCGCGCATCAAAGATGAGAGCGTTAAACATTATTATAGCCAGCATATGCGTGAAAAATCGCAGAGCTTTTTCGGTCCTAAATGGGGACGGCAAAATGCTGATAAGCGGGCTGGCGGCTTTGGCGGTAAAGGCAATTTCCAGCCGCAGCGCGGTAAAGGTGGTGGCTTCGGGGGCGGTGGGTTTGGTAATGCTGTTTCAACAAAAGCCTCGGAGAGTCTTACCCGTTCTGCAATTGTGAAGGGCGGTGCATCAGCACCAAGTCTGCGCGAGGCTACGATTGTTCTGACGCTGATTAATCACCCGCCGCTGATTGATGAGAATTTTGAAACGGTGGCAACGCTGGAGCTTTCCCATTCGGGGCTGACGGCGCTTCATGCTGCTGTGCTTGATGTGATGGCCAGTCATCTTGCAGACGATGGCAAGACCATGCGCAAGATGCTCAATGAAAACGGTTTTTCAGAGCTGCTTGAGGAGCTGGAGCTTGTTGTGCGTCGTGCACGTCTGTGGCCTGCTACATTGCTGGCAGCAGAAGATGATGCCCGTGCTGCACTCAAACAGGCGATGCACTTGCAACTGCGCGCGCGGACACTACATAAGGAACTAAGAGCAGTAGAGGAGGCTCTTTCTGCTGAGGCATCCGACGAAGTTTTTGCACGTTTGATTGATATTCAAAGTGAAATTCGCAAGGCCGATGCAACCGAAGCGCTTATTGAAGGTTTCGGCCAGTCTTCAGGTCGTCCTCCGGGCGGTTTCTGAAACTGAGCAGATGACCGCTAAAATCTCAAAACAAGGGTGATTTAACCCGATATATGTCAGAAATTGCACTCTTTAGTGCTTAACCGGCGTCACACTGTCGCGAATCCGCATAAATGATTCGCTTTTTTCAGGCGAATCATATGAGTCGCATTCTTTAATTGTATCAGTGCAAGATTGTCGGCCGCTGAAAAGGCGACCACAGACATGACTTCAAGGCAATTCATTGCCGGTACAAGATAAATACGGGGCTGTTCAGGCGCTGTAAACATGAAATTTGAAAACCGCTGTTTTATTTGCCGCAGCTGGCAGTGAACACGGTTAATCCGGTTTTAACGTGAAAGCGCTATTGCCGGTATTATCGATAGTCACGGGGCATAACGCGAATCGCTCGTTTTGTTGTTCATTCTGCCCGATGGACAAAACGAACTGATCGTCTGGAGATAAATAATATGGCAACGAAGGCAAAGGAAAACGAAGAAGCTGAAGTCGAGCGCGAAGGCGCGACCGATGGGCCGCTTCTCGACCTTTCGGACGACGCTGTCAAGAAAATGATCAAGCTCGCCAAGAAGCGTGGCTATGTCACGATGGACGAGCTGAATGCCGTGCTGCCTTCGGAAGAAGTAACATCCGAGCAAATCGAAGATACGATGTCGATGCTGTCCGATATGGGCATCAATGTTGTTGAAGACGACGAGCAGGATGCTGACGCTGAAGAGCGCGACGATGACAGCGAAGAAAGCGGCGGTGATCTGGTAGAAGCCGGTGGCACCGCTCTGGCGACAACAACAACCAAAAAAGAGCCGACAGACCGTACCGATGATCCGGTGCGTATGTATTTGCGTGAAATGGGTTCGGTTGAACTCCTGTCGCGTGAAGGCGAAATCGCGATTGCCAAGCGTATCGAAGCTGGCCGCGAAACCATGATCGCCGGGCTTTGCGAAAGCCCGCTGACATTTCAGGCTTTGATCATCTGGCGTGAAGCGCTGAATGACCAGCAGATTTTGCTGCGCGAAATCATTGATCTTGAAACCACATATGCCGGACCGGAAGCCAAGCAGGCGCCGGTGATCGAGCGTGTGGAAGAGCAGCCTGTACGTGATGACAAGGGCGGCCGTCGCTCACGCGATGACGATGATATCACCAATGTCGGTGGTGAAATTCAGGAAGAATATGACGAGGATGAAGACGATGAAGCCAATCTGTCGCTTGCTGCGATGGAAGCTGAATTGCGTCCTCAGGTCATGGAAACCCTCGATCTGATCGCTGATACCTATAAGAAACTGCGTAAATTGCAGGATCAGCAGGTTGAAGGCCGTCTGGCCGCTGCCGGTGAATTGTCGACCTCTCAGGAGCGCCGCTACAAGGAACTGAAAGATCAGCTGATTAAGGCTGTTAAGTCTCTGTCGCTGAACCAGAATCGTATTGAATCGCTGGTTGAGCAGCTCTACGACATTAACAAGCGTCTTGTTCAGAACGAAGGTAAGCTCCTGCGTCTGGCGGAATCTTTCGGCGTGCGCCGCGAAGAGTTCCTCAAAGAATATCAGGGCAATGAACTTGACCCGAACTGGACTGACCGTCTTGCAACCCTGACAGCCCGTGGCTGGAAGGACTTTGTTGCCAAGGAAAAACGCGGCATTGAAAATCTGCGTTCGGAAATCCAGAACCTGGCTACTGAAACCGCGATTTCGATTGGTGAATTCCGCCGCATCGTTAATCAGGTGCAGAAGGGCGAGCGCGAAGCAACCATTGCCAAGAAAGAAATGGTTGAAGCAAACCTGCGTCTCGTGATTTCTATCGCCAAGAAATATACCAACCGTGGTCTGCAGTTCCTTGATCTTATTCAGGAAGGCAATATCGGCCTGATGAAGGCGGTTGATAAGTTCGAATATCGCCGTGGTTATAAGTTCTCGACCTATGCGACATGGTGGATCCGACAGGCGATTACCCGTTCTATCGCGGATCAGGCACGTACCATCCGTATTCCGGTGCATATGATCGAAACGATCAACAAGATCGTTCGCACATCGCGCCAGATGCTGCATGAAATCGGCCGTGAACCGACACCGGAAGAACTGGCTGAAAAGCTGGCTATGCCTCTTGAAAAAGTGCGCAAGGTTCTGAAAATCGCCAAGGAGCCTATCTCCCTTGAAACGCCGGTGGGTGATGAAGAAGATTCACATCTGGGCGACTTCATTGAAGATAAGAATGCGCTGCTGCCGATTGATGCAGCCATTCAGGCAAACCTGCGTGATACCACAACCCGTGTTCTGGCATCGTTGACCCCGCGTGAAGAACGTGTTCTGCGTATGCGTTTTGGTATCGGTATGAACACCGACCACACGCTGGAAGAAGTTGGTCAGCAGTTCTCGGTTACCCGTGAGCGTATCCGTCAGATCGAGGCGAAAGCACTGCGTAAGCTCAAGCATCCGAGCCGCTCACGCAAGCTGCGTTCGTTCTTGGATAGCTAAAAGCACAAAAAAATGCCGTCATCCCTGTGGTGGCGGCATTTTGTTAGAGCGTGTTGTGTTTAATATTAGCCGCTGGGCTCGCTCTAAATTCTTTTAACTGCCGCATTGTCGCGGGCGTTAAATGTTCTAGGGGATAGAATGTCTTTTCTTAAACGTCTTTTCGGTCTTGGTTCTTCGGACGCAGCAGGCAGTAAGGCTCAGGCCGAGCCGGTCAGCAGTGAGCATAAAGGTTTTGTCATTCTGGCAACACCGTTTCCTGAAGCCGGACAGTTTCAGACCTGTGGCCTGATCCGCAAGGAAATTGACGGCGAGATGAAAGAACATAAATTCATCCGCGCAGATCGTTTTGCTACGATGGATGACGCGGTGAATATTACCCTCATCAAAGCCCGCCAGATTATTGATGAACAGGGCGAAGGCTTGTTCCGCTGAATATCTGATCTAAAAGCGCCAGTCCTGCCTGCAAATGGCGATTTTCTCCGTATCCGGTGCTCACGTACTTTATGTACGCTCCGCTCCGTTACTCAAAAATCATCATTTTCGTCGAGGCCTGACGTTTTTATATTCAGATATCGTCACATACAAAGGCCCGGTTTACCGGGCCTTTTATTTTGAAATTGATTTATCCGGCCGCTGTAAATTTGCTAAAATGCTGCTGGAAGGTGAGGACGTTATGAAGAAACCATTCTGGCAGACCAAAACGCTGCGTGAACTGAACAAGCAGGAATGGGAAAGTCTGTGCGATGGCTGCGGCCAGTGCTGTCTGCATAAATTGCAGGATGATGATACCGATGAAATTTACGGCACCAGCGTTGCCTGTACGCTGCTTGATGGCACAAGCTGCCAGTGCTCGGACTATCCGAACCGCAGAAAAACCGTGCCGGATTGTGTGTTCCTGACACCGGAAATCATTGAGACCGTGCGCTGGTTGCCTGAGACTTGCGGCTATCGCCGTGTGTCTGAGGGCAGGGATCTGGATTGGTGGCATCCGCTTGTTTCCGGTTCAAAAGAAACGGTGCATGAAGCAGGTATTTCTGTACGCGGCAAAATCACAGTCTATGACCATGAACTGCCTGACGAGGAAGCATATTTAAAGCATATGACCAGTTTCATTGATTAATAAGCTGCTGCATCAACAAGAAACGGTTTTATGAACTGCAAATGAATGATTGATTGCTGCTGCATTCAGAAATAGCCTGCTAATTATTGGATATCGCAATAAGCAAAAGAATTATCCAAGGAGGATGCTATGTCGGGTTTCTCAATGAAAGCAGCAATTGTTTCCGGCCTGATTGGTCTCGCGGGTGTTTTCTCGGCCGGTGCATCGGCACAGGCCGCATCGCCTGTGGTGTCACTCGCAGTCAGCGGAGTGGCGACAACAGGTGCGCCTGTGGTGCAGGTGAACCATCGTCATGGTCATTATAACCGCCCGCATTACCGCCCGAACCGTTATGCCTGCACACCACGTAATGCAGTTTCCAAAGCATCGCGCATGGGTATCCGTGGCGCACGCGTGCATAGCAACCGTTCGACAATCCGCGTTTCGGGTTATCGCCACGGCCGTCCGGTGAGTGTGCTTTTTGGAAAAGCCCGTGGTTGCCCGATCTTGCGTTAATCGGTATTGATCCGGTTGAACTGATTTCATGTCAGGCTGTGAATCAAACAGATTCGCAGCCTGAAGTTTTTGCAGGGCTGAGGAATACGCTGTCAGCGGTTGAATTGTAAAAACATGTTGTTTTACATAAGGATGTGCTGCATCGCGGCGAATATCCGTCATGTGATTAAACACTGATTGATAATGTTTTAGCTCATAAGCGAGATAGTCTTGCGATCATGTTTCGATTCAGGTAGATCGGAGTTGTGTGGGCCTGTAGCTCAATTGGTCAGAGCCGGCGGCTCATAACCGCTTGGTTGGGGGTTCGAGTCCCTCCGGGCCCACCATCCTCACTTGTATTTGTTAGCGTTAGTATATGTGCATTATTGCCAGCGCAAAGCTGGTGATTGTTGCTGCTGCTAAAATCCAGTTGGTCACTGTGATTGTGAGTTCCTGCTTCTGGAGCAATCTTAAAATAATCCAGACCACAGTCCATGTTGCTGCAGTGCCGATAAGTATGGTTCCGGTGAAGCTGATTAGTATTTCAGAGACATCTGCTCCCGAAACAACTTTCCCCAGAGCTTTGCTGCTGCCGTGAAGCAAAGCTAATATTATAAGAGTTACAGCCGAGCTCATGGCTGGTTTCACGGAGACGGCTCTTGGTTAAAGAACGTCTTCCTCATCTTCATCATCATCGGATTCAACGACGTCCCATAGAAAGGCGCGTAAGCGCTCCTCAATGCTTTTTCTTGAAGCGCCGGATGCTTCCATGTCGCGCTTAATTTTGAAGAAACGGTCTTTGTCGGTGGGTGAAAGATATTTTGTTGCGGATTCTAGGTTTGATAATTCACTAGCCATAAATGTCGGATGCTTCTTAAATGGTGAAAAGGACGGGAGTGCGTAGTTTAACATCTTGGTGTTTAAAAACAGTAAGATATTATCTCTGATCTGTGCAGATGTTTTTTGATATGGTGAGTAGCTATGATTTATGAAGAATACAATGCATTTTGCGCTTCATTGCCTGCTACCACACATGTTGTGCAGTGGGGCGGGTCGCATGTCTGGAAGGTCGGCGGTAAGGTGTTTGTCATTGGTGGCTGGCATAAGGACGAACCGAGTTTCAGTTTTAAAGTCAGCCATATTGCTTTTGAAATGCTTCAGGAGCAGGCGGGGTTGCGTCCGGCGCCTTATCTTGCCTCGCGCGGTATGAAGTGGATACAGCATTATGCTGCGCCTGGTTTAAGTGATAATGAGCTGAAGGATTATATCAGGGAATCTCATCATCTGGTTGCGCAGGGGCTATCCAAAAAACGTCAGAAAGAACTTGGCTTGTTGGTGTGATTGTCTGCTTGAGCGGACTTGCAATGTAATTTCAGCGCTTTTTCATATTCAGATCGCCGCCTGATCTGGGGGCGGTGTAATTCATAACAACGCGTATGGTTCTGGATTTTATTTCTGTTTTATTGGCGCAATCAAACAGAGCCTGCTGGGCGCTGAGTGCAAAGATTTTTCCTGCCTCACGCACCGGCTGATATTCAACCGTGATGATCTCGGTCAATTCACCATTGGCATCATACGTCACCTCAAAAACAGCGCGAGCTTTCTGATAGTCTGTCTTTTCCGGCAGCTTCCAGCATTTTCCTGCCATTTCGGCGATGACTTCTGCAACAGGCGCGGCATGCAGCGAAGACGGAAACAGGCTGAACGCCAGAATGAGGGCTAAGCAGGTTTTGATCATGTCTCTCCCGATAGTCGTGTCAGAATGTTTCTGCTCGCTATGTTCGTCTAAGTGATGTGACCAAAGCAGGGCAGGATATCTGATCACGCCGCATGATAAATAGACATAAAACGTGCGCAGGGGTAGTCAATTGTAAGCTGCCTGAAGCGTATGCGGCAAACGGGCCTCTTTGTTTTTATATATGTATTTGAATAAACAAAAAAAGCCCCGGAAATCCGGGGCTTTCTTTTCGTCCGTAGTGATGGATTAGAACTTGTAGTTCACACCAACGCGTACTGTGTGGAATGGAGTCTTAACTTCGCCGAAACGAACGCCAGCTGCATCATCCAGCTTCAGCTTGCCGAGGTCGGTGTAGAGGTATTCGGTCTTCAGAGTTACGTTGTTTGTCACAGCGTATTCTGCACCGGCACCTACAGTGTAGCCAACTTTAGTGTCGGACTGGGAGTAGCTGTTCACGCCATCAAAGGCAGAGGCTTTAACTTTACCGTAAGCCACACCACCGGTTGCATAAACCATGAAGCGGTCAACTGGTGTGTAACCAAGACGAACGCGGGTTGTACCAAACCAGTTAACTTTAGCTTCTGCACCGGCAGTCTGGCCATTGAAGGACACTTCTGCATCGGATTTCAGATTGCCGCCCTGGAAGTCGGTTTCGATACCAACGATGGCCTGATCAAACTGCCAGTTGTAACCGGCCTGAACACCACCGAGGAAACCGCTTGCATTGTCTTTAGCGGAGTTGCCAGCGTAATCGTTGTATTTGAACTTGCCGCCTGCATAACCGGCGTTAAGACCGATATAGCCGCCTGTCCATGAGAAAGTGTCAGCTACAACAACAGGAGCTGGTTCGTTGTAAACGATAGCATCGGCTGCGAAAGCGCTCGTGGAGGAGAGGAGCAGAGCAGCTGCCAGAGTAGTATATTTCATTTGATGAACTCCTTTTAGGTTTCATTAGGAACATAAAATATGCCCATCAAAATGTCTGTCACAAAAATACAACAGCAAGCTTCTATCGACTTAAAGTAAATGTGATCGTCTTGACACCTTTCGGCCACATTGTATTATGCGCGCCGCTCACGATATTGTGTATTTCTTCACAATAATATCATGCAGCCAGACCCGCGCTGTGGCCTGATGCCCATGCCCATTGGAAGTTAAATCCGCCCAGCCAGCCGGTTACGTCAACACATTCTCCAATGAAATAAAGGCCTTGCATATTCTTCGACTCCATTGTCTTTGAGTCGAGTTCATTCGTGTTGATGCCGCCGAGGGTTACTTCCGCTGTGCGATACCCTTCCGAACCTGCCGGTTTGATGTGCCAATCCTGAAATGAGGCAACGAAACTTGTCAAAACCTTGTCAGACAAATCAGCCAGAGGCCTGTTCAATTGTGTCTTTTCCGTGAAAAACTGTGCCAAACGACGGGGAAGCTTTTCTGCAAGGGCAGTCTGGACAGACTGTTTGCCATTCGTTTTTCGTGCATTTTTTAACAATTCAAGGAAGTCAAAGTCCGGTTCAATGGTCAAAACGACCTCATCGCCCTCACGCCAGTAGGATGAAATCTGCAGAATCGCAGGTCCGCTCATACCGCGATGGGTAAAAAGCAGCGCTTCGCGGAACCGCGTTTTGCCATGTTTGAGCTCTGCATCGACTGCGATTCCCGACAACGGGCTGATTTGCTCTAAAAGATTTGGCTCAAGCGTAAGCGGTACAAGGCCGGGGCGGGTTTCAATCAGGCTGTGCCCGAATTGATTGGCTACCTGATAGGCAAAGCCTGTAGCGCCCATTTTTGGAATTGATTTGCCGCCTGTGGCGATTACCAGCGACTTCGCCTCGATCTTACCATTGCTGGTTGAGATGACAAAGCCATCCGTTGTCTTGCTGATATCTGAAATTGTGGTGCCAAGATCCAGCCGCACATTGGCTTGCTGCATTTCTGTGCGCAGCATATTGATAATGTCTTTGGCGCTGTTGTCGCAGAAGAGCTGCCCCAATGTCTTTTCATGCCAGCTGATGCCGTAGCGGTCGACCATGTTTATGAAATCCTGCGGCGTGTAGCGTGCCAGCGCGGATTTGCAAAAATGCGGATTGGCTGAAAGATAGTTTTTGGCAGTCGCGTGAATATTGGTGAAGTTGCACCGTCCGCCGCCGGAAATACGAATTTTATCGCCAGGCGTTTTCGCATGATCGATCAATACGACCGAGCGACCCCGTTCGCCCGCCCGAATAGCGCACATCATTCCGGCAGCACCTGCACCGATAATTACAACGTCTTTTTTCTCAATCACGGTGTGGCTTTCTGTTCTGCATAATGAGGCGGGGGATTAGTGCGCTTATATAAAGCAAAAAAGGCAGCCGTCGAGCGCTGCCTTTCCTCGTGTTTTAAAGTTCAGTGCTGTTTCAGCGGAAACTCACGCCTGCATTGCGCATCTGGCTCATCATTGTTTGTAAGGAGCCGCCCATATCAATCGCACGACTGAGATCAGGTAGCACAGTAACCTTGAACCCCTGAGCTATGGCATCCAGCGCCGAATAGGCGACACAAAAATCGGTGGCAAGACCAGCCAGCGTTATGTCTTTTATTCCGCGTTCCCGCAAATAACCGCCGAGGCCTGTCGGGGTCATATGGTCATTTTCAAAGAAAGCGGAATAACTGTCGATGGCTGTGCGATAGCCCTTGCGGATTATCAGCTCGGCTTTTGTCCATTGAAGCTGCTCATGAAACTCTGCGCCGTGGCTGCCTTGTATACAGTGATCCGGCCACAGGGTTTGCTTGCCATAAGGCATTGTAATCATTTCATAAGGCATGCGATCAGCATGGGATGATGCAAAGCTGGAATGACCTGCAGGGTGCCAGTCCTGTGTCAGGATAACATGGTCAAAGCGCTCAATTTCCTGATTAACACCGGCAACGATACTGTCACCATCTGCAACAGCCAAAGCGCCGCCCGGACAAAAATCATTCTGGATATCGATAACGATTAAGGCGCTGTTGTTTTGGTTCTGTTTTGGCACGCTGCCCTCCCGTAGCTCTCGCATCTGGCTCAGATCAGTGCCGAAAAGCAAAGGTAAGGTCAAGGACTTTGCGATCAGATCTCAATTTCCACGCGACCAACAGGATGGGAGCAGCAGGCGAGAATATAGCCTTCTTCAATCTCATCATCGCGGATGCCGCCATTATGGTTCATAATGGTTTCACCGCTGAGACATTTGACTTTGCAAGTACCGCAAACACCAAATTCACAGGCGCTCGGTATTTTCAACCCACCGTTACGTGCCGCAAGAAGAACGGTATCTGTGGGGCTGCATTGAACTTCCATGCCGGAAAGCGTGAAGATGACGCTTGGCGCTTCAGTACCGGCTTCACCATCTGCAGCTTTAAGTGCGGCAGGCACCGGTATGGCCGGTGCTTCCGAGGCAGGCTGAAAGCTTTCCTGATGATAATGCTCCATGTTGAAGCCATTTGCTTCAAGCATGTCACGCACGGCACGCATAAATGGTTCGGGCCCGCAGCAAAAGACCATGCGGTCTTTGAAATCAGGTGCGGAAATATCAATAATACTGTGGCTGATGCGTCCGTGCACACCGCTCCAGACATTGCGGGCAATGGAGCGCTCCACCACGAGCTGCAGGCGCAGGTTATCCATGCGGCTGGCCAGCATTTCCAGCTCTTTGCGGAAAATGATTTCGTCCGGTGAGCGTGCGCAATTGAGAAAAACCACATCGCTTGCCGGTTGCGTATCATAAAGAAAGCGCGTCATCGACATCATCGGTGTGATGCCGGAGCCTGCCGAGATGAAGAGGTATTTCTTGCCCGGATGCGAAACGAGCGAAAAATCACCCGCAGGGCCGAAGGCTTTGAGCTGCATGCCCGGACGCATATTATCCAGCATCCAGCGGGTGCCGATACTGCCTGCCTGTGCTTTGATCGTGATAGACACGGAATAGGGGCGTGACGGAGTGGAGGATAGTGTGTAGGTGCGCATCACCGGATCGGCACCACTTTCTGCGCCGACCGGAATTTCAATGGTGATGAACTGACCCGGCATATAGCGGAACCAGTGATTATTTTCCGGCGTGCGGAACGAAAAGGTCATGACATCCGGCGCTTCCTCAATCGCCGCATCGCATTCAAGAACCTGAAGCCTGTCATTCCACGGCAGCATTTCATCAAGATATTTCATTATTGCTGCTCTTTATTTGAGGAAGCATTCATGCTGAACCTGCCTTGTCATTGCTGCTTCTCAGAGCACAACACAGTTTTCGCTGTGCTCTGAGTTATTGTGATCTGTTGTCAGGCGACACGGCTCAGTTTTGCAACTTCACCTTGCAGGCGCGGTGTGATGAAATTGCCGTACCATTCAATGAACTGCATGACGCCGCCTTCATGTTCCACGGAATAAGGCCCAGGCTGGTAGGCTGGTGAGCGGATGCCGCGGGCATTTTCCTCCACAATCCGGCGATCCTGATCATTGGTCTCGATCCAGACATGCGTCAGTTCTTCGAGGTTGTAATCAACGCCTTCAACTGCATCTTTGTTGACCATCCATTTGGTGGTGACCATCGTTTCCTCAGCGCTGATCGGCAGCACGCGGAAGGAAATCGCATGGTCGATCATCACATGGTTCCATGTGGACGGATAGTTGAACAGCAACATGGCGCCGATCTTTGAGGCTGTTACCTCGGCACTCAGGCCTTTTGCTACGGCCGGTTTACCCGACATTGTATAGCTCTCGGCATCACGCAGCAGCGGGATACGGGCAATACGATACTGGCCGTTTTCCGACATGTTGAATTTTGCAGGCAGACCGGTGTCTTCGCAACGTTTCCATAGCTGGTTGGTTTCCTCATCTTCCATCATGCCCTGCACACCAGTGGCGCTCGGCGCTTCAGGATAAGTGCGGCAGAGTTCCGGATGGTTTGCTGCGCAGTGATAGCACTCGCGATTGTTTTCCCAGACGAGCTTCCAGTTGCCTTTTTCAATGATCGTGCTTTCAAAGGCGACTTTCGCGTCTTTGATCTGATGTGGTGCCAGATATGGCTCAACTGTAGCGCGGAAGGCATTGAAATCCGGTGCTTCATCCGCGACACATATATAAATGTAACCGGCGACAGTTTCGCAATGCACGGTTTTCAGGCCGAAATCCGCCGGTTTGAAATCCGGCCCGACCTGACGGGCAAACAGTAATTTACCGTCCAGATCATAAGTCCACTGATGATACGGGCAAACAAGGCGCGCGGTTGTGCCCTTTTCAGCGGTGCAAATACGTGAGCCGCGATGGCGACAAGTATTGTGAAAAGCGCGGATGCCGCCCTGACTGTCGCGCACGACAATCACCGGATAGTCGCCGATCTGTACTGTGATGTAGCTGCCGGCTTTCGGCAGTTCACAATCATGACCGACAAACACCCACTCACGATACCAGATATGTTCAAGATCCAGTTTGTAATAGTCAGGATCCGTGTAGAATTTCTGTCCGAGACTGAAATTCGGGTCGCGCCCCAACAAGTCACTCAGCATCTGATTGCGGACGTCCATGATATGCCTCGCATAGCGTTGTTCATCGGGGGTGCCTGACTTATCCTGCAGCGCCAGCGGAGCGTAGCTCATGTGCGACATGCGGAGGTCTGATCCCGTATGGGTATTAAGTTTGACAACAGGCGTTAAGTCTCAGAATAACTCTCTAAAAACTTGCTCTGATTACCCGTATTCAAGCACTGAAAAATGGCGGACGCGCATACGAAAACGACATGTGCTTCGCGTAAAGACGACACGCCAAAGCGCCGCAACGGGAAATTGACAGGTGGCAATATTTTATGACCGAAGGGGGCTGGTCAGGCAAAGTGCGCCGTGCTTTTCTGTTGCGCAAATAAGACCCATATCAAACGGATGACCGGTGGAGGAAAACATTCATGAAACGCTCGGAAATTAATGAAATTATCCGTGAAAGCGACCGCTTCATCCGGTCTTTTGGTTTTGTTATGCCGCCTTTTGCCTATTGGGCGCCGGAAGACATGCGTACCCGCGTGAAAGATGACAGTGCAGCAATCCGCAATGCGCGTCTCGGCTGGGATATTACCGATTACGGGCAGGGTCGTTTTGACGAGATGGGGCTGTTTCTGTTTACCGTGCGCAACGGACAGGCCGAGGACCTGCAAAAAGGCACCGGCATGCTCTATGCAGAAAAAATCATGATCTCGCGTGAAAACCAGCTGTCGCCGATGCATCGCCATGTGGTGAAAGCGGAGGATATTATCAATCGCGGCGGCGCCAAACTGGTACTGGAAATGTTCAACTCCAATCCGGATGGCTCGATTGACGATAAAAGCGACGTGGTTGTTGCCTGTGACGGGCGCATCAAGCGATTTTCCGCCGGCGGGTTGCTGAAGCTTGATCCGGGTGAGAGCGTGACTCTAATGCCCGGCAACTGGCATGCTTTCTGGGGTGAGGGCGGAGACGTGCTGATTGGTGAGGTTTCAACAGTCAATGACGATTTGACGGATAATATTTTCCGCGAGCCGATCGGTCGCTTCTCCGATGTGGAAGATGACGTGCCACCGCTGCATTTGTTGGTGTCTGATTATGACAAGTGGTTAGCCTAAAACCTGTCAGGTAATTACCTTTAAAGCCCATGACGTAAAGTCCTGCATGAAACGCGCACGATCCGTTTCATGCAGACTTTCATGGCGCATCTCAGGATAAATCTGGGTGGTGATATTGCTGAAGCCGGAAGCCGTCAGTCTTTTCTCCAGTGCAAGCAGGGATTTACCACCTTCGGTTGAAGGATCTTGCCCGCCGCCCTGTAGATAAAGCGGTAAATGCAACGGGATCGCTTGTTGTGGTGCCGGATTGTTGCAGCGACGCATGAAGCGGAAAACGTCGATCCACATACTGACTGACGGGGCAAAGCCACAAAGCGGGTCATTATTATAAAGCGCAACTTCTGCTGCATCATGGGACAGCCAGTCAAATTGCGTCTGGTAATTCTCCACCTGCTTCGCCCATGTGCGGAAGGTCATGCTTGGCAGAAAATTGCTGGGCACATCGGAGCCGAGAAACATACGCTCGGCTTTGAGTAATGTGAAGGCCAGTGTCTGGTTCAGTGCGCCTGCAAAGTTGGAGTTGCATATGGCAGCGGCATCCGGCTTGCAAAACCTTCCGCACAAAGCAGCAAGAGTTACCAGACCGCCCATAGAATGACCGAAAAGAATGAGCGGCAGTTGGCCGTGTCTTTCACGGATTGTCTTTTCAACAAAACCTAAATCCTGAAGAACTTTCTCATCACCGTCTTTTACTGCAAATTGACCGATCGGAGCATCGGGTGCTTGGGTCAACCCGTGGCCGCGATGATCATGGGCATAAACGTGAAATCCGTGCTCTGCCAGATGATGCGCAAATTCCTGATAACGGGCAGCATGTTCCGCCAAGCCGTGGCTGATTTGAACAATACCTGTCGCGGGTTTGCTGGCAGGTTGAAAGCGCAATGCCAGTTTGGCACCGCTCGGGCTTAACAGGATTTCAGGATTATCAAACGGCATTGTGAAACCTTGTTTCGGGAGTGCGGAAACTCTACTTGTAATAATAATCAGCTATTCAGAGTCTGATCCAAAAGTCGCCCGACTTGGCTGCAAATGGCAATTTTTTCCGCTTCCGTACTCACGTACAATATGTACGCTCCGTTCGGATGCTCAAAAATCGTCATTTTCGCTTGCGTCTGCCGCTTTTTTATTCAGACCCTCAGAGGTTAAACAGGGGGAAGATGCGTATCGCGCCTGCTTCGCCTCTGTTCTGGCATTGCCCCTGCGCAATATTTAGCCTAAATAGCGCATCAAAGCGAATTCCCACACATTACGGGCTCAAATTCTCGGAGAACAGCCACCCAATGGCACGTCAATTTATTTATCATATGGCCGGTTTGAATAAAAACTACGGCACAAAGAAGATTCTCGAAAATCTGCACCTGTCATTTTATCCTGATGCGAAAATCGGTATTCTCGGCCCTAACGGCGCCGGTAAATCGACAATCCTCAAGATTATGGCTGGTCTCGATAAAGAGTTTACCGGTGAAGCATGGCTCGCCGATGGTGCGACCTGTGGCTATCTGGCTCAGGAACCGCATCTTGATCCTGAAAAGACTGTTTTCGGCAATGTGATGGAAGGTGTGGCTGACAAACAGGCCATTCTTGACCGTTATAATGAGCTGATGATGAACTATTCTGATGAAACTGCTGACGAAGGTGCGGCACTTCAGGATGTTATCGACAGCCAGAATCTGTGGGATCTGGAAAGCCAGGTTGAAATGGCGATGGAAGCTCTGCGCTGCCCGCCTGCCGATGCTGATGTAACCACGCTTTCCGGTGGTGAGCGCCGCCGCGTTGCACTTTGCAAACTGCTGCTCTCCAAGCCAGATCTGCTGCTGCTCGACGAACCGACCAACCATTTGGATGCTGAAACCACTGCATGGCTGGAAAAGCACCTGCGTGAATATAAGGGCGCTGTGCTGCTCATCACGCATGATCGCTACTTCCTCGACAATGTGACCGGCTGGATTCTCGAACTCGACCGCGGTCGTGGTATTCCTTATGAAGGCAACTATTCTGCCTATCTGGAAGCCAAAGCTAAGCGCATGATTCAGGAAGGCCGTGAAGACGATTCCCGTCAGAAGGCGCTTGAGCGTGAACGCCAGTGGATTGCAGCAAGCCCTAAGGCACGTCAGTCCAAGTCGAAAGCCCGTATTAAAGCCTATGACAAGCTTGTTGAAGCGGCTGAAAATCAGCGTCCGGGCGATGCGCAGATTCTCATTCCTGCGGGTGAGCGTCTTGGTCAGGTGGTTATCGAAGTTGAAGGCCTGTCCAAATCCTTTGGCGATCGTTTGCTGATCGATGACCTGACATTCAAATTGCCTCCGGGCGGTATCGTTGGTGTTATTGGTCCGAACGGCGCCGGTAAATCGACACTGTTTAAGATGATCACCGGTCAGGAACAGCCGGATTCCGGTAGCGTGCGAGTCGGTGAAACCGTGAAGCTCGGTTATGTTGACCAGAGCCGTGATCATCTCGACCCGAACAAGAATGTTTGGGAAGAAATTTCCGGTGGTAACGACATTATCAAGCTCGGCAAATTTGAAATGAACTCCCGCGCTTATTGCGGTGCGTTCAACTTCAAGGGCGGCGATCAGCAGGCTAAAGTCGGCAATCTATCCGGCGGTCAGCGCAACCGCGTGCATCTTGCCAAGATGTTGCAGGCAGGCGGAAACGTGCTGCTGCTCGATGAACCGACCAACGATCTGGATACGGAAACACTGGCGGCGCTTGAAGATGCGCTGGAAAAATACGCCGGTTGCGCTGTTATCATCTCGCATGATCGTATGTTCCTCGATCGTCTGGCCACGCATATTCTGGCTTTTGAAGGCGACAGCCATGTTGAGTGGTTCGAAGGTAACTTCGAGGATTACGAAGCAGACAAGGTTCGTCGTCTGGGGCCTGAAAGCGTCAATCCAAAACGGGTGACCTACAAGCCGCTCACACGCTAAAATTTCTGGTTCAAAAGTCGCCTGCAGGGCTGCAAATGGCACTTTTCTCGACTTCCGGTGCTCACGTACGAACAGTACGTTGCGCTCCGGTTCTCGGAAATCACCATTTTCGCCACTGCCTGCAAGTTTTGCCTACAGAAATTGCCTGCGAGTTGAAGTAATCAAAACGCTCTCCGAAAGGGGAGCGTTTTTGTTTGTAAAGTGCTTGGCAAAACGCATCACTTCTATAGATTGCTCTGCAGGCAATGCAGAGGAGAATGGTGATGAAAGACTGGTCAGCACAGCAATATCTGAAATTTGAGGATGAGCGCACAAGACCGGTTAATGATCTCATCGCCCGTATTCCGCTCGAAAACCCTCAGAGCATTGTTGATATTGGTTGTGGCCCCGGCAACTCAACGGAAGCGTTGAAAAGACGCTGGCCGCAGGCGAAGCTGTCAGGGTTTGATACATCACCGGATATGATTGAGAAGGCGCAGGTGCGTTTGCCTGATGTGTCGTTTTATTTAAGCGATGCAACGCAATGGCAGCCGGATGCAGATGTTGATCTGCTGTTCTCCAATGCGGTGTTTCAGTGGGTGCCGGATCATACTGTTCAGCTACAGCGTCTGTTGAAAAGCCTGAAACCCGGTGCCGTGCTGGCCGTGCAAATGCCGGATAACTGGAATGAACCATCGCACCGTATGATGCGGCAAGTGGCAAAAGACAGTCGCTGGATTGAACGGCTCAATAAGGCTTCACGTCCGCCAATGCCGAGTGTGAATGCTTATTATGATGCTCTGATACCGCTCGCATCCCATATTGATATCTGGCACACGATTTATAATCACCCGCTTGAGGGCCATGCTGCGATCACAGAATGGGTGAAAAGCACCGGCCTGCGTCCGTTTTTAAATCCGCTGAATGAAGAAGAGCAGCGGGATTATCTGGAGGAATATACCGAGCGGCTGGCTGAGAATTATCCGCTGACAGTGGATGGCAAAGTGCTGCTGCACTTCCCGCGTGTATTTATAGTTGTTATGCGCGGTGAAGATTGAGACTGCTATGACGGATTTATTTGAAAGTGTTCATGGCAAGCGCATAGCGGCACGCAAAATTACAGGTCGTGTCCGTGGTCTTTATATTGCTTCAGGGCAGGATTTTGTAACGCAGCAAGTGGATCATCTGCAATGTGATCATGGCGGGATTATTGGTGACTATCATTACGGAATGACGCGTAAAGCCGGAGGTCGCGAGCCGTGGTATGAGCGGGGCACGCCGATCCGTAATGACCGGCAACTCTCTTTGATCTCGGTGGAAGAACTGGAAAAGATTGCTGCGACAATGGGGCTGGATGCGATCAGGCCGGAATGGATTGGTGCCAATATTGTGGTGGAGGGCATTGCAGATTTCACATTGCTGCCTGCCGGTACGGTGCTGTTTTTTGATGGTGGTCTGACCCTGAAACTGAACGGGCTGAATGCACCGTGCAAAATCGTCGGAACATCAATCGCGCAGCATATTGGCGTACAGAACGAGGCCGTGGTAGCGCTGTCATTTGTAAAAGCAGCGAAATATCTGCGAGGTCAGACCGGCTGGGTAGAGCGAGCGGGGGATGTTACAGCTTTTGATAAGATCGCTGTAAGGATGCCGGAACAAATCTGCTACGCGCCGGATTGGAGCGCGTAGCTTATAAATTTATTTTTTAGAGATATTATTTCAAGCAGAAGGGATATCAGTAGTATCTATTTTTTCAATTCTCCATTCCACAAAGTACTGATCCCCTGTGTTATCAGGGGTAGTTGTTGGATAATAACAAATTGTGTGGTTTACCGCATCATATGCAAGGTAATATTTGGTATCAGTCGTTCCGGTACCTGTTGCATTTGGGCTTTTTATAATTTTATAAATATAGCAAGTCCCAAAAGAGTTCACAGCAAAAACGTTGAATTTATCAACACTGTTCGGGGATAAGAAAGTCGAGCTCCCTACAATGGTTCCGTTAGCATTTGTTACATCATCTGTCTGCTGGCCTGTTGTGTTTAAGAAGCCGCCAGACCAGGGATTATAAATTGGGAATTCAGGGATATTGACTCTTTGCCCATTGGTGACAGCGGTCCAATCCGGGAAACTGTCAACCACAAAATACTGCCCCTTGTCTGTGGCGTCAGGATAAAACGGGGATACTGCTTCAGCTTGATATTCCATTAAAAGCAGATTGTTGCCGTCGCCAATATAATCGATAGCAAGCTGGAATTGGCTGATTGCTTTATTGTCGTACAGATATATATTTAAGTATTGTGACATTTTAAAAAGCCTTTTATTTTGAAAACATAAGAATTAAGAATTAATCGTGACTATCCATTTGTCGTCTACATTAAGCCCGTCACGAATTATTTCTGCATCTGTAATTAATACTCGATTTGAATTGGTTTTATCCATAACAAGCTTTTTTGTAAGCTTTGTTTTATCCGCTTCACGGTCGTCATCGAGATAAATTTCGTATTGTGAGCTCACATATTTGAAAATAAACCTTGGCGATATATCCGAGGTTGCAAAATTAAAGGCGCCGGCAACCGATCCAGTTTTTCCTTGATTAGGGGATTTCATCGGAATGATTTGTTCGCTATCACCAAAAAAGAGGTTCTTGTTTGGATTGTACATGAGTACTGGCTGACTAAAATTTCCAGTTAAAAGTTTTGGATTTGTTTTGGAAATCCAGTATGTTTCTGATTTTTTATTGTTTCCAGCTTTATCTATTCCCTGTATTGTATAATTAATAAAGCTATTTTTTAAAGTGCTTGTGTTGGGAATAATATAATTTTGATTTAAGGATGACTGTATTTGAAATGTATATGGCATTTAAAAACCCTTTTAATAAATTAAATTACATTTTTAATCTCCCACATATTCATTTTATTGGTCACTGTAATTACTGTCAGGCAATAAGTTTAATGCCTGCCATTGCTTTAGTTTTTCTGAAGTCTGATCTTGAATCCAATAAAGCGCGCTGTCTTTATCCAGCCCTTCGTCGCGCAGTTTGTCGTAGTCTGTGTAGGTGTGGCGGATATAGGCGAGCAGTGTCAGGCGCACGGCATTCTGTGCGGTGAGGGCGCGCAGATGCGATGCGGCGGCGGCCTCACGGATTTGTTCCGCATCATAATAGGGTGTGCGTGGTGCCAGCAGGGTGAGTGCCTGTGCAATCTCATCGCGGCGTCGTGCAGTTGGAGGCATGGCGAACCTTTTATTATGGATGCGGTGATTGGGTTGGTTGATGCGGAGTTTAAAGCTGTTCTGTGTCGATTTTAGTTGCATTAACATCGCACATCACATAAACATATCTTTATGTGTTTTGAAATGTGTGGTGTGGTATGACTGGTAAGCCTCTGGCTCTGGACGAAATGGTGGAAGTGCTGAAAGCGGCGGCTGAGCCAAGCCGCTTGCGCATACTCTCGCTGCTTGCAGGTGGCGATCTCACCGTATCGGACCTCACATCCATTCTCAATCAGTCGCAGCCGCGTGTATCGCGTCATCTCAAGCTTTTGAGTGAGGCCGGACTGATCAGCCGCTATCAGGAAGGCTCATGGGCATATTTTCGTCTGTCAGAAGCGCCGATCCATCAGGGGCTTTCCCGTGCGCTGATTGGCTGGCAGGATAATCAGGACCCGCTCTTTATCCGTGATCAGGAGCGTCTGGCGCAGGTGAAAGCCGAGCGTCATGAGCGCGCAACCGCCTATTTCAGTGCCAATGCCGAAAGCTGGGATCAGATCCGCTCATTGCATATTGACGAGGCGATGGTTGAGGATGCGCTGCGCGGTGTTATCGGTGAGCAGAGTTTCCAGTCTATGCTGGATATAGGCACCGGCACCGGCCGCCTGCTGGAAATGTTCAGCCCGCTTTATGTGCGCGGTGTCGGCATTGATATCAATCGCGATATGCTTACCGTTGCACGCACTAATCTGGATCAGGCAGGGGTTGCGCATGCGCAGGTTCGCCAAGGCGATATTTATGCGCTGCCGGTCGACCGCGACGGCTATGATCTGGTGACAATTCATCAGGTTTTGCACTTCCTTGATGAGCCGCAGTCGGCCATTCGTGAGGCTGCGCGGGCACTGCGCCCGCAGGGTCGTTTGCTGGTGGTGGATTTTGCACCGCATAATCTTGAATTCCTGCGCGATGAACATGCCCATTTACGGCTTGGTTTCAGCGATGAGCAAATGACCGGCTGGATGCAAGCCGCAGGTCTTGAGCCGGAAAAATCTGTAGCGCTTGAGCCGCAGGGCGGGCAGGCTTCCGGTCTTGTGATTAAGTTGTGGCTGGCGCGTGATCCGCGAATGATCATCGCTGATGCTGCATGATTGCGGCATCAGCCATAAAGCAGATTTAAGTTTTCATGGCTGCATGGGCGCAGCACCTATTTGATTGCATGACGGAGATTTCCGATGTCTTATTTTGGCCAGCAGCGCCGCTCCGAAAGCGCGCATCCAATTCGCGTATCTTTTGAATTCTTCCCGCCGAAGACAGAAGAAATGGAAGCACGCCTGTGGGAAACAGTAACCCGTCTGGCGCCGCTTAATCCGGCTTTTGTTTCTGTTACCTATGGTGCTGGTGGTTCTACCCGCGAACGTACCAATAAAACCATTGCCCGTATCATCAAGGAAACCTCAATCACGCCTGCCGCGCATCTGACCTGCGTGGATGCCACCAAAGAAGAGGTCAATTCCATTGTCCGCTCCTTTGCATCTCTGGGCGTGACACGCTTTGTGGCGCTGCGTGGTGATCCGGCAAATGGCACAGGTGAGGTTTATCAGCCGACACCGGATGGTTACCAGAACGGTGCCGATTTGGTGGCAGGTCTTAAATCAATTGCTAATTTTGATATCAGCGTATCTGCCTATCCGGAAAAGCACCCGGAAAGCCCGGACTTTGCCACAGATATTGAGATGCTCCGACGCAAGGTCGATAACGGAGCCACCCGCGCCATCACACAGTTCTTTTTTGATAATGATCTGTATGAACGCTATGTGGAGCGTGTGCGCCGTGCGGGCATTTATATTCCGATTATTCCGGGTGTGCTGCCGATCCATAATTTCAAACAGGTGGCAAACTTCTCGAAGCGTGCAGGCACAC
The DNA here is from genome assembly GCF_030376605.1 of Pseudochrobactrum sp. sp1633. Lineage (GTDB taxonomy): Bacteria > Pseudomonadota > Alphaproteobacteria > Rhizobiales > Rhizobiaceae > Pseudochrobactrum. The sequence goes on along the minus strand of NZ_JARRAE010000006.1, from coordinate 97,542 downwards.
GTATACCGGCCTGGCTGGCAGATCGTTTTGACGGGCTGGATAATGACCCTCAGACACATATGCTGGTGTCAGCAGCGCTTGCTGCCGAGCAGGTGAATGACCTTATCGAGCGCGGTGTGAACGATTTTCATTTCTACACGATGAACCGTTCTGATCTGGCTTTTGCGATCTGTCATTTGCTGGGTGTGAGAGCGCCGGTCGCTGCATAAACCAGACCGCAATCCTGATAGCAAAAAGCCCTGCGGAAATGTTTCCGCAGGGCTTTTTCATGTTCAAATGAGACAGGACTTAATTATACGCTTTTGCGGAATGCCGAGAGATGCCGGTGGTATCTGTAAAAGTGATGCCTGTGAAAATATTGCTTATAAAAACGGAAACTGAGATCCGGATTTTATAGATGCGAGGTCAGGGAAATACACCGACAATCATTGCTGCGACGAAAACAAAAGCTGCGCAAAATACCAAGGCATTGATTGAACGCGTTAAACCCATATGGATGCCTCCTGAGCAGGTTCTAAGTTAGTTTTATGTGCCGCGGATGCGACAGATAAAGTCTGGAAATATGCCCTTAATGCCATCACACAGAATGGCAATACAGAGCCGTTTCTCTTAACTCTAAACCGGAAATGCAACATCCAGTCTCTTCAATCAGTCATGCAAGCTGCATGGTTCTAACGATCAAATTGACTGTTTTTTAACTGTGTCAGCACATTTCCCGTTTGTGTCATTTTATCGACATAAACGGCCAAAGAAAAGTCAAAATTCATGGAGGGTAGTTGGTGCGGGCAATAATGAGCGGGTACGCACTCAGGTGTAAATTTTAAAAATGCAATAATTACAATAGATTGAATGTTGCCGATAAGTTTTGATGCCGCCGTAAAATTTTTTACAGGCGGCATCAAAATCCCACTAAAATTATAGCTTTTCGAGCAATTCACGCGTTGGCCATGAATCTGCAGGCATGCCTAAACGCAGCTGTTCTGTACGTACAGCGTCTCTGGTCATGGTGCCAAACACACCATCGATTCGACCCATGTCATAGCCGCGGACGACGAGCTTGTTTTGCAGCTCTTTCAGCTCGTCTGTGGAGAGGCCAGCTTCAGGTGTGCCAATGAGGAATGGTTCGCCGCCAGCCAGTCGTGTGGCGAAATAGGCCGCAGTCGTGGCGTAAACGATGGACTTGTTCCACTCGACGAAAATATCGAAATTCCGGTAGGACAGGAAGGAGGGGCCTTTGCGTCCCATCGGAATGAGGAGGATGCATCGCCGTCATCCGCGCCCAGCGGGCTGCCATTGACGGATTTTACGCCCCAGCTGTTCCACTTGGAATGAGGCAGGCGATAGGTGCGGATTGAGTTTTCCCAAGGCAGGTCCTGCGTCAGCTGCACAACTTCCAGCCAAGGCTCGCCACGCTGCCAGCCCAGCTCAGACAACATACGGGCGGCAGTCATCACGGCATCGGCTACGCTGTTGCGCAAATCCACCTTGCCGTCATTATCGCCGTCTACGCCGCGCTCTAGATAGTCTTTCGGCAGCAATTGCATCTGGCCGATTTCACCGGCCCATGCGCCCATCGTGCCCGCGTCAACGACGCCTTTGTCCATAAGCTGTAACAATGCCAGCAATTGCGGACGGAACAACTCCGGACGGCGGCAATCATGCGCAAGCGTAACCAGTGAGTTCAGCGTATCAAAATCACCCTGAATGGCACCAAAGTCGGTTTCCAAACCCCAGAATGCGGCAATGACCGGCCCCGGAACACCATATGTGTCCTCAGCCTTCTTGAAGATGTCTGCATATTTGACGAGGTTTTCACGGCCTTTTTTCAGGCGCTGTTCTGAAATCAGACGCTTGGAAAACTCAGCGAAGGTCAGGTTGAAAACCGTCTGGGTACGGTCGCGCGATAATGTGCGCTCATCAATGCTGGCCTTGTGCAGCTCTGCAATCGTCTTGTCCGACACGCCGGCAGCCTTGGCTTCTGTTATCACGCCTTCAAGCCAGATGTTGAGATCGCCTGCACAGGCAGGCTTTTCAACTTGTGCCGCCACTGTCTGCGCAGGTGCCGTGCTCTGGGGGTGTGTCTGAGAAGGCGTTTGCGGCTGAGTTTGCGTGGCAAAAGCGAAGCTGGCGGTTGAAAGCAGGGCAGCAGCAGTCAGAAGCGGATTGAACACTGATCTGAAGGCTGGCAAAAAAGCAGGACGTGACATAACTCAGTTCTTTCTTAAGCAGACCCCGCAGAGGTCTGACTGAAGCTGATGGTTCCGTTTAAACAGTAAGGCAACAGATTCCTTGACCGGACAACTCCGGTGCATCGCATCCGGAATTGTTTCAGTTTGTGCCTGCCAGTGTCCTGCAGAAATATTTTGTGAAAAAGAAGACGCTAAAGCCAGATTCAGACGCCGGAGGTGCTTTTATCTGACTTTGTTGCTTTCGAGCCACTTTCTCCATTGGCCGTGATTGCCCGCAAAGACATTGATATCTGCGTCACCTTTAATGCCCGGAATAGTACCGGTGCCGGTATATTGCCAGAATACCCAAGGATGCGGGCCGTATTTCTCATCAGGATGACCGGCAGTTGACCGTAACCAGAACGGATAATCACTGAAACTGCGCAGATCATTGTCATCGAAAAAGTCTACGGTTGTATAAATGACCGGCTTCTTACCGTAGTGGCGCTCGACCATCGTCAGGAATGTACGCATTTCCTTGCGCACAACGGCCGGATCAGGCCGTAATTTGCAGGATGGTGAGAGCGGATTCCATTCCATATCCAGCACCGGCGGCAGAGCACTCGGGTCTTTCGGTACATTGCGGATATACCAGCGTGCCTGCTCAGCTGCACTGCGGCAGAAATAATAGAAATGATAGGCACTGCGCGGAATACCGGCTGCGCGTGAGCCTGCCCAATGCTCGTTAAAGCGGTCATCAACGCGATCGCCGCCTTCTGTTGCTTTAATGAAAACAAAAGAAATGCCGCCGTTGCGCACCTGCTGCCAGTCAACTTTTTCCTGATATTTGGACACATCTGTGCCGTGTACCGGATAATGCCAGGGCGTTTTTCCGGTGTAATCATGCGGCTTGCGGTCGTAAAACCGTGGCGCTTTGGTGCTGGCGGAAGGAAGGGAGATCCCGGTGCCTGCTGCAGGCTTCACATCCGAAAAATCATAATCCACAGATGTGCATGCACTCAGCACGAGGCTGAGAAGGGCAATTGCTGCTGGCTTCATCAGTTACTATCTCACAAAAATCGCAGGAAATTCATGAATGTTTTATTACCGTAAAAGGTTAAATTTTTTCTTTAGAACGCCCTGATTATTCTTCTGATCCATGATTTGGATCGGCTGCGGTGTAATGACCCGAAGCGGCATCTATCCCTGAATATTTGTTGCCAAAATATTTTTTGATTGTAGGGGTCATAACTTGCACAGCGTTCTCAGCAATACTGTCATTTTTTACCGTGGCAAACCGGAGCGCATATGCATATCCGGTACTGCCCGATGAGGAACGGTTCGTCAGACCGGAGGAGGTTCAATGTACCGTCTGTTTGCTTTTATTATCGCGGTTGCTGTTTTGATCGGTCTGGTGTTTTCCGGCGGGTTCCTGACGACAGAAAAGGCTGTGCAAAAACATCCGGATAGTGTTGCGGCTGTTATCGCTCATTCTGAGAAGGAACTTCAGTCAAAGGCAGATCAGGAACTGGCTGATATTGATGCAAAAGCTGCGGGTGACGCTGTTTCAGGACCAGCCGTGCTTTTGCCGGAACTTAAACAGCCTTTGACAGCACAGGATGTAGCAGTTGCGGTGCAAAAGGCCGGAACTGATGCCGAGAAGACCGCAATGAGTGTGGGGCAGAGTGCTGAACAGGCCGCAATCGCCAAAAAGGCAGCAGAAGATTTTGTGCGTGTGCGCATGGAGCGCCAGTTGCATGAAGAGCAATCCGGCACGAAGTCGATGTAAACTGGCTCCGGTTTCTACGCATAAATGCCCGATACTGGCAAAATACGATAGTGTGATCTGAAATTCACACAGCTCTGTATGCTTGATGGTTTCCATCAGAGTTGTTTTGAATTACAAAAGCTTATGTCGATTTGGTCCAGTATCGCTGATTTTCTTACGCAGACGGCTTACAGCGCATTTTCCGGTGTGATTGAAGCCGTCCGCACTTATTTTGAAGGCGACGCCGAAACACGCCGCCGCGTTACCTTTTCTATTGCTATGATTGCTCTTTCAGCCAAAATGGCTAAGGCAGACGGCATTGTCTCCCAGCATGAAGTCCGCGCTTTTCAGGATATTTTTGAAGTTCCTGAAAAAGAAGCAGATCATGTTTCCCGCCTTTATAATCTTGCAAAGCAAGACGTTGCCGGCTTTGAAAGCTATGCCCGTCAGATAGCATCGCTGTGCCGTTCATCGCAGCAGGATGGCGCAGATGCCCCTTGCGGTGCTTTGGCCGATGTTCTTGATGGTTTGTTTTATATCGCCAAGGCCGACGGTTATGTGCATGACAAAGAAATGCAGTTCCTGCGCCGTGTGGGCGAAATTTTCAGCATTGAAGGTGATGAGTTTCTGGTGATTGCGGGCAGGCATGTTAATCTCGGTCCTTCCGACCCTTACGCTGTGTTAGGTTTAAACCGCGGTGTGAGCTATAAAGCGGCGAAGCAGCATTATCGCAATCTTGTGCGCCAGAACCATCCGGATCTGGTTATCGCGCGTGGTATGCCTTATGAGTTTCAAAAAATAGCCAATCATCGTCTGGCTGCGATTAATGCGGCATGGGCAACAATCGAAAAGCAGTTAGGCGAAAAACAGTCAGGTCAGCATGAGCTCGCAGAATAGTCATTTGCCGGAAGGCGCATTGATGCAGAATAACCCGTCTGCAACCCGTGCTTTGCTGAGCACTCCTGATTACAGCGGTGCCGTTGTTGATGCCTCGGCCAATTTCGGCCCGCGCAAAGACGGTAAGAAACCGCAATTCCTGATCCTGCATTATACAGGACTGGCGACTGCGCAAGAAGCGCTGGATATTCTGAAGTGCCCTGAGCGTGAGGTGTCTGCGCATTATCTCGTTCATGAAAACGGTGAGATTGTGCAGATGGTGGCTGAAAGTGAGCGTGCATGGCATGCAGGCAAAAGCTGCTGGAAGGGCGAGCGGGATATCAACTCGGCATCTATCGGTATTGAAATCGTCAATGCCGGTGATCTGGATAATTTTCCACCTTTTCCCGATGTGCAGACAGACGCGGTGATTGCTTTATGCCGCTCCATCTGCGAGCGCTATAATATTGTGCCGGAGCATGTGCTGGCGCATTCGGATATTTCACCGGAACGCAAGATTGATCCGGGTGAGAATTTTCCTTGGGCAAAATTGTTTGAAGCTGGTGTCGGCCATTGGGTCGAGCCTGCGCCGATCCGCGGCGGACGGTTTTTTGCGATGGGTGATCGCGGGCAACCGGTCGAGGCTTTGCAGTCCATGCTGGCTATGTATGGCTATGATATCATGATCAACGGCGAGTTTAATGAGCAGACCAAGATCGTGCTGAGCGCATTTCAGCGCCATTTTCGCCCAATTCAGATTGATGGTGTGGCTGATATCTCGACAATTGAGACTTTGCACAAGCTGATTTCAACGAATTTGCGTGAAACCGTAACTAGCTGATTTTTATAAAAACCTTATTGCTGCCTCCCGAAATTATCCCGCTATTGTTACAGGTTTTAGTAAACTGTGATTTGGTCGGACAATCTTCGGCTGCATTCAGACGTCAGATACAACCTCAATTTCCTTGAGCAGATCTGGTTATGGGGCGGACTGTTTCCCAGAAGGAAGGGCGTTGAAAGTTGGTTTTGCACAGATGCGAAATCGCTTCAGCGGAATTATACAACAGTTCCAACGGTTAGGTTTATGATTAAAAAATTTGGATTTTTATGCGCTCTGAGCGGAGCGATGGTTTCGTTCGGTTTGACATCAGCTATTAGTGCACCAGTCGTCGAAAAAACAAATCTTATGGCTATTCTGAAAGCTAAAAATGAAGCTTCAGAAAATAAAGCCGGTAAAAGTGATACCGCTAAAAACAAGGCTGATACCAGCCGCACAGCTTATCAGAAAAAGGCCACCGGCGCTTCCGCCAAAATGCCTGTTATTGAGCGTCGCTCAGCACGTACCCGCATTGACCTGAACAATCAGATCAGCGGCAAGGCTGAAACAAAGCAGGCGCAGGTCGATAAATCGGGCAAGCCATATTCCACAATTATTGCCCGCTATGCTTCCAGCTACGGCGTGCCGCTGGCACTGGCTCATGCGGTTGTGCGTACTGAAAGCAATTATCAGGCACATGTTCGCGGCAGTGCAGGTGAAATTGGTCTGATGCAGATCAAGCTCGGTACAGCCCGTGATATGGGCTACACAGGATCGGCCAAAGGCTTGTATGATCCGGCAACCAATGTGCAGTTCGGAATGAAATATCTGGCAAAAGCACAGCAGCTGGGCGGCGGTACTACTTGCGGTACAATTCTGAAATATAATGCCGGTCATGGTGCCAAGCGCATGAACCCGATTTCGGCAAAATATTGCAGCAATGTTAAAAACTTGATGCGTTCATTTTAAGCCTGTTTATATTCAGGCTCTGGCGGCATTTGCGTTACGCCATAACCTAAATCTAAACAGCCCTTGAGTAGCAGGGCTGGGATTTTAAGCAAAAGCTGGCTTTCAGGTTCTGAAAGCCAGCTTTTTTATTGCGTTTTAATGCAGATGCAGCCTATAGACGCGTGTCAGCCGGTCGGGCAGCCGCGCTTGTTCAATACCGAAAGGTGGCAAGTGAGGAAAGTCCGGGCTCCAGGGAAACACGATGCCGGGTAACGCCCGGCGAGGGCGACCTCAGGGAAAGTGCAACAGAGAGCAGACCGCCTGTCTTTATCCTTCGGGATCTTGAACAGGTAAGGGTGAAAGGGTGGGGTAAGAGCCCACCGCGCTGCCGGCAACGGGAGTGGCACGGTAAACCCCATCGGGAGCAAGACCGAATAGGGACGGCGCATCAGGTTTCGGCCTGATAATCAGTTTCCGGATAGCCGTCCGGGTGGGTTGCAAGAGGCGGGTGGCGACATCCGTCCCAGATGAATGGCTGCCGCGTCGGGCTGGAAACAGTCCGGCCATACAGAACCCGGCTTACAGACCGGCTGACAATTCTGTTTGAAAAGCAATGCGGGTCTGTCTGAAAAGCGATGCAGGATTATAAAGCGGGCGAAATGCCGTTTTAACCGGATATAAATGATATCATTACCGGTATAATAACCCTTCCTTAATATTAATATTGGATAAATTTATGGACGGTGTAATGCGAAACCGGCGGGTGGCGCAAACACAAAAAAGTATAATACGGCAATGATTGGCGCAGTTTTCGGGCTTCCGTTGACGCCTGCCTTGCCCCGGTGGTATTTCTTAATGCAGCTTGTTGCGTCCAGACTTTGTTTCGTTTCCAGATTTTTTATGCTGCATCCGGCATCCGCCGGTTTGCGGAATGCTGATACGCATAGGTCTGCCGGTCTCATGCATGGTCCGATGAGGAAAGCACAATAATGACAGGGCCGAATGAAATCATGGCGCAAAATGAGGCTGCCGGAATGACATCTGCCGGTGGCGAGGATTATTCACGCCATATTCCGGTGATGCTTGAAGAGGTTGTCAGTGCTTTGCAGCCTGAGGCCGGTAAACTCTATGTGGATGGCACATTCGGTGCAGGCGGCTATACGCGCCGCATTCTCAAATCCGGTGCTGACGTGCTTGCCATTGACCGTGATCCGAATGCTATTGCGGCCGGACAGGCGATGGTTGAAGAGTTTCAGGGGCGTTTGCGTCTGGTGCAGGCGCGTTTTTCCCAGATGGAAGATGTGCTGAGCGATGTGCAGCCTAATGGTGTTGTGCTGGATATCGGCGTTTCTTCCATGCAGATTGACGAAGCTGATCGCGGTTTTTCCTTCCAGAAAGACGGCCCGCTGGATATGCGCATGTCATCGCAGGGCTTAAGTGCTGCCGATGTCGTTAATCAGTATAAAATGGGCGATCTGGCGCGAATTTTTAATTTCCTTGGTGAAGAGCGCCATGCAGGTCGTATTGCCCGCATGATTGAAAAGCGCCGCGAAGGCGAGCCTTTCAGCCGGACGCGTGATCTTGCCAATGCGATTGAAATGCTGGTCGGACGCCATCCGAAAGACCGGATTCATCCGGCTACGCGCGTTTTTCAGGCGCTGCGCATCTATGTGAATGACGAATTGGGTGAACTGGCGCGTGCATTGATTGCCGCAGAACGTTCGCTGAAACCGGGCGGACGTCTGGTTGTGGTGACATTCCACTCTCTGGAAGACCGCATCGTGAAACGCTTTTTTGCGGATCGTGCCGGTGGTGGCGGCGGTTCGCGCCATTTGCCGGAAGCGCATATGCGCCACGGCAGCTTCACACCTGCGGTCAAAGGTGCTGTAGGCGCCAGTGAAGAAGAATCCATGCGTAATCCGCGTGCCCGTTCGGCTAAGCTGCGTGCCGGTATCCGCACAGAGCACCCGCCGCTCAAAGCCGATTACAGTATTTTTGGTTTGCCGACCTTGCCTGTTCTGCCTGAAATTGACACTGCGAAGAGGAAATCATCATGATGCGAACCATAGATATTATCCTGATCGCAGTGATGCTGGTGGCGGCAACCGTGACCTATAAAATCAAGCATGATGCTGAAAAGCAGGTCGTTGAGATTAAGAAAATCCAACGTCAGATCGCGTTTGAAAAAGATACAATCAATCTGCTGAAGGCTGACTGGAGTCTGATGACCCAGCCAAACCGTTTGCAGCGCCTGACAGATATTTATCAGACACAGTTGAAGTTGCAGCCGGTTGACGTGACACAGATCGGCCTGTTCGACGATATTCCGATGAAGCAGGCTGATGATATTGAAAAACTGATTGGCGGCAGCGCTGATCTGGTGGCATCGGTAGACAGCTTGAGCACTGGCAGCATTGTGCAAAACACGCCAGCAGCTTCGGCGCCCATGCGCGTTGTTGTTCCGGGAGTGCGGCCATGAGCGGAAAGAACGGCTGGTTCCGTCGTAAGAAATCTTCATCAGATGGCGCTCTTGCTTTAGGGCAGGCACCTGAATTTGACAGCGCCGCGCTCAGTGATGAGGGCGGCATTGCCACTTCCCCGCTGAATAATAATGTTGCTTTTGCCGGTAACCGTAAAAAACACGGTAACCGTGCGCGCAACCGTTTGCTGATGGCTATTAGCTGTTTTGTCGGTATTTATGCTGTTATCGGTGGTCGTCTTGTTTATTACGGTATGCAAGGTGGCGAGAATGAAGGTTACCGTGCCGGTGCTGCCAGTACGCTCGCCTCGCGCCCTGATATTCTTGACCGCAACGGTGAAGTGCTGGCGACAGATATTAAAACAGCGTCCCTTTATGCCGAGCCGAAAAAGATTGCAGATCCGGATGAAACGCTGGAACTGCTGGCAACTGTTTTGCCAATTCTGGATTGGGAAGCCACATATCGCCGTTTGAAGAGCGGTGCGGGTTTCGTGTGGATCCAGCGCGGACTAACTCCGCGCCAGCAAAGCCAGATTATGGCTTTGGGCGTACCGGGCATTGGTTTCCGTACAGAAAAATCACGTTTCTATCCGGGCGGCCCGACTGCGTCTCACATTGTCGGTCTGGTCAATATCGACAATCAGGGGATTGCCGGTATGGAGAAATATATCGACAGTCAGGGCCTGAGCGATCTGCGGATGGCAGGTCTTGCCCAGCCGGATAATCTGGAACCGTTTCGCCTGTCGATTGATCTGCGTGTGCAGCATATCATGCGCGACGAGCTGGTGCGTGCTGTTGAGAAATACCGTGCGATTGCTGCCGGAGCCGTGGTGCTGAATGCCAAGACCGGTGAAGTGGTTGCAATGGCATCCGTGCCGGATTTTGATCCGAATAATCCGGTTAATGCGCTGGAAAAAGATCGTCTGAACCGTATGTCTGCGGGTACCTATGAAATGGGCTCGACGATCAAAAGTTTTACCACTGCTATGGCGCTGGATTCAGGCAAGTTCAATCTGGAAAGCAAGTTTGACGCGACCCGTCCGATCACCATCGGCCGTCAGACAATTCGCGACTTCCACGGCAAAGGCCGCTGGCTGACATTGGCAGAAGTGTTCATTTACTCATCCAATATCGGCTCGGGTAAAGAAGTGGATGCGATTGGTATTGAAGGCCATCGTGAATTCCTGAAGCGCGTTGGTCTGCTGGATCGTATGCAGACGGAATTGCCGGAAGTGGCACGTCCGGTTGAGCCGCGCGTGTGGAAGAAAGTACACTCCATTACCATTTCTTACGGACATGGTATGATGACAACACCTTTGCAGACAGCTGTTGCGGCTGCGGCGCTGGTCAATGGCGGCAAACTTATTCCGCCGACTTTTGTACCGCGCACTCAGGACGAGGCGAATGTTGTTGCAAAGCAGGTTCTTAAACCTAAGACCAGCGATGATATGCGTTACCTCTATCGTCTCAATTCGGAGATCGGCTCCGGCCGCCGTGCTGAGGTGAAGGGCTATCGCGTTGGCGGTAAAACCGGTACAGCGGAAAAAGTAATCAACGGCCGCTACTCCAAAGATGTGCGCTTTAACGCATTTCTGGCTGCTTTTCCGATGGATGACCCGACTTATGTGGTTTTGACGATTATTGATGAGCCAAAACCGGAAGAAGGTAAGCTTTCTGCCACTGCCGGACTCAATGCTGCCCCAATGGTTGCAAATATCATTCGCAGGTCAGCATCATTCTTAGGTGTTTCGCCTGACTTTGCAAAAGATGTGCCGCCAATCTTAGCGGCTTATGAAAATGACTGATCTGAGACATAATTTGCTGTGATACATATTGCCTGTATATGGCGAACACGGCGCAGAACGCGTTCAAAAATCGGGATCTGAGACGGAATGAAACTTAAAGATATCGCCGCATTCGTGAATGATATGACAAGCTCCGTAGCGGAGATTGAGATTTCCGGACTGAGTTCCGATTCCCGTGCCGTGCAGAAAGGCACTTTATTTGCTGCGCTCAAAGGCGTGAAAAATGACGGCTCAGCCTATGCGGCGGATGCAGTCAAACGCGGTGCGGTCGCTGTTCTGGCTGATGAACATATGGATGCCAGCGATATTGGCGTGCCGGTACTGCGCAGCCATGATCCTCGCCATGCGCTGGCTATGGCAGCTGCTACATTCTACGGCAAGCAGCCGCAGATCATGACAGCTGTGACCGGTACCAGTGGCAAGACTTCAGTCGCATCTTTCACACAGCAGATCTGGGCTTATGCCGGTTTCGCAGCCGCGAGCATTGGCACAACCGGTATTTTTTCTCCGACACGCAATGAATATGGCTCGCTGACCACGCCGGATCCGGTGGAACTGCAAAAAGTTCTCGCAGAACTCAGCGATGAGGGCGTAACCCATGCCTGTATGGAAGCCTCATCCCACGGGCTGGATCAGCGCCGTCTTGATGGCGTGAAGCTGACAGCGGGTGCCTTCACCAATCTTGGCCGCGATCATATGGATTATCACCCGACGGTTGAGGATTATCTCGGCGCTAAAATGCGCCTGTTTGATACGCTGCTGCCAAAAGGCGCTCCGGCGATCATGTTCGCCGATGATGTGTATTCACCGCAAGCTATTGAGGCTGCTAAAAATGCCGGTTGTGACATTAAAACTGTTGGCCGGAAAGGCGATTTCATTACGCTGAAACGTGTGGAGCATGAGCGTCACCGTCAGCATATCGAACTGAGTCATGGCGGTAAAATTTATGAATTCACGCTGCCGCTGGCCGGTGATTTTCAGGTGGCCAATGCGCTTGTGGCGGCAGGTCTGGCAATCGTGTCAGGCGTGCCTGCCGATGCGGCTTTCCGCGCTTTGGAGCGCCTGAAAGGTGCGCCGGGTCGTCTTGATCTGGTCGGTTCTACGGAAAACGGCGTGCCGGTCTATGTGGATTATGCCCATAAGCCGGATGCGCTGGAAAATGTGCTGACTTCGGTTCGTCCATTCACCACCGGTCGTGTCATCGTGGTATTTGGTTGCGGCGGCGACCGTGATAAGGGCAAACGCCCGATCATGGGAGAAATTGCGACCCGTCTGGCGGATATTGTTATTGTGACGGACGACAATCCACGCTCGGAAGTACCGGCAGTGATCCGCTCAGAAATTCTGGCCGCTGCGCCTGATGCGCTGGAGATCGGCGACCGTCATGAGGCGATCCGCCATGCAGTGCTGCTCGCGGATGCGGGAGATACAGTTATTATTGCGGGCAAGGGGCATGAAGAGGGGCAGACTATTCAGGATGTGACGCTGCCGTTTTCTGACCATGCTGAAGTTGTCCGCTCGCTTGAGGCGCGTTTTAAATGAATGATATTCTATGGAAATCGGCTGATATGGTAAAAGCAATGGAGGGGCGGCCTGTCGGCCATCTTCCTGTGGGCATTACCGGTATTTCAATCGATTCCCGAACCCTGCGTAAGGGTGAAGCTTTTTTCGCCATTAAAGGCGATGTCTTTGACGGGCATGATTTTGCAACCTCTGCTATGGCAGCGGGCGCAGGCCTGCTGGTTGTGACTGAAGCGCGTTTGCCTGCGCTGGGCAAATTACAAGTGCCGATGATTGTGGTTGATGATGTGCTCGCGGCATTGACCCGCCTCGGGCTTGCCTCGCGTGCTCGCTCGAAAGCGCAGATCATTGCTGTTACTGGTTCTGTTGGCAAAACCACGACCAAGGAAGCGCTGCGTCACGTTCTGTCCGCTTGCGGAAAAGTGCATGCATCAGCAGCCTCCTTCAATAATCACTGGGGTGTGCCGCTGACTTTGGCGCGCATGCCTGAAGATGCTGATTACGGCGTTTTTGAAATTGGCATGAACCATCATGACGAAATTCGCCCGTTGGTGAAAATGGTTCAACCGCATGTCGCAGCCATTACGCTGATTGCACCGGCTCATCTTGGACATTTCGCTAATCTGGAAGAAATTGCTGTTGCCAAGGCCGAGATTTTCGAAGGCGTATTGCCCGGTGGTTATGCGCTTTTGAACCGTGACGATAAGCGTTTCAAACAGCTGGAAACACTGGCCGTTGCAGCCGGTATCGAACATATTGCGACATTCGGTGAAAATGCGCGCTCGACCTATAAACTGCGCGATCTGGTGATGAAATCCGATTGCTCCTGCATCACTGTTTCTCTTGCCGGACAGGAAGCCGCGGTTAAGATCAGCGCTCCCGGACGCCATATGGTGCAAAATATGCTGGCGGTCATGGGCGCTGCGCATCTTGTCGGCGCGGATATGACCAAAGTTGTGCTGGCGCTTGCCAGTTTACAGGCTGAGGCCGGACGGGGCGCGCAATATCACCTGCGTCATGGCGAAGGCACTTTCACGCTGATTGATGAAAGCTATAATGCCAATCCGGCTTCTATGCGTGCAGCGCTTTCGCTGCTGGAAGCTACTGAGCCGCAAGGTGAGGGAGCTGAGAAGGGACGGCGCATTGCTGTACTCGGCGATATGCTGGAACTTGGCAAGCAATCCTCCAAGCTGCACGGCGATCTGGCGCGTCCGATTGTTGATGCGCATGTGAATATGCTCTTCATCGGCGGCGCACATATGAGTGCCCTGAAATCCGCAATGCCCGCAGAAATTCAGGTTGAGTATCGGGAAAGCGTTGACGAACTGCTTCCACTTGTAGTCAAAGCAGTGCGTCCCGGAGATGTGGTGATGATTAAGTCGTCAAAATCGATAGGCTTTGTAAAAATCGTCAATGCATTGCTGAAAAAATATGCGATCTCAGAGGCAGCAGAGTAATTATACCGGTTTCATACTCAAAGTATGAGATCGGATTTTCCATATACAGCCAATATGGCTGCTCAAGAATAACAGGAACTAAGCACTGCGTTTGTGAGTAATGCTGTGTATTAAAGTACCGATACTGACCTGAAGGGCATTCACCCGATGCTGATGTTATTAGCCAATGCTGCGGATCACTTGTCATTTTTCAATGTGTTCCGCTATATTACTTTCCGCACCGGCGGTGCGCTGATCACATCAGCTTTGCTGGTCTTTTTGCTTGGGCCACGCATTATCAACAGTTTGCGTGTTCGTCAGGGACGCGGCCAGCCAATCCGTGCGGATGGCCCTCAGACTCACTTTAAAAAAGCCGGTACGCCGACAATGGGCGGGTTGATGATCCTTTTCGGAACATTGGCTTCGGTCATGCTCTGGGGCAATCTCAAAAGCGTTTATGTCTGGGTGGTGCTGCTGGTAACAATCAGCTTTGGTGCCATCGGTTTTTATGACGATTATCTCAAAGTTACCAAACAGTCGGATAAAGGCTTTTCCGGCAAGGCGCGTCTCGGACTTGAGTTCATCATTGCTGCGATTGCTGCCTATGTCATTATGCGCACTGGGCAGGAACCATTCTCATCGTCGCTGACTTTCCCGTTTGTCAAAGGCATGCTGATTGATCTCAGCTGGTTTTTTATTCCTTTCGCGGCCTTTGTTATGGTTGGTTCCGGTAATGCCGTGAACTTTACCGATGGTCTGGATGGTCTTGCGATTGTGCCGGTGATGGTTGCTGCGGCTTCTTTTGGCTTTATTGCCTATCTTTCCGGTAACGCGATTTTTGCTGATTACTTGCAAATTCACTTCGTACCGGGCACCGGTGAACTGGCCGTTATTCTTGGTGCGGTGATTGGTGCCGGTCTGGGCTTCCTCTGGTTCAATGCTCCGCCTGCTGCGATCTTTATGGGCGATACCGGATCGCTCGCACTGGGCGGTATGCTGGGTGCGGTTGCGGTTGCGACCAAGCATGAAATCGTGCTGGCGATTATCGGTGGTCTGTTCGTTATGGAAGCGCTGTCCGTTATCATTCAGGTGGGCTGGTTTAAATTGACCGGCAAGCGTGTGTTCCTGATGGCGCCGATCCATCACCATTTTGAGAAAAAAGGCTGGACGGAAAGTCAGGTCGTTATCCGCTTCTGGATCATTGCGATTATTCTGGCGATGATCGGTCTTTCAACGCTGAAACTGCGTTAAGACAGCTCTAATCAGGCTGCCCGTTATGCGGGCAGCTTCATTGTTTATAAAGATGCCGGAGTGATAATCCGGCGAATATGTTTTTACATTATTGACTGAACGCATTGTCGACTGGCGGCCTGACCATGATCCCAACCCTGACCCTGAAAGATAAAACTGTTGCGCTGTTTGGCCTTGGCGGGTCTGGTATTGCAACAGCCAAAGCTATGATCGCCGGTGGTGTGAAGGTTGTGGCGTGGGATGATAATCCGGACAGTGTTACCCGCGCAATGAGCGAGGGGATCGCCACGCAGGATTTGCGCGAAGCAGATTGGTCGGCTTTCAGTGCTTTTGTGCTCTCACCGGGTGTACCATTGACCCATCCGCAGCCGCATTGGAGCGTGGAACTGGCGCATCAGTCACAGGTTCCGGTGATTGGGGATGTGGAGCTGTTTTGCCGTGAGCGCAGTGCTGCACTTGCAGCGGGTGCTGATTGCCCGTTTGTCGCTATTACCGGCACCAATGGCAAATCGACCACAACGGCACTGATTGCGCATATTATCAAAGCCTCCGGTCGCGATATGCAGCTTGGCGGTAATATTGGTACTGCCGTGATGTCGCTTGAGGCGCCGGCGGATGGCCGCAATTATGTGGTTGAATGTTCGTCCTACCAGATTGATCTGGCACCTTCGCTCAATCCCACAGCCGGTATCTTGCTCAACCTGACACCGGATCATCTCGACCGGCACGGCACGATGGAGAATTATGCCGCGATCAAAGAACGTCTGGTTGCAGGCAGTGATACGGCAATCGTAGCTGTTGATGATGCTTATTGCGCTGCCATTGCTGAGCGGTTGGAAAAGTCGGGCAAAAGACTGATCCGTTTCTCTAAGGATCAGGTGCTGCAAAACGGTTTTTATGCCCAAGGCGCTGATATCTATCGTTCAGAAAATGGTCAGGCTGAGTGGCTGCTGTCGCTGGAGGGTATCGGCTCTCTGCGCGGTGCGCATAATGCGCAGAACGCACTGGCAGCGATTGTTGCCTGTTTTACTGTCGGTCTTTCTTTGGAGCAAATCCTTGGGGGCTTACGCAGTTTTCCCGGTCTTGCCCATCGTATGGAGCAGGTCGGTCATCAGGGTAAAACCCTGTTCATCAACGATTCCAAAGCAACGAATGCCGAAGCAACAGCACCGGCACTTTCGTCATTTCCTAAGCTTTACTGGATTGCGGGCGGTCTGCCGAAAAGCGGTGGTATTGAAAGCCTGCACACCTTCTTTCCGCGGATTACCAAAGCCTATCTGATTGGCGAGGCGGCTGCGCAATTTGCGGCAACGCTTGGCAGTGATGTGCCGTTTGAGATTAGCCACACGCTGGATGCAGCGATAGAGCATGCGGCACATGATGCAGCGAATGACGCGGCTAATGAGCCTGTGGTGCTCTTGTCGCCAGCCTGTGCCAGTTTTGACCAATTCGCAAATTTTGAAAAACGCGGGAACGCGTTCCGCGATAAGGTCATGACGCTTCAGGGATTTGCACCAATAGGGAGAACAGACTGATGGTTAGTCGCGTAGACCGCGGGCCGGTCGCCAATTGGTGGTGGACAATTGACCGTTATTTTCTGGCTGCCTGTCTGGCGCTGATGGGGCTCGGCATTTTGCTGTCCTATGCGGCAAGCCCTGCAGTGGCGGAGCGTATCGGTCTTGATAGTTTCCATTTTGTTGAGCGTCAGATTTTCTTCATGATCCCTGCGCTGATTGCAATGATCGGCACATCATTCCTAAGCCCGCGTCTGGTGCGCCGTTTTGCGCTGATCCTGCTCTGTGTTGCGCTGTTGCTGATGGTTGCGGCACTGTTTTTCGGGATTGAAGTCAAGGGTGCGCGGCGCTGGGTATCGCTTGCCGGTATTTCCATTCAGCCGTCAGAATTTATGAAACCCGCTTTTGTCGTGATTTGCGCATGGCTGTTCTCTGAGCAGGAACGCAGCGGCGATATGCCGGGCAATCTGCTGGCGATGCTGCTGTTTGGTTTGGTGGCAGCGCTGTTGATGGCGCAGCCGGATTTCGGACAAACCACGCTGACGGCAGTGAGCTGGGGCGCAATGTTCTTTCTCGCCGGTATGCCGTGGATATGGATTATTGTGCTCGGCGGTCTGGCTGTCGTCGGGGGACTTAGCGCCTATACATTCTTCCCGCATGTGGCGGGCCGTATTGACCGGTTCATGACCGGCGAGGGCGATACGTTCCAGGTTGATAGCGGACGTGAGGCGATTATCAGCGGTGGCTGGTTTGGTCAGGGGCCGGGTGAAGGCACGATCAAGCGCATTATTCCTGATAGCCATACGGACTTTATTTTCTCCGTTGCGGCGGAGGAATACGGCATTATTCTTTGTATTCTGATTATGCTGCTGTTTGCTTTTATTGTGATCCGCGGTCTCGTTGTGGCAATGAAAGAGCGTGATGCTTTCACGCGGCTGGCAATTTCCGGTATTGTTATTCTGTTCGGTTTCCAGTCCATTATTAATATGGCTGTGAATTTGCATCTGATGCCTGCCAAGGGGATGACCCTGCCGTTTATTTCCTATGGTGGTTCATCGCTGGTGGCGATTGCAATTACGATGGGCATTTTGCTGGCGCTGACACGGCATAATCCTGAACGCCGGATGTCTGCCACGCTGAAAGGCGCAGGCGAGCGTATTCCTGCGCTTTAAATTATAAGACGAATTGCGCAGTTCCGAAGGATGATTGTTCGGAGCTGTTTGTTTAAAAAATACAGATCGGATGATGATGACAAAGGGTGTTATCGTTTTGGCAGCAGGCGGTACCGGCGGACATTTGTTTCCGGCTGAAGCGCTTGCGCATGAACTGACCAATGACGGTTATGATGTGCATCTGGTAACAGATGATAGGGCGCAGCGTTTTGTATCCGGTTTTGACAAGAACCATGTGCATGTGGTGCGCTCCGCAACCATCGCCGGTAAAAATCCGATTGCTCTGGCTAAAACATTTTACAGTCTGTGGCAGGGTAATCTTGATTGTCGTCGGTTGTTTCGTCGTCTGAAACCGAAACTGGTTGTTGGCTTTGGCGGTTATCCGACTTTACCGCCGCTCTATGCGGCCTCCCGCATGGGCATACCAACGCTTATCCATGAGCAGAATGCGGTGATGGGGCGTGCCAATAAAGGCCTGTCTGCCCGTGTGACTGCCATTGCCGGTGGTTTTCTCTCTGCTGAAGGCGGCACTCATGCTGCTAAAACCGTGCAGACAGGTAATCCTGTGCGCCCGAGCGTTCTGGCGCAGACCAATGTTGCCTACAAGCCTTCCATTGAGCCTGATGTCTTCCGTCTGCTGGTATTTGGCGGCAGTCAGGGTGCGCAATATTTTTCAACTGTGGTTCCTGCTGCCGTTGCTCTTCTCGAGATGGATGAGCGCGAAAGACTGTTTGTTACCCAGCAGGCACGGCCTGAAGATGAAGTGATCTGCCGCAAAGCCTATGAGAAGCTTGGCGTTAAAGCGCAGGTTGCGCCATTCTTTGGCAATTTGCCGGAGATGATGGCGCAAGCGCATTTTGTGTTGTCCCGCTCCGGTGCTTCCACTGTTTCTGAAATTGCAGCCATTGGCCGTCCGAGCTTGCTGGTGCCGTTTCCGTTTGCGCTTGATCATGATCAGGCGGCGAATGCGGAAGCGCTGGCAAAGGCAGGGGGCGGTGAGGTGATCCGCCAATCTGAACTGAAGCCGGAAACACTGGCGAGAATTCTGATTGCTGCGCTGAATGAGCCGCAGCGGCTGGCAGATATGGCAGAACGGGCAAAAAGTTCCGGCCGACCTGACGCAACACGGTTGCTTGCTGATCTGTCCGAGGCTATTGCAGCGGGATTGTCTGTTTCTGAATACAAAGAAGGAAAACGCGCATGAAAATGCCTCTGAATATTGGTCTGGTTCATTTTATCGGAATCGGCGGCATTGGCATGAGCGGCATTGCGGAAGTGCTGCATAATCTGGGTTATAAGGTTCAGGGTTCGGATCAGGCTGATGGTGCCAATGTGCAGCGTTTGCGCGATAAAGGCATTGAAGTTTTTGTCGGTCACAAAGCTGAGAATATCGGCAAGGCTGATGTTGTGGTGGTTTCCACGGCTATCCGCCAGAATAATCCGGAACTGGTTGAGGCGCGGGAAAACCTGCTGCCGATCGTGCGTCGTGCGGAAATGCTGGCCGAGCTGATGCGCTTCCGTCAGGCGATTGCCATTGGCGGAACGCATGGCAAGACCACCACGACCTCGATGGTTGCGACGCTTCTGGAAGCTGGTCGCCTTGATCCGACTGTTATCAATGGCGGCATCATCAATGCCTATGGCACCAATGCCCGTATGGGTGAGGGTGAGTGGATGGTGGTTGAGGCCGACGAGAGCGACGGTACTTTCCTCAAATTACCTGCGGATATTGCGGTTATCACCAATATTGATCCGGAACATCTCGACCATTACGGCTCGTTCGATAATGTGCGGGCGGCCTTCCGTCAGTTTGTCGAAAATGTACCATTCTATGGCTTCGGCGTAATGTGTCTTGACCATCCTGAAGTGCAGGCACTGGTAAGCCGTATCGAAGACCGCCGCGTGATTACCTATGGTGAAAATCCGCAGGCCGATGTGCGTTTTTCCAATCATCGTATGGATGGTGCTGTTTCCATTTTTGACGTGGTCATCCGTGATCGTAAGGGCGAGACTGTTGAGATCAATGATCTGCGTCTGCCGATGCCAGGTCGTCACAACGTGTCCAATGCCACGGCTGCTATTGCTGTTGCCCATGAGCTTGGCCTGACTGCTGATGATATCCGTAAAGGTCTGTCCGGCTTTGGTGGTGTGAAGCGTCGCTTTACCCATACCGGCTCGTGGAACGGCGTTGAAATTTTCGACGATTACGGTCACCATCCGGTTGAAATTAAGGCTGTGCTGAAAGCTGCCCGTGAAGCCGCATCAAAGCGCGTTATTGCTATTGCCCAGCCGCACCGCTTTACGCGTCTGGCGAGCCTGTTTGATGATTTCTCCACCTGCTTCAACGATGCGGATACTGTGCTGATTGCGCCGGTTTATACTGCCGGTGAAGATCCGATTGAAGGCGTGACTTCGGAAACGCTGGTCAGCAAGATCAAGACCGCCGGTCATCGTGATGCACGCTATCTGGAAGACCCTGCACACTTGCCTGAAATCATCAAAGGATTGGCGCAGGAAGGCGATTTTGTCGTGTTCCTCGGCGCCGGCAACATCACGCAATGGGCTTATGCATTGCCTAAGCAGCTTGGTGGTACCGTTACTGCCTGAGTGTCTGATCCAAAAGTCGCCCGACTTGGCTGCAAATGGCAATTTTCTCCGCTTCCGTACACACGTACAATATGTACGCTCCGTTCGGATGCTCAAAAATCACCATTTTCGCTTGCGTCTGTCGCTTTTTGATTCAGACACTGAAATGTAGCGGACTTTAAAAAAATACCGGTACGGATCGGGGATAATGCCTTGATCCTGCCGCCTTTCTCCTGACCTTATCCGAATTGTGCGATGCTTATAATCCGGAAAATTTGAAGTCCGGATCGATTTAAGAGAGATGGTTGAAAATGGCTGTAAAGCTTGATGGTGAAGCGCTGTTAAAACAGCTTGAAAAACCTTTGTCCGGTGTTCGCGGACGTCTGACACCAAATTCCGGCATGGATAAAATTACATGGTTTCGCGCCGGTGGTCCTGCGGAAGTTCTGTTTCAGCCCGCGGATGAAGACGATCTGGCGGAATTCCTGAAAAATGTGCCGGAAGAAATTCCGGTGATGACTGTCGGTATCGGCTCCAATCTTCTGGTGCGTGAAGGCGGTATTCCGGGCTTTGTAGTGCGTTTGTCCGCCAAAGGCTTTGGTGAGGTCGAGCAGGTGTCGGATACGCGTTTGCGTGCCGGCACGGCAACGCCTGACAAGCGCGTAGCTGCGGCTGCCCTTGAGGCTGGCATTGCCGGTTTCCATTTCTACCACGGTATTCCGGGCGGTATTGGTGGTGCATTGCGCATGAATGCCGGTGCCAATGGTGTTGAGACCTGCGAGCGGGTTCTGGAAGTGCGTGCACTTGACCGCAAGGGTAATCTGCATGTGTTGAGCAACGCCGATATGGGCTATGCCTATCGTCATTGCTCTGCGCCGAAAGATTTTATTTTTACGTCTGCGCTGTTCGAAGGTCCGCGCGGTGAGGCTACCGCTATCCGTGCTGCGATGGATGAAGTGCAGAACCATCGCGAGACTGTGCAGCCGATCCGTGAGAAGACCGGCGGTTCCACTTTCAAAAACCCTGAAGGTACATCTTCATGGAAAGAAATTGACAATGCCGGTTGCCGTGGTTTTACCGTCGGCGGTGCGCATATGTCGACCATGCACTGCAATTTCATGATCAATGGCAATAATGCCAGTGGTTATGATCTGGAGCTGCTGGGTGAGACTGTGCGCAATAAAGTGCGGGCAAATTCCGGTATTAACCTGCATTGGGAAATTCGCCGCCTTGGCCAGTTTCTTGAAGGACGTGAAGTCAGCCCGTTTCTGGATTGAGTTACCCGATCATTCTGACAGTTGTTCCGTGACTACGAAACTTGTCAGAATTTATGATTGTCGCCGTTGTTTTCTCTTGTCGGGGAGGGTAGCGGCGATTTGCTTTTGAGGTGTCCAAAATCAGGATTTTAAGGTGATTTGCCCCTGTCAAGAGTCCTGTCTTTGTATTTTGCTAAAATAAATTTCCGGAATAAGAGTTTAATGAAAAACTGTAAGAAATCAGTGGCTTCACGCTAATCTGATTCGGATGCAAGACCCGTAATTTTTTGTAAGGGCTTGCCATAGAATCAACTCTCTGATTCTTATAGTGAACAAGCGTTAGTGATTTGGGTCGGCAAGTAAATTTTGCCTTTGGTGTCTGCGGAAGTCTTCCGCCGGATCGCTGTATAATTGTCTGAATTTTGGTTCGGATTTTTGATTGTACGGTGCGCCAGGGAATATTTTTAATGTGTTTAGCATGTCTGTTTGACATGCGGCTCAGCTCCGGCGGGCTCAGAGTTTTGTTTTATGCGTATCAGCGGTGCTGACAGAGGGGACATGGTTAAAATGACAGGTAAACATGTTGCTGTCTTGATGGGCGGATTTTCATCGGAGCGTCCGGTCAGTCTTTCCTCAGGTGCGGCCTGTGCCAAGGCACTTGAAGATCAGGGTTACCGCGTTACACGTGTTGATGTTGGCCGCGATGTTGCTGCGGTGCTGGCTGATTTGAAGCCTGATGTTGCGTTTAACGCATTGCATGGTCCCTTTGGTGAGGATGGTGCCATTCAGGGTATTCTTGAATATCTGCAAATTCCTTACACACATTCCGGTGTGCTGGCCTCGGCTCTGGCAATGGATAAAGGCCGCGCCAAGCTGGTTGCCGGTGCTGCCGGTGTGGCAATTGCGTCTTCCCGCGTGATGAACCGTTTTGATATCGGCAATGGACATCCGATGCAGCCGCCTTATGTGGTGAAGCCGGTTCGCGAAGGTTCCAGCTTCGGTGTGGTGATTGTGCGTGAAGGCCAGAGTGCTCCTCCGCAGATTCTCGGCTCTGACGAATGGAAGTACGGCGATGAGGTCATGGTTGAACATTATGTCGCCGGACGTGAATTAACCTGCGCAGTGATGGGTGATCGTGCTCTTGGCGTGTGTGAAATCATTCCGCTGGCACATTCTTTCTACGATTATGACTCAAAATATGCAGATGGTGGCTCGCGACATGAATGTCCTGCGAAAATTTCACCAAATATTTACCAAAAAATACAAATAATGGCACTTCAGGCACATCAGGCAATCGGGTGTCGCGGCGTGAGTCGTTCCGATTTCCGTTTTGATGAGAATGGCTCCGGCGACGGTGAGCTTATCTGGCTTGAAGTGAATACGCAGCCGGGCATGACACCGACCTCTCTGGTGCCGGATATTGCCAAGGCTGAAGGGTATTCATTCGGTGAGTTGTTGAGCTGGATGGTGGAGGATGCCTCGTGCATGCGATAAAGGCGAGATCTGACAGAAGTGACCGTGATGTGATGATGTCCCGTACATCAGCTTCGCATAGTGCTTTTGTTCTTCCGCGTTTTTTACGTAAGCCGTTTCGTATTGCCTCGCGCCTGTTTGGCGGCGGGATTAAAGTGCCGCGCTATGCGGGTACTTTTGGTTTGATTGGTTTCCTCGGCGCAACAGGCCTTTATGGTATGGCTGTCGGCAACCACACGAATGAAGTGATTAAAGCAACAGCCTCAACTTTTGGCTTTGCAATCGAGAAAGTTACCGTTGCCGGTAACAATGAAACATCTGAAATTGATATTCTGGAGAAGCTCGGCCTTGACGGGGAAACCTCACTGATCGGCTTTAATGCGGATGAGGCGCGGCAGGCGATTGAAACGCTGCCTTGGGTTGCCGGTGTTGAAATCCGTAAGGTTTATCCGGGCTCGGTTGTTGTCTCCCTTCAGGAGCGCAAGGCATTTGCTGTGTGGCAGTCCGGTCGTGATCTGCTGCTGGTTGATGAAGAAGGCAAGCCTATCGTGCCGCTGAATGGTTCCCGTTACGCTTCTCTGCCGCTGGTGGTGGGTGAGGGTGCTTCAAGTCGCGGTAAGGCCTTTATTGATATCGTTTCTGCATATCCTGATCTGGCGGCGAAAGTACGCGCCTATGCGCGGGTTTCTGACCGCCGCTGGGATCTGCTTTTTGATAATGGTGTGCGGGTTCTGTTGCCTGAACAGGGCGTTAAGCGCGCCTTGGCAGAAGTTGAAACGCTGCAACGGACTAAAAATATTCTGGGTCGGGATATTCTCAGCCTCGACATGCGTCTGGACGACCGTGTGACTGTACAGCTCACACCGACCGGTATGGAAAGCCGCGAGAAAATGCTGAAAGACCGTGAGAAGGCTGCCAAGGCAGCGGGTAGGCGCGTATGAGTATCTGGTCTGCAAAAAACACCTCCGGTTCCGCAACTTCAGGTCGCCGCACGCGGCTTCTGACTGTGCTTGATGTCGGTTCTTCTAAAGTCTCCTGTGTGATCGCACGTTTGCGTCCACGCGATGAAAGTGCATTTTTGCCGGGTCGCACCCATCGTATGGATGTGCTGGGCATCGGCTATCAGAAATCACGCGGCGTTAAATCTGGAGTGGTGATTGATCTGGATGCTGCCGAGCAGTCGATCCGTCTGGCTGTTGATGCGGCTGAGCGCATGGCTGGTCTGACTGTTGAATCGCTGATCGTGAATATTTCTTCCGGTCGCCTCAAGAGTGAAACCTTCAATGCCAGCATCGATCTTGGCGGCCATGAAGTAGAAAAAACAGATATCCGCCGTGTGCTTGCTGCCGGTGCCAAGCAGGCTTTGCAGGCTGAGCGCCATCTGGTGCATTCGCTGCCGATTGGCTACACGCTGGACAGCGAACGCGGTATTCGTGACCCGATGGGCATGCTGGGCGATAGTCTGGGCGTTGATATGCATGTGCTGACCGCAGACAGTGCGCCTTTGCGCAATCTCGAACTGTGCATCAATCGCTGCCATCTCTCCGTTGAAGCTATTGTGGCCACGCCTTATGCGAGCGGTCTGGCGGCTCTGGTGGATGATGAAGCGGAAATGGGCGCGGCCTGTATTGATATGGGCGGCGGAACCACAACGATTTCCGTATTCTCAGAAGGCAAGTTTATCCATGCTGACGCCATTGCCATTGGCGGCATGCATGTAACAATGGATGTGGCACGCGGGTTCTCTACCCGCATGGAAGATGCTGAACGTCTTAAGGTTATGTATGGCTCGGCGCTGCCAAGCGCTGCCGATGACCGCGATCTGATCAGCGTGCCGCCAATCGGCGACGACGACCGTGATGTGCCAAATCAATATCCGCGTTCAGTGCTCACCCGCATCATTCGTGCCCGTGTTGAAGAAACACTGGAGCTGGTTCGTGACCGGCTCAATGCTTCGGGGCTCGGACATATTGTTGGTAAGCGCGTGGTGCTGACAGGTGGCGCAAGCCAGCTGACCGGTATGCCGGAAGTTGCCCGTCGTATTCTGGCGCGCAATGTCCGCATCGGGCGGCCGTTAGGAATTGCGGGATTGCCGGAAGCTGCAAAAGGTTCGGCATTCTCGGCAACAGTAGGCCTGCTGATTTATCCGCAGGTTGCAGGCATCGAGGAACGCTCTGTCCGGGCTGCTTCAGGCGGTCGTCTTATCGGAACCGGCGGGCGTATATCACGGGTCGGCCAATGGCTGAAAACAAGTTTCTGATCAGAGCATACTGCTCTGATCTTCTGTAAATGCGCACATCTTGTCCGAAAACCGTTAACACTTTTCGGGATGTGCTTTTAAGGAAGATGCTGCAGCTTTCCTGAGGAGTAAAATTGAAGGAAAGCAGTTTTGAAACAAGGGTTTGAGATTTTTTATTTCTGACCCGATTACACTCTGGGCTTTTTGCCAAATCATGGTAAATGACCGGATAATTTCAGAATGAAACGCGGCTCCTTTCAGAGTAAATGCGTACAAAAAAATAAATCAGAATACGGCACCGCGGCGGCGAAGCGGTGAAAGGCAAAAGGAACGAAACTGATGACAATCAATCTGCAAAAGCCGGATATCACCGAGCTGAAGCCGCGCATCACCGTTTTCGGTGTCGGCGGCGGCGGCGGTAACGCCGTCAACAACATGATCAATGCCGGTTTGCGCGGCGTGAACTTTGTTGTGGCCAATACTGACGCTCAGGCTCTGACCATGTCCAAGTCTGAACGCATCATTCAGCTGGGCGCAGCTGTTACTGAAGGTCTGGGTGCAGGTTCCCAGCCGGAAGTTGGTCGCGCTGCTGCAGAAGAATGCATTGATGAAATCAACGATCACCTGAACGGCACCCATATGTGCTTTGTAACCGCCGGTATGGGCGGTGGCACAGGAACCGGTGCCGCACCGGTGGTTGCCCGCGCTGCGCGCGAAAAAGGTATTCTGACCGTTGGTGTTGTCACCAAACCTTTCCACTTCGAAGGCCAGCGCCGTATGAAAACGGCTGATATGGGCATCGAAGATCTGCAGAAGAATGTCGACACTCTGATCGTCATTCCGAACCAGAACCTGTTCCGTATTGCCAATGACAAAACCACTTTCGCTGACGCTTTTGCGATGGCTGATCAGGTTCTGTATTCCGGTGTTGCCTGCATCACCGATCTGATGGTTAAAGAAGGTCTCATCAACCTCGACTTTGCTGACGTTCGCTCTGTAATGCGCGAAATGGGCAAAGCCATGATGGGCACCGGCGAAGCTTCCGGCGATGGCCGTGCGATCGCCGCTGCTGAAGCTGCAATTGCTAACCCGCTGCTGGACGAAACCTCCATGCGCGGTGCGCGCGGCCTGCTGATCTCGATCACTGGTGGCCGTGATATGACCCTGTTTGAAGTTGACGAAGCTGCTACCCGTATCCGTGAAGAAGTCGATCAGGATGCTATGATCATTCTCGGCGCGACCTTCGATGAAGGTCTCGAAGGTGTGATCCGCGTTTCTGTCGTCGCGACCGGAATCGATAAGCAGATCGGAGACGCGGCGCCTGCGCCGCTGGAATTTCGCCAGCCAGCGAAGCCTGTAGCCAAACCAGTTCAGCAGCCAGCCGCTCAGGCTCCGGTTCAGCAGCCTGTAGCTGCTCAGACCAAGCCGGTTGAGCAGATGCCTGCACAGGCTCAGCAGTCTTTGCATCTGGGTGAAGGCGAGCAGCGCTCTTATGCGCCGCCAGCCGCGACGAATGATGCTAATTTCCAGCCGCAGAGCCGTATTTTTCAGGCTCCTGCACCGGAAATGATGGAAATGCGCCAGCAGCCAGTTGCACCACGCCCGCAGATGCAGGCACCGGTTCAGCCGCAGATGCAGCAAGCTGCTCATAATCTGGCACCGCAGCCGCAGTTCCAGCCACAGCAGCATATGGATCCTGCACTGGCTCCGCAGCAGCGTCAAGCTCCGCGTATGCCTAGCGTTTCGGACTTTCCTCCGTCTGTTCAGGCTGAGATGAATGCCCGCCGCGCACCGGCACCACAGCAGGCAGCGCCTGCGCATGAAGAACGCGGCCCGCTTGGTCTGCTGCGTCGTCTGACTGCCAGCCTGTCACGTCGTGATGAAGAGCAGCCAACAGCTCGTCTGGAACCAGCGCAGAAGCGTGAAATGCCAGCCGCGCCAATGCAGGCTCGTGCGCCTGAACAGCGCCGTCCGCTGTCGCAGGATGCATCGATCTATGCTCCGCGTAACGGCCAGCTTGACAATCAGGGTCGTGCACAGCCGCGCATGGCTTCTGAAGACGATCAGCTTGAAATTCCGGCGTTCCTGCGTCGTCAGGCCAACTGATCTGATAAAATACCTTTTGCTTAAATTTCACCGCGTTCTGAAAATGAACGCGGTGTTTTTTTATTTTAAGGTTGGTGTTTTATCGGGGAACAAGATTGAGCCTTGAGGCTGAGCGTCTTATATAAAACTGGCAGAAAAGACAGAGAAGCAGGATTGTTATGAAAACTATGCAGCAAACAGTAGCCGGACCATTGTCGCTTTCAGGGTTCGGTGTGCATGGCGGTAAGCCTGTTACGCTGCAAATCAATGCTGCGCCGGTGGATACCGGTATTGTTTTTATCCGGCATGATGCTGAAGGACGGCGCGAGAGCATTCCGGCGCTGTCTTCCTCCCTTGGTTCTACGACACTGAATACCTCCATCGGCTCTGCGGATTTTGGTGTCAGCACGATTGAACATGTGATGGCGGCGATTGTAGCACTCAGCATTGATAACCTGACTATTGAAATTGACGGCCCGGAAGTGCCGATCCTTGGCGGCGGTTCGGCTGAATTTATCAACGCATTCCGCAGTGCCGGATTGAGCGAGCAGGGTGCCCCGCGGCAGTATCTGACAATTTTACAGCCGGTGCGTGTGGAAGACGGGCAGAACTGGGCGGAATTTGTACCGCATGATGGCACCCGCTATGAGGTGGAAATTGATTTTCCTGTCGCCTCTATCGGTCGGCAGTCTTTCGGCTTTGATCTTGATGCCAATGTCTTCGAGCGCGAAATTGCCAAAGCGCGCACTTTCGGCTTTATGCGCGATGTAGAGAAGCTGCGCTCGATGGGGCTGGCACTTGGCTCATCGCTGGAAAACTCTATTGCAATCGGTGATGACGGTGAGGTGCTTAATCCTGACGGACTGTATTATCCGGATGAATTTGTGCGCCATAAATTGCTGGACTCAGTCGGTGATCTGGCGCTGGCGGGGCATCCGTTCCGCGGGTTGTTCCGTTCCTATCGCGGCGGTCACAAGCTGAATGCTGCTCTGGTGAAAGCATTGTTAGAAAAACCGGGTCATTATCGTCTTGAAAACTGACCGTATTTGAGCCTGAAAAACACAGTTCGGAATTATAAAGTATAAACCGGACAGATTGCGGAATGATTCTTGTAAACTCTGTTCTGTCAGCCATAATTGAGCCGCGAACCCGTGTAGGGTAGTGACAGTTTGTAAGAGATTTTGCTTTTTTAAGGCCGTTCAGGTTGAAAAAGTCGTGTCCGTCGGGCATTGCAGTCTCGATGCAGTGCGAATAAACTTGTATTAACATTGCCGATTGTTCTCAGCTATGGTTTATGAACCCTCTGACACAGGAATGATTTGCCCATGATTTGTGTTGCCGAAACACCGGAGACAGCATGACGATTTCTAAATTCCCAGATACTGCAGCCAATGTTACTGGTGCGGAGGGTTCTCAAATTCGTAAATTGACAAAGCTGGCAATGACCACCAGTGCTGTCGTGCTGACAATGGCGCTTGCAGGTTGTGCATCAGGTGACAAAGATGTTGACCTGTCCAAATATGTCGAAAGCATCGATCCGGCTGACAAGCTTTACAATGAGGGTCTTGCCAATCTTGATGCCGGACGTCTGGATGAGGCATCGAAAAAATTCGCTGCGGTTGACCGTCAGCATCCTTACACAGAATATGCGCGTAAATCGCTGGTGATGGCAGCCTTCACCAATTACCGTAAAGGTAATTATGAAGAAGCAGTTTCGATGGCGAAGCGTTATAACACGCTGTATCCGACTTCGGATGAATCCGCATATGCTTACTATATCATTGGTCTGAGCTATTTCCGTCAGATTCCGGATGTTACGCGCGATCAGGCGGCCAGCCGCCGTGCGATTGCTGCGATGCAGGAAGTTGTCGATCGCTTCCCTAAATCCGAATATGTTGAAGATGCCAAGACCAAGATCCGTTTTGCCCGCGATCAGCTTGCCGGTAAGGATATGCAGGTCGGTCGTTATTACCTTGAACGCAAGGAATATCTGGGCGCGATCAAGCGTTTCCGTAATGTGGTTGAGGAATATTCCAACACCCGTCAGGTGGAAGAAGCCCTCGCTCGTCTCACAGAAGCTTATTATGCTCTGGGTCTGACCTCTGAGGCGCAGACTGCTGCAGCGGTTCTGGGTAAGAACTTCCCGGATAGCCAGTGGTATAAAGACTCCTACAAGCTCTTGCAGGGCGGTGGTCTTGAACCGCGTGAAAACACAGGCTCATGGCTTTCCAAAGCATCTTCGCTCATCACGGGCGGCGCATAACTTGTAAATAAAGGCAGCCATGCTAGCGCAACTGTCGATACGCGATATTGTCCTGATTGAGAAACTCGATATCGAGTTTCATGAAGGACTATCTGTGCTCACTGGTGAAACCGGTGCAGGTAAATCTATTCTGCTCGACAGTTTGTCTCTGGCGCTTGGCGCCAGAGGCGATGCCTCGCTCGTGCGTCACGGTGCTGATCAGGGGCAAGTGACAGCGGTTTTTGATGTCGGCATCAATCATCCGGCGCGTAATTTCCTTAAAGACAATGAAATCAATGATGACGGTGATATTATTCTGCGCCGCGTGCAGAATAGTGATGGTCGTTCGCGGGTTTTCATCAACGATCAGGCGGCAAGCGTAGGTTTGCTGCGGGAACTTGGCCGTCATTTGGTGGAAATCCACGGCCAGCATGATGATCGTGCGCTGATTGATACTGATCTGCACCGCACTTTGCTGGATGCGTTCGGTGGGCTGGACGGGCAGACTTTGCAGCTGCGTCGTTTGTATAAGCAATGGCGCGACAGTGAGAGTGCTTTGGTCAAACACCGCGCCAAGGTGGAAGCTGCTGCGCGTGAGGCCGATTATCTGCGCGCCTCGGCTGAGGAACTCGACAAGCTTAATCCGCAAGAAGACGAAGAAGATGAGCTTGCTGAAAAGCGCTCCATCATGATGAAGTCCGAGAAAATTGCGACTGATGTCAGCGAAGCCAATGATCTTCTCTCCGGTCATGAATCGCCGGTGCCAAGTCTAGCCGCATTGGTACGCCGTCTTGAACGCAAAATGCCGGAAGCGCCGCATCTGCTGGAGCCGGTGATAAAAGCGATTGATGAAGCGCTGGATCGCCTTGGCGATGCGCAGAGTGGTATCGACTTTGCAATGCGCGAGATTGATTTTGACCCGCGTGTGCTGGAGACAGTGGAAGAGCGTCTTTTTGCGCTGCGTGCAGCTTCACGCAAATTCTCTGTGCCGGTGGCCAATCTGGCTGCATTGCGCGACAAGATGGATGCGGATTTGCAGGAGCTTGATGCGGGTGCGGAAAAGCTGGAGCAGCTGGAGAGGCAGGCACAGGAAAACCGCGCAATTTATGATGCAGCGACAATTTCTCTCTCATCCGAGCGTTTGAAAATTGCCCAGTCTTTGACGCAGGCTGTGATGCAGGAACTGCCGGCTCTGAAGCTGGAGCGTGCGGAATTTATCGTCAATATTGAAACCAATGCGGAAAACCGCAGCGCTGAAGGTATTGATGTTGTTGAATATTGGGTGCGCACCAATCCGGGAACGCGCGCAGGTCCGATGATGAAAGTGGCTTCGGGCGGCGAGTTGTCCCGCTTCCTGCTGGCGCTGAAGGTTGCCCTTGCTGATCGCGGTTCGGCACCGACCCTTGTGTTCGATGAAATTGATACCGGTGTGGGCGGGGCTGTTGCCGATGCTATTGGTCAGCGTCTCGCACGTCTTTCTTCCAATGTGCAGGTGCTTTCTGTCACCCATGCGCCGCAGGTGGCTGCCCGTGCGACAACGCATTTCCTGATCGCCAAGGCGCAAGGGGAGAGCGAACAGATGCGCACTTCTATCCGCACGATGGAAGTGGCCGAGCGTCAGGAAGAAATTGCGCGTATGCTGGCCGGTGCCAGTGTGACCGATGAAGCCCGCGCTGCCGCAGAACGACTGCTGCGGGAAAATGGCGCTTTGACTGCATAAAAAGCATCCGTGAATATTTGATTTTAACTATCGGTATCAGAGCATTTCCAGCTTAAATTAAATGGGTGGAAATGCTCTATCTATTTGTTTTTACGCATTGTCCTGACGCAAAACCGGTTTCCACTTTTGCTGGAAATGCTCTATATTCAATCCGTAAACGGAGACGGGTTGAAGATGAGCGAAATCAGCGTTGAAAATTTGAGCGAAGAACAGGCCGCAACTGAGCTTGCAGTTCTGGCTAAATCCATCGACGATCATGATTTCCGCTATAATACACAGGATGCACCATCCATCTCCGATGCGGAATATGATGCGCTTCGCCGCCGCAATCAGGCGATTGAGCAACGCTTCCCGCATTTGATCCGTGAAGATTCACCGTCGTTTAAAGTCGGCGCAACGGTCTCAGAGAAATTCTCAAAAATCACCCATAATGTGCCGATGCTGTCGCTGGATAATGCGTTCAGCGATGAGGATGTGGGCGAGTTTGTCGGGCGGGTTTATCGTTTTCTCAAGCTTTTTCCGGGCAGCCCGCTTGGTATTACCGCGGAGCCAAAGATTGATGGCTTGTCGCTCTCACTGCGTTATGAGCAGGGGCGATTGGTGAGTGCTGCCACGCGTGGCGATGGCTCGGTAGGCGAGAATGTTACCAATAATGCCCGCACGATTGCTGATATTCCGCAGGTTCTGAATGGCAACGTGCCGGATGTTTTAGAAGTACGCGGCGAAGTCTATATGAGCCATGCGGACTTTGCTGCGCTCAATGAAAAACAAGAAAAAGACGGCAAGCCGGTCTTTGCCAATCCGCGCAATGCAGCGGCAGGATCACTGCGCCAGCTGGATAGCAAAATCACCGCCAGCCGTGTGTTGCGCTTTTTCGCCTATGCGTGGGGTGAGGTGAGTGAAATGCCTGCCACCACACAAATGGGTATGGTTGAAAAATTCAAATCCTATGGTTTCACGATTAATCCGCTGATGCGCCGGTTTGAGAGTGTGCCGGAACTGGTTGCCCATTATCATGCGATTGAAGAACAGCGTGCCACCCTCGGTTATGACATTGATGGTGTGGTCTATAAAATTGACGATCTGGCTTTGCAGCAGCGCCTTGGCTTTATTTCACGCAGCCCACGCTGGGCGATTGCGCATAAATTTCCGGCAGAACGCGCTTTCACCATTCTCAAAGGCATTGATATTCAGGTCGGACGTACCGGCGCTTTAACACCGGTGGCGCGTCTGGAGCCGATTACGGTCGGCGGTGTGGTGGTGACCAATGCTACACTGCATAATGAAGATTATATTCGCGGATTTGACCAGAAGGGCAATCTCTTACGTGAAGGGCGTGATATCCGCGTCGGCGATACCGTCATAATTCAGCGTGCCGGTGATGTGATCCCGCAGATCGTGGATATCGTTGCCGATAAACGCCCTGCGGATAGCGTTGCCTATGAATTCCCGCGTCTGTGCCCTGTTTGTGGCAGCCATACAGTGCGTGAAGAAGGTGAGGCGGTGCGCCGTTGTACCGGCGGTCTGATCTGTGAGGCGCAGGCAGTTGAACGCATTCGCCATTTCGTTTCACGCAATGCTTTTGACATTGAAGGTTTGGGCGAAAAGCAGGTCGAATTCTTCTTCAATGCTGAAGATGAAAGTTTAAAAATCCGCACTCCGGCAGATATTTTCACGCTGGAAAAACGCCAAGCTGCATCACCGCTCAAAAAGCTGGAAAATATTGAAGGTTTCGGCGCGACTTCTGTGCGTAAACTCTATGCGGCGATTAATGAGCGGCGGGAAATTGCGCTGAGCCGATTTCTGTTCGGGCTTGGTATCCGTCATGTCGGTGAGGTCAATGCCAAGAAACTGGCACGTGCCTTTGGCTCTTATCAAAAACTGGCAGAGGTGGCTCAAGCCGCACTTGTACCGCAGGAAAAGAGCGACAAAGGCAATAATGCGTGGCGCGAACTGATAGATGTGGAAGGCATCGGCACGATTGTTGCTGAGGCGATTGTCGACTTCTATCAGGAGCCGCATAACACAGAAGTGCTGAGCGCTTTGCTGGCAGAAGTAACACCGCTGGATGAAGTTCACGAAATCGTGAGCGGATCGCCGGTTGCCGGTAAGACCATCGTTTTCACCGGATCGCTGGTGCGCATGTCGCGTGATGAGGCCAAGACTATGGCGGAGCGCTATGGCGCAAAAGCAGCAGGATCCGTTTCAAAAAAGACGGATTTGGTTGTTGCAGGCCCCGGTGCAGGCTCAAAACTCGCCAAAGCGGCGGAGCTGGGCATTGAGGTCATTGACGAAGATGCGTGGTTCACGCTCGTTGGTGCGGATTAAAGTTCTGTTTTAATGACAGTGCAGGTGTGTCCGCCCTGCACTTGATTGGTTTTCTGCATCAGCCTATTCCTAACCAGATGAGGAATGGGGAGAGATTTTCTGCTTTAGTCTGTTCCCTGATTATAAATGCGGTCTCCTAAGCGCGTTTTAAAAAATACTGGTAATGATGATGGATGGATGTAATCCGAAAAGCCTGTCTGCTGTGCAGTCAGGTAAGCTTGAGCAATTCATAGATGGCGCAAAACGTGGCCTGCCGGTTATGGCGGCGGTCGCTCCTTTTGGCATATTGTTTGGTGTTGTTGCCGTTGATAACGGCCTGAATGTCGGGGAATCGGTGCTGATGAGCGCGGCGCTGTTTGCCGGTGCCAGTCAGCTCGTGGGCATGGAGCTGTTTGGCAAGCATGTTGCGCCGTGGATGATCCTGCTGTCGATTTTTGCGGTGAATTTCCGCCACGTACTTTATTCCGCAGGCACCGGACGGCTGATTAAGCATTTCACACCTTTGCAGCAGATTGTTGCGTTCTTTTTCCTGACCGATGTGCAATATGCGGAAAGCGAAAAACAGGCGGAGCAGAAAAAGCCGATTACCTTTGTCTGGTATATGGGGCTGGCCATTCCGCTTTATCTGTCATGGGTGGTCGAAGCCTATATTGGCGCGACTTTCGGTGGCATGATCGGCGATCCGAAAGCAATCGGTCTTGATATGCTGTTGCCGATTTACTTCCTCGGATTGGTGATGGGCTTTCGCTCCCGCACCAACTGGTTCCCGATTGTTGCCGCGAGTTCTGTGACTTCTGTTGCCGCATATTTCTGGATTGGTTCGCCGTGGCACGTCACCATCGGTGCAATCGGTGGTATTGTTATCGCTGTCGTGATTGCCAAGCCGCTGTCTGGCCGTGAAACTGTAATCACGCTGGATGATGAGCCTGCAAAGACTGAGAAGGAGCTGGCGCAATGAGTTCAACGATCTGGATCATTTTCGGCGCGGCGGTATTGACCTATATCACCCGTATCGGCGGCCATCTCATTCTCTCGCAATTTGCGCGCGTGCATTACCGTGTTGAGGCCGGTCTCAATGCTGTGCCTGCCGCAGTGTTGACCACGCTGGTGGCTCCGGCTGCCTTCAATGCGGGCTGGAAAGAGTTTCTGACTATGGTGCTATGCACCTTTGCAGCTTTCCGTATTGGCATTATTCCGCTCTGTATTTTCGGCGGTGTACTGATTGTGCTGCTGCGCCAATATATGCCTTATTAAAATGCAAAAAAAACCGGCGAATTCGTCGGTTTTTTTTATGCTTATATCAAGGTGTTTATAGTGCTTCAGTCGCGGCAATTAGCCAGCTTTTCTCGTCTTTCGAGCAATGCGGCAGCAGCTTGTCACGGGTCTGCGCATGGTAGTCGTTGAGCCATGACAGTTCATCCGCATTGAGCAATGAAACATCAATGAGACGACGATCAATCGGGCAGAAGGTCAGTGTTTCAAAGCTATGCATGGCGATGTCGCCGCCATTAATTACTTCCGGCTCTTTCACGATAATCAGGTTTTCTAAGCGGATGCCGAATTCGCCCGGACGGTAATAGCCTGGCTCGTTGGACAGGATCATGCCTGATTTGAGTTCCTGCGCACCGCGTTTGGAAATGCTCTGCGGGCCTTCATGCACAGCGAGATAGGAGCCGACACCATGACCGGTGCCATGCGCATAGTCAAAACCATGCTGCCAGAGTGCGGCGCGGGCAAAGGCATCAATATCCTGACCGCGTGTGCCGACAGGGAAGCGAAGACGCGACAGCGCGATAACGCCTTTCAACACTAGCGTGAAAGTTTTCTTCTCGAAAGCTGAGACTTCGCCAATCGCCACGGTACGGGTAATATCGGTGGTGCCGTCACGATATTGCGCGCCGGAATCGATCAGATAAAGCTCACCGTCTTTGAGCATGCGATTGGTATCGGTATTCACACGGTAATGGATGATAGCCCCGTCGGGACCTGCACCGGAGATACTGTCAAAAGACAGGTCTTCCAGCGGCTTCTGGAACATTTCGCCGACTGTGCGGCGGCTTGTCTCAAGCTGCTGTGCGGCGCTGATTTCATCCACGCTACCGGCAGGCTGATTGTCCAGCCATGAGAAGAACTTGACCATCGCCACACCGTCACGCTCATGCGCAGCACGGGAGCCGTCAAGCTCGGCCTTGTTTTTCATGGCGCGGGGCAGGCGGGCAGGGTCGGTACCTTCAATCACTGTGCCGTTTGCGTCAGCGATGATCATACGCAGCTTTTCCGCAGCCAGCGCCGGATCAAGCATAAAGCTTGCACCTTTGCCTGCGAGTTGTGCCAGCGTGCTTTCCATCAGATTTGGGGCAACAATCTTGGTCAGTTGCGTGAGATAAGCCTCTGTTTCAATCGGTAGCTTGCGCTTGTCGATGAAGAGAATGTGCTGACCATC
The DNA here is from genome assembly GCF_030376605.1 of Pseudochrobactrum sp. sp1633. Taxonomy (GTDB): domain Bacteria; phylum Pseudomonadota; class Alphaproteobacteria; order Rhizobiales; family Rhizobiaceae; genus Pseudochrobactrum. Next base: position 61,415 of record NZ_JARRAE010000006.1, on the reverse strand, counting down.
GGCTGCAATCAGCGCGAAGCTCAGTGGCAGCGGTGTGTTGCTGACATCGCGACCGCGAATATTAAACGCCCATGCAATGGAGGCGGGGTCAGTCAGAATGGTTGCCGTGGCACCGCTGTTTTCAACAGCTACGCTCAACGTGTTGAGTTTGGCGCGTGGTTCCTGACCGGCATATTGCAGCGGCTGAATAGTCACCGGCTCTAATGGGGCGGCGGGCTGGTCTGTCCAGATCAGATCAACTAGATTGTCCTGCACCGGTACGAGCTTGCCTCCCTGTGCTTCCAGAGCGGCTTTTAGCGCACGGGTTTCTGCAATTGTGTGCAGCCACGGATCGAAGCCGATAACCAGACGCTTACCGTTTTTCTCCAGCCATGTGGCTGGCGGATTATCGACAAGGCTTTCAATGTCAAACACGGCCGGATCGGTTTGCACACGCACCTGCAATGTGTAGCGACCGTCGACAAAAACATAGGCTTTGGTTTTCAGGATCAGCGCTGCACCGGCAGTGCCGGTGAAGCCAGTCAGCCAGCCAAGGCGCTGTGCACGCAGCGGCACATATTCGCCCTGATGCTCATCGGCACGGGGTACAAGAAAACCGTCCAACTGAAGACGGTTCAGTTCCTCGCGCAATTTAGCGACGCGCGGCGCACCGGTTGCCGGATTGCTGCTGACTTCAAAGTTCTGAAACATAAGATTCTGATCCTGAAAAAGGTTAGACCATCATTATAATCAGAGCTTTGGCTTCAGGTGAAGAGCAACCCAGCTTTCTTTGTAAATAGTTTTGTGATGCTCAATGCCAGCTGCTTCATAGGCCGCAATCACGCTGTCGCGTTGGGTTTCCAGAATGCCGGAAAGGATAAGCGAGCCATTATCTTTCACATAAGCGCGCATCTCGCTTGCCAGTTCAATCAGCGGGTTGGCGAGAATATTGGCAACGATCAGATCGAACGGCGCGCGAGCCTGCATGTCAGGATTGTCAAAGCCGGTGGCGGTGAGTGTTGAAACCCATTTATCTGCACCGTTCTTCACCACATTTTCCTGCGCCACATCAACGGCAACAGGATCAATATCAGTGGCAAGTACCGGAATGTCGCGCAATTTGGCAACCGCAATGGCCAGAACCGCGCTGCCGGTGCCGAGATCCAGCACATTTTTCGGCTCTTCAAGCGCAACAATTTCTTCGATCATTTCAAGGCAGCTGGCAGTGGTACCGTGGTGACCTGTGCCGAAAGCAAGGCCTGCATCAATTTCAATGCCGATATCGCCATCCTGCAGCTTGTCGCGGTCATGGGAGCCATGAACAAAGAAGCGACCGGCGCGAACAGGCTTCAGGCCTTCGAGCGAATGCAGAACCCAGTCAATATCCGGCAATTCTTCCATGCCGATCTCGTCCGGTTTCAGACCCAGACATGCGGCCATGCGCGGCAGGGCTTCATCAGCGCCGGCTTTATCTTCTGTATAAAGCGAGATTTCATAAATCTGCTTGTCTTCATCAATTTCAGTATTGGCCAGCGGCAGACCGTCTTCTTCAAATACCGGTTCCAGCAGATCGAAAATCTGCTCAGCCTGATCTTTGTCCCGTGTGAGATATAAGCGGTACTGTGCCATGTGGGTTCTCTGAATTGGAGTTATAAAAAAACCCGCTTACCATGAAGCGGGTTTGATTGGGAGTACTTAGTGATTGTAATCAGCCTGCAGCCAAGCGTTTCAGCTTGGAAATTGCGGTTTCAGACGGTTCACCATAGGCGATGGTCGAGCGCAGGCGGCCATTCTTATCGAGAAGGAGGATGGAAGCTGTGTGATCCATCGTGTAGTTTTCGCCGTCTTCATCAACTTTTTTGGAATAGATGTTGTAGGATTTCAGCATTGCAGCAATGTCTTTCGGATCGCCGGTAATGCCGGTGATGCGGTCGGATACATTGGTGATGTATTTCTGAATATAGTCAGGTGTGTCGCGCTCAGGGTCAACGGTGACCATATAGCCGCGAATAGCCGCTCCTTCAGGGCCGAGCTCTTTCAGCCAGCTGTCGAGGTCGAAGAGGGTGGTCGGGCAAACAACCGGACAATGCGTATAGCCGAAAAAGACGACCGAAGGATTGCCGCGCAGGGACTGATCGGTAATCTCAGTGCCGTTCATAGAAACAAGTTTGAACGAGCCGCCATAGGGGCTTTCTTCACCGGAGGCCATTTGTTTGTCACGATAGGCCTGAAAGCCGACAATGCCGATTGTGAAAGCGGCAACAAACAGCACCAGAACGGGAAGATATTTACGCATAAATCAGATCCTCAGAAGCACCATGAAATCCCATCCATGAGCATAGTCATGAATATGGTGTCGCTGTAATTCATCCAGCCGGCAAACAAAGCGCCTGCGACCAGTGCGGAGATCAATACCGCGCTGGTAATCCAAAGCAATTTTTTGGTGTCTTGCCTGTCGGCTTGTCTGTCAGCAGTGGTCATATTCATGTTATAACGCGGACTGATCTGTTTGGCAAAGGTTGTCTGAGTGATTTTCTCATCTTTAATGAAGTTTCAGAAAATTTTGAAATTAAGTATGTGCAGGAATAAGTGGCTATGAGTGAGGATGTTTTGCAGTTTTCGCGCGATGTGCAGCCGAAAATTCATCCGAGTTCACAGCTGAAATCGGTTAAACTCGGACAATATACCGAAATCGGTGAGCGGGTGATCCTGCGCGATGTGCAGATCGGTAATTTCACTTATATGGAGCGCAACGGAGAGGGGATTTATGCCGAGATCGGGCATTTCTGCTCTATTGCCTCAAATGTACGCATCAATGCGCTGGAACATCCGATGCAGCGCCTGACCATGCATAAGATGACCTACCGGCCGAATGAATATTTCCGAAATATCGGTGTGGATATGGACTATCGTGCGCACCGTTCATCAAAGCGTGTGACGATCGGCAATGATGTCTGGATCGGTCATGGCGCGGTGATATTGCCCGGTGTGAGCATCGGCACTGGTGCTGTAATCGGCGCTAACGCGGTGGTTTCTAAAGATGTGCCACCCTATATGATTGTTGCCGGTGTGCCTGCAAAAATTCTGCGTCCGCGTTTTGATGAAAAGACGATTGAGCGCCTGTTGCAGAGTGCATGGTGGGACTGGCCGGTGGATCTGATCTATAAAGCGCTGCCGGATATTCAGACGATGGAGATTAATGCCTTTCTCGATAAGTGGCTGCCTTTGGCGGAGGATGCGTAAGCCATTCCATATTTGCCACGGATGATTCAAACCTGAATGCAGGAGATGTTTATGAAGCAATTTCTGACCGTTACAGCTCTGGGCGCAATGCTGGCCTTGTCTCCTTTGACAAGCTTGAGCATGGCGCAGGCGGAAGAAATCGGCAAAGTTGGTGTGGACTGGCTCGGCAATGATATTGTGATTGATGCGGTCAGCGATCCGAAAGTGCAGGGTGTGACCTGCCATCTGGCATCCTTCTCGCGTGGTATGATTGACCGGCTGCAGAAGGGGAACTGGTTTGAAGACCCGTCCAATGCGTCGATTTCCTGCGAGCAGACAGGGCCGATTACCATTGGCGATATCAAGCTGGGCAAAGGCGGTGAGCGGGTATTTTCCGAACGCACAAGCCTGATCTGGAAGAAACTGGTGATTACCCGCATTTATGACCAGACCAATAATACGCTGATTTATCTCGCGCATGCTTCACAGGTGCAGGATGGTTCTGCCAAAACATCGCTCTCAACTGTGCCGCTTTATCGCGGGGATGTGATGTGGGAAAAAGGCAAACCGCAATAAGCGCTTTTTAAAATGCCGGTTAAAACCGGCATTTTTTATGCTTGCTTTTCTACTTCAGTATTTTTCTTGACGGAAATTAAAATCAAGCGTCTAGTTGCAAATGAGTTTCATTACGGTTTGTAGCGAAGATTATTTTTATGAAGAAAAATGAATTCCCCTTAGCTGAAGGTGTCAATGTTTCTGCTGGCTGGCGTCTTGAGCAGGGCATTAAATCGCTTGCAGAGGTCAATGGTTCAATCGCGGTTCCGCAGCAGGGGGCGCGCTGGCGAAAATTTGCCGCCTTTGCAGGACCGGGCTATCTGGTGGCCGTTGGCTATATGGATCCCGGAAACTGGGCGACATCCATCGCTGGCGGGTCGCGCTTTGGCTATACGCTGCTGGTTGTGGCGCTGGTTTCCAATATCATGGCTATTCTGCTCCAGTCACTTTGCGCACGTTTGGCTGTGGCAACAGGGCGTGATCTGGCACAGGCCTGCCGCGATGCTTATTCACCGGCAGTGGCGTGGTTTTTATGGATTGGTGCGGAGATTGCGATTTGTGCCACCGATCTTGCCGAGGTGATCGGGACGGCGATTGCACTGAATCTGCTGTTTGGCATGCCGCTTGAGCTTGGTGTACTGCTGACCGCGCTCGATGTTTTTGTTGTGCTGTATATGCAGAGCAAGGGTTTCCGCTGGGTTGAGGCCTATGTGATTGTGCTGCTCGGTGTTATCGCCGTGTGCTTTTTCATGCAGATTGTGCTGGCCAATCCGGACTGGGGTGCCGTGGTGCGCGGCTTTGCGCCGACAACTGAGATCGTGACCAATCCGGAAATGCTGTATCTGTCGCTCGGGATTATCGGTGCGACGGTGATGCCGCATAATCTGTATTTGCATTCGGGCATCGTTCAGACACGCAATTACGGTCAAAATATTGAAGAAAAACGTGAGGCAATCACTTATTCCACTTGGGATTCCACCATTGCCTTGATGCTGGCGCTGGCGATCAATGCCTCAATCCTTATTCTGGCCGCAGCGACCTTTCATAAAGTTGGTCGCACCGATGTGGTGGAAATTGAACAGGCGGAAGCGCTGCTGGCACCACTGCTTGGCAATGCGATGGCACCAATCCTGTTTGGTATTGCACTGCTCTGTTCTGGGCTGAACTCAACAGTGACGGCGACAATGGCCGGTCAGATCGTGATGGAGGGTTTTATCAATTTCCGCATCCAACCTTGGTTGCGCCGGTTGATTACCCGCGGCATTGCTATTGTGCCGACGATTATTGTCACGCTCATTTATGGCAATAAGGGAACTGCCAATCTGCTGATCCTCAGTCAGGTGGTGCTGAGCCTGCAACTGCCTTTTGCCATTGTGCCGCTGATTTTGTTCACATCGGATACCAAAAAGATGGGGGCTTTGCGCGCACCGCGCTGGCTGACTCTCATGGCATGGCTGGTGGCGCTGATTGTGATCGTGCTTAATCTGAAGCTGATCTATGATGTGGCAACGGGCGCAGCCTGATCATAAAAAAAGCCGGAGTTTCCTCCGGCTTTTTTGTTTTGTGATTTAGGCCGCAGCGCCTTGAAGTGTCAGGCGTGACGGGTCGATATCGTCGATATTCTTTTCGCTGTTATAGACAGCTTCATCAAGAATACCTTCGCGCTTGGCAACAACGGCCGGCACCAGTGCCTGACCGGCGACGTTAACAGCGGTACGTCCCATATCAAGGATCGGGTCGATTGCCAGTAACAGGCCGACACCTTCAAGCGGCAGGCCGAGGGTGGAGAGCGTGAGGGTGAGCATCACCACCGCCCCGGTGAGACCAGCGGTTGCTGCCGAACCCAGCACTGATACAAAAGCGATCAGCACATATTCCTGCATACCAAGCGGCAGGCCGAAATACTGAGCGATGAAGATGGCCGAGATGGCCGGATAGATTGCAGCACAGCCATCCATTTTGGTGGTGGCTCCGAGTGGCACAGCAAAAGCTGCATATTCACGCGGCACACCCAGATTGCGCTCGGTTACAGCTTCTGTCACCGGCAATGTGCCGACGGATGAGCGGGACACGAAAGCCAGCTGGATTGCAGGCCATGCGCCGGCAAAAAAGCGCGATGGTTTCAGGCCGTGGAAGATCAGGATTGCCGGATAGACCACGAACAGCACGATTGCCAGACCGATATAGACGGCTGCGGCATACCAGCTGAGCTGAACCAGTGTTTCCCAGCCATATTGTGCAACAGCACGGCCAAGCAGGCCGATAGTACCGAGTGGGGTGAGGCGGATAACCCACCACAGAATTTTACGCACGACAACAAGCAAAGACTGGTTGAAAGCGAGGAACGGCTTCGCGGCTTCACCGGCTTTCAGCGCTGCCACACCGAAGGCAATAGCAACAACGAGAATTTGCAGCACGTTGAAGTTGAGCGAGGTGGAGGCTGCATCTTTGGTCAGTTTGGTGCTGGCTTCAAGGCCGAGCATATTGGCAGGTACCAGACCTTTGAGAAAGTCGAGCCATGATCCGGAAGAGGCCGGAGCCTTAGCCGCTTCAGCCAATACGCCAGAACCGATACCAGGCTGAATGATCAGACCCAGTGCAATACCAATCAGCACAGCAATAAAGGATGTAATGGCGAACCACAGCAAGGTCTGCCAGACCAGCTTGGCAGCATTGTTAAGCGCAGCCAGATTGGCGATAGAAGCCACAATCGCGGTGAATACCAGCGGCGGCACAAGCGCGCGCAGCATCTGCACGAAGATCGAGCCGATGGTTTGCAGTGTGACAGAAAGCCAGTTGGCATTGCCATTGATATCAGGCCCCATATTGCGGGCAATGAGACCGAGAAGCAGGCCGATAACCATCGCCGTCAATACCTGAAAACCGAAATTCAGATAGAGCGGTTTGGCCTGCGTAGAAGATTTTTTCACATGAGCGACGGACATGAATTATTCTTTCAAAACAAGTGAAGCGAAGGGGCAAATTTGCTCCTTCGCTCGTTGGTTCGAAATTTAACGAAAATTCATGGTGGGGTTAAGCAATGTGATGCTGCAATGAAAAGCTGTTTTATGATGCTATGCTCTCATACAGATCAATATTAGAATATTATTTCTAAACTCAATTGCTTGCAGATTTTTATACCCGTTTTACGAAGCTGTCGATGACACGCTTTTGTCCGGCATGGTCAAAATCAATCGTCAGCTTATTGCCGTCAATTGAGGCGACATTGCCGTTGCCGAATTTCATATGGAAAACGCGGTCGCCGACCTTAAAGTCTGACGGTGTTGAGGAAACGGATTTTGCCACCAACTCGCCGTCAATCACTTTGCCTTTGACTGAACCGCGACCGGCACCGAAGCCGGAATCTGTTTCGCCATAACCGATACGCTCGACATTGGCACCGGAGCGTGAGCCCCAATTGTTACGCGTGGCATCAGAGCGGTTCTGTTGCGCGCGCTGCCAGCCCGGTGTGGCATAGGAATTGGCAAACGGATCGCCGCGCCCAACATTATCAAAGCGTGACTGGCCGTAACCGCCGCCATAGGAGCTGTCGGATTCTGCAATATCCACATGCTCTTCCGGCAGTTCTTCCAGAAAACGTGACGGAATAGTGGTTTGCCACATGCCGTGAATACGGCGGTTGGACACAAACCAGATATGCAGGTTTTTCTTGGCACGCGTCACGCCGACATAAGCAAGGCGGCGTTCTTCTTCCAGACCTGAGCGGCCGCCTTCATCCAGCGCCCGCTGATGCGGAAACAGGCCTTCTTCCCAACCGGGTAAGAAGACTGTTTGAAATTCAAGACCTTTGGCGGAATGCAGCGTCATAATATTGACGGCATCCATGCCTTCATTCTTTTCCGTATCCATGACCAGAGCGACATGCTCCAGAAAGCCGCGAAGGCTTTCATAATCTTCCATAGACCGGATGAGCTCTTTCAGGTTTTCCAGACGTCCCGGCGCTTCAGCCGAGCGGTCATTCTGCCACATCGCTGTATAACCGGATTCATCAAGAATCATTTCGGCCAGTTCCGTGTGGGATTTATTGTCGAGTAATCCTTGCCAGCGCCGGAAATTTTCGATCACTTCGCGCAGTGCAGAACGGGCCTTGGGTTTCAGCTCTTCCGTTGCAATCAGGTCTTCTGCCGCGAGCAGCATAGGCATATTTTTTGCACGCGCATAATCATGCACCAGACGCAGGCTGGCTTCGCCGAGGCCGCGTTTCGGTGTATTGACGATACGTTCAAACGCCAGATCATCGGCAGGCTGCGCGACAACGCGGAAATAGGCCATCGCATCACGGATTTCCTGCCGTTCATAGAAACGGGGGCCGCCGATAACACGATAGTTCAGGCCAAGTGTAACAAAGCGGTCTTCAAACTCACGCATCTGGAACGAAGCTCGCACCAGAATGGCGATATTATTGAGCAAATGCCCCTGACGCTGCGCCTGTTCAATCTCTTCACCGACGGCGCGCGCTTCTTCTTCAGAATCCCACGAGGCATGAACATGCACTTTTTGGTCATCATCAGCCGCTGCCTGTGCCAGCAGTGTTTTACCAAAGCGCCCTTCATTATGGGCAATCAGGTGTGATGCCGCGCCCAGAATATGCGGTGTGGAGCGGTAATTGCGCTCAAGTCGAATGATGGTCGCACCCGGAAAATCCTTGTCAAAGCGCAAAATATTATCAACTTCCGCCCCGCGCCAGCCATAGATCGACTGATCATCATCGCCAACACAGCAGATGTTAATCTGCTGTGTTGAGTTTTTTTTGCTCACGCTGTCGCCGCTATCGCGGCTGCGCTCCGCAGGGGCGGCTGAAAAGTCAGCCGACGACCAGTCGGTCGCGTTGGAAGTGCTATTTGATAGATTAGAAGAGGAGGCGTTGCTACTTGATCTTTGCGCAAGCAATCTCAGCCACATATATTGCGCGGTGTTGGTATCCTGATACTCATCCACCAGAATATAACGGAATTTCGCGTGATACTCGCGCAGGATATCCGGATGTTTACGGAAAATCCGGATCGGATGCAGCAGCAGATCACCGAAATCGCAGGCATTCAGCGTTTTCAACCGTTCCTGATATGCCTGATAAAGTTCGCGTCCTTTGCCATTGGCAAATGAGCGTGCGTCACCCTCGGAAATATCGGAAGGGCCGTAGCCTTTATTCTTCCAGCCATCAATCATCATTGAGAAAGAGCGCGGCGTCCAGCGTTTGTCATCCAGCCCTTCAGCCTGAATAAGCTGTTTGAGCAGGCGGATCACATCATCCGTATCAAGAATAGTAAAGTCAGAGCGTAATCCTGCCAGCTCCGCATGGCGGCGCAGCAGCTTCACCCCGATGGAGTGGAATGTACCGAGCCACGGCATGCCTTCAACCGCACCGCCAACCAGATGGCCGATACGCTCTTTCATCTCGCGCGCCGCTTTATTGGTAAAGGTCACTGCGAGAATCTGGCTCGGGAACGCCAAGCCCTGCTGAATAATATGGGCAATACGCGTGGTCAGAACGCGGGTTTTTCCGGTGCCGGCACCGGCCAGAACAAGAACCGGCCCTTCAGTCGCTTCAACCGCCTGCCGCTGCTCCGGATTAAGCCCCTGCAGATAGTCAGGCTCTGGGCGCTGCTGGTTGCGCGCCTGCATAGCCCGCGCGGCGATTCCGCCTTGCGAATTGGCCTTTGAACCTGATTGCGGTTTAGGTGTGGCCGGTACATCCGGCTCCCCGAAGAAGGGAATATCGTCTGGAAAGTCTGACATAGTTCCGAATGTAATGATTCTTAAGCGAAACGCCATAGACCAGAACAAATAAAGTACCTGTATTTTACGCAGGTACTTTATTCAGGTCATTTTCATGGAAATTGCAGGGGAAAGCTGGCGCTATTCCATCTGCGTGATGCGGCGGTCTGTGAAGTTGAGGCGATGCGCTGCCAATGCTTCTACCAGCGGGCGCATTTCCGGCTCACGCAGCAGGAGATCGTCCAGCTCTGTCATCTGGTTCATGGCCACGAGGCGCAGGATATCTTCACGAACAGAACCATCTGCCCGGCGCGGCAAATGCGCGACCGGCTGGATCAGTTCAACTTTGTAGCCTTTGAGACGTGCACGCAGTGACTTTTCGTCAGCATTGAGTGTTTCAACAAACGCATAGATCCCCACACCTTTGGCAGGCAGGGAATAGAGGCTCAGAGACACATCTTTCACACGCGGGTCGGATTTCAGGGCCGATACAATGGCTGGACCTTCATTATCAATCCGGTCGCCGGTGCCTTCACCATCCGACCAGTTGAAAATACCGCGGGTCACGAAATTATAAACCCTCTTGCCTGTCGCCAGCCAGATGCGTGATGGCAGCGAGCGGCGTGCCAGAATGCGTTTTTCGGTCGGCGTCATCAGATCAGGCGCAAAATTACGCTTCTGTTTGATGAGATGGCGAAAGTCTTCATAGGCCATCAGACGGTAATAGGCACCACGGCGGCGATGAACGGAAGCCAGCTGGAAGTCGATTACAGCGGCTTCACCTTCCGGCGTCATCAGCCAGTTTTGTGGTTTTTGCAGATCATTATGGGTAACGCCCATGCGGCGCATATCGCGCAGAATTCGATGTGCAGACAAATACCATTCGCGATGGGACGGACGTGCGAGATGCAGCGGTGTGCCGTCTGTCCATGTGCGGAACAACCCGTGTTTGTCTGTCGCCAGAAGCTGGGGCGTACCTTTGATACCGCGCACTTTTTTCAGGCCGCGGATTTCACGACGTGCCAGCCACCATGCCAGGGGGCTCGACCACCACGGCGCAGCACTGACAACGCGGCGGATGATGCGGGTTTCCGGCTCGCCTACAAAATAGCCTGCGCGGGTTTCCGAGAAAATATCCCGCTTGAAAACTGCTGTCTCATAAAAATCCGGAATGGTTTCCATGAGTTGGGATGATGTCTCGGACGTTGAATAATTCATGATAATGTCACAGATATAAAGTCAATTCAGTGTTGAGGCAAAACTGCCCGGACGACATGAGAACAAAATGATATTGGCCGTTATATGATACCTGTAATGATTAGCTGGCAGCGGATCAAGCCATGTGATGGTCTTTGGTGATTTGTTTCAAGCCTGTGGACAGGTACGTAAAGGCTTTGCGCCGATGAAATTACCTTGTTGTCGCAGGCTGCATACCATTATGGTGTAGCACAGAATCGTGATTCATATATTGATGTATTGATGGCCGCTATGCGGGCGGAGTGAGACTTTGGGGCGATTGTTCGTTGCTATCGGCGGGGTGCTGGTACTGGTGCTGACTTTGGCGCTGGTTGTGCCGCCGTTTGTCGACTGGACAGGCTATCGCAACAGTTTTGAACAAGAGGCAAGCCGGATTTTAGGCCGCCCTGTTCATGTGAACGGAACTGCCAAAGCGCGTTTGCTGCCGTTTCCGTCTGTTACTTTTTCTGATGTGACTGTTGAGGGTAAGAATGGCCGCAGCGCCTTAACTATGGATGAATTTTCCATGGATGCGGAGCTGATGCCTTTTTTACGCGGCCAAATCCTGATTTTTGATATGCGGATGGAAAAGCCGCATCTCTTTGCCGGACTGGATGCTCAGGGGCAACTGGACTGGGATTTGCCGGAGAAAAGCGATTTTGCCGGTTCAAAAGTACGGTTGGAAAAACTGACCTTGCGTAACGGGCAGATTACCCTGCGCGATGAGATGCGCGGTCGTGAGCAGCAGTTTGCCCAAATTAACGCAACTTTGTCAGCCGGTAGTCTGGCGGGCCCGTGGCGTGTCAACGGACATATGCAGGCAGACGGTGAGCCGTTTGGTGTTGAAATCAGCACCGCTGAGAAAAAGCGGGACACACCGTTGCGGCTGCGTGTGCGCCTGCTGCCTGACGATCTTGCGCTTTCGATTGAGACAGACGGCGATGTGACCGTGCAGGACGGCAAGCCTTTCTATAAAGGGCAGTTCTCGTTTCTGACGCTGAGCGATGAAGAGCGCAAAAAAGCGGACGCGAAAAAGCCCGCAGTTACTCTCGACAAGCTGCGGCTGACAGGAAAGTTCGCGGCGCAGAGCAGCGGCTTTGATATTGAAGAATTCCGTATGGAACAGGGGGAAGCGGATGCGCCCTATGTTATCAACGGCAAGGCGCAGCTCGATCTGGCTGAAAATCCGCATTTCATGATCAGTGCGGACGGTCAGCAGGTTTATCTTGATGGTATGAAGCCGGATATCAGCATGCAGGATAATAAGCCTGCTGATGAGCTGCCGGTTTTGTCATTCCGTGAGAAAATCGCTTTTCTGCAAACGCTGCTTGAGCGTATCCCTGTACCGGATATTCCGGGCAATATTGATCTGCGTCTTCCAGCCATTGTGGCCAGCGGCACAACGATCCGCTCTATCATTATCCGTGCCGAGCCCAATGATGGTGCGTGGAATATCAGCCAGTTGCAGGCTGATCTTCCGGGACGCACGCAGATTGAGGCCAAAGGCAAGTTACTGCTTGGCTCAGACTTCGGCTTTCAGGGCAGTTTTCTGCTCGCATCGCGCCAGCCAGCCGGTTTCGCCTCATGGCTGTCTGGTGATGCAGGTATGCCGGTATTGGGGCAGGTGCCCGCCGCCGGTTTCTCAGGGAAAATCAATCTGAGCAATGATTTGCAGCGTGTTGATGATCTCGAAATTGTACTGGGGGACACGGTTCTTCAGGGGAGTTTTGAACGGAGCGGCGGCGTAAAAAGCGCTGCATCCTCTGCGCTGAATATTGAAGGCAAGGCGCTCGATGCCGGTACAATGCAGCTCCTAAGCAGCATATTCTTGCGCGAAGGTGACTTGTCTGCGCTTGCGGGTGAAAATCTGACCGTTAATCTGAAGGCAGGGCCGGTTAAGTTTTCCGGTCTGGAAGCGGATCAACTTGATACTGCTTTTCGTCTCAGTGGCGGCAAGCTGGACTTCGACCGGCTGCTGATCAGCGGGCTGGAAGGTGCAACTATTTCTGCTACCGGCGCGCTGCGGCCGTTCGATCATTCGGTCAATGCAACGCTGGATGCAACGGTTCTGGCGGATGATCTGGAACCCTTGCTGCATAGGTTAAATACTGTTTTTCCACGCGAACCGTTAATCTCTGCCTTGTCGGTCAGAGCAGGCGCTTATCCTGAATTATTTGCCGGTACAAAACTCGACTTGCTGATTAATGCGGAAAACCTGTTTGCAAATGGTGAGACTGTTGCAAAGCCAGATGAGGCAAATGACAAGCAAGCTGAAGCCGGTACTGACAAAACACGCGGCAACCGTGTTAAAAATGGTAATGCTGCAAAGCAGGCTGACAAAAGCGATATTGCTGAATTATCCTTCAGTCTCAATGGCCAGACAGGGGCAATGATCCTGTCCGTGGCAGGCTCATCCAAGGGAACTCTGTCCGGTTCGGAGCCAATGCAACTGTCTTTAACCGCCAATGCAAAAGCAGCGTCTGGTGAGGCTGCGCTGGTACTGCTTGGCTTACCGGTTGTGCCATTGGGGTTGATGGGCGAGGCAGAAGTTAATTTGCAGGCGCAGGGCGCGCCCGTAGCTGGCATGAAAACGAGCCTTGAAATCAGCGGTGATGATGGTCGTGCGCGTCTCGACGGTGTGATTACGCTGACCGGAGAAGAACTGGCAGCCAGCGGCAAAGCCGTATTGAAAAGCGATGATCTGGAGCCGTTTCTCGCGACCACAGGATATGCACTGCCTTTCGGGCGTGGTTTCGGCAGTGGCTTGCTGGTCAATATTGCCAGTGATTTCCAGTTCGGAAAAAACATTGTCCGCCTGCCGAATTTGCAGGGTAAGCTGGATGATGAGACAGTGAGTGCAAGGCTGGATGGCTCGCTCAGTGACCAATCCGTTGCGCAGTTGCGCGGCGAGATAAAACTGGAGCGCTTTGATTTGTCGGCATTGTTTGCTGCAATGGCAGGCTTGTCGCAGCCGGATATTACAATTGCAGACGGTACAGGCTGGTCTGAAACGGCTTTTGGCAACAAAACCAATCTGCCGCTGGGGCTGGATGTGAAGGTGAGCGCAGCACAGGCTGTAATGACGGATGCCGTCTCGATCAGTGATTTCTCAGCTCGTTTGATTAAAGCTGACCAGCAATTGCAAATCAGTGAAATTGGCGGCAACTGGGCAAGCGGAAAATTGTCCGGCAAGCTGGAGCTGAACAATGCCAATGGTTCATTGCTGACCAGCGGTGATCTGCGTCTTTCCGGCGGCGATATGGCTGTTATCTATCAGCCCGAAGGCTACACACCACCCGTTACCGGTGAAAGCGATATCAAACTCGGTTTCACAGGAAGCGGAAAATCTATGGCGGATCTAGTGCATTCTCTGGCGGGTGAAGGTGCCGTGAGCATCGACAAGGCCGGTATTGCGGGTTTGAATGTCCCTGCAATGGCAGAAATATTGCGCCGTTCGGATGCGCTTTCAGATAGCGCTGTTGCACAGGTCGAGCCGAAACAGGCAGAGACCGAGCGCAGCAAATTGTCGAAAACTCTTACGGAAAACGGCTATATGAGCGCTGCTCAGATGCAAACTACCCTTTCGCTAGCCGGGGGTATTATCCGTGCACCGTCTGTTAAATTACAAAATGACAAAGCAATTTTGCAGGCCGATCTCCAGCTTGATCTAAACCGCTTTGCCTTTGGCGGCACGGGTGCTCTGGAAATGGTATTGCCGCAAAATGAGCGCAATGATGTGGCGCCGCAAGTGCAGTTCACTGTTTCCGGATCATGGCAACAGCCGCAGTTGCGTTTTGATTATCAGCCTATGGTGCAGTTTCTGACGCAGCGTGGCTTGCTGCGCGAGCAGCAGCGTGTTGAGGCTGCACAAGCGCTGATTATTGAAAAGCAGCGGCTGAAGCGTGAGGCTGATTATTATACGGCAAGGGCGGAAACACGAAAACGCCAGCGCATAGAGGCTGAAGAAGCATTACGCAAACGTGCTGAAGAGGCGGCAGGCGCAGCAAATTCCTTGCCGCAGGAGTTGCAGCAAAGACATGAAAACCCTGCACCGGATTTTAAGCCAAGTCTGGATGAATTTCTGCAAACTCTGCCGGAAACACAGTTGCAATAAATTACGGACTTTTGCTGCTTAAAACCCAATCCAGTACATAGAGCCGCAGGCTGGAGGAAAGGTTGCTGCTGCGATCGCGCTCATCGTCAATCATAGCAATGAGCGATGCCAGTGACTGGCCGTTATGTGCAGCGATTTGCGTGATGATTTCGTAGAAGGCATCTTCCAGCGAGAAGCTTGTAGCGTGGCCGTGCAAGGTTATGGAGTGTTTGCGCAATTGCGCTTTGCTGCGCGCTACTGTGCTTGCAGGGCGGGACCGCGTTTTCTCACTCATGCAGGCTCATCATCTGATGAAGTGCTGCTCAAAGCCGATGTTTCAGGCTCAAGCTTATTCAGCTCAAGAAACCGCGTGTCTTTTTCAGATTGGTTTTTTGCAAAAGCCTTTTCCGCTTTGGTACGCCCGAAGAGGATGCGATTGGCGTTGGCTTCAAGTTCTTTTGTTGCCTGAGCTTTGCGTTTTTTAAACTGTCTGAGATTGATAATGTCACTCATGACCAAGCCTCTCAAAGACAAATATCGTTTTTTAATATAGGTGCGCATTCCGGCCGGAGCCGGAATGCGATCATGTCATTTATTTTTTGCGGAAAGCATCAAGCGATACAACATCAGCCGATGGTTTCGGAGCTTCTTCAGTCGCTGGCTTTTCAGCACCGTCGTCTTTTGCTGTCGTTTTGCTGCGGTCGGCTTTCTTCGCCGGTTTCTTCGCAGGCTTGGCAGATGCGTCTTCCTGATCTTCTGAAGCATCGTCCTGTGGTCTCAGCTCAGAAACAATTTCCAGTGTTTCCGTGTCGTTATCGCCGGTTGGCAGGGCAATAGACACATCAAATTCCAACTCGAAATTGACTGACGGGTCGTAGAAGCCGCGAATAGCGGAGAACGGGATCACCAGCTTTTCAGCGATTTCACCAAAGGAAAGGCCGACTTCAAAAAGCTGCTCAGTGACCACCAGATCCCAATATTGGTGCTGCATAACAATTGTCATCTGTTCAGGATATTTTTCCTTCAGACGGGATGAAATGCGAACGCCCGGGGCTTCGGTCAGAAAGGTGATGAAGAAGTGATGATTGCCGGGCAAGCCAGCCTTGTTCACTTCCATAAGTACTTTGCGGATAACGCCGCGAAGCGCATCCTGAGCAAGAATATCGTAACGGATAAGATCCTGAACCATAAAATCCTTATCCCGCGGATTCGAGGAGTGATGTCATATATGTTGTCTAAATCAGCATTGCCGTATGATCAATTGATTAATCAGGAGCCGGCATTCTGAAAGAGGCAGCATGTTCTGGTTAAGTGGTACAACAGCTTTTGTCATTTGTGTGAAAAAAGCGCAGAAAATTTACCTCATTTATCAATATACCCCTGTAATGAAAGGTGAAAGGGCTTTCTGAAATAATCTGCTTTTCCGGCATGTTTCGTACGCATTATGCGTGTTTCCGGCTGCTTTAAGTTAGCATGGGTACCTCAGAAGCCAATCCGGATTAAATTGACGGTTGACCATTGGTAGCTTCGCTTTTATTTTCCCACTCCCTTCAGTCCGGATTATGTGAAAAATCTGAGTGCGATGACAAGCGGCTGAATTATTTGACGGATTGTGGTTTTCTGCACAGAGGCGGATGAGCAATCCTCCGTATTCTGAAAGATGTTAGAATGTCCGCTCGTTTGATGCGCACCGCGCTTGTGCTTGGTTTTATTTCGGCAATCGGGCCGTTTGCCATTGATATGTATCTGCCGGCGCTGCCTGCAATTGCCAGAGATCTGCATGCCAATGAAGCGGCTGTGCAGATGAGCCTGATGGTGTTTTTTCTGGCGACGGCGCTGATGCAGATGTTCTGCGGACCATTCTCCGATATTTATGGCCGTAAACTGCCGCTTTATCTGGGGCTTGTACTCTTCGGTATCGGTAGTGTTGGCTCGGCTATGGCCACAAATATCGAAATGCTGATCTTTTTCCGCTTCATTCAGGGTGTAGGGGCGAGTGCGGGCATGGTTGTGCCCCGTGCGATTGTGCGTGACCTCTATACCGGTGTTGATGCGGCGCGGCTGATGTCGATGCTGATGCTGGTGTTTTCGATTTCGCCAATTCTGGCGCCGCTGACAGGCAGTTTTATTATCGATGATTTTGGCTGGCGCGGCGTGTTCTGGGCGGTGTTGCTGGCGGCTATTCTCGGGCTGGCTTTGGTGACTTTCGCGCAGGAAGAAACGCGGCCGGTTGAAAAGCGGATCTCTGGTGGGGTCGGACGTGCATTGCGCGGCTATGCGCTTTTGATCCGCGACGGCAAATTTATCGGGCTTACCTGTATCGGCGGTTGCTGCATGGCAGCATTCTTTGTCTATATCGCCAATTCATCGTTTATCTTTATCGAAAAATACGGATTGACCCCACGTGAATATTCGCTGGTGTTCTCGCTCAATGCGATCTCGTTTTTCGGCGTGTCTCAGTTGAATGGCATGTTGGCGAGCCGTTACGGCCTGGGAAAAGTCGTTTCCTATGCGGTAACCGGCTATCTGGTGACGATGGTTGTCATGGTTCTTGCAGCCATATTCCTCACTCAGAGCCTGTGGATGATTATGGCATTTCTGTTTATCGGCAATGGTTTTCTCGGGCTTGTTCTGCCCGGAACCAGTGTTCTGGCACTGGATGATCATGGCGAGATTGCCGGAACGGCAGCCGCATTGCTCGGAACTTTGCAACTGCTGGTCGCAGCCGCAGCAATGGGGCTTAGTTCATTCATCATGAACGGCAATGTTTTGCCAATGCTGGTTGCCATTGCGCTGTGCGGCTTCTGCGGTTGGGTGCTGACTTATATAACCATCATGCGGCACGGGCTGAAAAAGCCAGCCTCGTATGAGACGATCATTCGATGAGTGTTTGACATAATAAAATAAGGCATCGGAAAATCCGGTGCCTTTTTCATACGTATACATAAAGGGAAAGAAGTGGAGGCTTCTGTTGCCAGGTGCCTCCGAACCCCGCCTTAAGGGGCTAACCCTAAGGACTTAGGTTGGGTTTCCCGCACCGCCATTAGGCAGCGAGAGCGTAACCCTGAGCTTTGTTGTCATTTGCAACTACTCAATAGCCCGATAACGGTGGTACAATGCCGAGCAAAAGATCAGCCTTTACGCCCTTGTCGATCCTGTTTCGCCCCCGCCACAATACAGCCTGATATTTTAAGCTGTATTCTGGTGGAGGCGCCGGGTACCGCCCCCGGGTCCAATGGGTTTATTACGCAGTCCATTTATCACCATAGTCGGTCAAGCCGACACACCTTATATAGGCGGCTTCCACGGGCTTGAAAAGAGGGCGCAGGAATTTTCCTGTGTCTTCGGGCGTTGAAAATATTGATCCGGCCGGATTTATGAACGCCCGTCATTTATCAAAAAAGATTGAAATAACAGTTTGGTGTGTTTTCTGATAGAATAGAGGCATTACAGCATTGACAGCCTTTGTCTGCTGGTCAATCTTTCCATAATATAGTGGCATACAGAGTTAAACGATGATTCATCAGCAGATTGCTGCGTCATTGTCTTATTTGCTACTTCGGGTTTAACGGCCGTGACCACGGTCAGATTGAAGGAGACTGGTTTCATGACTGATTATCTAGCCGACGTACGCCGTTACGATGCTGCTGCCGATGAGGCTGTTGTTGCTAAAATCGTGAAGCATCTCGGTATTGCTCTACGCAGCCGCGATGCGTCGCTGGTTGCTGCTTCCGATGCTGAAGAACTGGCGCGTGTACGCACCAGCTGGATTGGCAAAAAGCTTGGCATTGAAGATGCTGAAAAGGCAGATGCTGTTATCGCCAGCGTGGCTGAAACCATGAAGGGCGACCACAACAAGCAGCGTGTGACCTTCTATTACCTGACCGCAAAAGCGCTCGGTAAGCTGGAAAGCCTCTGATAAGTTTTAAAAGCCCCGCATTCAGCGGGGCTTTTTTATGTGCTCTTACTGATCAAAACTGTGTGTGCGTCATTGCTGTGAATTCTCAAAAGGGCTAAATAGCGCCTATGCGTACATATCTTGATCTTCTTCAGCACGTTCTCGACAACGGCACTGATCGTGGCGATCGTACCGGTACGGGAACACGTTCGGTTTTTGGCTATCAGATGCGTTTTGATCTCGCGCAGGGCTTTCCTGTGCTGACGACCAAAAAGCTGCATCTGCGTTCTATCATCCATGAATTGCTGTGGTTTTTGCGCGGCGACACCAATATTTCTTACCTTAAAGAGAATGGCGTGAGTATCTGGGATGAATGGGCGGACGAGAATGGTGATCTCGGCCCTGTCTATGGTGCGCAATGGCGTTCATGGCCGAAACCTGATGGTACGCATATCGACCAAATTGCGAATCTTATGAGAGATTTGCAGAAGAATCCTAATTCAAGACGTTTGATTGTGTCTGCATGGAATCCGGCGCTGGTTGATGAAATGGCGCTGCCGCCATGCCATTGCCTGTTCCAGTTCTATGTGGCGGACGGCAAATTATCGTGCCAGCTCTATCAGCGTTCAGCCGATATTTTCCTCGGCGTGCCATTTAACATCGCATCCTATGCGCTGCTGACTATGATGATTGCGCAGGTTGCCGGTCTGAAACTTGGTGATTTTGTGCATACGCTCGGCGATGCGCATCTCTATCACAATCATTTCGATCAGGCGAAATTGCAGCTCACCCGCGAGCCGAAAGCGCTGCCGGTGATGGAAATCAACACGGAAGTAAAAGATCTCTTCGCCTTCCGCTTTGAGGATTTCAAACTGGTTGGCTATGAGGCCGAGCCATCCATCAAAGCGCCGATTGCGGTGTGATGACCATGATTATTTCTTTTGTTGTTGCTGTGTCAGAAAATGGTGTGATCGGGCGCGATAACGGCATGCCGTGGCGTCTTTCCACGGATTTGCAGCGTTTCAAAAAACTTACACTCGGCAAGCCTGTGGTGATGGGGCGCAAAACATGGGAATCGCTGGGCCGTCCGCTGCCGAACCGCGCCAATATTGTGATCACCCGTGATGGTGGTTACAAAGCGGAAGGTGCGCTGGTTGTGCAGACCATTGATGAAGCGCTGATTTCTGGTGAACAGGCAGCACGCGAAGCCGGTGTTGATGAAATTTGTATTATCGGCGGGGCGCAGATTTATGCTCAGGCTATGGATAAGGCTACGCACCTGCATGTGACGCATATTGAAGCTTCAATCGACGGCGATGCGTTTTTCGGTCCTGTCGATCCCCAGGTCTGGCAGGTTGTCAGTGAAGAGCATGTGCCTGCGGGCGAGAAGGATAATTATCCGACCCGCTATGTGGTTTACGAACGACGCTAACAGGTAGGGCAGTCTCAAAAGACAGCTATTTTTACCATGTCGATCAACTAATTTGTCAGAAAATTGCAAAAGCGTGATGAATCTTCGTGTCTTGCGTTGAAAGACTGCTTTTGCGTACCTATAAACGGAACAGACTGATTGATGAATAGAGGTGTTCCGCCTCTGACATCTGGCACGAGAGGTGAGGATGCCCTGGAGTAATCAAAATGGCGGCGGCCCGTGGGGTAGCGGCGATAAGAATGGCGGGTCCGGTAACGGCGGTTCCAATAATGGCGGCTCTAATCAGGGCGGACCGTGGGGACAAGGCCCTAAAGGACCGCGCGGCGGGCCTGGCGGAACTCCTCCTGATCTGGAAGATATTTTGCGCAAAGGCCAGGATCGCCTCAAAAAAGTGATCCCGGGCGGCGGTGGCGGCGGTGGCGGCCCGGCTTTGTATATCGTTGGTGCGCTTGCACTTGCCGGTTTCTGGCTGTTCCAGTCTATGTATACCGTGCAGCCGGATGAGCTTGCGGTTGAAATGCGCTTCGGTGTGCCGAAAGAAACCATTTCCGAACCAGGTCTGCATTTCCATTTCTGGCCGATTGAAACCTATGAAAAGGTCTCGACCGGTGAACGCCAGATCAATATTGGCGGTCAGGGCACACGCGGTGCCACACAGGGTCTGATGCTGACCGGTGACCAGAACATTGTTAATGTTCAGTTCTCTGTCCTTTACCGTGTTTCCGATCCGCGTTCGTACCTGTTCAAGGTACAGGATCCTGACAATATGGTTCGTCAGGTTTCTGAAAGCGCGATCCGTGAAATCGTTGGCCGTCGTCCGGCTCAGGATGTGTTCCGTGACAATCGTGCAGCGATTGCTGAATCGGTGCGTGATATTGTGCAGGATACGCTGAACGGCTATGGCGCCGGTATTCAGGTTACGGCTCTTTCCATTGAAGATGCTGCACCACCGCGCGAAGTGGCTGATGCTTTTGATGAAGTGCAGCGTGCTGAACAGGATGAAGACCGCTTTGTAGAAGAAGCCAACCAGTATTCTAACCAGAAGCTTGGTCAGGCACGCGGTGAGGCTGCGCAGGTTCGTGAAGATGCTGCCGGTTACAAAACCCGTATGGTTCAGGAAGCAGAAGGTGAAACCCAGCGCTTTAACTCTGTCCTGAATATTTACAAGCAGTCGCCTGATGTTACCCGCGATCGTCTCTTCATTGAAACGATGGAGCAGGTGCTGAAAGACAGCAACAAGGTGATTATCGAAGGCGGTAACAATGTTATGCCTTACCTGCCGCTGACGGAACTGATGCGCCAGCAAGGTAAGCCGGCCGGAACTGCTGGAGGCGCACAATAATGAATCAGAATCGTTTGCCTTTTATCGTTGGTGCGATCGCTGTTGTCGCATTTCTGGTTTATTCATCGCTTTTCGTCGTCAACGAACGCCAGCAGGCAATTGTCTCGCGTTTTGGTCAGATCGTTGATGTAAAAACTGAGCCTGGCATTTACTTCAAGCTGCCATTTGCTTTTGCTGAAGCAGATAATGTGCAGATCATTGATGATCGTATGATGCGCTTTGATCTGGACGATATCCGCGTTCAGGTTTCCGGCGGTAAATTCTATGATGTGGATGCGTTCCTCGTTTACCGCATTACGGATGCCCGTAAATTCCGTGAGACTGTTTCGGCGAATACAATGCTTGCAGAACAGCGTCTGCGTACCCGTCTCGATGCGGCTCTGCGTCAGGTCTATGGTCTGCGTGGCTTTGAATCAGCCTTGTCGGAAGAACGTGGCAGCATGATGCGTGAAGTGCGCGACCAGCTGCGTCCGGATGCGGAATCCCTTGGTCTGACCATTGAGGATGTGCGTATCCGCCGTACTGATCTGACCGCTGAGGTTTCTCAGCAGACATTCGACCGCATGAAGGCCGAACGTCTTGCCGAAGCTGAACGTCTGCGTGCCCGTGGCCGTGAAGCTGCACAGCGTATCAAGGCTGTGGCTGACCGTCAGGTTGTGGAAATCGTCTCTGAAGCGAACCGTGATTCGGAAGTTCTGCGCGGTGAGGGTGAAGGTGAGCGGGGCCGTATTTTTGCGGATGCCGCTAAACAGGATCCTGATTTCTTCGCATTCTACCGGTCAATGAACGCCTATCGTCAGTCTTTGCAGGCTGAAGGTACAACAATGGTTCTGTCACCGGATTCACAATTCTTCCGCTTCTTTAAGGATGCAGCCGGCAAGTTGCCGTCTCAGCCTGCCCAGTAAAGACCGGATGTTATTGTGAGTGATCTGATAACAGCCATAGGTTTGCTTCTCGTTTTAGAGGGACTGCTCTATGGCGGCTTTCCGACCTTCGCCAGACGTATGGCAAAAGATGTGTCGGAAGCACCGGAGAGCTATTTGCGAACCGCAGGTATGGTTGCGCTGGTGCTTGGTGTCGGTGTGGTCTGGCTGGTTCGGGGCTGATCTGCCGGATAAAATTACAAAGAGGCGTATGATATTTCATACGCCTCTTTTTTTCAGAATTTGCAGCATTAAATCATAGCGACTGCCTGGGCTTCAAACTTCTGATAATGTGCTTTAGAGCGCCGTGCGCCCCATTGGGCGTACAAAGGTCGCTCGAACACTTTAAAAGTAGAGCATAATTGGTTTAAAGCAGAGCGCATTGCATTCAGGCGGCTCATAGCAGGCGTTCGGAATTACAGGTGAGTGTATGTTGCGGATATTAAATGATGACATTTAACTGCGACATGCTCTGGCCGTATTTTGCTTGCAATCCGTTGTAAGTATCAGGGTTAGAACGACCTTTTTGCGCCGATCGGGCGCACGGCGATCTAAATAACAAAAACAGGCGGAGTTTCAGATGGTTCGCACTCAGAATAAAAGCATGGTTTCTTTTTCCCTGCGTACCGGTCTTGCCGCTTTGTCTCTGAGCACGGTGCTATACGGCACGTCGGTGGTGGCGCAGGAGCAGGCCGCTGTTACAGCCCCGCAGGCACCGGCGGTGATTACAGGCAAGCTTGCGCCTTTAGGGCAGACTGTTGCAGGGCCGGCTTCGATTGCCGATCTGGCGCAGGGACTGCTGGATTCCGTGGTGAATATTTCGACATCCCAGACCGTGAAAGATGAAAACGGAGAGGAAAAGGCCGAGCCTGCACCACAGCTGCCGGAAGGATCGCCGTTTCAGGAATTCTTTGATGATTTCTTCTCTGAAGAAAATCAAAAAGACGGCGGCAGTGCTGCCCGTAAAATGCAGTCGCTCGGTTCCGGCTTCGTGATTGATGCGGAGAAGGGGCTGGTTGTGACCAACAACCATGTCATCGCCGATGCTGATGAAATCGAGGTGAATTTCACTGATGGTAAAAAGCTGAAAGCAGAGCTGCTCGGCACTGATACCAAAACCGACATTGCGCTGCTGAAGGTTGATCCGACGAAGCATAAACTCACAGCGGTTGGCTTCGGCGATTCAGAAAAATCGCGGATCGGTGACTGGGTGATGGCAATCGGTAATCCGTTTGGCCTCGGCGGTACGGTAACGCTGGGTATTATCTCTGCCCGCAACCGTGATATTCAGGCAGGGCCATATGATAACTTCATTCAGACGGATGCCGCGATTAACCGCGGTAACTCCGGTGGTCCGTTGTTCGATATGAACGGCAAAGTTATCGGTATCAATACGGCGATTATTTCACCAACCGGCGGTTCTATCGGTATTGGTTTTGCTATCCCTTCAGAGCTTGCTGTATCGGTTATCAAGCAGCTGGAAGAGTTTGGTGAAACACGCCGCGGCTGGCTTGGTGTGCGCATTCAGCCGGTGACAGATGATGTGGCTGAAAGCTTTGGTATGAGCGAGCCTAAAGGTGCGCTGGTTGCCGGACTGATTGCCAATAGCGGTGTTGAGAATAACGAACTGATGGCCGGTGACATCATCCTGAAATTTGACGGTAAGGATGTTGAAAGTGCCCGCGACCTGCCGCGTGTGGTTGCTGAAAGTCCTGTTGGTAAAGAAGTCGAAGTACGGGTTCTGCGTAAGGGCAAGGAGCAGGATGTTAAAATCAAGCTCGGCCGCCTTGAGGATTATGAAAACAAAGACAAGGCTGCGGCTAAGGCCGGTGAGCAAGCAAAAGACAAGGCAAAAGCTGCGGATACTCTGACGGTTCTTGGTATGACCATGACCAAGCTTGATGAAGCACAGCGCAAGCAATATGAAATTTCTGCTGATGTGGAAGGTGTTGTGATCAGCGCAGTGGAAGCAAAATCTGCTGCTGAAGAAAAGCGCATCAAGGCTGGTGAAGTGATTGTCGAGTTTGCGCAGGAGACAGTGAAAGCACCGGCGGATATTCAGAAGAAGATTGAGAAGCTGCGCCAGCAGGGACGTAAAAATGCATTGCTGATGCTGGCCGCGCCAAGTGGTGAGCTGCGCTTTGTAACCTTGCGTATTGACTGATCTGACATCAACAAGAATGCAGAAAAGGCCGGAGGATGTGTACATCCTCCGGCCTTTTTATTTGTAAAAACTTGAATCAGATGAACGGATTAGACGCCGGACTTATCATGTTGATTCAACCACTGCTGTTTGTTGATGGTATAAAGCACATGGCGCTTCAATTGCGGATGTGTATCCGGCACTTTTGGGTGACCAAAATCCCGTTCCGGATTGTTGACCATGCCAATGCGCTGCATCACAGCTGTTGAGCGGTGATTGTTGTGCACAGCGAAAGAGACAACCTGATCTTGTCCGCGTTTCTCAAAAGCATAAGCCAATGAGGCAAGCGCTGCCTCGGTCACATAGCCTTTGCCCCAATAACGCTGCGCTAAGCGCCAGCCGATTTCCAGTACACCTTTTGGCATGAAAGGTTCGAGATCGGTTTTCATCAATCCGGTGAAGCCGACAACATCGCCGCTCTCTTTATCCTGCACCGCATAAAAGCCGAAACTGTCATCATTGATCATCGCCACTACGCGATCCATCAGTGCGTCGGATTCTTCACGACTGCGCAGTGCAGGGAAGAATTCCATCACGACCGGATCGGAATTGATCTCATGGAAAAATGCGCGATCATCTTCCTGCCAGTTGCGCAGGATCAGGCGGGGAGTTTCGATGATACCGGTCATGTTACAAAATCCGTTTTTCTGTAACCCTGAATATAGAGCAGCGCTGTGAGATCGCCATGATCAATGCGGATACGTGCCTGCGCTGCAACAGCTGGCTTGGCATGCAATGCCACACCGCTGCCTGCATGTTTGATCATCGGCAGATCATTGGCACCGTCACCCACTGCCATAGCGTCCTGAGCGGTTATGCCAAGTTTAGAGCAGATATCATCAAGGCTGACTTTCTTGGCATCAGCGCCAAGGATCGGTTCTTCAACCAGACCGGTAAGATGTGCGCCATCATCCAGCAGAATATTGGCACGGTTTTCATCAAAGCCGAGCTGGGTAGCAATTTTGGAAGTGAAGCTGGTAAAGCCGCCGGAAACAAGAGCCGTATAGGCACCGTGTTTTTTCATGGTGGCGATCAGCTCCATACCACCCGGTGTCAGGGTGATACGGTTGGCGATAACCTGATCGATAATGCTGACCGGAAGACCTTTGAGCAGGGCAACGCGCTCACGCAATGCCGGTTCAAAAGCAATTTCGCCATTCATAGCGCGGGCGGTGATACCGGCAATATGTTCGCGCAGGCCAACCTCTTCTGCCAGTTCGTCAATGCACTCCTGCTGGATCATGGTGGAATCCATGTCTGCGATCAGCAGCTTCTTGCGACGGGTATCCTGCTCCTGAATAACAATATCCACAGGAGCGTCGCCCAGAGCTGCTCTGATCTTTGCCGTTGTTTCTGCGATATCTGTGCCGGTTTTCAGCGGCAGATCACAGGCAATACCATCTGCCAGCCAGTAAAGGGCTTGCGTATCAGCTGCCTCGCAGGCTTTATGCCCTAATTCAGGTGTCAGAACCGGATTGGCAGGATTGCAGATCAGTGTGGCAACGTGTGAGACAGGCTGGGACATGAAAACTGGTTCCGCTTTGTGCGTTTGGAGAGTCGTGAGTGATAGAGCAGAGAGACAAGCAAAAGGCAATTCTGATCGCGGGGCCGACTGCCAGCGGTAAATCAGCATTGGCATTGCGGCTCGCGCGGGATTGTGGCGGCTATATCATAAATAGTGATTCCATGCAGGTTTATGATGTGCTGGATCAACTGACGGCACGTCCTCAAGCCGATGATCTCGAAACTGCGCCGCACTATCTCTACGGCCATGTTTCGCCTTTGCACCTTTACTCCACCGGCCGCTGGCTTCAGGAAGTGGAAGCGTTGCTGGCAAAACCTGAGCTGCAGGGCAGGGTGCCGGTTTTTACCGGTGGAACAGGGCTATACTTCAAAGCGCTGCTCGGTGGCCTCTCGGATATGCCGCAGGTCAAAGACGAAGTGCGCGATTATTGGCGCAATCGTATGGCTGAGCTCGGTGCGCCACGTTTGTATGAAGAGTTGCAAAAGCTTGATCCCGCAATGGCAGAGCGTCTGAAAGCGGGAGACAGTCAACGGATTGTTCGTGCACTGGAGGTTGTCGACAGCACGGGGCGTTCGCTGATTGAATGGCAGAACAGTACTGGCAGAGCGCTGATTGAGCCGCAACTTGCCGAAAAGCTGGTGCTGATGCCGGACAGGGCATGGCTGCGCCAACGCATTGCGCAGCGCTTTGATCTGATGATGCAGGGCAATGCGGTTGCAGAAGTAGAGGCTCTACTGGCTTTGCAGCCGGATGCAGCATTGCCGGTGATGAAGGCTATCGGTGTGCGCGAGATTGAAAGCTGGCTCAAAGGTGAGATATCGCGCGAACAGGCTGTTGAGCTGGCTGTGATTGCCACACGCCAATATGCCAAGCGGCAGATGACATGGTTCCGCAATCAGTTTGGTAATGAGTGGCGGCATCTGGAACGAGCCGAGGATTATTTCTCTTAAAATACGCACGATATTGTGAGCGCGTTGTTAACGACCGCGAAACACTTAAGATTTAATCTCCGTCACTAATCTGTTGTCCTTTTACAATGGATCAAGGCGGGGGGACTATGCGTTATCTGAGGGCTGAGCTGTTTTTCATCATCATGGTTGTACTGCTTTGCGGTGCAGGCCTGATGCTGGTTATGCAGCACCAGCTGCTGAACGACATTAAATTACAGGATGCTTCTGTTTCTTTGCCGGACGGCCCGCTGGGTGCGGCAATGCTTTTTCTTATTGCTGCCGGTGTGGCGGGCAGTCTGATGCTGCTGCCGCATGTCCGCATGCAAGTGAAGAACAAGGGACAGCTCAAAATCATCACATGGATGATCACCCGTAATAGTCAGGACCTTGAGCAGATTGGTTTTATAGATCCGCTGACGGGTTTGCAGAGCCGCCACTATTTTGATGCCGCTCTGCATGAATATTTGCTGCAATTCGGTAAAATTAATCGCCCTGTGACAGTGCTGCTGATCGGCATTGAAAGATTACAGCTATTATGTGAACAACGCGGGCGTGACGTCACGGATCGTCTGCTGATAGAAGCGGCGCTGTGTATCCGCAATTGTACCCGCTATCATGATGTGTTGGCCCATATGGGTGACGGAGAGTTTGCGCTGATCGTGCCTGATCTGGAAATGGCAGACGCCGATAAAATGGCTGCCAGAATCTGCAAGGCGCTGGAGCAAAATGAAATGCGCATGGGGCATGAAAGCTACCTTATCAGCGCTGCATCCACCGTTGCTGAATGGAATGCCAAGGAAAAAGCACCGGCGCTTTATAAAAGAGCGCGTGCTGCCTTGCTGAAAAAGCAGTCAGTATAGGTTGGTACTTCTCTTTGTTTTCAATGTCTTGATCGGAGCGGTTGCCGAATAGATTCATGAAGCTGCATTGCGCGGCAGATTGATGTTTTCCTGCACAGATCGGCAAAGAAAATAACAAGATTACGTTTTTTGCCATTGACGTGAAAAAAACTGCTGTTTAATCTCCCCTTATGGCTAAGAAAATTATTCTCGTGGTGGGTAAGCGTATGGGCAGGATGGTGTAACCATCCGGCGAAAGCTCCCATGCGCGAAACACAGGCTCCCTCAGGGGGCCTTTTTTATTATCTTCACACAGCGAATATAGCTAAACAATACGGGAGTTTCGGTGAGGTCAGCCCAGAGAATGAGAGGCACCCACCGACACAGCAGACGGGACATCGGGAAACAATGAGTACAGATACAAGCGGCAAGAGCGCCACAGCACAAAATGAGACCGGCAAACGGGAAATGACCGGCGCGGAAATGGTAGTGCAGGCGCTGATCGATCAGGGCGTGGCACATATTTTCGGCTATCCGGGCGGTGCAGTGCTTCCTATCTATGACGAGTTGTTTCAGCAGGACAAAGTTGAGCATATTCTGGTGCGTCACGAGCAGGGTGCAGGCCATGCGGCTGAAGGCTATGCCCGCTCAACCGGTAAGGTTGGCGTTATGCTGGTAACATCAGGCCCCGGTGCAACCAATGCGGTTACACCGTTGCAGGATGCGCTGATGGACTCGATCCCGCTGGTTTGCATTACCGGTCAGGTTCCGACCAGCCTCATTGGAACAGATGCATTTCAGGAAGCGGACACCGTTGGCATTACCCGTCCTTGCACCAAGCATAACTGGCTTGTTAAAGATGTGAATGATCTGGCGCGTGTTCTGCATGAGGCATTTCATGTAGCGCGCACCGGCCGTCCTGGCCCTGTTGTTGTTGATATTCCGAAAAATATTCAGTTTGCGACCGGTATGTATACGCCACCGCAGACTGCTCCGCGCACCAGCTATAATCCTGTTTTGAACGGCGATCAGAATGCTATCCGTGCGGCTGTTGAATTGCTGGCCACTGCCAAAAAACCGGTTATCTATTCCGGCGGCGGTGTTATCAATTCCGGTGTTGAAGCTTCGAAACTGCTGCGCGAACTGGTTGAGATCACCGATTTCCCGATCACCTCGACATTGATGGGATTGGGCGCTTATCCGGCATCGGGTAAGAACTGGCTCGGTATGCTCGGCATGCACGGCACATTCGAAGCCAATATGACCATGCATGAATGCGATGTTATGCTGTGCATCGGCGCGCGCTTTGATGACCGCATCACCGGTCGTCTTGATGCGTTCTCACCGAACTCCAAGAAAATCCACATTGATATTGATCCGTCTTCAATCAACAAGACTGTTCGCGTTGATGTGCCGATCATCGGTGATGTTGCGCATGTTCTGGAAGATCTGGTGCGCCAGTATCGCGCGTCTTCCAAGCGTCCTGAAAAGGTGGATATGGCCGCATGGTGGAGCCAGGTTAACAAATGGCGTGCCCGTAATTCACTGGCTTATAAGCACAGCCGCGATGTTATCATGCCGCAATATGCGCTGGAGCGTTTGCAGGCACTGACCAAGGATCGTGAAACTTACATCACGACCGAAGTTGGCCAGCATCAGATGTGGGCAGCGCAGTTTATGCATTTTGAAGAACCGCACCATTGGATGACCTCCGGTGGTCTGGGTACGATGGGCTATGGTCTGCCTGCGGCGCTGGGTGTGCAGATTGCTCATCCGGGTGCGCTAGTTATTGATATTGCCGGTGATGCCTCAGTCCAGATGTGTATTCAGGAAATGTCGGCGGCTATTCAGCACAATGCGCCGATCAAGATTTTCATCATGAATAACCAATATATGGGCATGGTGCGCCAGTGGCAGCAATTGCTGCATGGCAACCGCTTGTCACACTCCTATACCGAAGCTATGCCTGATTTTGTGAAACTGGCTGAAGCTTATGGCGGCACGGGCATCCGTTGCTCCAAACCGGCTGATCTGGATGATGCAATCATGAAGATGATTGAAACAGACGGTCCGGTGATCTTTGACTGTCATGTGGCCAATCTGGCCAACTGCTTCCCGATGATCCCTTCAGGCAAGGCGCATAATGAGATGCTGTTGCCGGATGAGGCGACGGACGAAGCTGTTGCCAATGCTATTGATGCCAAAGACCGTCACCTAGTCTAATACCGGAACAAGGATATTCATTATGAACGCACAAAATGCAGCTTCCGGTTCAGCCTATTTCCTGACCGAAGAAACCCAGCTAGTTGAAACCCATACGCTCTCTATTCTGGTTGATAATGAGCCGGGTGTTCTTGCCCGTGTTATCGGTCTGTTTTCAGGGCGGGGCTACAATATTGAAAGCCTCACAGTTTCTGAAACCGAGCATGAAAAACATCTGTCCCGCATTACCATTGTGACACGCGGTACGGCCAATGTTCTGGATCAGATCCGCCATTCGCTTGAGCGTATTGTGCCGGTGCACCGCGTGGTTGATCTGACCTATCATGCCCAGCAACTTGGACACGACCGTCCGGTTGAGCGTGAGCTGGCTCTAATTAAGGTTGTTGGCCAAGGTGAGACACGGGCAGAAATGCTGCGTCTTGCCGATGCTTTCAAAGCCAAGGTTGTGGATGCCACGGTGGAGCATTTCATTTTTGAAATCACCGGCAAAGGCGCCAAGATTGATCAGTTCATTTCGATTATGAAGCCGCTCGGTTTGATCGAAGTGTGCCGTACAGGTGTGGCGGCCATGATCCGTGGTGCTGAAGGGATGTAAAGTGCCTGATCTAAAAGTCGCCCGACTTGGCTGCAAATGGCAATTTTCTGCGCTACGGTACTCACGTACTATCAGTACGCTCCGTTCCGGTGCTCAAAAATCACCATTTTCGCTCTCGTCTAACGCTTTTTGATTCAGACACTTAAATTGCTGATCGTTTGTAGCACCGCTGTTCTTTTGTCAGGGCAGCGGTGTTGTTTTTTCAGAACATGATTGAGCGTTTTAACATGTTGCTTTCTTACGATATTTTCATGGCGTTGGTGGTTTTTGCCTTTGTAACCTCCATCACACCGGGCCCGAATAATCTGATGTTGCTGGCCTCCGGTGTGAATTTCGGTTTTCGTCGTACAATCCCGCATATGCTGGGCATCGGCATGGGCTTTTTGCTGCTATTGTTGGGTGTGGGCTATGGTCTTGGTGCTGTGCTGGAAACCGCACCTGTCTTATATGTGGGACTGAAATTCGCCGGTGGTGCTTATATGCTCTATCTGGCCTATAAAATTGCCACCTCCACATCAGTCGGCAAGGTCGATGATCCCGCTGCTCAGCCGATGAGTTTTATGCAGGCCGTGCTTTTTCAATGGGTGAACCCTAAAGCATGGGTGATGGCGGTAACCGCGATGGCCAGCTATACGGTGCACGATGCCTATGCGCTTTCTGTGCTGCTGATCGGTGTGGTTTTTGCGGTCATCAATGTGCCAAGCGTATCATCATGGGCAGCATTCGGCAGCTTGTTGCGCCAATGGCTGGAAGATCCGGTGCGGCTCAAATGGTTCAATCTGACGATGGCTTTGTTGCTGGTAGTCAGCCTGTGGCCGATGTTGAAGTGATAAACCTTGCTCTTTAGGCGCGAATCCGGTCATTGAAAGGCATGATGGCAGAAGCATAATGGAATTTTCACCGGAACAGGACAACGCGCTCCAAGCTGTGGCGCAATGGTTGGCAAAAGGCGGCTCCCCGATTTTCCGCCTTTTTGGCTATGCGGGAACGGGTAAGACGACGCTTGCGCGCTATTTTGCCGAGCATGTGGATGGTGAGGTGCAGTTTGCCGCATTTACGGGCAAGGCTGCGCAGGTGCTGCGCTCTAAAGGTGCAAGCAATGCCCGCACACTGCATTCGCTGATTTACCGTCCTAAAGGCGAAGAAGCGATTGAGGATGAGACAACCGGTAAAACGTCGATCTCTCCGACCTTTACGCTCAACCGCCAGAGTCCTGTTGCCAAGGCCGCATTGATCGTTGTCGATGAGTGCTCGATGGTTGATGAGCAGCTCGGCCGCGATTTGATGACTTTCGGTACGCCTATTCTGGTGCTGGGTGATCCGGGGCAGTTACCGCCGATCAGCGGTGGCGGCTTCTTTACCGAACACGAGCCGGATTATCTGCTGACAGAAATTCACCGTCAGGCGCAGGATAATCCGATTATCCGGCTGGCGCTGGATGTGCGTGAAGGACGTGAAATCCCGTATGGTGATTTTGGCGCTGCCCGCGTGATTAATAAATCGGAAGTCAATCAGGATCTGGTGCTGGATGCCGATCAGGTGCTTGTCGGCACCAATCGTACCCGCAAGCGCTATAATCAACGTCTGCGCGAGCTAAAAGGCTTTACAGCTGACTATCCGCAATCCGGTGACAAGCTGGTTTGCCTGCGCAATGATCCGGCCAAAGGTCTGCTCAACGGCTCGCTCTGGAAGGTGATGACATCTTCAAAAGAGACTGTGAAACCGGGCATTAATCTGCTGATTGCGCCGGAAGATGAAGAGCCGGGTCGTGGCGTTGCCAAGATCAAGCTTCTGAAAGCGCAGTTTGAAGATCCGGATGCGGAAATTCCTTGGCAAACTAAGAAGCGTTTTGACGATTTTGACTATGGCTATGCGCTGACCACCCATAAAGCGCAGGGCTCGCAGTGGAACAATGTGGTATTGTTTGATGAAAGCTATGCCTTCCGCGATACGCGCGAGCGCTGGCTCTATACGGCAATTACCCGCGCAGCGGAAAAACTAACAATCGTCCGCTGAATGCGGCAATGAAATTGATCAGGGAGCTCGGATCATGGTTGCAACTCTGTCGGTTAATCTCAATGCGGTGGCAATGCTGCGTAACCGCCGTGATCTGCCGTGGCCGAGTGTGACAGGGTTGGGGCGTATTGCGCTTGATGCCGGTGCTACCGGTCTGACCGTGCATCCGCGCCCTGATCAGCGGCATATCCGCTTCTCTGATCTTGGAGACATTCGTGCTCTGATCGACGATGAATTTCCGCAAGCCGAGTTTAATATTGAAGGCTATCCGTCAGAGGATTTTCTGGCTCTGGTGGAAAAGCACGAGCCTGAACAGGTGACACTGGTGCCAGATGATCCAGCACAGAATACCTCGGATCACGGCTGGGATTTTGCGCGGAATAAAACGATTTTGAGTGAAGTCATCAAGCGTCTTAAAGGACGGGGGATGCGTGTTTCCCTGTTTGCAGATCCGACACCGGAAGGGCTGGATATTGCCAAAGAGACCGGTGCTGACCGCGTGGAGTTTTTCACTGGGCCTTATGGCGGCGCTTATGCTGATCCTAAAGCGCAGGCGCGTGAACTGGCATTGTTGGAAAAGGCTGCCGCTAAAGCCGCAGAACTTGGTCTTGGTATTAATGCCGGTCATGATCTGACCGTTGCCAATCTGCCTGCGCTCGTGAAAATTATGCCGACTTTGAGTGAGGTTTCAATCGGCCACGGTCTGACAGCAGATGCGCTGGAATATGGTATGCGTCAGTCCGTGCTACGTTTTATCAAAGCGCTCGGCTAAAATGCATTTTTTGTTTTGATTCAATTTTTGCGCTTAATGAATTGATTTCATTTAATTAATGACCTGATGAGCTATCCGATTTTGTTATGCCTCATCGGGGCAGATATGCATTGTTGCACTATTGTTTTTATCTGAATTTGAGCATTTATATACGGCCTTTCCGGCTGTTTTATTTGTTGTCGGAAAGTGTTTATATTGAGAGTAAGATAAATCCGTTTTCTCACATCTATCCGGTTATCTTTGCTCACCCTGCATTAAAGGTATTTTATGAATCAGGCGCAACGTGAAGATATTGCAATTCAGGAAGCGCCGGCCAGCGCAGACGATGGCCATAATGATCCGCATAGCCATGCGGGAAGTCTGAAGCTTTTGATGATGGGTGCGCTTGGTGTCGTTTATGGCGATATTGGCACCAGCCCGATTTATGCGTTTCGTGAAGCGCTGCATGCCTCAATTACGGACGGTAACCTGTTGCGCGGAGAAATTCTCGGCGTGATATCTCTTATCGTCTGGTCGCTCGCGCTAATCGTGACTGTGAAATACGTCTTGTTTGTGCTGCGCGCCGATAATAACGGCGAGGGCGGTATTCTCTCGCTGATGGCGCTGGTGCGCTCCAGCTTTGCCAGCCGTCCGGATATTATTCTTGGTATCGGTATTATCGGCGCGTCTTTGTTTTTTGGCGATGCGGTGATCACACCGGCAATCTCGGTGCTGTCAGCCGTTGAGGGGCTTGAAATTGTAGCGCCGCAGATGACGCATTATGTGGTGCCGATCACGATCACTATTCTGCTGGTGCTTTTCTTTGTGCAGCGGCATGGCACAGGGCGTATGGCCAGTATTTTCGGGCCGATTATGCTGCTGTGGTTTTTGGCGCTGGGGCTCACCGGTTTTATTCATATTTTCGATGATCCGGGCATTCTTTCAGGGCTTAATCCTTATTATGCCTTCGCTTTTCTGGGCGGCAATCCGGCCACGTCTTTTGCAACAATCGGCGCGATTTTTCTGGCAGTTACCGGTGCCGAGGCGCTTTATGCCGATCTCGGCCATTTCGGGCGTAAGCCGATTGTGCGTGCCTGGCTGTGGATTGTGTTTCCGAGTCTGATCCTGAACTATTTCGGGCAGGGCGCATTTATCCTGTCGCATAGTGCTGCAGGCGGCGAAGAAGTACGTAACCCGTTTTTCCAGATGATGCCGCAATGGGCATTGCTGCCGATGGTTGTGCTGGCAACAGCTGCCACTGTTATCGCCAGTCAAGCGGTTTTGACCGGTACCTATTCACTGGCACGTCAGGCCGTACAGCTGAATATTCTGCCGCGACTGGAAGTGCTGCATACATCTGAAACGCTGCACGGACAAATTTATATGCCACGCATTAATATGCTGCTGGGCATTGCTGTTGTTCTGCTTGTCGTTACCTTTCAAAAATCCAGTAATCTGGCGGCGGCCTATGGTATTGCCGTAACCGGTAATATGCTGGTCACGACTATCCTGCTGTTCTTTGTCATGCGCAGATTGTGGAAATGGAGTCTGCCGGTTGTGCTGGTGCCGATCGTTGGCTTTATTATTGTGGATCTGATGTTCTTCAGTGCCAATCTGGTTAAAGTACATCAGGGTGGTTGGGCGTCGATCGTGGTGGCCGCACTGGTGCTGCTGGTGATGTGGACATGGGTGCGCGGTAGTCGTCACCTGTTTCAGAAATCCCGCAAAACAGAAGTACCGCTTGATATTATTGTGAGCCAGATGGCGCGCAAAGAGCCGGTGATTGTGGCGGGTACCGCGGTGTTCCTGACCGGTGATCCGTCCAGTGTGCCGACAGCATTGATGCATAGCCTTAAGCATTACAAAGTTTTGCACGAGAATAATGTGATCCTGACTGTCGTGACGGCACCGCGCCCTTGGGTGGCTGAGGATGACCGTGCGCGTGTATCGCAATATAGCGACCGGTTTATGCAGGTGACGCTGACTTTCGGCTACATGCAGTCGCCTAATATTCCGCGCGCGCTGGGGATCTGCCGGAAGCTCGGCTGGAAATATGATATTATGACAACGTCATTCTTCTTGTCGCGGCGTGTCTTGCGTATTTCACCACGCTCTCCGATGCCGCATTGGCAGGCCAAATTGTTTATTACGCTTGCCCGCAGTGCCTCGGATGCCACGGAATATTTCCAAATTCCGACAGGGCGTGTAGTTGAAATCGGGACGCAGGTTAATCTTTAGCGGCATTTGCTGCATAAAGTTGCTGCTACTCAAAAAATCCCTCTTGCATTGTTTTTAATGTGACGGCATAGTCCGAACCGTAACGTACGGTACGCATGATGAGAATCTGTCAGGTGGCCGTTCAAACACAGAATTCAAGGAGCGTAAGAGCGTGCAGCTGCAGCAGCCTGAGGGTATCGAAAGCAATGTCGTGATTGGCACAGAGCTGACAGATCGTCAAAAGGATGTGCTGAATGCTGCGCTTGAACTGCTTGTTGAGGGCGGTGACAGTCTGACGATGGCTGGCGTTGCAAGACGCGCAAGCTGTTCCAAGGAAACGCTCTATAAATGGTTTAACGACCGTGACGGACTGCTGACAGCAACTGTGCAGTGGCAGGCCTCTAAAGTTCGTGTTGTGCCGGTGGCACGGGAAGGGCTGGACGAAGAGTCACTCTTTACCAGCTTTGAGCATTTTGCCCGCGACTGGCTGCTGGTGCTTTCCGGCAGCACGTCGATTGCATTGAACCGTCTGGCTGTGAGCCATGCAGGTTCAGGTAAATCGGCGCTTGGCGAGATTGTGCTGAACAACGGACCAATTGCTATGGCACGCCGCCTCAAACCGGTTCTTGAAACCGGTCGGGATGCCGGTTTGCTGGATTTTAACGATATTGATGAGGCCTTTGCCTCGTTTTTCGGACTTGTGGTGCGCGATATGCAGATCCGTCTGCTGCTCGGCGACCGCCATGAAGTCAGTGATGCGGAGATTATCCGCGATGCCAGAACGGCAACGCGTCAGTTCTTCGCACTCTACGGGAATAAAACCGGCGCTTAAAAAAGCCGGAGGAGACAGTGCCGGTTTTGCAAGACAAACCCGTTACAGCATAAAGCATAGAAGGAAGGGAATATCCTATGCGCGTTTATTATGACAGTGATGCAGACGTAAACCTGATCAAAACCAAGAATGTTGTTATCGTTGGTTACGGTAGCCAGGGTCGCGCCCATGCGCTGAACCTGAAAGACTCTGGTGCCAAGAATGTTCGCATTGCACTGCGTCTGGACTCAGCCACTGTTAAAAAAGCTGAAGCTGATGGTTTTGAAGTTGTTAGCGTTGCAGATGCTGCCAAATGGGCTGATCTGATGATGATGGCAACCCCTGATGAACTTCAGGCTGACATCTATAAAGAGCACATCCACGACAATCTGCGCGACGGTGCGGCAATTGCGTTTGCTCATGGTCTGAACGTACATTTCGGCCTGATCGAAACCAAAAAGTCCGTTGACGTTGTTATGATTGCGCCAAAGGGCCCAGGCCACACTGTGCGCGGCGAATACCAGAAGGGCGGCGGCGTGCCTTGCCTGATCGCTATTCATCAGGATGCTTCCGGCAATGCCCATGATCTGGCTCTGTCTTACGCTTCAGGCGTTGGCGGCGGTCGTTCGGGCGTTATCGAAACCACGTTCAAAGAAGAATGTGAAACCGATCTGTTCGGTGAGCAGGCAGTTCTCTGCGGCGGTCTGGTTGAGTTGATCCGCGCTGGTTTCGAAACGCTGGTTGAAGGCGGCTATGCCCCTGAAATGGCCTATTTCGAATGCTTGCACGAAGTGAAGCTGATCGTTGATCTGATCTACGAAGGCGGCATCGCCAACATGAACTACTCGATCTCCAACACTGCTGAGTGGGGCGAGTATGTGACTGGTCCGCGCATCATCACTGCAGAAACCAAAGCTGAAATGAAGCGCGTTCTGCACGACATTCAGACCGGTAAGTTCACTTCCGACTGGATGCAGGAATATCGTGCCGGTGCTGCCCGCTTCAAGGGTATCCGTCGCATGAACGACAATCACCAGATCGAAGAAGTTGGTGCCAAACTGCGCGGCATGATGCCTTGGATTGGCAAGAACAAGCTGGTTGATAAAGCCCGCAACTAATCAGCAAAAACAAGCTGGCTGATAAAGCCCGCAATACATTCGGTAATATTTTACTGATTATCAGGCCCGCACAAAGATTTGTTTGTGCGGGCCTGATTATTTATGGCAGTACTGCTGACGGGAGGATGTGATAATGACAGGAATTACAGTCCGGCAGTTGATGCCTGAAGACTTTGCAATCTTGCGGGAAATACGGCTGGAGGCACTGAAACTGCATCCGGAGGCCTATAGTTCTGCTTATGAAGACTGGGTTAAATTTTCCGATGATGATTGGCGTGCAAAATTAAGCGCACCGGTTTTTGCTGCTTTTCATGGTGACAAGACCGTCGGACTTATCGGCCTGTGGCCGCAGGCAGGTATAAGAACAGCACATCGCGCGATTGTTGTGATGGTTTATGTGAAAAGTGAGATGCGCGGTAACGGCATTGCCCAGAAACTGATGCAGGCTGTTGAGCTCTATGCGCGTGAAAATAACATCAGCCAGCTTGAGCTGAGCGTTCTCGCCGATAATGAAACTGCATGGCGGCTTTATAAGCGTGAAGGCTATACAGAATTCGGACGCCGGCCGAATTGGATTTCTCTCAACGGAGAAAAGTTTGATGAGGTGATGATGTTCCGTCCAATCGCTGTGAACGTATGATTGTTAGCTTTTCAGGTCTGTTTTTGATTGAATCTGACAAATTATCTGGCGTGATCGCAATAAAGTGAATAAAGGTCAGTAATGCTGACATATTTTGCTTGTTTTGTTGTGAAATACGCATAAGGTAATCACCAAAGGCACACAGCTTTTAGTTAAGTTTTATGTTTTATTGCACGCCATGTTTTTGACTTTATGAGGAACCCCCATGCTGGATTGGGAAAAAATATTCGCCACACGCTCATCGCGTATGAAGGCGTCTGAAATTCGTGAATTGTTGAAACTGCTTGAGCGTCCGGATATTATTTCTTTCGCGGGCGGTATTCCTGATCCGAAATTGTTTCCGGCGGAAGAGTTTAAAGCAGCCTATGCCGATATTTTTGCCTCGGGCAAGTCCGATGCGGCGCTGCAATATTCTGTGAGTGAAGGCTATAAGCCTCTGCGCGAATGGTTGCAGGGAGAGATGGCAAAGATCGGCGTGCCTTGCTCGGCGGAGAATATTTTCATTACTTCCGGTTCGCAGCAGGCGCTGGATTATATCGGCAAGCTGTTCCTGTCGCCAAATGATACGGCGCTGGTTGTTCGTCCGACTTATCTCGGTGCGTTGCAGGCTTTCAATGCCTATGAGCCGACCTATGATACTTTGCAGCCAAACGGCAATCGCACGCCTGCTTCCTATGAAGAAGCTGCTGCAAATGCCGGCGGTAAGGTGAAATTCGCTTATTTCTCTGCTGATTTCAGCAATCCGACCGGTGAGACGATTGATCGTGAAGGCCGTGAAAAGCTGCTTGATCTGGGCGATGAAATGGATATCGCGCTGATTGAAGATGCTGCCTATCAGTATCTGCGTTTCGACGGTACACCGGTTCCGCCCGTTCTCGCGCTGGAAATTGAGCGTAAAGGTTCGATTGAAAACACCCGCACTATCTATTGCGGCAGCTTCTCCAAAACTCTGGCACCTGGTCTGCGTGTTGGTTATGTGGTTGCTAATGCCACGGTTATCCGCAAGCTGGTGCTGATGAAGCAGGCTGCTGATCTGCATTCTTCAACCATCAACCAGCTGGCTGTGCATTATGTTGCTGCCAACGGTTTTGATCCGCAGATTGCCAAAATCCGGGCTGTTTACTCGCATCGTCGTAATAAGATGCTGGAAGCGCTGGATAAATATATGCCGAAGTCGGCTACATGGACAAAGCCTGAGGGCGGTATGTTCATCTGGGTGACGCTGCCGGACTATATGAATGGTGCTGATCTGCTCGCCGCTGCGATTGCAACGGAAAAAGTGGCCTTTGTGCCGGGTAAGGCTTTCCATGCGGATGGCACCGGTGCCAATACACTGCGACTGGCATATTCCTGCGCCAATGATGAGATGATTGACGAAGGTATTAAGCGGTTGGGCAATCTGATCCGCGCCCATCAGAAGTAATCGTCCTCATTGAAATATCAAAGCCGGAGCATTGCTCCGGCTTTTTTATATCTTAAGCGGGCAGAGTCTCAGCTGAAGTATATCGCAGTTAAATGGATGTATTTAATTGCGATATGCTTTGGTGCTTAACCTGCTGAATTTACGACTTTCTTTATAAAAAGATGCTTGGCTTTATCCGGCGATCCTGTAGCCTGACCTTGTTATAACTTAATAAATCTGAGTCCTTATACAGCGACAGGATTCAGGCGGAGAGTGAGGGGAAACTCATGACTATAATTAAAAAATACACGCTGGCTCTGGCCTGTGCATCTGTGCTTGGTCTGGCAGCGAATGCTCAGGCGGCAACACCGGCAAATACGCTGATTATGGCTATGGCCATTGATGATGTGATTTCTCTCGATCCGGCAGAAATTTTTGAGATCACCACGTCTGAAATTCTGACCAATACCTATGAACGTCTGGTGACAACAGATCCTAAAGATCCGGGCAAGATCATTCCGCAAGTTGCGGAAAGCTGGACAATTTCAGAAGACGGCAAGACCATTACCTTTAAGGTCAAGCAGGGGCTTAAATTTGCTTCCGGCAATCCGCTGACCGCGAAGGATGTGGTTTATTCTCTGCATCGCG
Organism: Pseudochrobactrum sp. sp1633; assembly: GCF_030376605.1. Classification (GTDB taxonomy): domain Bacteria; phylum Pseudomonadota; class Alphaproteobacteria; order Rhizobiales; family Rhizobiaceae; genus Pseudochrobactrum. The sequence continues at coordinate 21,061 of NZ_JARRAE010000006.1, read as the reverse complement.
CTATCAAGCTTGATCTCAGCCCTGCATTCATTATCAGCCAGTTTGGCCTGAACAAAGACAATGTGGAAAAACTGATCACGGCACCGGATGATTATACGGTCGTGTTCTCCACGGAAGAAACATTTGCGCCGAGCTTTGTTCTCAACGGACTGTCTTCCAGTGTGGCTTCCATCGTTGACAGCAAGTTGGTTGAAGAACATGCGGTTAAAGTTGAAAAAACTGAAGCCAAGCCTTTTGACACGGATTTCGGCTATGACTGGCTGAAGCGTAACTATGCAGGCTCCGGCGTTTATTCCTTGCGCGAATGGCGTCCGAATGAAGTTATTCTTCTGGATCGCAATGAAAATTACAGTGGTACAAAACCGGCTGTAGAGCGCGCTATTTATCGCCATGTGAAAGAAAGCATGTCTCAGCGTCTGCTGTTGCAGGCCGGTGATATTGACGTCGCACGTAATCTTGAGCCGGGTGATATTGCTGAATTCGCCAAAAACAGCGATTTCAATGTTTTGAGCGCCCCGAAGGGACGCACCTATTATCTGACAGCCAATCAGAACGTGGCAAATCTTGCCAAACCTGAAGTGCGTCAGGCAATGAAATATCTCGTGGATTATGATGCGATTGAAAACACGCTGATCAAAGGCATTGGCCGTATCCACCAGTCTTTCCTGCCGATGGGCATGTTCGGCGCGGTTGATGATAAGCCGTTTAAACTGGATGTTGAAAAGGCCAAGCAGCTGCTGGCTGATGCCGGTCTGAAAGATGGTTTCAGCATCACGCTCGATGTGCGTAATACGCAGCCGGGTGTTGGTATTGCCGAAAGCATTCAGCAGACTTTTGCTAAAGCCGGTATTAAAGTTGAGCTGTTGCAGGGTGATGGCAAGCTGACAACCACGAAAGTGCGCGCGCGTAAGCATGAGCTTTCACTCGGCATCTGGGGGCCTGACTACTGGGATCCGCATACCAATGCATCGACCTTTGCCTATAATCCGAACAATGGCGATGATGTTGAAATGAAAACGACTGCATGGCGCAGCACTTGGGACATTCCTGAAATGTCCAAAGAAACAATGGCTGCTGCCAAAGAAACAGACACAGCAAAGCGTGAACAGATGTATCACAAAATCCAGAAGGATTTTCAGGATACCAGCCCGTTTGTAATGCTGTATCAGCAGATTGAAACAGTCGTTGCCGCAAAGAATGTGAAAAACTTCAATATGGTGGCTGATGCCAACTATATTATTGAAGTAAGCAAGGACTAAAAAGCGCTGCGTTTTTTAGCTGAAACATTGGTTCTCCCCTCGGATGTTTTTCTGAGGGGAGAATTTTTTATTAAAACGGTGAGTTACAGGCTTTCCGTACACCGGCATAAGGCTGGTAAGTATTATCGGAAGCACGATAGGACTGATATTGGTTGCTGCACCATTGGCTGTGATTAATATTATCGCCTGCATTGACCGATTTTGCCGAGCCTATGCGTTTTGATGCACCGCGCTGAACCAGCGGATCGCGGTTCTTATAATTGAGAATGCCTTCTTCGGTATAATACGAGCCGCTTTCTTTGCAGCGCGTTGAGCCGTAGCAATTACGGGTGGCGGGATCTGTGCGGCTGCCGCCGGTAATGCCGCCAATGATCAGTATGCCATCGCCGCGGAGCGAAGGAATGCCGCCGCTGATCTGATTGCCGCCTGCGCTGGCCGCTGTTACTGAAACTAACGTGACACTCAGCAATGCCATTGTGGTTGTCAGAATGGATCTGAACATATCGATATCCGTTCGTGAATATATATAATTGTTTGTTAATATAATCCTGAAATGCCGCTATTTTAAGGGGGCATGATATTTTGCAGTAATTTTGCTTCAACCCCGATGAGTGATTGCAATTCACTATGCGGTGGTTAGGTTGGAGCGTGCAGCATTCAACTGCACCGGCAATGCCTGCTCCGGATTCTCCTGTTTCTGTCTTGTCGGGTGTGCCGGCTGAAGCCAATAACGACGAAGCACTCTAATTCTGCCTTTGATTTCTGCCGGTTACTGCAAGATCTTGCATTGAAACACGCCAGCCTGCGGATGAAACCATAATGAGTAAAGTGATGTCTGAAACAATTTCCGTGCAGCATGAACCGGTCAATAACAGTGCTCCGGCAGAAGGTTCGGTTTCATTTACACTGGCGACATTTAATATTGAAAATCTGATGCGCCGGTTTGATTTCACCGGCTACCGCAACGAGTTGCGACAGGATCGCTCACTGCAACTCTTTGCGATTGATACTGAAGCACAGTACCGGCAGCTTGAGCAGGCGCGTATGGTCGCGCATACGGATGATACCCGTCAGCTTTCCGCATTGTCGATTGCGCAGACGCGGGCGGATATTCTCTGTTTGCAGGAGGTTGATGATCTCACTGCGCTGAATGCCTTCGAGTATGGCTATTTATTCAAAATGGTGGGGCAGGGTTACAAACATAAATACCTGATTGACGGCAATGACAGTCGCGGCATTGATGTCAGTGTGATGATGCGTGATACCACGCAAAGTGGCCATGCGATTGAACTGGTGAAGCTGGAGAGCAATGCCCATCTGACTTATCAGGATTTAGGGATTTATGATCCGGTTCTGGCATCCGTGGGGATTGAAGCGCATGAGCGGGTTTTCAAGCGTGATTGCTTGATGCTTGACCTGCGGATCGGCGGGCGTCCGCTCACGGTGTTTGTAACGCATTTCAAATCTATGGGCGGTGTGCGTTACGGGCAGGATCCGAAACTGACAACGCTGCCGGTGCGCGTTGCCGAGGCAAAAGCCGTTCGCATGATTATTGAAGAAAGGTTCGGCCGTGAAAATGCGGCTGATGCCTCATGGGTGATCTGCGGTGATCTCAATGATTATTATGAAAAAATTGCGATTACCGGTGACCAGTGGGACGGTCATAATTTTACACCGGTGGAAGAACCGGAAAACTGCCTGAATGTGTTTTTGGAAGACGGGTTTGCGGTCAATCTTGTGGAGCGGCGTCCGGTGCTTGATCGCTGGACATTGTATCACACACGCGGCCCGCAGGAGCGCCATCTGTGTCAGCTGGATTATATCTGGGCATCACCTGCGCTGGCTAAGCGCAATCCGCAGGCTGTACCGCAAATTATCCGCAATGGTCAGCCTTACCGCACATTGTTTCCGGAAGGGCAGGACGTGCCGCGTTTTCCGCGCATCGGCTGGGACCGGCCAAAGGCGAGCGATCATTGTCCTGTTGCTGTCACACTTGAGCTGTAAGGCAGGCGAACTCAGCGGAGCCGTGTGAAATGCAAACCAGAGATCAGAATAAGATTTATCCTGTCAGCGAGGTGCATGTCAGCGTCTGCGAAGGTGTGCCTGATTATGTTGAGCGCAACAGGTTGGCTATTGATGAAAACTGGCAGCAGGAAGTGGCAGCCAACCCTAATCTCTATGATGGTGAAATCTATCTGGCGCCGCAGGCCAGATTGCAGGATGGCGTACTGAGTGCATCTTACCAGCGCACGAGCTTTCGCAGCCTTCTTTACTGGCGAAAAGATGAAAGAGCAGACAAGCCGTTTCATATATTTGGCAGCGGCGTGATCGTGTCTTCTGATAATCGGCTGTTACTGGGGCAGATGGCTGCTCATAATGCCGTGGGCGGCAGGATTTACTTTCCTGCCGGTTCCAATGATGATCAGGATATTGTCAGCGGGCAGGTGGATTTTGCCGGTAATGCCAGACGAGAGGTGTTGGAAGAGACCGGCATTGATCTGAACGATGCTGTCCATACCGGTGGTTATGTGGTGGTGATGAGTGCGCGTAGTCTGGCACTGTTTCGCTGCTATCATTTTGACCGGACAGGGGATGAATTACAGGCACAGGCAGAAAATTATATTGCAAGCCAGATACAACCGGAATTGTCGCGGATATTGATGGTGGTGCAGGGTGGGGAGCTTGATGAGCGCAGCCCTGCTTATATCCACGCTTTCACTGACTGGTATTTTGCGCAATAGTACCTGCAGCTGATTGAGGGCAGTTGTAAATTGTTAAACATAAAATTCACTTGATGAATCATTTGAATGTTTTAGCGGTCAATGCAAATGTGTTGAATCAAAAGTCGTGATAGTAAAAGCGCGGCAGGGGGCAATCATGGATTATCTTGAAGGGCAGGGATTATGAACGGCAAGACTATGCAGGGGCGTTTCTACGAAATCTACGATGTTTTCACTGAGAAACCGCTAGCCGGTAATCCGCTTGCAGTTGTTCATGATTCCGAGGGGCTTGATGATGCCACCATGCTGGCCATTGCACGGGAGTTTAACCTCTCGGAGACAGTGTTTGTTGAGCCACCGGTAAACCCTTTGCATACGGCATCAATCCGGATTTTTACGCCAGATTATGAGCTGAATTTTGCCGGTCATCCGACAGTGGGCACTGCCATTGCGCTGGCCTATAAAAATTGCAACGGCGAAAAACCGCAAACCGACCTCATCATGACGCTGGAAGAAAAGGTCGGACCGGTGCGCATTGCCGTGCATTGTAACGGCTCGGCAGATGCCGGCGGGCAGCAACCTGTTGCCTTTGCTGAATTCGATCTGCCACGCTTGCCGGAACGGGTGAATATCACCGTTGAGAAGGAACAGGCGGCTGCAGCTCTGCGGTTGAATACGCATGAAATCGGGTTTGAAAACCATGTGCCCTCCGTGTGGAGTGGCGGTAAGCCCTATGTTCTCGTGCCGGTGAAAAATATGATTGCGGCGGCTAAGGTTGTGGTCGATCCGGTTTTTGTTGAAGATCATATGCTGGCGGTCGATGGTCGTGCCGTGCCGTTTTATATCTATACCCGTGAAACACGGCTCTATGAGAGTAATTATCATGCGCGTATGTTCACATCCGGCAAGCATGTTTATGAAGATCCGGCCACGGGCTCTGCGGTTGCCGCTTTTGCCGGTGCAATTCACGAGTTTGACCAGCCTGTAGATGGCCTGACTCAATTGTGGATTGAGCAGGGTATACAGATGGGCAGGCCGTCACGTATCCGGCTGGAGCTGGATGTGGCCGGTAAAAAACTCACTGGTGCGCGTATCGGCGGAAGTGCTGTTAAAGTTGCTGAAGGCTATCTGCGGATTTAGAATATGTTGCGCTATGTGATGCTTTCCTGCTAAATCTCACAAAATGCAACATTTGAGATGGTCAGGAGTTGATCTGTGACGGATAATGCTTCGCAATCTGCCCAGCGTATTCTGGCATCACAACGGCATGATGAAATTTTGCGCAGGCTGACGGAAGACGGCGTTGCAGGCATCAGCGAGATTGCTGCGTTTTTTGATGTGTCGAGAGAGACAATCCGCCGTGATCTCAAGCTGCTGGCGCAACGCGGGCAGCTTGCACTTGTGCATGGCGGAGCAACGAAACTACAGCTTCATGAACCGGCCTTTGGCTTGCGCAGTCAGGAAAACACCACGGGAAAAGCTGCGATCGGTAAGGCTGCGGCTGAGCTGATCCGGCCGGACATGGTGGTGTTTCTGGATACAGGCACCACGATGCTGGCTTTGGCGCAGGCATTGGCAAAGCAGAATAAAGTACCGGAAAACCTGACGATTTGTACTGCAAGCCTGATGATTGCGCTTCATTTGTGTCATGTGCCGGGTATTAAGGTACATATGCTAGGCGGTGAGATTGATCCCGTTGAAGAGGCATGCAGCGGTATTGATGTATTGCAGGCTCTTGAGCGTTTTCGCTTTGATATGGCGTTTCTCGGTACCGGTGGCATTTCCCCTCAAGGCGAGATTACTGATTTCACGCGTAATGGTGCTGAATTGCGCTCGCGCATGGCTGAAAGTGCTGATGAAGCATGGTTTCTTGCCAGTGCCGAAAAATTTGGCCGCATGACACCTTTACGTGTTGCGCATTTTGAGCAGGCTACCGGCATTGTCACTGATTTCAAACCTGATGCGCTGCTTAGCCAGACACTGCTCGAAAAGGGCTTGCGGCTTCATATTATTTAAAATGTGATATTTTGTTGCATTTAATGTTGTTTTTTATGGTTTTGTTTTTATAGTGATCTCAACCGGAGGGAGTGAGATCATGGTGCAGTCACAGGCAGACAACAAAGAAAAAGCAGACAGCTTTCCAACTCAGGCGCGGGTGGTGATTATTGGCGGGGGGATTATCGGCTGTTCTGTGGCTTATCACCTGACCAAGGCAGGCTGGACGGATGTTGTGTTACTGGAGCAGGGCAGTCTGAGCTGCGGCACCACTTGGCATGCGGCAGGGCTGGTCGGGCAATTGCGCAGTCATGCCAATATGACCGGCCTTATCCGCTATTCCACACAGCTTTACAGTGAACTTGAAGCGGAGACCGGTCTGGCGACCGGATGGAAGAGATGCGGCTCTCTTTCCGTTGCCCGTACGAAAGACCGTATGACTGTTCTGCAACGCACTGCCGCTTCCGCCCGCGCGCAGGGTGTGAATGTTGAGGTAATCTCAGCATACGAGGCCGGTGATCTCTGGCCGGTTATGGCAATTGATGATCTGCAAGGTGCCGTTTGGTTGCCGGACGATGGCAAAGCAAACCCCAGTGATCTGACGCAATCTCTGGCGCGCGGTGCGCGGATGCGGGGCGCAAAAATACTGGAACGTGTTCAGGTGACCGGTATTACCGTGAAAAATGGTGAGGCATGTGGTGTTGAAACTGACCATGGCAATATTGCTGCGGAAATCGTGGTCAATTGCGCGGGGCAGTGGGCGCGCAAGGTCGGGCAGATGTGCGGCGTAACGGTGCCGCTGCATTCTGCCGAGCATATGTATATCGTGACAGGAAAAATTGAGGGCGTGCATCCGGATTTGCCGGTGATGCGTGATCCGGACGGTTATATTTATTTCAAAGAAGAGGTTGGCGGTCTGGTAATGGGCGGTTTTGAACCGCAGGCCAAGCCGTGGGGTATGCAGGGCATTCCCGACAAGTTTGAATTTGCTTTGCTCGAAGATGACTGGGATCAGTTTGAGCCATTGATGGAAAATGCTCTGATCCGCGTGCCGCAACTGGCAGAAGCCGAGGTAAAGAAGTTTTATAACGGGCCGGAGAGCTTCACTCCTGATAATAATTTTATACTCGGTGAAGCACCTGAACTGAAGAATTTCTTTGTCGGTGCGGGCTTTAACTCTATGGGCATCGCCAGTGCGGGCGGTGCAGGACGCGCGCTGGCTGAGTGGATTATCAACGGTGCACCGACAATGGATTTATGGCCGGTGGATATCCGCCGCTTTGCCGGTTTTAATAATAATCAGCGCTGGTTACATGACCGCGTTAAAGAAACGCTGGGTCTGCATTATGCCATGCCCTGGCCGAACAGAGAGCTTGATACGGCACGGCCGTTCCGCCGTTCGCCGCTTTATCATTTGCTGGAGGCAAAAGGGGCTTGCTTTGGCTCTAAAATGGGCTGGGAGCGTGCAAACTGGTTCGCGGATAAGGGGCAGAAACCAGAGACGATCTATAGTTTCGGGCGGCAAAACTGGCATGATAATGTCGGGCGCGAAATACAGGCCGTGCGTGAACGGGTGGCTCTTTTTGACCAGAGTTCTTTCGCCAAGCTGCTTGTGCAGGGGCGTGATGCCTGTCGGGTTTTGAACCATCTTTGTGTGGCGGAGATTGATGTGGCCGTTGGTACATCAGTTTATACCGGTATGCTCAATGAGCGAGGCGGTTACGAGACTGATCTGACAGTGCTGCGTCTTGGACAGGATAAGTTTCTGATCATTACCGGATCAGCGCAGGCGGTGCATGATGCAGACTGGATCAACCGGCATATTGCTGCTGGCGATCATGTAACTGTTACGGATGTTTCCTCTGCCTATGCGGTGCTGGCACTGATGGGGCCGCAATCTCGCAACGTATTGCAAAAGCTGAGCGATGCGGATTTCAGCAATGCAGCATTTCCTTTTGGTCAGGTGCGTGAAATCGGTGTGGGCTATGCAACCGCTTTTGCCAACCGTATGACCTATGTGGGCGAGCTTGGCTGGGAGCTGATTGTCCCTGTTGAATTTGCAGTCGGCGTTTATGAGGCTCTGCATCAAGCGGGGCAGGAGTTCGGCCTGCGAGATGCAGGATATTATGCACTTGAAGCCCTGCGTCTTGAAAAAGGCTACCGTGCATGGAGCCGCGAACTGACGCCGGATATTACACCTTATGAGGCCGGTCTTGGTTTTACCGTGGCAATGGATAAGACAGGCGGCTTTATCGGACGCGATGCCTTGGTCAAGGCGAAGGCGAAGTCTGCCACACGCCGTATTGTACAATTAACGCTTGAGGATGGGGACGCCGTTTTGTGGGGTGGCGAACTGATCCTGCGCAATGGCGTGCCTGCTGGTGAAGTCCGCTCTGCTGCGCATGGTCATACACTGGGCTGTGCGGTTGCTCTTGGTCTGGTCAGCGATGCGGGTGGCATCACCAAGGACTGGCTGGAGCAGGGGGATTTCGAGGTTGACGTTGCCGGTCAGCGCTATCGGGCGCATATGCATTTGCGCAGCCCTTATGATCCGAAGTCTGAACGGGTAAAGATCTGATTTTGATTCAGTAAACTGCCGGATGATATTGTTTTATTTATAAAAACAGATCTTCCGGCGGACTGCCGATTGTGGATGCCACAATATCCGGACGGCGTGCAGCGACGGCTGTCACAATGGCATCGGCCAGTGCAAAGATTGCTGCCGGAGAATTCGGCAGCAGGCGGTTGCGTGCCGGTGCGAAGAAAATGACATCTGCAACAGGAACGAGCGGTGATACAGGGCTGTCGGTAATTGCGAGAATCACGGCGCCTTTTTGCTTAGCCGCTTTGGACAGCTGCACAGTGTTGTTAGAGTAGCGCGGCATGGAAATAGCAATCACCACATCGCCTTCATCAACAGAGCGTATAAAATTATTCGCGTATTGAGACGCACCTCTGGAGAGAACATTGGTAACGTTTTTCTCTGTGTAAAGTGCCAGTCCTTCTTCCAGCAGAGTTGCCGCATAATGGCTGGCACCGGTGCCGAGAATGATGATGCGTCTGGCATTGATCAGCGCTTCAATAAAGGCTTCCGATGCGGCTGCGTCAATGTTGGCAATCGTATCGCGGATATTGTCAGAACTGTCTGCGAGAGCCGTGTGTAAAAACGGTTTCTGCTGACCGTTATCGGCATTTTCCGTGCCAGTTTTGCTGTTTTCAGAGGTTTCAAACTGAAAGTCCGTGACGATTTTCTCACGGAATTCCCCGTAGCCGCTATAGCCTGCTGCGCGTACAAAACGGGTGATCGTGGCAGTTGAACTGCCGCTGGATTGCGCCAGTCCTTCAATCGACATTGCAACAACATCCAGCGGTCTTGCCAATACGAAATCGGCAATCCGGCGATAGGATTTGCTGAATGAAGGATATGCCGCAGACATGCGGTTGGCAAAATCGGATTTGGGATTCAAAGTTTGCGACATGTAAGTTTCCGGTGTTGACGGCATAAAATTTTCATATACTCTTATTTTGAAAATAACTACGTCAAAATAAAAACAATCTTGTCAAAAACGACATTCGTTGGGGAACGGAGACTTTTATGTATAAGAAAATGCTCGTGGCGAGTCTGCTGGGAACAACTCTGCTGAGTTCTGCTCTTTTGAGCAGTGCAGCATCTGCGGATACGCTGCGTATTGCTCTTGGTTCAGAGCCGACTGCAATCGACCCGCATTATCACGACCTTACACCGAATAATGCATTAGCTGCACATATTTTTGAAGGTTTGACCCGTCAGGATGAACAGCAGAAGCTGCATCCGGCGCTGGCAACCTCATGGGAAAATGACGGCAAGAATACCTGGACTTTCAAACTGCGTGAAGGCGTGACTTTCTCCGATGGTTCGCCTTTTTCTGCGGATGATGTGGTTTTCACATTCTGCCGCACATTGAAAAATGAAACAGCAATTGCCGGTTCTTTTGCCGATATCACCGCGAATTTTGAAAGCGTTGAAGCACCGGATGCCCAGACACTTGTGATCAAAACTAAAGCGCCGGAACCACTGCTGCCGACATTTATCGGAACCGTGGGCATTCTGAGTTCATCCATCATCAAACATGACAAGATCAGCTTTGCACCTGAACAGAATTGCGGCGTGACCGGTGCATGGCCTGTGGTTGGTGATTTCAATGATGGCAAGCTGGCAATCGGTACAGGCCCTTACAAGCTGAAAAGCTATGTGCGTGGTTCAGCCATTGATCTCGACCGTAATGACAAATATTGGGGCGATGCTGAGCCTTGGGAAAGCGTGCGCTTTCTGCCGGTTCCGAATGCTGGCCCGCGTCTCGCCGGTCTTCTCGCCGGTGATTATGATGTGATTGAAAATCCGGCTGCGCGCGATCTGTCCCGCATCAAGGATGATAAGCGTTTCGGTTATGTTATTACTCCTTCAACGCGTGTGATCTATTATCAGCTCGACGTTGCCCGTGATGAAAGCCCTTATGTGAAGGCTGCTGACGGCAAAAATCCGCTGAAAGATGTGCGTGTGCGTGAAGCCATGTCGCTGGCGATTGACCGTAATGCGATTGTTGCCCGTCTGATGGACGGCGCAGCACAGCCTGCCTATCAGTTCCTGCCAACCGGCATGTTCGGCACACTGCCTAATCCGCCTGAGCTGCGCTATGATCCGGCTGCTGCCAAGAAGCTTCTGGCTGAGGCCGGTTATCCGGATGGTTTCCAGCTGACCCTTTCCACGACCAATGACCGCTATATCAATGACAGCCAGATCACGCAGGCCGTGGCGCAATATCTGACACAGGTCGGTATTAAATCGGATGTGGATGCGATGACCCGCGCCATCTATTTCCCGCGGCGCTCCAAGAAAGAGCTGAGTGTGGCAATCGGCGGCTGGGGTTCCACCAGCGGCGAGGCTTCATCCTTCCTGCGTCAGTGGCCGGCAAAGCCAAATGAAGAAGGTACATTGGGCGGCTCCAATTATGGCGGCTATTCCAACCCTGCTTATGACAAGCTGATTTATGAAGCAGTGGCAACTATGGACGACAATAAGCGCTCTGAATTGCTGCAGCAGGCGCAGACTGAAGTGATGAAAGATTATGCTTTCATCCCGCTCCATTTTGAAGCGGGTGTCTGGGCTTATAAGGCCAATGTCACTTATACCGGCCGCTCAGATCAGTTCACGATGGCTATGTCTGCCAAGCCGGTCAAGTAACTGAGGGTTAAGACCGGAGCGTGTGGCGTGGTTTATCTCACCGTCACCCGCTCTGGAGTCTTTCGTGGGCGCATCATCACAGTCAGACTTGCTCTTGCCTGACTGTGAAATATTTCAGCCCCAGATAATCTGAGAAGCATGTCATGACAGCTTATATTTTGCAGCGACTTATCCAGAGCGCCTTGGTGCTGCTTGCCGTGTCGGTCGCTGTTTTCTTTGCCGTATATGGCATTGGTGATCCGATTGAACTTCTTGTTCCCCCGCAGGTCAGCGCTGCCGAGCGGCTGGCATTGATCAAACGGCTGGGGCTCGATCTGCCGGTATGGCAGCAATATTTCACATTTCTGGGCAATGCCCTGAAAGGCGACCTCGGCACATCTTTCGTTCACGGTGTGCCGGTGGTTTCGCTTATTCTTGCCCGTCTGCCTGCAACATTTGAACTGGTTTTGCTGTCGATGACAGTGGCAGCCGTTGTCGGTATTCCGCTGGGGCTTCTGGCTGGGCTCAATCCGGACAGCCGTCCGTCACGTTTCATTATGGCGGGAACAGTCATCGGCTTTTCACTGCCGAGTTTCTGGAAGGGCATGATGCTGGTGCTGCTGTTCAGCGTGGCACTTGGCTGGCTGCCAACAGCAGGGCGGGGCGAAACGGTCTCAGTGCTGGGTATTCAGACCAGCCTGTTTACGACTAATGGTCTGCGCCATCTGATCCTGCCTGCGCTTAATCTGGCTATTCCGAATATGGCGCTGATGATCCGTCTTGTGGCCGCGGGCACCACGGAAGCGATGACACAGGATTATGTGAAATTCGCCCGCGCCAAAGGCGTGCGCCGCACGCGCATCGTCAACCGCCATGTGCTGCGCAATATTCTGATACCGGTTGTGACTGTTGTCGGCATAGAGTTCGGCAGTCTTGTTGCCTTCTCTACCATTACCGAAACTGTGTTCTCGTGGCCCGGTATGGGTAAGCTGCTGATCGACAGTATCTACCAGCTCGACCGCCCTGTGGTGGTTGCCTATGTGCTGCTGGCGACACTGCTGTTTGTCGCCGTGAATTTCATGGTCGACGTGCTCTATGCGGTTCTCGATCCGCGGGTCAAACTGTCCGGAGATATGGTATGAATAAGCCGATTATTCCGGATTATGCCAATACGCCGCTGCGCCAGAAAATATTGCGCAGCATCCGCAACAAACCGACAACACGCGGTGCGGGTATCCTGCTCGGGCTGCTGGTTCTGCTGGCGGTGCTGGCGCCTTTTATTGCCCCGCAAGACCCTTATGATCTGGCCTCTTTGAGTGTGATGGATAACCGCCTTGCACCGGGCTCAACAAGTATGATGGGTTCCGTCTATTGGTTGGGCACAGATGCTCAAGGCCGCGATATGGTCAGCGCCATCCTCTATGGTTTGCGTACCAGTCTGCTGGTCGGTCTGCTGTCGACACTTGGTGCCATGACCATCGGTGTGAGTGCCGGATTGCTGGCCGCACAGCTCGGTGGTGTTGCCGATGCAATCATCATGCGCGTGGTGGATTTTATGCTCGGCTTTCCGTCGATGCTGGTGGCGCTGGTGCTGCTGGCCTCTGTCGGACGCGGCGTCGATAAAGTGATCCTCGCGATTATTCTGGTGCAATGGGCGCAATATGCCCGTTTGATGCGTGCCTCCGCGCTGGTTGAACGCCGTAAGGAATATATCGAAGCGGCTGTCAATTTCGGTTTGCCGACCCATTATATTATGCTCCGGCATTTGCTGCCGAACTCCATCGGCTCGGTACTGGTGATTTCCACCATCAGCATTGCCAGTGCTATCACGCTGGAAGCCACATTGTCGTTTCTTGGTGTTGGTGTGCCGGTTACGCAGCCGTCGCTCGGTCTGCTGATTGCCAATGGATTTGATTATCTGTTGTCGGGCGAATACTGGATTGCCGTTTTTCCGGGGATTGCACTGGTTCTGCTGATTATCTCGCTCAATTTTGTCGGTGACCGCCTGCGTCGCAGCTTTAACGTGAGGGGCGCGTGATGACAGCTTTGCTTGAAGTCAAAGGACTGAGAACTGTTTTTCATCTGCTGGGCGGCGCATGGTCTGCGGTGGACGGAATTGATCTGAGCATTGCCCGCGGTGAAGTGCTGTGCCTTGTCGGGGAGTCTGGCTCCGGCAAATCTGTCACCGGTTTCTCACTGGTGCAACTGATTGATCCGCCGGGGGAAATTGTTGAAGGCGAAATCCTGTTCAATGGCGAAAATCTGCGTGAAGCATCCGATGAACGTCTGCGTAATTTACGCGGCGACCGCATTGCGATGATTTTTCAGGATCCGCTTTCCACGCTCAATTCGGTGCTGACCATTGGTGAGCAAATGTGTGAGGCCATTCTGGAGCATCGTTCCTGTGGTAAAGCGCAGGCGATAAAAGAGGCGGCGGATGCGCTGGGGCGTGTTGGCATTTCCTCGCCGGAAGTGCGGCTAAAGCAATATCCGCATGAGTTCTCCGGCGGTATGCGCCAGCGCGTGGCGATTGCCACCGCATTGCTCAACAATCCCGACCTGATTATCGCTGATGAGCCGACTACGGCTCTGGATGTGACTATTCAAAGCCAGATCCTCTATGAAGTGCAGCAACTGGCACGGGACACCGGTACGGCCGTGCTGTGGATCACCCATGATCTTGCCGTTGTGGCCGAACTCGCTGACCGTGTGGCGGTGATGTATGCAGGCCAGATTGTTGAAACCGGTGCGGTTGATGATGTGCTGGACAGGCCGCTGCATCCTTATACGCAAGGTCTGCTGAACTCGTCTTCCGGCATGGTGAAACCGGGCGAACGGCTGCACCAGATCGACGGTAACGCACCGCGCATTGATGACCGGCCAAGCGGCTGTCCGTTCCGCACCCGCTGTGAGCGCGTCAAATCGGTTTGTGCTGACATTTATCCCGAGCCACAGTTGATCGATGGGCGCGTTTTCCGTTGTCACAATCCGGTATCGTTGCCTGTCCGTGAGGCATTTGCTCAGGAGGCAAGACCATGAGTGATGCATTTTTTGAAATGCGCGGAGTGAAGAAGCATTTTCACTCCAAATCCACAATGGCTGATCGCATTCTGCGCCTGACAGGACAGGCTGCACCGGCGCGCGTCTTGAGGGCGGTTGATGGTGTTGACCTGAGCATCAAACGGGGTGAAGTGCTGGGGCTGGTGGGAGAATCCGGCTGCGGTAAATCCACTTTGTCCCGTATGGCAACGGGGATTTATCAGCCGACAGAAGGCAATGTACTTTATGACGGGCAGGCCGTTGAGAAGCTTAAAGGCCGTGAAAAACTCGACTTTCTTCTGAAAGTGCAGATGATTTTTCAAGACCCTTATGCCTCACTCGATCCGCGCATGAAGGTGAACCAGATTGTTGGCGAGGCTCTGAAAGTGCATCGCCTGATGCCGAAAGCTGAGATTGCCGGTGCGGTAAATCAGGCGCTGGAAGAGGTCGGGCTTGATCTCGCCTATCGTGACCGCTATCCGCACCAGTTTTCCGGTGGTCAGCGTCAGCGTATCGGCATTGCTCGTGCTTTGTCGGTAAAACCTGATTTTCTGGTTTGTGATGAGCCGGTGTCAGCGCTTGATGTGTCTATTCAGGCGCAGGTGATCAATCTGTTTATGGATTTGCGTGCCCGCTACGGGCTGACCTATCTGTTTGTCAGCCATGATCTTGGCGTTGTCCGCCATATCAGTGACCGGATTGCGATCATGTATCTCGGGCGCATTGTTGAGATTGGTTCCGCATCTGCAATTTTCAATAAGCCTGCGCATCCCTATAGCGCGGCATTGATTAATGCCAGCCCGTCGATCAGCCGTCGCAAACGCGATTTTCAGCCGCTGACAGGTGATCTGCCGTCACCGCTTAATCCGCCTTCCGGCTGCCCGTTTCATCCGCGCTGCGCTCATGCCATGCCGGTATGCCGCGAGCGCCGCCCCGAACTTGAAAGTGTGACTGCAGACCAAAGCGCTGCCTGTCATTTGCATAATCCGGAGACATAATGACTACCACCATTCTTCGTCCAGAAATCGGACGCAGTACGCTGCCGTTTGTTGATCAGTATCATCCGGACAGACCGCTGGAAGTAAATTTCTATCGCCCTGAAAACTACCGTCCTGAAGATCCGATAATCATCGTGCAGCATGGTATGCTGCGTAATGGCGATGAATATCGTGATTTCTGGATTCCGGCGGCTGAAAAACACCACTTGCTGATTGTTGCGCCGACATTCCCTGATGCTCAGTTCCCGATGGCGGAAAGCTATAATAACGGGCTGATCCTTGATGAAAGTGCGGGGCTTGTGCGTGAAAAGCAGGATTGGCTCTATGGTGTGCCTGCGCGTGTTCTTGCAGCCCTTCAGGCCGGTGGTGTGACCACGCAGAAACAGGCGCGTTTATACGGCCATTCGGCTGGCGGTCAGTTCTCGCATCGTCTGCTTGCCACGCAGGATCACGGTATTTTCTCTGATGTTGTTGCGGCCAATCCGGGCTGGTACACATTACCTGATCTGACCCGCAAATTTCCGGAAGGTATGGGTGGCATCGGTCTGGATGAGGCGCAGCTTGCCCGCTGGTTTGCCTATCCGATGCATATTTTTGCCGGTGATCAGGATATTGATGAAGCTGACCCGAATTTGCCGGATCAGCCGGAAGCATTTGCGCAGGGACCTTCCCGCTATAAACGGGCATATTTTGTTCATGATTTTGCGCAGAAACAGGCGCAGCGCTTAGGCATGCCGTTCAACTGGAAGCTGATTGATGTAGCCGGAGTTGGTCATGACGGTGCGGCTATGTCGCGTGCCGCTGCGGCTTACTGGTTTGAGGGGCGTATCCCGCCGGCATCCGAACTGGTCTTTGAAGAAGCAACCAATCTCTAAAATTTGCAATATGCAGGAATGATCCAATGAGCATGAATGACCGTCAGGACTTGTGGCAGAAGGTTGAGGACGAAAAGCAGCGCCTCATCGAAATGAGCGACCGCGTTTGGGGAATGCCTGAGGTTTGCTATACCGAAGAGCGTTCGATGGCTGAACATAAAGCCGAGTTGCTGCATCATGGTTTCCGCGTGACCGAAGGCATTGCCGGTATTCCGACTTCTGTGATTGGTGAAGCCGGTGAAGGCGGGCCGGTTATCGCTTTTATGGGCGAATATGATGCCCTTCCGGGTCTCAGTCAGGAAGCCGGTGCTTCTGAGCATAAACCGATCGAAGCGGGGGGGCATGGTCATGGTTGCGGCCATAATCTGTTGGGTGCGGGTGCATTGCTTGCGGCCGTTGCCCTCAAAAACTATCTCGCTGAGAATAAAATTCCGGGACGTGCGCGCTATTACGGTTGTCCTGCGGAAGAAGGCGGTGCGGCCAAGGCTTTCATGGTGCGTGCCGGTGCTTTTGACGATGCAGATGTTGCAATCTCCTGGCATCCTTACAGTTTCTGGGAAGTGGCTCCGGCTTTGTCGCTGGCCAATACCCGTGCAGACTTTATCTTTACCGGACGTGCTTCTCATGCAGCTGCTGCGCCGCATCTCGGACGCAGTGCGCTTGATGCGGTTGAACTGATGAATGTCGGCGTCAATTACATGCGTGAACATATGCCGTCTGACGCGCGTATTCATTATGCCTTGCTGGATGCCGGTGGTATTGCACCGAATGTGGTGCAGGCTCATGCGCGGGTGCGTTACTCCATCCGTGCGATGGATTTGCAGACCATGTTGTCGCTGGTGAACCGCGTGAATAAGATTGCGCAGGGCGCGGCGATGATGACCGAAACCCGCATGGAGATGAAGATCGTCAGTGCGGTTTCTAATACGCTGGGCAATAAGCCGCTTGAACAGACGCTGTATCGCACCATGCAGGAGCTGGGCGCACCGAAGTTTGACGATCAGGATCGTGACTATGCCCGCAAAATCCGCGCAACGCTTTCGCCGGAAGAAATTTCGTCCGTTTATAATGTGATTGGTATGCCGGAGACAGATGCACCGCTGGCAGAGTTTCTGGTGCCGCTTGATCAGCCACATAAAACGCAGATCGGCTCGACGGATATAGGTGATGTCAGCTGGGTGGTGCCGACAGTACAGGTTCATGGGCCGACAGTGGCAATCGGTACACCTTTCCACACATGGCAGGTGGTGGCGCAGGGTAAATCACCAGCGGCACATAAAGCTATGGTGCATGTGGCAAAAGCAATGGCCGCAACCGGTCTTGCTGTGCTGAGTGATCCGGTGCTGATGGCAGATGCCAAGGCAGCACTGGCGGCGCAGACAGCCCGCACACCTTATATCAGTCCGTTGAGCGAAGGTGTGGAACCGCCGTTGAATATGTCCAAAGGCTAAAATCTCAAAGCCGCGACCCAAATCAATAAAACCCGCGCTTGTGCCAGAGCATGATCGCGGGTTTTTATTTTAGGAGTCCCATTCAGAGTGCGGTGAGCAACTTTCCGTCAGCAGGATGCGCTGGAGGTGGATAAGTGCGCACAGTGCCCGGATTGTGCGGATACTGTTAAAGTACGATTAGTTTTCCGTGTTGCTTTTTTGTTATATTCTAAAAAGGTATTTTAATTGTATAAAAAATTATTATTTTATAGGTGGGGAATATCATGAAAAGCATTCTTTTAGCTACAGCATTGGTTATGACCGCCGGCACTGCATTTGCTGCAGACGCTGTTGTGTATAACGAGCCTGCTCCGGCAGTCGTCGACACCTTCTCCTGGACCGGTGGTTATATCGGTCTGAATGCCGGTTATGCCGGTGGTAAATTTAAAACTGATTTTTATGAAGATGTGTTCACCGATCTGTCGCTTCGCGGCAATGCCAGCGGTTTTATTGGCGGTGTTCAGGCTGGTTATAACTGGCAGTTTGATCAGGCAATCGTTGGTATCGAAACTGATTTTCAGGGTTCAAGCTTGAAGTCGGATTTCTCGGTAAGCGATTCCATGACCGGTATTAGTCTGGGAACGAAGGTGAGCTGGTTCGGTACAACCCGTTTGCGCCTTGGTTATACACCAGTTGATCGCTTCATGGTTTATGCAACCGGTGGTGTGGCCTATGGTAAGGTGAAAACCTATGCCGATGTTTTTGGTGGCTACTCTTCACAGTCGGACACTAAAGTTGGTTACACTGTTGGTGCCGGTGCAGAATATGCAATCACAAACAACGTGACGCTTAAAACAGAATATCTGTACACTGACCTTGGTAAGTTGAAGCTCGATGCTGATTTCGATGGTCGCAGCATTCGTATCGGCGAAGCTAAATCTCAGTTCCACACTGTTCGTGTTGGTGTGAACTACAAGTTCTAAAAGCTGAATGCTTGTACTGGATTTGATAGCCGCCCTTATGGGCGGCTATTTTTTGACCTGTATATGATGTGATATTCACCATGCCCGTCTGAGGGCGGTATATACTGATACAGTGTAAGAGGCCGAGCAGGTCAGTTAAGCTTTAAATCACTGAATAATGCATGTGCCTGGCCAGTCGCTACAGGAGCGATTAGCGCAACCGGTTACAACGGCTGCAATCAAGATCATGCTCAGGGCATATGTAATCGTTTTCATATTTATTTCCTGTCTGCAAACATTGAAACTGAAATATCACATATGCGCGCATCAATGGAAACGGGTAAAATAACCAAGGAAAAGTATAATTTCATTGGTCGTGCAATTTTCCGTTTTGAGCGGGCACCAATTTGAAGCAATAAAACATGTGCGAGGGCGCACTAACCGGTTTGCCGAATAAGCAGATTATATAGTGTTTTGTATATTTTGATGATTTGAGAGGCAGCTTAAATGTTGCCTTTTTTATTGACGAGCTTCAGATGCAATATTTGCAACCCAATCATTGCGATGCCGAGAAAGATAAGGGATCGGGTTGTTGACTGTTCCTGCTCAGGAGCACTGCTAAGGATAAGCGCAGAGCCTATGACAGCGAAAATGGCGGGAAAGGAAGCAAGGGCAATAACTCTGGGAGCTGTCCAGTTAACTTTGCCTGACAGGCTCCATTGCATAGGAAGCCTATGCAGATGACGGAGTTTATAATTTGCAACTATGGCGATTAAACTCATAAACAATAAAGCGATAAACCCAGTCTCATACATTATTTGCCCCGGAAAATTGAACTGCGTTCGTATTGATTGGCCACGACAGTTACCCTCTGTCGGGCTTTTTTATTGTCTGTTTCGATGCAGAAGGCTTGGACTTTGCGGCTTTTAATTCTTCGGCTTTTTTTGCTGCTTCTTCAGCAGCTTTTTTCGCTTCCAGAAGCTTGTCGGCGCATTTGTTTTTAGTCATTGCTATATTAAGATTAGCTTGCCCGCGCTCATCAATGAGGGGCTTGGCAGTTTCGAGGTTTCGGCACCATTCAAGATCCCTTACATGCTGCGGTATGCAGCCGGTCAATCCGACAAGCGGGAGCGTAAGGGTGAGAGTGCGGAAAAATGAGCTTCTGCTGCGTACAGTCTCAGTCGTTTGATCCAACGTTTCGCCCCCTCAATTGTTGGCATATATGTGCTGATGTTAATCCCACCAAATGCGATTTTATTGAAACATTAAGACAATCACCAAGAACGTGAGTGTAAAGACAACAATTATGATAGCGGAAAAGGCTGAAGTTCCTAGTTGGGTTTTGCGTGATTTCGGAAACATTGGTAGTTTCTTCACAAAATCCGCATGCTTTACACTTCTGAACTTTTGGACGTTGTTTCACATCTCATCATTGTGGGGGCAAAACAATTAAGTCCGAGTAAATTACAAGCCGACCTCATAGTTTGTGACGACAATAATCGCCAAGGTCAACACAAGTACCAACTATATTAAAATATTTGATTTCAGTCGTTATTAATCTCACCCCAAAGCTTATTCAGGAAATGAAGTAACATCATTCCTCACGACCCACATTCCTGCGTTAAGATGCGCGTATGGCTGGCTTGGATCTCTGGCCCTATTTGTGTTTTCATTATCATACCGGATCAGGACCCGTAGCGATCGGTTAAATTTTTTGATGGCAACAGAGAGACAAAACACTGAATTCTTGGAAATATCTTGTTTAAGTCACACGTACCGATCTGTTAATTGATCAACTTAAAGATAGGTTTGATTTTACTCCGTATCGAATAGATAAAATGTGGAGAGTGTCCGCCAGCAAAATTCGGTAATGTAAAAGGTTATGCAAATATGCAGTGCTTAGTAATTAATCTTGATCGTTCTTTAGACAGAATGAGACACATGAATGATCAGTTCGCGGGATTGGACAGAAAGTTTAAAAGAGTTGTAGGCTGTGATGCTAAAGCCGTTGATGAAGCCGATTTGTTTCCATTGAAATGCCAAGATAATTCCTACAGGGATATGACGGCTGGTGAAATAGCATGTTTTTTAAGCCATAGAAAATGCTGGGAAATTGCCGCTAATTCGGATGATGAATACACTGCGATATTTGAGGATGATGTTTATTTATCAAAAAATGCTGAAGTATTTTTAAACGATGAAAATTGGATAATTCATGGGGCGAAATGCATAAAAATTGAGACCTTGAATCATTCAGTCGTTCAGTCCCGCAAAAAACATCAGCTGCAAAAGGGCTATACTCTTCATCAGCTAGTATCTGTGCATTATGGTTCTGCAGGTTATATTATTTCTAAGGAATATGCCAAAGAGCTCATAAATAAGTCTATGCCTATTCCTTGTATTACTGATGAATTTTTATTTGGTAGGGCCTATATGGCAAAAAAAGAAAAAAACATTTACCAAATGGCTCCCGCGATATGCATCCAAAGTAGAATATTAAATGAAGATAATAGTGAATTTGAAACACTAATTATGGATTATACGGATTGGGATAATTCACAAAAGCCAATAAAAATAAAAAAA
>NZ_JARRAE010000056.1 GCF_030376605.1 Pseudochrobactrum sp. sp1633 | reverse complement strand
CCCCGGTTTTTCCACCGAGAATTGACCCGCCTTTTAATTAATGTTCGGGTTTTTAGTTACGGTCAAGGTTGCTATTTTTCCTTTGCTCGTTTTGGTTCCTGTGCGGAGCTATTTTTGAACCTGAAGCTGTCATTTCCGGTTTCGAGGATGTGACAGTGGTGTGTTAATCTATCGAGCAATGCAGTCGTCATTTTGGCGTCACCAAACACACTTGCCCATTCACTGAAGCTAAGATT
>NZ_JARRAE010000055.1 GCF_030376605.1 Pseudochrobactrum sp. sp1633 | reverse complement strand
TTCCTACGAAATACAATAACTCTGCAAATCAAGCAAAACTCTTGCAGCAGACCGTGCTGCCTAAAGTCGATAAGCAAGCGATTTTTTAACGCTCTCACCACGACAGCCTCATAACCGGAAGACTGAGAAGAGCAAGTAACCGAGTGACTAGCGATTGCACGACGAACGGGAAAAAGCCTGAAAACCAAATCCCCAAATACAGCCGAAATACCTGAGCAACGCTCAAGCAAGAAAAACTCCAAGACCAGCTTAACATACAAAAAAGCCCCGACAGAAATGTGCGGGGCTTTTTGGTATGTTTAAAACAAATGAGAAAAACGGGCAGGGAAGAGAAAGATAAACGGTTGCTCAAGCTGTTACAGTAAGCATTCCTGATAAATACAGCCCTCTAGTCGTAACAGCGCCTCTTTCTTATCAAGGCCGCCGCTAAAGCCGGTTAGCTTGCCATTGGCGCCGATAACGCGGTGACATGGAACAATAATAGAAATCG
>NZ_JARRAE010000054.1 GCF_030376605.1 Pseudochrobactrum sp. sp1633 | reverse complement strand
GCGGAAATCGGCCTGCGTGCTATGGAGCACGGCAAACACCTCGTAATGATGAATGTTGAAGCTGATGTGACAATCGGCGCTTATCTGAAAAGCGAAGCAGATCGTCTCGGCGTTACCTATTCGCTCGGCGCCGGTGACGAGCCGTCATCCTGCATGGAGCTGATCGAGTTTGTTTCCGCTATGGGGCACCCGATTGTCGCCGCCGGTAAAGGCAAAAACAATCCGCTCAATATTGATGCGGTGCCGGATGCCTATATGGAAGAAGCCATCCGCCGCAATATGAATGTGCGCATGCTGGTGGAATTCGTTGATGGTTCCAAGACAATGGTGGAAATGGCGGCTATCGCCAATGCTACCGGTCTGGTGCCGGACAAAGCCGGTATGCATGGTCCTGCAGCCACGCTGGATCAACTGTCCTCAACCTTGATTCCTGAAAAAGACGGCGGCGTGCTCTCCCGTGTTGGCGTGGTGGATTACACCATCGGTAAAGGCGTAGCGCCGGGCGTGTTCGTGGTTGCTGACATGTCCCATCCGCGTATTTCCGAGCGCATGGAAGATCTGAAAATGGGCAAAGGCCCTTACTTCACCTTCCACCGCCCGTATCACCTGAC
>NZ_JARRAE010000053.1 GCF_030376605.1 Pseudochrobactrum sp. sp1633 | reverse complement strand
GCGATGGTAGCGAATTGTGTGTGCGGCTCGGCGACGAGATGGAACAGAGAAACAATTGCGGGTCGCTGAGTGCATGGAGACGAACCGTTGCAACGCTCCAGGCGACCGATGACCTTGCATGGTTCGCTCCCGTTTCCTAAACGGCAGATGGCTATTTTCGGCCCGATTATTGAGGCCCTTGTGCGACCAATGGTCAAGGCCGGGTGCCACTTCTGCCTTTGCTGCACCGTAGGAGCGGAGCTTATCGGTGATGATCCGTTTGGGAGCAAAGCCATAGCGCTTCATTAACGCCACGAGCAGTCGCTTTGCCGCCCTTTTATCACGCCGCTTCTGCAAGATTTCTTCGAGAACGGAGCCATGTTGATCCACCGCACGCCAGAGCCAGAATTTCTCTCCAGCGCATTTGACGACCACTTCGTCCAAATACCAAATATCGCCGGGGCGCGCCTGACGCCGCCGCAAGTTGCGTGTGACCTGGGGTCCGAACTTGGCGATCCAACGACGAACTGTCTCGTATGATACGTCAATTCCACGCTCAAGCAGCATTTCTTCAACTTCACGCAGACTAAGGTTGAACCGCAGATAAAGCCACACCGCATGAGCAATAATCTGTGGCGGAAAACGGTGACGCTTGAAGATGATATCTGATGTCTGCATCGCCAAAATTTACGCCCAAACCGTCAGG
>NZ_JARRAE010000052.1 GCF_030376605.1 Pseudochrobactrum sp. sp1633 | reverse complement strand
GGTCGAGATCGTCAGCATGGACATGTGGAACCCCTACCGGGCAGCGGTCAAGGCTGTGCTGCCCCAGGCCCGTATCGTGGTCGATAAATTCCATGTGGTGCGCATGGCCAACGATGCCCTAGAGAAAGTGCGCAAGGGCCTCAGAAAGGAGCTGAAACCGTCCCAGAGCCGGACTCTCAAGGGAGACCGGAAAATCCTGCTGAAACGCGCTCACGAAGTCTCAGACCGGGAGCGCCTCATCATGGAGACCTGGACAGGCGCGTTCCCGCAACTGCTGGCCGCCTACGAGCACAAGGAGCGCTTCTACGGCATCTGGGACGCCACCACACGGCTCCAGGCAGAAGCCGCCCTGGACGAGTGGATAGCCACCATCCCGAAGGGCCAAAAGGAAGTCTGGAGCGATCTGGTCAGGGCAGTGGGAAACTGGCGCGAAGAGACCATGACCTACTTCGAGACGGACATGCCCGTCACCAACGCTTACACGGAGTCCATCAACCGACTGGCCAAGGACAAGAACCGAGAAGGGCGCGGTTACTCCTTCGAGGTGATGCGGGCACGAATGCTCTACACCACGAAGCACAAGAAGAAGGCACCGACTGCGAAGGTCTCTCCTTTCTACAAGAAAACCATCGGTTACGGACTGCCGGACTTCGCAGAGGAACTCAACTACGGAGTCGATCTATCAACCATCTGAGGGTGGTATCAGATTGATGGGGTGAAGGTGCCCCATCAACCATTAAATCCGTATACCCAAAA
>NZ_JARRAE010000051.1 GCF_030376605.1 Pseudochrobactrum sp. sp1633 | reverse complement strand
GTTTCATTATTAGCTTAAAAATATGCCGCTCTAAAATATTTACGTAATGCAACACCTCCTCAAATCATATGTAATAACGTTGGATATAATAAAACCAATAGGATAACTTGATTATTCCTATCTAAGCTATCATCAGCTTTCGTTACAATTCGAGAAGCGCTCGATAGCTAAATGTAGGACTTCGACCCACAGGAAATGAAATGCAATTAATCAGCCCCCATCCCACGTTTGCAACCCTGACCAGCCTCTAGGAATGGGGGCTGAACGTCAGGGTAATCCCCCCGGGAATTAATCGGGTTTAAAAGTAGAATTTTCTCGTCATTATGCTCGAGGAGATTTCGATGAAAGTGACCAGATTTACCGAACCGCAAATTCTTGCGATCCTGCGTCAGGCGGAAGGTGGCGTTCCAGTGCCTGAGCTATGTCGCGAACACGGGATGAGCAATGCTTCATTTTACAAATGGCGTGCCAAATATGGCGGCATGGATGCATCCATGATTAGCCAGATGAAGGCCTTGGAAGATGAAAATCGCAGATTGAAGAAGATGTATGCCGAGATGAGCATGCAGGCGGAGCTTCTGAAAGAGGTCCTTGGAAAAAAGTGACAGGGCCATCTCAGCGCCGGGAGATGGCCAGACAAGCTGTGGCGTTACGCGGTGTGCGTGTTGCACTGGCCTGCCGCACCTTCGATGTCAGTCAGACGTGTTATCGCTACAGCCGAAAGCTGAACGAAGAGAACGAGCAGATCGCAGATTTGTTGGTCGGGCTGACGCGAGTAAAGAAGAGCTGGGGCTTTGGGCTTTGCTTTCTCTACTTGTTGATTGCCGCTAAGAAC
>NZ_JARRAE010000050.1 GCF_030376605.1 Pseudochrobactrum sp. sp1633 | reverse complement strand
CTTCCCAAAGCAATTAAAACCACGATCCAGATGCCTTTCCCATAGGCGTGTCAATGTATCTTGGATCAGCCCGTTCGAGCTAAAATCGATAAGCAAGCGATTGCACGACGAACGGAAAAAAGCCTGAAAACCAAATCCCCAAATACAGCCGAAATACTTGACCAACGCTCAAGTAAGCAAAACTCCAAGACCAGCTTAACATACCCAAAAGCCCCGGCAGAAATGTGCGGGGCTTTTTTATATGTTTAAAACCAGAAAATGAAAAAAATACGGGGGGAGGGGAAGTGAAGTTAGAAACTCGTTCTCACTCATTATAAGCACTGCTATGATTATGGGCAGTTCATTCGTTTTTTACTGATGAAATAATATTTATAAGCGGTCTACAGGAATGCGGAGTACGAAATTGATTAAACGAATAAGTGCTGGTGTTCTTGTCAGTCTGATGTTGCCCCCGGGAATGGCTTCAGCGCAAAGCTTTAATGTTTGCCACGGTTATGACTGCACTTATCGAACCAAGGTCACGTTAAGCTCAAAGGAAGAGAGCCGTATCCGTACTCTGTTGCAAAAGGCTGGTCGAAGCGCGAATGACGAAAGAAAGGCGTTGGGGATGGCTGTTGCAATATTCGAAGAACGTGGCACAGCAACTATCGGTCTGCGCGACAAACCAAAAATGCAGTTCGGTAAAGCCCGCATTAAGGGGCAGATGGATTGCGTGGATGAATCGATCAATACGGATAGTTTCCTTCGCTATTTGCAATCTCGCGGTTGGTTAAAGCATCATACTGTAGTTCGACGTACGACACGCGGTTCGTTCATCGATGGCCGTTACCCGCATTGGACTGCCGTGATTAAAGATACGTCGGAACAGAGCTGGGCTGTCGATTCCTGGTATGAGGCAGGTGGCGGATTGCCGGATATTATGCCGCTTCAGGAATGGAAACGCCGTGGATATCGCGGTGAGCGATAACACCAAAAAATCTTGCCGAAACTTAAGATCCAGCCTG
>NZ_JARRAE010000005.1 GCF_030376605.1 Pseudochrobactrum sp. sp1633 | reverse complement strand
ATTATGTATAGTTTTTTTTAACGCCGTACCTCGCCAGAGCCTGAGGCTTAGCCAAAGGTTGTCGGGTCAGGGCCGATACGGCCGTCCGATGAATCCAGCTTGTCAATTTCGTCGTGCTCAATACCCAGAAGTTTGAAATCTGTGACTTCAAAATTTTCTTTAATACGGGCAGGGGTGACGGATTTTGGAATGACGACATTGCCGATATCCAGATGCCAGCGCAGGATGATCTGAGCGACCGATTTGCCGTGATGATCTGCAATGGCTTTTAACGCCGGATTATCCAGAATTTTACCCTGACCAAGCGGGCTCCATGCCTCGGTGGCGATGTTGTGCTGCTGATGAAACTGCCGCAAATTGTCTTGCTGGAAGTACGGATGCAGCTCAATCTGATTGATGGCCGGAACGACATCTGTTTCTTTCAGTATGCGCTGCAGATCGGCTG
The DNA here is from genome assembly GCF_030376605.1 of Pseudochrobactrum sp. sp1633. GTDB lineage: Bacteria > Pseudomonadota > Alphaproteobacteria > Rhizobiales > Rhizobiaceae > Pseudochrobactrum. The sequence continues at coordinate 280,806 of NZ_JARRAE010000005.1, read as the reverse complement.
TGCGGAAATTGGAAACGCCAATGGATTTCACGCGGCCTTCTTCACGCAGCTTGATAAGCGCGCGCCAGGTGTCGAGAAACTTGTCTTTATTCGGCATTGGCCAATGAATGAGATACAGGTCGAAATAATCGGTGCCCAGGCGCTCGGCGGAGGCTTCAAAGGCTTTCAGGGTTGAATCATAGCCCTGATCGTCATTCCAGACTTTGGTTGTCAGAAAAATATCTTTGCGTGCAATGCCGGAATTGCGGATTGCCTGACCGACGCCCCGTTCATTCTTGTAAATAGCAGCAGTATCAATATGACGATAACCGGTTTCAAGTGCGGTGCTCACACTTGCGATAGCTTCCTCATCACTGATCTGCCACACACCGAAACCCAATTGCGGAATGGAGTTGCCGTCATTCAATTTGATTGCAGCTACGGACATGTCCTTATTCCTTTTCTGTTATTGCGCCGGTTTCTGAACGTCTTACTGAGTGGTATCCGGCGAAGCACTTTGCAGTACGCTAATCTTGAATCGGTTCTTATCGTTTTTGCAAGACCGGCTGATGTCAAAATGATAAATTGTTTGGGATCAAAATTTTTGAAAAATGCTTGCGGGCACGGGCAGATAAGAAAAAGCCCCGCGCCATTTTCATGGGCGGGGCTTTGATATTCAGGTTCGAATTATCAGAGAACTACAACTTTGGTGCCTACCGGCACACGTTCATATAGGTCTTCAACATCCTGATTGCGCATACGAATACAGCCGGATGAGACAGCCCGCCCGATGGTGGATGGCGCGTTGGTGCCATGAATACGATACAGAGTGCTGCCAAGATAAAGCGCCCGTGCGCCAAGCGGATTGGCTATGCCGCCTTCCATTCTCACAGGGAGAATGCGGCCTTTTTTACGCTCGCGGGCGATCATTTCTTTCGGTGGATGCCATGTCGGCCATTCGGCTTTGCGGCTCACAGTCTCTGTGCCTTTCCAGCCGAAACCTTCTTTGCCAACGCCAACGCCATAGCGGCGCGCTTTGCCGTTTTCACCGACCAGATACAGAAACTTGTTTCTGGTATCAATTACGATAGTACCGGCTTTGTGAGAGGCAGAATAGTCGACTTCCTGCGGCAGGAAGATCGGGTTCATACCGGCGGATGGTTGTTTTGGATTCTGTGGCGGGGTTACGCCGCTGCGAATAAATGAGCCCTGCTGGTAGGTTACATTCTGGCGCAAGGTTTTTTCTTGCTTTTTGCGAGCCTGCTGGCGGGTGATCGGGCGTACAGTCGGCGCGAGAGCCTGACGTGAACTGGCACTATTGCGGTAATAGCGTGGCGCAGCAGCGGGAGCAGCCTGCACTGAATAACGCTGAGGCTGCAATTGCATAACCCAAGGTGCGCTCAGATCAGGGCTGAGAACAACCGGCGGCGGGGTTGCATAACGGTCATTGGCAAATGCGCCGCCGGCCGAGACAGCGGATAAGACAAAAGCAGCAATGGATGCGATCAGCAGCAGATGACGTGGTTTCATCAGATCGTCCTGTATTTAAGTGATGCCTTAAACTGTGATGCTTTTCCCATCTGTCGCGGCATGCAGATTCCTTTGCCTCAACTGTGATGCCTGACCCTTGTGAAAAAGTGAATCAGAGTAACGTGCAGGCTGAAATGAAGGGAAAAGTTCCTCTTGTGGTTATCAGCAGGTAAATATTCTTCGGGGTTCGGATGATCTGTCGAATGTCTGCGGTGAAGCGTATGTTCTTTTTTTGTTCCAAGTCAAATAAAATGTGCTATGGAAGAACTCATGGTGTTGCAGAGGTCGGGTGGATGAAAAAATGACGCAAGAGATACCGGTTCTGGAAGCGGGGCTACATTGGGGTGAGGACGGGCGTGTCCGATGCGGCTGGCATGGCGGATTGCCTGATTATCTTCTCTATCATGATACGGAGTGGGGCTATCCGGTTGACAATGATCGCCGTCTTTTTGAGAAAATCTGTCTGGAAGGCTTTCAGTCAGGGCTGTCATGGCTGACGATTTTGCGCAAACGTGAGAATTTTCGCCGTGCTTTTGCAGAGTTCGATTTTCATGAAATGGCGCTTTTTACAGATGATGATGTTGAGCGGCTGATGCAGGATGCAGGCATTGTGCGGCATCGCGGCAAGATCAAATCGGCCATTAACAATGCCGGACGGGCAATTGAGCTTATTGCTGAAAAAGGGTCGCTGGCAGCTTATTTCTGGAGTTTTGAGCCGCAGGTCAAGGACAGGCCTGCACGGTTTGATCTGGCGGCCTATAAGGCCAATCCTTTAACCGAGATTTCCACGCGCATCAGCAAAGATCTTAAAAAGCGCGGCTGGTCATTTGTCGGGCCGACAACGGTTTATGCTTTTATGCAGGCGATGGGGCTTGTGAATGATCATCTGGAGGGTTGTTATTGCCGCCCTGTGATTGAGCGTCTGCGGCAGGATTTTAAGAGGCCTGCATAAAGCGTTTCTGCGCTGATCTTGCTCTTGCCGCATGCTGACCGATCAGTTAGGAAACATACACGCCTTTCAAGGATATTAAGGCATTTAATCTTCAAGATAACTCAAGTTTAGCGGATCAGTATCATGGCAAATAAAGCGGAGAAGATGAAAGCGCGGCTGCCGCGCGGCTTTGTGGACCGTGAGCCCCATGATCTGCGTGCTGCTGAAAAAATGCTGGCGACAATTCGCGAGGTCTATGAGCGTTACGGTTTTGACCCGATTGAAACACCGCTTGTGGAATATACCGATGCGCTGGGTAAATTCCTGCCGGATCTGGATCGCCCGAATGAAGGCGTGTTTTCGCTTCAGGATGATGATGAGCAATGGCTGTCGCTGCGTTATGATCTGACAGCGCCTCTGGCGCGTCATGTGGCTGAGAATTTCAATGAAATCCAGCTGCCGTTCCGCACCTATCGTAATGGCTGGGTTTTCCGTAACGAAAAGCCGGGTCCTGGCCGTTTCCGCCAGTTTATGCAGTTTGATGCGGATACAGTTGGTGCGCCGGGCGTTTCTGCTGATGCGGAAATGTGCATGATGGCAGCGGATACGCTGGAGCGTCTGGGCATTCAGCGTGGTGATTATCTGATCCGTGTCAATAACCGTAAGGTTCTGGATGGTGTTCTGGAAGCCATCGGTCTTGCCGGTGATGACAATGCCGGTCGTCGCCTCAACGTGCTGCGCGCTATCGACAAACTGGATAAGTTTGGCGAAGAGGGCGTTAAGCTGCTGCTCGGTGAAGGTCGTCGTGATGAATCCGGTGATTTCACCAAAGGTGCGAAGCTTGATGCGGCAGCGATCACCAAGGTTCTCGAATTTATTGCTGCCGGTGCTGAAGATGGTCAGCAGACCATTGCGAATTTACGTGCTGTTGTTGAAGGCAATGCGCGCGGCACAGAAGGTGTTGAAGAACTCGCACAGATGCAGATTTTGTTTGATGCGGGTGGTTATGCCGGTCGCGTGAAGATTGATCCGTCCGTTGTGCGTGGTCTCGAATATTACACCGGTCCTGTTTATGAGGCTGAGCTGCAATTTGATGTCACCAATGAAAAAGGTGAAAAAGTTGTGTTTGGTTCTGTGGGCGGCGGTGGCCGTTACGACGGTCTGGTGTCGCGTTTCCGTGGTCAGCCGGTTCCGGCAACCGGTTTTTCCATCGGTGTTTCCCGTCTGATGACGGCTCTGAAAAATCTGGGCAAGCTTGGGGCAGAAGAAACACTGGCACCGGTTGTGATTACCGTTATGGATGGTGATGCTGAGAGCCTCGGCCGTTATCAGAAATTCACGCAGGATCTGCGTGATGCCGGTATCCGCGCCGAGATGTATCAGGGTAATTGGAAGAAATTCGGTAATCAGCTGAAATATGCGGACCGCCGCGATGCCCCGCTTGCGATTATTCAAGGCGGTGATGAGCGTGCCAATGGCGAAATTCAGATCAAGGATCTGATTGAAGGCAAGCGTCTTTCCGGTGAGATTGAAAGCAATGAGGAATGGCGTGCCAGCCGTCCGGCGCAGATCACCGTTAAAGAGGCTGATCTGGTAGCGGAAGTGAAGCGCATTCTCGCCGAACAGGCGCATGATCGTCTGCAGGAAAAAAGCAGGCAGGCGAACTGATATGAGCAATCGTCAAACAGCAGATATTGCCGCCGATCTGGCGTCTTATTTTGCGACTACGTCGAGCGAGGCGGTTAATATTCCAATCCTGCAACCGGCAGATCCGTTTCTGGATATGGCGGGCGAGGATTTGCGCAGCCGGATTTTCCTGACCGAAAATGAAAACGGCGACAGTCTGTGCCTGCGTCCGGAATTTACCATTCCGGTCTGCCGCAATCATATTGCGCTCAATGCAGCCACGCCAAAGCGCTATTCTTATATTGGTGAGGTTTTTCGCCAGCGCCGTGAAGGCGGCACCAGCTTTCATCAGGCGGGTATTGAAGACCTCGGCGGTGATAATCAGCCAGCCTCTGATGCACGCTCGTTAAGCGATGCGCTGAATGCTGTGCATCAGGCTGCGCCTCATGCATCCTTGCAGGTACTACTCGGCGATCAGTCGGTGTTTGAAGCTGTGCTGGCGTCTCTTGGTCTGCCGCGTGGCTGGCAGAAGAAGCTGGCGCGTACTTTCGGCAATGCCGAACAGTTGCAACTGGCTTTGCAGGATCTCTCGTCACCGCGCACCGGCAATGGTGTGCCGGAACGCTTGCGTCAATTGCTGAATGAGCAAGGCGAGGATGCACTGGTTACAGCACTTGCACAGGAAATGCAGGAGGCTGGCATTTCGCCCGTTGCAGGGCGTAGTCCGGCTGAAATCGCACGACGGCTGATGGAAAAACAGCAGCTGGCTGCGGTGCAGCTGGCAGACCGCGTATTGACAGCACTGAAAACATTTCTGTCCATTCGTGTGCCGCTGGATCAGGCGACAGCACAGCTGACGGAATTCGCTGCAGTGAGCGGTCTTGATCTGGGCTCAGCCTTGCAGGGCTTTGGCAAACGCGTTGAGGAAATGCGTAAAGCCGGAATTGATTTGAGCATTGTCACTTATGATGCCGGGTTTGGCCGTCCGCTCGATTATTACACCGGTCTGGTTTATGAAGTGACCAGCCGCGATGCTGATTGCGGTGTCATTGTCGGTGGAGGGCGTTATGACCGTTTGCTGACACTGCTTGGTGCCAAGGAACGTATTTCCGGCGTTGGTTTTTCCATCTGGCTGGATCGTCTGCAACAATGTGCTGAGGCGACACAGGCAGGAGCACGCTCATGACTGTAACATTGGCTTTGCCTTCCAAAGGCCGCCTTAAAGAACAGACAATTGCAGTGATGGCGAAAGCCGGGCTGAATGTTGTTTTGCCGGAGGATGACCGCAATTACCGTGCCCGTATTGAAGGCATGGATGATGTGGATATTCTGTTCCTGTCAGCATCTGAAATCGCCCGTGAACTTGGCTATGGTGCCGTGGATCTCGGTGTAACCGGCGAAGATTTGATCCGTGAGACATTGGCGCGTGCCGATGAAAAAGTACAGGTTGAAGCACCGCTTGGTTTTGGCCATGCGGATGTGATCGTCGCCGTACCGGAAGTCTGGCACGATGTTTCAACAATGGCCGATCTGGATGATGTGGCGGCAGACTTCCGTCAGCGTCATGGCCGTCGTTTGCGTATTGCCACCAAATACTGGCGGCTGACACAGCAGTTTTTCTCTCAGAAACACGGTATTCAGGTTTACCGGATTGTGGAAAGTCTGGGTGCAACTGAGGGGGCACCTGCTGCCGGTTCTGCGGACATTATCGTTGATATCACATCGACCGGTTCAACGCTGCGTGCCAACAAACTGAAAATCCTGGATGACGGCATTATGTTGAAATCACAGGCATGTCTGGTTTCTGCCCGCCGTAGTCTGGATAATCCGCGTGTGACAGAGATTATCGGCCGGATTTGCGATAGCCTGAAATAAGGTTTTTGGCAAAATTCATTCAATGCAAAAAAAGCCGCAGCTCATAAGAGCTGCGGCTTTTTTAATTCTAGAGCGGTTTACGTCCAGATTGGATCGCAGCGCTCGCTCTAGATTCTTTAGTTTTTCGCATTATCCCGACGTCAAGTTGATCCAACTTGACTGTGAAATGCTCTAAACTGAAAATTTCAGAGATTACGAGCGGCCACGACCGTCGACAGAAAATGCACCTGCACCGGTGATAGCGAGCAGCAGCAGACCGCCGGCAATTGCGAGGTTTTTCTGTGCCATCATTGCATTCATGCCTTCAGCAAAATCCATATGGGCAACCAGAGTTGCGCCAATAGTGAACAGGGCAACGATGACGGCAGCGATGCGGGTTTTGAAGCCGACCAGAATGGCAAGACCACCAACAAATTCAACCAGACCAACGAGAACAGCAGTAACCGTTGGCACAGGAAGGCCGATTGCACCAAAATACTGAGCGGTACCTTCAAGACCGGTCAGCTTTGCCCAGCCGGCCAGAATGAACAAGATTGAAAGAAAAATACGGGCAATCAGGATGACTGCGGAATTCTGGGATGCAGAAACATTGCTCATAGTGGGGCTCCGGATTGGCATGTTACTGAAAACCATATCCGGCTTTCCGGGAGGAACATGCGTTAAAAAAAACTAGGTTTAAGCAGACTGTTGCAACATAGTTTGCTGTTACCGGATGGATAACAAACAAGTGACTGTTATGTAAATATAGACGTATATTGACATATTGTTCATCAATGGTGAACTTAAAATTGAAGCATAGAGCTATAACAGCCCGAAACGGGGTTATTTGGGCTGTTATAGCTTATTTCGGCAACTATTATGCAGGGTGCAGCATGAGTTCCGGCCGCACCAGTGCTTCATATTCGGCTTCACTGACAAGTCCGCTTTTCAGCGCTTCCTCGCGCAGCGTTGTGCCATTGTGATGCGCTGTTTTGGCAATCATTGCTGCTGCATCATAACCGATTTGCGGGGCAAGTGCGGTCACCAGCATCAGCGAATTTTCCATCAGTTCATGGATGCGCGCTTCATTGGCTTCAATACCATCAATACAATGATCGACAAAAGAGTTCATGCCATCGGCCAGCAGACGGATGGATTGCAACACATTGGCCGCGATCACCGGTTTGAAAACATTGAGCTCAAAATGCCCCTGACTTGATGCAACGGTGACGGTGGTATGGTTGCCGAAAACCTGTGTGGCAACCATCGTCAATGCTTCGGCTTGAGTCGGGTTGACTTTGCCCGGCATGATGGACGAACCGGGTTCGTTTTCCGGCAATTGCAATTCACCAAGGCCGGAGCGGGGACCCGAACCTAAAAAGCGGATATCATTGGCAATCTTAAACAGATCGGCGGCAAGCGCATTCAAGCTACCATGAAGATTGAGCAGGGCGCCGTGCGAAGCCAGTGCTTCAAATTTGTTCGGTGCGGTTTTGAAAGGCAGGCCGGTGATATTGGCAACGGCATCGGCAAAGCCGGTATCAAAACCTTTGGCCGAGTTCAGGCCGGTGCCGACCGCAGTGCCGCCCTGTGCGAGCAGATAAACATCTGTGAGACTTTGCTCAATGCGGTGCTTGCCATATTCGGCGGCTGCACGATAACCGGAGAACTCCTGTCCCAGTGTAACCGGTGTGGCATCCTGCGTATGGGTGCGGCCAATCTTGATCAGATGCGCGAACTTATCTTCTTTGGTCTTCAGGGCAGAAATCAGATGGTCAAGCGCCGGTAGCAGGCGGGTGGTCACTTCAAGCGCCGTGGCAATATGCATAGCTGTCGGGAAACTGTCATTCGACGACTGCCCCATATTGACATGATCATTGGGATGTACAGGCTTCTTGCTGCCAATGGTGCCGCCCAGCATTTCGATCGCACGGTTGGAGATCACTTCATTCGCATTCATATTGGACTGCGTGCCCGAACCGGTCTGATAAATGACCAGCGGAAAGTGATCGTCGAGCTTGCCGGCAACAACCTCGGCTGCGGCGACAGTAATGGCGCGACCCAAAACCGGATCGAGTTTACCCAATGCAATATTCGTCTCTGCAGCGGCTTGTTTAACTATGCCGAGCGCATGGATAAGCGGCAACGGCTGACGGTCAGTGCCGATTTTAAAGTTGTGCAGTGAGCGTTGGGTTTGTGCACCCCAGTAGCGATCATTATCAACGGCAATCGGGCCGAAACTATCAGTCTCGGTGCGTTGGTCAGACATTTGCAGCTCCTGAAATTCTGAATTCTGGGAAGATGTCGTAAATAGATATGTTAGCCTGATATCGGGTTGTTCCCGATGAATATAGGGTCTGTAGTTTAGACGTTTCAGTCGTCTTCAGCCTCATCCTCAGGATTCTCAATCCACGCGGTCGGGTTGATTTTTTTCTGAGTTGTGCTGTCAAGGAAAGTCCACCAGCCGGTGTCATTCTCATCCCAGTCTCCGCCAGCCTTTTTTAGCTGGGCGAGTTGACGATAGCGGGCCGGAGATTCATTGGTTTGGCCGTCAAAGTCAGTCCAGAGCACTGTGACTGTTTGGCCGTCTTGTGGTGCGGTCGTGATCGGATGCTCTTTGCGCATAACTCTTCTCTCCTGAAACCGGCATGATAACTGCTCCATACGCGAAACGTCGGTGCGCAGTTTGTCTAGTCAAACGTAGACAGCTTATAAGGGAATTCAAGCGGGGAGTTCAGATTGCGTGTAACAAAATCGCGAAGCAACAGAGTGGCTGCGTTAGAAACCGGCGGTGGGAAGACGGGTTGCCCCGTCTTCCCTTTGCTCGGGCCGGCAGTTCCTTCAAGCGGGGGCAAATAGGATTGCTGACCGGAGCAAGCTGAAGATTTCGTAATCTTTTAAAGCCTGATTATTAAGGAGGTACTAAAATAATTTTGACTTATTCGTAAGTACAGTAACTTTAAAAAAATAAAGCGCGGCATTTGTGATTTAGGCCAATTGTATCTGTTCCGATTTGCCTTGAGATGTAATCCCAATAAATTGGGAGGACAGCATAAAAATGCACAAGGTCGGTTTTACACGCTGCTGACAGGCCGGAACTCCTGTCGCAGATAGAATTTCATACTATGAATGCCGCGAGCACAAAGCCCATTTAAATACGATGATATTATAACATATCTTGCTGCTGTTTACAGGCGTTCGATATACAGACCTCTGTAAAATCCATAAAAAAAGCCCCCGATTTCTCGGAGGCTTTTTATTTTTTGCACTCTCGTGGCCGCACAGGCGTAAACGCCTGTGCTACGAAATGCTCGGATGGACTTCTTAGAAGTCCATGCCGCTACCCGCACCGCTCTGCGGTGCAGGCTTATTAGTTGATGGGCGAGCTTTACGGACTTCTTAGAAGTCCATGCCGCCCATGCCGCCCATGCCGCCACCTGGCATTGCTGGCATGCCGCTGTCTTTCTTCGGCAGTTCAGCAATCATGGCTTCAGTGGTGATCATCAGGCCAGCGATTGAAGCTGCGTTCTGCAGAGCAGTACGAACAACTTTAACCGGATCAACAACACCAGCTTTGATCAGATCGCCATATTCGTTGGTTGCAGTGTTGTAACCAAAGGTTTCTGACGCGTTTTCGAGGATTTTACCAACGATAACAGAAGCTTCTTCACCGGCGTTTGTGGTGATCTGACGAGCAGGAGCCTGCAGAGCACGACGGATGATGTTGATGCCGGCTTCCTGATCAGAATTGATGCCTTTTGCAGTGATGTTTGCAGAAGCGCGCAGAAGGGCAGTACCACCACCAGCAACGATACCTTCTTCAACCGCAGCGCGGGTTGCGTTCAGAGCATCGTCAACGCGGTCTTTGCGTTCTTTCACTTCAACTTCAGTTGCACCGCCAACGCGGATAACTGCAACACCGCCAGCAAGCTTAGCAAGACGTTCCTGTAGCTTTTCGCGGTCGTAGTCAGAAGAAGTTTCGTCGATCTGCTGCTTGATCTGGCCAACGCGGGCTTCGATTTCAGCTTTTGCACCGGCGCCATCAACGATGGTGGTGTTTTCTTTGCTGATTGCAACTTTCTTCGCACGGCCGAGCATGTCGAGCGTAACAGATTCCAGCTTGATGCCGAGGTCTTCGGAGATAACCTGACCACCGGTGAGGATCGCGATATCTTCAAGCATTGCCTTACGACGATCGCCAAAGCCCGGAGCCTTAACAGCAGCAATTTTCAGGCCGCCGCGCAGCTTGTTAACAACCAGAGTTGCCAGTGCTTCGCCTTCTACGTCTTCAGCAATGATAACGAGTGGCTTGGAAGTCTGAACAACAGCTTCGAGAACCGGCAGAAGAGCCTGCAGGTTGGAAAGCTTCTTTTCGTGCAGAAGAATGTAAGCGTCTTCCAGATCTGCAACCATCTTTTCAGGATTGGTTACGAAATATGGTGACAGGTAGCCGCGGTCGAACTGCATACCTTCAACAACTTCGAGCTCTGTTTCAGCAGTTTTAGCTTCTTCAACAGTGATAACGCCTTCGTTGCCAACCTTCTGCATGGCTTCAGCAATCATCTGACCGATGGAAGCTTCGCCGTTAGCGGAGATGGTGCCAACCTGAGCAACTTCTTCAGAAGTGTTGATCTTCTTGGCTTTGCCGAGGAGGTTTGCAACAACTTCGGTTACTGCGAGGTCGATACCGCGCTTCAGATCCATCGGGTTCATGCCGGCAGCAACAGCTTTTGCGCCTTCCTGAACGATAGCCTGACCGAGAACAGTAGCGGTTGTTGTGCCGTCACCTGCAGTGTCATTGGTCTTGGAAGCCACTTCGCGCAGCATCTGTGCGCCCATGTTTTCGAACTTGTCTTCAAGTTCTACTTCTTTAGCAACCGATACACCGTCTTTGGTGATGCGTGGAGCACCGAAAGATTTGTCGATAACAACGTTACGGCCTTTAGGGCCGAGCGTTACTTTAACAGCATCTGCAAGGATATCGACGCCGCGCAGCATTTTTTCGCGCGCTGAACGACCGAATTTTACTTCTTTAGCAGCCATTTTTCTCTCCTGGAGCCTGAGGTCTGGCCTTCAAGGCTTCCCGATTTGAACTGTTGAAAAGGAATGATGAATAACCTGAGGTATAAACCGTTCAGGCTAATTCAAGAATTAAGCAATGATTCCGAGAATGTCGGATTCTTTCATGATCAGCAGGTCTTCGCCGCCGATTTTCACTTCTGTGCCGGACCATTTGCCGAACAGAACGCGGTCGCCTGCTTTAACATCCAGAGCAACCAGCTTGCCGCTTTCATCGCGGTTGCCGGAACCAACGGCGACAACTTCGCCTTCAGACGGCTTTTCTTTGGCGGAATCAGGAATAATGATGCCACCGGCTGTCTTTGCTTCCGATTCTACACGACGAACGACAACGCGGTCATGAAGAGGGCGGAAATTGATCTCTGCCATGGTTATAACCCTTGAAAATACGCCTTGAACTAAGGCAGCAAAATGAACGATGAGCTTTATGCTCGTTGATTATTAGCACTCCATCTATGCGAGTGCTAACGTGGTTTTGATATAGGAAAATGCTGTTTCGGAGTCAAGGTTTGCGGCAGCCATAAAAGATTAAATTGCCGGTAATAAACCCTGTAAAAACTGACAGGAAGTCCCGAAGAACGTGGCTTAAGCAGCACATGTAGTGTGCGCTTACCGGAGTTGAAAGTGCTTGTGCGGAATAATTTTATGCTAGGCAAAGCAAATTTGCCATGCAGGGGAAATATGCAGGCTGAATGTGAAAGCCGTGTGAATTTTAGTGCTGCCAAAACCTAAAAAACACCGGCACCTGTGTCATACACAAGTGCCGGTGTCTTAAAGAGTAATTACTGAACAACACGCAGGTTGGATAATTCGTCGGCAATTTCTTTGAATGTTTGTTCTAGGTCTTTGCCTTTCGAGTTCCAGAACAACTTGGCCGGTTGTGACGGGTTTTTGTCGTCTTTGCGCACGCGTGAATAGGATGAACATTCCTTCATGATTGCAATCTGTTCGGTGTCACCCGATCCGTTCTTGGCATCAAGATCAAGAGCGACAGCCATTATTATGATATTGTCTGCCTTGGCTAGCCCGCAGAGTTTTTTAAAGCGGGCATTCAATGCAGTAGTGTAACTGTCCCAGCGGGAGTTCAGAGTGTTCGGCTCTTGGTATATTCTTGGCTCACTGTAACCTTCAGTAATGACTGATGGGTAGCCTAAGGATGCATATGAAGAGTTATAAACATTCGCGCCATCTGTTAAAACGATAATAACTTTATCATTGCCGTGGTCTGACGATTCACGCCCATGAGGAAAAGGGGCGGTGCTGGTCAATGTGCGCCATCCCCACACCATACCTTCAGGTACGTTCGTATTGCCCTGAGGTTGCATCAGTTTAATTTTGTCTTGTATTTTCTTTAGGCCAGCATCTTCTGTAACATTTGTGAGAGGGACAATGGGTACTGTTTTGCAGCTGTAATTAGGGCTCCTGCTGGAGCTGATCGAGTCCGTTTTTGATGTTGCATAATATTTTTTTAGGTCACTCTGTCGTAGGGCTGTTGTGCCTTCTGAACCGTCTGACCACCAGTTATTGTTTCCCCGTGAGTCCTCATCAGGTGCAAACATCGGAACATACATTGTTTCTGGTGATGCAGGATTGGCTGGATCTGCATTTATTCCATAAATTCCTGAGCGTGCTTCTATGCAGCCAGCCCATTGGGCTTGTGATCTTTTGGAAATTTTACCCAAATCGTTGTAGAGCGTAAAACGAGTGAAAATTTGATTTTGCTCGCTCCCCCAGCCTGAACCTTCATTATAGTAAGTTCCGTTTCTATTTGTGATTTTTTTAGTGGAGGTGAGTGTCAGCGACTTGTTGAGTGCCGGCATAGTAAAATTTTCATAATGAATCGGAGAAACACCTGAATGATCCATCCAGGATGCGGAGGCGTTTTCGGGGCCGACATTCACTGCCGCATCAAAAGGTACGAGGGAAAATTGAACCGGGTTGTTGACGTATGTGATTTGTTTCGCCTGTGTGGCAAGCTTATTTACCAAGTCGGTTGCAGCTTTTCTTAAAAGGACAATGCGTTGCTCTCTTGAGCCAGAGCCGTACTGACTCATTGAGCCGGAATTATCCAGAACGAGTGCGACTTCCAGCGTACTTTTGAGGCGCACAGTTGCTGACATTTGATACCGGTACGTATCCCAGTCCACTGTATCACCTGTTAGCTTTTTAACAGCTTTACCAAAGTATGAGATGTAGGGAAATTCGGCACTTGCAAGGATCTGTTTGTTCAGGCTTTGCTTTTCAGGAAAAACGAGTGTGAAATTAGTTTGCTGTACCTCAATCGCATTCAGGTTCGAACTGAATATATTTTTGCCATATGCCCTCATCTCATTTTCGGAAGAGCCGTTGCTGAAACGCTTACCCACAGCCAGTGCTGCGGCATCCAGCGAGTTTTGAACATTCCCGCGCACGCGCATCAGGTTGGCTGTATCAATTGCCAGCATCATCGCGAAAAGAATAGGAACCAGCATGAGCGCAAAAAGCGGGGCAATGGCACCGGTTTGATGATCGCGAAACCGTCTCAATAGAATTGAGATGTTGCGGGATGTTCTGACCATGTTTTTTACGCGACGCATAATCTCTCCTGCGGGTATCAGCCGGAATAGTCTTCTTATTCTGATCTGCTTTCTCAACGGTGCCGGTTTGCAAAGATTTGCAGCGGAGCGAGAACGCAGATTGATCCTTTGACGGATATTCAGTTTTAAAGGATTGGTTCTAACAAGCCGTCACGAAACACAGTAAAGAAACTGGACATAAGTCAAAGTTAATGAAAGATGAAACGCGTTGCCGGAGGACAGTGTCTGCGCACATAGCCGTGAGCCATGCTTTTCCTGCGCAAAACGGGTGACATATGCTGTTTGTTACGTTAGAGCATTTGTAAAATCCGGCGCCTGAAGTTTTGCCTTCCTGTGCGTTCTTCAATCAGACTTGTACGCTTGTTCCGGCGTATCAGAGGCTCCGTGAAATGACGGAGATCATTATTAAGGATAGTTTTATGCTGCATCCGGCGAAACTCGATGATCTTTTTGGCAAATATGATGTGATCTTCAGTGATGTGTGGGGCGTGTTGCATAATGGTGTTGACGCCTATCGTCCTGCCGCCGATGCGCTGAAGCGCGCCCGCGAGGCCGGTGTGAAAGTTGTCCTTATCACCAACTCGCCACGCCCGTTTCCCGGTGTTGCGGCGCAGATGGAAATGATGGGCATCACTAATGAGAGCTATGATCAGATCGTTACATCAGGCGATGTAACCCGTGATCTGATTGCTGCCGGTCCGCGTAAGATTTTTCATCTGGGACCGGAACGTGAACTGGCAATCTATGACGGGCTGGATGTGGAACTTGTTGAGGAATATGAAGCCTCAGGTGTTGTATGTACCGGTCTTGTTGATGATGAAGTGGAAAAGCCGGAAGATTATGCCGAAATGCTGGAGCGTTTCCGCTCGCGCAATCTGCCATTTATCTGTGCTAATCCTGATCTTATCGTTGAGCGCGGCAGCCGTTTGATCTGGTGTGCCGGAGCTTTGGCGCGGGATTATTCCCAGCTCGGCGGACGCACACTGATTGCCGGTAAACCGCATAATCCGATTTATGTGGCGGCGATGCAGGCTGCGGAAACCCTGACGGGCAAGCCGGTTGATAAATCACGCATTCTTGCTATCGGTGATGGTATGCTGACCGATGTGAAGGGTGCGCAAAATTACGGTGTCGATGTGCTGTATATTTCCGGCGGTATTCATGCGGCTGACTATACTGACAAGGGTGAAGTTGACCGTGACAGACTGTTGGCATTCCTTGGTCGTCACGGTGATGCGCCTGCTGCGGTTATGCGTGATTTGATCTGATTTTTGCTTTGAAACAAGTGTCCTGAAACAAGTTTATGACAACGATGCCTTCAGATTTTGCTGCACAATCCGCCATTCTTCGTCTCAGCTGCAGTGCGGGCGGAGTTGAGACACTGCCTGTGCATTTGCGCGGCGGCGTTGTGGCAATCGGTAATTTTGATGGTGTGCATCGCGGACATCAGGCCGTTCTCGAAGAAACACTAAAACGTGCGAAAGCGCGTGGTTGTCCTGCGGTTTTGCTGACTTTCGAACCGCATCCGCGTAGTTTCTTTCATCCTGCACAGCCGGTGGATCGTCTGACCGATGCGCAGGAAAAAGCTGCTTTGTTGGGGCTGCTTGGTTTTGATGTTGTTGTTGAACAGGTTTTTGATGCAAATTTCTCAGGTTTAAGTGCGCAGGCGTTTATTGATCAGGTTCTGATCGAGCGTCTGGGCGCGTCAGAAGTAATTACCGGTGTTGATTTTCACTTCGGCAAAAAACGGCAGGGCAATCCTGAGTTTTTGAAAAGTGCCGGTGAGAAGCATGGCTTCGGCGTTACACTGATTGAACCGTTTACGGATGAGGGTGGGGAGGTTGTTTCTTCCTCTCGTATCCGGGCATATCTGGAGCAGGGTGATGTGAGTGCTGCGGCGGGGTTGCTGGGATACCGCTACACACTGGCAAGTACGGTTATCAAAGGTAAGCAGCTGGGACGCACGCTTGGTTTTCCGACAGCCAATATGGCTCTGCCGGAGCAAACCAGCCTGAAGCATGGTATTTATGCTGTGCGTTTTCGTCGTGCAGACGGCACGCTCTATGATGGTGTGGCCAGTTTTGGCCGCCGTCCGACAGTCGATAGTGATGGTTGTGCGCTGCTTGAAACCTTCGTGTTTGATTTCTCAGGCGATCTTTACGGCGAATTTTGCTCTGTTTCATTCTTTGCTTACTTACGCGGAGAAGAAAAATTCGATTCGCTTGATGCGCTGATGGTGCAGATGCGGCAGGATGAAGCTGAAGCACGGGCGATACTATCCGCTGTACAGCCGCTTTCTCTCTTGGATTCCTATCTGACTTTCTCGCAAGGCTGAGTAATTCTCAGCTCTTCAGAATATATTTACCGCTTTACTTGAATGATAGGCGCATATCTGTTTTCCCGTTTATGTACGGGGCGGGAGTGTGCGTTTTGCGTTATTTCTTTAACCGGTTCCGGATTGCCGGATTGGCTGCTTTATCTGTTGTTGTGCCATTCATGAATTCGGCAATGGCAGAAGAGGGCGGGCAGTCATCGGGTAAATATTTCTGGTCAGGGGACTGGTCTCTGACCGTTGGTGGTGATTTTTACCGCCAGCCGCGTTTTACCGGCTCCAGCAAATATATTTTAAGCGCTCAGCCTTTGATTTCGTTTGGGCGAACAGGCGTTGCCGAGCGTTTTTCCTCGCGCAATGATAATATTTCTTTTGCTCTGATGGATATGGAAGATTTTCGCATAGGGCTGACCGGTGAATTTCTGATGGCGCGTGGCGGCAGTCAGGCCGACGGGCTGAAGGACGTGCCGTGGGGTGGTGAAGTCGGCGGCTTTATGGAGTTCTACCCGACTGACTGGTTTCGTCTGCGCACAGAACTGCGCCACGGGATTCGCGCTCATAATGGCATTGTCGGCGAAGTGGCAGGCGATGCGTTCTATGATGTGACACCGGCAATCCGCGTATCCGGCGGACCGCGGATGTCTTTTGCTTCCGAAAAATATCTGGATACTTATTACGGTATTAATGCTGAGGAATCTTTAGCCAGCGGTCTTTCCGTCTATGATCCTGATGGCGGCGGAATTTCCTCAGTAGGCCTCGGCGGAGCTGTTACATGGGTGGCGACAGATAAGATCACCACAAGTCTTTATGCAGAATATGCCAAACTGCAGGGTAAAGCCGCCCGTTCCAGTCTGGTTTCAGAGCGTGGTTCGCGCCATCAGTTGACGGTCGGTGTTTCGGCAACCTATCGTTTCGACTTTACTCTGGACTGATGTTTCGGGTGAAAAGCGGGTATTTTTATAAAAGCGCAGACTTATTTGTTTCGAAAAACTATCGAACGGCAAAGATTATCCATCTTGCCTCTTTATTCTGTGCGCTTGCATTGTTAAAAGCAGCACCATGATGAGACAATTATCAAGATTTATGATTTTGCGACATGCTGGCCGAATTATTGGCCCGGCCTTTTCTTGATACCTGACCACAGCGGCTCAGGGGGAAAGGTCCGGGAAGAATAGCTGATATTCAGTATTGCCCGGTTGTAACCGGAATTGCTGAGTTTGTATTTTCCGAGACTGCCTGCCCGAGCGCAGTATATTGCCCGCAATATGCTCCGGCAGTCCAACTGAATGCTTAAGATAATGACTGCTGAAAAAATCGATTATTCCAAAACGCTCAATCTGCCGCAGACCGATTTTCCGATGCGCGCCAGCCTGCCGCAGCGCGAGCCGCTGCTGGTTGCCCGCTGGGAAGAGATGAATCTCTACAAGAAGCTGCGTGAAGATGCCAAGGATCGCCCGCTTTGGGTGCTGCATGACGGCCCTCCATATGCCAACGGCAACATCCATATAGGTCATGCGCTGAACAAGACGCTGAAAGATGTGATCACCCGCTCGTTCCAGATGCGTGGGTTTAACTCTAATTATGTGCCGGGCTGGGATTGTCACGGCCTGCCGATTGAGTGGAAGATCGAAGAAAAATACCGCGCACAAGGCAAGAATAAAGACGAAGTGCCGGTCAATGAATTCCGCAAAGAATGCCGCGAATTTGCTGAAGGCTGGATCAAAATTCAGTCGGATGAGTTCAAGCGTCTGGCGATCACCGGTGATTTTGAACGGCCATACACAACAATGAATTTTCATGCAGAGGCCCGCATTGCCGGTGAGCTGCTGAAATTCGCCCGTTCAGGCCAGCTCTATCGCGGTTCCAAGCCTGTGATGTGGTCGGTTGTTGAGCGCACCGCGCTGGCTGAAGCCGAAGTAGAATATCACGATGTTGAGTCGGATATGATCTGGGTGAAGTTCCCTGTCTCATCAGAAGGTGACCTTGCCGGTGCCTGTGTGGTGATCTGGACGACAACGCCTTGGACAATTCCGGGTAACCGCGCTGTCGCCTATTCGCCAAAAGTCTCTTATGGCCTTTATAAAGTAACCGGTGCGGAAAATGATTTTGGCCCGCAGGCTGGTGAGAAGCTGATCTTCGCTGACAATCTGGCAGAAGAATGCTTCAAAAAAGCCAAGCTGACTTTTGAACGTCTTGGCGCTGTCTCCGCAGAGCAGCTTCACGCTATGACCGCATCCCATCCGCTGAAAGGCTTTGGCGGCGGCTATGAGTTTGTTGTGCCGCTGGTTGCCGGTGATCACGTAACTGACGATGCCGGTACAGGTTTTGTCCACACCGCTCCGAGTCACGGTCGTGAAGACTTTGAAGCGTGGATGGATGCAGCACGCGAGCTTGAAGCACGCGGTATCAATCCGGCAATTCCTTTCCCTGTGGATGATGCCGGTTTCTACACTGCCGATGCACCGGGCTTTGGCCCTGACCGTGAAGGTGGCGCAGCGCGCGTTATCGACGATAACGGCAAAAAGGGCGATGCCAATGAAGCGGTTATCAAGGAGCTGATCGCCCGTGGTCTGCTGTTTGCACGCGGCCGGATGAAGCATTCCTATCCGCATTCATGGCGCTCGAAAAAACCGATCATCTTCCGCAATACGCCGCAATGGTTTGTCTATATGGACAAAGAACTGGGCGATGGTACCACATTGCGCTCCCGCGCTTTGAAGGCGATTGATGATACACGTTTCGTGCCTGCTGCCGGTCAGAACCGTCTGCGCTCGATGATTGAAAACCGTCCGGATTGGGTGCTCTCCCGTCAGCGCGCATGGGGCGTGCCGATCTGCGTGTTTGCGGATGAAGACGGCACTGTGCTGCTTGATGAAGCCGTGAATGCACGTATTCTTGAAGCATTCGAGGCTGAAGGCGCGGATGCATGGTTTGCTGAAGGCGCGCGTGAGCGTTTCCTTGGAAATCGCGCCGGTGAGTCTTGGGTGCAGGTCACTGACATTCTTGACGTATGGTTTGACTCAGGTTCCACCCATACATTCACGCTGGAAGATCGTCCTGATCTGAAATGGCCTGCCGATCTTTATATGGAAGGCTCCGATCAGCATCGCGGCTGGTTCCACTCGTCGCTGCTGGAAAGCTGCGGCACCCGTGGCCGTGCGCCTTATAATGCAGTGCTCACACATGGTTTCACTATGGATGAGCATGGCAAGAAAATGTCGAAATCGCTCGGCAATACCGTGACTCCTCAGGAAATCATCAAGGATTCCGGCGCGGATATTCTGCGCCTGTGGGTGATGACCTCGGATTATTGGGATGATCAGCGTCTGGGCAAGAGCATCATTCAGACCAATATCGACGCCTATCGCAAGCTGCGTAACACCATCCGCTGGATGCTGGGTACATTGGCACATGATGAAGGTGAAGAAGTTGCCTATGTCGATCTGCCTGAGCTTGAAAAGCTGATGCTGCATCGCCTGAGCGAGTTGGATGAAGTTGTTCGCAACGGTTATGATGCATTTGAGTTCAAACGTATCACCCGTGCTTTGATCGACTTTACCAATATCGAATTGTCGGCTTTCTATTTCGATATCCGCAAAGATGCGCTTTATTGCGATGCGCCTTCGAGCCTGCGCCGCAAGGCTGCTCTGCAAACTGTGCGCCATCTGTTCGATAATATCGTGACATGGCTGGCACCGATGCTGCCGTTTACAACGGAAGAAGCATGGCTTGACCGCTATAAAGATGCGGTATCCGTGCATCTGGAGCAGTTCCGCAACATTCCTGCGGAATGGAATAATCCGGTTCTGGCTGCCAAATGGGACAAGGTGCGCGATGTTCGCCGCGTTGTCACCGGTGCTCTGGAGCTGGAGCGTGCGGATAAGCGTATCGGCTCGTCGCTGGAAGCTGCACCGGTTGTGCATATTACGGATCAGTCATTGCTGTCGGCCGTTGCAGGTCTGGACTTTGCTGAAATCTGCATCACCAGTGATGTGACAATCAGCGACCAACCGGCGACTGGCACAGCATTTGAACTGAGTGATGTGAAGGGTGTTGCTGTCGTGCCTGAAAAGGCAACCGGCACAAAATGTGCCCGTTCATGGCGCTATACCAATGATGTTGGCAGTGATTCTGAGTTCCCTGATGTATCGGCACGCGATGCCGCTGCATTGCATGAACTGAAAGCGCTGGGGCGTCTGGGGTAATCATAAATCTGCGGCAATCACCGTTAACAAACACTTATCAGTGATTGCCGCGTATTTTCTGCCGTGCTAAGGCACAGCATTGAATTTTTTTGCCGGCAGTAAAAATCTGCCTTTATGCCTTGGAGTTGCCGGAAAGACCCGATAACGCCATAATGGTGTGAAGTTAAATTTAGCGATGGTTGGGTTAATCTGGCCGAATACGGATAAAAGTGGTGCTCATGAAGATTGAAGGACGCATTTTCGCTTTCGCAACAGTGCTGGCCAGTCTGGGTCTTGCCGGTTGCGTGTCCGATCCGACCTATGGCACAGGCAAATCAGCCAGCTCGCAATTGTTGGATGATATGTCATCCATTGCCACACTCGGACCGAAAAAAAACGGTGGCGGTATTGAATACAAGCCGCGTCCTGATCTCGTGAAGCCTGTTGCAGGACAAAAAGAAAGCCTGCCGCAGCCACAGGAAAGTGTTGCCCGTGCGGGTGATCCTTCATGGCCGGAATCACCTGAGCAGCGCCGCAAGCGTCTGCGTGCTGAAATTGAAGCTAATCGTGATAACCCGAATTTCGTATCACCGATTGCGCCTGATGGCCCGAGCGGTGTGGCACAGAGCCGCCAGATTCTGCCGAGCGGTTCAAGCCGCCGCGAAGATTTTGCCTCGCGCGACTCCGTTGCTGATCCGGCGATTGCAGCTGCTGCCAAGCAGGCCGCTGTTGATCGTGCAGGCGGTACAGCCACACAGCGTAAATATCTGAGTGAGCCGCCTATTACCTATCGCCAGCCAGCCGCAAGTGCTGCTACCGGTGATCTGGGTGAAGATGAGGCAAAAAAAGAACGTCGCCGCAAGGCTGAGGCCGGTGGCTCCAAGAGCTGGCGTGACGTACTCGGTCTTTGATTTTTTTAACACCGCATTCTTAATCAGAATGCGGTGTTTTTATTTACGCTTCTCTTTAAAGAAGTCCTTCAAGAGATTGGTTGCTTCTGTTTCACCAATACCGGAGTAAACTTCCGGTGCGTGGTGGCAGGTCGGCTGGCTGTAAAAGCGCGGACCATATTCAATGCCGCCGCCTTTCGGGTCACTGGATGCGTAGTAAAGTCTGCGGATGCGGGCAAAGGAAATGGCTGCCGCGCACATAGCGCAGGGCTCCAAGGTGACATAGAGTTCGCAATCGTTCAGGCGCTCGTTTTTCAGGGCGTCACAGGCTATACGAATTGCCAAAACTTCAGCATGAGCTGTCGGATCGTTGATTTCTCTTGTGCGGTTGCCTGCACGAGCGATAATCTGATTTTTATGGGTGATGACCGCGCCTATCGGCACTTCTCCGCGCAAACCGGCAGCGCGTGCTTCTTCCATCGCAGCTTGCATGGGCGAGATTTTTGTTTTTTCGTGTCCTGACAGGGTTAAATTGCTGCCAGTTGTGTTTTTTTGCATTTAGTCCGGCAGCCTTTTAGATATTTTGCTCGCAAGCACGAAGATGATTTGTTAGAGCGTAGCTTTAATAAGGTGTGTAGCATAAGAACTGCGCTGCAAGTGTTGTCAGCTTTATCCTAAATTTTGCCGGATCGGAATGGTTTAGCATGGTTTTGAGGCAGAACTTTCCGCATCCTGATTTTCTATTTTTGACGCCGGGCCCTCATACCGGTGAAAGGCTGATATTCTGATGACCCGTGACGATCATGATAATGAACGCGGCAAACGTCCTTTTGTAAAGCGTGACCGCCCGCGTGATGACAGAGGTTCTGACCGCCCGCGCCGTTTCGAAGGTGAATCCCGAGGCGATAAACCCCGTGGTTTTGAATCCCGTGGTGACAAGCCTCGTGGTTTTGAACCCCGTGGCGACAAACCACGCGGTTTTGACATGAGCGGCGCGGATGAGGGTGAACGTATTGCCAAGCGCCTTGCCCGCGTTGGTATTGCCTCGCGTCGTGAAGCGGAAAGCATGATCGCTGCCGGTCGCGTTGCGGTGAATGGCAAAGTGCTGACCAGCCCTGCCGTTAATGTTCTGCGCACCGATAAAATCACTGTTGATAATAAAGTTTTGCAGCAGGCCGAGCGTACCCGTCTGTGGCTCTATCACAAGCCTGCCGGTCTGGTAACAACGAACCGTGATCCTGAAGGCCGCCCGACAGTATTTGATGCGCTGCCGGAAGAATTGCCGCGCGTTCTGTCCGTTGGCCGGCTTGATATTAATACCGAAGGTCTGTTGCTGCTGACCAATGACGGCGGTTTGTCGCGCGTTCTGGAGCTTCCGGCAACCGGCTGGCTGCGCCGTTATCGCGTGCGCGCACATGGTACAGTCACACAGGCACAGCTTGATGAACTGAAGAATGGTATTGCCGTTGACGGCGTGTTCTATGGTTCGGTTGAAGCCACCCTTGAGCGCGAACAGGGCTCGAATGTCTGGCTGAATATCGGTTTGCGCGAAGGCAAAAACCGCGAAGTGAAGAACATTCTCGGCGCGCTTGGTCTGGCCGTTTCCCGTCTGATCCGTGTGTCTTTCGGACCGTTCCAGCTGGGCGATCTGGAAGAAGGTGCGGTACGCGAAATCCGTGGCCGCACGCTGCGTGAGCAGCTTGGTGAAAAACTGGTGGAAGATTCCGGTGCTGATTTTGAAGCGCCGATTTATAATGAATTCTCTAATGAGTCTGTGCAGGGTGAACTTCCGCATCGTATGCAGCGCTTTGATGCCTATGAAGACCGCAGCACTGATACTGAGGGCGAAGGACGCTCCCGTTATAAATCAGACTGGATCTCCAGCAGCGGTGATGCCGGTGGCAAAGGACGCGGTGGCGGCAAAGGCGGCTTCCGTGGCGGTTCGCGTGGTGCACCCCGTGGTGAAGGTGATCGCGGCGCTCCTCGTAGTGAAGGTAGTCGCGGTGCTCCGCGCGGCGAAGATAATCGTGGTGAATTCCGTGGTGCGCCTCGTGGCGGTGAAGATCGCGGTGCTCCGCGTGGTGAGGGACGCAGCGACTTCCGTAGCGCGCCTCGTGATGGTGAGCGTAAACCTTTCCAGCGGGATCGCGATGGCAAAAGCTGGCGTGAAGATGGTCTCTCACGCTTGAGCACATCAGCACCGCGCTCCGGTGGCTTTGACAAGCCACGTGGTGGTCGTTCTGAAAAGGGCGGTGAGGATAAATTTGGTTCGCAGCCGCAGCGTCCGCGCGGCGTTAACGTATGGATGGCACCTGGTGCCAAGGCTTATAATTCAACAACCAAGCCTGTCGCCGGTGAAGACCGCCGCCGTTCGCGCCGTGATGGTGTTGAACGTCCTGCGCGTGAAGACGGTGGCCGTGGCTATCAGGCGCGTCCGGAAAACCGCGACGGCTATAAGCGTCAGGGCTTCCGCCGTGATGAAGAAGGCCGTGATGGCTTTAAACGTGAAGGCTTCCGTTCGGAAAACCGCCGCGACAATGAAGGCGGCGAGCGTCCGGCGCGTGAAGAGCGTCGTTTTTCAGGCGAGCGTTCTTATGACAAGAAGCCTTATGGCGACAGAAAACCATTTGGTGACCGCCCGTCCGGCGACAAGCCTTTCCGTGGCAAGCCAGAGGGCGGACGTGGTGGCAAACCATCGGGCGACCGTTCATTTGGCAAGGGGCCGCATAGCGGCAAGCCATCGGGAAATCGCCCGTCGGGTCCCCGTGGATCCGGCCCGCGCGGATCGGGTCCTCGCGGAGATAAGCGTTAATGCGCATTGTCAGCGGTAAATATCGCGGACGTGCATTGGTAACGCCGGAAAGTTCTGCGATCCGGCCAACCAGTGACCGGACACGAGAAAGCCTGTTTAATATTATTTCGCACAGCTTTCCTGAGAAGCTTGAAAATACACGGGTGCTGGATTTGTTTGCCGGCACCGGTGCGCTCGGACTTGAGGCGCTGTCGCGTGGCTGCCGCTATACGGTTTTCGTTGAGGAATCCGTAGAGGGGCGCGGATTGTTGCGCCAGAATGTTGAGGCATTCGGTCTTCAGGGGCATACAAAAGTGTTTCGCCGCAATGCCGCTCAATTGGGACCGTCAGGCACAATGGGCGAGTTTGATCTGGTTTTTGCAGATCCGCCTTACGGCAAAGGTTTGGGTGAACAGGCTTTTGTTTCGGCGCTTGAAGGCGGCTGGCTGAAACCTGATGCGCTTTTGATTCTGGAAGAAATAGCGGAAGCTGCAATCACATTGGATGATCGCTTCATTCTGCGTGATGAACGGAATTACGGGATCACTACAATAAGATTTTATGAATTAGCTCAATAATCTTATTATTCATAAACAAAATGCCCGCTTTTAGCGGGCATTTTGCGTTTAAAGACAGGGCGCCGAAAACCGGTCTGCGATTATTAAATTATTGTCATTATGACATAATTTTTGATGGAGGTTGCGAATTTGCCGCAATCTCGTTTAATTAAGGTTGTTTTGCAAAACAGGAAGGGACACTTTTCGTGCCATATCTATCCTTTTGCCGGCAACTGGTCAGCACATCCATGCTGGCGCTGATTGTCAGTTCTGCGACTGTGGGCGCATCTTTTGCGCAAGCTGCTAAACCTGCTGAAGCGCAGGTTGCACCGGCTGCTTCTTCTCAAGGCAATCCGGCCAATGATAATCAGCAGGCTGCCATCCCTGAAATTAAAACGCAGAAGGGTGTCAGCAGTTTTCAGCTTGCCAATGGTATGGACGTTGTTGTGATCCCTGATCATCGCGCACCGGTTGTGACGCAGATGGTTTGGTATCGCGTTGGTGCCGCTGATGAGCAGGAAGGTGTTTCCGGTATTGCCCATTTTCTTGAGCATCTGATGTTCAAGGGCACAAAAAACGTTCCGGCCGGTGAGTTTTCTGCCAAAGTTGCAGCCATTGGCGGGCAGGAAAATGCTTTCACCTCGTCCGACTACACGGCCTACTACCAGCAGGTCGCACCGGATGCGCTGGAAATGGTGATGAAATATGAGTCCGACCGGATGATCAATCTGGTTCTGACCGATGAAGTCATCATACCGGAGCGCGATGTTATTCTGGAAGAGCGCCGTATGCGTGTGGACAGCAATCCGGGTGCAATGCTGAGCGAAGAGGTCAGTGCCGCATCGTTCTACAATCATCCTTATCGCCGCCCGATCATCGGCTGGCAGCAGGAAATGGAAAAACTCAGCCTGAAGGACGCGATTGGTTTTTACGAGCGTTACTATACGCCGAATAATGCCATTCTCGTCGTTGCCGGTGATGTGACGCCGGAGCGGGTGCGTGATCTTGCACTCACGACCTACGCCAAGCTGCCGAAGCGCTTCGAGGTTGCCCCGCGCATTCGTCCGCAGGAGCCGGAAAAACACACAGCCCGTACGGTAACATTGCACGATGCGCGTGTGAATCAGCCTTCCTACAATACAACTTGGATTGTGCCGTCCTATGTCAACGCCAAGGCTAAAGGGCGTGAAGGCGACGCCGAAGCCCTTGATTTGCTGGGAGAAATTCTCGGCGGTGGTTTGCGCAGCCGCCTCTATCAGAAGCTAATTGTTGAGCAGGGCATTGCCTCCAGCGCCGGCGCTTATTACGGCGGCGATGCGCTGGATGACGGTACATTCATGCTCTATGGCGCACCGCGCGGCGATGCGACGCTGGAGCAGGTGCAGGCTTCAATCAATGCGGAAGTTGAGCGGCTGATTAAAGACGGCGTGACTGAAACCGAGCTTAATCAGGCACGCAATCGTTTTTTGAAGTCGATGATTTTCGCCCGTGACAGCCAGACCGGTATGGCGCGTATTTATGGTTCTTCACTGGCCGTAGGGCAGAATGTTGATGATGTGCTGGGTTGGCCGGACAAAATCCGTGCTGTCAAACCGGAGCAGATCAGAGATGTTGCTGAGCGTTATCTGAAGCCTTCAATCGCTGTGACAGGCTATTTGCTGCCGCCGGAAACTGCTGAGGAAAAGACTGCAAAACCGGCACAACCGGCTGCACCTGCAGCTGCAGATAAAATGCAAACCGGCGCTGCCGGTGATGCACCGGTTGAGAATGATGTGAACAAGGAATCCGGTAAGAAATCAGAGGTGAAAAAATAATGTCCCATCTTCTTCACTCTGAGGCAGGATTTGAAAACGCACGTCCTGTAAAATCAAAAAGTACACGCATGTTTAAAGCCGCAGCTATTGGCCTGTTTACGCTCCTGACAACGCTGCCAGCCTTTGCGCTGGAAATTCAGGAAGTAACTTCGCCCAAGGGTATTAAAGCATGGCTGGTGGAAGACGGCAATGTACCGCTGATTTCCGTCCGCTTTTCTTTCAAGGGCGGCAGTGTGCAAGACCCTGAAGGCAAAGAGGGGCTCGCCAATCTGATGACCGGCCTGTTCGATGAAGGTGCGGGCGATATGCCGTCCGATGCCTATCAGGAGCGGCTGGATAATATCGGTGCGGAGATGAGCTTCACGGCTAGTCAGGATACGGTTTCCGGTGGCATGCGCATGCTGAAAGAAAACAGTCCGGCTGCTTTTGATATGCTGGCACTGGCCATTCAGAAACCGCGCTTTGATCAGGCCGCGATTGATCGTATCCGTGCACAGATTGTTGCCGGTATTAACGCCTCCAAGAATGATCCGAACACCATTGCCGCACAGAAATTTGCTGAAGTTCTCTATGGCAAGCATCCTTATGCCCGCCGTGAAGAGGGTACAGTTCAGTCGCTTGAGGCAATCACCCGTGATGATCTGCTGCAGTCGCATAAGAAACTGTTCGGTAAAGACAAGCTGAAAATCGGTGTTGTCGGTGCAATCAGTGCCAAAGAACTGGCGCCGCTGCTGGATAATCTGTTTGGTAATCTGGAAGATAAAGCAGATCTGAAACCGGTTGATATGGCCAAACTGGCCTTGGGTGCCACCACATCCGTGACCTATGATCTGCCGCAGACGTCAATCAGCCTGGTTTATCCGGGTGTTAAACGCAGCGATAAGGACTTTTTCTCGGCCTTTTTGATGAATCAGGTTCTCGGCGTCGGCTTTACATCGCGTCTTTATAACGAAGTGCGTGAAAAGCGTGGTCTGGCCTACACCGTCTCTTCAGGTCTGAGCAGTCAGGATTATTCCAACAGCCTGAATATTTCGACCGGAACGCGTCCCGACCGTGCACAACAAAGTCTGGATGTTATCCGCGCCGAGGTTTCACGTATGGCTAAATCCGGCGTGACTGAAGAAGAGCTGGCTTCTGCCAAGAGCTTCGCCATTGGTGCCTATGCGATCAACAATCTGGATTCATCCGTTGCTGTTGCCCGTACGCTGGTTGGCTTGCAGGAGCAGGATCTGGGGCGTGATTATATTGATCGCCGCGCCGATCTCATCAATGCCGTTACGACCAATGATGTGCAGGCCGTTGCAGCAAAACTGCTCAAAGCTGATCCTGCCATTCTCGTGGTTGGCCCCAGCTTGAATTAACCGGCTGCGTTTAAAGCGAAACAAATAAAACGGCGCGGTGAGTCATCACCGCGCCGTTTTTTATATTCCTGAGTTTTGTCTGCTTACTCGGCTACCGGAGACAGGGATGCACCTGCTTCGGGATAAGGCGTGACTGGGGCGATGGTTTCTTCCGTCGCCTTGTCGAGCGGCACTGCCGAGCGGGTTGGCTTGACCAGAGGTTCCGGTGTCACAGGCTTGTTGAACAACAGGTGACGGCCTGCGAGAATACCTTCCGAAGCCTGTACATGCAGGCGGTCTTCATCGCGCTGGCGCACATCATCCGCAATTGTCTGGGCTTCTTCCTCTGGCATGCCAAGCGCTTCCAGCGTTTTACGCCCGAACAGCAGACCGGATTCAAAAGTTTCACGCAACTCGTAATCCACGCCTTTCGCCCGCAATTGCAGCGTATGCTCGCGGTCAAAAGAGCGGACATAAAGTTTTACATCCGGAAATTCTGTCTGAATAAGATCGACAATACGATCCGTGATTTCTTTTTTCTCGGTGCAGATGGCAACCAGCTTTGCCTTGCGGATACCTGCCATTTCCAGCACGTCTTTGCGCTGGCCGTCACCGAAGTAAATGCGGAAACCAAAGCGTCCGGCAGCGCGAATTTTATTGGCCGAATTGTCGATCACTGTCACATCAGAGCCGCCGGCCAGCAGAATTTGCGAGGCAATCTGCCCGTAACGGGAAAAGCCGATCATCAGAACGTCGGAGCCTGCACCTTCAAAGTCTTCTTCCATACCGTCTTCCTGCTTTGATGTAGAGAGCAGACGGTTGCCCAAGGATACGCAAAGCGGAGTCAGAGCCATAGAAATGGTAATGGCGGCAATCAGTTCGGATGCCAATGCATCGGTGATAACAGCTGCGGCACTGGCTGCCGAGAAAAGCACGAAAGCAAACTCACCGCCCTGCGGCAGCAGGAACGCCACTTTGATTGCATCATTATGACTGGTGCGGAAAATACGGCACAGCAGATAGATGATTGTAATTTTGGTGACGATGATGACCGGCACGGAGAGCAGGATCATCACCCAGTTATCGAGAATAACCACCAGATTGAGCGAAAGCCCGACCGCTACAAAAAACAGGCCGAGGAAGATACCGCGGAACGGTTCCACATCGGCTGCCAGCTCATGCCGGTATGATGAATCTGCAAGCAAAACACCGGCGATAAAAGCGCCCATCGCCATAGAAAGACCCGCGGCCTCCATCAGCGTGGCCGAGCCCAGCACCACAAACAGTGCCGCCGCGATCATGACTTCCCGCGCGCCGGTATTGCCGATGATACGAAACATTGGGTTGAGCAGATAGCGACCGGCAATAATCAGAATAATGACCGCGCCGATTGCAGTTGCCACATGGAAATTGGCGGCGGCCTGAGAGCTTTCCCCCGGTGACAAAGCAGGGATCAGCGCCAGAATTGGCACAATCGCCAGATCCTGAAACAACAGAATAGCAAAGGCTTTCTGCCCGTATTTCTGGCTGGTTTCGCCTTTATCTTCCAGAATTTGCATGGCAAATGCAGTGGATGACAGTGCAAAACCGCAACCGATAATGATGGCCGCCGGAACAGGCAGGCCAGCCACATTCACGCCGAGCCATGCAAGCACAATGGCGCAGAGGGCAACCTGTGCCAGACCAAGGCCAAAAATGGCATGACGCATCGACCAAAGCCGCGAGGGCTTGAGATCAAGCCCGATAATGAACAGCAGGAAAACTACGCCCAGCTCTGAAAAATGCAGTAATTGTTCACCGTCGGTGATAAGACGGGCCATCGGCCCTATGAGTATACCGGCTGCCAGATAGCCGAGAACGGTACCCAGCCCCAGCCGTTTAAACAGCGGTGCGGCAATGATCGCTCCACCGAGGATCATCAGGGTTTGCAGATAGAGACTGCCGATGGAAATATTGTTTTCCATAATTAAAACATCACATATTACATTTGTCGGGGCGGGTGCAGGAGCGCTACAGGCAGCAAATCATCCTATGGGAGACTGCGGCAAAGCCCGCAGAACATAGTATGAAACGGAATGATGCAGATAACGGTTTCTTACAGGTGATTATCACGTTTATGATTCCGTAGTATTGAAATATGAAGACATAAACGCATCTGTGATTACTCTGGACCAGAATTAGTTTTGCCGGAAAAAAGTTCAATCTTTCCGGTGCGCATATTTTGCGCAAACCTGCATAAATATAAATTGAGACTTATAAATTTAACACCATATCCGTATATAGAAACCAGTAAGGCAGGCGGGGCTTTTGTTCTGCTGCCTGCAGATCATGTAACACGGAGTATGCAGTTTTCTGCGAAACTCCGGCAGACGATAAACGACAGGAAATATGATGGACGCACAAAGCTCTGCTCAAAAACTAGCGGATCAGGCACGTTTTCTTGTAGCTGCTGCCAAAAAAGCAGGCGCAGATTATGCTGATGCGGTGGTTGTGCGCAGCCGTTCCAGTAATGTCAGTGTGCGTCTGGGCAAAGTTGAAGCCACGGAAGCGTCCGAGAGCGATGATTTCTCGCTGCGGGTTTTTGTAGGGCGGCGCATTGCCAGTATCTCCGCGAATGCCAATAAGGGTGCTGATCCTGTGGCACTGGCGCAGCGCGCGGTGGCAATGGCCAAAGTCTCGCCGGAAGATGCTTATGAAGGGCTGGCCGATCCTGCGCTGCTGGCAAAAAACATTGCCGATCTTGACCTGTTTGACGCAACACAGATTGATGCGCAGCGCATGACTGATGATGCGCTGGCGATGGAAGAGGCCGCACGGGCCGTTGCCGGTGTCACCAATTCCGGCGGAGCAACAGCCTCTGCCGGTATGGGGGGCATGGTGCTAGTTACCTCCGGCGGTTTTGAAGGTTTCTATACCCTCAGCCGTTTTGGCCGCTCGGTCAGTGCTATTGCCGGTGAAGGCACCGGTATGGAGCGTGATTATGATATGCGTGTGCGTCTGCATTTTGCCGATCTGCCGGAACTGGCAGAGCTGGGGCGCAATGCCGGTGAGCGGGCAGTGCGCCGCCTCAATGCGCGTAAGGTTAAAACCGGCACGGTGAATGTGATGTTCGACCCGCGAGTTGCACGCGGCATGGCCGGTCATATTGCCGGAGCAATTAACGGATCATCGGTTGTTCGCAAAACCAGCTTTCTGCGTGATAAAATGGGACAGCAAGTGCTGAATAAAGGCATCAGCATTACCGATGATCCGCTGCGTCTGCGCGGCTCCGCGTCCCGCCCGTTCGATGGTGAGGGCATTGCCGGTGAAAAGCTGACCATGATTGAAAACGGTGTTCTGAAACATTGGTTCTTATCCGGCTCTGTTGCCCGTCAGCTGGAGCTGAAGACCAATGGCCGCGGCGTGCGTTCCGGTTCGACAGTCGTGCCGTCTTCGACCAATCTGGCGATTGAAGCAGGTGAACGCACACCAGAAGAACTGATGAAAGAGCTCGGAACCGGATTTTATGTAACAGAGCTTTTCGGGCAGGGTGTGGATATGATCACGGGTCAATATAGCCGTGGTGCTTCCGGTTTCTGGATTGAAAACGGTGAGCTGTCTTATCCGGTCAGTGAGGTGACAATTGCGTCTAACCTCAAGGATATGTTTCTGAATATGACTGCTGCGAGTGACCTTGACCGCTCTTACGGAACCGCATCGCCAACACTGGTAATTGAAGGGATGACACTTGCCGGAAACTGATCATACAGTTGAGACACAATCGGCTCCTTCAAAGGTGGATATTGATGATCTGCACCTCATCCGCGAGGCCGCGGCTGAGGCAGGTCGTCTTGCATTACATTATTTCGGCAAGAATCCCGAGGTCTGGCTGAAAGGCGGTCAGTCGCCGGTGAGTGAAGCCGATCTGGTTGTCGACCGCTATCTTCAGGAGTTTTTGCTGCATGCACGGCCTGATTATGGCTGGATTTCAGAAGAAACGGCAACCGACCAGCAGCGCACCGGCAGACAGCGGGCTTTTGTTGTCGACCCGATTGACGGAACCCGTGCATTCCTTGCAGGCGATGACCGCTGGTGCGTGAGTATTGCGGTGATTGATCAGGGCAAGCCGCGCTGCGGTGTGCTGGATGTGCCGGTGCGACAGGAAGTGCTGTCAACAGCTCTTGGAATGGGGGCTTTTCAGAATGGCAAACCGGTTACGGCGCATTTGCCGGATGATGGCCGCAGCTATCCTGTAGCCATGTCACGATCACATTTTAATGATCTGCCTGAGGGCTTTCGCAGTAAAACGGCTTTCTCGCCCTATGTGCCGTCGCTTGCCTATCGTATCGCAATGGTTGGCCGGGGAGAGCTGGCCGGAACTTTTGTACGCGGTGGTGCGCATGACTGGGATCTGGCGGCTGCGGATTTGCTGCTCTCGGAGGCCGGTGGCAGACTTTTGACCCTTGAGGGACAAAGGCTTAGCTATGGCGCGGTGCATAACATGACGGCCGGACAAAAACCATTCAGCCATGATGTGCTGGTTGCAGCGGTTGCAGGTTTTGAGGATGAGATGCTGAGCGTTGTGCGGCAGCTATTATCAGATCAGAGCTATTCCTGAATTATACCGGTTATCGCTCTTTAAGAAAATGCGATAAATTAAAGAGTGTGCAGTGAGCGCTCCGGTTGAACTTGAACGTAAACCGCTCTAAAGAGGGCGGCAACAGAGGCAGTGCATCATGGCATGCCTTCCGGTAACATAATCTCAGTGACAGGATTAGAATAATGACCGCATCTGGTGAAAACAAACAACTGCTGCATCTGGTATTCGGCGGTGAGTTGAAGACGCTGAACTCGATGGAATTCCGCGATCTGGACAAGCTGGACATTGTCGGCATCTATCCGAATTATGAAGCTGCAAAAATGGCATGGAAATCCAAGGCTCAGCAGACTGTTGATAATGCGCATATGCGTTATTTCATCGTTCACATGCACCGTCTTCTGGATCCTGCAAGTGCAGTTGCTGAAGCTGTACGCTCTGCTGACAAAGCCTGACGGGCAGCGTTCTGACTGTGACGGATGAAACCCCGCACCGTACCGGATTTGTGAAGCGTTTCTGGCAGCGCATCCGCGGGCCTTTGGCGCGTTCGGAACTGCTGAAAACTGTGCTGGTGAACCTGATCTCAGGTTATCTGAGATTAGTTTATCTGACCAATAAACGGTTGCCGGGTTTCACTGAAACGATTGCATCGCAAAAGGCGCAGGCGCCTTATATCGTCACGTTCTGGCATGGCCAGCATTTGATGGCGCCGTTTGTGCGGGAAAAATCTGTGCCGGTTGTGGCTATGTTTTCCCGCAGCGCTGATGCTGAATTGAATGCACGCGTTGCAGAAAAGCTTGGTCTGCAAACGGTGCGCGGTTCAGGCGGGCGGGCAGACAGCGACAATAGCGGCAAGGGCGGAGCGCGGGCTTTGCTGACCCTCAAGCGGGCGCTTGATCAGGGAACAAGCACCGGCATGATTGCCGATGTTGCCCATAGTCCGGTGCGTGAGGCGGGGCAGGGTATTATCTTGCTGGCAAAGCTGTCCGGGCGTCCGATTCTACCTGTTGCTTACGCTTTTTCCCGCAGCAAAGTTCTTGAAAAGAGCTGGGATAAAACATCTATTCCTTTGCCTTTCGGTCGCTCTGCGGTTGCAACGACTGAGCCGGTTTTTGTGCCTGTTGATGCCGATGAAAATTTACTTGAGGAAAAGCGGCAGGAGCTGACCCGTCAGCTCGATGCTGCCACGGTTGCTGCCTATGCTCAGCTGGGATTGCAGCCGCCTGCTGCCCGATGACAATAAATTGTGATAGCGGCTGGCATTCTTTTATATAATCACCTTGTGACCGGTTTATTCGTGTATAAACTTAAGATAGGCTTGGTTCGCCGGGCATCTTTATGCAAGATTTCAATAGCTTGCGCAGGGGCGCAAATAGTCTTTGTGCCCTTTGTGTTTCCGGTATTTTGTGTTCGTTTTACAGAACAGAACTGCTGTACGGCATAAAACAAGGCCGGTATGGAGATAAGAATGAGTGAAAAATGGGCCCGCACTATTCTTAAAATCTATAAGGCTGCGGGTTGCGCGGCCTATCCGCTGATCGGGCCTTATATCAGTTATCGCGTTTCCAAAGGTAAAGAAGACCGCAACCGTCGCTCCGAGCGTTACGGGCGCAGCCAGATTGCGCGTCCTGACGGGCCGCTGATCTGGATGCATGCCGCGAGCGTTGGCGAATTCACGGCTATATTGCCGCTGGTTGAGCATTTTCTGGCTCAGGATATCCGCATTCTGCTCACAACCGGTACACGCACATCTGCGGGGTTGGTTGCAGAGCGTTTAGGCGACAGAGTGATCCATCAATATGTACCACTCGATCTGCTGCCTGCAGTGCGTCGGTTTCTTGATCACTGGCAGCCGGATGTGGCGATCAAATGTGAGTCTGAAATCTGGCCGATGACTGTGTTGGAACTTGGCAAACGCCACATTCCGCAAATTCTGATCAACGGGCGCATGTCAGACCGTTCCTATGCTAAATGGAAAAAGCGCAGTGCGGTCGCCGAGGCTTTGTTTGAAAACTTTGCGCATGTGGTTGCGCAGTCTGATGCGGATGGTGAGCGTTTTCGCCAGCTTGGCGCCCGTCCGGTGACAATTTCCGGCAATCTCAAAGTGGATACGGAAGCACCGCCCGCTGACCCGCAGGAACTGGAACGGTTGCAGCAGCAAATCGGCAAGCGCAAGGTCTGGGCTGCAATCTCCACCCATGACGGTGAGGAAGAAATTGCCGCCAATGTGCATACAATGCTCAGCACCCGTCATCCGGATTTGCTGACCATGATTGTGCCGCGTCACCCGGATCGCGCCGAGACAATCCGTGCGATGGTTGAGGCTAAAGGACTGGTGGTGGCACAGCGCAGTCGCGGTGAAGAGATTACGCCGGAAGTGTCTGTTTATCTGGGTGATACAATCGGCGAAATGGGGCTCTATCTGCGCCTGTCGCAGATTGCTTTTGTCGGCAAGTCGCTGACCGGAGAGGGCGGGCAGAATCCGCTGGAACCGGCCATGCTCGGAACAGCGGTATTGTCCGGTCGCAATGTGCAGAATTTCCGCGAATCCTATCAGCGCCTGATTAAAAACGGCGGCGCAAAACTTGTCAGTGATCATAATATGCTGGCCGGTGCAGTGAACTTCCTGTTCAATAATCCTGAGAAACTGGAAGCTATGACCGAGGCGGGTAAACGCACGGTCGGAGATATGCGCGGTGCTCTGGAACGCACTTTAACAGCGCTTGAGCCGTTTATTCAGCCTCTGGTGGTTAAGTCCCGCTTGGATACAACGATTGCTGACTTTTCGCCGGAGACGGATATAGCGGAGAGCTCGTAATGAGCGGGCGCAAGACATCCGGTGATGCTTCGTCTTTCTGGTGGCGTGAGCCTGACTGGCGGTCATTTTTACTGTCGCCGCTGGCTGCAATTTATGGCTCCGTTGCCAGGCGCCGGATGATCGAGACGGAACCACCGCAGATTGCTATACCCGTTTTATGTATCGGTAATTTCACTGTCGGCGGCGCAGGCAAAACGCCGACCTGTATTGCCTTTGCGCAAGCTGCCAAGGCGGAAGGGTTCAAGCCCGGCATTGTCTCACGCGGTTATGGCGGTTCTTTCAAGGGTGTTCATCTGGTTGATCCGGATAAAGACACTGCGCAACTGACCGGAGATGAACCGCTGTTGCTGGCAAGACATGCGATGGTGGCCGTTTCAGCAAACCGGCTTGCGGGCGCGCAACGGCTGAAAAAACAGGGCTGTGATTTTATCATCATGGATGATGGTTTTCAGAGCGCACGCCTGTTCTATGATTATGCACTGGTAGTGGTGGATGCTGCGCGCGGGATCGGCAATGGCAAGATCATTCCTGCTGGGCCGTTGCGTGCGCCTTTGATGGCGCAGATGCAGCAGGCATCGGCTTTGCTGCGGATCACGCCGAACCATCTGAAGGGTGAAGATGCATCAGAAGCGGTTATTCGTATGGCTGCGCGTGCGAACAAGCCCTTCTTTGATACGCGACTGGTGTCGGTGGCCGAGCAGCCCGCAGAGGGCAAAAAGTTTCTCGCTTTTGCCGGTATCGGCAACCCGCAGAAATTCTATGACAGCGTGAGCGAATTGGGCGGAGAGGTGGTTATCAGCCGCTCATTCGGCGATCATTATAATTATAAGCCGGAAGATATCCGCGAGCTTCTGACAGAAGCACAGGACGCCAATCTTGTACTGGCAACAACGGCAAAAGACTATGTGCGGCTGCGCGGCTTACAATCTGCGGACAAAGGTGACTGGCTGCGCGATATTGCTGTTTTTGATGTGCGGCTTGATTTTGGCCGTGAGAAAATTTTGCAGCGTATTATCAAAACAACACGTCAAAACTTTCTCGAACGCAGGCTTGATCTCTAATCAGAGCGCTATGCGATAAATATTGAGGTCATCAATATTCTCTTCAATCAGCACCCAGCCGCGCGCAGCATAATAATCATGCTTGTTAGCTTCTGCACAGAGATAGACTTCTGAGAAGTTGAGATCGCGGGCTTGTTGTGTTGCAGCTTTCAGCAAGGCAGCGCCGATACCATGTGAGCGTTGCGGTTCATCAACCCAGAGTGCGGCAACCCAAGGCGTATATTGCGGGCGGGCTTCCATATCGCTGTCGATCAGCGACACAGTACCGAGAAACGCACTGCCATCATGGGCAATGAGGGCAGCAGGTATAGTCTCTGCCGTGAGACTTTCTTCAAACAGGCCTTTGATAAAATCCAGCTCATGGCCGTCCTGCCGCCACCATGCATTCCACACACTATCAGCCGCATCATCCAGAAAATGCGGCCGGGTTTTGAGGTCTGATATTTCGTATGTCATTTTAGCTCTTGCTGCGCTGGCGCAGTTCAGGGTTCGCTTCCAACTCGCGCTGATAGGAAATGAGGCCGTTTACATAGGCTTCCTGACGGGCAACGCTCCAGTAGCGCAGATCATCCAGCTCGATCTTTTCGCCGGTAACCGCGCAGATCACATAGGAGCCCGGTTCAAGAACCTGATAGTCGCCGTCGAGATAACGCAATTTGGCTTCGCCGTTGCGATTGCTGGAAAACATATTCATCATTCTTTCCTGTAAACCTTACTAGAGCATAATTCCTTAAACTTGGATCAGTTTAAGGTAAAATTATGCTCTACTTTTAAAATGTTAGAGCGACCTTTGTGTGCCCAACGGGTGCCCGGCGCTTTAAAGGTCTCTTTACCTGCGTCCGAACAGACGTTCAATATCGCTGAGTTTTAATTCTATATAGGTTGGACGCCCGTGATTACAGGTGCCGGAACCCGGTGTGGCTTCCATCTGGCGCAGCAGGGCGTTCATTTCCTCGCCCTTCATACGACGACCGGAGCGCACGGAACCATGACAGGCCATCGTGGCAGCCACATGGTTGAGCATGTCTTTCAACCCGTTGGCGGTGTCATGTTCGGCAATCTCGTCAGCCAGATCGCGGATCAGCTGCTGCACATCCATTTCGCCGAGCATGGCAGGGGTTTCGCGCACTGCCACGGCACCGGGGCCGAACTGCTCCACACTCAGACCAAAACGCTCCAGCGTTGGCGCATGGGCAACAACACGTTCCGCATCTTCTTCCGGCAGATCAACAATCTCAGGGATCAGCAGCATCTGCGCGGCCATCGGTTTGGATTCCAGAGCGGTTTTCAGCGCTTCGTAAACCAGACGTTCATGGGCGGCATGCTGATCCACAATCACCAGACTGTCTTCGGTCTGGGACACAATATAATTGGCATGGATTTGTGCCCGTGCAGCACCGAGCGGCGTACGCAGCAATTCTGCCGGTGCTTCAATCTCAGCGGCGCGACTGTCGGCACTTGGCGCAGTAAATTGCGAAATCGTAGCCTGTAGAGCCTCACCGAAACCAGCCTGTTCAAAGCGCTGCGCTGGCTGCGTATCGAGATGCAGCGGGCGCTGTGCCGGATGGGCGGTCTGTGGTGACCATTCCTGACGCGGCGGTTCAGGACGGTAACTCGTGGCAGACTGCCAGCTACGAGCAGGGGATGATGTAAAGGAGCCGGACGATCGTTCAGACGTTTCAAAACCTTGCGCCTGAAAAGCTTTCAGCATGGCCTCTGCACCGCTGGTTGCAGGGCGGATACCCGATTGCGCTAAGGCATGGCGGATGGTGCCGACAATCAGCCCGCGCACCAGTCCCGGATCACGGAAGCGCACATCAGCCTTGGCGGGATGCACGTTGACATCGACATAGGCCGGATCAAGCTGGAGAAATAACACGCCGACCGGATGACGGTCACGGGCGATCACATCGGAATAAGCGCCGCGCAGTGCGCCAAACACCTGTTTATCGCGCACCGGACGCCCGTTAATATAGGCGAACTGGTGCAGGGAGTTAGCGCGGTTAAACGATGGAATAGCCGTAAAGCCGGTGAGGCGCACGCCTTCGCGCTCGCTGTCGAGTGCCAGTGCATTTTCGGAAAAATCTGCGCCAAGCACTTGCGAAATGCGCTCGAGCATCGCCGCTTCGCTCACCGTTTCGCCTGCCGTGCAGGTTGCGGGCAGTTCAAGCGGGCTGCGATCGGTTCCGGCAATGGAAAAACGAACTTGCGGGAAGGAAATCGCAATGCGCTTCACCACTTCCGTAATGGCGGTGGATTCGGCACGGTCGGTTTTCATAAATTTCAGGCGGGCAGGGGTCGCATAAAACAGATCGCTGACTTCAACAATTGTCCCGCGATTGATAGCGGTGGGGCGCGGGCCTTCCAGATGGCCGCCACGCACGACCACCTCATAGCCGGAATCTGCCTCTGCGGTGCGGGATTTGATACTCAGACGTGCAACGGAGCCAATGGATGGCAGCGCTTCGCCACGAAAGCCGAGCGCGCGGATATCATGCACATCATCGGTCAGCTTGGAGGTGCAGTGACGCGAGACTGCGAGTGTGAGCTCATCAGCCGGAATGCCGCCGCCATTATCAGTCACGCGGATCAGATTTTTACCGCCGCCTGCGGTTACAATTTCAATGCGTGTGGCACCGGCGTCAATCGCATTTTCGACCAGCTCTTTCACCACGCTGGCAGGGCGTTCAATCACCTCACCGGCAGCAATCTGGTTGATAATGGTTTCGCTCAGGAGCCTGATAGACATAGAATGATCCGCTGCGTTTTGTAGAAATTAGATGATGTGCGGAGCGTTCCGCACATCATCATTGAGCTTAATCAGCGCTGTTTCTGCTGCTGAACAATGCCGTAAAGATTGGTGCAGCGGGTGCCTGAACGGCAATAAGCCAGAATTGGCGTCGGTGCATTTTCCAGAGCTACAGTCATCTCGTCCAGATTTTCCTGCGTGATTTGGCCACCGGCCACAGGGATGAAATAGGTTTGCAGACCGGCGGCTGTTGCTGCCTGTGCAACCGCATCATAGAGCGGCTGGCCATCAGATTCATGATCCGGACTGTTGCAAATCAGGGTTTTGAAGCCCTGTGCCACAACACCGGCAATATCTTCCGGTGATAACTGGCCGGTTACAGCAAAATTTTCATCAATCAGACGAATGTCCATAAGTCAGAACCTCACTTAAGCATGTTCAGCTCAAATGGGTTCATTTGAGCTTCCGCGAATATGCGTCAACTAAAAAACAGAGCGAGCGTAGTGGTTACGATTAAACGCGACACGCTCTAGTGGATTTGTTTTCAGAATATACCATCGTGATGTGCTTACCACCCCGAAAGCGCTTATTGCCTGTTGAAACTCCCGCGTAATGGCGGAAATTATCATCCGTTTAAGCGCTGGTATATGCTTTCAATAAAAGCATATAGTTATGGCGTCAGAGGGTTGAAAGGGAAAACTATGGATAAAACCTGCGGACTTGAGAGAGAGGGCGCGGATATTCCGCCAGCTACATCTGAGGTCAGTAATATTATCCGTCGTCAGGGCGTGCTGAAAGCCTCGCAGCGGCAGGTGGCAGAGGAGCTTCCGGTCGCTTTTTCCTATGGCGGCACCACCCATGCGGTGATGATGGCCAGCCCGCAGGATATTGAGGATTTTGCTGTTGGTTTCAGCCTCTGCGAAGGCATTATTGCGAAAGCTGTGGAAATTGAAGCAATGGATATCCAGAGCTTCCCCGCCGGTATTGATGTGCAGATGCAACTATCTGATCTGAAGCGCGATGCACTGACTGCCCGCCGCCGTCATATGGCGGGGCCGGTCGGTTGCGGATTGTGCGGTATTGAATCGATCGGGCAAGCCGTGCGGGAATTTCCTCCGGTAGCAGACAGTGATTTCACATTGCGCTCTGAGCAGATTGTGCAGGCGGCTGAACAGATGTGGGATTTGCAGGTTTTACATCGGGCGACCGGTGCGGTTCATGCCGCTGGGTTTTATCAGGCGCATCAGACTGGTGGCGAAATATTGGCCGTGCGCGAAGATGTCGGGCGGCATAATGCTCTGGACAAGTTGGCGGGCTTTTTGTTGCGCGGTGAGGGCAAGGCTGAAAATGCCGATCTGGCGCGTGGCGTTGTGGTTGTAACCAGCCGTGTTTCACTGGAAATGGTGCAGAAAACAGCGGCGATCCGCTCGCCGGTGATTATGGCGATTTCCGCACCGACGGCTCTGGCTATCTGCACTGCAGACGCATTGAATATTACACTTGTGGCGCTGGTGCGCGGTGCGGAATTTGATGTTTATACGCATCCGCACCGTATTTTGGATTAAAAAAAACGGCCTGCCGAAACAGGCCGTCTCATTCAGTTTCAGGCTTCGATTTTGCTGTAAGTGTTCAAAATCTGCACGGTTGCATGGGCTGCTTCACGGCCTTTGACCACAAAATGTGCATGAAAAAAATCATGATGCTCTTTGCTGTCATGGTAGTGATGCGGGGTCAGCACCACACTTAAGACAGGCACATCAGTATCCATCTGTGCCTGCATCAGACCTTTGATCACCGCATCGGATACGAAATCGTGGCGATAAATGCCGCCGTCGACAACAAAGCCCGCTGCAACAACTGCAGCATATTTGCCGGTACCAGCCAATGTGCGGGCGAGAAGCGGGGCTTCAAATACGCCAGGAACGTCAAAGACTTCGACTTCAATGCCGTTGTCAGTCAGTTTGGCCAGCTCTTCAATATAGGATTTGCGTGCTTCATCCACGATATCGGCGTGCCAGCGCGCCTGAATGAATGCAACTTTGAGGGAAGATGGGTTGGTCAGGCTCTGGTTCATAGTTTCATCTCTTGATACTAGAATCAGGGCGCAAATTCACAAATAGACAGTTCACCCGCAGAGCGAGCGCTGTTTAACCGTGTCTTTGCTCTCTTTCATCCGGACTATACCGTCGGCTCCGGCATCGCACCGGATCTGCTGACTCTGAACAAATCGCTTTATTCAGACGCTCGCGGGCTCAAAGAGTTTCCTCTTCATACCGCCGGTGGGGAATCGCACCCCGCCCCGAGAACAACATCGCGCATTATTACGCGACGCATGTCTCATACAGACAGTTGGTGGCTAAGTCGAGTAGACAATGCGTTTCTGTTTTACGGTACAATCTTGCTTCACCTTTGTGCTGATGATAGTGAGAAACAGTCCAATCAGGAGATTTATGCGCAGCAACTCATAGCAAGTGTTTCCCCGACGGCCTTTTCATAAATGGCTGAGGGTTGAGCTGCGCCTTTTGCAGCCCGTTGCAGGGCGCGTATACTATCTATCAATGGACAAAATTTATCATGATACAAATACGAAATGAAATCCGCCCGATCCGCGATGAGGATACGGAAACTCTGGTCACTATCTGGCTGGAGGCCTCGCGCTTTGCGCACGGGTTTTTGGGAGAAGAGCGCCTGCAA
Organism: Pseudochrobactrum sp. sp1633; assembly: GCF_030376605.1. Lineage (GTDB taxonomy): Bacteria > Pseudomonadota > Alphaproteobacteria > Rhizobiales > Rhizobiaceae > Pseudochrobactrum. Next base: position 239,425 of record NZ_JARRAE010000005.1, on the reverse strand, counting down.
TTGCAGTCTGAACAGGTGCGCGACATCTACCTGAAGCAGGCAGAAAACTGGGTAATCTTAGAAGACGGAAGGCCTGCCGGATTCATCGGCCTTCTGGATCAGTTTATTGGCGGGCTTTTTATCGATCCGCAAATTCATGGCAAGGGGCTAGGCCGGCAATTGCTGGATCACAGCTTGCAGCTGAAAAAGTCGCTGGAGCTGGAAGTCTACGCACTGAATACGCAGGCGCATAGTATTTATCTGCGCAATCAGTTCATTGAAACTGCCCGCCAACCGACGGACGCCGAAGGCTTACCTTTCGCAGTTATTCATATGCGTCGGGATTTGTAAGTACGAAAAAGGCCTGCCGGGAGATGTTCCGGCATGCCTGATTAAATATCAAACGGCATCAACATGCCTGTTTGCAGCTGTGAGCATCCGCTCAATCGCGGATATCACCATGAGGCTCTTTTCAGAGCTGATTACGGCAGGAAATCCAGCCCGATCACACTAATAGCAATTGCTGTATTTAGCGTGATGATCATCATGGTATAGATTATTGCGCTTTTGGTGATCTCAGTCATCTCACACCTCTACGCATCGGCCCCTTATCGATGCTCTGCTGGTTTCTAACTTCTCACCAAATGTAACAGCGTGAAATGCCCCGCGCAACCCGAAAGCACTTTTTTCTGCCGTTCCGGCAATGTCAATTACGGTTTGAGCCTTGTTTTCCGGCCTTTGCAGGTGAGGTCGAGCTGGGCGTTCAATTGTAACGCGCTCATCACAATCCATTGTTTTTTAAGTTGAAATTAATCACGATCACACACGATTTATTGCCAGCGTTTAATTTTGTGACAGTGTATTTTTGCCCGTCAAAAAACTTTGCCGGTCTGGTCAATTCTGCGTGTAATCCGGTCTGACTGGTTTATATACTAACTCTCATGAAGCTTATCTGACATTCAGGATTCGTATTGTGAATCGCATTATTCCGCTGGTTTTGGCCGTCGCGCTCTTTATGGAGCAGATGGATTCGAATGTGATTTCGACCTCTCTGGCAGCCATTGCTGCCGATATCGGCACCAGCCCGATTGCGCTGAAACTGGCGCTCACATCCTATCTCGTATCATTGGCAGTGTTTATTCCGGTCAGCGGCTGGATGGCTGACCGTTATGGTGCCCGCAATGTGTTTCGTGCCGCGATTGCGGTTTTTGTGATCGGTTCGGTGGCCTGTGCCGCGTCTAATTCTTTGCTGAGCTTTGTGGGTGCACGTTTTCTGCAAGGGATGGGCGGGGCGATGATGACACCCGTTGGTCGCCTTGTGCTGCTGCGCTCAACGCCGCGTAATCAGCTGGTGAATGCGATGGCATGGCTCGCTATTCCGAGCATGGTAGGGCCTTTGGTCGGGCCGCCGGTCGGCGGGTTTATTACTACCTATTTCAGTTGGCACTGGATATTCCTGATCAATGTGCCGATTGGCTTGGCGGGTATCTGGTTTGCAACCAAATATCTGCCGGTGCTGGATGTGCCAATGCCGCGCAAGCTGGATATTACCGGTTTTGTGCTGTCTGGGCTGGCCATGTCCGGTGTGGTGTTCGGGCTCTCTGTGGTCAGTCTTCCGGCATTGCCGCCTGCGGTGGGTATCATCACGCTTGGGGTCGGTCTGCTGTCGACGGCTTTGTATATCCGTCATGCAAAGCGCGTAGAGAACCCGCTGCTTGATCTATCCCTGTTTCAGAATGATGTATTCCGTATTTCTGTCGTCGGCGGCAGCCTGTTTCGGTTAGGGATCGGCGCTATTCCGTTTTTGCTGCCGCTGATGTTGCAGCTCGGTTTTGGAATGGATCCGTTTCAATCGGGGATGATTACTTTTGTTTCGGCAATCGGCGCATTGCTGATGAAATTCGGGGCAACGCGGGTTTTCTCCCGCTTTGGCTTTCGCCGGTTGCTGATGTTCGGCTCTCTCGCATCTGCATGTTTCATAATCCTGAACGGGTTTTTCACGCCGCAAACACCGATGACGCTGATCCTGATTGCCTTGCTGTTTGGCGGCTTTCTGCGCTCTATGTTCTTTACCGGTGTCAACGCTCTTGGCTTTGCAGAAATTCCTGATGACAAAACCAGTCAGGCAACGCCGATCTCTGCGGTTGCCCAGCAGGTCTCAATTGCGATGGGCGTGGCACTTGCCGGTGTGATACTGGAACTGAGCACGATTATTCGTGGTTCTGTGCTGCAATTGCAGGATTTTCATATCGCGTTTTATATTGTCGGCGCTATTTCAGCTCTGGCTTTCTTCTCTTTTATAAAGCTGAAGCCGGAAGCAGGGCAGGAGCTCTATGAGAAGAAATTCGCGCCAAGAGTAAAAAAGATACATTGAGTATCGGGTATGCGATTAAATAAAAAAAGCGCGGTTAAACCGCGCTTTTTTGTTGAATAGAATGAAGCAAATTTATTCTTCGCTGTCATCTTCTTTACGGCCTTTGAAATCACGGGCGAGCAGATAAAGCTCAACGGATTCAGCGCGCGATGCAGGCGGCTTAACGTGATGCACAGAGCGGAAGTTCTGTTTCAGCATGGTCAGCAGATCATTCTCTGTGCCGCCCTGAAAGGTTTTGGTGAGAAAGTGACCGCCCGGTTTCAGAACCGAAACGGCAAAATGCGCAGCCACTTCACACAAATGCGCGGTGCGCAGATGGTCGGTACGGCGATGACCGGTCGTTGGTGCCGCCATATCTGAAATCACCAGATCCGGCGCATCGCCAAGCGCCGTCATAATGGCATTCGGCGCTTCATCATCCAGAAAGTCCATTTTCAGCAGTGCAACACCCGGTAACGGATCAACGTCGAGATAATCGATGCCGACAACATGCGGCTGCTCATCATTGGAGCCGACGATCTTCGCTGCAATCTGGCTCCAGCCACCAGGGGCGGCGCCGAGATCGATAATCTTCTGGCCTTTTTTCAGAATATTATAACGATCATTGATCTCAATCAGCTTATAGGCCGCACGGGAACGATAGCCGTCCGCCTTGGACTGCTGCACATAAGGATCGTTCAGATGACGCTCCAGCCAGCGGCGTGATGTTTCTTTGATCGTGCCGGCTTTTTTCTTAACGCGCACATGCAATCCGCGTGTACCCGCACCGCCGCGTCCGCCGGTAGTGTTGCCGAATTTTGATTTACCGGATTTGCTTCCAGAACCGCTCATAGTGACTGCCTGCTCTTTGTCTGACTGTCCCTGCCGGAACCGTTCTTAATATAAGTTTCTTTTGCCTGATGAGGGCGGCGGTGGCGCCATGCGCCGTCGCGGGACATCAATTCAGTGAGGATACCTTCACGCAAACCGCGATCGGCAACCAGCAATCTTTCACTCGGCCAAATCTGGCGGATTGCATCGAGAATAGCACAACCGGCCAGTACCAGATCAGCACGGTCAGCGCCGATGCACGGATTAGCTACACGGGTTTTGAAATCCCACGACAGCAGTTTGGCTGTCATATCGGTCACGTCCTGCGAGCCCATCCACATGCCATCCACGCGGCGGCGGTCGTAACGGTCGAGACCGAGATGAATACCAGCCAGAGTGGTCACGGTGCCGGATGTGCCAAGCAGATGGAAATGTGTGCTTTGTGCCAGCTCGCCGAGTTTGTGACGTTCGCTGAAATCATTCAGCATATTTGCCACATAGGCAACCATTTCAGCATAATTGTCCGGCGTTACATCACGGCCGCCGAATTTTTCAGCCAAAGTTACCACGCCCACAGGGAGGGATGTCCATGCGGTAATATGCTCTGCAAGTCGCGAGGAACGGCGGCAGGTCACATCAATCAGTGCAATTTCTGAAGAACCGCCGCCAATATCAAACAGCACGAGCGCATCGGTTTCGCGATTGACCAGAGTGCCGCAACCGGAAACCGCAAGGCTTGCCTCGGTCTGTCGGTCAACAATTTCCAGCTCAAGTCCTGCTTCTTCACGAACACGCTGCAAAAATTCAGGGCCATTACTGGCCGAGCGGCAGGCTTCCGTGGCAATCAGACGTCTGCGACGGATATTTTTGCTCTCAAGCTTATCGCGGCAGATTTTCAGTGCTTCAATAGCACGGCTCATGGCCTGATCGCTCAGACGGCCGCTGGTTCCGAAGCCTTCACCAAGACGCACAATACGCGAGAAGGAGTCGACAACGCGAAACTGTCCGGGTCTGCTCGGCGTTGCAATCAGCAGGCGGCAATTATTGGTGCCAAGATCAAGCGCTGCATAAAGCGGCGGCTCATAGGCGCGCGGCTGCGCGGCCTGCGCATTGATCTGCGGGCGCTGCTTGCTCTGATCAGCGGTGTCGGGTTTTTGGGCGCCGTTCTTATGTGCATTTTTGGCAGATGCATGAGCATTGTGCGTCTGCTTTGCATTCTGGTTTGTCATCGCTGACTGAGCTGCAACAGACGCTGTCTGCTTCGCCGGTAATACGCTGTCCGTTTGAGATTTTTTACGACGGGATCGTCTGCGGCGGTTTGAAAGTTTTTTCCCGCCCTTCTGATCATCATTCTTTGCGGTGTTGTCTGCACGCAGAGACTTGTCGCCGGATGGTTTGTTCGAGCCCGAAGAAGCACCCGCCGCGCCAAGGTTTGCTCCTTGTGCAGTCGATTGTACACTCTCCGCAGCAGAATTTTTGCCGTGCTTGCGCCTGCGGGCGCGTTTGCGCTGCTTTTTGTCGAAGCGTCCAGATTCATCTGCCACAGGCTTTGGTGACGATGATCCGACAGGAGAACGGTTCTGCCGTTGTCCTGAATTCGGCGGTTCGGTGGAATCTTTTATTCCTGCCTTGCCACCAGACGCCCCGTTGATAGACACCCTTTGGGTGTGCAGATCGGGGTTCTTCAAAGTTTTTGTCCTTTTGGCACCGCGCGAACCCGTAAGGGACGCAGGCATGGTGCAGACTATTTCAAGTTGCCCTTAATGTAACAGTCCTTTGCCGATTTACCAAGGGGCACAAATTGCGAAGGGAAAGGAGTTTTTTGTGTTCTGTGGAAAAATATATTGAAATCAGTGCAAAGAGGGTTTGCATTTGTGAAAATATCAATTATATGACCACCCACGGCGCCGCGAGCGTCACCGCTTCGCTCTCACAGAGCAGCGTTGCTGGGGAATAGTTTAATGGTAGAACGACGGACTCTGACTCCGTTAGTCTTGGTTCGAATCCAGGTTCCCCAGCCAATCTTCTTCTCACATTGCATTCTATTGAAATCTGAATCTGTTTCAGGTCATTTTACACTTATGCAATAAGAGACTTCTCCCCGAATAAAGAACTTTCCAAAAAAGAATCACATTGCAGCCCCTGAGCAAATCTCAAATTTGCGTAGTGAACATTGGCTGTGTGTTTGCGATTCTGTTCGATTCTCTGCATTTCGCTTTGTTTTGTCTCCTTGAGTCAAAAATAATCATTTATTTCGACGCTCGAAAAATAGATGACAAATAAAAAAATCCGTGCCAGTCTTATTGCCAGAGGAGAATTACGGAAACAGGTCGCTAAGAACCGTTCCGTTATAAGGGAGGTGTCGTGTGACGGGAGGCGTTTCACGATCAGAAGAGTTGCGCTGGCAAAACCGCCGCCGGATTCTGCGATTGCTGCGGCAATCGGGAAGCCTTTCGCGCACGGATATTGCCGGTATGACCGGCATGAGCCACTCTACCATTTCCGCTATCAGTGCAATGTTGCTGGCAGAGCAGGTGCTGATTGAAGTGCCTGAAACTGAGGCCGCGAATAATGTTGAGGGCAGGCGTGGCCGTCCGCAAGTCCTGCTCGGGCTTAATCCCGATTGCGCTTCAGTGATTGCGGTCAATATTGCACTTAATATGATTGACGTAGACCTGTTCGATTATGCGGGGCAGAGAATTGCCTTTGAGCAATTGCAGCTTGATACGCTGATTATAGCGCCGGATGCACTTCTTGCAGCCTTGGAGCGGCAGATCAGCGAATTACTCAGCCGCTATCCTGATCAGGCGAAAAATCTGCGCCATATCTCTGTGAGCGTGCAGGGAATGACCGATGCTGCCCATCAGATGCTGGTCTGGTCACCGACAATCGGTGCGGAAAATGTAACTATCGCAGATTTTCTGAAACAGGTTTTTAATGTTCCGGTGATGGTTTTCAACGACTGTCTGATGATCGCCGAAGCCTTGCGCTGGTCGCAGCCGGATATCTTCCACGGTGATTTCGCGGCGATCTTGTTTTCGTCCGGTATCGGCATGGGGCTGTATCTGAAAGGCGAACCGTTTTCCGGTGCGCGCTCGTCAGCCGCAGAGTTTGGCCATGTGGTTTATATGCCGGATGGCGCTTTGTGTCGCTGTGGCCGTCATGGCTGTCTTGAGGCCTATGCCAGTGATTATGGCATCTGGCGCAAGGCGCATGGGGTTGATGAAAACAGTGCGCCCGTGGCGATGATTCCCGAGAGTGATTTTTATGCGCTGGCGCATGAGGCCAGAACGGCAGACGGCGTTGCGCGGCAGGCTTTCCAGCAGGCAGGCAAGGCGCTTGGTTTTGCCTTGCGCAGCATTTTCTCGCTGATTGATCCGGTGCCGCTGGCTTTTGTCGGCCCCGGTGTGCACGCTTTTGATCTGATCGAGGATGAATTGCGCCAGACGATCAGTGGCGACCTTGCCGATGGACGGCAGGTCGGGCCGCGTAATGGTCTGCAATCGCCCAAAGATCTGACCATTCGTTGCTATCCGTCGGAACAGCCGCTGATCCTGCAAGGCTGTGCAATCACATCTTTGCTCCGCGTTGATGCGGAACCGGAAGTTCAGAAATCAAAATTGCTGGTGACAAATAATAATAACGCACAGAGGGTAACGGCATGAGCACAGGTTTCTTCGGATTGGACAACCCCATCCGCTATGAGGGTGAGAAAAGCACCAATCCGCTTGCCTATCGTTTCTACAATCCGGACGAGATTGTGCTGGGCAAAAGGCTGGAAGATCACCTGCGCTTTGCCATTGCCTATTGGCACAGTTTTGCATGGGTTGGCGGCGATCCGTTCGGCGGACAGACATTTGAACGCCCGTGGTTCGGCAATACGCTTGATCATGCGAAACACAAGGCTGATGTGGCTTTTGAATTGTTTACGCTGCTTGGCACGCCTTATTATTGTTTCCATGATGCGGATATGCGCCCAGAGGGCAAAAATTTTGCGGAAACATCGGCCAATCTCGACCACATGGCTGATTATCTTCAGGAGAAGATGAACCAGACGGGCATCAAACTGCTCTGGGGAACAGCCAATCTTTTCTCACATCGCCGCTATATGGCTGGTGCTGCCACCAATCCTGATCCTGAAATTTTTGCCTATGCTGCCGCCACGGTTAAGCATTGCATGGATGTGACGCACCGCCTGAATGGTGAGAATTATGTGCTCTGGGGCGGGCGTGAAGGCTATGAAACCCTGCTGAATACCGATGCAGGGCGTGAGCTTGACCAGATGGGACGCTTTCTCTCGCTGGTGGTCGATTACAAGCATAAAATCGGTTTCAAAGGCACAATCCTTGTCGAGCCTAAGCCGCAGGAGCCGACCAAACACCAATATGATTTTGATGTTGCTACTGTTTACGGCTTTCTCAAACGCTATGGTCTGGAAGGTGAAGTGAAGGTCAATATCGAGCAGGGGCATGCCATTCTTGCCGGTCATTCATTTGAGCATGAACTGGCAATGGCCAATGCGCTGGGCATTTTCGGCTCCATCGATATGAACCGCAATGATTACCAGTCCGGCTGGGATACAGATCAGTTTCCGAACAATGTGCCGGAAATGGCGCTGGCTTATTATCAGGTTCTGCAAGGCGGCGGGTTTACCACCGGCGGCACAAATTTTGATGCCAAGCTGCGGCGTCAGTCGCTCGACCCGCAGGATCTGCTGATTGCGCATATCGGCGCGATGGATTGTTGCGCACGCGGGCTTAAAGCCGCAGCGAAAATGATTGAGGATAAAGCTTTGTCCGCTCCGCTTGATGCGCGTTATGCCGGATGGCAGCAGCCGCAGGCGCAGACCATGTTGCAGGGCAATCAATCACTGGAAGACATTGCTGCCTATGTGCGTGACAGCGGGATTGAACCGCAGCCGGTTTCCGGTCGTCAGGAATATCTGGAGAATATCGTCAATCGATACGTTTAGTTGCACTTCGTGCAACGGCGTTACGTTTAGTTGCACTTCTGGCAACGGTGAACATCAGAAACGATACAGAAAATTCGGGAGTGGGATGATGAAAACGATTAAAGGACCGGCGATATTTCTGGCGCAGTTTGCGGGGGATGCGGCACCGTTTAACTCCTTTGAGAATATCTGCAAATGGGCGGCCTCGCTGGGCTATAAGGGCGTGCAAATTCCGACATGGGATAAGCGCCTGTTTGATCTTAAAAAGGCATCGGACTCGCAAACCTATTGCGATGAAATCAAAGGCATCGCCGCTGATAATGGCTTGGAAATTACCGAGCTTTCAACGCATTTGCAGGGGCAGCTTGTTGCGGTACATCCGGCCTATGATGCTGCCTTTGACGGCTTTGCCGATGAGGAAGTGCGCGGCAATCCGCAGGCACGTCGGGCATGGGCGGAAGATCAGGTGCGCCGCGCGCTACGGGCTTCCAAACATCTTGGTCTGACTGCGATGGCATCCTTCTCCGGTGCGCTGGCATGGCCATATGTTTATCCGTGGCCGCAGCGGCCTGCCGGTCTTGTTGAAACAGCTTTTGACGAACTGGCGCAACGCTGGACACCGCTGCTCAATTATGCCGACGAAAACGGTGTGGATGTTTGCTACGAATTACATCCGGGGGAAGACCTGCATGACGGTATTTCCTATGAGATGTTTCTGGATCGGGTGAAAAATCATGCCCGCGCCAACATCCTGTATGATCCGTCGCATTTCGTGCTGCAGCAACTCGATTACCTTGATTTCATTGATATTTATCACGAACGCATCAAGGCGTTTCACGTCAAGGATGCGGAATTTAATCCGACCGGACGGCAGGGCGTTTATGGCGGTTTCCAGAGTTGGGTGAACCGCGCAGGCCGTTTCCGCTCATTGGGTGACGGGCAGGTTGATTTCGGCGGTATTTTCTCGAAACTGACAACGCATGACTTCGACAGCTGGGCAGTGCTTGAATGGGAATGCGCATTGAAGCATCCTGAAGACGGTGCACGCGAAGGTGCGGAATTTATCCGCCATCACATCATTCGCGTTACAGAGCGTGCTTTTGATGATTTTGCCGATGCGGGCACTGATGATGCGGCAAACCGCAAAATGCTTGGTCTGGGTTAAGAGGAGGTGGCTATGGGAAACGCAGCACATCGTATCAGACTCGGCATGGTCGGCGGCGGGCAGGGCGCTTTTATCGGCGCGGTGCATCGCATTGCAGCGCGGATTGACGATCAGTATGAACTGGTCGCGGGAGCACTCTCGTCTGATCCGGCACGCGCCGGTGCTTCTGCGCAGGAACTGGGCATTGCACCTGAGCGCTCCTATGCGTCTTTTGAAGAAATGGCACTGGCTGAAAGCAAAAGGCCGGATGGGATTGAGGCTGTGGCTATAGTCACGCCGAACCACCTGCATGGTGCTGCTGCCCGTGCTTTTCTGGCCGCAGGCATTCACGTGATTTGCGACAAGCCGCTGACTACAACAGTTGCTGAAGCCGAGCAACTGGTTGAAACAGTGCAGCAGTCCGGCAAAATCTTTGTGCTGACCCATAATTACAGTGGCTATCCGATGATCCGGCAGGCGCGGGAAATGGTCGCCAAGGGTGATCTGGGCGATATCCGTGTTGTGCAGGCCGAATATGCGCAGGACTGGCTGACAGAGCGCAGTGAGCTGAGCGGTAATAAACAGGCTGAATGGCGCACTGATCCGAAACGCTCCGGCGCTGGTGGTGCAATCGGTGATATCGGCACCCATGCCTATCATCTGGCCGGATTCGTCAGCGGTCTTGAAGCTGAGGCTGTGCTGGCGCAGCTGACCAGTTTTGTCGAAGGACGGGCACTGGACGATGATGTGCAGATTATGCTGCGCTACAAAGGCGGAGCTCGTGGCATGTTATGGGCAAGTCAGGTTGCGGTCGGCAATGAAAACGGTCTGAAACTGCGGGTCTATGGCAGCAAAGGCGGGCTGGAATGGTCGCAGTCTGATCCGAATTATCTGTGGTTCACGCGTTTTGGCGAGCCGAAGCAACTGATCACCCGTGGCGGTGCCGGAGCCGGTGCCTCAGCGGCACGAGTTACCCGTATTCCGGGCGGGCATCCGGAAGGTTATCTCGAAGGTTTTGCCACGATTTACACGGAAGCAGCACACGCTATCCGCGCAGCGCGCAACGATGAAAAACCGGATGCGGCGGTGTTGTATCCGACTGTTGAAGACGGGCTTGAAGGAATGCGCTTTATTGAAGCTTCTGTGGCTTCATCCAAAGCGGGCAATGTCTGGACAAATTTGCGATGACAGAAACTGACACGAGCAGCAGACCACCTTTTATGCGTGTTGAGGGACTGGCCAAAAGTTTTGGTCCGGTGGAAGTGCTGCGCGATATTACGCTGGATATCCGTGAAGGTGAAATTCACACGGTTATCGGCGAAAACGGTGCCGGTAAATCAACACTGATGAAACTTCTGGCCGGACATCTAAGCCCAAGCAAAGGCACAATCTTTATTGATGGTCAGCCGGTTGTGCTGTCAGGGCCGGTTGATGCAGAGCATCGCGGTATTGTGCTGGTGCATCAGGAGATTTTGCTGGCACCGGATATGACTGTTGCACAGAATATTTTCCTCGGTCGCGAGCAGCGCAAGGGTCTGATGCTCAATGACCGCGCGATGAACGCGCAGGCCAGAGCGGCCGTTGCTGATCTCGGTGCTGATATAGATCCGACGACCCGTGTCGAGCAATTGTCGATTGCGCAACGTCAGCTGGTGCAGATTGCCCGTGCTTTGCTGGTGCCGCATCGTTTGGTGATTTTTGATGAGCCAACCGCTTCGCTGACGCCGGTTGAAACTGAAGCTTTGCTCAAAGTCATCATGGCTATCCGTAATCGCGGTGCTGCGATTTTGTATATTTCGCATCGCCTGCCGGAGGTGAAAGCCATTGCCGATCGCGTGACAGTGCTGCGCGACGGGCAGATGATTACAACGCGTGAGGCGGAAGGGCTGGAGCCGCTGGATATGGCACAGCTGATGGTCGGGCGGGATATGTCCCAGCTTTATCCTGAACGGGTCATCCCGCAGGTCAAAACGCCTGTGCTTGAAGTCTCGGACTTTACGGTGCCTGGCTATGCGAGCAATTGCGGCTTCACATTGCATAAAGGCGAGATACTCGGTTTTGCAGGGCTGATTGGTGCAGGACGTACCGAGCTTTGCGAGGGTGTGGTGGGCTTGCGTCATGCTCATGGTACTGTGCGTGTCAACGGAACTTCGCAGCGTTTTCACAATGCCCGTGAGAGTATGGATGCCGGACTTGTTTACCTGAGTGAAGACCGCAAAGGCAAAGGGCTGTTACTGGCACAAAATCTGCGCACTAATCTGACATTGGCTGCTTTAAGCCAGTTTTCAGGCTTGCAGATCAACCGCGCTGCCGAGGCCGCAGCATTGGAAAAGGCAATCGGGGATTTTGATATCCGTACCCGTAATCCTGACCTTCTCGCCGGACAGCTTTCAGGCGGTAATCAGCAGAAATTGCTGCTGGCAAAGATGATGCTGCTCGAGCCGGATATTGTGATCATTGATGAACCGACACGTGGTATCGACATTGGCACCAAAGAGCAGATTTACCGTTTTATTGCCGAGCTGGCCGCACAGGGCAAAGCCGTTATCGTGATTTCTTCGGAAATGCCGGAGCTGATCGGCCTGTGTCACCGTGCTTTAGTGATGCGCAATGGCCGTATCGTTGCGGAAATCAGCGGAGACAAAATGACAGAGAATGAAATTGTTGTGCACGCTACCGGTGTCACATCTTCAGAGGCTGCAATTTTTGCAGAGGCGCTATGACAGAACAGGCTAAAACCACTCCGCAAAATACAACAGAACGCCGCTTCTGGCAGGATATGGATTTGCGTGCTGTTGCCCCTTTCGTGGCGCTGGCTGCTCTGCTGGTTTTCGGAACGCTGGTGAACTCCAATTTCATTGGCGTGGACAATCTGCTGAATATTGCAACCCGCAGCGCTTTCATCGCGATTATCGCTATTGGCGCGACCTTTGTGATTTCATCCGGCGGTCTTGATCTGTCGGTCGGCTCTATGTCTGCCTTTGTTGCTGCTGTCACGATCATGTTCATGAATTCCGGCATCATCACCGGCATTCTGCCGATGTTACTGGTGGCTGCCTGTATCGCCATTGTTGTCGGCGCGCTTTGCGGGCTGGCCAATGGTGTCACCACCACACTCGGACGCATCGAGCCGTTTATCGTGACGCTTGGTACAATGGGGATTTTCCGCGCACTCACCATTTATCTGGCTGAGGGCGGTTCTATCGCCATGAAATCGCAGGAACTGCGGGCGGCTTATCGTCCGGTTTACTTCGGCAATATTCTGGGCGTTCCGGTGCCGATCGTTGCAATCATTGTCGTGGCGCTGATTGCATCTTTCATTCTCTATCGCACGGCTTTTGGCCGCCATATCATCGCGGTTGGTTCCAATCAGGATGTGGCGCGTTATTCCGGCATTCCGGTTAACCGTGTGCGCACGATGGCTTTTGTCATTCAGGGTATCTGTGTTGCTATCGCTATTCTGATTTACATTCCGCGTCTGGGTGCGGCCACGCCGACCACAGGTCTGATGTGGGAGTTGCAGGCAATTACCGCGGTAGTGATCGGCGGTACAGCCTTGCGCGGCGGTGTCGGGCGCATTTGGGGTACTGTTTGCGGTGCGCTCATTCTGGAAGTTGTCGGCAATATTATGGTTCTGTCTGATCTGGTCAGTGAATATCTGATCGGAGCGGTGCAGGGTGCAATCATCATTATTGCGATGCTGGTGCAGCGGTCATTGTCGCGGCGCTAACATGGTTTTAGCAGCGGGGTCTGTGATCCCGCTGTTGTTAAAGCGGCGGAGGGGAGGCCGGACCGCCGTATCGTCAGGCCAACTATCAGGGAGTGAGATCATGAAAAAAATATTGCTAGGTGCTGTTTGTGCTGCTGCCCTGTTCGGGGCGGCGGCTCAGGCACAGGAAGAAAAGAAAGTCACGATTGCCGTGTCGATACCGGCGGCTGATCACGGCTGGACAGGCGGCGTTGTCTATCACGCAGAACGGGCAAAAGCTGTTCTGGAAAAGAACCATCCGGGTCTGAAAATTGTCATCAAGACCTCGCCGGACGGTGCTTCGCAGGCCAATGCTCTGGAAGATCTGACCACGCAGGGCATGGATGCGCTGGTAACGCTGCCGCACAATTCTGATGAGCTGACCGATCCGATCCGTCAGGTGAAGGATAAGGGCATTTTCGTTACCGTTGTTGACCGTGCATTGTCCGACCAGTCCATTCAGGATCTTTATGTCGCCGGTAATAATGAAGAACTCGGCCGCGTTGCCGGTCAGTATCTGAAAGACACGCTCGGCAAAGGTGAAGTTGTGGTTATCCGCGGTCTGCCGATCGTGATTGATGAAGAGCGCCAGAAGGGCTTTGACAGTGCTGTTGCCGGTAGTGACATCAAGGTGCTGGATAAGCAGTTCGGCAACTGGTCACGCGACGATGCCTTTAAAGTGATGCAGGATTATCTGGTTAAATATCCGAAAATTGATGCGGTCTGGACGCAGGATGACGATATGAGCGTTGGTGCTCTTGAAGCCATTCAGCAGGCTAAACGCACCGATATTAAAATGGTTGTCGGCGGTGCCGGTATGAAAGAAATGATCAAAAAGGTTGCCGACGGTGATGCGCTGGTGCCTGTTGATGTGCTCTATCCGCCTGCAATGATCGCAACTGCAATGGAACTGACCGTTGCCAATTTCTACGATCAGGTGCCGGTGCGTGGACGTTATATTCTGGATGCAACCCTTGTTACCAAGGACAATGCACAGGAATTCTACTTCCCTGATTCACCATATTGATCGGGCTTGTACCTGAAAAAGAAAAGCTCCGGTTTACCGGAGCTTTTTTTGTTTCGGGCTGTCAGCGAGTGTTTATTTCAGCAACTCTCTGGTGCGTTTCAACGCGGCAGCAAAGCCTTCCAGCGGCACTGTAAGCTTGATGTTATTGCCGTCCATAGCTTGTGCCAGCACGGAGAGATTTTTACCTTTTCCGAGAGCCTCAGCCTTGGCGGCATCAAAACTGACCGGCACAATGCAGCCTGCCGGAAGACAGGTTGTGAAGCTTGCCGGTTTATCGGCTGGTGTTTCGTCAATCTGTAAGATTGTGCCTGCACCGAGATTGAGGCCGAATGGCAGCACAAAGGCACCGTTAGCACCGCTTTTGTCAGGGCTGAGTTCAACCGCAAGCGCACGCTGACCTTTGTCGTCAACCTGCTGCTGGGACATGGAGCATAGAACTTTCTGCGCTTCTGCCTGCTTTTGCACAAGGCAGGAGACTGTCCAGTTGCCATAAGTCTCTGTGAGGGATGAAGCGCCCCCTGGCAGGCCGGTTGCTGCTGCAGCAACAGACGCACTCCCTGCTGTGAGTGCGATGCTGATAAGTGTGATAGTGGCAAGTACAGGCTGTGTTATTTTGTTCATCGGAATACGCTCCCCGCTATGATATTTCTGTACTATACGAATGTTTGAACCGAGGTGACAAAATAGTCTGTTTTTATTGATAAAACACTGACAATTATGTCGTGATCCGCAATACGGAATACAGATCATTTTGGCGGTATTGCACCATATGGCATGTATTGCTGGAATATATTGCAGCAGATAGCATGGATGGTGAACCCCGTGCTTGCAACTCGTCAGACAAGCCGTTAAATCAGATTCTGATGGGCTGAAACTCCAGTCATTCAATATACATTTCATCAGCGCGTGGAACATTTGTCATTTCTGCGCTTGGTGGAATGCGATGAATGAACGGGGAAATAAGATGAAATCCCATCCGGTTGGGGAGCCTTGGGAGGGGTTTATGAACAGAAGACATTTACTGGCTTTAACTGCAGCAGCTGCTTTGTCAGTTGCATTGCCGCAAGTGAGTTTTGCGGCTGAAACCATTAAAATTGCAGACGTGATTGAGCTGTCGGGTGCAGGGGCAACTGTTGGCACCAATTGGCGCGATGGTCTGAAACTGGCTGTTGAAGAGATCAACGCTGCAGGTGGTGTTCTTGGCCAGCAGATCGAAGTGACTGATTACGACACGCAGACCGATGCAACGACGTCGCGCGCTATGGTGCAGAAGGCGATTGATGACGGCGCCTATGTGATCATGGGGCCGATTTACTCCGGTTCGGTCAAAGTCAATATGATGGTTGCCATGCAGAATGGCGTGCCGCAGCTGACCGGTGCAGAAGCGCCATTCATTACCGGTCTCGGTAATCCTTATATTTTCCGCACATCTTTTGGCGCGCAGCAGTCGATGCCGAAACTGGTGAAATATCTCACTGATGAGCTGAGCGCCAAAACCGTTGCCGTTGCATGGGTTAATAATGATTTCGGCAAAGGCGGACGCGATGCGTTTGTTGCGGAGCTCGATAAGCGTGGTATCAAGCTTGTCGGCGATGTTTCCAGTGAAGTCGGTCAGGCGGACTTTGCCGCTGACGTGGTGAAGCTTAAAGACAGCAATGCTGATGTGATTTTCGCCTATTTGCATGAAGAAGAAAGCGCACGTCTGCTGAAAGAAATGCAGAAGCAGGGCGTGAAGCAGCCGATCTTTGGCGAAACCACACTGATGAACCAGAAGGTGATTGATCTGGCTGGCACAGCGGTTAACGGCGTGCGCGGCCATGTCGGCCTGACAGCCGATGCACCGGTGCAGGGCGTGCAGGATTTTGCCAAGAAGTTTGAAGCTAAATATGGCTACAAGCCGGATCACAATGCGATCAAAGCCTATATGGGCGCTTATGTCGTGAAATATGTGACCACGAAAAATGGCAAAGTTGACCGTCAGGCTTTTGCTGATGCGCTTCACGGGCTGACCATCACACCGGCCGATGAGCCGGGCATTCTGATGGAAACCACATGGGACGACAAAGGCGAAGTGAACCGTGAGAGCTTCCTTGTGGAAGTGAAAGACGGCAAGCAGTCTGTCGTCACTACGCTGCCTAAGCTTTAAGCTGATAGCGTATTCCGGCGGGGTGCCCGCCGGAATACGCCCGCAAAACGGACTTTTCCTGATGGCTACTTTCTTTCAGTTGCTGGTGTCGGGTCTGGCAACAGGCTCGATCTATGCCCTTGTGGCGATCGGCTTTACTTTGCTCTGGCAGGCTTCGCAGACGATCAATTTCGCGCAGGGCGAATTTGTCATGCTGCCTGCATTTTTTGTGCTGGCAGGCACGCAGTTTTTAGGCCTCAGTTTTCCAGTCGCCATTTTGCTGGCACTGGTGCTGACATTGCTGTTTCTGGGCTATGGCTTCAAGCGCATTATCATTGATCCGCTGCTGCCGCATGGCGTGCTGCCGATTGTTATTGCGACAATTGCACTGGGCATTCTGCTGAAAGAGGGCGTCAAACAATTCTATACGGCGGAAGCCATGCCGTTTCCGGCGCTGTTTACCGACCGCATATTGAATATTTTCGGTGCGGCAATCTCGGTGCAGGATATTGCGGTTCTGGTGATTTCGCTCGGCACGGTGGCACTGTTACAGTTCTTCCTCAATGGCACCAAGACGGGGCGCTGTATGCAGGCAACGGCGCAAAATCCGCAAGTGGCGGAAATTCTCGGCGTGCCGGTTAAACGCATGATCCTCTATACATTTTTGATCAATGGCGCGCTGGCTTTGCTGGCATCTATTCTGATTTCGCCGGTCTATCTCGCTAAATTCTCCAATGGTGAAACGCTGGGTCTGATTGCCTTTATCGCGGCGATTGTCGGCGGCTTCAACCAGATCCGCGGGGCGCTTGCCGGTGGCTTGCTGATCGGCGTGATTGATAATCTCTCAGCTGCTTATATTTCCGCATCTTATCGCTCAGCTGTGCCGTTGATCCTGCTGATTGTGATTATTCTCGTGCGCCCTCAGGGGCTGCTCGGCAAGGCGGAAGGACGCACAATATGAGCCTTCGCAAAATACTCCTTCTGCTGGCCGGTCTGGCTATTCTGATCGCTCTGCCGTTCTCGCAGAGCAATTATGGCCTGCTGGTACTTTCGTCGTGGCTGATTTATTCTATTGCTGCTATGGGGCTTAATCTGACGCTCGGTTATGCGGGGCAGATTTCTCTGGCGCAGGCCGGTTTTATGGCGCTGGGTGCCTATACTGTGGCACTGATGACGATGGCTGGCATCGCATGGCCATTCGCACTGATTGCGGCAATGCTGCTGTGCTTTGTGCTGGGACTGCTGCTTGGTTATCCGGCTTTGCGGGTGCAGCATCATTTTCTGGCTTTTGTGACGCTGGCTTTCAATGCGCTGGTTATCCTCGTGCTGCGTAATGAGGAATGGCTGACAGGCGGGACATACGGCCTGACGGGTATTCCGCGTCCGGAAATTTTCGGCATGAAAACCATGATGGCCACGCCGTTTTATTATTTCGTGCTTGGCTTATTTGTGGTGATGGCGCTGGCGCTTTACGGTATTATCCGCTCACCTTGGGGGCGAGCATTTAAAGG
The DNA here is from genome assembly GCF_030376605.1 of Pseudochrobactrum sp. sp1633. Lineage (GTDB taxonomy): Bacteria > Pseudomonadota > Alphaproteobacteria > Rhizobiales > Rhizobiaceae > Pseudochrobactrum. The sequence goes on along the minus strand of NZ_JARRAE010000005.1, from coordinate 221,756 downwards.
TCTGCGTGAGAACCCGATCCGCGCCAATAGTCTTGGCGTTGATGTTCGTAAAATGACCTTGCTGGCCTTTGCGATTGGTGCTGCCTATGGCGGTCTGGCCGGCGGCTTGATTGCTCAGCTCACCCAATATATCGAGCCGCATTCTTTCGGTCTGCCGATCTCGCTTAAAATCCTGCTGATGGTGATTGTCGGCGGTGCTGGCTTCTTCTTCGGGCCGGTACTGGGCGCTTTCCTCATCGTGCTGGCACCGGAATTCCTGCGCTTTACCGAGGGCTATTATCTGATGCTCTATGCGGTACTGGTGATTGTGCTGATGGTGTTCTGCCCGACAGGACTTTTGGGGCTAGCGGAGCGCGCCAAAAACGCGCTGAAACAGCGGCGTAATCCGCAGGCAACCGCATGGACGACAAAAGTTACGCTCGACAGTAACGGGGAGAAGAGCCAATGAATCCCGTTCTTTCCGTGCGCAATTTGAGCAAGAATTTCGGCGGTGTAACCGCTGTGGATGATGTATCCTTTGAGGTGCATGAAGGAGAAATTCTCGGCCTTATCGGGCCGAACGGCAGCGGCAAATCCACTCTGTTCAACTGCATTCTCGGGCAATTGCCTGCCACAAATGGCACGGTGCTGGTGGACGGGCAGAATGTTGCGGGCAAACGCCCAAGCGATCTCAATAAGCTTGGCGTCGGACGTACTTTCCAGATGTTGCAGGTATTCCCGGATATGAGTGTGCTGGATAATATTATTCTGGCCGGACAGGAACACAAGGGCACAATGCTGTCGCGTTTGTTCGGTCGACCGGATGCCGGTTTGACTGAAGAAGCGAAGACAATGATCGAGTTCTTCCGTCTCACGCATCAGACCCATGAAAAAGCTGGTTCGCTGTCTTACGGGCAGCAGAAACTACTTGATGCGGCTATGGCCTTTATGGCAGGGCCAAAACTGGTGATGCTGGATGAACCGGCAGGCGGGGTCAATCTGACCATGCTGGCCGACCTCAAAGAGCGCCTCAAGGCGTTCAACCGTGAGCGCGGCGCGACCTTTGTGGTGATCGAGCATAATATGGAATTTGTCATGTCGCTCTGCACGCGCATTATTGTGCTGGCAAACGGGCGTATCATTGCCGAAGGCGATCCGGAAACTGTGCGTAACAATCCGGACGTCATTGAAGCCTATCTGGGAGGCTGAGCCATGCTGGAACTGAAAGAGGTCTTTGGCGGTTACGGCAAAATGACCATTCTCAACGGTACGTCTTTCCGCATTGATAAAGGCACGATCACCACTGTGATCGGCCCTAACGGGGCGGGTAAGTCTACTGTATTCAAAGCGATTTTCGGCCTTCTGAATATCCGCTCAGGGCAGGTTCTGCTCAACGGCAAGGATGTGACAGGGCAGGCGCCTGCAAAAATGCTGGCTCATGGTGTGAGCTATGTCCCGCAGGGGCGCAATCTGTTTCCGATGCTGTCGGTGGAGCATAATCTGGAGATCGGCGGTATTTCCGCACCGGATCAGAGCAAGGTTGCACGCCGCATTGATGAGGTGATGGAGCAATTCCCGATCCTCAAAGAGAAAGCCAATCAGCAGGCGATTACACTCTCCGGTGGTCAGCAGAAGCAGCTGGAAATTGCCCGTGCGCTGTTGCTTGATCCGAAACTGATCCTGATCGATGAGCCGTCGATTGGCTTGTCACCGCAAATGGTGAGCGAGACATTCCGCACGCTTATCCGCCTGCGCGATGAAGGTGTGACTATTCTGATGATCGAGCAGAATGCCAAGGCGGCACTGGCTATGTCTGATTATGGTCTGGTGCTGGAGCAGGGGCAGACGCGGATGCATGATAAGGCAGATGCGCTGCTGGCTGATCCGCGTGTCGGGCAGTTGTTTCTTGGTGCCAGCCTCGAAGAGGCATAGGGAGAAAGAGCCTCGAAGAGGCGTAAATTCAACAATGCCTCGAAGAGGCGTGAGTAAAAAACACCCCCGCATGAATGTTCATGCGGGGGTGTTTCATTTCAGATCATTATCAGGCCGATTTCAGCAGATCGCCATGCGGGTCGATGACGAATTTCTTCGCTGCGCCCTGATCGAAGCTTTCATAGCCTTTTGGCGCATCATCCAGCGAGATCAGCTGTGCATTGACGATTTCCGCAATGTTCAGCCGGTCGTAGAGAATGGCCTGCATCAGCTGGCGGTTATATTTCAGCACTGGTGTCTGACCAGTGTGGAAACTTTGTGCTTTTGCCCAGCCAAGACCAAAGCGTAGAGACAGGCTGCCGACTTTAGCGGCTTTGTCCACAGCGCCCGGATCTTCGGTCACATAAAGCCCTGGAATGCCGATATTACCAGCGGCGCGGGTGATCTCCATCATCTGATTGAGGACGATTGCCGGTTGTTCGCCGCCTGCATGGCCACGTGCTTCAAAGCCCACAGCATCAATGGCACTGTCCACTTCATTGCTGCCGGTAATATCCGCAATCAGATCACCGAGACGGTCAGAAGCTGAGAGATCAACCGGCTCAAAGCCGACTTTCTTGGCATGGGCAAGGCGTTCTTTGTTGAAGTCACCGATCATCACCACAGCCGCACCGAGAATACGGGCAGAGGCCGCAGCCGCCAGACCGACAGGGCCAGCACCGGCCACATAAACGATGGAGCCAACGCCGACACCGGCTTTAACCGCACCGTGGAAGCCGGTTGGCAGAATATCGGACAGCATGGTCAGATCGCGGATTTTGGCGAGCGCACGGTCGCGATCCGGAATTTTCAGCAGATTGAAATCGGCATAAGGAATGGTGACATATTTGGCCTGACCGCCGATCCAGCCTCCCATATCCACATAGCCATAAGCACCACCGGCGCGTGACGGATTAACGGTGAGGCACACGCCGGTATCCTGAGAACGGCAGGTGCGGCAGCGGCCGCAGGCGACGTTGAACGGCACGGAGACGATATCGCCGATCTCCAGCATTTCAACATCCGCGCCTTTTTCAATCACTTCACCGGTGATTTCATGGCCGAGCACAAGACCAGCTTCTGCGGTGGTGCGACCACGCACCATGTGCTGATCGGAGCCGCAAATATTGGTGGTAATGACTTTGAGGATAACTGCATGTTCGATCTTGCGCCCCGTAGGATCGGCAAAAACCGGATCTGCGATATTCTGCACTTCAACCTGCCCCGGACCCGTATAAACGACACCACGGTTACTGCTCATGGATTTTCCTCCCAGATAAATCACCAGATGAATAAAATGCGCGAATGCTGTGCTGAAAATAAAGGCAATGCTGCGCAGAGCATATTCCAAGTTTGGTGAGATATCGTTCTGGACGCGACATCTGGTGTAGTGAATGGGCAGGCTGATATTTTGGGTTCAGGCAAGCTCCCGCTCATGATGAAAGCTGCGGCTGTCTTGCGGTGCCTGTTCGCGGCTGTTCAATCCGTAATCGCGTATGACGCTCGCCACCCGCAGCCGGTAATCGGCAAAAACACCGTTGCGCCCTGCAGCTTGAGCTGAACGATGCATAAAAAGGGTGCGCCAGCTCTTCACTGCCTCTTCATCACGAAAGAAGGAGAGCGACAGAATTTTCTCCGGCTCGCTCAGGCTTTGAAAGCGCTCAACGGAGATAAAGCCGTCAATCTTTAGCAGTTCTTCTTTCAGGCTGGCAGCAATATCCAGATAAATGTTTTTCTGCCTTTTTGCAGGGAGGACTTCAAAAATAACGGCGATCATGGGAGACTCCTTGTTCGTTTCTGAACAGGCTAATACCCCATTGAGTTGCATTAATGCTTCGGCTACCATCGAACTATGAAAGATGGTCCCGTCATAGCTTCTGTTGCCGCATTGATCGGCGACCCCGCCCGCGCAAACATCCTCACGGCGCTGATGGATGGTCGTGCTTTGACAGTCAGTGAGCTGGCAGGCGTGGCCGGTGTCACCGTGCAGACGGCCAGCGGACATCTCACTAAATTAAGCGATGCCGGTTTACTCACCGCAGAAAAACAAGGGCGGCATCGCTATTTTCGCCTGTCGGGTGCAGATGTGGCGCAGGTGCTTGAAGCCCTGATGGGACTGGCGCAGCGCACTGGTGCCGTGCGGGTGCGCACGGGGCCGAAAGATGCAGCCTTGCGGGAAGCACGGATTTGCTACGATCATCTGGCAGGCGAAGCCGGTGTCACACTGTTCAACGGGCTGACTACGCGCAATTATCTGCAAGCGACAGAGCAGGACGATTTGCAATTGACAGATCTGGGGCGTGAATTTTTCCACGCACTCGGCCTTGAATTGAAGCCGTTGGAAGGCAAACGCCGACCGCTTTGTCTGCATTGTCTGGATTGGAGTGAGCGCCGTCATCATCTCGGCGGTGCGCTAGGCGCGGCAGTGCTGGACATGATGTTGGAGCAGCAATGGTTGCGTCGCGAGCAGGGGCGTGCACTCTATTTTACGGCGCAAGGGCGGCAGGAATTTGATCGCCGCTTTAGCTGTCAGTAGTTGTTACCACGCTATATCTGGTAAAATTTACGCGATTTTTACGAATAGTCTTTTCAAAAAGTCATATCCGTGTTACCAGCCGCTGCCAATTCAATTGAAACGATAAGAGTCGTTGCACCCTCTGCTCCCACAGGGTGTTTTACCTGTTTAAAGGAATTGGCCATGGCGAAAATTGTTGAATCATCCACCGGCGCCTACGCGCTGACTTTTGATGATGTCCTGCTGCAACCCGGTCATTCCGAGGTTATGCCTGGTCAGGTCGATCTGCGCACCACCATTGCTGAAGGTATTGAACTGAACTTGCCGCTGCTCTCCGCAGCGATGGATACAGTGACTGAGTCCCGTTTGGCGATTGCTATGGCGCAGGCTGGCGGTATCGGCGTTATTCACCGCAACCTGACACCGGAATTGCAGGCAGAAGCTGTTCTGCGCGTTAAGAAATTCGAATCCGGCATGGTTGTAAACCCTGTCACTATCGGCCCTGACGCAACATTGGCCGATGCGCAGGCACTGATGCGCATGCATGGTATTTCTGGTATTCCTGTTGTTGAAAACGCAGTGAAAGGTCCAGGTCGTCTGGTCGGTATTCTGACCAACCGCGATGTGCGTTTTGCTTCTGACCCTGCACAAAAAATCTATGAGCTGATGACCCGTGAAAATCTGGTCACAGTACGTGAAAGTGTTAATCAGGAAGAAGCCAAGCGTCTTCTGCACCAGCACCGCATTGAAAAACTGCTGGTTGTTGATGCGCAGGGGCGTTGCACCGGTCTGATCACTGTCAAGGATATGGAAAAGTCGCAGCTCAACCCGAATGCTGCTAAAGATGCGCAGGGTCGTCTGCGTGCCGCTGCTGCGACTTCCGTTGGCGATGATGGTTTTGAACGTGCAGAACGCCTGATCGAAGCCGGTGTTGATCTGCTGGTTGTTGATACGGCGCATGGTCATTCGCAGCGTGTGCTGGATGCGGTTACCCGCATGAAGAAGCTTTCCTCAGGCGTTCGTATTCTTGCCGGTAACGTGGCGACAGGTAGCGCAACGCAGGCTCTGATTGATGCCGGTGCCGATGCGGTTAAAGTCGGTATCGGACCTGGTTCGATCTGCACCACCCGTATTGTTGCCGGTGTGGGCGTTCCGCAGCTTTCCGCTATTATGGGCGCTGTTGAAGTGGCTCAGAAAGCCGGTATTCCGGTTATCGCTGACGGCGGTATCAAATTCTCCGGCGACTTCGCCAAGGCACTGGCTGCCGGTGCATCGGCTGCTATGGCCGGTTCGCTGCTGGCTGGTACGGAAGAAAGCCCGGGCGAAGTTTATCTGCATCAGGGTCGTTCTTATAAATCTTATCGTGGTATGGGTTCCGTTGGTGCGATGGCACGCGGTTCTGCTGACCGTTACTTCCAGGCGGAAGTACGCGATGAGCTGAAACTGGTGCCGGAAGGTATTGAAGGTCAGGTTGCTTATAAGGGCCCTGTTGCCAATATCCTGCATCAGCTGGCCGGTGGTCTGCGTGCTTCGATGGGCTATGTCGGTGCAAAAACACTGCCGGAATTCCGCGAAAAGGCAACATTTGTACGCATCACCAATGCGGGTCTGCGTGAAAGCCATTCGCATGGCGTGACCATCACCCGTGAAAGCCCGAACTATCCGGGCAGTGTATAAGACGAATACAAAAAGGCCGGTTTAACCGGCCTTTTTTATTGCCTTTGCAAGGCAGAGATTTCGCTGTCTGACACCAGTAAAGGTTGAGCTGCTTTTTTGGTTAGCTCTGCCAAAGCCGTGAAATCCTCAAGACGCAGGCTTTGTTTGCGCCAGAACAGGCCGATCTGGCGTTTTGGCGAGCTGTCAGAGAATGGTACAATACGAATGCGCTTATGCGGCACCTCTGAACGGATGGCGATTTCCGGTATCAGCGTCAGTCCCATATCATTGCTGACCATTTGCAGCAGCGTTGCCATGCTGGTCGCACCGAAATTCACTAAGGTGCGCTCGCGCGGCAGAGCGCAGACCTCAAGTGCCTGATCGCGCAGACAATGCCCTTCCTCAAGCAGCAAGAGTTTTTCCAGTGCCGTATTGCCTTGGGTAAGCGGTGAGGGCAGCACATCATTATTATTGCTGGAAGTGGCAATCAGAAACCGATCATCAAACAAGTGTTGCCCCGTCAGATAGGGATCATGAACCGGCATAGCCGCAATCACCGCATCCAACTCACCATTGCGTAATTCTTCCAGCAGCTTGTCGGTCAATGCCTCGCGCAGTTCCAGCGTCAGGGCGGGATATTGCTGTTTCAACGCCTGAATGAGATCGGGCAGCAAATAGGGGGCAATGGTTGGGATGATGCCAAGCCGCAGGCGTGATTGTAGGATACCGCTTTTCTGCTCGGTCAGTTCTTCCAGTGCACGGATTTCCTGCAAGACGACCTTGATGCGCGGCCAGAGCGTGTGGCCGAGTTCTGTGAGCAGAACCGTTTTATTAGCGCGCTCAAAGAGCGGGCTACCGGCGAGATTTTCCATTTCTGCAATCTGTGCGGATAAAGCGGGTTGCGAAACAAAGACTGTTTCTGCGGCTTTGCGAAAATGCAGATGGGTGGCGAGCGCATCGAAATAGCGCATTTGCTTGACTGTAAACATGATAAGAAAATCCTATCAATAACTATAGGAAATTCAATTGGAAATTATGGTTAGAATAGTTCTATTCTGTAGAAAGAGCATGAGAATGCAATTTCAATCCTGATCGGTATACATCGTTAAGCGATTGAAATTGAATATTTAATACATGTTTTGACTGGTGCGGAATGCCTGAGGGTGGTTCTGTGCCCGTCATAATCTTGTCATGCAGATTTTTTTATAATGGTTCAAAACAGAGCCAATCATACAAGGGAGAGCTAAAAATGGCCGATCGTCCGATTATGACCACAAGTGCCGGTTCACCGATTCCGGATAACCAGAATTCCCTGACTGCAGGCGAGCGCGGTCCTGTCCTGATGACCGATTACCAGCTCATTGAAAAGCTGGCACACCAGAATCGTGAGCGTATTCCGGAGCGTGCCGTTCATGCCAAGGGCTGGGGTGCGCATGGTACGCTGACCATTACCGGTGATATTTCCAAATACACCAAGGCCAAAGCCTTGCAGCCGGGTGCAAAGACCCCGATGATTGCGCGCTTCTCCACAGTTGCCGGTGAAGCCGGTGCAGCAGATGCCGAGCGCGATGTGCGCGGTTTTGCGTTGAAATTCTACACTGAAGAAGGCAACTGGGATCTGGTTGGCAATAATACGCCGGTCTTCTTCGTGCGTGACCCGGTGAAATTCCCAGATTTCATCCACACCCAGAAGCGTCATCCGAAAACCAATATGCGCTCCGCCACAGCGATGTGGGATTTCTGGTCATTGTCGCCGGAAAGTCTGCATCAGGTAACAATCCTGATGTCTGACCGTGGTCTGCCGACAGATGTACGCCACATCAATGGTTATGGCTCACATACTTATTCCTTCTGGAATGATGCCGGTGAGCGTTATTGGGTGAAATTCCACTTCAAGACCATGCAGGGGCACCAGCACTGGACGAATGCGGAAGCCGAAAAAGTTGTCGGCCAGACCCGTGAATCCACGCAGGCCGACCTGTTTGGCGCTATCGACAAGGGTGAATTCCCGCGCTGGAAGGTGCAGGTTCAGATCATGCCTGAATTGGATGCGGATAAAACACCTTATAACCCGTTTGATCTGACCAAAGTCTGGCCGCATGCGGATTATCCGGTGATGGATATCGGTATTATGGAGCTGAACCGTAACGCTGATAATTATTTTGCGGAAATCGAACAGGCTGCCTTCTCGCCGTCGAATATTGTGCCGGGTATCGGCTATTCACCGGACAAGATGTTGCAGGCACGCGTGTTCTCCTATGCGGATGCGCATCGCCATCGTCTTGGCACGCATTATGAGCAAATTCCGGTGAACAAGCCTGCATGTCCTGTGCATCACTACCATCGCGATGGTCAGATGAACACATTCGGCGGTATCGCAACCGGTAATTCCGATGCTTATTACGAGCCGAACTCTTTCAACGGTCCGGTTGAACAGCCATCGGCAAAAGAGCCACCGATGAAAATTTCCGGCGCTGCTGACCGTTACAATCACCGTATCGGCAATGATGATTATTCGCAGCCGCGTGCGCTGTTCAACCTGTTTGATGCAGGCCAGAAAAGCCGTCTGTTCTCGAATATTGCTGCGGCGATGGGCGGTGTGCCGGGCTTTATCATTGAGCGTCAGCTTGGCCACTTCAAGCTGATCCATCCGGATTATGAAGCTGGTGTCCGTGCCGCGCTGAAAGCGGCTCATGGTTATGAAGCGAATACAATTTCCAATGAGGAAAAGCAGACTGCAGCAGAGTAAGGGGCCGCGTATTTTAGAGAAGCCATTTCTGTTTTTGATAAAATTACGTTCCAACTTAAGTAAAACAATAAATGCCGTCGGACTTAAGTGTCCGGCGGCATTTCTTTTACCTTGATGTGGATTGACCTTTTAGATGAAAGTGCAGACAATACTTTCATTCATCAGGGGGTATGCAAGATGATGCTGCTCATATTTGTTTTTATGACACTTGCGCTCAGCTTCGGCTGGTTTGGGTATCGTGCACTGAGTATAGGCTTTGTTTTTCTATGTCTGGTCCTGGTGGCTAAAGAGTTTTTATGGGAAATCCATAGTGCTGAATATGGCTACAGCATGCCTTGGCTGCAATTTTAGATAATCAACCATCATGCCCGTTTCAGATGCCATGCCGGAGATCAGATATGAGTGCAAGCAATATGCATAATGATGAGCAGGCTTATATTCAGCAAAAATGGACACGACTTCATTTTCTATATCTGCTTGGAATGATGCTGGTCGTTGCCGTTATTCTGACCGCGGCGATGGTGTTTCAATATGCTTATGGTGAGTTACCTTGTCCGCTATGCCTGTTGCAGCGCGTAGCAATGCTTGGTGTATGTTTTGGTATTATGCTGCAATTTCGTACGGGGCTTACATTCCGGAATTCCGGCATTTCATTGTTGTTTGCCATCGTTCTGTTGATCGTTTCTGTGCGTCAGACATTGCTCGATATCTATGCCCGTCCGGGGCATGAATATATAGGTAGCGCAGTTTTTGGGTTGCATATGCCCGTCTGGTCGGTGTTGATTGCACTGGCATTGATTACTGCAACAGCAGTGCAGATGATGGTCTGGGGCGGGAGCAGATACCGCGAAGGCGCGCGGGTTAAACCCTTTCCGTTGATCCGCATCGGTGCCATCATTCTTAGTCTTTATGTTGTTGCTATCGGAGCAATAAATATGGCTTCCGTGTATGTGCAATGCGGTATTGATCAGTGTCACACAACTGGCTATGCCTTGCTTAAATAACTCTCCAGCTTTTGTGTCGCGTGCGTTTTGGGTTGCCATTTGCTGTCGGGCATGGTTATGCGGGGTAGTTAAAGTATGGCAAAGGAATGAGAATGCGGGTTGGCGGACGGTTGCAGGCAGTGATAGAAGTGCTGGAAGATATTGAACGCCAGAGCCGCGCCGCTTCTGATGCGCTGAAAGACTGGGGCTCTGCACACCGCTTTGCGGGGGCAGGCGACCGTGCTGTGATCGGCAATATTGTCTATGATGTTCTGCGCCGCAAGCTTTCACTGGGCTGGCGTATGAATGCAGATGACGCGCATTCACTGGTTTATGCGTCTGTTTTGAGTGAACCCGATATGGGCGCAGAATGGCTGGAAGCTAATCTCACCGGCGATAAGTTCGCACCGGCGCCGCTTGAAGCAGAGCGCTTGCAAACATGGGAAAGCCGTGATCTGGCCGATGCGCCGGATTATATCCGCGCCGATATTGCCGAGAGCTGGGTGCCGGAATTCTCCGCCTTGTTTGGTGATGATTGGGTTGCACAGGCTGCTGAACTTGCAACCCGCCCGCCGGTTGATCTGCGGGTCAATACGCTGAAAACCAATCGCGACAAGGTGTTGGCGGCGCTGGAAGGTCTGAAAAATGCCGGAGCCGAGGCTGCGCCTTATCTGCCGGAAGCCGTGCGCATCCCGCCTTTGAAGGCGCTGGGGCGTCATCCGAATGTACAGACCGAGCAGGCCTTTCTTGATGGCTGGTATGAGGTGCAGGATTTAGGTTCGCAGCTTGCCGCCAAGCTGGTTGGCGCACAACCTGGCCAGCAGGTTATGGATTATTGCGCCGGTGCCGGTGGCAAAACGCTGGCTCTGGCCGCTGCTATGCAGAATAAAGGGCAGATCCATGCCTATGATGCCGAGCGCTCCCGTCTCAATCCGATCCATGATCGCCTGAGCCGCGCTGGTGTGCGTAATACGCAAGTGCATAATAAGCCGGAAAATCTGGAGCCTTATAAAGGCTTGATGGATATTGTGCTGACCGATGCGCCTTGCACCGGCTCCGGCACATGGCGCCGCCGCCCAGATGCCAAATGGCGTTTGACCGATGTGCAGTTGGAGCGCCGCGTTGCCGATCAGCAAGAGGTGCTGGAGGCAGCTAAACATTATGTGAAGCCGGGCGGTCGTCTGGTTTATGTAACCTGTTCGCTGTTCGCCTCGGAAAATAACCGGCAAGTTTCCCGTTTCTTAAGCGAAAATCCTGATTACGCCGCATTGCCGATGGCCGATCTCTGGAGCGGAATTACAGATCAGGCACAGCCTTATTACCCTGATTTCGGCGCTGTTTTCTCGCCGTTGTCCACGGATACGGATGGGTTTTATATTGCTGTATTGCAGCATAAATCCCTCTGAGAGCGGTGATTTTGGCGCTGGAAGGCCATATGAAGGCTATATATTGAAAAATTTTAGTCTTCTCGGCCTTTAAAGCTGGCATTTTTTTCTGTTTGCGCTATTTAAATATTCTGGTGTCCTGTTTCTGACATAAACATATGTCTATAAGGACATGCCGTTAATCGCTGGTGCAGTCAGTCTGCTGACTGATGTATCTGATCCGGTGGTTGGAATAAAAGCCGAAGGCTGTTATGCAGGCGACATAAAACTGATAATTCAGTGCGTGTGCCAAGTATAAGGCTGAGGAATATTATGGCAGTACCGAGAATAGCAGAGCCGGATTTCAAAGAACGGGTTGAGCAGAGTTTTGCGCGTCAGGCGGCGATGAAGCTGATCGGCGCGCAGTTAACACGTTGCGAACCGGGTGTGGTTGAAGTGGAACTGCCGTTTCGCACCGATCTGACCCAGCAGCATGGTTTTCTGCATGCGGGGATTGTGTCGACGGCTCTGGATGCGGTCTGTGCCTATTCCGCACTGACAATGATGCCGGCGGATGCCGCAGTGCTGACCATCGAGTTCAAGGTCAATTTGCTGGCCCCCGGTAAAGGTGACCATTTTCTGTTCCGTGGGAATGTAACCAAGCAGGGACGTACGATTATGGTCAGCGACGGACAGGCATTTGCCGTCGGTGAGACTGAAGTGAAATTGGTAGCCACTATGACAGCAACGCTGATGGTGGTGAAGGATCGTGAAGATTTGCAGGACTAGGTTGTCCACTGAACACCTGTCCTGAGTGCGCTGTTTACGGAAACTCTTCTGTAAACAGCTTTTTGATTTGAACCTCGCGCGGATTTATCCCAAAGCTCCGCGCAAGTCCGAATAAAAGGGTGTGCCACAATAGTCTGTATTGATGGCCTCAGGTGTTAGAATGACCAAGATTATGTCCGCGCCGGTACAGGGTGCTTCAGAAGATGCAATGTCGATGCTGCAATATGTGCATGATTTCGGCGGGCAAAAAGTGCTGTTTGTTATGGCGTCCCCGTCTGAATACGGCCCGCATTTGCAGGCAATGTTCAAGCCGCTGATCACCGGCATCGGCCCTGTTGAAGCGGCTGTCGTTGTTTCTGCGGTTCTGGCCGATCTTTCCATGCGCGGTGCATTGCCTGACCTGGTGGTTTCCCTTGGTTCTGCCGGTTCTGCCAAGCTGGTGCAGACCGAAATTTATCAGGCGGTCAATGTTGGCTACCGTGATATGGATGCTTCGGCTTTGGGTTATGCCAAAGGTCAGACGCCATCGGCAGATTTCCCGATCATTATCCCGCTGCCATATCATATTCCGGGTGTTGCCAGTGCTTCTTTGTCCACAGGCGCAAATATCGTCACCGGCTCGGCCTATAATGATATTGATGCAGAGATGGTGGATATGGAGAGCTTTGCTATTCTGCGCACTTGTCAGCGTTTTGCTGTACCGCTGATTGGTCTGCGTGGTATTTCCGATGGTGATGAGGCGGTTAAACAGGTGTCCGACTGGACACGCTATCTGCATATTATTGATGAGAAGCTGGCACAGGCCGTGCGCTTGCTTGAAGCGGCTATGTTGCAGAGCACTTTGGTCAAAACCACCGGTCATCCTGATCCGGGTCTTTACAAGGCCGATCTTGAGCGTACAGTGCCGCTGACGGTGAAATCCGGCGACTGATCTTATCTCCACTGCTTTGTACCTTAATTTATTGTCGCGGGTTTCGATTCCGGCTTGCAACAATCGCCATAATTCTTTAGATGCTGCCCATGAGCACCACCCATCCCGATACTATCCTTATCATCGACTTTGGCAGCCAGGTCACGCAGCTGATTGCGCGACGTGTGCGTGAGGCTGGGGTCTATTCCGAAATCGTACCGTTCCAGCTGGCAGGTGAGGCGTATAAACGCATCAATCCTAAAGCTGTGATCCTGTCCGGCAGCCCGCATTCGACTACCGATATCGGTAGTCCGCGCGCGCCTCAGGCGGTGTTTGAAACCGGTATTCCGGTTCTGGGCATTTGCTATGGCGAGCAGACCATGTGCGAACAGCTGGGCGGCAAGGTTGAAAGCGGTCATGACCGTGAATTCGGCCGTGCATTTCTTGAAGTTCAGGAAGACAGCGCGCTATTTGCCGGTATCTGGGCAAAAGGAACCCGCCATCAGGTGTGGATGAGCCACGGCGACCGCGTTACTGCGCTGCCGGAAGGCTTTAAGGTTATCGGCACCTCGCCGAATGCACCATTCGCAGCCATCGCCGATGAAAAACGCAAATATTATGCAGTGCAGTTCCATCCGGAAGTGGTTCACACACCGGACGGTGCGAAGCTCCTGCAGAACTTCGTTCACAATATTGCCGGTATCAAGCCGGACTGGACAATGTCTGCCTATCGCGGACAGGCTGTTGAAGCGATCCGCAAACAGGTTGGCAAGGGCAAGGTTATCTGCGCGCTTTCCGGCGGTGTGGACTCTTCCGTTGCAGCGCTGCTCATTCATGAAGCAGTAGGCGATCAGCTGACCTGTATTCTGGTTGATCACGGCCTGATGCGCAAAGATGAAGCGGCACAGGTTGTTGCAATGTTCAAAGAACATTACAATCTGCCGCTGGTTCTGGTGAATGCACAAGGTCGTTTCATCGGCGCACTTGAAGGTGAAACTGATCCGGAAGTGAAACGCAAGACCATTGGTCGTCTCTTCATCGAAGTATTCGAAGAAGAAGCAGCTAAGCTCGGCGGCGCAGATTTCCTCGCACAGGGTACGCTTTATCCTGATGTGATCGAAAGTGTGTCTTTCACCGGCGGTCCTTCGGTAACGATCAAGTCGCATCACAATGTTGGTGGTCTGCCTGAGCGCATGAATATGCAGCTCGTGGAGCCGCTGCGTGAGCTCTTCAAGGATGAAGTGCGCGTTCTCGGTAAAGAGCTCGGTCTGCCGGATAGCTTTATCGGTCGCCATCCGTTCCCGGGTCCTGGTCTGGCAATTCGTTGCCCGGGCGGTATCACCCGTGAAAAGCTGGAAATCCTGCGCGAAGCTGATGCAGTCTATCTGGATGAAATTCGCAAAGCCGGTCTCTATGATGTGATCTGGCAGGCATTCGCTGTGCTGCTGCCGGTGCAAACCGTTGGTGTTATGGGCGATGGCCGTACATACGAATTCGTCTGTGCGCTGCGTGCGGTGACATCAGTTGACGGTATGACCGCTGACTTCTACCACTACGATATGGACTTCCTTGCCAAGGCAGCGACCCGTATTATCAATGAAGTGCGCGGTATCAACCGCGTGGTCTATGATATTACTTCTAAGCCTCCGGGCACCATCGAGTGGGAATAAGTCACGACGCTTGAATACCGCAGATTTCACGCTGAAAATTGATCTCTGCAACTTTTAAAAATACCGTCATGAGCATGAAGCTCGTGGCGGTATTTTTTTGTTTAAACTCCATCGCAGCCAAAACCCGTCTGCCTGCAAAATTGTTGCTGAAATGGGCAATGTCGGCGGCGATGAAGGCGCCCATAGACACTCCATTTGGCTCGTGCGATGATCGCCTGTCGGTAGCAGTGCTTTTGCGAATTAATCAATCGTGCATCTGATAAGATGGAGAAGCAAGTATGCTCAAATTGTTTCAGGTCTTAGCCTGCGGCGTCACGCTGCTCGCTGCAGACGGAGTTACAGCGCATGCAGAGGCTGTGCTCTTCGAGAATGTAAGAATTTTCGACGGAAAGGGAGCGACTTCTCTGTCTGCGCCGTCAAACGTACTGGTCAACGGCAACGTGATCGAGCGTATTTCAACCGGTCCCATTGAAGGTGAGGGCACTCAGCGCATTGCCGGTAACGGACGCACACTGATGCCGGGGCTGATCGATGCGCATTGGCATGCAATGCTGATTGCGTCTACGCCGACAGAGACGATGAACGATATCGGTCTTGCCAATCTTGCTGCCGGTGACGAAGCAAGAGATACGCTGATGCGCGGTTTCACCAGTGTCCGCGATGTGGGCGGGCCGGCTTTCAGCCTTAAGGAAGCGATTGATCGCGGCATCATTGACGGGCCGCGTATCTATCCTTCGGGGGCGATGCTGACCGTGACGAGCGGGCATGGTGATTTTCGCCAGATGAGCGATTTGCCACGGAAGATCGGCGGGCCTTTCACGCCGATGGAGACAAACGGCGGCAGTATCATTGTGGACAGTCCTGATGAGGTGCGCTTGCGCGCACGCGAGCAGTTCATGCAAGGCGCCGTGCAGCTAAAACTGACGGCTGGCGGTGGCGTGTCATCACCCCACAGCCCGCTCGATGTAACCACTTTTACTGCGCCTGAATTACGGGCAGCCGTTGAAATTGCAGAAAATTGGGGCACCTATGTCGCCGCGCATGCTTTCACGCCGGAAGCAATCGAAATGGCCATAGAGGCCGGTGTGAAATGTATCGAACATGGCTTCCTGATGAGTGAGGCGGACGCCAAGCTTATTGCGGAGAAAGGTGTCTGGCTGAGTTTGCAACCACTTCATGAAGCCATGAGAACCGGTCTTCCGGAGGGATCAGTAGAGCGAGCCAAGGCTGAAGAGATCTGGCCCGGCATTGGCCGGACTTATGAATTAGCAAAGAAATACAAGATCAAAACAGCGTGGGGGACAGACGTCCTGTTCTCTCGTGCAATGGCGCAACAGCAAGGAGCAATTCTGGCCTCGCTCTCTCGCTGGTACACACCTGCTGAGGCGCTTAGCATGGCAACCGGCACCAATGCCGAATTGCTGGCGCTGTCTGGCAAACGCAATCCCTATCCGGGGAAGCTTGGCGTGGTCGAGAAAGGCGCACTTGCTGACCTTTTACTCGTTGAGGGCAACCCGCTGGAAAATCTCGATCTGGTCGCCGATCCCGAAAACAATTTCAAGATTATCATGAAGAATGGCGTGATCTACAAAAATACGCTCTCTGACTGAAAATGCATGCTGTGCTGGTATAACTGTAGTTAAAAGCCGCCCCGAAATACAGCTGATCTCGGGGCGGGCTATACTTATGATTATTTTACGACGATGCGAGCGCCGTTTTTAACACGGGAGTGCAGGTCGATAATGTCCTGATTGATAAGACGGATACAACCGGCGGAAACACCTTTACCGATCGATGACGGATTATTGGTGCCGTGGACGCGGTAATACGTGTCGATGCCATCTTTATGCATATACAGCGCGCGGGCACCCATCGGATTGCGCGGGCCGCCGTCAACACCGTCTTTGTAGCGCGAATACTGATTAGGATTGCGCTTGATCATGTTCTGGGTCGGCGTCCAGCGTGGCCATGCTGCCTTATGCGCAATAATTGCATCGCCGCCGTTAAAGCCACGGGCTGCGGGGCCAACACCAACGGCATAACGGACAGCCTTACCTTCCGGCAGGACAAAATAGAGATAGCGGGCAGGCTGGTCGACAATAATGGTGCCCGGTTTTTCTGATGTGCTGTATTCCACAACAGTGCGGCGGTGTTCCGGTTTCAGCTTGGAGAGGTCAATGGCAGGGATCTGATAATTTTGATCTGTCATTGCGCGATACATATGCGCGGCACTGTCCGTTTCCGGTGTCGTGGCCGGTGCTTCCGGCTCGGATACAGGTTCCGGTTTTACCGGCTGTGGCTGAGTTACACCGGCATTGATGAGAGGTGGCGGGCTCTGGACAGTGGTACAGGCAGAAAGAGCTGCGGCGCAGGCGAGTAACAGGGATAATTTCAGCGGGGATAATGACACGGACAAACCGGCTCCAGTTTTTTAGAGAGGAAGACAGCTTGCTTCCTTGCGATACTTAAGGTTTTCTTAAGCGTCTACAAAGAGTTTACCAAGTGATCAATTATTTTTACAAAGATCGGGGAAATGTCAGAGAGATGGTATCTTTTTGGCAACGCATCTGCGCCGGATTACGGCTTTGATAGCTTGTTTGAAGGACACGCACGCAAGCCGTTAGCTTTTGGCGGTTTTATGTTTTTGCAAAAGATCTGCAAAAGTCTCGACCGGCACCGGTGCTGAGAAATAATATCCCTGAAGAAGATGAATGCCTTTTTCCAGCAAATAATCGGCCTGTTCCTGTGTCTCGATACCTTCGGCCACAATTTTGAGATTCAGGCGAATGGCCAGATCGATAATGCTCTGCAATACATGCTGGGAAAGGTCGCTATTGATGATGCCAGCAACAAAACTGCGGTCTATTTTGAGCAAATCTGCGTGAAATTCCTGCAGATAATTAAGGTTTGAATGTCCGACGCCAAAATCATCGAGAGCAATTTGCACGCCGGCTTGGCGGAGGTGACCGACACGTTCTTGCAGCTCCTCTGTCGGTTCAATCGCTTCACGCTCAGTCAGTTCCAGCACCAGCTGAACTTTGCCCGCAGGAAATTGTTCGAGAAACTGGCGGCACTGGCTTGCCAGATCTTCTTCTGCCAGTTGGGCAGATGAAATATTGATCCCGATGTGAAAATCGTCCGGAAGGCTTTTTTGTATTGCAGCCAGTTCTTTGGCAACACGCTCCATCAGGCCTGTGGTCATCGGTATGATGAGCCCTGAACGCTCCATAAAAGGTATGAAATTATCCGGCGGGATCAGGCCCTCTATCGGGTGTGCCCAGCGAACCAGAACTTCAGCGCCGATCCATTCCTGAGTATCACTTCTCACGACCGGCTGATAATACGGCATAAATTCGTTATTGCGTATGGCGCGCTTTATTTCTGCAGTCATGTTGCGGGCACTCATCGCCAGCCGGTTGACTGCAAAAGCGCTCAAGCCCCCCAGTGCCACGAGCAAAGCCAGAAGCGGCAGATGCCGTGTCAGGATATATTCGAGCAGTGCCCCTTTTCCATAGCCGGACTGCACGGAAAACGGGTATTTGATCGAACTTGCATAAGCGGATTCTTTTCCGGCTTCTCTGACCACAGTGTTGTGAACTTTGCCGTCACGCCCCATCCAGTAAGAGCCGACAATCAGCGTTGTTTCCGGCGTCATCTCATTGCTGTTGAGCAGCTGTATGACATGCAACCCGTCAATCGTGGCAATGACAGATGTGTCATTCTTCTTAAGCTGATAAACAAGAATAGCGCGGTCAGGTGTGACTATATTGCCTGAAAGTAAAGCGAGCCTGTCTCTGTGAAAATAATGAACATTGAGAGGCCGTTTTGCCTCGCCGTAAACTGTACTGCAGTAAACAATGCCCTGATCAGAGATAATCAAAGATCTTATAAAGGAGGTTGTGGTTGCTTTTATACGCAGAGCTTCAACAATTTCAGAACAGGGTTTGTTGAGGAGCAGGGAGGATTCTTCTGTGGCCTCTATAGCGTTATCAAGAATGCTGTCTACATGATTGACGGTTGCCCGGCTTGCCGTTTGTGCTTTGCGGTATAGAGCTTTTCCGGATTGCCAGTATAAAATCGGGGTACCAATAAGCAGAGGTGTCGAAAAAGCCAGCAGGACAACGATGATGTGTCCTGCTGTGTAATTATTCTTCCGAAATTTAAACTTATGGTTCCAAAGCATGATGACAGGCTTTCAAATATATTTGCCTGATCTTCCTTTACAGTGAAACACTTAGGATTCCGTATAAAATTTAATTTTAGAGTTTAATAAAATCAGGCCTGCCCGGAGGTGAGGGCGAATAATCCGGACAGGCCGCGGGGGTATGGAGCGGGAAGGCCGCTGAATGAGAGCATTTCCGGTTTTGATTGCATAGAGGAAATGCTCTACCTTCTTGTTTTTACGTGTATATTATCCGAAAGCCGCTTAACGATTTTCGGGATACGCTCTAATTCTGAAGTCTGAATGCAGCAGCCCTGCGGTGCCCTTCCATGCCCTCTGTTGCGCTTTGGCGGATTGCTGGTGGAGCAACGGCAGCCACACCACGCTCATCCAGCCATTGATGCGTGCAGATTTTTACATAAGAACCAACCCACAACCCGCCGGTATAGCGGCCTGCCGCCATTGTTGGGAGGGTGTGATTTGTGCCGCAGCATTTGTCGGAATAGACCACGCTTGCCAGTTCCCCGATGAAGAGTGAACCGTAATTACGCAGTTTTTTTGCCGTTGCCTGAGCATCACGCGTGTGCACTTGCAGGTGCTCGGCAGCAATGTAGTCGGAATAGCTGAGCATTGTGGCCTCATCGGCGCAGAGGGTGATTTCTCCATAGTCGCGCCATGCGGCACCGGCTACATCAGCTGTCGGCAGAGTTTCAAGCTGGCGGGAGACCTCCTTAAGAACAGCCTCTGCCAAGGCTTTATCCGTGGTGATCAGCCCGACACGGGTTCTGATGTCATGTTCGGCTTGTGCCAGCATATCTGTGGCAATCATGGCGGCATTGCCGGTTTCATCTGCAACGATGAAAATCTCACTGGGGCCTGCAAGCTGGTCAATGCCAACCTGTCCGAAAACCTGCCGTTTCGCCTCATTCACAAAAGCATTGCCGGGTCCGACGATCTTGTCCGCAGCGGGAATTGTTTCTGTGCCATAAGCCATAGCAGCAATAGCCTGTGCGCCGCCGACACGGAAAATCCGGTCGGCGCCGGAAAGATGGCACCCTGCAATCATCGCCGGATGGGCATTGGGCGGCAGGCAGGCAACAATCTGGTCGCAACCGGCGACTTTGGCCGGAACAATTGTCATGACAGGCGCTGAGAGGATCGGATAACGCCCGCCCGGAACATAGGCACCCACAACCTCAACCGGAATAACACGATGGCCAAGATGCAAACCCGGCAGGGTTTCAATCTCCAGCGGCAGAATGGTTGCCAGCTGTGCTTCAGCAAAAGCTTTAACGCGGGCAATGGCAAATTCAGTATCTGCACGGGTCTGCGGATCAAGATCGGCAACGGCTTTGAGGCGCTCTTCCTGACTGACCTCAAAATGCTCCGGCGCGGTCTTGTCGAATGCCATCGAATAATCGCGAACCGCAGCATCTCCGCGGGCTCTGACATTGGCGATGATGTCTTTCACTGTCGCTTCAACAGAGGCTGTATCCGATACCGCATCGCGTGACGGCTCCTTGATCTTGATGATCTTATCCTGAAGAGCTTTAAGCCGCGCTGTCATGGTTATGCCTTTCTGGTTTATTGCGGTAAGAAAGGCGAGCATCAGCCACTGTTACATTTTGCACAATTACCCTGATCACCATTGTTCATTATTCTCACCGCGTATTACGGTTTTTGGGGGAGGGAAAATGCCGAAAATAGGTGTGAAACTACGGGAGTTACGCCGGCGGCGTGATCTGGGTGTGCGTGAGCTGGCGGCGCGTTCGGGTATCTCGCATTCAACAATATCGCTGATAGAGCGCGACCGGATGAGCCCTTCCGTTGATACGCTGAGTGCTGTGCTGGATGCTTTGGGAACAACATTGCCGGGCTTTTTTTCCGACTTGCAATCCGGATTGCCCTATACGCCGTTTTACAGTGCCGCCGATTTGCCGGAGATCGGAAGAGCCGAGACCGTATCCTATCGGGTTATCGGTCTGAATCACCCGAACCGGCAAATGCTCATGCTTCATGAAACCTATGCCGTGGGCGCCCATTCCGGACAGGAGTTTACCCATGCTGCGCAAGAGGCAGGTATGATTATCAAAGGAGCGGTTGAGGTCACGGTAGGGGATAAACGTAAGGTGCTATACGAGGGAGAGGGCTATTATTTTGACAGTCGCCTGCCGCATAGTTTCCGCAATGTGCATGACGGTAAAAGTGAAATTCTCAGCGCGATTACGCCGCCTACTTATTAGGCTGCACTTGAAAAATATGACGTAATTTTCTGTATTAGATGCATAGAAAATCAGAAGGAGACGCATTTTCAGGGTTCATATTGGATCGGAAATATTGGGCATACTGATATGCGTTGAGTTTATTCACCGTGTGTTAATTGCACTCTTCCAATCGACGAGATCTGTGGTTTTCTGGATGTCTGAACGCTATTAAAAGGGGAAGCGCCATGAGACTACTGACAGCATCATTGCTTGCATGCAGCATACTCACTGCCGGTTTAACAGGGGCTCAGGCTCGTGATCTGACTGTGGTTTCCTGGGGCGGAAATTTTCAGGATGCTCAGCGGATTATCCACTTCAAACCCTATGCGCAGGAAAGCGGCAAGCCGCTGCTTGATGAAAGCTGGGAAGGTGGTTACGGCGTTTTGCAGGCGAAAGTCAAAGCAGGCGTTCCGAATTGGGATGTTGTTGAAGTAGAATCCGAAGAGCTGGCGCTTGGCTGTGCTGACGGCATTTATGAGAAAATTGACTGGGTAAAGCTCGGCGGTAAGGACAAGTATCTGCCTGCTGCGGTCAATGAATGCGGTGTAGGCAATATCGTCTGGTCAACAGGGCTTTCCTATGACGGTGCAAAACTCAAAGAGGCACCGAAAACATGGGCGGATTTCTGGGATACTAAAAAGTTTCCGGGTAAGCGCGGTTTCCGCAAAGGTCCTAAATATGCGCTTGAATTTGCACTGATGGCGGATGGTGTGCCTGCCGGGGAAGTTTATGCGGTGCTGTCTAAACCTGAGGGTGTCGACAGGGCATTCAAAAAACTGGAAGAAATCAAGTCTGATATTATCTGGTGGGAGGCCGGTGCGCAGCCGCTGCAATTGCTGGCCTCAGGCGAGGTCACTATGACGACAGCCTATAATGGCCGTATCAGCGGGCTCAACCGTTCAGAGGGCAAGCAGTTTGGCTTCATGTTTCCGGGCAGTATCTATGCTATCGACAGCTGGGTGATCCTGAAAGACAGCCCGAATAAGGAAGCGGCGATGGATTTCATTGCCTATGCCAGCAAAGCGGAAAATCAGGCGAAACTGCCTGAATATATTGCTTATGGTTTGCCCAATGTGGAAGCCGGAGCTCTGGTGCCGGAAAAATACCGGTCAGAACTGCCGACAACTCCTGAAAACCTGAAAGGGGCTGTGCCGCTGGATGTGGATTTCTGGACAGATCATGCCGAGGAACTGACCCAGCGCTTCAACGCGTGGCTTGCACAATAACCGGATTACCAGAGCCAAAAATGACAAGGCGCACGCAGAAAAAGCGTGCGCCTTTTTTGTATCTGTGATGATGTTGATTTTGCCGTGAGGAGGGCAGGGCTGCCCTCTTGACTTCGCTGTATAGTGCTGTCTTTATCGGGCTTGCGCTGACTCAGATTTGCAAAACTGCAGCGCGCTTTTTCTTCATACAGAGTTGAAATGACAGGGCCGAGATTGCTGACTTTTTTTGTCGTTAATCACATGATGGAACATTTCTCAGGACTCGACATCGGCTAGTTTTAGCGATGGCGAAGTGCTGATGCCCTGCCGTATCTTTTAAATCACTGCCACTCCTGTATGCCACTCAGGCATATCCGGTATCGTTCACGGGCTGATCACGCCCGAATTGTGAACAACACTGTTCGTTTGTCTGTACCTCACCTGTTTTCGCGGTGAGGCAGCGGCGGATAATGGTCGTGATAAAGTACATCCGCATCAGGCGTGCGCTCCGCAGTCATCCTCATTCTTAAAGCAGGTTCAGTTGAATAAATACCGGTTTGCCGATGTTTCGGCACGCCGTGCGATTTGCTGTGCCTGTGTTTTCCCTAACATTAAAGGAGAAACCATTGCACCTTACACCTCATGAAACTGACAAGCTGATGCTTGTTACCACCGGCCAGTTGGCGCAGCGTCGTCTCGCACGCGGTCTGCGTCTGAATTATCCGGAAGCCATTGCTCTTATTTCGCTCGTCATGCTGGAGCTGATCCGCGACGGTCAGCATTCAGTGGCTGAACTCATGCGCCTCGGCAGCACCATTCTCGGCAAACGCGAAGTGATGTCCGGTGTGGCTGAGATGATTGAAGATGTGCAGATTGAAGGCACCTTCAAAGACGGCACCAAGCTGGTCGCTGTTCGCGCGCCGATCAATGCTGATCAGGGCGACATGAAACTGGCGCTTTACGGAAGCTTCCTGCCAGTTCCGGCTAAAATGCAGGATGATGAAGAAATCGGCACGGCCGGTCAGGTCGTCTGCGCAGAAGGTGATATCCTGCTCAATGAAGGGCGCGAAACCGTCACGATCAGCGTCACCAATACGGACAGCCGTCCGGTGCAGATCGGCAGCCATTTCAATTTTGTTGAAACCAATCCGCGTCTGAAATTCGACCGTGAAGCGGCTTATGGCAAGCGGCTGGATATTCCTGCCGGTCTGGCTGTGCGTTTTGAGCCGGGTGAAACCAAACAGGTCACATTGGTCGCAATCTCCGGCAATAAAGTGATCCGTGGCGGCAATAATCTGGTCGATGGCGCCGTGGATGCGGAAAATAAAGCGCGCACGCTTTCCCGTGTGAATGAGCGGGCTTTTGCCGACAGCCGCCCCGCTGAATGAGCGCTCTCATTACAGGTTTCAATCAACAATTTAAGCTTGCGGAGTGCCGGATATGCGTATCGCGCCGCGCTCTGCCGATAAGGATAAAACATGGTCTATAAAATAACCCGTGCTGATTATGCCAAATTTTTCGGTCCGACAAAGGGCGATAAAGTACGGCTCGGTGATACCAATCTCTATGCTGAAGTTGAGCATGATTATACTTTCTATGGAGATGAATGCATTTTCGGTTCCGGTAAAGTCATCCGTGACGGTATGGGACAGGCGACCGGTGTCAGCAGTGACAAGGCGCTGGATTGCATTATCACCAATGCGCTGATCATTGACTATACCGGCATCGTCAAAGCCGATATCGGTATCAAAGACGGTAAGATCGCCGGTATCGGCAAAGCCGGTAATCCGGATGTCATGGCTGGTGTACATCCTGATCTGGTGATCGGGGTGAATACGGAAGTGATCTCCGGTGAGGGCTGTATTGTTACCGCTGGCGGTATCGATACGCACTTCCATTATATCACGCCGTCCCAGCCGATCACCTCCATTGCCAGCGGTCTCACCACCGTGCTCGGCGGCGGTACTGGCCCAGCCACTGGCTCAATGGCCACAACCTGCACGCCGAACCCGAATTATCTGCACCATATGATGCAGGCGACGGATGATCTGCCGCTCAATGTTATTTTCACCGGACGCGGCAGCTCTTCCCGTCCTGAAGGTATGCGTGAGCAGGTACTCGCCGGTGCGGCAGGCCTGAAATTGCATGAAGACTGGGGTACAACACCGGCGGCGATTGAAACCTGCATGGGTATTGCCGATGAATATGACATTCAGGTCACCATTCATATGGATTCCGTCAATGAAAGCTGCACGGTGGAAGATTCCATCAAGGCTTTCGGCGGCCGCTCCATCCATGCCTATCATGCGGAAGGTGCG
Organism: Pseudochrobactrum sp. sp1633; assembly: GCF_030376605.1. Lineage (GTDB taxonomy): Bacteria > Pseudomonadota > Alphaproteobacteria > Rhizobiales > Rhizobiaceae > Pseudochrobactrum. The sequence goes on along the minus strand of NZ_JARRAE010000005.1, from coordinate 197,221 downwards.
GGCGGCGGTCATGCGCCTGATCTGATGCGGATTTGTGCAGAAGCCAATGTGCTGACCAGTTCAACCACGCCGACATTGCCTTATACCGTCAATACGGTTGAAGAGCATCTCGATATGCTGATGGTCTGCCATCATCTGGATAAGAATATTCCGGAAGATGTGGCCTTCGCTGCCAGCCGTATCCGTGCCAATACGATTGCTGCCGAAGGCGTGCTGCATGATATCGGCGCGATTTCCATGATGACATCAGACAGTCAGGCTATGGGGCGCGGCGGTGAGGTGATCATGCGCACATGGCAGGTTGCCGATCAGATGAAAGCACAACGCGGAAGCCTGCCGCAGGATGGTGCGGGGAATGATAATTTCCGTATCAAGCGCTATATCGCCAAATATACCATCAATCCGGCAATTGCTCATGGTATCAGCCATCTCATCGGCTCGGTTGAGAAGGGTAAGGTTGCTGATCTGGTGTTGTGGAAACCGGCATTCTTCGGTCAGCGTCCGGAGCTGGTGATGAAGAGCGGTTTCATTGCCTATGCGCAGATCGGTGATGCCAATGCGTCTATCCCGACACCGCAGCCGGTGATCATGCGTCCGATGTTTGGTGCTTTGTCTTCCGGTATTGGCAAAACCTCAATCCTGTTCGTCAGTCAGGCATCGGTCAATGACGGCAATGTACTGAATCTGGGTCTGAATAAACGCATTGAGCCGGTTGTTAAATGCCGTGGGGTGACCAAAGCCGATATGAAGCTCAATGATGCTCTGCCGCAGATTACCGTTGATCCGAAAACCTACAAGGTCAGCGTTGATGGTGCAGAAATCGGGGCTGAACCGGTTTCCGTCGTGCCGCTTGCACAGCGTTATAACCTGTTCTGATCTTTCATAAAAAAGCACGCCGTATAGCGATGTACGGCGTGCCTTCATAAAAAACATTAAATGCTTGGTTGCCGGATAAAACAGGCGCCCTAATTACGATGCACTGCTATTTTGCTAATATAATATCGTTCTAAACTAATGACATTCTGCGTTCTGCAATTCTTTAAAAGACTGCACATATTTCAAAATTATCACTTCAAAAGGAGATAACGATGAGCCGCAAACTGACAATAGTATTGGTGCATGGATTTTGGGGCGGTGCCGCTCATTGGAATAAAGTCATTCTGGAGTTATCCCGCAAGGGATATGACACAATCCGCGCAGTGGAGATGCCTCTGACATCTCTGGCCAATGATGCAGAGCGCACCCGAAAAATGGTGAAACAACAAGAAGGTCCGGTATTGCTGGTCGGGCACTCTTATGGCGGCGCTGTTATCACAGAGATGGGCAATCTGCCCAATGTTGCCGGACTGGTCTATATTGCGGCCTTTGCGCCGGATGCCGGTGAAAGCCCCGGCGGTATCAGTCAGGCCAATCCGCCTGCAGCCATTGCCAATCTCGCGCCTGACAGCGACGGTTATCTCTGGATTAATTACGACAAATACCATGAAAGCTTCTGTCAGGATATGAGCGCGGATGAAGCGCTGGTTATGGCCGTTGCGCAGAAGGCACCTGTTGCCACGACATTCGGCGATAACGTGACCGATCCTGCATGGAAGCATAAGCCGGTCTGGTATCAGCTTTCAACGCAGGATCATATGATCCATCCGGCCAATCAGAAGCATATGGCTGAACGGATGAAACCACGTAAGCTGATTGAGCTGGATGCCAGCCATGCTTCGCTTGCATCCCGTGCGGCAGAGGTTGCAAGGCTGATTGACGAGGCTGCAACAGCGCTCAGCTAGAATATGTTGCAGGTGTGATCAGCTAGCCTGCACACCTGCAATACACATCAAGTACTTGTGATGATAATCAGAGCAGTTTTGACCGCAGAGCGCGCAAGCTCTGTTGTCGAATCTGCTCTGATTTGCGATTCATAGGTTTTGTTGTGGCGGGGTGTCAGAGCCATTTCTGGCGGAAATACGGAAAAGCAATGCTGTTTGCGCAATCTGAAAATATGAAATCAATACTGTCCAACGCTGCTGCTTTCGGTTTCATTCTCCTGATGGTTTTGGCCGCTATTATTTTTAAGGATGCCGAAATCATCTTGCCAGAGATTGCAGCTATGGCAGTGGCATTATGGGTATGGCGGGAAAAGAGCTGGCTCCGACAGCCGGAAAAAATCTTCATCATGCCATCGCTTACAGCCATTCTGGGCTTTGCGGTTAATCTGCTGGAAATTTCTTATATTGCAAAAATCATCATTGTGCTGGTGCTTATGCTCACGGTGATGCGGGTGATGCAGAGTAATCTGGCACCGGCTTTGGCAACCGGCTTGCTGCCGATTGTGACCAATGCAACGCATTTTACATTTCTCATGGCCATTTTTGCCACGACTTTTGTGCTGATGCTTGGCGTTTACCTGTTTAAACTGAATGAAGGCGTGCCGCGTCATGCGCCGGTGAAATATAAATATATGCTGGTTTATCTGGCTCTGCATCTGGCGTGGATCATCATCGTTGTCTTTGCCGGTTATCCGCAAATGGCCATTATCCCGCCTGTTACCGTCGTGGTTTATGAATCGCTGCAAATGCCGATGTATATGCGCAAAATGGCGGTGAAGCAGATTGTGGTTCTGACCCTGTCAGCCGTCATTGGTACGGTGCTGTTTATGATGCTGGATAACTGGCTGCTGATTGTGGCGCTTGATATGGCCTTGATTTACGGGTTGCTGCGCTTGTTTCAGGCGCGGATTCCCGCTGCCTATGCTTTTCCGCTGCTGCCTTTTGTTTTTCCCGCACAGTTTGTGCCGCAATTGCCTTATGCGGCAGCACTCGTATCTGTTTTCTTCTTTTCTCTGGTGCTGGCCTATAAGACATATGAAAAGCAGCAGATTATGAAATTACAAAATGTGGTAGCCGAATAAAGGCGGGAGCCGGTTCTCAGAAAAATTACACAGGGTGTTTGACCTCTGAACTGTGCTGCTTTACCCGAAATTTCAGTCAAAAATCTGCTTTGGCAGCGAGTTCCGGTGCATAAAGTCTCCGGATCAGGGGAAAACAGGGCGTTTGCATTTACGCCATGCAGCTTATCTGATAATGGCAAAAATGTGGCATTGTTTTATCCCGTCTGATCAGGCGCTATAAAACAGGTCGTCTCCCGCAGTCCTCAGCAGCCTTTCGGTATCAGGAATTTGTGAGGAGGCAATTCATTTGCAAAACGTCAGGTTGCCTTTTCAAAAAGACTGACAGGGAGCACCCATGCTGGAAAAGCTTTTTAAATTACAGGAACATAAGACCAATGTGCGCACGGAAGTGCTGGCAGGTCTGACAACGTTCCTGACAATGTCCTATATCATTTTTGTCAATCCTGACATTCTGTCATCGACGGGTATGGACCGGAATGCGATTTTCGTCGCAACCTGTCTTGCTGCGGCGCTTGGCTCGATTGTTATGGCATTTGTTGCCAACTGGCCGATCGGTATGGCGCCAGGTATGGGGCTGAACGCGTTTTTCGCTTTCACCGTTGTCGGCGTTATGGGCTTTACATGGCAGCAGGCACTGGGCGCCGTCTTTATTTCCGGCGTTATCTTCTTTGTTCTCACCATTTCCGGCATTCGCAGCTGGCTGGTTGACGGCATTCCGAAATCCCTGCGTAGTGCGATTGCTGTCGGTATCGGCATGTTCCTTGCACTGGTTGGTATGAAAAGCTCCGGCATCATTGTCGGCAGTGAAGCAACCTTCATCACCCTTGGTGACCTAACCAAAACCGGCCCTCTGCTGGCGATTTTCGGCTTCTTCGTGATGGCTGTGCTCGATGCGCTGAAAGTGCGCGGCGCAATCCTGATCGGTATTCTGGTTGTGACTGTTCTGTCCATCATGCTTGGTGTCAGCCAGTTTCAGGGTGTGTTCTCTGCGCCTCCGAGCCTGATGCCAACATTCATGCAGCTCGATATTATGGGCGCTCTGCATGTGGGCTTCCTGCAGGTTATTCTGGTTTTCGTACTGGTTGAAGTCTTTGACGCAACCGGCACCCTGATCGGTGTGAGCAAGCGTGCAGGCCTTATTCCTGAAGGCAAGCCAAACCGTCTGAACCGCGCTTTGTTCGCCGACAGCACCGCAATTATCGGCGGCTCGCTGATCGGTACAAGCTCGACAACCGCTTATGTTGAAAGCGCTTCGGGCGTTCAGGCTGGCGGCCGTACAGGTCTGACCGCACTGGTTATTGCTGTGCTGTTCCTCGCTGCATTGTTCATCTCACCTCTGGCGGGTTCCGTTCCTGCCTATGCAACAGCACCGGCGCTGATTTATGTCGCCTGTCTGATGATGCGTGAAATGTCTGAAATCGAATGGGATGATGTAACTGAAGCTGCGCCTGCTGCACTGACAGCACTCGGCATTCCGTTCACCTATTCGATTGCGAATGGTCTGGCATTCGGCTTCATCAGCTATGTTGTGCTGAAGGCCGGTTCGGGCAAATGGCGGGTTATTCATCCGGCAACATGGATCGTTGCGGCGCTGTTTGTCATCCGCTTTGCCTATGTGCACTAATCGCGGATAAGCGCTGCTTTTTGAATATTGCGGGCCGCAGAGCACAACAGCTTTGCGGCTCGTTACATTTTAGTGTTTCTTCAGATCGCTCTCGATCTTCATGAGCCGGCATGATACAGCATGGTTCTCAACGATAAGCGCCGGCTCTTTTGTCCGGAAACTGCTTGCGAATATACCATAACAAAAATGAGAGTGTTTTCCTGAGGCAGTCAGGCCGGAAAATACTTTGTAAGGCCGGTTCTAACCGGAAAAGCTGTCGGGAGGCGGCTGAACATGACTGCAATTACGCAGACAAATACCGGCAACCGCTGGGGCAGGGAAATATTTGCCTCATTCAAACTCGGCTGGCCGCTGATTTTTACAAATCTTTCGCAGGCAGCGCTCACAGCCACGGATGTGATCCTGATCGGACGCCTCGGTGCCGATACGCTGGCGGCTGCCGTGCTCACCACCAGTTTTTATCATTCGATGATGATTTTCTGTATGGGGCTGGTTTCCGCCACGCTGCCGATGATGGCGATGGCGCTTGGCCGCAACCGGCATTCTGTGCGCGATGTGCGCCGCACTGTGCGTCAGGGATTCTGGACAGCGATTATCGTCTGTGTTCCGTTCTGGATATTGCTCTGGCATGCAGAAGACGTGTTCCTGTTTATGGGGCAGCGTCCTGATATTGCCGCACATTCTGTGCAGATGATGCATACGCTGCAATGGGCCATGCTGCCATATCTCGGTTATATTGGTCTGCGCTCATTTCTGGCTGCGATGGAACGTCCGCTCTGGACATTGCTGATTGCTGCATTCGCGATTGTTTTCAACGCAATTGCTGCTTACAGCCTGATTTTCGGTAAGTTCGGCATGCCGGAAATGGGCATACGCGGTGCCGGTATTGCGACCACTGCCTCCAGCTGGATGATGTTCCTAGGGTTGGTTGTTGTTGTCAGTACTCATAAGAAATTCCGCCGCTATCGTCTGTTCGGTCGTTTCTGGCGTCCGGACTGGCCGCGTTTTGTTGAATTGTGGCGCATCGGTTTGCCAATGGCGCTGACATTCGCTTTTGAGACGACAATTTTCTACGCCGCCGTGTTGATGATGGGTAAAATCAGCCCGACATCGCTGGCCGCTCATGCGGTGGCAATGCAGATCGCTTCTCTGAGTTTCATGATCCCTCTTGGCTTTGGGCAAGTGGCAACTGTTCGGGTCGGACGTGCCTATGGTGCGGGCAATCGCGAGGCGGTGACCTATGCCGGATGGAGCGCCTATGCGCTGGGTGTGGGCTTTATGGGCTTTATGGGTTTGATGATGATCCTGATCCCTAAAGTCTTTATCAGTGCGTTTTTGGACATTAATGATCCGGCCAATGCCGAAGTGATCCGGCTTTGCGTGTCATTTCTGGCATTTGCAGCATTGTTTCAGATTGTTGACGGTGCGCAGGCCGTGGCGGCGGGTATGCTGCGCGGATTGCGTGATACGCGCATTCCGATGTTTCTGGCGCTGCTCGGCTATTGGGGTGTGGGGCTGCCGCTTGGTGCATTACTGGCCTTTACCTTCAATTTCGAAGGTGTCGGTGTGTGGATCGGCTTGGCGACAGGGCTTGCTATTGTTGCGGTGCTGATGACACAGCGATGGCTGCGCCGTGATAGCCTGAGTAATGTTGTCTATATATGATTAAATGAAGGTGGCCGCAGAACAATCCTGTCCTGCGGCCACCTTCAATAAAGCTTCTGCGGATTACTTACGCATTGAGTCCAGAACTTCGTGTTTTGTGACAACTTCCTGCGCTTTAGCGTAGCTTTCGATCAGCAACTGATATGGAGGGAAGATCAGCGTATAGACTTTTGCCCATTCGGCTGCATCTTCACGGTTCCATGTGCGCTGAATTTCTGAAGCCACGGCTGCGGTGTCCATAGGAATAACGCCTGCCTGAGTAACGCGTGCCAGCGTGATTTCCTGTGCCATTTTGGAATAAGTGCCCGAGGCATCAACCACGGCAAAAACCTTATAGCCGTCATAAACAGCGGAAATTGACGGGAAGGCCATGCAAACGCTGGTGATTGTACCGGCAATAATCAGTGTTTTGCGACCGGTGGCTTTAACCGCAGCCACAAAGTCCGGATTGTCCCATGCATTGATTTCGCCTTTGCGGGCAACATATTGCGCATGCGGCGCATTTTCATGAATTTCCGGAATAAGAGGGCCGTTTGGTCCCTGCGGAACAGATGCGGTTGTGATAACCGGAATTTTGGCCAGAGTTGCAATCTTGGCCAGCGCGGTTGCATGTGCACGCAGTTCGGTCATCGGCATGTCGCCAACGGTCTGGAACAAGCCGCTCTGATGGTCGATCAGCAGCATAACTGCATCTTCCGGATCAATAACCGGACGTTTGCCGTTGAAGTTAGCAATGGTCGCTGGAATGTTCATTTTAGTCTCTCCTTGAAGTTACGTTGAGGTTGGAATTTGGATAGCATTCATCATCTGCCGGTCTCACGAAGCTGGGGGGCAGTGTGAGGCCGGCAGAGCATGCCCGGATAAATCCGGTCATGAAGCTGGTATTGTTCCGAAGCGACCACTCTGAAAGTCGCGAATTGCAGCGCTGATTTCCTCAGCACTATTCATGACAAACGGTCCTTGCATAACGACCGGCTCATGAATTGGTTCCCCGCTGAGAACCAGGAAAGAAGCATCATTACTGGCTTCAATCCGGACATCTGTGCCATCACAATCCAGCAGAACAAGCTGGGCTTCACCCGCTTGCTTGTCATTGTTGATCACGACTGTGCCGCTGATAATAACCAGCATTGCCGTGTGGCTTTCGGGAATTGTCAGTGTTGTTGCGCTGTCTTGCCTGAGCTGCACATCCCACAGATTAAGGGGTGTGAATGTACGGGCAGGGCCTTGTGTTTTGCCGAAAGCGCCGGCGATAACCCGCAAAGTTCCGGCCTTGTCGTTAAGCGCAACGACAGGAATTTGTGTCTTGAGCAGGCTTTGATAGCCGGGCTCGGCATTTTTATCTTTTGCAGGCAGGTTCACCCAGAGCTGAACCATTTGCAGCGTTCCGCCCTGTTCGGTAAATGCGCGGGAGTGAAATTCCTCGTGGAGAATGCCTTTTGCAGCAGTCATCCATTGCACGTCACCGGGGGCTATTACCCCGCCATTTCCTGTTGAATCCCGATGTTCGACTTCACCCTGATAAACAAGAGTGACTGTCTCAAAACCGCGATGGGGATGAATGCCAACACCCCGCGGATGCTCGGCAGGTGTGAAATTTGCAGGGCCCGCATAGTCGAGCATCAGAAACGGGCTGACATGCTCACCGTGGCTGGCGTGGGAAAACAGTGAGCGTACAGGAAAGCCGTCACCGACCCAGTGCGGGCGCGGGCTGCTGTATACCCCTAATACCTTTCTCATTGTCTGTCTCCTGATGAAAGCTCTTCAGCGATTGCTGTGTGAGCGTCGGTTAACAGGAAGATATGAACAGGACAAAAAATGCGGTAGTCGGTAAAAATGCACTACAATGTCTGAAATATGAGACAATACCGTAGCGCTTTATTATAATACGGCTATATTTCCCCTATCAGGTGATGACTCAGGGAGTTTCCATGCAGGATCTGAATGATCTGAGATTTTTTGTTGTTGTGGTGGAGCAGAATGGCTTTGCTGCGGCAGCGCGCAAGCTGAATATGCCACGTTCCCGTCTGAGCCGCCGTATCGGCCTGCTGGAGGAAAGCCTTGGCGTGCGGCTGATCCAGCGCACGACCCGTCATTTTGCGGTGACAGATATCGGGCAGGAATATTACCGCCATTGTGTGGCCATGCTGGTTGAAGCGGAAGCTGCACAGGAAGTCATTGACCGCATGCGCTCGGAGCCGCAAGGTGTGGTACGGGTGAGCTGTCCTTCCTCCATGATTTATTTTCAGATCGGCGATCTGATTGCCCGCTTCATGAAAGAAAACCCGAAGGTTGACGTGCTGCTGGAAAGCACCAACCGCCGCGTTGATGTGTTGCGGGAAGGCTTTGATCTGGCAATCCGCGTGCGGTTCCCGCCGCTTGATGACAGCGATTTGGTGATCCGCAAACTGGCTGACAGTCCGCAGCGTCTTGTTGCCAGTCCGTCTGTGATCGCAGATTTCAAGCGGGCTCTGGTGCCAGCCGATCTGGCGGCACTGCCCAGTCTGGCATGGGATCCGCAGCGCGCAGACCATGAGTGGTGTCTGGAAAATGCAGAGGGCGCTACCGCCCGCGTGCATCATAAACCACGCCTGATGACAGAGGATATGGTAGCGTTGCGCATGGCGGCATTGCAGGGTCTTGGTGTGTGCCAGTTGCCGACAATGGTTATTCGTGAGGATCTGCGGGAAGGGCGGCTGGTGGATGTGCTGCCGGAATGGGCACCGCGCGCTGGTATTCTCCATGCGGCTTTTCCGTCGCGTCGCGGTTTGCTGCCGTCGGTGCGTTCGCTTCTGGATTTTCTGGGAGCAGAATATACCAAGCTGGCGCGGGAAGAGACGGATTACAGCCTGACATAGTTCTATAAAAAAAGGGCACCATTTGGTGCCCTTTTTCGTCTTGGGAACTATGCCGGTTTCCAGCGCAGCAGCCGCATGGCATTGGCTGTCACCAGAACCGTGGCACCGGTATCCGCCAGAATGGCTGGCCACAGGCCGGTAATGCCGAGAATGGTGGTAATCAGGAATACCACTTTCAGGCCAATGGCGAGCGTAATATTCTGCTTGATATTCGCCATTGTGCTTTTCGACAGGTCAATCATATGTGCGACATCTGTCACGCGGCCATGCATGATCGCAGCATCGGCAGTTTCCAGTGCCACATCCGTGCCACCGCCCATAGCAATGCCGAGATCGGCTGCGGCCAGTGCCGGAGCATCGTTGATACCGTCACCGATTTTAGCAACGACCTGTTTACCGGCTTTCAGTTCGCCAACGATGCGGCGTTTATCTTCCGGCATCATTTCCGCATGGACTTCCATGCCGAGGTCGCGGCCAATGGCTTCTGCTGTGCGGCGGTTGTCACCGGTCAGCATGATGGTTCGAATACCCTGCGCCTGCAGAGCCTTAATACCCTGACGTGCATCTTCACGCGGCTCATCGCGCATAGCGATACCACCGGCAAGCTGATCGCCAATCATCAGCAGGGAGACAGTTTTGCCCTGATCATTCATATCGGCAATGCGTTTTTGATCTGCATCGGAGATCGAGGTTTTTGCTGCGATAGCCTTAGGTGAAGCCAGCAGAATGGTCTTGCCGTCAACCGTGCCGGATACACCTTTACCTCCGAGAGCCGCGCCGTCATGTACCTGTGGCAGAGCCAGTTTCTTGTCTTCCGCAGCCTTGAGAATGGCAATAGCGAGCGGATGGCTTGAGCCTTGTTCAACTGCTGCTGCATAGCGGAGAACTTCTTCTTCCGAACTGCCAAAGGCGATAATGTCTGTGACAACCGGTTTGCCTTCAGTCAGCGTGCCGGTCTTGTCAAAGGCTGCGGCTGTTACATGACCTGCGCTTTCGAGAACCGCGCCACCCTTCATCAGCAGGCCACGGCGGGCACCGGAAGAAAGACCGGCAGCAATCGCGGCAGGCGTAGAAATAACCAGAGCACATGGACAGCCGATCAGCAGAATAGCCAGACCTTTATAGATCCATTCATTCCAGTCACCACCGGCAAAAAGCGGCGGTATAATTGCCACCAGAGCGGCAAGGATCATCACTGCAGGGGTGTACCAGACCGAGAAACGGTCGATAAAACGCTCAGTCGGTGCTTTGGATTCCTGCGCTTCTTCAACCTGCGCGATGATGCGGGCAATGGTATTGTTCTGCGCAGTGGCAGTCACTTTCACTCGCAAAACCGCGTCAGCATTGATGGTGCCTGCGAAAACCTTGTCGCCGACTTCTTTGTTTTTAGGCGTGCTTTCACCGGTAACTGGTGCTTCATTGACCGCACTGTTGCCGCTGATAACTTCACCATCGGCGGCAATACGGTCACCCGGACGCACCATAATGATGGTGCCTACGCTAAGACTTGTCGCATCCTGCTCGATGATCTGGCCGTCTTTTTCCACGCGGGCGGTTTTCGGTACCAGATCGGCAAGGCCGCGAATGGAGTTACGGGCGCGCCGTGCAGCAACACCTTCGAGCAGTTCACCGATCAGGAACAGGAAGACAACCATTGCGGCTTCTTCCACTGCGCCGATAAACAATGCGCCAACGGCTGCAACGGTCATCAGTGTTTCAATGGAAAACGGCGTGCCGAAACGGGCGCCGGCAACAGCACGTCGGGCAATCGGCACCAGCCCCACCAGCATAGCGGCGGAGAAGATATAAAGCGCATATTGCGGCACGAAATGACCGATAATATAGGCTGCAACCAGCGCTGAGCCTGCGGCGATTGTCAGTTTGGCCTTGCCCTGCTGCCACCACGGCTTGTTGTCTTCATTAGTGCCATGATCATGCATATGCAGGGGCGAGGTCTCTTTGACCTTCACTTGTTTCTGCTCATGTGCGTGAGCGTGGCTATGGCCTTTATGATCGTGATCGCTGTGGTCATGCCCTGCGTGATCATGATCGTGATGGCTGTGATCGTGGTCATGATCGCCGGAGCAGACATGGGCTTCGGTTTCCGGCTCTGCAACAGCAGCGCCTTGATTGGCACCCATATAGCTGGATTTATAGCCGAGCTTTTTCAACTGGCCGGTAATGGCATCGGCTTCGACACCATTATGGGTCACAGTCATTGTGCCTTTGGTGACCGAGACATTAACGTCACTGATCTGATTGCCGAGACGGCGCACAGCCGTATCGATCTTCATTGCGCAGGAGGCGCAATCCATGCCTTCGACACGAAATTTATCCTGACGGACGGGACCGGACATGTCCAATTTCCTTTTCTCTTGCATCTTTTGAAAATCACCCTAAATGCTCTAGTGGCTATAGGAGCAAGCGCAAAAATGGATAAAAAGGGCTATACGATCGGTAAGGTTGCTGAACGCAGCGGCGTTAAGGTGCCGACCATCCGTTTTTATGAGCAGATCGGGCTGATCCGCGAGCCGGAGCGCACCGAAAGCCAGCGGCGGGAATATGGCGCGGAGGATATCAAGCGGCTGTCTTTTATCCGTCATGCGCGTGATCTCGGCTTTGAAATCAATGATATCCGTGAATTGCTGGCCATGACCGAGACGCCCAATGCGTCCTGTCATGAGGCAGATTCGATTGCGCGGCATCATCTGGATGATATTGAAAATCGCATTGAACGCCTGACCGCTTTGCGGGATGAATTGCGCCGCATGGTGAGTGAGTGCGATCACGGGCGTGTTTGTGAATGCAGGGTGATCCAGATACTCGAAGACCACAGCCAGTGTGGCCATGATCATGATCATCCGGCGCAGACATTGAAATAAAGACTATAAAGCAGAGAGGAATGGACGTGGCTGTAACTATTTACGGAATTAAGAATTGCGACACGATGCGCAAGGCTCAGGACTGGCTGACGGCTCAGAATATCGCTTTCGATTTTCATGATTATAAGAAAACCGGTCTGGATCGTGCAAAGCTTGAGGGCTGGTGCGAAACACTTGGCTGGGAAACCGTAATCAACCGTGCAGGCCAGACATTCCGTAAACTAGATGATGCACAGAAACAGAATTTGACGCAAACCAAGGCTATTGAGCTGATGCTCGGTAATCTGTCGATGATCAAGCGTCCGGTTTTGGAAAAGGATGGCAAATTGCTGGCCGGTTTCAAGTCGGAAATCTACGCAGAGTTTTTTGCCTGAAGTTTAAAATGCTGCTCTCTGTATTTCAGAGGGCAGCATGACGCTTACTTAGTTCCGGTTCCGCCAGATAATCCTGATAGCTGACACAACGCACATCTTGACGCTTGCAAACATCACGGGCGAAGCGTTCTAGCGCATTCCAGTAAGCGCCGTTATTCATCAGCACAAAATGGAAGCCCATTTGCAGCGGAATGCGCTGGCCGTCATATTGTTTGTTGAATGCGCCCATAAAGGCATCATAGCTGCGCTGCTCAAATTGTGCTGCCTGTTCCGGCTTTTCTTTAGCCCCCGAATGACGCACATAGAGATTATAGTCCATAGCAATCACCGGCTTGCGGGCAGGACCTTCCGGTATCAGCGGCAGACCGAAGCTTTTTAGACCTGCAAAATTCTTCGGTAGTTCAGGACCTGAGGTCACGCCGCTGGCCTGATAGGCAAAACCGCTGTCGCGCAAGGCTGTTTGCACCGGCTTGTCATCGGAGAGATAGGGCGCGCGAAAACCGGTGATCTTGTTATAGACCAGATCTTTCCAGCCTTCCGGTTCACCGTCAATTTTATTGGCGCTCCACGCATTGCCGACAATATTGCGGAACGCCTGAATTTCCTGCGCCCATTCTTTTGTAGTCCAGCTCTTGCCGTCAAAATGGCCGCAGCCGTGGCTGGCGATTTCATGACCTTCCAGATTGGCTTTCCAAACCTGATCAAGGCGGGTGGCAATTTCAGCTTTATCCTGAGCAAAACCGACATTGGAACGGCCTGCTTTCATGCGCGGCGGCTGATATTGCGTGCGGTCTGCGCGCTCCAGATAAAAGACGCAGGAGAGGAAATAGGTGAAATGCGCACCGGTTTCCTGACCCAAAGTGCGGCTACGCTGCCAGAGCTTATTATCATGCGCGCCGTCAAAGGAGATAATCACCACCTGCTTGGGGCGGCTGTCAGCAGCTTTTTCCTGTTGCTGCGGTGCGGCTGCCGTATCCGGCATGGCCTGTGCTGCAATCGTCAGACACAGAGAAAGTGCAAAACCGGAAAGAAGGGGCTGATACATAAAAACGAATGCTCGTGGCTAAATCGGAAGCGGACTGATTAGGTATGAAATGTGGCAAAGGGCAGGCATACCCGTTGATTTTAACGTAAAGCAACTCAAATTAAGGAATTATGCAGGAATTCACATTCAGGGCTACCATCTGCCGCCGATTCCGATTAAAAGCCGGAGAGGCGTTTTAAATAGCTGGTGATTAACACTGTCAGCTATCTTGATGCATGTTCGATAACGGTTACAGGGTTTCACAGGGTATCCATGACAGACGATAGCTTTATCCGCGAAGTCAACGAAGAGCTCCGCTCGGAACAAGTGCGCGCTGTATGGCGGCGCTTCGGCCCGATTTTGATCGGCGGCGCTGTTGCCGTTGTCATTGGTACCGCAGGCTTTGTCGGTTATGAATATTGGCGCGAAGGCAAGGCGGCAACGTCTGGCGATCAGTTCCTGTCGGCACTTGATCTGGCATCACAGAACAAGAACGATGAAGCACTGAATGCGCTGAAAACACTGGAAGCAGAAGGCGCGGGGTCTTACCCTGTTCTGGCGCAGCTTCGCTCCGCTACTTTGCTTGAGCAGAAAAAAGACATGGCCGGTGCGGTCAGTGCTTTTGATGCGGTTGCGGCAGACAGCAAGGCGCCGGTTGCCCTGCGTGATGTTGCCAAGCTGCGTGCGGCCTATATTCTGGTTGATACCGGCTCCTATGACGATGTAGCCAAACGTGCGGAAGTGCTGAGCGCGGATGGTAATCCGATGCGCGGCTCTGCCCGTGAAGTGCTGGGTCTTGCGGCTTACAAAGCCGGACGCGCAGATGATGCCCGCAAACTGTTCCAGCAGAATGCGGATGATGCGGCAATCCCTGCCAATCTTCGCCAGCGTGCGAATACAATGCTTGACCTGATGCGCAGCACAGAGACTGCAGCAAAAGGCTGAAACACTCATTAGAGCGGGACTGCTAAGAACCGCTCTATAATACGGAAAATAAGCTGAATGAGCTTTACACTCGCAATTATCGGACGCCCGAATGTCGGCAAGTCCACACTGTTTAACCGCATTGTCGGGCGCAAGCTGGCGCTGGTCGATGATACGCCGGGTGTTACCCGTGACCGCCGTATTCATGACGGCAAGCTCTATGATCTGCATTTTCAGGTGATTGATACTGCCGGCCTTGAAATTGCTGAAGCAGGCACGCTGGAAGGCCGCATGCGCGCGCAAACCGAAGCCGCGATTGACGAAGCCGATGCGGTTCTGTTCGTGATTGATGCTAAGGCCGGTTTGACGCCAACGGATATCGAATTCGCGCAGCTCGTGCGCAAATTCAACAAGCCGATTATTCTGGTTGCCAATAAGTCTGAAGCCCGTGGCGCTGATGCCGGTCTTTATGATGCCTATCGTTTGGGTCTGGGCGAGCCATGCCCGATTTCCGCCGAGCATGGTCAGGGTCTGCCTGATCTGCGCGATGCGATTGTGGAAGCGATCGGCAAAGAAAAAGCCTTCGCTGAAGAAAAAGCCGAAGAAGAATTTACGCCGGAAAAAATCGGTGCACTGGTTGGTGAAGATGTCAGTGATGAGGATGAAGAAACCATCCCTGAATATGACGCGACCAAGCCTTTGCAGATTGCCATTGTTGGTCGTCCGAATGCCGGTAAATCAACTCTGATAAATACCATGCTTGGTCAGGATCGCCTGCTAACAGGACCTGAAGCCGGTATCACGCGTGATTCTATTTCCGTTGAATGGGAATGGCGTGGCCGCAGCGTTAAATTGTTTGACACCGCAGGCCTGCGCCGCAAAGCGCGCGTGCAGGAAAAGCTAGAAAAACTCTCCGTTGCCGATGGCCTGCGTGCCATTCGTTTTGCGGAAGTGGTGATCATCGTTCTCGATGCGACCATTCCTTTTGAAAAGCAGGATTTGCAGATTATTGATCTGATTATCCGTGAAGGCCGTGCGCCGATTATTGCTTTCAATAAATGGGATCTGATTGAAGACCGTCAGGCATTGCTGGCCGATCTGCGTGAAAAAACCGAACGTCTGCTGCCGCAGGTACGCGGCATCCGCGCTGTGCCGATTTCGGGTGAAACCGGCCACGGCATTGATAAGCTGATGGAAAGCGTTGAGCTTACGCATCGTATCTGGAATTCGCGCATTTCTACAGGTCGTCTGAACCGCTGGCTCGAAGGTGTGATCACCCATCATCCGCCACCGGCTGTTTCCGGTCGTCGCCTCAAGGTCAAATATATGACGCAGGTCAAGACACGCCCGCCGGGCTTTATGGTGTCCTGCTCGCGTCCGGATGTGATGCCACAATCCTATGTGCGCTATCTCATCAATGGTCTGCGTGAGACATTCGAAATGCCGGGCGTGCCGATCCGTCTGTCGCTGCGCACTTCGGAAAATCCTTTTGCCGGTCGGGCAAAGAAGAAGCGCTAATTATATGGCACTCAAAATAAAGCCCTGCCGCAGAAAATACTTCGGCAGGGCTTTTTTAGTTGAGAAATATGCAGGAGATGAGCGGAATGGCGCAGATTATCAGCACAGAGCCGTCCGATTTGCAGATTGCTGCTGAGGTTTTGAGAAGCGGCAAGCTTGCAGCATTGCCGACCGAGACTGTCTACGGACTGGCGGCAGATGCCACCAATGGCAATGCGGTTGCCGGTATTTTCTCTGCTAAAGGCCGCCCGCATTTCAATCCGCTGATTGCCCATATGGCGACACTTGCAATGGCTGAGCGCTATGTGCAGTTTGATGACATCTCCCGCAAACTCGCGACAAAATTCTGGCCGGGGCCGCTGACCCTTGTGCTTCCGGTGCGTGACGGTGCGGAGATACATCCGCTGGTGACTGCCGGTCTCACAACACTGGCTATTCGTATGCCGCGCGGGCCGGTGCGTGAGATTATCGCCATGCTTGACCGCCCGCTGGCGGCACCAAGCGCCAATAGTTCTGGGCGCATCAGCGCCACGTCTGCGCAGGCCGTGCAGGATGATCTGGGCGCTAAGCTTGATCTGATTGTTGATGGCGGTGCCTGTGTGGTGGGGCTGGAATCCACCATTGTTAAAATTGAAAATGGTCAGGCATTTCTGTTGCGTCCGGGTGGGTTGGCAGCCGAAGAGATTGAGGCTTTCCTCGGTCAGCCTTTACATCGTCTGGATCAGCGTGCGGCCATTCAGGCACCAGGTATGATGGCATCTCACTATGCGCCAGATGCAGTGATGCGGTTGAATATCTCTGAAGTTCGGGAAGGCGAGGCGCTGCTGGCTTTTGGCGCGCAGCGAGCAACAGGTGCGGATAAAGCGGCTGCGGTGCTGAACCTGAGCCCTTCCGGTGACTTGCATGAAGCTGCCGTGCATTTGTTTGATTATATGAAAAAGCTGGATGCCGCAGGGGCGAAGACGATTGCCGTAGAGCCGATACCGCATCATGGTCTGGGTGAGGCAATCAACGATCGCCTGTCCCGCGCGGCAGCACCGCGCGAATAACTGGAACTGGGCGGCTGCGCCGCGCGATTAGTTGAATTTGGGCGGAAGCAGATGATGACGATTTCAGAAGAGTTGATCGCACGGTTCACGGCAATTGTCGGTGAGAAAAATGCACTGCGTAATCCTGTAGATCAAATTTCTTATTTAAGTGAGCCGCGTGATCTGTTTCATGGCCGCGCCGCTTTGGTGTTGCGTCCGGCAACGGTGGAAGAAGTCTCGAGCATTATGAAACTGGCCACTGAGACGGCAACACCTGTTGTGCCACAGGGTGGTAATACTGGCCTTGTCGGTGCGCAGCAGCCGGATACCAGCGGGCGGGCGATCATTCTCTCGCTGTCGCGGCTCAATAAAATCCGTAACATTGACACGATCGGCAATCTTGTCACAGTTGAAGCCGGTGTGGTTCTGCAAAACCTGCAGGAAGCCGTGCAGGATGCGGGGCGGTTGTTTCCGTTGTCCTTGGGTGCGGAGGGGTCCTGCCAGATCGGTGGTAATCTTTCGTCCAATGCAGGCGGCACGGCTGTGCTGGCCTATGGCAATATGCGGGAATTGTGTCTTGGTCTTGAAGTGGTCATGCCGGACGGACAGGTGCTGAATGATCTGCGCCGCGTGAAAAAAGACAATACCGGCTATGATCTGCGCGATTTGTTTATCGGCGCGGAAGGTACGCTTGGTGTTATCACCGCTGCGGTACTGAAAATGCACCCGCAGCCGAAAGGCAAAGCGGTGGCCTATGCCGGTTTGCAAACGCCGGAAGATGTGGTGCAATTTTTCCGCTTGGCCAATGATGAGGCTGGTCACGCCTTGACGGGTTTTGAGCTGATGCCGCGCATTGGCATGGAATTTATCCTCCGCCATATTGCCGAGGCACGTGATCCTCTGGAGAGTGCCTATCCGTGGTATGTGCTGATTGAGGTTTCCTCTGCCCGCTCTGAAGCCGATGCCCAGGAGATGATGGAAGCCATCCTGAGCCAAGGTTTTGAAGCCGGACTGGTGCAGGATGCGGCCATTGCGCAAAATGGTGCGCAGGCCAAACTGTTCTGGAAAATGCGTGAGGAAATGTCTCCGGCGCAGAAGCCGGAAGGCGGTTCAATCAAACATGATATTTCCGTGCCGGTTGCTTCAATTCCGGCTTTCATTGCGGAAGCCGCGCTTGCGGTTGAGGAAATGATCCCGTCGGCGCGTGTGGTCTGTTTCGGTCATATTGGTGATGGCAATCTGCATTATAATGTTTCGCAGCCAGTGGGTGCAGATAAGCAGGCTTTTCTGGCACGCTGGCATGAGCTGAACCATCGCATCCACACTATCGTTATGCGGTACAATGGCTCCATCTCGGCAGAGCACGGCATCGGCGCGCTGAAGCGTGAAGAATTGCGGGCTTTCAAACAGCCGCTGGCATTGGAGCTGATGCAGCGGATCAAACAGGCTTTTGATCCGAAGAATATTATGAATCCGGACAAGCTTCTCTGACCCGCTCTAGTTAAAGTTTAAACGCTGAGCCGCCGTTTCGTTAAGAAGCGGCGGCTCAATTGTTAAAAAACATCGGCTTTTCCCACCGCTCATCATGAATGACCGGTAAATATCCACATTTTGAGCCGAAAAATTGCAGTTAGCAAAAGATTGATACGCAACGAGCGTGTTTAATGCGGATTTAATGTCCACAGCCTCAGCCTTAACAACTGGTTGCTGACTTATGGTGAATTTCAGAGAATATTCAGAACTGAGTGCCTGTGACTATGAAAAAGGGCTTTGAAAAGTAATAACTAGCTCTGTTTGTTTAGCTCTTGTTAAAAATCATAAATATTTACCGGTCTCTTACGGTTAAGCTGTGTTTACAGGCCTTGCTGAAGTCTTAACTGTGGTTGGAATCTGTAAACCATTCCCGCAAAGACTAAAGCATTAACCGTGTCATTTAAGCAGATTGGTGACTTGCCTGCGCTATTCTTGTGTCTAACGAAGCCAAAAAGGCTCGGTAGATAAAAAGAACCGAAATAAAAATAACAGCGGTTCTCAGAAGAAACAGGGCGCGAATAATGATGAACCAGATGCTGGAAAAACAGGACAAACCAGTTTGGGCGAGCAGGGAGATCCGGCTTGATCCTTTCCAGTTCCCGCAGAGCGTGTCTTACGCTTCTACCGGCGAGCAGGAAGATGTGACTTTCACGATCAATGAGCGTGGCGCAGTATTGCGACGCGTATTGCCTTCCAGCGGTTTGCCAATGTCTGTGGCGTTGCCTGCCCATGTGTTTCTCGGCGTGGCTGCGCGTGCTGTAGAAGATGCCAGCGGTGTGATTACAGTGACGCTAGAACTGATGCACGAAGATGCGCAAATGTCTGTGCCGCTTCTGGTTGCGCATGATCTGGATGATGTTGCTGCCGACTGGCATGCATGGGCGAATGCTTACAAGCTGCCAATGTTGCTGGTTGAAGCCGATGGTGTTGCTCGTCCGCTTTATGACAGCATTGGCGGTGTGGCAGCTTCTGCGAGCACTGAGCGCCGTCAGGGACAGGAGCAGCGCCGTCGCCGCCCGCGTTTTCTGGCACGCCGCAAAACCGGTTCGCTGGGCGTAAGTTTGAAGATTTCAGGCCGCGAGATTATCTCGCGAGTGTAAAAGAAACTGAGATTATCTCGCGCGTTTAAAGAAGAAATATGTGATCTCCAGTCACAGAACATGCAAAAAACCGTATGCTTGAAGGGGCATACGGTTTTTTGCATTTGGGCTGAGCTTACTTTTTACGCGAGAGGAACGCACCGACAGCCTGTGCAGTCTCGGCAGATTTCAGGCGGTCAGCAAAAATTTGTGCCTCGCGGTCAATCCGCTCTGTGAGTGGTTCTGCAGCACTGCGCAGCAAATCACGGGTCAGTTGCAGGGCAACGGGTGGTCGGGCGGCCAGTTTAAGTGCGGTTTTCAGTACTTCCGCTTCCAGTTCATCTTCCGGTACGATGCGCCAGACAATACCAGCTTCCAGAGCTTGCTGTGCGGTCATGGCTTCCCCCATTGCCAGTAGGGCAAAGGCGCGTTGATAGCCCATGATTTTAGGGGCTAACAGGCTTGAACCCGCTTCCGGCACCAGACCGAGATCGACAAAAGGGGTGTGAAACACAGAGCGTGGCGTGGCAAAGGTCAGGTCGCAATGCAGGTTCAGCGTGGTGCCGACACCGATTGCCAGTCCGTCAACGCCGGAGATCAGCGGTTTGCGTGTCAGCGCCAGCGTGTGCAGAAAGTCGATAATCTCCGCGCCGAGGCTGCCTTGTGATAGAGCGGCTGTCATGAAATCCTGCATATCATTACCGGCAGAAAAGGCGCCGGGCTGGCCGAAAATTACGCTGACGCGGATACTGTCATCGCTGTCAGCATTTTTGAGCGCCTCGGCAATGCCGTGATACATATCACGGGTAATAGCGTTTTTCTTTTCCGGCCGGTTGAGGCGGATGATCTGTACGGCTTCATGGCGTTCTACTTTAATAAATTCGCTCATTGTCAAATATCCTGCAGAAGCTTGGTTGCATTTGTCAGGCTGGCTGCACCACTGAGAATGCTCTGTTTAAGTCCGGCTGTTTCCTGCAGTGTATTCTGTGCAAAGAAGGTCGCCAGCGCGGCTGAATTATCATCATGCAATCCGGCTTTGGTCAGATAAAGCGCGCCGACAGTCAGCGACAGCAGGCGCTGATAGGCTGTGGCACCGCAAAGCGCTGTCTGGTTGTCACCTTTAACAAGACAATCTTGCAGGAAGCGCGTGGCTTCCTCTGTTGTATCCAATGCGGCTTCAAGCTGCGGTGCAATAGCCTTGAGTGTAGCTGAGGTCTTTGCCTGCTCGGCAATGTCTCGCAATTCCTGCAGGAATCCGTGAATATGACCGCCATTTTCCAGCGGTAGTTTGCGCATCACCAGATCAATAGCCTGAATGCCGTTGGTGCCTTCATAAATTGGCAGGATACGCGCATCGCGCAGCAACTGGGCGGCACCGGTTTCTTCAATATAGCCCATGCCGCCATGCACCTGAATACCAAGCGATGCCACATCCACACCGCTATCGGTGGAGAAAGCCTTGGCAAGCGGTGTCAGCAGGCTGGCACGGTTTGCCCAGAAATCTGCTTTGGTACTATCGGCTTTGGCCATGTCCAGCGCCTGTGCGCAGGAGTAGCAAATAGCGCGGGAAGCCTGTGTCAGTCCCTTCATGGTCAGCAACATGCGCTGGACATCGGGATGCTCGATGATAGGGCTCATTTCCGCGCCCTTCGGCGCATTCAGGGAACGTCCCTGACGGCGATCGAGCGCATAGGCGCGGGCTTTCTGATAGGCAGCCTCGGCAATGGCAACACCCTGAATGCCGACCAGCAGGCGGGCATTGTTCATCATGGTGAACATATAGACGAGGCCTTTATGCTCTTCACCGATCAGATAGCCGACAGCGCCTTTGTCGCCGGTGTCGCCAAAACCGTCACCATAAATCATGGTGCAGGTCGGCGAGGCGTGAAGGCCGAGCTTTTCTTCCAGTCCGGCGCAGAACACATCATTACGTGCACCGAGTGAGCCGTCTTCATTGACCAGATATTTCGGCACCAAAAACAGGGAAATCCCTTTGGTGCCTGCCGGTGCGTCGGGCAGGCGGGCAAGTACCAGATGCACGATATTATCGGTCAGATCATGCTCGCCATAAGTGATAAAGATTTTCTGTCCGAAAATCCGGTATGTCCCGTCATTCGCCCGTTCAGCACGGCAGCGTAAAGCGCCGAGATCGGAACCTGCCTGCGGTTCGGTGAGGTTCATGGTGCCTGACCATTCACCGGAGATCAGCTTTTCGAGATAGGTTTTTTTCAGTTCATCGCTGGCGTGATGCTCCAGTGCTTCAACTGCGCCCATCGTCAGCGTGGAAGCAATAGCAAAGCCGAGCGAACCGGAGTTCCACATTTCTGCAACGGCGACCGAGAGCAAAGTCGGCAGACCTTGACCGCCATAGGCAGGATCGCCAGTCAGGGCGTTCCAGCCGCCATCCGTCCAGTCTTTGTAAAGTTCTTTCCAGCCTTCTGCAGTAGTCACTTTTGCATCTTTCAGGGTTGCGCCCTGATGATCGCCTTTGGTGCGTAAAGGAGTGATGCGCGTTTCGCTGAATTTTGCCGCTTCCTGCAAAATGGCTTCGACAATATCCGGTGATAGTTCTGAAAACAGCTCGGTTTTCAAAAGTTCCGGCAGGTCTGCAACCTGATTGAGTGTCTGGCTGATTTCAGCAAGTGGCGCGCGATACATCTGCTTCCTCCGTTTGGCGCATTCCGGTGAAAGAATGCAGCCGTAGTTCTCCTTATAAATATTGGTACCGGCTTATTACGTAAACGTCAATAAAATCTCAGAGGAGCAAAATAAGAAAAAACCCGCCAGTGAGGCGGGTTTTAAAAAGAGGTGTAAACTGTTTTAGTTTGCGGATTTTTCACGCTCGACAGCACGCCAGCCGATATCCGACCGGCAGAAACCTTCCGGCCAGTCAATTTTCGACACAGCCTGATAGGCTTTTGCCTGTGCCTCAGAGACTGTCTTTCCGGTGGCAGTTACATTGAGTACACGTCCGCCATTGGCCAGCAACTCACCATCTTTATGCACAGTGCCTGCATGGAACACTTTCACATCCGGCAGAGCATCAGCTTCTTCAACACCTTTGATGACTGTGCCTTTGCGCGGGGAGGCCGGATAACCTTCCGCTGCCATCACCACGGTGAGGGCGGCATCGTCGCTCCAGCGGATAGAAACCTGATCCAGTATATTATTGACCGCTGCCAGCATAATCACCAGCAGATCGTCTTTGAGACGGGTCATCAGTACCTGACATTCAGGGTCGCCGAAGCGGGTATTATATTCAATCAGCTTAGGGCCGTCTTTGCCGATCATCAGACCGGCAAACAACACACCACTGAAAGGTGCGCCGATCTCGGCCATGCCACGCATGGTCGGCTCAATCAGTTCGCGCATCACGCGCTCTGTCATGGCCTCATCCATAATTGGTGCAGGGGAATAAGCGCCCATGCCACCGGTATTGGCACCGGTATCGCCGTCACTGACGCGTTTGTGATCCTGCGCACTGCCGAAAGGCAAAGCTGTGGTGCCGTCGCAAATGCAGAAGAAGCTGGCTTCTTCACCATCGAGAAACTCCTCAACCACAACTTCTGCACCAGCATCACCGAAATGGCCTTCAAAACAGGCATCTACGGCATCCAGTGCTTCTTCCAAAGTCATGGCAACGACCACGCCTTTGCCTGCGGCCAGACCATCGGCTTTAACGACAATCGGCGCACCTTGCTCGCGAATATAGGCTTTGGCCTTTGGCGCATTGTTGAAACGGCCATAGCTGCCGGTAGGAATATCAAAACGAGCACAAAGATCTTTGGTAAAACCTTTAGAGCCTTCCAGCTGGGCAGCAGCCTGTGAAGGGCCGAATACTTTAATGCCTGCTGCAATCAGCGGATCGGTAATACCGGCAACCAATGGCGCTTCAGGGCCGACCACCACCAGATCAATCTCAAAGCTGTGGCAGAAGGAAATCACAGCGTCATGATCATCAATATCCAGATCAATCAGTGTGGCACATTCAGCAATGCCCGGATTGCCCGGTGTGCAATAAAGAGTGCCGAGCAGCGGAGATGCTGCCAGTTTCCAGCTGAGCGCGTGTTCACGGCCACCGGAGCCGATCAGCAGAACTTTAAGAGCGTCTGAGGGGGAGGTGGTCACAGGCATTTCTCCATATGTGCTTGAGGCTTGCTCCTCCTTTACGAAATCGGTAGAGAATTTAAAAGCATTTATGAGAATGCAACTGCGAAAGGTTTGCATAACATGGTTCAGATTCAGGCACGCGGGCAAACGGGCAAGGTTATGGATGCGCCGTCCGGCCATTGGGTCTACCGGTTATTGCCGCCAAGCCTGTGGCCTTATGCGCAGCTTGCCCGCTGGGATCGGCCGATTGGCTGGCAGTTGCTGCTCTGGCCGTGCCTGTGGTCGGCGGCTCTGGTTGCAAGCGCTGGTGCAAAGCCCGGTGATGATATCTGGAGCGTACTGCCTTCTCTGTGGCATCTGCTGCTGTTTCTGATCGGTGCTATTGCTATGCGCGGTGCCGGTTGCACGCTCAACGATCTGGCTGATCAGGATATTGATGATCAGGTTGCGCGCACGCGCTCCCGCCCTCTGCCGTCCGGTCAGGTGACGCGCAAACAGGCATGGGTGTTTTTAGGCCTGCAATGTCTGGTTGGTCTTGCTGTTGTGTTGCAGTTCAACTGGTTTACCGTCGCTCTGAGCTTTGCATCACTGGTGATTGTTGCAGCCTATCCGTTCATGAAGCGCATTACCGACTGGCCGCAGCTGGTGCTGGGTATGGCCTTCTCATGGGGCGCATTGGTAGCATGGTCGGCACAGACCGGCTCTTTGTCGCTATCGCCGGTACTGCTCTATATCGGCGCGATCCTGTGGACGATCGGCTATGATACGATCTACGCCCATCAGGATAAGGAAGATGATGCGCTTGTTGGTGTGCGTTCAACAGCCCGTCTGTTCGGCTCAAAGACGAAACAAGCGCTCATAGTGCTTTATGGCGGGGCATTGTTGTGCTTTGCCGGTGCGTTTGCGGTTGCGGAAGTGCCAATGCCTGCATTAGCCGGTTTGCTTGCCGCCGGTGCGCATCTTTACCGCCAGATTACAGTGCTGGATATTGATAATCCTGAGCAATGCCTGCGGTTATTCCGCTCTAATAATGTTGTTGGCTGGCTGATCTTCGCCGGATTAATCTTCGGGGCATTATGGGTCGTGATTAAACCGATGGTTTGACGATGCTCTAAAAATAAAAGCCGTGTCTCAGACACGGCTTTTTTTATTATGGGTAGAATTTTTGCGTTGTCCACGGGACATCGGGTGTGTCGCGCTTGAAGATCAGGCGATCGTGCAAGCGGAACGGACGGTCGTGCCAGAATTCAATGTAAGTCGGGTTGATGCGGAAACCTGACCAGTAGTCAGGGCGGGGGATCTCACCAATGGCAAAACGGGCAGTGTATTCGGCAACGGCTTTTTCCAGTGCAAAACGGCTTTCCAGCGGGCGGGACTGTTTGGAAGCCCATGCGCCGATACGGCTGCCGCGCGGACGGGACTGATAATAGGCATCGGCTTCCGCATCCGTGACCTTTTCCACAGGGCCGCGCACACGAATCTGACGGCGCAGAGACTTCCAGTGAAAGCACATTGCAGCTTTTTCTGAGGATAAAATCTCGCGGCCTTTCTGACTTTCATAATTTGTGTAGAATACGAAGCCTTGCTCATCGAAGTCTTTTAGCAGAACCATACGCACATTCGGCATGCCGGTTTCGTCCACAGTCGCCAGCGCCAGAGCCAGAGCATTGGGATCATTGGGTTCTGACTGGGTTGCGTCTTTGAGCCACTCTGCAAAAAGCCGAAATGGTTCAGTTGCTGCTGTAAAGTCACCGCTTGTTAACTCGGATTTGCTCATAATAAATGCCTGTTTCACATTAATATCAGGGACGCATCGTTTCGGTTCACGTTCCTCAGGCCTGTCAGGAAGATCATTTGTTACTCAACAGAACGACTACACAAAATCAGGAAAGCCACTTGCTGCAATCAATGCAGGGTGTTTTCTGCCGGTTTCTGCTGGTCGTTTGCACGGTTTCTGTCTTGTCTGGCTGTGCAATGTCGGGTTTCGATCTTGAAAAGGCCGTTCCGGATAAAAATAGCATTACCGGTTCGGTGGCGCAGCCGCAACCGGTTGAAGCGGCGGAAGCCAGCGACACGAGTAAATTGTCCGATCAGAATACGATCCGCAACGTGGTGTCTGCACTGAATTTTACCCAATGGGGCAAAACACCGATTCCCTGGGCAAATCCGGATACCGGCAGTCAGGGAACCATAACCACGGTTGCTGAGAAAAAAACGAATGAAGTGCTGTGCCGTGAGTTTGAAACATCACGCGAAGCATTTGACGGGGCTGCGATTTATCGCGGGCAAGCCTGTATGGCGCAGGGCGGCAGCTGGGCATTGACCTCTTTCGCGCCGATTTAACTCTCAGAATATAGCTAACTCCTCTGTTTTTATGGATTTATTGCTATAAATGCTGCGGGACTTCTGGAAAATGCCCGCGTCCATACGCATATTGCAATTAAAACTTATGCCGTATTTGCGCGGCTTGTTTGTTCTGAGCGTACGGGTGTATTGCTTTTAACAGCGGGCAAATATTGCGGAATGCGGTATGACAGTCAGAGAGTTACAGGTGATTCCCGCATGTTCGGGTCACCGCAGCCATGAAGGAATACTATGCGCGATCCCTATAGCGTATTGGGCGTCGCTAAAACGGCGAAGCCTGAGGAAATAAAATCTGCTTTTCGTAAACTGGCCAAGAAATATCACCCTGATCAGAATCAGGATGATCCGAAGGCACAGGAAAAATTTGCCGAGATTAATCAGGCTTATGAAATCGTCGGAGACAAAGACAAGCGCGGCCAGTTCGACCGTGGTGAAATTGATGCCGAGGGTAAGCCTGCATTTCAGGGGTATGGCGGTCAGGGTGGCGGATTTCAGGGTGACCCGTTTGCCGGTTTCCGTCGCGGCGGCCAATCCGGCGGCGGCGGTTTTCAGCAAGGCGGATTTGAAGGCGCTGAAGATATTCTGAGCAGCATTTTCGGCAATGGTTTTGGCGCAGGTGCTAACCGCGCACGCAGCCGTGCACCGTCAAAAGCGCCGGATCTGAAAGCATCTATTTCTGTGTCCCTTGAACAGGCCGCAGGCGCTGAAAAAGTTGAGGCGGTTTTTCCGAACGGTAAGAAACTGTCGATCAAGCTGCCAAAATACGTTGAGGATGGTCAGACAATCCGCCTGAAAGGGCAGGGCGAGAGCATTCCTGGCGCTGTTGACGGCGATGCATTGGTGACAATCAACTTTAAGAAGCATCCCCGCTTCCGTCAGGAAGGCCGCGATCTGCATCTTGATTTACCAGTGCCTCTGAGTGATGCCGTATTAGGCGCGCGAGCCGAAGTGGAAACACTGAGCGGACGTGTTGCCGTGCGCATTCCGGCATGGTCCAGTTCGGATAAAATCCTGCGTCTGAAGGGCAAAGGCCTGCCGAATAAAGAGGGCGATGCAGCGGATTTATTCGTCCATATTCGGATAATGCTGCCGGAAAACGGTGATGAAGAACTCGAATCATTCCTGCGCTCAAGGGCAGGTTAAACGGAATTGCAGGCGGTTTTCCGCCTGCAAGCGATGCTTTGCACAGTGGGCAAAAATCGTTACATATTAGAAACAGCCTAGTGCTATCTGCATTAAAATGCCTGCTTTCAAGGGGATGGACGACTTATTTTGCCGTCCTTGCTTGAAGCTGTTGCTGTGCTGTGCGATAGGCAGCTATTCAGATTATGTTTTTTTATGAGGTATGGTGAATGACCACCAAATCCGGTTTGTTGCAGGGAAAACGCGGGCTGATCTTGGGTCTGGCCAATAATCGTTCAATCGCCTGGGGTATTGCCAAGTCCGCACGGGATGCCGGCGCGGAGATTGCTTTAACCTATCAGGGCGAAGCGATGAAGAAGCGCGTCGAGCCGCTGGCGGCTGAACTGGACGCGCTGGTATGCGGCCATTGCGATGTGACTGATGACGCTTCTATGGATGCAGTTTTTGCATTGATCGAAGAAAAATGGGGCAAGCTGGACTTTCTGGTTCATGCGATCGGTTTCTCTGATAAGGATGAACTGACAGGCCGTTATCTTGATACATCGGCAGCTAACTTCTCCAACACTATGTTGATCTCGGTTTATTCCTTTACAGCGCTTGCCAAGCGTGCGGAAAAACTGATGACAGATGGCGGTTCGATGCTGACGCTCACCTATTAT
The DNA here is from genome assembly GCF_030376605.1 of Pseudochrobactrum sp. sp1633. Taxonomy (GTDB): domain Bacteria; phylum Pseudomonadota; class Alphaproteobacteria; order Rhizobiales; family Rhizobiaceae; genus Pseudochrobactrum. The sequence continues at coordinate 169,534 of NZ_JARRAE010000005.1, read as the reverse complement.
GGTGCGGAAAAAGTGATGCCGAACTATAATGTGATGGGCGTTGCTAAAGCGGCACTTGAAGCCAGCGTTAAATATCTGGCCGTTGATCTCGGCCCGCAGAATATCCGCGTTAATGCGATTTCCGCTGGTCCGATCAAGACGCTTGCGGCCTCGGGTATCGGCGATTTCCGCTATATTCTGAAATGGAACGAGTATAACGCACCGCTGCGCCGTACCGTAAGCATTGAAGAAGTTGGCGATTCCGGTCTGTATTTCCTTTCTGACCTGTCCCGCTCTGTCACAGGTGAAGTTCACCACGTGGACAGCGGCTATCATACAATCGGTATGAAGGCTGTGGATGCGCCGGATATTTCGGTTATCAAAGACTAAGGCGACAGAGATGACACGGGAAATCATTTACTTCTCGCGTCATGGCGAGACGGATTGGAATGTCTCGCAGCGTGTGCAGGGGCAGATGGACATTGATATCAATGCTCATGGCCGCACACAGGCTGATCGCAACGGCGATATGCTGAAGTCGCTGATCGGTAAAGCAGAGGGGTTTGATTTTGTTGCAAGCCCTCTGCGCCGTACCCGCGAGACTATGGAACGCATTCGCACCCGTATGGGGCTTGACCCGCTTGCCTACCGCACTGACCCTCTTTTGATGGAAGTGCATTTCGGCGACTGGCAAGGCCACATGATGGAAGAGTTTGAGGCTGCCGGTGTTGGCAGTCCCGGCCTGTTGAAGCAGCGCGAGAGCGATAAGTGGAATTTTGTTCCGCCGGGTGTCCATGCCGAGAGCTATATGATTCTCTCAAAGCGTATCGCCCGATGGCTTGAAACGGTTCAGGAAAAAACTGTCTGTGTAACCCACGGCGGTTGTATCCGCACTTTATTTTACCTGATTGAGGGGATGAGCGGACAGGATGCAGCGCATCTTTCTGTACCGCAGGATAAGCTGCTAAAGCTTGAGAATAATCATCTTGAATGGGTTTGAATAAACAAAAAGCGCCGTAAGGCGCTTTTTTTATTGCAGAATTTAAAAAGGCTTATGCGCCGTCTGCTTCGTCAATATTGCTGATATAGCGCACATTATCGACCAGATCATAGGTCACGATAACTTTCATACCTTTTTCGATGGCGCTGTAATCAAACTCCCCCGGCAAGCGGTAGTCTTTGCCGTTATCAAGCGTAATTGTTTCTGCATCTTCATTGATCTTGGTGATTTTGCCTTCGGCATCGTCTGCCAGAGCTGTGCCTGCAAAAATTGGTGCCAGTAACAACGTGAGGACGGCCAGAATACGCATGAGAAATCCTTCGCGGGGTTAATTTCAGAGAGCAATCCGATAATCTTAAACAGTTTTCGGATTGAATGTGCCCGGATCAAAAATTGCAAGGCAATTATGGCATTAGAACGGCCTGTCGCTGTGATAATCCTCAGTGGTCAACAATATTATCCGATGTGCTTTTTTGTACTCCGGCTTTTCTGTCGTTTGACCACAGACCAAAAGCTGAATAGAAACATTGTACGAAACTGAATTACAGTGAACCGTACAAGGTCGGTTCAATCTTGGGGTTTTCTATGTCGCATAACAGCTTTGGCCATCTTTTCCGCGTGACCACCTGGGGCGAGAGCCACGGGCCGGCGCTGGGCTGTATTATTGATGGCTGCCCTCCGGGCATCCGGTTTACTGAAGCTGAAATTCAGACCTATCTCGATAAGCGTAAACCAGGTCAGTCAAAATATACCACGCAGCGCCGCGAGCCGGATCAGGTGCGGGTCTTGTCTGGTGTTCTGACCGGTGAAGACGGTGTGATGACCACGACCGGCACACCAATCTCGATGATGATTGAGAATGTTGATCAGCGCTCAAAAGATTATGGTGAAATTGCCCGCCAGTACCGTCCGGGTCATGCGGATTATGCCTATGATGTGAAATACGGTCTGCGCGATTATCGCGGGGGTGGCCGTTCCTCTGCGCGTGAAACCGCTGCCCGCGTGGCTGCCGGTGCTATTGCCCGCAAAGTGGTGCCTGGTTTGAAAATTCGTGCTGCTTTGGTTGGCATGGGTATTCACAAAATCGACCGCTCCCGCTGGGACTGGGCGGAAGTTGATAATAACCCGTTTTTCACACCGGATGCAGGCTCTGTGGAACTGTTCGCCGGTTATCTCGATGGCATCCGTAAAAGCGGTTCTTCCATCGGCGCGGTGATCGAGGTTGTGGCAGAAGGTGTGCCTGCCGGTATCGGCGCGCCGCTTTATGCCAAGCTCGATCAGGATATCGCTTCTAACCTGATGTCTATTCCGGCTGTTAAAGGCGTTGAAATCGGCAATGGCTTTGAGGCAGCGATGCTGACCGGTGAGCAGAATGCGGATGAAATGCGCATTGATGCCGATGGTAATCCGGTCTTCCTGTCGAATAATGCCGGTGGTATTCTTGGTGGTATCGCAACCGGTGCACCGATTGTTGCCCGTTTTGCAGTGAAGCCGACCTCATCCATTCTCACCACACGTCGCTCGATCGATGTGGATAAGAATGAAGTGGATGTGATGACCAAAGGCCGTCACGATCCGTGCGTTGGTATTCGTGCAGTGCCGATTGGCGAGGCGATGCTCGCCTGCGCGATTGCGGATCATTATTTGCGTCACCGCGGCCAGACTGGCCGCGTCTGATAACCATGGGGCCAGACTGGCCGCGTCTGATAACCATGGGGCCAGACTGGCCGCGTCTGATAACCATGGGGCTAGACTGGCCGCGTCTGATAACCGTGGGACCAGATGGTCGCGTTTAATAACCATGAGTTTGACAGGCTGTGCCTGAAAGTCGTCCGTAAGATTATGGAGTGAAGCATGAGCTATAATCAGAAGCAGGTTGTTGATGCACTTCGCGCCTTTGAGCGTGGTGAAATCGTTGTGGTTATGGACGATGACGGGCGGGAAAACGAAGGCGATCTGATTGTGGCTGCTGTGCATTGCACGTCAGAAAAGATGGCCTTTATCGTGCGCCATACCTCCGGTATCGTTTGCACACCGATGCCGAAGGAAGAGGCGCGACGTCTTAATCTGACGGCGATGGTTGCAGAAAATGATGCGCCGCATTCGACCGCTTTCACCATTACTGTTGATTACAAACATGGCACAACCACCGGTATTTCGGCAGATGACCGCACGCTAACCGTGCGTAATCTGGCAAATCCGAATGCGGGCCCTGCAGATTTTGTGCGTCCGGGACATATTTTCCCGCTGGTGGCACGTGAGGGCGGGGTGCTGATGCGCTCCGGTCATACAGAAGCCGCAGTGGATCTCTGTAAGCTCGCCAATCTGCCTCCGGTTGGCGTGATTTGTGAACTGGTTAACGATGATGGTTCCGTCATGCGCGGCCCGCAGGTGACAGAATTTGCCGAGCAGCATGGTTTGCACCGTATTACTGTGGCCGATCTGATTGCCTATCGCCAGCGTAAGGAAACGCTGATTGTGCGTATGGGCGAGGCTGAAGTGGAAACGCTTGCCGGTAAAGCTCGCGCTTATACCTATCAGCTGCCTTGGGAGCCGATGCAGCATGTGGCGCTGGTTTTCGGTGATATCCGCGATGGTGAAGATGTGCCGGTAAGGTTGCATCGCGAAGATGTGCTGGCGGATACATTCGGTGCGACGTGCAGCATGGATGGTGTGATGAAGCGCATGGCTGCTGAAAAGCGCGGCGTGCTGGTTTATCTGCGTGAAGGCTCTGTCGGTGTGCGGGCAACGGATACATCGCGCCGCCATACCGATGCGACACATACCCGTGAAGAGCATACAGAAGCGAAAGCCCGCGATGAAGAATGGCGGCAGATCGGTTTGGGAGCACAGATCTTAAAAGATCTGGGCATCAGTTCTATCCGCCTGCTGGCCTCGAAAGAGCGTCATTATGTAGGGCTGGAAGGCTTTGGCATTTCCATTCTTAAAACTGAAATCTTGTAATTTTATTCTGCCGTCCGGTCAGGACGCAGGTACAGGATAGTATGGCAACAAGGCTTTATTCGCATCCGGTCTTTCTTGAGCATCTCACGCCTGCCGGTCATCCTGAACGGCCGGATCGGCTGCGTGCTTTGTTTAGTGTGCTTGAGGGCTATGATTATTACGCGCTGGATCAGGTAGAGGCGCCTGTGGCCGATGAGCAGGCTTTGGAGCTGGTGCATCCGGGGGACTATCTGCGCCGGATCAAAGCACACATTCCCGATCCGCTTGATGAAGATCAGCTGGCTTCCGGTATCGCACAGCCGATTGTGAATGTCGGGCAGGATACTTATGTCAGCCCGCAGAGCTGGCAGGCTGTTTTAACGGCAACCGGCGCGGCATTGGCCGCAGTCGAGGATGTGTTCAAGGGGCAGGCGGATAATGTCTTTATCGCCGCTCGCCCTCCCGGTCATCATGCAACCACAGACACAGCTATGGGCTTTTGCATTGCCAATACGGCAGCAATTGCCGCGCGTTATGCCCAAAGCCATTTTGGAGCGGAGCGTGTGGCGATCATTGACTGGGATGTGCATCACGGCAATGGCACGCAGGATATTTTCGCTGAAGATAGGTCGGTTCTGTTTTGCTCGACCCATCAGGCGCAGCTTTATCCGGGCACAGGCCTGCTAAAAGAAACCGGTGTCGGTAATATTGTTAATGCACCTCTGTCGGCAGGCAGCGGCAGTCAGGAGTTTCGTGAGGCGTTTTCAACCCGTGTATTACCTGCATTAGATCATTTCCGGCCGGATCTGATTTTAATTTCTGCGGGTTTCGACGGACATTATCTTGACCCATTGGCTCAACTTAATTTAACTGAGGCCGACTTTGATTGGGCAACAGGGCAAGTGATGGAACGGGCCGACCGGTTTTGCAATAACCGGCTGATCAGTTTTCTTGAAGGCGGATATGATTTGCAGGGCTTGTCCTTTTCCGCCGCAGCGCATATTACGCGTTTGATGAAAGGATAAATTCATGACCGAGCTGAACACCACCGGACAGACCTCCAATGACGACATCGCTGTGATGAGCTTTGAGCAGGCGCTCAAACAGCTTGAAACCATTGTTGATGATCTGGAGCGCGGTGATGTGCCTCTGGAAAAATCTATCCTGATTTATGAACGCGGTGAAGCACTGAAAAATCACTGTGAAAAACTGCTGCAATCGGCAGAAGATAAAGTTGAGAAAATCAAGCTCAACCGTGACGGCCAACCAGCAGGCACCGAGCCGCTTGATCCTGAGTGATTGTCAGGCAATGAACCGAATGGAGGCCCCGCACTGTCGGGGCTTTTTTATCGCGCTACGTTGCTTCTCAGGCCTTGTCTCTAAAGCAGTTTTTTAAACAAGCCGCTGAAATAATAGGGGCCGGCTCCCCAGACCAGAGTCCACAGGGCAGCGCCAATAATATTGGCGGAGACAAATTTGAGCCAGTGCATTTTCAGTGCACCTGCCATGATCCCGTTCAGCTGCCGGAGAATGGCAAAGAAGCGGGCAGTGATGACAATGCCGCTGCCGTATTTTTCAAACAGGGTTTCAAATTTTCCCAGCCGTTCGGGCGTTAGTTTTATATAAGGACCGAAGCGCAGCAAAATCTTACGCCCGCCGAAATGACCGATCAGATAGCCCGTACTGTCCCCGAGAATAGCTCCCAGAAAAACGGCCAACAGCAACGCCGGTAAAGATAATTCGCCCTGTTGTGCCAGCAGTGAAGCGGCAATAACAAGCGTTTCTCCCGGTACCGGCGCACCGAAGCTCTCAAAATAGATAATGATGAACAGGGCAATTGAGCCATATGCGGCAATATATGGCTCTATCCAGTGCATTGTGCTGCCTGTTGCGGATGATTAGCGAAGCTGCTTTTTACCGCTGACTGCGTGATAGAGAAACAGCACCACAACCGCACCGATAACAGAGACGATTAGGCTGTAAATATTCAGACCTGTAACGCCTGCCGCTCCGAAGAAATTGAAAATAACACCGCCGATAACCGCGCCGACAATGCCGAGGACAATATCCATCAGCATGCCCTGACCGCTTTTATTGACGATTTTGCTGCCGATAAAACCGGCAATGAGACCGAGAATAATCCAGCTGATAACAGACATTATATTTTCTCCGTGTCACAAAGCATTATGCAATCAGGCGCAGCACCTGATGTCTGCAATAATGCGAAAATCCCGAAAACAGGGCGGACAGCGCCTGTAAAATTAAACGCAGCCCGCTCTGGAAACTGTGCAAAACGCTCCCATATCATTGCAGACTTGGCAAGTGACAAACTTGCCAACTGAATATTTTTACGCGATGTTGTTAAGTAACCGGCATTTTCAGCAGGTTTGGAGGAAGTATTCGATGGGCATTTTTAATGGTGATAGTTCTAATGAGCCGGTTCCGGGTGGCAGCCTGACCAAGCCGGTCTTGATTGCACTTGGTGCTTTGCTTGTCGGGCGTATGTTCAGCGGTAAATCCGATGATCAGGAACAGCCTCAGGTGAACGCTCCGGATCAGGCTGCATCGGGCGGTGGTCTCGGCGATCTGCTGGGCAGTGTTTTCGGTGGTGGACAATCTGGCAATGCGCAGGCGGGTAGCCCGCAGACAGATGCGCAGGCCGGTGGCCTTGGTGGCCTCGGCAGTGTTCTTGGCGGTTTGCTAGGCGGTGTTCTGGGTGGGACAGCCGCAGGACAAGCCGGACAGACTGGCGGTAGCAGCGGTGGTGGCCTTGGTGGCGGTTTGGGCGGCTTGCTTGAACAGCTCACACAAGCCGGTCATGCCGACAAGGTCGACAGCTGGGTCGGTACCGGCAATAACGCTCCGATTGAGCCGGATCAGCTTGGCAATGCCATTGGCAAAAACACAATCTCAGATATTGCCCGTCAGGCGGGTGTAAATGAGCAGGATTTGCTTGCAGAGCTTTCTCAGGCGCTGCCTGGCATCGTCGACAAGCTGACAGCCAACGGTCAGGTGCCGGATATGCAGCAGCTGCTTAAAATGCTTGGCCAGAAATAACAGGCGTTTATATCCGTTCCTGTCTGACTGATTTGTGATGGAATGTCCGGATGTAAAATTCCGGACATTTCTTATTTTATGATATGCTATTTAAAGTACATCCCGAAAATCTGTTGCAGATTTCGGTACGGGATGCGTTTGAAATCCGGTGGATCAACTATTTCAATGGCTTAGGTTAAGCGGAAATGCTTTGGTCTGAGTGTTTCATTGTTTCTGAAAGGACAGATTTGTGAGCTTCTTTCCCGGTCAGGATCCGGTTCCCGGCGATCATCAGTCAATTGATGCAATTGAAACGCTGATTATTCCGCGCACCAGTGAAGTGGGTGGTTTGCAGGTACGCCGCGCCTTGCCGACCGCGAAGCGCCGTCTTGTCGGGCCTTTCATTTTCTTTGATCGGATGGGACCTGCTTTGTTGCGGGCAGGAGAGGCGCTGGATGTGGCACCGCATCCGCATATCGGGCTTTCAACCGTCACATATTTGTTGGACGGCAATATCCGTCACCGCGATAGTCTGGGCACCGAACAGGTGATCAATCCGGGTGAAGTCAATCTCATGACAGCAGGACGCGGGATCGTTCATTCTGAGCGCACGCCTGAAGAAATGCGCGGGTCACCGCTGGCCATTTCCGGCGTACAGACATGGGTAGCCTTGCCGGAGCGCTCTGAAAATATGGCGCCGGAATTCAGCAACCATACAGTGCAGGAATTGCCGTGGTTGCAAGAAAAAGACTTCCGCATGCGCCTGATGATCGGCGATATGCATGGGCTGAAATCCAATGTGCCAACCTATAGCGAGACACTCTATGCCGATGTGTTTATTGAGGCTGGAGGCAAGTTTCATCTGCCTGCGGTGCAGGAAGAGCGGGCGATTTATATCCTCAGTGGTGCGGTGCGCATTGCCGGAGAGGTTTTCACAGACAACCAGTTGCTGGCCTTCCGGCAGGGCGACGATATGGTGATTGAGGCTGTGCCACAGAATTTTGCCACTGAAGGCGCGCAGATTATGGTCTTCGGTGGCGAGGCGATGGATAGTCGTCGCTATATCTGGTGGAACTTTGTTTCATCATCAAAAGAACGTATTGAACAGGCAAAAGAAGAATGGCGCAGCCGTCGCTTTGATATTGTACCAGGCGATGCGGAAGAGTTTATACCGCTGCCTGAATAAATATTTGAAATAGCTGATTGCAAAAGACAGACGAATGGGTTTCAAACCTGTTGAAATTTCAGACTGACATTTATCCGCTATCCTGAATAATAAGGTTTTCCCAATGACCGGTTTTGATAACAAGTTGCACACGCCGTTGCTGGATCAGGTGCATTTGCCGGAAGATTTGCGAAAACTCACACCTGCGCAATTGCCAGAACTAGCTGATGAATTGCGCGCTGATCTGATTGATGTGGTGTCGCGCACGGGTGGTCATCTTGGTTCAAGCCTTGGTGTGGTCGAACTCACTGTGGCGCTGCATTATCTGTTCGATACGCCGAATGACCGTCTGATCTGGGATGTAGGTCACCAAACCTATCCGCATAAAATTCTGACCGGACGCCGCGAGCGTATGCCGACCATTCGTCAGGAGGGTGGTCTGTCCGGTTTCACAAAACGTGCTGAAAGCGAATATGACGATTTCGGCACCGGCCATGCGTCCACCTCGATTTCCGCCGGTCTTGGCATGTCTGTGGCCAGCGAACTCAAAGGCGAAAAACGCAATGTGATTGCGGTGATCGGTGATGGCTCTATGTCTGCCGGTATGGCCTATGAGGCGATGAATAATGCCGGTGCGCTGGATGCGCGTCTGATCGTTATTCTCAACGATAATGATATGTCGATTGCACCGCCGACCGGCGCGATGAGCGCCTATCTGGCGCGTCTGGTATCCGGCCCGACCTATCGTAATTTGCGTGAAGCGGCCAAGCAGATCAGCAAAAAACTGCCGAAATTCTTTCAGGATAAAGCCCGCAAAACGGAAGAATTTGCCCGTGGGTTCTGGGCTGGCGGCACAATGTTTGAAGAACTCGGCATGTATTATGTCGGCCCTGTAGACGGGCATAATCTCGATCATCTTCTGCCGGTGCTGACAAATATCCGCGATAATGTTGAGGGGCCGGTGCTGGTGCATGTGGTGACCCAGAAGGGTAAGGGTTATCCGCCTGCGGAAGCGGCAGCCGATAAATATCACGGCGTCAATAAATTCGATGTCATTACCGGCAAACAGTCGAAGCCACCTGCAAATGCGCCAAGCTATACAAAAGTTTTCGCCAATGCGCTGATTGAAGAAGCGCACCACGACGAAAAGGTTGTGGCGGTGACTGCGGCTATGCCGGACGGCACGGGTCTTAATCTGTTTGGTCAGGCGTTTCCGAAGCGCACTTTCGATGTGGGCATAGCAGAGCAACATGCGGTGACTTTTGCTGCCGGTCTGGCTTCAGAAGGGTTGAAGCCGTTTGCAGCGATTTACTCCACCTTCCTGCAACGCGCCTATGATCAGGTCGTGCATGATGTGGCGATCCAGCATCTGCCGGTACGCTTTGCCATTGACCGTGCCGGTGTGGTTGGTGCGGATGGTGCCACGCATGCGGGGAGTTTCGACACAGCTTTCCTGAGTAATTTGCCGGGCTTTGTGGTCATGGCCGCTTCGGATGAAGCGGAGCTGGTACATATGGTGCGCACGGCTGCCGAATATGGGGAAGGGCCGATCTCGTTCCGTTATCCGCGCGGTGATGGTGTGGGTGTTGATCTGCCGGAGCGCGGTAGCATTCTGGAAATTGGTAAGGGCCGTATTGTCCGCGAAGGCAGCAAGATTGCGATCCTGAGCTTTGGTGCGCGTTTGCAGGAATGTCTTGCTGCTGCCGATGATCTGGATGCAGCCGGTCTTTCTACCACTGTTGCCGATGCGCGTTTTGCCAAACCGCTGGATCATGATCTGATCCGACGTCTGGCTAAAGAGCATCAGGTATTGCTCACCATTGAAGAAGGTGCAGCCGGTGGCTTCGGTGCGCATGTGCTACATTTCCTGAGTAATGAAGGTGCGCTGGATCATGGTTTGCGTGTTCGCACACTGACCTTGCCCGATGCATTTATGGACCATGCCAAGCCCGAGGCAATGTATGCCCGTGCAGGTTTGGATAGCGCAGGCATCGTGCGGGCGGCCTTTGCAGCCCTTGGTCGCGATGTGCTGACCGGTGAAGCAGGCGGTGGGCTGCGCGCATAAAGCAGTTTCAGGAAAAGTGGAAACCGCCTTCGCGGAGAAATCAGTCCACTGGACTGATTTCTTATCCCGCTTCGATCCGTTCGAAACTGCGATAAGGTAAAAAATAATATTAGAGCGCATCTGAATAGATGCGCTCTAATTACACCTTGTGTTCAGGCGCTGTCTCATTCATTGAGGCAGCATGAGTGAAAATACAGATAAGATACGCCTCGATCAGGCGCTGGTGGAGCGCGGGCTGTTTGCCTCGCGCTCGCGTGCCCGCGATGCGGTGGCACGCGGTACCGTGCGCGTGAATGGTCAGGTGGTCACCAAAGCCGGTCAGAACGTGACGGCGCAGGCAGAGCTCGCTGTGGATGATCCTGCGAGCCGTTTTGTCTCCCGTGCGGCACTAAAACTGACTGCGGCGCTTGATCATTTCGGTTTTGATGTGACAGGTAAAACAGCGCTGGATATTGGTGCTTCTACCGGCGGTTTCACACAAGTGCTGCTGGAACGCGGAGCAGAGCATGTGATTTGCGTTGATGTTGGCCATGATCAGTTGCATGAGACCTTGCGCGGCGATAAACGCGTTACAAATCTCGAAGGGCTGAATGCCCGCGTGCTGGATGCAAGCCATTTGCAGGGACGCGATGTTGAGATTGTTGTTTCGGATGTCAGTTTTATCTCATTAAAACTGGCATTGCCCAATGCGCTTGATCTTTGTGCTGATGGTGGTTGGTGCCTGTTGCTGGTCAAGCCGCAATTCGAGGCAGGGCGCGAAGCGATTGGCAAAGGCGGCATTCTCAAAGACCCGTCACAGGGCGAAAAGATTGCACTGGATTTGCAAGGCTGGCTCAATGAGCAGTCGGGCTGGCAGGCTTTAGGATTTTGTGCCTCACCGATTACTGGCGGTGATGGCAATCAGGAATATATTTTGGCAGGCAAAAAGAACAAGATTGCCGCCGTGAAGGACGATGTTTGATGAGTTTGCGAGTTACAATCAACGCAATGGGTGCAGGTGGCGATGGCGTGGCGCAATTGCCTGATGGACAGGTTTTTGTACCTTTTACGCTACCGGGCGAGGTTGCCAATGTGGCACGGGATAAGAACCGTGCGAGCTTGGTGGCATTGCTGGAACCGTCTGCCCAGCGTGTTGAGCCGTCTTGCAAGCATTTTGAGGATTGCGGCGGTTGCGCATTACAGCATTGGGAAATGTCGGCCTATCAGGCATGGAAACGCTCATTGGTTGCAGCCAGTCTTGATGGCCGCGGGCTGAAATATGAGCTTGAGCCGTTGGTGCCATGTGCACAACAAAGCCGCCGCCGTGCGACCTTTGCCATTCGCAAAACCGAAGCCGGTTTGCTGCTTGGCTTTAACCGTCATCAGAGCCATGAGCTGATCAATATTTCTGAATGTGCAGTGACGGTTCCGGCAATTATCTCCCGTCTGGACGATCTGCGCAAAGTCGCCATTCATCTGGCCGATGGCGCAAAACCGTTCAAACTGACAGTCACGGACACAGAGTCAGGCCTTGATCTGGCGGCAAGTGGCTGCCCGACACCGGGTGATGCGGCGCGCCGTATTTTGACGCCGATGATGATGGAGCTGGGCTTTGCCCGTCTCAGTGTGGACGGCGAGATTATTCTGGAGCCGAAAAAACCGCTGATTACCTTTGGTAAAGTGCCGGTGAATATCCCTTCCGGTAGTTTCTTGCAGGCAACGATTGAGGCCGAAGAGGCAATGGTTGCACTGGTGCTGGGACATTTCAAAAAGGTCAAAAAAGCTGTGGACTTGTTCTGTGGTGTTGGCACTTTTGCGCTGCGCATGGCTGAAACCATGGCGGTTCATGCGGTGGAAAATGATGCACCGGCGCTGGCTGCACTGGATCGCGGTATCCGCTATGTGCAAGGGCTTAAACCCGTCACCCATGAGCGGCGCGATCTGTTCCGCCGCCCGATCCTCTATAAGGATCTCAATGCCTATCAGGGTGTGGTTTTCGATCCGCCACGTGCGGGTGCCGAAGAGCAGGTGACGCAGCTTGCAAAATCATCGGTGCCAAAAGTTGCTGCAGTTTCTTGTAATCCGGTGACGCTGGCGCGCGATCTCGCCATTCTGGTCAAGGGTGGTTACAAGATCGATAAGGTTATTCCTGTCGATCAGTTCCTGTGGTCATCCCATGTGGAAACCGTGGCGCTGCTCTCGAAGAAGTAATCAGGAGAGGGCGGGTGTTCAGCCGAACAGCCCGCCTTCATCCGTATCAATAGTCATATTCAGCGTAATATGGCGTGGTCGGGTGACTGCAAACATCACCGCCTCACAAACATCACGATTGGTTGCCCGCTCACCTTTGGTGCGATCTGGTATGGCATCCCATTCCGCATCAGCTGGTGAAATATCATCCAAGTATGGCGGATGCACACAGAGTGAGCGCACAGGCGTGCCGCGCAGCATTTGCTGCAAGCCTGTTGCCAGCGCTGCCTGCGCATGTTTGGCTGCATAAAACGGCACAGACACACTATGCAGTGGCGCGTTCAGTAATGCGCTGATCGAGCCGATGGTCACAATATCCGGTCTGGATGAGCATTTCAGCTGTGGCAGCAGCCCTTGCGTAAACAGAAAACTTCCGGTGATCGCGGCATTGATGGTGCCGAAGACTTCCTGCTCACTGTGCGGTTCATCGCTGGCTTCCAGCCACATCGCACCATTATTAATCAGCAGATCAATGACTTCATAGCGCTCGGTAATCTGCGCAATAGCATGATTGATGCTCGCATTATCAGCCAGATCAACAACGACCTGATCAGGTCTCTCACCTGTGCGTTGCTCAATCTGGTTAGTCACAGTCGAGAGCGCGGCCTTATTGCGGGCACATAAGATAATTTTGCAACCGGCATCGGCAAGTGTCATTGCCAATGCCGCACCAAGACCACGGCCGGAACCGGTGATAACGGCAGTCAAACCATTCAGATTTTTCATGCTCAAACAGCCGTGCCACCGACAGTCATCTGATCCATACGCAGATGCGGTTGTCCAACACCGACCGGCACCCATTGGCCGCCTTTGCCGCAATTGCCGGAACCATTGTCCAGCTTGCTGTCATTCCCGATCATCGATACGCGCTGCATCGCATCTGGGCCATTGCCGATCAGCATCGCACCTTTGACCGGCGCGCCGATTTTGCCGTCTTCGATCATATAGGCTTCGGTGCAGCCAAACACGAACTTGCCGGAGGTGATATCCACCTGACCGCCGCCGAAAGACACGGCATAGATGCCTTTCTTGACGGAAGCGATAATTTCTTCCGGTGTTTTGTCTCCGGAGAGCATCATCGTATTGGTCATGCGCGGCATCGGCGCATGGGCATAGGATTCACGACGGCCATTGCCTGTTGGGTTCATGCCCATGAGGCGTGCATTCTGGCGATCCTGCATGTAATTGACCAGCTTGCCATCCTCAATCAGAACGGTGGAGTTGGTTGGCGTGCCCTCATCATCAATGGTCAGCGAACCACGGCGATCGGCAATGGTGCCGTCATCAACCACAGTCACGCCCTTGGAGGCGACCTGCTGTCCCATGAGGCCTGCAAAAGCCGAGAGCTTTTTACGGTTGAAGTCACCTTCAAGGCCGTGACCAACCGCTTCATGCAGCATCACGCCCGGCCAGCCATTGGATAGCACAATATCAAATGTGCCGGCAGGCGCGGGAATGGCTTCGAGATTAACCAGTGCCTGACGCAGCGCTTCATCGGCGGCATGCTGCCATGCTCCGGTGGCAATAAAATCGTCAAACAGCGTGCGTGCGCCCATAGAATAGGAGCCGGATTCCTGCCTGTCACCCTGACCGGCCATAACGGATACCGAGAGCCTGACCATAGGGCGGATATCGCGCACAAAATAACCGTCTGCACGCAAAATCTCTACCTGCTGCCATGAGCCGCTGATGCTCACGCTAACCTGTCGCACTTTGGTATCTTTGGCACGCAGATAACCGTCAATCTGCTGTAGCAATACGACTTTTTCGTCAAATGTCGGCGTGCCGAGCGGGTTGATATCTGTGTAGAGGCGGCGGTTTGTGCCTGCCGGTGCCGCGCTGTAACTAGCGGAATGACCACGGGAAATTGCAGAGGCCGCATCGGCTGCACGACGCAATGCGCTATGGGTCATTTCGCCGGAATGTGCATAGCCCACAGCTTCACCGGCAACGGAGCGCAGACCAAAACCTTGCCCCTGATTGTAGGAACCGTTTTTCAGGCGGCCATCATCAAAGGCCAAGGATTCAGATTCTGCATATTCCAGATAAAGTTCGCCGTCATCACTGCTTTGCAATGACTGGGATACCAGTTTTTCAACCTGATCCCGACTGATATCAAATTCATCAATCAGGCTTCTGGAGATGGTGTTCCCGTTGGCAATGGTCATGAAAATACTCCGGAATAACGGCGGCGTCCTGCGTCAGACAAATAATTATTTTCTGTATATGGCGAGTTTGGTACGGCTGGGCAAGCAGAGCAGGCAGATAAAATAAAAACGCCGCCGTCAGATTATGAGCGGCGGCGTTTTAATAAGGTTTAAAAACTTATGGCAGCTTGTTGAAGCCGTCGCTGAAGCCCTGCAATTCAACAGGAATACCAACGCCTTCTTCCGGTGTCTGGAACACGATGAAAGTCGCCGCCTGGCCTTTGCGGAATGTGTCGATCAGCGCGTCATCAAGGATAACTTCCGCATAGCAGCCGTCTTCAAAGCAGCGAACGAAATAGGCGCGACCGATATCTTTGCCGTCAACATTCAGGCCAAGACCGTTTGGCAGCAATACGCCGAGCGGAGCCAGCACACGCAGGATGCGCGCTTTGTTATCGGCGGTCTTGAGCACAACAACGGAGAGGCCGAGTTCAGGGCGGTCAGCTGCAATCACATTCTGGATCAGCGCGCATTGCTCGGTTTTTGCACCGGCTGGCTTGTCACACAAGATCGACCATGCACCATGCTGCGAACGCAATGTACCGTTTTTTTGTGTTGCGCCAGGGGTTTGGCTCTGAGGTTGCGGGGCTGCCTGCGCAAGAGCCGCAGACGCTGATAAGGCCATCAGGCCTGCACCGAGCAGAGCAGCAGCAAGTTTACGGCTAACAGAGGTGAATTGGCGCATAGTGTGATACCTTTAGCGGCTCGGCAAACATTCGCGGCGCGCGGCCGTAAATGCCTTTTGAAAGCAGTTATAAAGCGGGAAACTTCCTTTTTTCCGGAGACCGGCAAATCAGAAAGCGATGCTTTGCATTCTGTGTACATGATAATGGCTGAATTTGAACCTGATAAGGTAAAGTTTTGGTATAAATCAGATTGTAAACAGCATTCTCATAAGGTTTGGGGGCTACATTCGTGTGGTTGTCACGGCTCGCCCGCAGGGCTCGTTGTTTTTGTGAGCGGTAAAGATGGCTCGAATATGTTGAAATATGCGCTGCGATTGCGTGGCGTATCTCGGCTCTCTAATATTCGGCTTCACTTGATTTGGATCAATGTAATTAAGTCGGCTTTGTGAATTGATTCTCTTGATGAAAGCGAAAATAAGGCTTCTCATGATGGGGCGGCGACGGGCTGTGTGCCGGATAAATGCCACATCGTTAGTGAGAAATTGTTGTGCAGTCGAGGTCTGTTTTTTCGGTTTTTGATTTTTAGTGCCTCATCAACCTATTGATTTCAATAGAATATATTTTTTGAGATTGTAGTTTTTACAGCGGGTGACAATGATTTTGCAGCGGAAACTTTCAGCGTTTTAAGGTTGTTTTACGCGCAAAAATGCCGCACGGGAAAATCTTCGCCTTCTTTGTTTGGTGCTATAATGTGTTGTCAGTACGGTGGGGGAAGCGGGCGTCGGCTGGGGAAGAGCTATGTCCGCAAATAACCGGCCAATTAACCGGCAAGGCTATAATCGGGAGAAGATGCTGGTGGATAGGATTATTGCCACAAATAAAGCCGTTGCGGGTAAGGGTTCTGCAATGAAAAAACAAATCTTGACTGGAAGTGCAGTGGTTTTCGGCGCTGTATCCGGTCTTTTAGCGTCCGCAGCGGGCGCTCTGGCTGATAAGCCGGTTGACTGGCAGTTGAGCTGGCAGGATGCGGCAACAAAGATTGCAGATCAAATTCACTGGTTTGAGCGCTATTCTTTAATGTTTATTATTCCGGTGACAGTGCTGGTGCTGTTGCTGCTGCTGTGGTGCATTGTTCGTTTTCGTAAGGGCGCCAATCCGGTTGCCTCGAAAACCAGCCATAATACGACAATTGAAGTCATCTGGACCTTGGGGCCGGTGATTATTCTGCTGTTTTTGGCTATTCCGTCTTTCCAGCTTCTGACTGCGCAATATTCTCCGGATGAGCCAAAACTGACTGTTAAAGCAACAGGTTATCAGTGGTACTGGGGTTATGAATATCAGACAGAAGAGCCGCTCTCTTTTGATGCGCTGCTTCTGAAAGACGCAGATCGCGAAGCTGCTGGCAAGCAGGATCTGGCTGCTTATCCTCGTCTTCTGGCGGTTGATAATGAGGTTGTTGTGCCGGTGGATACAACGGTTCGCCTGCTGGTGACAGCTGCGGATGTTATCCATTCATGGGCAATGCCTGCATTCGGCGTCAAGATGGATGGTGTTCCGGGACGCAACAACGAAACCTGGTTTAAAGCTGCCCGTGAGGGTTTGTATTACGGCCAGTGTTCTGAGCTTTGTGGCAAGGATCATGCCTATATGCCGATCGCTGTGCGCGTTGTCTCTCAGGAGCGTTACGATACATGGCTTGCAGCGGCACGCACGGATATAACCGGTGCGAATAAGACGCTGATGGCTGAAATTGAAAATGACAACAAAAGCGTGACTGTTGCCGGAAATTAATAGTCAGCCCGACAAGCGCCATTGTGTTTTTGTCGGGCTGTTATTTCCTGCAAGTCGCGCACCACATGGTCTCTTAAAAATCAAATATGATTTAAGCCTGTGTCTGTGTGGTAGTTCAATATTTTAGAATACCCGTTTTGGTTCTGTGATGAACAGCCGGTATTCTGTTAAGAACGGGAGCAATCTTATGGCTGGCACTACAGCTCACGATACCCGAAAGGGAGCCCCTCATGCGGGGGCGGATGCAGACCACGACGACCACAAGCCACACGGCTGGGTTCGCTGGGTGTATTCGACCAATCACAAAGATATCGGAACACTCTATCTGATTTTTGCGATTATTTCCGGTATCATCGGCGGCGCATTGTCTATTGCAATGCGTGCGGAATTGCAGGAACCAGGTATTCAGATTTTCCACGGTTTGGCTGCTATGGTCTACGGTGTCGAAGGTGACGCCGCGATGGATGCCGGTAAGCACATGTTCAACGTGTTTACCTCTATGCATGCGCTGATCATGATCTTCTTCATGGTTATGCCTGCGCTGATCGGTGGTTTCGCCAACTGGATGGTGCCGCTGATGATCGGTGCGCCGGATATGGCGTTCCCGCGCATGAACAATATTTCATTCTGGCTGTTGCCGCCGGCATTGCTGCTGTTGCTCATCTCTTTCTTCGTGCCGGGACCTGCCGGTGGCTGGGGTGCAGGTGGCGGCTGGACACTGTATCCGCCACTATCCACATCCGGACAACCGGGACCTGCAGTGGATTTTGCGATCCTGTCGATCCATATTTCCGGTGCCTCGTCCATTTTGGGTGCGATCAATTTCATCACCACCATTCTGAATATGCGTGCGCCGGGTATGACCCTGCATAAAATGCCGCTATTTGCATGGTCAGTGCTGGTAACCGCATTCCTGCTGCTGTTGTCATTGCCGGTTCTGGCTGGTGCGATCACCATGCTGCTGACCGATCGTAACTTCGCAACGGCATTCTTTGCGCCTGAAGGCGGCGGCGATCCGATTTTGTACCAGCATCTGTTCTGGTTCTTCGGTCACCCTGAAGTGTATATTCTGATCCTGCCGGGCTTCGGTATTGTCAGCCACGTTATCTCGACTTTCTCCAAGAAGCCGATCTTCGGTTATCTGGGCATGGCCTATGCTATGGTCGCTATCGGTGTGGTCGGCTTTGTAGTCTGGGCGCATCACATGTATACGGTTGGCCTGTCGCTCGATACACAGCGCTATTTCGTGTTTGCTACTATGGTGATTGCGGTGCCGACCGGCATTAAAATCTTCTCGTGGATTGCAACAATGTGGGGCGGTTCGATTGATTTTCGCACACCGATGATCTGGGCAATCGGCTTCATCTTCATGTTCACCGTCGGTGGCATGACCGGTGTTCAGCTGGCCAATGCCGGTCTGGATCGTGCGCTGCATGACACTTACTACGTGGTTGCGCATTTCCATTATGTGCTGTCGCTGGGTGCTGTTTTCGCGATTTTCGCGGGCTGGTATTACTGGTTCCCGAAAATGTTCGGCTACATGTATAATGAGACAATTGGTAAGATCCATTTCTGGCTCACATTTATCGGTGTGAATCTGGTGTTCTTCCCGCAGCATTTCCTTGGTCTTGCCGGTATGCCACGTCGTTACATCGACTATCCGGATGCCTATGCAGGCTGGAACATGGTGTCGTCTTACGGCTCCTATATTTCCGGATTTGCAGTGCTGGTGTTCCTCTATGGCGTGTTCGAAGCTTTCTCTAAAAAACGCGTTGCCGGTGCAAACCCTTGGGGTGATGGTGCAACAACTCTGGAATGGCAGCTGTCTTCACCGCCGCCTTATCACCAGTGGGAACAGCTTCCGCATGTGAAGTAATATAATTCACAGGCGGCGTCAGAAATGTCGCCGCCTGTGATAACTACATGACCTGTAAGACAAAAACAGAAAATCATGATTTATGAAATTTATAAGTGCTGTTCACTTTTCAGCTATCTATGAATTTCCTAAAATATGACGGATGCGTAATACAATTTTTGGGTGTATAGAGACGCCATCACCATTATGGCATCCGGTGCCTGCCGGACAATTTGAATAAGGGCAGATACAGATAATGTCTCTGGTTGAGAAAAATAATATGACCGGCGTGAGCGGACAGGAAATGCAGCTGTCTGAAGCAAGTGCTGCTGATTATATCGCGCTGCTTAAGCCCCGCGTTATGTCTCTGGTTGTGTTTACGGGTTTTGTTGGCTTGATTGTTGCTCCGGGACATATGAATCCGGTTTTGGCAGCGATCGCTATTCTATGTATTGCAATTGGCGGCGGCGCATCCGGTGCGCTGAATATGTGGTATGATGCGGATATTGACCGCATTATGAAACGCACGAAAAACCGGCCGATCCCTGCAGGGCTGATCCGTGAAGAAACAGTGCTGGCCTATGGCATTACACTGTCAGTTTTCTCAGTGATGACACTGGGTTTGCTGGTAAACTGGCTTGCCGGCGCATTGCTGGCCTTTACGATTTTCTTCTACAGTGTTGTCTATACGATCTGGCTGAAACGCTCGACACCGCAGAATATTGTGATCGGCGGCGCGGCGGGTGCCTTCCCTCCGATGATCGGCTGGGCTGCAGCAACGGGTACGATTTCCATTGAAAGTGTCGTGCTGTTCCTAATTATCTTTTTATGGACGCCACCGCATTTCTGGGCTCTGTCACTGTTTACTTCCGGTGACTATGAGGCGGCTAAAATTCCGATGATGCCGAATGTGCGGGGAGAGAAATCAACCCGATTGCAGATCGTTATTTACAGCCTGATTGTCGCGCCTGTTGGTGTGTTGCCTTGGGTTCTGGGTTTCGGCGGGCATGTTTACGGTGTTGTATCCGTCATGCTGGGCGCAATTTTTGTATGGCGTGCGGTGCAGCTCTGGATGGCACCGGAGCATGAGGCGCAGATGCGCGCTGCCCGTGCATTGTTCAAGTTCTCCCTGGTGTATTTGTCAGTGCTGTTTTGTGTGCTGCTTGCCGAGGCGTTGGTTGCAAAAATATTGCCTGTGGTAGGGGGATAATCATGGCTGAGAAATTACCGCATACGGAAATTGAACTGATCTCACAGACAGAAAAGCAGAAAAAAGCGCAGCGCAGCCGGTCAGTGGCGCTGGCACTGGCTTTGGCGGCTTTTGTGTTGATTGTTTATGTTGGTACCTGGGTTAAACTCGGGCCTGAGGTGCTTGTTCGCCCGATGTAATCGCGGACATCAGTGTTTAAAGCTGCGGGGAGGCGGCACAGGCAATGACAGAGAAACCGGAAAGTACAGGAACAGTTCAGCATGATGCACCGGTCGATCCGGCTGCTCAGACTGCGCGCGATCAGCGTTCCAACCGTATTGTTGCTCTATCCTGTGCCAGTTTCTTTGTGGCAATGATCGGCATGGCCTATGCAGCTGTGCCGCTCTACCAGATGTTTTGTCAGGTCACCGGTTATGGCGGCACAACGCAGCGTGTTGAGCAAATGTCGGATACTATTCTGGATCAGACAATCAATGTGCGTTTTGATGCCAATGTTTCGGGCGGGCTGCCTTGGGAGTTTAAGCCGGTGCAGCGTGAAGTTACTGTACGCATCGGTGAAACCACAATCGTCAATTACGAAGCGAAGAACATTTCAGACCGTCCGGCATCGGGACGTGCGACATTCAATGTTTCCCCTGATCTGACCGGCTCTTACTTTAACAAGGTTCAGTGTTTCTGTTTCACAGACACGACACTTGCTGCCGGTGAAACAATGGAAATGCCGGTCATGTTCTTCGTTGATCCGGATATTGTGAAAGAAAAAGACCTCAAGGGTCTGAAGACCATTACACTGTCCTATACATTTTTCCCGCTGGATAAGGAGCCGGTAAGTGAACCGGCCAAGCCGCTTGCCTTACAGGGAAAAGCTGAGACTGTCACGGTGGTGAAACCACAGGGGTAAGTATACCGCGACAACATGCTGCGGTGCGTAAAAAAGCGAACTGCATCAAGACTATGTTCAAGAGGGGCGATGCATCCGGCGCAAGATTAAGAATGCGCATGGAGTGCAAAGTAAAAAATCAGGATGCTGCCGGAGTTTATCCGGGTGCCGCATCAAGAAGGTAAACAGAGGAGCCTTGGGGCATAAACCTTAAGGGGGAATGACATGGCAGACACTCATCAGAAGAACCACGACTACCATATTATAGCGCCTAGTCCGTGGCCGTTTCTGAGCTCGGTTGGTGCGTTTGTGCTTGCCATTGGCGGTATCGCTTATATGCGCTACCTCAATGCAGGTGAGTTGCACCTTTTTGGTATTAATTTTGTAACGCCGTGGGTGTTCTTTATCGGTCTGGCTATCATTCTGTACTGCATGTATGGCTGGTGGTCTGATACGATCCGTGAAGGGAAAGAAGGCCACCATACCCGCGTGGTTTCCATTCACCTGCGTTATGGCATGATCATGTTCATTGCCTCCGAAGTGATGTTCTTCGTGGCATGGTTCTGGGCGTTTTTTGATGCCAGCCTGTTTCCGAATGAAGTGCATCAGGTGATGCGCGCGGAATTCACCGGTGGTCAGTGGCCTCCGAAGGGTATGGAAGTTCTCGATCCTCTGCACCTGCCGCTGTATAACACTGTTATTCTTCTGCTTTCAGGCACAACCCTGACATGGGCACATCATGCTCTGCTGCATAATGACCGCAAAGGTCTTGTGTGGGGACTGGCGCTGACAGTTGTGCTTGGCGTGCTGTTCTCTTTCGTGCAGGCTTATGAATATATCCATGCGCCGTTTGCATTCAAAGATTCCGTTTATGGCGCAACTTTCTTCATGGCTACCGGTTTTCACGGTTTCCACGTTATCGTCGGTACAATCTTTTTGGCCGTTTGTCTGATCCGCTCTATCCGCGGTGATTTCACACCGAAAAACCACTTTGGTCTGGAAGCTGCTGCTTGGTACTGGCATTTTGTGGACGTTGTATGGCTGTTCCTGTTCTTCAGCATTTATGTATGGGGATCATGGGGCGCGCCAATTGCTGTCCATTAATCAGCTGAAGAGCTGTGGCGCAGTACCGGATTTCTGTGCCTGATGTAACAATGAAAGCGTCGCGGATCTTTAAGGCTGCGGCGCTTTTTGTTTCCCGTTATACTGGCAACGCTATCAGGGCAAAGAGGCTTGAGCAGGAATAGATGCAAGATGAGCAATGAAGATAATCTTTATCCGCCTGTTGAACCAATCGCTGCCGGCATCAAAGGACGTTGTCCGCGTTGCGGGCAGGGTGCCTTGTTCAATGGTTATCTGAAAGTGGCAAAGCGCTGTGACACTTGCGAGCTGGATTACAGCTTTGCAGATTCCGGTGACGGACCGGTTGTGTTTGTACTTTTGCTCGACGGTTTTATCGTCACGGCTTTGGCTCTCTGGGCTGAGGTGTCTTATCAGTTTCCGCTCTGGCTGCATTTTATCATCTGGATACCCTTGGCAATCGTGCTCGGTCTGATCATGACCCGCTGGATGAAGGGTATTCTGATTACATTGCAATATAAGCATAAAGCGGCTTCGGGGCAGCTTGATAAACGGGGACGTGAATGAACCTGCCACACAATAACGAGCCTCAGGCGGCAAAACGCTTTCCTTGGGTTTTGCTGCTCTGTAGCGCGATTGCATTTATTATGCTGGTCAGTCTCGGTATCTGGCAGACACAGCGGCTGTTCTGGAAGGAGCAGTTGATTGCGCAGATTGAACAACGGACAAAAGCGGCTCCCAAACCTTTAGCTGAAATTGAAGCAGAGTTTGCGCAAGGTAACACGGTTGATTATATGCCGGTGCGCCTGAGCGGCATCTTTCAGCATGACTATGAGCAATATTTTTTCACGACCTTTAAAGGCGCTTCCGGCTATGCGGTTTATACACCGCTTCTTTTGAAGGATGGTCGCGCCATTCTGGTTAATCGCGGTTTTGTACCCTACGAGAAACAAGATCCAGCGACGAGGCTTCAGGGACAGGCGGCAGGCGAGGTCACTCTCATTGGTCTGGCGCGTGATCCGCTGATGGCCAAACCTTCTTCCTATCTGCCGGAGAATGAGCCTGCGAAAAAGCTTTATTACTGGAAAGACTGGGGCGCAATGATGGAGAATAACGGCCTCTCGCAGAACCATGATTTTGTCGGCTTCTTTGTTGATGCAGATGCCACGACAAATGCCGGTGGTCTGCCAGTGGGTGGCATAACTATTCTGGAGCAGCCGAACAATCATCTGCAATATGCGGGGACATGGTTCGGACTGGCCGCCGTTCTGCTGGTTGTGACCTTTATTTATGTCTTTCGCCAGCGTCGCAGCACCGGCGTATAACCGCTGTTGCTGTTTGTAAAAATGCTTTTCACTGCTTTGCCTGAAGGAGACCTGTTGACATTGCATGGCGTGAAGCCCAATTGCTAACCGGAGATTTGTTTTATAGCGCATTACCGGTTTATGTTTGTGATGTTGCTCTGAAGACAGGATAATCATAGTTCGATGACTGATAAGCCAAAGCTGACCATCCGCCTGTGCGGTCCACGTGGATTTTGTGCCGGTGTTGATCGGGCAATTCAGATTGTTGTGCTGGCGCTGAAGAAATACGGTGCGCCGGTCTATGTCCGGCATGAGATTGTGCACAACCGCTATGTGGTTGAGGGGCTGCAGGCGCGCGGAGCCATTTTCGTTGAAGAGCTGGACGAAATTCCGATGGAGCATCGTGATCAGCCGGTGGTGTTTTCCGCTCACGGTGTGCCGAAATCTGTGCCGGAAGATGCGGATGCGAAAAACCTGTTCTATCTGGACGCAACCTGTCCGCTGGTGTCAAAAGTGCACAAACAGGCTATGCGCCATCAGCGCCTTGGCCGTCATGTCATTCTGATCGGCCATTCCGGCCATCCGGAAGTGATCGGCACAATGGGGCAATTGCCGGAAGGCACTGTTTCCTTGATTGAGACAGTAGATGATGCGGAAAAATACCAGCCGGAAGATGCGGAAAACCTTGGTTTTGTGACCCAGACCACTTTGTCGGTTGATGACACCGCCGGTATTATTGCCAAGCTTCAGGAGCGCTTTCCGCAACTGACTGCACCGGCAGCTGAATCAATCTGCTATGCGACCACCAATCGTCAGGAAGCGGTGAAAGAGGCTGCTCCCGGATGTGATCTGTTTTTGATTGTCGGCGCGCCGAATTCCTCAAACTCCAAGCGGCTGGTCGAGGTGGCTGAGCGCTCAGGTGCCCGTCATTCTCTGCTTGTTCAGCGGGCTGAGGAGATTGACTGGGATAATCTGGGCGAGCTTTCTGTTGTTGGAATTTCTGCGGGTGCGTCTGCGCCTGAAATCATAGTTGATGAGATTATTGATGCATTCTCACAGCGCTTTGATGTCACGATTGATCTGGCGATTACCACCGTTGAAACTGAAAACTTCCTTGTGAACCGTCAGATCCGTGATGTGGAACTGACGGCGCAGGATATGGCTTTCGTCAACGGCAATCACTGAAAATAAAGAGATAATCTGCCGCAATTTCATATTGAAGGATGGCAGGGGGAGAATAGCATGGCTGTCTATACAGATATTAATGAAGTTGAACTGGCAGCCTATCTCGAAAATTATGATATCGGTACATTGCTTTCCTATAAAGGTATTGCCGAGGGTGTTGAAAACTCCAATTATCTGCTGCGCACGAGCGAAGGCACATTTATTCTGACCCTTTATGAAAAGCGGGTGGATCGTGATGATCTGCCGTTTTTTCTCAGGCTGATGCAGCATCTGGCTGTCAACGGTATTGAATGCCCGCAACCGGTTGTACAAAAAAATGGTGAAGCGATTGGCGAACTTGCAGGGCGTCCGTCAGCGATCGTGACATTTTTGGACGGCATGTGGTTGCGCAAGCCTGCGGCAGAGCATTGCTATGCGCTGGGTGTGGCAATGGCACAGATGCATCTGGCTGGTCAGGACTTTCCCATGCAGCGCGAAAACAGTCTGACGATGAAAGACTGGCGGCCGCTCTGGGAAAAATGTATGGCAGATGCCGATAGTGTGGAAGCAGGCTTGCGCTCTCAGACAGAGGCTGATCTCAGTTTTCTGGAACAGAACTGGCCGTCTGATCTGCCGCGCGGTGTCATTCATGCGGATTTGTTTCCCGATAATGTGTTTTTCATCGGCGAGAACCTGTCCGGCATTATTGATTTCTATTTTGCCTGCACAGATATGCTCGCTTATGATCTGGCGATCTGCCTTAATGCATGGTGTTTCGAGCGCGACTTTTCCTACAATCTGACCAAGGGAACAGCACTGCTGCGTGGTTATAATTCTGTGCGCCCGCTAAACCCGCAGGAACAGAAGGCTTTGCCGGTTCTTTGCCGCGGCGCTGCCATTCGTTTCATGCTGACAAGGCTTTATGACTGGATCAATACGCCCGCAGACAGTTTTGTGACCAAGAAAGATCCGATGGAATATTTGCGCCGCATGCGCTTTCACCGTGCGGTGCTTTCAGCCAGTGAATTTGGCCAGTAGCCGGTACGAATTTTATTATCCATTTCAATTATGTGAGAAAATCGCTTGAAGACGATTATGGTCTATACGGATGGTGCCTGTTCCGGAAATCCGGGTCCCGGAGGCTGGGGCGCTATTCTGAAATATAACGGTCATGAAAAAGAACTGAACGGTGGCGAGGCCGATACCACGAATAACCGTATGGAGCTGATGGCTGCAATTTCCGCATTGCAGGCGCTGAAAGAACCTTGCGAGGTCGAGCTTTACACGGACTCCGTTTATGTACGGGACGGTATTTCCAAATGGATTGAAGGCTGGAAGCGCAATGGCTGGAAAACAGCAGCAAAACAGCCGGTTAAAAATGCAGAGCTCTGGCAGGAACTGGATAGCGCACGGAAAAAACATAAGGTGACATGGCACTGGGTGAAAGGCCATGCAGGGCATCCTGAAAACGAGCGTGCCGATGAACTCGCCCGTGAAGGCATGGCACCGTATAAAAAACGCTGATCTTCGTGTAACAAGACTATCTGTGCAGCCGTAGCGCCGCAGAAAGCAGAGACTATGTTTTATATCGGATTGCTGCTGACTGGTGTTTTTCTTATTTTATCTGCCATTCATGTCTATTGGGCGTTTGGCGGCGAGGCAGGTAAAACCGCCGCAATTCCGGTAAAAGAAGACGGGCAGCAATCATTCACTCCGTCTAAAGTTGCTACTCTGGCGGTAGCTGTCGCCCTGTTTTTGTTTGCTGTTCTGGTCTTCTGTATAGCTATTCAGAATGTCACTATGCTGCGCCCGTTAGGCTGGGGCCTGGCGTTTGTTTTATTCTTGCGAGCTATCGGAGATTTTAACCTCGTCGGTTTTTTTAAACGTCCGTCTGTATCTGTATTTGCGAGAAATGACAGCCGGTTCTATTCACCGCTCTGTCTGTTGCTGGCTGCCGGTATTTTGTATATTTCGCTGTGATTAGGGTCATTTGTTTATAAAAAAAAGCCCGCTTTAAAGCGGGCTTTTTCTTTATTCAGTCTAAAGAAATCAGAGCTTTTCGAGCATGGCTTCTGCGGAAGAAACTGTGGCAACGCCCGGGTTTTCTTCAATGTCGAGGCTCTTTACAACGCCGTCTTCAACGAGCGCTGAATAGCGCTTGGAGCGAACACCAAGACCGCCGCCGGAAAGGTCAATATCAAGACCGGCTGCTTTGGTGAATGCGCCGATACCGTCTGACAGATAGAGGATCTTGCCGTCGCCTTCAGTTGCCTTCGCCCATGCGCCCATGACGTGCACGTCATTGACGGAAACAACAGCGACAGTATCCACGCCCTTAGCGGTCAGCGCATCATAATTGGCCAGATAACCTGGCAGATGGTTGAGCGTGCAGGTCGGGGTGAATGCGCCCGGAACAGCAAAGAGAACAACTTTTTTGCCCTGAAAAATTTCATCAGTGGTGATGTCTTTCACACCATCAGCTGTTTTTACCTTGAAGCTTGCTGCAGGCAGTTTGTCGCCGATCTGAATGGCCATATCTG
Source organism: Pseudochrobactrum sp. sp1633 (assembly GCF_030376605.1). Taxonomy (GTDB): domain Bacteria; phylum Pseudomonadota; class Alphaproteobacteria; order Rhizobiales; family Rhizobiaceae; genus Pseudochrobactrum. The sequence continues at coordinate 142,460 of NZ_JARRAE010000005.1, read as the reverse complement.
TTCTCCTTCATACAGATTTAGAATGTCTGTTCTTGGCAATATACATAGCCGCAGTCAGAGTTTTGCGAAAGCGCTATTTGTTAAAATGCCGATTTCAACAGCTGCAAATATTACTGCTTCCGGCGGTCTTTTTCTAAATATATGCAAATTTTATTGATTTCGAATTTTAAGTAATATGCTGAAATAGAAACGAATTTGCAGACGGTTTTTTGAGTTGCAGAAAATTACCGGCAAATGTGACTTGGCTCAGGCAAGTGTTGTGTTATGCTGTTTTTTCGCAGTGCCGTGCCTATAAAAATAAAATGCACATCTATCATCAGCAAACTGCAAAATTAGCTCATATCATCCCTGATCAGTCCAAAAGCATTGAACGAGGCGTGTGGTGAACAACGGTTTTCTCAACGGACAATTTCTGCTTGCAATGCCCGGTATGACTGATGAGCGCTTCGCCCGATCGGTTATCTATGTTTGTGCACATTCCGAGCAGGGGACGATGGGTTTCGTCATTAATCAGCTGCAGTCGCTGGAGTTTCCCGATTTGCTAGTCCGCCTTGGCATCATTACACAGGCGCAGAGTATTCTGCTGCCTGAAAAAGCCAGATCACTGATGGTACGCCGCGGCGGCCCCGTTGAGACGGGGCGGGGTTTTGTTCTGCACAGCGACGATTTTATGGTTGGTGCCAGTATTCCGATCACAGATGATATCTGCATGACTGCAACGATGGATATTCTCCATGCAATATCTGACGGAATTGGCCCTGATAAAACGCTGATGGCGCTAGGCTATGCCGGCTGGGATGCAGGGCAGATAGAGCGCGAGATTGCTAATAATGACTGGCTGATTTGCGAGCCTACAGATGATTTACTGTTCGATGGCGATATTCTGGGCAAATATGATCGGGTGATGGTGCAGATGGGTGTTGATCCGGGACGATTTGTGCCCCAGGCAGGACATGCCTGACCTCTGTTCAAAGACAGATCACACCGGATTTTTGAAGCCTGATTGTCTGTAAAAAAACACCGCTTTCTATGCCCTGCAACGGAAAGCGGCGTTTCTGTTTTCTGCTCTTCGTTTATTCCACAGTCTGTCCGTTGAGCAGGCGGGCTGCATTCTCAGCCGTCATCGGCTGACCGAACAGGAAGCTCTGAACATATTCACAGCCCATTTCGCGTAGCTGCATCGCATCTTGCTCGCTCTCCACACCCTCAGCCACAACCTTCAATTCAAGATCCTGCGCCATGCGGATGATGGAGCGTAGCAGTGTGGTTTTCTGCGGTTTGTCGCCTTTCACGAAAGAGCGGTCGATTTTGATCATGTCAATCGGGAAGCGCGTCAGATAAGCAAGCGACGAATAGCCGGTGCCGAAATCATCCAGCGACAATCCTACACCCATAGATTTCAGCTCGGTGAGCATATGGGCAGACTGTTCCGGATTTTCCATCAGCACAGATTCTGTCAGTTCCAGCTTGAGCGTGCCTTTGGTCACATGCGTACGCGACAGGATGGCTCGCACATCACTCAGCAAATCCTGACGGATCAGCTGGGTGCTGGAGAGATTGACGGAAACAAACAGGTTCGGACGTGACAGATTTTCCTGCCAGTTGAACAGGTCATTGGCCGATTGCTGCATGGCAAACAGGCCAAGCGGCACGATCAGACCGGAATTCTCGGCAATCGGAATAAATTCAGACGGCGAAATCGGTCCGCGACGCGGATGTTCCCAGCGCATCAGGGCTTCAAAACCCGCAATCGTGCCGTCCTGCAAGTTCACAATCGGCTGGTAGGCAATCGTGATTTCCTTGCGCTCAATGGCGCGGCGCAGGTCAGATTCCAGCTGCAGCTTATCACTGCCGATCGCGCGGAATGACGGACGGAACGGCTCAATACGATCACCGCCGAAGCGCTTGGCCTGATACATGGCCAGTTCGGCATCTTTGATCATATCTTCCGCATTCGCGGCATTGGCTGTCCATGTCAGGAGACCAACGGATGCGGTCAGCACAATCTCACGCTTGGCATAGGAAATCGGCGCGCGGATAGCCTGACGCAGCGCTTCCGCAAAAGCGGCAACTTTGGCCGGATCGGACTCGGAAGCCAGTATCAGGCCGAACTGGTCTGAAGACAGTCTTGAGAGCGTATCCTGCGGCTTCATCAGGCGGAACAGACGGCGTGAGACAGTCAGCAGAATTGTATCACCGGCTGACATGCCGAGGCTGTCATTGACCTGTTTGAAGCGGTCAATATCAATCACGAAAACCGTCGGCTTCAGCCTACTTTCGTTGTAAGACATGCTCATGACATTGGCGAGACGGTCGAGGAACAGCTCGCGGTTTGGCAGACCGGTAAGATTGTCATGCACAGCATCGTGCAACAGGCGCTCTTCGGCTTTTTTCTGCTCGGTCACATTATGCAGCGTGCCGACGCAGCGCACGATTTCACCATCCGAGCCGATAACCGGACGCGCACGTAAGTGATACCAGTGATAATGACCGTCATTGGCTCGCAGGCGAAAAGTCTGGTGAATGCGGCCGCGGCGGTTTTCCAGAATAGCATCCAGCGTGGTGCGGAAGCGGTCGCGGTCATCGCCATGCATGACCGGGAGCCAGTTGCGCACAGGGCCGAGCAGGCTTGAAGCAGCCGTGCCGAGATAGGTGGAAATATCCGGTGTGGTCACCACACGGTCGCGCGGCACATCCCAGTCCCAGACAATATCGCCGGAGCCGATGACCGCCAGAGCCTGACGTTCCATATCGGAGAACAGGCCAACGCGCAGCACACCACCGGCAAATGCATGCTGCATCACGGTAAAGCCGATCAGCAAGACGATCAGTACCAGACCCCCGCCAAGAGCAGGCTGAACAATATCATTGTCCAGACGACCGGAAACGGCAAGCCATGCACCGGTCATCCATATGGCGATCAAGAGCCAGGTGGGTATCAGCATAATAGCACGGTCATAACTGCGCAGTGACAGAATGCCGATAATCACGATGCCGCAAATAACAGTCAGCGCAAAAGAAATACGCGCAATACCGGCAGCAATTGGCGGATCAAAAATCGCCACGCCGCTCAGCATCATCAGGCCGAGAACCCATGCCACTGCACCATAGGAAAAATGATCATGCCAGCGGTTGAGGTTGAGATAGGTGAACAGGAAAATCAGGAAACTGGCTGCGAGCGCCACTTCCGTGCCCGCCCGCCACATCTGCTCATTGCCGGGGGTGATGGCGATCAGCTTGTTCCAGAAACCGAAATCCACGCAGATATAGGCCAGAACCGCCCATGCCAGTGCAGCAGCAGCAGGGAACAGCGATGTCCCGCGCACAACAAAAAGAATGGTCAGAAACAGTGCCAGCAGGCCGGAAATGCCGAGCAGAATGCCGCGATACAGTGTGTAGGCGTTGATGGTGTCTTTATAGGCATCCGGCTCCCACAGATAAAGCTGCGGCAGGTTAGGGGAGGCCATTTCGGCTACCAGAGTTACCACTGAGCCCGGATTGATGGTGATCAGAAACACATCCGCATCAGGGCTGACCTGACGATCAAGCGCAAAGCCCTCACTTGGCGTGATGGATGAAATGCGCTGCGAACCGAGATCCGGCCAGACAAAACCCGATTTAACAAGGCGGTAATGCGGAGCAACAATCAGACGGTCAATCTGCTCATCAGTCGGATTGGCAATGGCAAAGGCTGCCCAGTTACCGCTTGAGCGCTTGTCCTTGTCGGCCTGCACCTCAATGCGCCGGACAATACCATCGGCACCAGGAGCGGTGGAGACCTGCACAGTATCACCCTGATTATGCATAATCTGTACGGCGCGGGTCAGGTCGAGCGCAGTGTCTTCTTTGGAAATCTTGATCGGCTCGACCGCAGATGCAGGAACCGTGAGCTGTAAAATGGCTGCGAGAAAGGCAAACACACAGAAAAACGTTTTCAAGCGGTTATGAAAGTTTTCTGTCACTGGTTTTACCTTTTTGTCGTTGGTATCAGCTTTGATATGCTTAGATCATTTTCGGCAAAAAGAGGAAACGGTTTTGCCTGTGCACAATGTTCTATTGGTCAGACGGCTGGTGAAAACCGTTGCCTGTTTTTACCGTTAAGCTTCTGCGCTGCTCTTCTCCTTCAATCAGGCTGTAAAGCAGATGATCCTGCCAGAGGCCGTTTATCTTGAGATAGGAGCGCAAAGTGCCTTCCGGTAAAAATCCGGCTTTTTCAAGAAGCCTGACTGAACGCAGATTAGACGGAATACAGGCAGCTTCAAGTCTGTGCAACCGCAGTTCATTGAATGCGAAGGGGATAACCAGTTTCAGGGCGTCATACATATAGCCCTGACCGGCATGTGGCGCCCCGCACCAGTAACCGATCTGCCCCGATTGCGCGACACCGCGCCGGATATTGCCAAGAGTGATTCCCCCCAGCAACACATTGTCGGATTTGCGAAATAGGAACAAAGACCATGCATTGCCGCTGCGGGCTTCATCGGAATAATGGCGCAGACGCAAACGGAAACTTGGCTTTTCCAACTCATCATCGCGCCATGTCGGCTCCCACGGAGTCAAAAAACTGCGGCTTTTCTCACGCAGGTTTGTCCACTGGCGATAATCGCTCCATTGCGGCTCGCGCAAATATAAACGCTCCCCCCTCAGATACACAGACGGTGTTTTGCTGAAGGGAAAGCTGATCATGATACCCTGCCATTTGGAAGGAGCGTGTTGATAACGTCAGATGGCCAGTTTGGCCGCCGGTTGTTTATTCGTGGATGCGTAGTTGTTCAGCATACCGCTGATACCGTCATAAGGCATCATCTGGCTGACAGGGCCGACAGCGGCAATCGTCGGCTTGCTGTCGAGGAACATGCGACCTGAAAGATCTGTCAGGCGCTCCGGTGTAATCAGGCTCAGACGCTCAAGCAGTTCTTCATTCGGTACCGGACGGCCATAGAGCAGCATTTGGCGTGCAATCTGACCTGCGCGGCTGGCCGCACTTTCCTGCGACATCAGCAGGCCTGCGCGATACTGGGCGCGGGCACGATCAACTTCCTGAATGTCAATATTTGTCGATGCCTGATGCAGCTCGTTCAGAATAACCGGCACCAGCTCTTCAAGGTTTTCGCGTCCGGTTGCTGCGTGAATCCCGAACAGGCCGGTATCAGAGAAGCCCCAGTGGAAAGCATAAACAGAATAGCAGAGCCCGCGTTTTTCACGTACCTGCTGGAACAGACGGGAAGACATGCCGCCGCCCAGAACCGTTGCCAGAAGCTGTGAGGCATAGAAGTCGCGAACATGATAGGCGCGGCCTTCAAAACCGATCAGAACCTGCGCATCCATCAGGTCGCGCTCTTCACGGTAATCTCCGCCAAAATAATTGGCTTTTACAGGGGCAACCGCGTTTGTTTTGGCACGGAAGCCACCAAGACGGCTTTCAACTTCCCGTACAAATGAGGCATGGTCAACGGCACCTGCAGCCACAACAACCATACGGTCTGCACTATATTGTTCATTGATGTAATTGCGCAGATCATCCGGCGTGAAAGCCTGCACAGTCTCAGGTGTACCGAGAATGGAGCGGCCGATTTGTTGATTGAGATAAGCGGTTTCAGAAAAACGGTCGAACACAATATCATCAGGCGTATCATGCGCCGCCCCGATTTCCTGCATAATGACGTTCTTCTCACGTTCCAGCTCTTCTTCGTCAAATTTTGAGCTGGTGAGAATGTCGGCCAGAATATCAATTGCCAGCGGCAGATCATTACGCAGCACGCGAGCGTAATAAGAGGTGGTTTCAACACTGGTTGCGGCATTGATCTCACCGCCGACATTTTCAATATCGGCCGCAATCTGCCATGCAGTACGGTTTTCGGTGCCTTTAAAAGCCATATGTTCAAGAAAGTGCGCAATGCCGTGGCGGTTATGCGCTTCATTGCGGGAGCCTGCCTTGACCCAGATGCCCAGTGCCACGCTTTCAATCAGCGGCATTGTTTCGGTGGCGATTGTCAGTCCGTTGGACAGAACGCTTACTTCTACACCCATTCTAGGCACACTCCCTTGAGCATTTCACCATCAGCTTGATCCAGCCTGACGGGTATGACAATGCGACAAATTAAAGAACCCGGAAGCATAAACCGCTCCGGAATATCCCATCTGCCCTCTATGCTTTTTGAGATGCATATAAGGGCAGAGTGAAATCTATGCAAATTATGCAGACATATTGCAATATGCGGCTTTTATGCCGCTCTATCTTTTTTGTTTTCACGCGTTTCCGGCAAAGCCGCTTCATAGTTTTGCCGGAAATGCTTTATTTCGCTGCTCTTGAATGGCTGCGTATGTGATCTTCAACCACTTTCAGGTCGTTTTGAAGACGCGTATAATGTTCTTTACGCTCCATAAGATCGCTGAGCCAAGCAGGCAGAGCCGGAGAAACGCCGCAGGCGTCTTTCACTGCGTCAGGGAATTTGGCCGGATGCGCAGTGGCCAGCACCACCATTGGTGAGGTCGAGCTTTCCTGCTCGCGGGCAACTTTAACTCCGATTGCCGAATGCGGATCAAGCAGATAACCATCCTGTTTCAGAACGGTGCTGATTGTTGTTGCGGTTTCCTGCACGGTGGAACGGCCAGCTGCAAACTGATCGCGAATGGTTTTGAGTGGTGCATCGGCAATGGTGAATTCACCGGACTGGCCGAGACTGCGCATCAGGCCGCGCACAGCAGCGGCATCGCGATCATAGGATTCAAACAGCAGACGTTCGAAATTTGAAGAAATCTGAATGTCCATAGATGGCGAGGATGTCTGCTCCACGCCGCGCATCGCATAAGAGCCGGTGGCAACAGTGCGTGACAGAATATCATTGTCGTTGGTGGCAATGATCAGACGGTCGATCGGCAATCCCATCTTCTTGGCAACGAAGCCTGCAAAAATATCACCGAAATTGCCGGTTGGTACGGTGAAGGAAACTTTACGATCCGGTGCACCTAAGCTGATAGCTGATGTGAAATAATAGACGATCTGCGGCATGATACGTGCCCAGTTGATCGAATTCACACCGGAGAGCGAAATCGTGTCACGGAAGTTCAGATCATTGAACATGCCTTTGACGAGGTTCTGACAATCGTCAAAATTACCGTCGATAGACAGAGCATGCACATTGCTCGCTGCGGAAGAGGTCATCTGGCGTTGCTGCACCGGAGACACACGGCCATGTGGGAACAGGATGAAAATATCCGTATTGTCGCGACCGGCAAAAGCTTCAATCGCCGCGCCGCCTGTATCGCCGGAAGTGGCACCAACGATGGTCGCGCGCTGACCGCGCTGTGCCAGCGTGTAGTCCATCATGCGGGCAAGCAGCTGCATGGCCACGTCTTTAAACGCCAGCGTAGGGCCGTGGAAAAGTTCCAGCACATATTCATTCGCGCCGGTCTGTACAAGCGGGCAGACCGCATCGTGACGGAAACTGCCATAAGATTCGCGCACCATTTTCTCAAATTCGGCGGCTGGAATCTCACCATTCACAAAAGGAGTGAGGACTTTGAGCGCGATTTCCACATAGGATTTTCCACGCAGATTGCGAATGTCTTCAGCGGAAAATTGCGGATAGGTTTCCGGCAGATAGAGTCCGCCGTCACGTGCCAAACCAGCTAAAAGTGCATCAGAAAAGCCTAAAACCGGCGCTTCGCCACGGGTGCTGATATATTTCATAGGGTCTCAGGCCTCATTTACTCAATGCAATTCTGTGCCGGTTTTGAGCCGGTTTTGGACGAGTCTTTGGTGTTTTCCGTTCATATCTCTTGTGCAGGATGCAAGCGCGAAGGGGATAGAGCTTGCTCTGGTCACAAAAAACGTGAAAATATTATCTCATAATGCATGTTAAGCGCCGTGCGTCCATACAGATATGCGACGGTATAGCAGGATTTTGGTATAGAGCGCATTCCAAAAAGTGTGAAACGGTTTTTGGATAAAATGCGCGGTAGTGAAGAATTTGCGCATTCCAAAAAGTGTGAAACGGTTTTTGGACAAAGTGCGCGGTGGTGAAGAATTTGCGCATTCCGAAACCTGAGAACAGGTTTTGGATAAAATACGCGAAACGATAGACAGAACAGTTGCGGTGATTATGTTTCAACCGGAGCGGTTCGCAGACAGGTTCATTATTCAGGAAGACCGGTTTATGCAGAAATCTACCTTCGGACGTTTAAATCCTCTCTCTATGCGGTTTGCCCGTCTGGGTGGCGCAGCTGTGCTTGGTCTGCTTGTGGCTGGTTGTTCAACGAGCGGCAATCAGCAGGCGGCCACTTCAACATCCGGCGAGCAGCGTGTAACGCAGGCCGAATTGCAGGCTTTTTGCCCGCGTATCAGCCTGCGTGAGGGAGCCTCTTTCTTCAGTACCTATGAAAAAGGCGGTAACGGCGACAGCAATCGTGTAGTTTATCAGGCATCAATCAGCGATGTGACGCGTGATTGCCGTCGGGATAACGGCAATATCACCATCAATGTGGCCGCTGCAGGTCGTGTTGTACCAGGGCCGAAATTCCGCAATGGTACAATTACGATGCCGATCCGCGTTGTGGTTATGCAAGGCGACAAAATACTTTCCTCAAATCTGCACAAGCAGGCTGTTGCGATGAATAATTCGCAGTCCGCAACGCAGTTCCTGTTCTCAGGCACATCTGTGTCCGTACCGGAAGCGTCTGCACGTCAGGTGCAGATCTTTATCGGCTTTGATGAAGGCCCGCAGAAAGGCTGAGCTTTTTAAAGCATCCGACAATAAAAATGCCGTATCTGCTGAAATGCAGATACGGCATTTTTGTTTTGTTCTTGCGTATATTTGCACATAATGTGAAACTGTGCGTAGAATATTAACTATAGCTTCATCCAACCGTGAATTTCCACAGCCGGAAAGCCTGATGCTTTTTACGGTTAATAAAGAATTTTCTGTAAAAAACTATTTTAAATCAAATATTTAGAGCTAATTTGTACGTAATTTTGCCGGATTCAAGGCCTATTTACAGATGAATGTCGCATGTTCATCGTTAAAGCGATGAAAGAATGAAACTATTTGTAATCTCTAACGCTTAGAATGCTGCCATGATGACAGTATATGAACTCATTCAGGAACCGACCGATACCTGGGCCATTTTTGAAATGGATTCCGGAGAACCGGTTATGATCGAAGGCCGCCCGATGATTGGTCTGAGCGAGACTGAGGCACAGCAGGTCTATGCTGCGCTGACTGCTCCCGTGAAAGACGCCAAGAAATCGGCAGCCTGATTTCAGAGCATTTCGTGGTCAGATGATTATCGTCTGACCTCACGATAATGCGTAAGACGAAAAATAGTGCGGATTACACAGTTCAGCTTGAACGTAACCCGCTCTAAACAAAAAGGGCGTGCTGTGGCGCGCCCTTTTTGTTTGTAGTGTACTCTAGGGATCAGGACACAGGTCTGATTGCTCAGAAACCTTCGTCCCATTCTGCCATAGCTTCAATCACAGCTGGCAGATCACGGTGGCGGTTGATAACGGTTTCGGCACCGGCTTCAGTTAGCTTGTCTGCGTGTCCCGGATAGGTATGCGCCCCGCCGGTAAAGCCGATCACGCGCATACCTGCAGCGCGTGCCGCGTGGATGCCGTGGCTTGAATCTTCAATCACAAAACAGCGTTTAGGGTCAGCATTGAACTGCTGCGCTGCGTAAGTGTAGACATTCGGCGCCGGCTTCGGCTCTTTATTGCCAACCTCGCGTGACGCATAGATATGCGGAGCAAATGCATCATAGAGCGTTGAGCGCTTGAGCATCAGCTCCAGAGATTCCGTATTGGAGTTTGAGCAGATGGCTTTTGGGTATTTGAGTTGACTGACCACATCTTCAATGCCGTCAACGGTGAGCAGTTCTTTATTGATCCGCTCTTTCATGATTTTGCGCGATTTTTCAATCAGCGATGCGGAAATCGGCAGTGAAGATTCACGCTCAATTTCCATCAGAATGCTTGGCCATGTCAGACCGGCAAAGCGCTCGGCAATTTCCTCAGGCGAAATAGGATAACCGGCATCTGTCAGAAGTTCGGATTCTACCTGTGCGGCAATATACTCGGAATCGACCAGAACACCGTCACAGTCGAAAAGGATCAGCTGGGGTTTTGACATGAAAAATCCGTAAATGTTCATGAGCCGCAAAAGCCAGTTGCAGGCTTTGGGCAAAGGGGAGGGAGGACGGGCATTGTGTACACTTAAAACGCGGAAGGGTCAAAATTATTAAAAGAAATTGCGGGCTCTTCTGTCTCCCGGATGGAGCAAATCAGTACGGCCGAAGTGAGTGATTTGCATGGCTCTAATTTTGATTTTTGTGGCCGTACTTTTTGGTAAGTGTTAAGAAAATTAAACATTTACAGTGGTTTGTGCGTGTTTGTTTTTAGGTTTTTTAAAGAAATATGACGATTTTCAGTGCTTAAAACGGTTTTTAACATTTCTCTTAACCCCATGTTTACCCTGTTCGGTAACCATAAGGACAGTAAAGCGTTCTTATGTTTAGCGAGTATCACATGTCCGTTGTTCGTCTTGTGAAAGATCTGCCAGAAGCTGCACCGCGCTCGGTCTGGCTCGATACAATTCTTAAGGGTGACTGCGTAGCTGCGCTCGATCGTTTGCCGGATCATTCGGTGGATGTGATCTTTGCTGATCCCCCTTACAATCTTCAGCTGGAAGGTGCATTGCACCGTCCGGATCAGACGAAGGTCAATGCCGTCGATGATCATTGGGATCAGTTCGACAGCTTTCAGGCCTATGATGCCTTTACCCGTGCATGGCTTCTGGCCTGCCGCCGCGTGCTGAAGCCAAACGGCACGATCTGGGTTATCGGCTCATATCATAATATTTTCCGCGTTGGCGCATCGCTGCAGGATCTGGGTTTCTGGATGCTCAACGATATTATCTGGCGCAAAACCAATCCGATGCCGAATTTCCGCGGTCGTCGTTTCCAGAACGCGCATGAAACACTGATCTGGGCATCCCGCGATCAGAAGAGCAAAGGCTATACGTTTAACTACGAAGCCATGAAGGCCGCCAATGACGATGTGCAGATGCGCTCTGACTGGCTGTTTCCGATTTGCACAGGCGGTGAGCGTCTGAAAGATGAGAATGGTGACAAGGTTCACCCGACCCAGAAGCCGGAAGCACTGCTTGCCCGTATTCTGATGTCCTCATCCAAGCCTGGCGATGTGATCCTTGATCCGTTTTTCGGTTCAGGAACAACCGGTGCGGTTGCCAAGCGTCTTGGCCGCCATTTTGTCGGTATTGAGCGTGAGCAGTCTTATATCGATGCGGCAACAGCACGTATCGCGGCAGTTGAGCCTCTGGGCAAAACCGAGCTGAAAGTGATGACCGGCAAACGTGCAGAACCGCGTGTCGCCTTCGTCAGTGTGATTGAAGCAGGCCTGCTGCGTCCGGGCACCGTTCTGTGTGATACCAAGCGTCGTCATGCGGCGATTGTGCGGGCAGACGGAACTTTGTCAGCCAATGGCGATGCCGGTTCCATTCACCGTATGGGCGCGAAGGTACAAGGCTTTGATGCCTGCAATGGCTGGACATTCTGGCACTATGAAGAAGAAGGCGTGTTGAAGCCGATTGATGCGTTGCGCGCTGAAATCCGTGTGAATATGGCCCAAGCTGGCTCGTAAACCATCGGTTCATAAAACCGGAAAGAATTTCTGCTGATATTTTCATCAGCAGTATGCGTTGTTTTCCTGTGTTACCAGAGAACAACGAGACACAATCGGGCTGACCTCCAGAGATGTCTGATCCTTAAAGCGCCGGTGTTGTACCGGCGCTTTTTTTATTTTCGGGTTCAAGCCGTTTGGTGCGCAAACCAGATCGTGTGACTGCCGCTTATTTGAAAGTGTCAGGCAGAGCTGCGCTGATGGCTTTCTTCATCACGGTCGGCAGGGCTTCCTCATGCAGTTTGTTTGCTGCAACCCACCAGCCATTATTACTTGGCGGGACTGTTGAAACATCTGCTTTGTAAATGCTCAACCGTAATTCAAAATGCGTGAAAATATGTGTGATGCTACCGCTGGCCTGCCAGTCTGCTGCAAATGGTGCCAGATCAATACCGGTTAACTGTGCAATATATTCAGGCGATGCAGTTTCATCTGCTGCAATCCAGTCGCTGTTTGGCACTTCGCTCATGCCGGCAAGCAATCCTTTGTCGGCACGTTTGCGTAAATAAGCTTCACCTTGCGGAGAGAGAAGGATAAAAGCTGCGCCATAGCGGATTGGGCGTGCCTTTTTTGGTGCTTTGACAGGGTAAAGCTCCGGCTCACTTTCGATCAAGGCTGCACAATTATCATTGAGCGGACAGAGAATACAGGCCGGTTTTTTCGGTGTGCAGATGGTTGCGCCGAGATCCATCATCGCTTGTGCATAATCGCCGGGGCGTGATTGCGGGGTCAGTTGTTCTGTGAAAGCGCGGATTTCAGTCTTGGCCTGCGGCATGGCGGTTTTGATGGCGAAGAGGCGGCTGACCACGCGCTCTACATTGCCGTCTACCACCGCGGCCGGAATATCAAAGGCAATTGCGGCAATGGCGGCTGAGGTATAATCGCCGATGCCCGGTAATTGTTTGAGATCTTCCACATCCGCCGGAAACGCGCCTTTAAAATCACGAGCGACCATATCCGCGCATTTTTTCAAATTACGGGCGCGGGAATAATAGCCAAGCCCCGCCCAGCCGCGCAGCACATCATCCTCTGTGGCATCTGCCAGCGCCTGAACATCCGGCCAAAGATTTGTGAATTTGAGGAAATAGGCTTTAACGGCTTCAACTGTGGTTTGCTGGAGCATAACTTCAGACAGCCAGATGCGATACGGATCAGGCCGTATACCTTGCGCATGGTCATGCGGTGTAACGCGCCACGGCAACACACGGTGATGACGATCGTACCACGCCAGCAGGTTCTGCGCGCATGATTTTCCCGATAGTGCATGTGCGGGCACGATAGGTTCCGCATTTAAATGAGCATTCAGATGCTTTTTTGTCATATTTTTCTACTAAAGGATATGTAGCGGGAATGCACCGGAAAATGCCCGGAGCTTGCAGTCGCTTTATTTTGCCGGTAGCTTTTACGGGTAATGAATAAATTGACTGTAGCCGAATTGCTGGCTACCAGTGTTTTAATTAATCTGTTTTTTGTTTTTTAAATGATGCCTGAAAGGTTTGATATTGCAGAAGAAACAAACCTTTCCGGTCTATGCACTTAATCTGGACAGGTCGAAAGACCGCTGGGATTCTTTGCAGGCGCATGCGCAGGAATATGATTTAACGGTTCAGCGCATACCGGCTGTGGACGGAAAGCTGCTCAAGCCGGAAGAAAAACGAAATTTTGATGATGCAGGCTTTCGCCGCGATCATGGAAAAATTGCTTCTGCAGCGGAAATCGGCTGCTATCTCAGCCATATGAAGGCGCTGGAGATGATTGCCGCAGGCGCGGATGATGCCGGTGTGATCATTGAAGATGATATCCGTTTTTCAGATGATTTTATTCCTGCTGTTGAGTCGGCGATGTGCTTGCAGGGCTGGGATGTGATTAAACTCATTCATAACCGTCTTGTTGGTTTCAGGCCGGTTGAACAGCTTACAGGTGACGTTGCGATCGGCCGTACGACGCATGGGCCGCTCGGCAATGCCGGTGCCTATATTGTGTCAAAGGAAGGCGCTGCAAAACTACTTAAAGCTTTGCAGACAATGCATCTGCCTTATGATGTGGCGCTGGAACGTGGCTGGGCAGGGTCTTACCGGTTTTTTACCGCCAGCAAAGCGGTGGTGAGCAATGCCAATGAAAGTGCCTCGACAATCTCTGAGGACATTCATACCTACTCGAGAGCCAAACTTCCTGCCTATAAGCGACTCAGCACTTTATTCTTTCGTCTAAAAGACTATCTGCACAGATTGTCTTATAGTTTCCAAAAAACGGATATCCGGCACAGGTGATATGCGAATTCTACAAAAGAACTTCCTCATCCGTCGCCGGGTAGATCTCTGGCTTTTGTTTATTGCTGCCGCTGCGATGCCTGTTCGTCTGCCTCTGGGCCCGCTTATCCTGTTTATCTTCAGTTGTATCGGGGTATATCTGGCACTGTGCAAAAACCGGTTTCACCGGTTTTACGGAGCGCATTTCTATCTGCTGATTTCAGCCTATATGATCTGGAGCCTTGGCCTGATGGCATGGCGCGGCGAGCTTGATGCCGCCAATCGTCAGGTCGGATATGTGCTTTTGCTGTGGCTTTATTCCTTTGGCGGTCTGGGCATGGTGCTGGTGCGCGATCCTGTGCGTATTCTCGCATTCGGCTCACGTATCGGCCTTATTATTTGTGCCACCGCCGTTGCCGGTGAGGAATTATTTCTGGGTGGTCGTATCGGCGTCGGCGGTAATCCTGCCGTATTTGCCTATGCGGCTGCAATTACTGCGGTTGCCGCGACCTTGCCGATAAAAAAGCCGCCATTTTTGCTGCCAAACGGCCCTTGGTATCTGATTATCGGGACAGGGGTTGTCTTCGCATCAGAAACCCGTGCCGTTATGCTTACGCTGGCCTTGCTGGCAATCTTTGAAATTGTTGTTCTTATCGGTCGTATCGCCAGTCATAAGGTGAAAATCGGCAGCTCTCTGATGCTTGCGGCTTGTCTGACTGCTGTCTTTACTGTGGGGCCTGTTGCTTCGGTTCTGTCGCAGCGCTTCTCAGGGATGATGCATTATTATGAGACCGGAGACAGCAGCCAGTGGTCGGATAAATCCTCCGCTGATACCCGAGAGCAAATGTGGCGCGGTGCTGCTAAAGTAGTCAGTGAACATCCTCTGACAGGGGTTGGTTCCGATCAGAAAATGACGGCTGTTCGCGAAGCGCTGGGAGATCAGGCAACATTGCTGGATGGTTACATCCATGTGCATAATTCTGTTCTTGATGAGCTGCTGGTTAATGGTGCGGTCGGCTTCCTGCTGTTGCTTGCGGCTGCCTTATGCGGTTTTGTTTTCTTGTGGAGAAACAACTCTGACTGCGCCATCCGCCGTGTGCTGATCTATTTTACGATCACATGGGGCAGCTATGCTATGCTGCATAATCCATTGCTGCATGAAACCAGTATTGCCGTAACCATGTTTTTCTTTAGCGCCGTCTATGCGGGAACAAGCCGTAATTTGTTGCGCCAAAGTAGCGGTGCTGAAAATGCGCTGGATTTTTACAACAGACGTCCTGTGAGGGAATTGGCTTTTCCTGCGGGAGTAAAGGGCTGATATGAGCAAAGAGGAGAAATCGGGTTTCAAGCCGCTGGCGGATACCGCAGGCGATGTGCTCGATCCTGTTTTGCGAAAGCGGGCGGGGATAAATCTGTCGCTCATCCAGTCATGGGAGGATATTGTGGGGCCGCAGATCGGCCTGCAATCTCGTCCTCTGCGGATTCTCTGGCCAAGACGTGCACATGAGGACGATCCCTTTCAGCCTGCAACACTGATCATTGGTTGCGAAGGTATGGCGGCCATGCGTATCCAGCACTCCACAGGCGAGATCATTGGTCGTGTGAATTCTTTTTTAGGCTTTGCCGCCATTGCGCGCATTCGCATTGAACAAAAGGCGGTCGCACCGGCTGCACAAAGAAAACCAAAACAGCTTTTGCCGGTCAGTGCACCGGCAGAAAAGAAGCTGGCACAGGTAACGTCCGGTATTGAGGATGAGGCCTTACGCGCTTCACTCATGCAGCTCGGGCGTAATATTCTGGCTGAAAAAGCAAACAAGAAGCCACGATAAATGCATCTTCGGGTGACTGGTTGCGGACATGAATGCACCGGATAATTGCAGGAAGATCGCCTGTTAAGTGTCTGGTGACACACTGTTTATTAAAAACTCTTAAGCTGCCCGTCAAAATTCGGGCAATTTGCTCTATTATCCGAAAACAATAGCAACGTGGAATAAACGGGTGATTCGTATGATATCTCAACTGAACCGCAGACAGCTTCTGGGTAGTGCGGCACTTGCAACTGCGGCATTGTCCGTCTCTGCGGCCGGCGGTGCTTTTGCACAGACAGGTGTTCCTAAATCAGACGGCACGGTCGACATGGCCAAGCTGCTTGAAAAAGGCAAGCTGGAAGACAAGGTTCTGGGTCAGGCCGATGCACCGGTGACGATTGTTGAATATGCTTCAATGACGTGCTCCCATTGCGCGACTTTCGCTGTGAATACCCTTCCGGTGATCGAAGAAAAATACATCAAGACCGGTAAAGCCCGTCTGATTTTCCGCGAGTTTCCGTTTGATCCGCGCGCAACTGCTGCTTTCATGCTGGCACGTTGTGCACCTGATGACCGTTATTTCCCGATGGTGGATGTGCTGTTCAAGCAGCAGATGCAGTGGGCAGCAGCCGATGATGCACAGGCTGCATTGCTGCAAATCTCCAAACTGGCCGGTTTTACACAGGAGACATTCAATGCCTGCTTGACGAACCAGCAGCTTCTCGATGATGTGAATGCTGTTCGTGAACGTGGCGCTGAGTTCGGTGTGAATGCAACGCCTACATTCTTTATCAATGGCCAGAAATATTCCGGGGCATTAACAGTTGAACAGATGTCGGCAGTTATCGACTCTATGCTGTAATCCTGATGCATTATCATGCAGCGGGCGCTTTTCTGTGCCCGCTGCATTTCTGTATTTAAAAATAATAGTGTCTGATTTTACAAGAATTTTTAAAAGTCTGCTTTGCCCGCACCAGATTTTGCGGGGTGAGAGCTGATGCGTTTTACCAAGCTGCGTCTTCTCGGATTTAAATCTTTTGTCGAGCCGATGGAATTCGTCATTGAGGGCGGGTTGACTGGTGTCGTCGGGCCGAATGGCTGCGGTAAGTCCAATTTGGTTGAAGCGCTGCGCTGGGTTATGGGAGAGAACTCCTATAAAAACATGCGCGCTTCCGGCATGGATGATGTGATTTTTTCCGGCTCAGGCACGCGTCCTGCACGAAATACTGCAGAGGTGACACTGTTTCTCGATAATAGTGATCGCACGGCACCCGCAAATTATAATGATGTTGATGAATTGCAGGTTTCGCGCCGTATCGAGCGTGAATCCGGTTCGGTCTATCGCATTAACGGCAAAGAGGTGCGCGCTAAAGATGTGCAGTTGCTGTTTGCCGATCATTCCACCGGTGCGCGTTCTCCATCTATGGTCGGGCAAGGCCGTATCGGGGAGTTAATTCAGGCCAAGCCGCAGGCACGACGCGCGCTTCTGGAAGAGGCGGCGGGCATTTCCGGCCTGCATTCACGCCGCCATGAAGCCGAACTGCGTTTGCGTGCGGCTGAAACCAATCTTGAGCGGTTGGAGGATGTGGTAGGCGAGCTTGGAACGCAGATCGAAAGCCTGAAGCGCCAGTCCCGTCAGGCGAACCGCTTCCGTGCTTTGTCAGCAGATATCCGTGCGGCAGAGGCAATTTTGTTGCATCTGCGCTGGTCGCAGGCAAAGCACCACGAAGGCGAGGGGCAAAGCGCACTGGCCACGGCCACATCGCATGTCGGCGCAATGGCGCAGGCGCAGATGATCGCTGCCAAAGAACAGGCTATTTCTGCACAGCATCTGCCGGAGCTGCGGAGCCAGCAGGCTTCAGCTGCCGCGGCTTTGCAGCGCCTGACTATTGCGGTTTCACAGCTGGATGAGGAAGCCGCCCGTCTGACACAACGCCGCTCCGAGCTTTTGAAGCGGCTTGAACAATTGAGTGCTGATATTCTGCGTGAAGAACAGATGCTGCAAGAACATGCCGGTGTTCTGGAGCGTCTGGATGATGAAGAGCAGGATTTGCATGAGCAGAATGAGGCATCCGGCGACCGCGCGATTGAAGCTGAAGAGCGCTTGGCTGAAAGTCAGGAACAGTTGCGCGAGCGCGAAACCGGGCTTGCTCAACTAACCTCTGTGCGGGCTGAAGCCGCAGCAGAGCGCACGCAGTCTGAGCGGTTGGTGCGGGATACTGCAGAGCGCCGTGAAAAGCTTGTCTTTCAGTTGCGCACGGTTGAGCAGGATATTGCAGCTCTTGAAGCGCAGCTCAAAACCCTTGCCGGTACGGAAGAAAAAGCGGCCAGAGTTGCATTGGCTGAAGAAGCTACAATGGCTGCCGAAGAGCAGACACTGGCCTGCGAAGAAATGGTGGAGCAGGCGCGGGAAGAAGAAACCAACCGCCGCCAGCCGTTGAACCAATCCCGTGAAGAACTAAACCGGATTGAGACGGAAGCTCGTACTTTGGCGAGTATTCTCAACAGCGGTCAATCGACGACCTACATTGCTGTTGTTGAGCAGATGCAGGTGAAAAAAGGTTTTGAAACCGCGCTTGGTGCCGCACTTGGTGATGATCTTGAAGCGCCGGTTAATCCGCAGGCACCGGTTTTCTGGACAGATATTGATAGTCAGAATGCACGGGATTTTGGCTCGCTGCCACAGGGCGCGGTGCCGCTCAGCACTGTAGTGGACGCACCTGCGGCACTCAAAGCACGTCTTTCGCAGATCGGTCTGGTTGATGACAGCGAAGGCGCGAGCCTGCAGGCACAATTGCAGAGCGGTCAGCGATTGGTAAGCCGCGAGGGTAGTCTCTGGCGCTGGGATGGATTTACGGCGCGTTCCGATGCGCCGACTGCTGCCGCGCAGCGCTTGGCACAGAAAAACCGTCTTGCAGAGCTTGAGGCTTCAACTGTCACAGCACGCAATCGTGTGGCGCAGGCAGAAGCAGCATTGCGTCAGGCTGAAACCACTTTGCGCGAGGCCGTGGAACGTGAACGCAGCCTGCGTGACCATTGGCGCGCGGCACAGCGTGAACTGGCACAAGCGCGTGATGCATTGGCTGAGGCCGAGCGTGCCGCGGGACAACTATCCAGCAAACGCGCAGCGCTGGATGAGGCGCGCACCCGCATCAGCGATAGTCTGGAAGAAAATACGATCCAGCTTGAAGAAGCGCAGATCCGGCTTGATGATCTGCCTGACCTTCAGGAACTGAACCTGCGCCTCACATCTCTGACCACGCAAGTGATGGCCGACCGTGCAGCCATGACGGAAGCCCGCGCTGCGCATGATAATCTGCGTCGCGATGCAGAGAACCGTCTGCGTCGTTTGGAAATGATTGGTCATGAGCGCAAAAGCTGGCAGTCGCGTGCGGAAAATGCCCGCAGACAGATTGCTGCGCTGACTGAGCGCAGAGCAGAGACCGGCGACGAGGCTGAGGATCTGGCGGAAGCACCGGCAGATATTGATGAGCGCCGCCGTGAATTGCAGAGTGCTGTTGCCGATGCTGATATGCAGCGCAAGGAAACTTCCGACCGGTTGAGCATTGCCGAGACAGAACAGGCCAAGCTGGACAAGCGGGCAACACTCGCCATTCAGGAACTGGCATCGTCGCGCGAAGTGCGCGCACGCGCTGAAGAGCGTCTGACAGCGGCTGAGGAGCGTCGCAAGGATGCTGAGACGCGTATCGCCGAAGTGCTGAATTGTGCACCGCATGAAGCTTTCCGTCATACAGGACTAAGCGCCGGTGATCCGATGCCGGATATGGATCACACGGATCGTCAGCTTGATCGCTTGAAGATTGAGCGGGAGCGTCTCGGTGCGGTGAACTTGCGTGCTGAAGAAGAGCAGCGCGAATTGTCCGAGCGGCAGGATGCGATCATCAATGAGCGTGAAGATGTCATCGAGGCCATCAAGAAACTGCGTCAGGCGATCCAAAGTCTGAATAAAGAAGGGCGTGAGCGCCTTCTGGCTGCTTTTGACGTGGTCAATGAGCAGTTTCAACGTCTGTTCACGCATCTCTTTGGCGGTGGCACAGCAGAACTGCAATTGATTGAATCGGAAGACCCGCTGGATGCCGGTCTGGAAATTCTGGCACGCCCACCGGGTAAAAAGCCCCAGACCATGACTTTGCTTTCCGGTGGTGAGCAGGCGCTGACAGCGATGGCGCTGATCTTTGCTGTGTTCCTGACCAATCCGGCACCGATCTGCGTGCTGGACGAGGTGGATGCACCACTTGATGACCACAATGTGGAGCGCTATTGCAATCTGATGGATGAGATGGCTGCATCCACAAAAACACGCTTTGTCATCATTACGCACAATCCGATTACGATGGCACGTATGGATCGTCTGTTTGGTGTGACAATGGCCGAGCAGGGCGTGAGTCAGCTGGTATCGGTTGATCTGCAAACCGCCTCTGCCATGCGCGAAGCCGTATAAAGCTATGTAAATTTTAAACCTGTTAAAGCGTCCGGCTATCTTTTGTCCGATTCAAAATGAAATATACCTTTCAGATGTGCTTTACTTGGTTTGACAGCTGCTACAGTTATTGCTGATGTTCGGAATTAAAGGACAGAATATGAGCGGTGATCATAATCATGCGGACGTAAGCAATACACCGGTTTCAAGGCTTTGGATGGCCTTGGGGCTGACGGGTAGCTTCATGATTGCCGAAATTATCGGCAGTTATGTGACCGGCAGTCTGGCTCTGCTGTCCGATGCTATGCATATGGCAACAGATACTTTCGCGCTGGCTCTCGCTCTTATCGCTATTTATCTGGGGCGGCGTGCAGCGGATGTTTTCCGCACCTATGGCTATTCCCGTTTTGAAATTCTGGCCGCCGCAATCAATGCGATGCTGTTGCTGCTCGTCGCATTCTATATTCTCTACGAGGCCTATGTTCGCTTGTCTCAGCCTGCGGATGTGCAATCTGTTGGTATGATGATTGTCGCGATTTTCGGGCTGATTGTTAATTTTATTTCGATGCAGCTTTTGAGCGGCAAAAAAGACGAAAGCCTGAATGTTAAAGGCGCTTATCTCGAAGTCTGGGCGGATATGCTCGGCTCTGTCGGGGTTATCGTCGGTGCTATTATTATCTATCTGACAGGCTGGCAGTGGGTGGACTCGGTTATCGCTGTCGGCATCGGCTTTATGGTGTTTCCGCGCACATGGGTGCTGCTCAAAGAATGTATCAATATTCTGCTGGAAGGTGTGCCGGTCGGGCTGGATTTGCGCAAGCTGGAACAGTCTGTGCTGGGTGTGTCCGGCGTTGCCGAAATCCATGATCTGCATGTCTGGTCGCTGACCAAAAGCCAGCATTCTCTGACTGCCCATATTGTGCTGAGTGAAAATGCCAATGGTGAAACTGTGCGCCGCGCTGTCGAGCAAGTGCTGCAGGAGCAATATGATCTGCATCATACAACTTTGCAGATGGAAGCAGAAAACTGCGCCCGTGCAGAAGATATTCACTGAACGAGCATGGCACCATTTCTGGTGCCATGCTCGTTATTAATGCCGTGTCTTATACGGTTTAAGTCTCGCTCCACACGGCCAGTTCATTGCCGGACGGGTCGGTGAAATGGAAGCGGCGGCCACCGGGAAAGCTGAAAACCGGTTTGACGATTTTCCCGCCAGCTTTTTCAACATCAATCAGCGTCTGTTCCAGATTTTCTGAATAAAGCACCGGTAGCGGCTTGGCGCTTGCAGTCTCGGCGCCTTGATAAAAGCCGCCGTCCAGCCCTTCTGAATGGGCGGCATAATCCGGTCCGTAATCGGTGAAGTTCCAGCCGAAGGCGCTGGTGTAAAATGCCTTAACTTCATTCAAGCCGCTTGAGCCGGCAGGCATTTCGAGATAGTCGAGTTTTCCGGTTTTACGCATCATTGCCTCGTCATCGCGTTGGTAAGACCGGTTCTGATACCGGCCGGTTCAGTGTCGATATTATCCGGAATCAAAATATCAGCTGATTCCGTTAACTTGCAGAAACACAGAAAAAAATCAGGCATCGCCCCATTCAGGCCGTGCATCGAACCCGATGATAAACCGGAATCGAATTCCGCAAAATCGATTTAAACAAATATACATTAGCTACGTTGTCGTTTGTTACCGGTTTTATGCATTTTTCAGTAGCCCGCATCGGGCCTATCGCTTAAGCAGAAGATGTGTATCCGGTATCGGCTATCATTACTTACATTACGCCTGAGCCGGTCATAACAGGAGGACGGGAATGGTTAAGTGGGTATATCGCTTTGGCGACGGCAAAGCCGACGGCGCTGCAAGTGATCGTAATCTTCTGGGCGGCAAAGGTGCTAACCTTGCTGAGATGAGCAGCCTTGGGCTGCCGGTGCCTCCGGGCTTTACCATTACCACCGATGTCTGCACCTATTATTATGATCATGACCGGACTTATCCTGAAGTTCTGAAGGATCAGGTTATGCAAGCGCTGGAGCATATCACTGCGCTGACGGGCCGCCGTTTGGGCGATGCAACACGTCCGCTTCTGGTTTCCGTGCGTTCCGGTTCCCGTGCATCCATGCCGGGCATGATGGATACTGTACTCAATCTCGGCCTCAATGATGCGACCGTTGCGGCTATCGCAACTGAAGCGAAAGATGAGCGCTTCGCCTATGACAGCTACCGCCGCTTCATCCAGATGTATTCGGATGTAGTGCTGGGCGTTGACCATTCTTTCTTCGAAGAAATTCTCGATGATGCCAAGGCCAATCTCGATCTGGATGTTGATACCGATCTGACTGCAGACGACTGGCGCGGTGTGATTGACCAGTACAAGGCCAAGGTTGAGGAAGAACTGGGCGAGCCGTTTCCGCAGGATCCGGAAGCGCAGCTTTGGGGCGCGATTTCTGCCGTTTTCTCCTCATGGATGAATGCCCGCGCGATCACCTATCGCCGCCTGCATAATATTCCGGAAAACTGGGGCACTGCTGTTAATGTGCAGGCTATGGTCTTCGGCAATATGGGTGACACATCGGCAACCGGCGTGGCCTTTACCCGCAACCCTTCCACCGGTGAGCGCAAGCTTTACGGCGAGTTCCTTGTCAACGCGCAGGGCGAAGATGTGGTGGCCGGTATCCGCACGCCGCAGAATATTACCGAGGAAGCCCGCATTGAGGCCGGTTCCGAGCGACCATCGCTTGAAAAAATCATGCCGGAAGCTTTTGCCGAGTTTCTTAAAATCGCAGATCGTCTGGAACAACATTACCGCGATATGCAGGATCTGGAATTCACCATTGAACGCGGCAAACTCTGGATGCTGCAAACCCGTTCCGGTAAGCGCACTGCTAAAGCTGCGCTGAAAATGGCCGTGGAAATGGTTGAGGAAGGGCTGATCGGCAAGCATGAGGCGGTTAACCGGATTGATCCGTCATCGCTGGATCAGCTGCTGCATCCGACTATTGATCCGAGAGCTGAACGCCATGTGATCGGCATTGGTCTGCCTGCCTCTCCGGGTGCGGCAACCGGTGAGATTGTGTTCTCGTCGGAAGATGCGGAACAACTGAAAGCGGAAGGCCGTAAAGCCATTCTGGTGCGCATCGAAACCAGCCCTGAAGATATTCACGGTATGCACGCGGCAGAAGGTATTCTGACCTCGCGCGGCGGCATGACCAGCCATGCGGCAGTGGTTGCCCGTGGCATGGGCAAACCTTGTGTTTCTGGTGCAGGCACATTGCGCATTGATTATCGCAACGGCACGATGCTGACTGCAGGTGGCACGTTCAAAAAAGGCGACATCATCACCATTGATGGCGGCAGCGGGCAGGTGCTGAAAGGCACCGTGGCGATGCAGCAGCCGGAACTCTCCGGTGATTTTGGCAAGCTGATGGTTTGGGCAGATGAGGCACGCCGCATGAAAGTGCGCACCAATGCCGAAACACCGGCGGATGCCCGTGCTGCCCGTTCTTTCGGTGCGGAAGGCATCGGCCTGTGCCGCACCGAGCATATGTTCTTCGAAGGCCCGCGCATTCTGGCTATGCGTGAGATGATTTTGGCATCGGATGAAAAAGGCCGTCGTGTTGCGCTGGATAAGCTCCTGCCAATGCAACGCGATGATTTCACCGAATTGTTTGAGATCATGCAGGGTCTGCCGGTCACCATTCGTCTGCTCGATCCGCCATTGCATGAATTCCTGCCAAAGACTGCAGAAGAAATCGCTGAAGTCGCCAATGTCATGGGCGTTGATGTCGATAAGTTGACCGAGCGTGCGGAAAGCCTGCATGAGTTTAACCCGATGCTTGGGCATCGTGGTTGCCGTCTGGCGATCTCCTATCCGGAAATTGCGGAAATGCAGACCCGTGCGATTATTGAGGCGGCAATTGCTGCTGCCAAAGATACCGGCGAGGCGGTTATTCCGGAAATTATGGTGCCGCTGGTTGGTATCAAAGCCGAGCTGGATTTTGTCAAAGCACGGATTGATAAAGTCGCAGCACAGATCATTGCCGAGAGCGGTGTGCAGGTTGATTATATGGTCGGCACCATGATCGAGCTGCCGCGTGCCGCCTTGCGGGCAGGGGAGCTTGCTGAGACGGCTGAGTTCTTCTCCTTCGGTACCAATGACCTGACACAGACGACATTCGGCGTATCGCGTGATGATGCTTCATCCTTCCTGACGCAATATCAGGCGCTGGGCATTATCGAGCAGGATCCGTTTGTGACCGTCGATTTTGACGGTGTGGGGGAACTGGTGCAAATCGCAGCCGAGCGTGGCCGCAAGCAGCGCAGCAATATCAAGCTTGGTGTTTGCGGCGAGCATGGCGGTGATCCGGCATCGATCGGTTTCTATGAAAAGACCGGTCTGGATTATGTGTCCTGCTCACCGTTCCGCGTGCCGATTGCCCGTCTGGCAGCAGCACAAGCGGCGATAGCTGCAACGAAGTAACGTTGTAAATAATCAAGACGATGCGCCGGATGCTTCATCCGGCGCATTTGCAGTTTATGATGCTATAAATTCATCGTGAATTATGAGCCGGTGCGAGATGTCTGTTCTTAAAATCGTATTGCTGGGCTTGAGCCTGAGTATTGGTGCAACTGCGGCTTTTGCTGCGGATGAGGCGTTGCTCTCGTCAAAGGTTTCGCAGCGTCATTTGATTATTGAACCGCAGCTTAATCTCGCAGGCGCGAAATCAAATCCGATACAGGTCGCACTCACGCTGGACGCCTGCTCGGGCGATATTGATCACCGAATTCTCGATGTGCTGGTGCGGGAGAAAATTCCGGCAACCTTGTTTGTGACCGCCCGCTGGCTGCGGCGCAATCAGGCTGCGATTGAAATTCTGAAAGCCCATCCTGAACTGTTCGCGATTGAAAATCACGGTGCCGAGCATGTGCCTGCGATTACCGTGCTGAAAACCATGTATGGCATTCCGACTGCCGGAACACCTGCCGCTATTGAGACGGAAGTGAAGGGCGGTGCGGATAAGATCACCGAAATCTTCGGCACGCAGCCGCAATGGTACCGTGATGCGACAGCGCGCTATTCAACGGATGCTGTGCGCCAGATTGAGGGGATGGGATACAAGGTCGCCGGTTATTCGCTCAACGGTGATCGCGGTGCTTCACTGCCTGCCGCAACGGTTGCAAGGCGTATATCTTATGCCAAAGACGGCGATGTGATTATTTCGCATATCAATCAGCCGAAACGTGCCTCGGGTGCAGGTGTGGCTGAAGGTATTCTGGCGCTGAAGAAAAAAGGCGCGCAGTTCAAATTGCTGCGGGACATACCCGCGCGTGCTGCACCGAATGTGGTGAGTGAAACTGCACCGCCCAATGGATCTGTTTCGCAGAAAGAGAATAAAACCCATTCTAAAACAAAGACAAAACCGGCATCGGCAGAGCCTGCTCCGGTCTCTGTACAATGACGTATCAGATAGACGAAGGGTTTCAGAGATCGTTTTTGAGCTTGCCCATCACAGCAGCATAATTGCGGCCGAGGCTTTCAAACAGGGTGTTGTTGCCGGACAGCGGCGCGTGGGACAGCGTGATGCCGTCATTCAGCAATGTGACGAAAACCACCTGATCCTGCAAAGTTGACGGCACAAGAATAGCACCGATGCGCTGCGCATTGGTCGTGTCGAGTGCGGGCATATTGAACAGGACTTCACCGCCGACAATCTCTGCGGCTTTGGCTAAAGACAAGTCAAAACCGTCTGTCAGAACATCCTGCGCGCCAAGCGCAAACTCGACCTCAACGGCTTCAAGTGATGCGCTCTCCTCAGACGCGGCTATCATTGTTTCTTCGGTAGAGGAGGGCGTTTGCCTCATAGGGGGAGCGTCTCCGGTTGGATAAATTATTATTGTCCAAAAACTGATTGTGGCAGTTTGTGGATTGGATGCAATCTCATTTTAGTGATTTGTCATAATACCATGATAAATAAAAATATTTCTCTTTTATCTAACGTTAATCACAGATCTTTGCCGCTTTCGTCAGCTGATAAAATTAACAGTACTTGCTTGCGGCAATTCTGTTCGCGTATTGTTGCGCTTTGGTGGTGCGCATAAATCCTGTTGAATTTTGCGCCACAGATAAAAATTTAGCATCTTTTTCAGTTGAACAAGATCAGCAATATGGCGGGCGATGCTTGATAATTATTACATCCGGCGCAAAGTAAGCCGTCGCTCATCGCGGTCGGCCAGATATGCTCCTTTCTGTGCGCTGACAGGCTTCGGATTGCTTGTCGCCGCGGTTGTGTTGCACCGGTTCAGTTTGATCCAACAGCCGGATCTGGTGTTTATTGTGACACTGTCGGTGTTTTTGTCTGTGCTGGCTCTGCTGCTCGCAGTAAAATCTTTTTACAATTTATGGCGTAGCGGCGATACCGGCGGGCGGCGTGCAATGCGCGCCTGTCTTATCGCGCTGGTCACATTGGTACCGCCCGCATTGTTGCTCGGGCAGATCACTTCAACGCCGCGTATTCACGATATTTCCACGGACTTGGAAACCTCAGTGCAGTTCAATACTGTGATGGGGAATGAACAGGATATTTTGCAGGCGCAGAAACCAAATATCCGCATGCGAATGCTTGATCGACTGGGATTAGGCGATTTGATTGTGCAAAACAGCCTCGGCACGGATGCTGTGCCGGATATGTTGCAGCAAATCTCTGCCTATCCTGAGGTGAGCGGCCGGCAATATGACAGTGCTCAGGATCACGTTTTAAAAGCTGTCCTTAAAGTGCTGAAAGATCAGGGGTTTGGCATTGTCAGCATTTCAGGTGTTGCCGGCGAGGATGTGGATGTGAGTGTTGAGGCAACGGCCAGAACACTCCTGCTCGGATTGCGCAGCGATCTTGTGGTGAGGCTCAGGGATGAGGCGGAGCAGACCACTGTGGATATACGCTCTGTCTCCCGTTATGGCCGCTATGATCTCGGCTTTAATGCAAAGCTAATCGGGGCGTTTTTCGATGCGCTTGATCTGGAAATGCGCAATGCTGTGCCGGATGCACCCGAAGAGTAAGGATTAGAGCGCCGTGCGCCCTCTTGGGCGCACAAAGGTCGCTCTAACACTTTCTATTTACAGCATAATTTTACCTTAAACTGATTCAAGTTTAAGGAATTATGCTGTAGCAGGACGATAGACACTGTCCGGCATAGGGTCGCCATCTGTGATGACCAAGCCGCGTGAGACCAGATCTTCCAGATGCGCGAAAACGGAAAGCCCCGCGGCGCCGTGCAAGCGCGGATCTGTATCGCGGTAAATAGCGGCAACCATGTCAGCAATGGTTTCATCCCCTTGCAGAACGCGCTCAAGCACTGCCCGCTCACGCATTTTCCGATGGGCGCGAAGTCCGCGTAAAAAGCGGTGCGGTTTGGTAATCGGTGCGCCATGCCCCGGCAAATAGAACACATCTTTACGCTTGAGCAGCTTTTCCAGCGATTGCATATAGGTGCGCATCGAGCCGTCCGGCGGAGCGACAATCGTGGTTGCCCATGCCATGACATGATCGGCGGAAAACAGAATGCCGCGATCATTCAGGGCGAAGCAGGCATGATTGGCCATATGGCCGGGGGTATGAATAACCTCCATCGCCCAGTCCGGACTGGTGAAAACCTCACCATCTGCCGCGCAAATATCCGGCGCAAAATCTGTGTCCACACTGGCATCCAGTGCATTGCTTTCACCGTCAAATAACGGGCGGGCGGACTGATGCGGGCCTTGCGCGACAATGGTCGCGCCAGTCTCGGCCTTCAGTCTCGTGCTAAGCGGCGAATGATCGCGATGGGTGTGACTGACAAATATATGGCTGACAGGCCTGCCTGCAATTGTACGTATCAGCGTTTCAAAATGAGCGTCATCTTCCGGCCCCGGATCGATAACACCCAGATGGGTTTCGCCGATAATGTAGCTGTTGGTGCCGTAACCGGTAAAAGCACTGGCATTGTTTACGGTGACACGGAGAATGTCCGGTGCGATCTGAACGGCTTGACCATAGGCCGGATCAAATTCCGTATTAAACTTTAGCGACATTACGCACAGGCTTTCTGAGGCAGGCATAAGAACAAGAACAGGCCATTCTATAAATGCTTTTCTGTAACTTGTCCTCTTTATCCGCCGGATTTGCCGTATTTGACAATTATTGTTAAAATTGTCGACAATTTAACATTGACAAAATGCCGGTAGTTTTATCTTTTCAGGAAAGAGAATTGGGGAACAGATAATGCAAAAATGTGGTGATCGGGAATTTATTGGTTATGGCCGCCATACACCAGACCCGCGCTGGCCGGATGGTGCGCAGATTGCCGTGCAATTTGTGGTCAATTACGAAGAAGGCGGCGAAAGCTGCATTCTCGATGGTGATGCGGCATCGGAATGCCTGCTGTCCGAGATCGTCGGTGCGCAGAGCTGGCCGCAGCAGCGCAACCAGAATATGGAATCGATTTATGAATATGGAGCGCGTGCCGGTTTTTGGCGGTTGTGGCGCATGTTCACCAAGCGCAATATGGATGTGACCGTCTATGGTGTGACCAAGGCGATGGAGCGTAATCCGGAAGCGGTCGCAGCGATGAAAGAAGCGGGCTGGGAAATCGCCAGCCACGGTCTGCGCTGGTTGGAATATAAAGATTTCACGGAAGAAGAAGAACGCCGTCACATTCAGGAAGCCGTGCGCCTGCACACAGAACTGACCGGCGAGCGTCCTTACGGGATTTATCAGGGCAAGCCTTCCGACAATACACTGCGTCTGGTGATGGAAGAAGGCGGCTTTCTCTATTCAGCCGATTCCTATGCCGATGAACTACCGTTCTGGGTGCAGGGGCCAAAGGAGCCGCATCTGATTGTGCCTTATACGCTCGACGCCAATGATATGCGTTTTGCTACACCGCAGGGCTTTAATGCCGGTGACCAGTTTTTCAATTATCTGAAAGACACATTTGATGTGCTCTACCGCGAGGGCGTAGAAGGCGCGCCGAAGATGATGTCAGTCGGTCTGCATTGCCGTCTGGTCGGCCGTCCGGGACGTGCTGCGGCACTGGAGCGTTTTCTGGATTATGTGCAATCGCATGACAAGGTTTGGGTGGCAAAACGTATCGACATTGCGCGCCATTGGCATGAGCATCACAAACCGGCAGGGCAATAAGTATGGAACACATTACCTTGCCTGTTCGCGCTCTGACGCCGGAGAATTTTGCACCATTCGGTGATGTGATTGAAACCGGTTTGGGTGAGATCAAACTCATTAACTGGGGCATTACCGAGCGTCACCATGCATTGGCACAGGCTGATGTCATTGGTGAAGGTGCTCATGTGCTGATGAATATTTTCCGCAGTAAGCCTTGGGAGCTGCCGCTGACCATTAAGATGGTTGAACGCCACCCGCTGGGCTCGCAGGCCTTTATGCCGCTGAGCGGGCGTGATTATCTTGTGGTTGTGGCAGAAGATAATAATGGTGTTCCACATGCGCCGGTGGCGTTTTTGGCGAAAGGCAATCAGGGTGTGAATTATCACCGCAATGTCTGGCATCATCCGCTGCTGGCACTGGATAAGACTTCGGATTTTCTGGTGGTTGATCGTGGCGGTGCAGGCAATAATCTGGAAGAATATTACTTCCCGCAGCAAAATTTCACGATTTCTGACAGGGAGATTTGACCATCCAGTCAGATGCTCCAAATTCACATAGTTTAAAAGCGGCATGAAACAGATCAGAAATGTCGCTTTAAAACGCAACTCAAAGCTAATTTGCCGCATTTGTCACGGCACATCTTGACGACCATTCAGAGGCGTAACAATCTGGTCTTATGACACAGATGATCCGTTTCTTTCTGAATGGTCACCGGCAGGATGTTCAGATCCGGCCAGATACAACGGTTCTGGAATGGCTGCGCGGGGAGGCGCGGCTCAAGGGAACGAAGGAGGGCTGTGCTGAGGGGGATTGCGGGGCGTGCTCCGTATTAATCGGCACAGATCGTGACGCAATTGCGCAGGCTGACACTGCGGCGGGTGAACCACAATCAGATCATGCTGACGGAGCATTTCGCTACCGTGCCGTCAATAGCTGTATCCTCACGATGGGGCAGCTGGACGGTAAAGCCTTGGTCACGGTTGAGGGGTTGAAAACTTCACAGCTTCATCCTGTACAGGCAGCGATGGCAGAAAACGGCTCATCGCAATGCGGTTTCTGCACACCCGGTATTGTGATGTCGCTGAGCGGATTGGCTGCAGATTGCGCAAGTACCGGTGCCAAAGCTGATGATCAACTGATCCATGACACGCTGGCAGGCAATCTCTGCCGCTGCACAGGCTATCGCCCGATTGTCGAAGCCGCACGCAAAGTGGTGGCGCAGGGCGGTGCTGTTGTTGCTGCACCGGAGAGCGATGCGCTCAAAAATATCCGCCCGCAATCAGGCTTTAGCTATGGCGGCTCGACCTATCATCAGCCGCAGACACTCAAAGAATTGCTGGAATTACGCACGCAATATCCGCAGAGCCTGCTGCTGGCGGGCGGTACTGATCTGGGCGTCGCACTGGCCGATTATCACGGTGACTGGGACGAGGTTATCTCAACGGCGCATGTGCGTGAATTGCGCGAAATCCGTGAGGATGCAACGTCTTTCCGGTTTGGCGCTGCGGTAACATGGGCGGAAGTGCTGGCAACTATCGGCAATTATTACCCATCACTGACCGTTCTGCTGCGCCGTTTCGGCTCGGTACAAATCCGCAATCAGGGTACAATTGGCGGCAATATCGGCACAGCCAGCCCGATTGGTGACGGGGCTCCTGCTTTGATCGGCCTTGGTGCGCTGATTGAACTGGCGGGTATGGAAGGCAGTCGCACGCTGCCGCTTGAAGATTTTTTTCTTGATTACCGTAAGACGGAGCTGCGTGCAGGCGAGGTGATTGCCTCTGTCACACTTCCGAAGCTGACACCGGATCAGGACTACCGCGTTTATAAAATCTCCAAACGCTACGATCAGGATATTTCCACCGTTTGCGGTGCATTCCGTGTGACGCAGGAGAACGGAATTGTAACGGATGCCCGCATCGCCTTTGGTGGTATGGCGGCAATCCCGAAACGGGTGCAGAGCGCCGAGCAGGCGCTAATGGGTAAGGCGCTGAATGAGGCTGCTGTTGCCGCCTGTGCGCAGGCTATTGCTGTAGAACTTGCGCCTTTAAGCGACTGGCGCGGCAGCGCGGAATATCGGTTGATGGTGGCGCAAAATCTGGTTGAGCGTCTGCGTCATGATCTTGCCGGCGAAGTGGTGGAGGTAATGGCACTATGACTGCAATACATCAGCCTTTTCCAACGCCAGAGAGTGCTTTGAATAAAGTCGAGCGCAGCATTGTCGGACATGGTGTTGTGCATGATTCCGCGAGCCGCCATGTAGCCGGTGCGGCGACTTATATTGATGATATGCCGGAATTGCCGGACACGCTTCATGCTGCTTTTGTATTGTCGCCGGTTGCTCATGGCAGGCTGAAAGGTATGGATGCCAGCGAGGCTTTGGCGCAGGCCGGTGTGGTCGGTATCTGGGGTGTTGATGATATTCCGGGCATCAATGATGTTTCACCGGGGCTGCCAGGTGAGCCGCTCTTTGCAGAAGAACTGCTCGACCATCAGGGACGCGCTATCGCGGTGATTGCCGCCACCAGTTTTGAAGCCGCCTATAAGGCCGCCAAGCTGGTGAAGCTGGATATTGAAGAGCTGGCGCCGGTGCTGGATGTGGAAGAAGCACACCGGCAAAAGAGCTATGTGATGCCGCAGCAGGTTGTGCAACAGGGCGATGCTAAAACTGCTATTGCCAATGCGGAGCATCAGTTTTCAGGTCGCCTTTCTATGGGCGGGCAGGATCATTTCTATCTCGAAACCCATATTGCCTATGCGATTCCCGGTGAAAACTGGCCGCATGAAAACGGCGATATGCTGGTGCATTCATCAACACAGCATCCGAGCGAAGTGCAGCATCATGTTGCACATGTGCTTGGACTTCATGCCCATGCGGTGGAGTGTCAGGTGCGGCGTATGGGCGGTGGCTTTGGTGGTAAGGAAAGTCAGGCCACTATTATAGCCTGTGCCGCCGCGCTTGTTGCGGCCAAGACCGGGCGCCCGTGCAAAATGCGTCTCAAGCGCCGCGATGATATGATTGCCACCGGCAAACGCCATGATTTTGTAGTGCATTGGAAGGCGGGTACGGACAGCCGTGGCCGCATTCAGGGACTGGATATTGAGTTTCTCGCCCGTGCCGGCAACCTGCCGGACCTCACAGGGCCGGTGATTGCCCGTGCACTGACCCATGCCGATAATTCCTATTTTGTCGAAAACGCGCATTTTATCGGCCATGCCTGCAAAACCAATACCGTGTCCAATACGGCATTTCGCGGGTTTGGCGGGCCACAGGGGATTATCGCGATTGAGGCAATCGTCGATACGATTGCCCGTGAGTTAAAGCTTGATCCCAATCAGCTGCGCGCAATCAATTATTACGGCGATGAAACGGGCGATGAAACGCCCTATGGCCAGAAGGTTGAAGATAACCGGCTGGTGCAGGTCACAGAAACTTTGCTGGAAAGCAGCGAGTGGCAACAGCGCCGTGCGGAGATTGATGCCTATAATGCGGGGAAACCGCTGATCCGCCGCGGACTGGCAATGATGCCGGTGAAGTTTGGTATCTCGTTCAATCTCACAGCGCTCAATCAGGCCGGTGCGCTGGTGCATGTCTATCAGGATGGTTCGGTGTTTCTGAACCACGGCGGCACGGAGATGGGGCAGGGACTGTTTGTCAAAGTTGCTCAGGTTGTGGCGGAGGTGTTCCAGATCGATCTGGATATGGTGCGTATCTCGGCGACCGCCACCGGCAAAGTGCCGAATACCTCTGCAACGGCAGCTTCAACCGGTTCTGACCTCAATGGTATGGCGGCATTTAAAGCGGCAACGGCGATTAAAGGCCGGATGACCAAGGTTGCCGCAGAGCATTACGCTACAGAGGAAAGTGAGATTATCTTCCGCGGCAACCGTGTCTATGCGGGTAATGAATCTATGTCTTTCGGTGAGCTTGCCAAACTCACTTGGTCAAAGCGCGTGCAGCTCTCGGAAGCCGCCCATTATGCGACGCCGAAGATTCACTGGGACGGCAAGACTATGCGCGGTCGTCCGTTCTTCTATTTCACCTATGGCGCAGCAGTGGCCGAAGTGGCGGTGGATACGCTGACCGGTGAAACGCGCTGCTTGCGGGCGGATATTTTGCAGGATGTCGGCTTTCCGCTCAATCCGGCGATTGATCTCGGCCAGATTGAAGGCGCTTTCGTGCAAGGCATGGGCTGGGTCACTTGCGAGGAATTATGGTGGGACAAGGCAGGGCGGTTACGCACTGCAGGCCCTTCAACCTATAAAATTCCGGGTTCCCGCGATGTGCCGGAAATTTTCAATGTTCGGATATTGGAAAATGCGCCGAACCGCGAGGAAACGGTGTTCCGTTCCAAGGCCATTGGTGAGCCGCCGCTCATGCTGGGAATTTCTATCTGGCTGGCCATTCGTGATGCGATTGCTTCGATTGCGGATCATCAGTTCTCACCGGAGCTGGATGCGCCTGCCACACCGGAAACTGTGCTGAAATCCATCATGAAACTGCGACAGCGCCAGAAGCAGAGTGAAGCTTGAAATGAATTTACAGGATTTGAATGATCGGCCTGAGACGGATTTTGTGTCTGCGCTGGGCGGTATTTTCGAGCACTCCCCTTGGGTCGCAGAAGCTGTAGCAGGGAAGCGGCCTTTCGCTTCTGTTTCAATACTGCATCAGGCAATGGTGCAGGTGGTTGACCATGCTGGCCGGGAGCAACAACTGGTACTGATCCGTGCGCATCCTGATCTGGCAGGCAAGGCAGCACGCGCCGGTGATCTCACCGATGCTTCTACCAGTGAGCAAAAAGGTGCGGGTTTAGATCAGCTGAATGATGCAGAATATGCGCAGTTTCATCAGTTGAATGATGCTTATAAGCAGCGGTTCGATTTTCCGTTTATTCTCGCTGTGCGTGGCTTTGACGGCAAAGGACATGACAAACATTCTATTCTTGCCAGCTTTGAAACCCGTTTGAAAAACACGCCCGATCAGGAAGTTTCTGAGGCACTGCGGCAGATCGCGCGTATCGCAGAACTACGTCTGGGAGATATGTTTGGCTTGTAAAATATAGAGCGGTTAACGCCCAGATTGGATCACGGTGCTCGCTCTAGGTTCTTTAATTTTCCGCATTATCACGGACGTCAAGTTGATCCAACTTGACTGTGAAATGCTCTGTATGCAGTTGAAAAGGCACGTTTATGGCAAAACTATCAACCCACGTTCTTGATACTGCGCATGGCAAACCGGCTGCCGCGATGCGCCTTGAGCTATATTTGGTGAAGGGTAGTGGTGAACTGGAGCTGGTCAAACGCACAATAACCAATCTTGACGGCCGTACAGACGAGCCGCTGCTCAGCGCCGCGGAGATGTGCATCGGCACCTATGAACTTCAGTTTCATGTCGCTGAATATTTCGATTCACAAGGGGCAGAGATGGCTAAGCCGCCGTTTCTTGATTTGATCCCGATCCGCTTTGCGATTGCCGATGTAAGCGCCAGTTATCACGTACCGCTGCTGGTCAGTCCCTGGGCTTATTCCACCTATCGCGGCAGTTAAAGACAACACGGGGGGGAATCTATCCCCGTCTTTCGTCTTGCCCGTAGACTTTCCCCGTCATCGAACAGCGGGGAAAACTGACTATGGAAATAACACCCAATCTCAAAATGCCATACATTATGCCCAGTCAGGCGCAGAAACACGTCACGCATAATGAGGCGCTGCGCATTCTGGATGCCTTGCTGAACTTGTCTGTGCTGAGCAGGCAATATTCTTCGCCTCCGGCCGCACCGGCAGAAGGCAGCCGTTATCTTGTGCCTGCGAATGCCAGCGGTTTATGGAGCGGGCAAGATGGAAAAATTGCAGCTTTTATGGATGATGAATGGTTCTATTTTGCACCTCTGCACGGCTGGATGATGCATGTTGCCGATGAGAATGCATTTTGCATTTTCAGCGGATCAGAATGGCAGGCACTGCTCAACCCGCAGCCTCTGGCGGGGATTAATACGGTAGCTGATAATTATAACCGCTTGGCCGTGGCATCTGATGCTGTTTTGCTGACCCATAACGGGGCAGGGCACCAGCTGAAGATCAATAAAAACCTGAGCGATAATACAGCCTCTCTTTTATTCCAAAGCGGCTGGACAGGCTATGCGGAGATGGGGCTTGCCGGTGAAAATAATTTCAGCATTAAAGTTTCGGATGATGCGGGGCAGTGGCGGCAGGCCCTGCGGATTGATCGTGCAAGCGGCAATATAGCTATTGGTTCTGTCTGGCCGACAGCGCCTTTGCATGTGGACGGGCCAATTCGTATGGGCGCATATGAAGCGACCTCAGTGCCAAATGCTGCACAGGCGGGTTCGGGAGCCATCATATTTGTAAAAACCGGTCAAAACGGCAAACCCGCTTTCAGCGATGGTGCACGCTGGCTTTGGTTTGAGGATAGCCAGCCGGTTCCGGTATGAGCCTTGTTAAAGCACTGTGAGTTTGTTGCACGGCTTTGCCTGAGTGGCAGGTGAATTACACTTTGGCACCGTGCAACTTTAACGAATCTGATGAATTATAAATACGGTGATAAAATTCCTTTACGTGATCTGCCAAAGCTTGATTGGTGAAATGATGCATATGTGGTGCAAGTTGGATGCAGGTTTCAGAAAGTGCCGGAATGAGTTCCGGTTTTTAAACAGGATCGCCGTTTATTCAGTGGAATTTTATTCTGTTCAGTAATGCTGGCTGGTTTTGAAATAAGTATTTTGCTAATCGGTAAGTTCAAAAAATAGTATAATTCGAATACTTGAATATTGATATCAAGTTTATTTTGCTGCCAAATATATTTTTGTGACAATGGGTGACAGATTTGCTGTTAGACGGGGTAAGAGATTAACCATATGAAAACGGCAAATTTCTCAAGGCGGATTGCACAACTTCCACGTTTTGTAAAACAGTTGACAATGCTCGGCGTTGATGTGGGCATGCTCTTGCTGGGCGTCTATTTGGCCTATGTTCTGCGCTATGGTTTTTTGTTTTTACCCAATACCAAGCAAATATTGCTGATGCTGGCGGCACCGCTGGTGGCGGTACCTGTCTTCATCCGGTACGGCCTTTACAGAGCTGTTATTCGCTATCTGCCTGAAAAGGCAATCTGGTCAATTTTTCAGGCTACAGCGGTTGCATCACTGCTTTGGGTGGCGTTGGTTTTTCTGACTGAAATGACCGGTGGCACAGGTGTGCCGCGTTCCGTTCCTTTAATTTACTGGCTTGTGATTACCATTCTTGTGTCCATATCGCGCTTTGGTGCGAAGTGGATTTTGCATGAAAGCTCCACTCCGGTGAAACGCGAAGTTGCGTTGATTATTGGTACCGGCGAGGCTGCGCAGCAATTGGCGGCTGCCTTGCGTGTGCACCGTGATACATTTGTTGCAGGTTTCATCGATCGCGATCCGTCGCTGCAGGGGATGGATATTGCGGGAACCCGTGTTTATGCACCGACGGCAATTACCGATCTTGTTGATAATTACGGTGTTTGTCAGGTTGTGATTTCTGATCCTTCCATGAGTGAGGATGAACGCAAAACCTATGTCAGTATTCTGGGGCGGTTAAAAATCCGTACCAGCATTTTGCCGCCGATTGCGGATCTCTCCCGCGGCAAATATTTGGTAGGTGCGCTGCGTAAAATTGAAATTGATGATTTGCTGGGGCGCTCACCGGTGCCGCCGGATGAGGCCATGCTGCAGTCCATGATTGAGGGGCGGGCAATTATGGTGACGGGCGCCGGTGGTTCAATCGGCAGTGAATTGTGCCGCACAATTGTGAATTGGAAGCCGCGTAAACTCGTTCTGTTTGAGGTCAGTGAATTCGCGCTTTATCAGCAGGAACGAAAGCTGAAAGCTGCCTCCCGTTGTGAGATCATTCCGGTTTTGGGTTCTGTCACGCAGCAGGAATTGGTGGAGAATGTCATTGCTTCGCATGGCATTGATACGATTTATCATTGTGCTGCCTATAAGCATGTGCCGCTTGTTGAGGCCAATCCGCTCGAGGGTATTCGTAATAATATTATGGGTACAAAGGCAGTTGCAGATGCGGCACTGAAAACAGGCGTCGAGCGCTTCATTCTGATTTCTTCTGATAAAGCTGTACGCCCTACAAATGTGATGGGTGCAACCAAGCGATGGGCGGAGTTCGTTATTCGCCATTATGGTGATCTTGCACAGCAAAAAGGAGCCGCGCAGTCATTCTCCAGTGTGCGTTTTGGTAATGTGCTGGGGTCAAACGGTTCAGTTGTGCCGTTGTTCCGCGAGCAAATTGCAGCAGGCGGGCCGGTAACGCTAACCGATGAGGATATGACCCGCTACTTCATGTCTATTCGCGAAGCCGCAGAACTGATTATTCAGTCCGGAGCTGTTATTAAAAGCGGAGAGACTGCCCTGCTTGAAATGGGGCGTCCGGTAAAAATCAGAGATTTGGCTGAAAATATGATCCTGATGGCTGGCCTGACTGTGCGGGATATTAAAAATCCCGACGGTGATATTGCGATACGGGTCACCGGCATTCGTGAAGGCGAAAAGCTTTATGAAGAGCTGTTTTATGATCCGGACAAGGCGCAGCGCACACGCCACCCGAAAATCCTCTGTGCAGAAAAACGCGGCACAAAGGCAGATGAAATACCGCAACGCCTGCCGCAAATGCAGCGCTTCCTCGACAGCAATGACAGTGCGGGCGCGCGATCCCTTTTGTTCGACTATATCAGCCAGTAGCCTTTGCGTTTGAGCCAGTTGTTCGAAAATAAATAATGAGCAGGCCGGTCAACAGAATTGCAAGGCCAAGTCCGGCGATCTGTGCGATGGGGCCGAGCGATATTATTAATGCGGTGATGCCAGCCAAAAAAAGATTCAGCGCTGCAATACTGCCGGTTACGAAGCCGACGGATTTTCCGGCGCGTTTTGCGATTTGATAGGCATGGGAAGAGTGCGCCTGCAGGATGTTTTCACCCTTACGAAGGCGTAAAATAATCGTGCTTCCTGAATCTGCGATATAATAGAGCGGTAAGATAAGAGCCGGAATGAGCCCTGCCTGTTGAGCAAACAGCAGGAACACTGCGCCTGTGATCAGGCCGAGCGGCAGACTGCCTGAGTCACCAAGAAAAACTGAAGCGGGATGGCGATTGAAGACTGCAAATCCTGCAAGAGCGCCGCTTAATGAAAAACCGATGATCGCAATCGTTGGGTTCTGCAAAGACAAGGCTGCAATAATGCCAAGCAGAAATAACGGAATGCCGATACCAGTCACGGTGAGCCAGTCGAGGCCGTCCAT
The DNA here is from genome assembly GCF_030376605.1 of Pseudochrobactrum sp. sp1633. Taxonomy (GTDB): domain Bacteria; phylum Pseudomonadota; class Alphaproteobacteria; order Rhizobiales; family Rhizobiaceae; genus Pseudochrobactrum. The sequence goes on along the minus strand of NZ_JARRAE010000005.1, from coordinate 103,819 downwards.
GAAATTGGCAACATTGATGCTTCCCAGCACCGCGACAGTTAAAAAAATGATTTCGAGCCAATGTGGAAAAAGGTCAGGAAGAATCCGAAAATCTTCGCCTAATCCGTAAACGGCAATGATTGCGGCTAATAATTGGGCAGGCAATCGCACGCGCACGGAAAGCTCATCTTTGTCATCGAGATAGCCGGTAACCCAGACTAATATTGCTGCACCTGTCAGGCTAAGGCTCAGCCTTGCCGGTATAATGTCCCAAAAGCCGGCGAGCACTAATACGCAAACAAAGACCGGAATACAGGCTAGCCCGCCGATTTGCCGTGCTGGTATCGAGTGATTGGAACGTGCGTTAAAACCTGCGGCAAGAAAATGCGCAGGAAGCCACTGTTTCAAAATATAGAGTAAAAAAACCGAAGAGATAAAGCAGAGAATAAAGATCAGCAGATAAGATGACAAATCGTCCGGCTCCTGAAACATGTCACAGCCAGCTGAGATGGTCAGGTGGTTATGAAAATGCGAAAATTTAAATATCTCAAATAGAGGCTGTATTCAGCGCTGACCGCAATGTGTTTTGGCACGGTTTTCGCCGGGCGTAAACGACACCGCTCTGCATTGCCACAAGTACCGTACTTCGCTGATTTGTGGTGAGGATGATCAGGAATTCAATAAAAGAAAATGCGATTTCCACATTAAGAGAGTTTGCTTTGTTTTAAAATGTAAAAATCTGATTTCAGTGCATTGCACAATGAAATTCTTGAGGCTATAAGCCGGATCAACCGCCACGGAATCTCTCCGTGATTTGTTTTGGGGCGTAGCCAAGCGGTAAGGCACCGGTTTTTGGTACCGGCATCCCTGGTTCGAATCCAGGCGCCCCAGCCATATCTTTCACAATATAAAATCATTTAATATGTTTTCGTCTGTGACCTGCCTTCATAGGCACAAGCTTGTGACGGATGAATTGATATCTTGTGAGTTTCTGATGGCTATACTTTTGTTTTGAAATTTACTATCAACTAATGTGTTTTTAAGTGCAATCATTACAAGTGATTAAAAGTAAAAATCTCACAATGTACGACTAATTATCTTCTGATGAATTTCATTTTTGTTATTTATAATATTCGTACTTATATTGCGTGTCGCTATTTGTACTGTCACATACTCAAAATATCGCTTTTTGAATAAAAAAGTGATAGCGCAATTTTACTCGCAAAGTGCTATGTGGAATATGATTCAAACTGATGGACCAGTTTGCGAGAGTACTAGGATTGATTTATTGAATGGCATAAAGACTTGTTCCCCCTAGGGAGCACGCCTGAAGAACAGTGCATCCCGGGAGTGTTTCGTTTATCGACAATGGGGAATTGATAGTCGATGCTCATTCAGTACATATTAGACATTGAACCAAATACATTATTCGTTGTGAACGCCATTTCTCTCGGCGCGTTTGCGATTGCGTTTTTTTGTATCTGGCTCAAACAGCGCGATAAGGCCTATTGGCTTTATTGGACTGCGGCTAATTTTGTTCTGTCTTCAGTGTTTACAATATTCGTTGTGATTGATCGCTCCCAGATCATGCAAATGGCGTTTGTAAATGCGCTGCTTGTTCTTGGTGTTGCGCTGAGATGGCAAGCTTTAAGAAGTTTTTTCTATCGAAAAAACTATGTTGAATTTAATCTAATTGTCCTGCTGCTTGTTATTGCTCCTTATTTTCTCTCCTCTTATGTCAAGCACAGTGTAATCTTCGGTGCTGTTAATGTAATTTTGTTTGTTGAAATTGCGCTGATTATTCGCGAGTTGCTGAAGCCGAACAAGGAAGTGCTGCCATCCCGTTGGGGGCTTATGGTTGCCTATGGTATTGTCGGGCTGGCTTTTCTGCTGCGTGTTGTGCAGGCGTGGCTGATCAGTCCGGATACAATGACTCCGCTGCCTCTGGATCATTTGCTCACAGTTCAGCTGCTTATCGTTTCAATTCATATCGTGGCGAGCGGCGCGTTTGCTATTTCGATTGCCTATGAACGCGGTATTTCCGAATTGCGGCAGATGGTTCTGCGGGATCCTTTAACGGAACTCTATAATCGCAGGGCATACGAGCTGACTTTAGCTGAGCACAAGCCGGATGACGGCTCTTTTGCTTTGATTCTGCTCGATATTGATCACTTCAAGCGGATTAATGACGCGTTTGGTCACGCGGCCGGAGACATAGCGCTAAAACGCTGTGCAAATATTCTGATGCAAGTCTTCCGGAAAACCGATTTTATAGCGCGGATCGGCGGAGAGGAGTTTGTTGCGATATTGCCTGAGACGACGATGAAAGAGGCGTATGAGTTTGCTGAAGCCGCTCGTAAGGCTGTTGAAAATGATGCGTTTGAATATAACGGTAATATTGTGCGACTGACCATTAGTGCCGGTGTTTGTCTCGCAACTGCAGGGGGCAGTTCTTTCTCCGACATTACCCAAAACGCTGATCTCAGTCTCTATTCCGCAAAAAATAACGGCCGCAACAGAGTTGAAATATTTGCTGTTTAGCCATGATGGCTGGCTCTCTGTTGTATTTTTAAAATTTGCTGTCTGCCTTCAATTCATGTGAATATTGTTTCATGTATGTTGTGCATTTCATTTAAGTTTTTTACTTTTGAAATATTCTGCTGCAAGAGTATGAGACTGGGTATGGGAGCGCTTTAAGTGGTTGGAATATCGGTATGGGGCAATACTGGAAGATGCGTGCCGGGTGCTCATTCGCAGGCTGCCAAACAACCGCACCCTCTCATGCGTTTCAAATGGGCATCATTGCTGATTTTTCTTGCAGCCATGCCTGCTGCGATATCACCGGCTGTTGCTGACAGTTGTTCGAGCAATGCCGCCATAGCCTCAGATATGATTTTAAAACGCCAGCTTGCAGCTTTGAAAAATATGGAGCGTGGCAGGGGCTGTACCAGTGAAAGCGCTCAAGGCGGTTTTTTCAATGCCTGCCGGGATTTTGCCTTGCGTCGTGGCGAAATACAAAAGCAGTTGCAGGCAAATGCAGCCGCACTGGCGCGGTGTAACGCTAAGTATGCTGATCCGTCTGCTTTGAAAAACACATCTAAAAACACGGCTCAAACCGGTAAAAAAAGTGACACAGGTCGTAATCCGTTCAGCGGACAGTATTCCGGTACACCATTATTGTTTTGTGTGCGTTTGTCCGACGGGTATTATTTTCCTGCGCCGCATTCGCAATTTTCAAAAAGCGACAGCGTGAAAGAGACATTGGCACAATGTCGTTTTATCTGTGAAAGCCCCGAGGTGAACCTCTATGTGCTTGATGATCCGGCTGCTGAAACCGCGGATATGCTCTCGGTTGACAGACGTGAATCCTATTTAAAGCTGCCGACGGCCTATAATTATCAGGGTGCAGAGAATTTTCAAAAATGTAATTGGGCGAAGTACTTTTCATATATTCAGCATGTTCGAACACGCGGTGTGAAGCCTAAGAAAACACAGGATGCAGACAGGGTACTGTTATCCAAGCGGGCAGACCCTGTGCAGGGTTCTGTCGCCATAAAGCGTGATGATAACGCTCCTGATCGGGCGGTGAGAATTGTCGGTCCCGCCTTTCTGCAGGATGAAAACGATAAACCGGTCAATTTTTTAGGGCGGAATATGCAGACGGATACAGTGCTGCGATAAATATGGCGCAGAAAAACTCTGCGCAAATATATTAGCCAGCTGATGGTTATTGGCGCCGGTAAATCCGGCTAAAAACGTGTGATTTCAAAGCTTAAACTTTAAATTCTTTATGATTAAATGCGCTGTTTTTTGCCGCTTACGGACATGCGCGACGTTAAAACCACAGGCACTATTTTCAAGCTATCCTGATAGAGGCAGTTTTTGATCTGCCCTTTTTCAGTCGCGTTCATACCAGATATTTCGTTAGCCGGATAAACTCATCGGGCTGTTGCGGAAATACGAAAATAAAAAAATGACGGAGCCTGCCCTGTGCCCGATTGGGTTGGCAGGCTGTGTATTGTGAATGCAATACCGGTGCGGAATGCGTTTCTGCCGCCGAAGGCATAAGTGTGTTTTCAAAAAATTCGCATTGATATCTGTGTTTATTTCTTCATTATGCGTGGGAACTGTAAAAAACTCGAACAAAATCCATAGGATGGGGGCTTTTCATATGCGTAAGAGTTATCTGAAAACATTAGGTGCATTGGCTGCAACTCTGTTGGCCAGCTCTGCACTGGCAGAAACCATTACGGTTTACACCGTATATGAAGAAGACGAAGCGGCGGCTTTCCTTGCGGAAGCAAAAAAAGCTTTGCCTGATCTCGACATCAACATGCTGCGCCTCTCCAATGGTGATCTTGTTGCCCGAATTATTGCTGAACAGGCCAATCCTCAGCATGACGTTCTCTGGGGTGTCGCTGTTACTTCCCTGTTTAATCCAGAAATCATTAAAACGCTGGAGCCTTACAAGCCGGCCAATATTGACAATGTGCCTGCGCAGTTCCGCGACAAAGAAGATCGCTGGTTTGCGGTTACCGGTTATATGGCGGCCTTCTGCGTGAATAATGAACGCCTGAAAGCCAAAGGTCTGACGATGCCTAAATCATGGGCTGATCTGACCGATCCTGCGTTTAAAGGCGAAGTGGTGATGCCGAATCCTGCGTCTTCCGGCACCGGCTACATCCAGATTGACTCGCTGATCCAGCAGATGGGCGAAGAGAAGGGCTGGGCATTCCTCGACAGTCTGGACAAGAACGTCGCGCAATATATCAAGTCCGGTTCCAAGCCGTGCAATGTAGCCTCGATGGGCGAATATACGGTTGGTGCTTCTTTTGAACTGCGCGCAATCAAGAATATTGCTGAAGGCTATCCGATCACGATGGTAATCCCGTCTGAAGGTGCCGGTAATGAGCTGGAAGCCAACGCGCTGGTTTCCACATCCAAGCAAAAAGATGCTGCGAAGCGCTTCCTTGACTGGACTGTGAGCAAGCAGGCCGCAGACGAATATTACAAGTGGAAGGCCATTGTGACCATTCCGGGCGGTGCGATGCCGGATAAGTTTAAGGAAGCCGGTCTTCCTGAAGATGTGTCTAAAGTAATGTATGCCGTAGACTTCAAAGCGGCTGCCGATGATCGTACAAAAATCATCGATGCATGGCAGAAGAAATACGAGCGTTAAAAACCAACAAGACCGGATAGCCTTGAGTTATCCGGTTTTGGCTCTATGCTTTGATGGAACTATCGTTTTAAAAACAAATACTTAAAGCAGCCCGTTGGAAAAACGACAAGAAGCTGCCCGAAACGATGGCATACGGGGAATGCGCGGCCGTTCAGGTTCTGCGCTTAAAACAACAAAATACCAAAGGAAACAATGCCAATGGATTTGCATATTCAGAACGTCATTAAAAATTATGGTGCCGTTAAAGCTCTGGACAATGTGTCTCTGAATATTCCGCATGGTTCACTGGTGTGTTTTCTCGGCCCTTCGGGTTGCGGCAAGACAACTTTGCTGCGCTCTGTTGCAGGGCTTGAGGATATTGACTCCGGCCAGATCATGCTGGGCGACGCCGATTTGTCCCGCACACCGGCACGGTCGCGCAATTTTGGTGTGGTGTTTCAGTCCTATTCGCTGTTTCCGCATATGACGGCTGCGCGCAATATTGCCTACGGGCTGGAATGCCGGAGCTGGACAAAAGCGCAGATTGCAACACGGGTTCGCGAAATGCTGGAGCTTGTGCATCTGAGCGATCAGGCGGAAAAACTGCCTGCGCAGATGTCCGGCGGGCAGCAGCAGCGTATTGCTATTGCGCGTGCGCTCGCGCCTAATCCGTCGCTGTTGTTGCTTGATGAACCGCTCTCGGCGCTGGATGCCAAGGTGCGTGAAGAATTGCGTAATGAAATTCGCGCGCTGCAAAAGCGGGTGGGCATTACCACCATCATGGTCACCCATGATCAGGAAGAAGCGCTGGCTATGGCTGATGTCATTGTGGTGATGAAAGACGGCCACATTGAGCAAACCGGCTCGCCGCAAATGCTGTATCAGCAGCCGGTCACCAGTTTTGTGGCTGACTTTATTGGTCGTATGAATATTCTGCCGCTGGATAAAGCGGGCGGTAAAGGTCTGCAATTTGCTGATAAGGCACTGAAGCTGAATCACTCCGATGCGCATGGTTCCTCGCCGGTCAGCAAAGTGGGGATCCGTCCTGAATCCATCAGCCTTCTGCCCGCCTCTCAGGCCGCGAGTGATGATAATCATTTTCCGGCTACAATCCGCAGCCAGATTTATCTGGGGCACATATCGCGGCTTGAAGTGGTGCCGGATAAACGCCCTGATGTTAAAATCAGCGTGGAAATGCATGGTGCATTGAATAAAACAGGGGACATGCCCCAGACCGGTGATGCTGTAACGTTGCATCTGCCTGCTGAAGCGCTGCGGGTGCTGGCATGAGCAGCGCCGGTGTTTCCATTCCTGCCACAACCGGTGCCGGTTTAAAGCGCGGTCTGTTTAGCGATAATTTCATATCATGGGCTGTGACAATCGGGATCACAGCTTTGATCCTGATCTTTCTGGTTATGCCGCTCTGGGCTATTCTGGTTCTGGGCTTCAGCACGCCGGAAGGGTTCGGGCTTGGTAACTTTGCCCATACCTTTACCACTGCCCGTTTCTGGACGCTGGTGCTGAACAGTTTAGGCATGGCGCTGACCTGCACGGTTATTGTTACCGGCATGGCCTATGCGTATGCCTATACGCTGCAACGTGCCCATGTGCCGTTTAAGCCTATGTTGCGGATGGCCGCACTTATTCCGCTGTTTGCACCCTCACTGGTGCAGGCGCAGGGGCTGGTGCTGTTGCTCGGGCGTAACGGTATTCTCAACCGCTGGATGGGCATGGATATTGATATCTATGGTTTCTGGGGTGTGGTGATTGCCAATGCGCTTTATGCTTTTCCCTATGCTTTCCTGATCCTCTCGGCTGCCTTGGCTGTCAGTGATGCCCGTTTGCATGAAAGTGCAGAGGTTCTCGGAGCAGGTCCGTGGCGCATCTTCCGCACCCAGACATTGCCTGCTACCCGCTATGGTTTGGCGGCAGCATGTTTCGTGGTGTTCAATCTGGTGATGACCGATTTCGGTAATCCGATGGTGATTGGCGGCGATTTCAACGTGCTGGCTACTGAAGTCTATAATCAGGTGATCGGGCAGGCACAGTTCGGCCTTGGCGCGGTGATTGGTATTGTACTGCTGATGCCCGCGATTGCGGCCAAGATTGTTGAAAAACGTCTGACCAAGCAGCAGCAGGCATTGCTCACGTCACAGGCGCGGCCAATGGTTGTGCGTCCCGCCTTCAAACGGGATCTGTTTCTTGGTCTCTATGCCTATTTTACAATGGCGCTGATCCTGAGTGTTATTCTGATTGTGGTGCTGGCAAGCTTCGTCAAGTTGTGGCCGTATAATATGAGCTTCACCCTGCAGCACTATCAGTTTGATGTGCAGAACGGCACTGCACCTTTGTGGAACAGTGTGAAGATCAGTCTGGCAACCGCCTTACTGGGTGTGGCTATTGCGGGCATGACAGCCATTGCCGTGCAGAAGTTTAAAAACCCTCTGACCGGCCCGCTGGCATTCCTGGCTATTCTGCCATCAGCCGTTCCGGGGATGGTACTGGGTCTTGGCTATGTGCTGGCTTTTAATAATCCGTCCAATCCGCTGCATTTTCTCTATGGCAGTTTTGCGCTGATTATTATTCTCAGTGTTTATTATAACCATGCTCATGCATTCCTGATTTCCTCAACCAGCCTGAAACAGATCAGCGGTTCGTTTGATGAAGCATCAACCATGCTCGGCGGTAGTGTGTTGACGACACTGCGCAAAGTGACATTGCCGCTGCTCTGGCCGACTTTGCTGGGTGTAGGTGTGTTGTTCTTCATGCGCACAATGGTATCACTGTCCGCAGTGATCTTCCTTACCACGCCGGCTACGCAGGTTGCCTCGATCTCCGTGTTGCAATTGTCCGATCGCGGGGCGGTCAATCAGGCGGCGGCATTCTCGGTCTGTATCATGCTGATTGTGATTGCGGCTCTGCTGATCGTGCGCACTATTCTCTGGGCATTTGGTGCCAAGCATGTGACGCTTATCCGCTAAAGTAAACTTCACTATAAAAGCAAAAAGCCCGCCTCATTTCTGAGGCGGGCTTTTTCATGCATGATAATGATTATGCAGCTTTTTCCATTGTAATGCGCTGGGCAAGGCGCACCATGCCCGCACAAGCTGCATCAATTTGATCATCGGCCACGCTGAGGCTGAGGCGCAGAAAGCCAACCAGATTGCTGCCGAAGGAATCGCCGGGCATTGTGGCAATCTTTTCCTCTTCCAGCAGGCGCATGGCAAATTCCGCACCGGTCATTCCGGTCGCACGAATATCCGCAAGAATAAACATGCCTGCCTGCGGGATTTTGCAGGAAATACCAGCCAGACCATCCAGCCGCTCAGAGATCATCTGCGCACGGTGGTAAAAATTATCCAGCATCTGCTTGGCGGCCGTTGCAGGGCGGTTCAGCGCATAAGCGGTCATATCCGCGATGAAAGGCTGTACGCCGAACAGCAGGGATTCGGACAGCGGAAGTAAGCGTGTCGTAAATTCTTCCGGCCCCACGCACCATCCGCTGCGGAAACCCGGCGCGGAGTGGGACTTGGAGATTGAGGCAACGACTACCGTGCGCTCGGCAAGTTCCGGCAGATCAAGCGGAGAGGCAAACTCACCCTCAAAAACCAGTAATTCATAAACCTCATCAGAGATGATCCAGAGGTTGTGTTTACGGCAGACTTCACCGATTGCCACAATTTCTTCTCTGCTCAGCATTGCGCCGGTCGGATTATGCGGTGAGTTGAGCAGCAGCACGCGCGAGCGCGGGGTAATGGCTTTTTCCAGATCGGCAGCCTGCAGGCGAAAACCGTTTGCCTCACTGACCGGTACATAGACCGGCGTGGCACCTGTTGCCCTGATTACACCTTCATAGGTCGCGTAGCACGGATTGGTGGTGATAACCTCATCACCTTCTTCAGCCAGTCCGAGCATGGCAACTGCCAGTGCGCTTTGTGTGCCCGGAAAGCAGAGAATTTGCTGTGTATTGATAGGGCGTCCGGTGCGCTTGGAATATTTATCCGAAAGCGCCGCAAGAATAGACGGCTCGCCACGGCCGCTGGTATAGCGGGTGCGGCCTGCGCGCATGGAGCGGGCAGCTTCGTCAATCATATCCGCAGGTGTCGGAATATCCGGTTCACCGATTGTCAGTTCGATAATATCTTCGCCTGCCGCTTTCATTTCACGGGCGCGGATATGTACTGCCCATTTATGCGAGCCTTTATTGCTCAGACGCTCGGTAATACGCGCGTAATGCATCTTGAGCGTTCCTCCGTATTTTTATTCATGCTTGCTGCATCTTTTAATAGTTCATGCGTTGTATCGCATGAACCGAAGATAAGACCAGTGTTGTTTCTGCATGACATCAGAAAAGCGCATAAATTATGGTGGGAATTATTGCTTCACATTATAATGTATTAAAATCTTAAAGCTTGTCATGCGCGGGCAGAGTTTATAACGATCGTTGATAATTTTGTAATCTGTCCGGTGAAACTTCTATGACCAATACCAATTTGACGCTTTTTATCTGCGACCTGCTGAGTGCTGCAGGTTCATTCATACTGCTGATCGGTTTGCTGGTCGTTCTGTTCTCCACATCCCTGCATGGTGATGCGGGACAAGGCGATGACAAGGGCTTGGTTGTTAAAGCATCCAAACATTTTAGAACCGGTTTGATTCTGGCAATTCTGGGCGCACTGCTCCTGACAATGGCGGCATCATTCGAGCTGATCATTTACTAATACATAAAGTGACAGCCGGAGGGGATGTATCCGGCAGTTTGTAATACGCATATCCGGAGGGGGACGTGCCAATGGCCGCGGATATTCTTGTCAGTCAGGCTGATGTTTTTTCGCATATGCGCATTATCAATGGCATGGGCATAAGCTTGTGCCTGTCGCGCTTGCTGGTCTTCGCTTCCAAATTTATTCAGCATCCCTCGAAGAACAAAGTATCCTATATTCATATAGGCTGGATTCTGGTCGTATTTTTATGGATTATTCAGTTCTGGTGGGATTATCTCATCGATAGTAATAATAAAACCTATGATATTGTTACTTATATCTTAGAGTTGTTTTATGTCTTTGGTCTCTTTTTCATCTGCGTAACCCTGACACCGGATGATATTAAAGAATATGGGGATTACGAGACCTATTTTTTTTCGAGAAAGAAATGGCTTTTCGCACTCTTTATTTTCATCAACAGCATGCAGTCTTTCGAGCAGATCAGAACATCCTTCATAAAAAACGAAACCGATAATATGATCGTTCTGCCAATTGTCCTGCTGCTGGAAACCATCGTTATTCTGATTGCTATGAATATTAAGCGCAGGCGATTTCAATATGTGATGATTGGCCTGTTATTTTCCACGATCATTCTGGACTTCATTTTCCTGTCGTGAGGTAGGTCTGGGTTTGCACAGGGCAGGCCATGACCGATTTATGCAACATGCCGGTTTCGGTGCGTTTCATAAATCTGATTCATTCCTGTTAATTCGGTGTCATATCCACCCTCTATTGCGGAACCAGTTTTTCAACAAACGGGATCTGCAATGTTCAGAAAAATCTCTATCGCTGCTTTGACACTGACTGTCTCTGCCACATCTTCGATGGCTGCAACCAATATCAGCTGGTGGCATGGCATGGGCGGCGCGAATGCTGAAGTGATCAACGAGATCTCAAAGCGCTTTAATGAATCGCAGCAGTCTTGCGCTCTGACACCGGTTTCCAAAGGCACATATGAAGAAGCGCTGGCTTCCGGTATTGCTGCATTCCGCTCAGGCGAACAGCCAAACATTCTTCAGGTTTTTGATGCCGGTGCAGCCACCATCATCAATGCAAAAGGCGCAACAGTGCCTGCTGAAGACCTGATCAACAATGCCGGTTATAAATTTGACCGTGAAGCTTTCATCGAAGGTGTGCGTTATTTCTATGCTGCACCGGATGGCAAGTTTGTTGGTATGCCGTTCAACTCTTCTGCGCCGATCATGTATATCAATAATGAAGCGCTGAAAAAGGCCGGTGTTGAAGCCCCGAAAACATGGGAAGAGTTTGAAGCCATCGCGCCGAAGCTCAAAGAAGCCGGTTATATTCCGCTCACCGCTTCGCAGTTGACATGGCAGTTCACCGAGAACTTCTTCTCCCGCCAGAATATTCAGTTCGCAACCAATAATAACGGTTATGACAGTGTTCAGGACACCAAGCTCAATGTGACTGACCCGAACCTTGTTATGATGTTCGAAAAGTTGAAAGACTGGTCTGATAAAGGCTATTTCGGCTTCTACGGTGCGGGCTGGGCAGACAACCAGAAGCCTTTTGATGAAGGTAAAGTGGCCTTCTGGATCGGTTCTTCCGGCTCCTTCGGGGGCTTGCAGAAAACCGCGAAAATGGAATTCTCCGCTGACTTCCTGCCTTATTGGAAAGCCGTAGACGGTGCTGGCACCAACAGCTTTATCGGCGGTGCGGCGCTGTTCGCAATGGCTGGTAAGCCGGACGCAGAAAACAAATGCGTTGCTGACTTCTTCCAGTTCCTGACCTCGCCGGAAGTACAGAAATATTACCATCAGGCAACCGGTTATGTAGCCATTACCAAGGCTGCTTATGAACTGGCGAAATCTGAAGGCTATTACGAGAAAACACCGGTTGCCGAAGTTGGCATCAAGCAGCTGATGCTGCAGTCCGGTGAATGGTCGAAGGGCTACCGCCTCGGTTTCTACCCGCAAATCCGCACTGTTATGGAACGCGAATATAACCGTATTTTCGCTGGTGAAACCTCTGTCAAACAGGCTTTCGAAACCATTGAAAAAGAAGGCAATGACCTGCTGATACGCTTCGCTAAGACCGCGAACTAAACACTGAGAGTCAATCTCAAGAGTACGGGCGGGGTCAGAGCAAATTATGCCTGACCCCGTTTTTAATCGACCTTTCTCAAAAGACGGGGATTTGCCAGGTGGCATATATCCAGACTTCTCAACCTTCAAAACTTGCTACGTTTTTCTCGCGCTTCCGGTCGTCTGACCGTGCAAAGCAGGCAGAACCGGCCAAGCGAGTACAGTTTAATACGCGGCTGTTGCCTTATCTTTTATTAGCGCCGCAGCTGGCCGTTGTGCTGCTCTTTTTCTACTGGCCGTCAGCTCAGGCTATTCAGTCGTCATTTTATATTGAAGACCCGTTCGGTTTCGGTTCAACCTTTGTTGGCCTCGAAAATTATACCGGCGTTTTGACCAGCCCGGAATATCGCAACATTGCAGGTTTTACGGCGCTTTTTACCATTCTGGTTACTGCGTTTTCGCTTGGGATTGGTATGTTGCTTGCGGTTAAGGCCGATGTGGTGATCCGCGGTAATGCTACTTATAAAACCGTGCTGATCTCAGTCTATGCCATTGCGCCGCCGGTTGCCGGTCTTATCGGGATGATGATGTTCGATCAGCATATCGGTCCGTTTGTGAAAATGGCTGCATGGTTTGGCTGGGATATGAAAGTCGGGCTGAATTATTTCGACACTGCTTTTGCGATGATCGTCGTCTCGGTCTGGAAACAGATCCCGTATAATTTCATTTTTATCTTGTCTGGCTTGCAGGCGGTTCCGGCCTCGGTGCGTGAGGCTGCGGTGATGGATTGCCGCTCCGGTGCCCGTCGTTTTCGCACTGTCATTCTGCCTTTGCTGGCACCGACTGTGTTCTTCCTACTCATCATCAATATTACCTATGCGCTGTTTGATACTTTCGGTGTGATTGATGTGATGGTGAAGGATAAGGCCGCCAATAACCCGATTACGCTGGTCTATAAAGTGTTCATGGACGGCTTCCGAGGCAATGATATTGGCAGCTCGTCAGCACAATCCGTCATTCTGATGCTGGTGGTGTTCACGCTGACCATCGTGCAGTTCCGCTTCATCGAGCGGCGCATCCATTATAATTGAGCGGGCAAAAAAGATGCATAAAGTTAAAATTACAGATCATCTGATCCTGCTCGCCGGAGCGCTGTTTCTGATATTGCCGGTGGTGGTGGCTTTCACCACTTCCAGCCATACGGCGGCTGATATTCACTCCAATGGCTTATCCCTGAGCTGGGGTGATAATTTCACGGAGACTTATAGCAATGTGCTGACCCGTGAGGGGGGCTTTACCGGCCAGATCACCGGCTCGCGGATGCTGCTGAATTCGCTGATCCTCGGCCTTGGTTTTGCTGTCGGCAAAATTGTGCTGTCGATGCTGGCTGCTTATGCGATTGTCTATTTCCGCTTTCGCTTTGCCACGCTGGCATTCTGGCTGATTTTCACCACGCTGCTGCTGCCGCTGGAGGTGCGCATCGTGCCTTCCTATCAGGTGGTGTCGTCCTTCGGCATGCTCAACAGCTATTCGGGGTTGATAGTGCCATTGCTGGCATCCGCCACAGGCACATTCTATTTCCGTCAGTTCTTTAAAGCTGTGCCCGATGAACTGCTGGAAGCCGCACGTATAGACGGGGCAGGACCGGTCAAGTTTTTCATCGATGTGCTGATCCCGCTGTCACGCACCATGATTGCCGCGATGTTCATCATCATGTTTGTCTATGGCTGGAACCAGTATCTCTGGCCGATGCTGGTGACGACCGATGAGAGCTTCTTCACGCTGATGCGCGGTATCAAGCAGATTTTGCAGGTGTGGGTCGGCGCACAAATTCCGGACTATAACGAGGCTTTTGCTCTTGCTGTGCTCGCTATGGTGCCGCCGGTGCTGGTGGTTGTGGTGTTCCAGCGCTGGTTCATCAAAGGGCTGACCGAGAGCGATAAATAAGAAATTCTGAGGAGCCTTTGATGGCACAGGTTAAAATTGAAAATGTATCGAAAATCTATGCAGGCGGCACGAAAGCCGTCAATGCGGTGGATATTGATATTAAAGACGGCGAGTTCATCGTTCTGGTCGGGCCTTCCGGCTGCGGTAAGTCTACATTGCTGCGCATGGTGGCAGGGCTGGAAAGTATTTCTGAGGGGCAAGTGAGCATCGGTGACCGTGTGGTCAATGAGGTGGAACCGGCTGAACGCGATATTGCTATGGTGTTCCAGAACTATGCGCTTTATCCGCATATGTCCGTTTATGATAATATGGCCTATGGTTTGCGGAACCGCAAAACGCCAAAGGCTGAGATCGAAGCGCGTGTGGCTGAAGCCGCACGGATGCTGGAGTTGGAACCTTATCTGCAACGCAAGCCGCGTGCGCTTTCCGGCGGGCAGCGCCAGCGTGTGGCGATGGGGCGTGCAATTGTGCGCAAGCCTGCGGTGTTTCTGTTTGATGAGCCGCTGTCCAATCTCGATGCCAAATTACGTGTTTCCATGCGCGGAGAAATTCGCCGGTTGCAGCGCCGCGTGAACACCACATCTATCTATGTGACCCATGATCAGCTGGAAGCTATGACATTGGCTGACCGTCTGGTGGTGCTGAACCGTGGTGAGATTGAACAGGTTGGTGCGCCGCTGGAAATTTATCACAAACCTGCATCGACTTTTGTTGCTAGCTTTATCGGCTCTCCGGCGATGAACCTTTGTGATGGCACTTTGCATCAGTCACTTCTGATGCTGGGCGAAGATGTGCTGCAATTTAATTCTGCCCCGCCTTTGCAGGGTGAGGTGACCGTTGGTATCCGCGCGGAAGATCTGAGTCTGGCAAAAGATGGCGAAACCGGCTTGCAGTTTCGTACCGATTATGTGGAAGAACTCGGCGCGCAGCGGCTTGTGCATGGTTTCGCCGGTAATCAGAAACTGGTGGCAGCATTGCCGCCTGAGGCTGAAATCCGTGACGAAATGCGACTGGCCGTTTCCGTTGAAAAACTGCATTTCTTCGACAAACAAACCGGCAAGCGCATAGAAGCATCGCAAACAGCCTCAACTCCTGTAAGAGCAGACCAAACCGTTTCTGCCTGAAATATTCCTGCATAAAACTGAGAAATGACATGACTGAAGTAATGAATGTTGAAACCATGATCCGCACGCGTGTTGCCGCTCTTGATGTGCCTTCTCATGAAGAGCGCCAGAGCATTACGCAGCTGGACATAACCACAGCCGCGCATGATGCGAAGCTGGTTTCAATGGATTGTATGACCCGTGTTGAAACCGGGGGGCAGGCTTCTTCAACAGCGCCGCTGACTTTTCCGTTCAACGTGACTGCATGGAATCTGGAACGCTGTCTGTTCCCTGAGGAAAGCGCTGCGAAAATGCTGGCAGAAAAACCGGCCGTGGCACTGCTGACCGAGATGGACAATGGCATGGCTCGTACTGCTCAGAAGAACATGACGGCGGAAGTCGCCCGCCATATGGGTATGGAATATGCCTATGGCGTGGAATTCATTGAGCTTGGTCTTGGTTCTGAAATTGAGCATCAGTTCTGTGAAGATGATTTCAACGAAAAAGGTTTCCACGGCAATGCGCTGATGTCCTCTGTGCCGATGCAGCAGATTTTTGTGCAGCGTCTGGCCGGTGAGCGTCTGTGGTTCTTCAATGGCGGTGATCAGCCACGTCTGGGTGAGCGCAATGCAATCGGCGCGGTGATTGAAACTGTTGACGGGCCGTTTCTGGCGGTATCTGTGCATCTGGAAAGTGCCTCTCCGGCAGCCTATCGCGAAAGACAGGTGGCGCAGTTGATTGATGCGTTGGAAGCAGAATTTGGCACTATGCCGATGCTGATCGGTGGCGATCTCAATACCGGTAATCATGCGGAAGGTGACTTTGAGGCGGAAGGTCTGTTCCGTGTGGCTTCCGAGCGCGGTTTCACCCGTCACAGCGGTGCGCTGGATCAGATGACAACCCGTCCGAGCCTGATTACCCGCTGGCCTGACCGTGCCATGAAACTGGACTGGTTCCTGAGCCGCGGTCTGAATATCACTGAGAGCCGCATCATCTCTTCACTGGATGATAATCAGCGTCCGCTTTCCGATCATGATTTGATTGTTTGCCGTGTTGATGGTTTCAGCGCTGCATAATCAGTCGAACTATGCCGGAGGGAAGCCTGTCTTCCTTCCGGTTTTGTAAAGAGTCTGATTGTCTCTAAAATGGGACGATGTGGTTCCAAATAGCTATCTTTTGGATTTTTCGTCTTACGGGTAGGTTCATTTCATCAACTTAAAACCAAGGAGTTTTTGAAAATGTCCAAGCCTTATAACCGCCTCGATAAAGACAATGCAGCCGTTCTTCTCGTAGACCATCAGACAGGTCTGCTGTCGCTGGTTCGTGACATTGATCCTGATAAATTCAAAAACAATGTGCTGGCACTTGCCGATCTGGCAAAATATTTCAACCTGCCAACCATTCTCACCACATCTTTCGAAGATGGCCCGAACGGCCCGCTGGTACCTGAGCTGAAAGAGCTTTTCCCGAATGCGCCTTATATTGCTCGTCCTGGTCAGATCAACGCGTGGGATAACGAAGATTTCGTGAAAGCCGTTAAGGCAACCGGCAAAAAACAGCTGATTATCGCTGGTGTTGTGACCGAAGTTTGTGTGGCTTTCCCTGCGCTGTCGGCTTTGGCTGAAGATTTCGAAGTCTTCGTGGTGACCGATGCGTCCGGTACATTCAACGAGATCACCCGTCATTCCGCATGGGATCGTATGAGTGCTAACGGTGCCCAGCTGATGACATGGTTCGGTCTTGCTTGTGAGCTGCACCGCGACTGGCGTAATGATATTGAAGGTCTGGGTACATTGTTCGCAAACCACATTCCTGATTACCGCAACCTGATTAACAGCTACAACACTGTTAAAGCCTCGAAGTAATTGGGTAGCTGAGTAACTTAAGGATAAGGCCGTGTAACTGATTACGCGGCCTTATCTCTTTTGGGCATGCAGCTTCATTTCCCGCCGTCGTTTTGCGGAGGAGGGAATGCCTAGTTCTTCCCGATATTTAGCCACTGTCCGGCGGGCAATCACAATACCCTCCACATCAAGCTTATGCACGATGGCCTCATCGGACAGAACGCTATCGATTGTTTCCTGCGCAATCAGCGTGCGGATTTTGATGCGCACAGCCTCGGAGGCAATATCAT
This sequence comes from Pseudochrobactrum sp. sp1633, assembly GCF_030376605.1. Taxonomy (GTDB): domain Bacteria; phylum Pseudomonadota; class Alphaproteobacteria; order Rhizobiales; family Rhizobiaceae; genus Pseudochrobactrum. The sequence goes on along the minus strand of NZ_JARRAE010000005.1, from coordinate 86,690 downwards.
CGCCGGTTTTGCCCCTGATCGCCGCATTGAAAAAATAGCGGTATTCAAACAGCCCTTGCGGGGTCAGCATATATTTCTGATTGGCAACGCGGCTGATGGTGCTTTCATGCATCTCAATCGCATCGGCCACCATCTGCATTGTCAGCGGTTTGAGCGCGACAGCGCCAGTTTCCAGAAAAGCCTGCTGATGGGTGATAATCTGTTCACCGACATTGAGAACAGTTTGCGCACGCTGATCGAGAATACGGGTCAGCCAGCTTGCCTTTTGTTTGCAGGCACGCAGAAACTGCTTCTCTTCCTTGGAAAGGCTGTTGTCACTGAGCCTACGGCTATAATCCTCATTCATCAGTACACGGGGCAGAGCCTGCGGATTGAGCGTGATGCTCCATTCGCCGCTTGGCGTCTTGGTAACCAGCAAATCGGGGATAATGGTCAGGGCAGGCGTGCTGTCAAAAATCAAACCGGGTTTGGGGTTCAAGCCACGGAGCTCACCCAATAGTTCTGCCAGTTCTTCATCATCTGCATCGCAGAGTTTTTTAAGCGTCGTGAAATCACGCTTCGCTACCAGATCAAGATGTTTGAGCAGAATGGTCATTTCTGCAGTCAGGCGATCATCGGCAAGGAGTTGCAGGCGCAGACATTCCGCCAGATTGCGGGCGAAAAGCCCTGCCGGGTCAAAAGCCTGACATTGGCGCAGAACACGCATAACCTGTTCCGGTGTAACATTCAGGCGTTTGGCGATTTGCGCCAAATCCGCATGGAGATAACCGGATTGATCCAGAGTTTCTGCAAGCAGCTCGGCAATATGCCGTTCGGTTTTATCCCTGATGCTGAGATTGATCTGCTCGGCCACATGATCTTGCAGGGAATGCTGTACAGTGCCGAAATCTTCAACAGAATAATCCGAAGTGCTGGAAGAGGGCAGCGCACCGCTTGGCGCTCTTTGCAAAAGCGGATTGGCTTCTATTTCACTTTGTACAAAGTCTTCCAGCTCAGCACAGCTCATTTGCAGCACTTTGAGTGATTGCTGCATTTGCGGCGTCATAGTCAGTGATTGGGTCTGCCGCAAAACGGGCTTGGAAGAGAGAGCCATTGATCTGTTTATAGCACCACTTTCAGTGCTATTGATACGTCATGAAATTGTTGTAAGCACGGAATCAAAGTTTTCTTCTGTGCATGAGGATTGATGATGCGCCACTATATTGGAATTGATGTCGGAACCGGCAGCGCCAGAGCAGGGATTTTTGACAGTAAAGGCCGGTTACTGGGCACTGCAGCCTGCGCTATTGAAACCTTTCGCGCGCAGGCGGATTTTGCCCAGCAGAGTTCCGCGCATATCTGGGCATCGATCTGTAAGGCTGTGAAAAACGCAATGACTGAAGCCGCAATCGCTGCCGACAGTGTTGCCGGTATCGGCTTTGATGCCACCTGTTCGCTGGTTGTTGCAGATGCGGAAGGTAAGCCGGTAAGCGTCAGCCCGAAGGGCGAGCCGGATCAGGATGTGATCCTGTGGATGGATCATCGCGCGATTAATGATGCCAATGAGATCACCGAAATTGGCGGCAAAGTGCTGAACCATGTCGGCGGCCGTATGTCGCCGGAAATGGAACTGCCGAAAATCCGCTGGTTCAAGCGTGAACTGCCGCAAAGCTGGACGCAGACAGCCGCTTTCTGGGATTTGCCTGATTGGCTGGTGCATCGCGCTACCGGTACCGATATGCGCTCGCTTTGCTCGCCGGTTTGCAAATGGACTTATCTCGGCGATCGGGGCAAAGCCGGTGAGGGCTGGGACAGCGCGTTTCTTGAGAGTATCGGCCTTGAAGAACTGGGTGACGATAATTTTGCAGCCATCGGCAATCGCTTCGGTGCCGCCGGTGAACTGGCAGGAAAATTGTCGGAACAGGCCGCAACGGAGCTTGGCCTTAAAGCTGGTATCGCTGTTTCCACCGGCCTGATTGATGCTTATTCCGGTGCTCTTGGCACGCTGGCTGTTGCAGATAGTGCCGGTGTGAGTGCAACCGAGCAGCGTCTGGCGCTGATTGCCGGTACCTCAACCTGCCATATCGCTCTGAGCAAAGAGCCGGTTTTCGTTTCCGGTGTATGGGGGCCATATTATTCGGCGTTGCTGCCTGATCTCTGGGCGAATGAAGGCGGGCAGTCGGCGGCAGGTGCTTTGATTGATGCGGTGATTGCGCGTCATGCGGTGTCGGTTAAACTGGCAGCCGAAAATCCGGGTAAGCGCATTGCTGATCTGCTCGATGCACATCTGGTAAAAATGGCAGAAGAAACCGCAACTCTGACCCGTCATCGTCATGTGCAGCCGGATTTCCACGGCAACCGTTCACCGCTGGCGGAAAGCTGGCGCAAAGGCGCGATTGTCGGACTGACACTGGATCACGAGTTGGATGATCTGGCACTGGATTATCTGGCGACAATTCAGGCGCTGGCCTATGGCACAAGGCATATTCTTGAAGAAATGCGCCATGAAGGCATGGAAATTGACACGCTGGTGGTGTCCGGTGGTCTGGCTCGCAATCAGCTTTATTTGCGTGAACATGCGGATGCTACCGGTTGCCGTGTGCTGGTGCCGGAACAGGCCGAGCCGGTGCTGCTGGGTTCTGCCATGCTTGGTGCTGTCGCCAGCGGTGACTTTGCTAGCCTGCCGGAAGCAATGGCGGCAATGAGCGGCAAGGGTGAAGTGCTGGAGCCACGCACCGGTGCAATCGCTGGCTATCACGATGCGAAATATCTGGTCTATCGCCGTATGCAGATGGATTATGCCGATTATGTCGAGTTGATGGATGAAAATCCGGTTGCTGACGATGAGGAAGAAGCTGAATCTATAGCTTGACCTTGCTATAGTGGGAACCTTTATCCTGCCTGTTAATTGACAGGCAGGAGAGATTCTTATGAAGCATACTGCATCGCATACGACCCATGCCGATGATGCGCATCACGGGCATCATCACGGCGACCATGATCATGGTAATAAAGTGAAAGATCCCGTCTGCGGGATGATGGTCGATCCTGCCGCCGGCAAGCCGCATATGACCTATAAAGGGCATGAATATCATTTTTGCTCAGATAGTTGCCACGGCAAATTCAAAGCTGATCCCGAGAAATATCTCACCGCGCAATCTGCTGCCGCACCTGCAATCAAAGGGGCGCAATATACTTGTCCGATGCATCCGGAAGTTATCCGTGATGAACCGGGCTCATGCCCGATTTGCGGTATGGCGCTGGAACCGGTTATGCCGTCGCTTGATGACGGTCCTAACCCTGAACTTATAGATTTTACACGCCGCTTCTGGGTAAGTGCGATCTGTTCCATCCCTTTGCTGATAGTCACAATGGGGCCGATGCTTGGTCTGCCTGTCCGTGAATGGATCGGCGAGCAAAGAACGGTTTGGCTGGAGTTTATACTGGCGACACCGGCGGTTTTGTGGGCGGCGTTGCCATTTTTCAAGCGCGGGGTCGACTCGTTTAAAAATCGCAGTCCGAATATGTGGACGCTGATTATGATCGGTGTCGGAGCCGCCTATCTTTACAGCGTGGTTGCAATTCTGTTTCCGGATATGTTCCCGCACTCCTTCCGTGGTCATGGCGGTTCGGTTCCGGTTTATTTCGAGGCCGCAGCCGTTATTGTCACGCTGGTCTTTCTCGGTCAGGTGCTGGAACTGCGTGCCCGCGAGCGTACCGGCTCGGCTATCCGCGCTTTGCTTGATCTGGCGCCGAAAACTGCACGCCGTATTGCGGCTGATGGCAGTGAAGCCGATGTGCCTCTGGATGAAGTGCAGGCCGGTGACAAGTTACGTATCCGCCCCGGTGACAGTGTGCCGGTGGACGGTATCGTGGTGGAGGGCCGTTCCTCTGTCGACGAGGCGATGATTACCGGTGAACCGGTGCCGGTTGAAAAGACCGAAGGCGATAAAGTGATCGGTGGCACCGTGAATAAAAACGGTTCTCTGGTCATGCAGGCTGAGAAAATCGGCGCAGAAACTATGTTGTCGCAGATTGTGGATATGGTGGCCAAAGCCCAGCGTTCCCGTGCGCCCATTCAGGGGCTGGCTGACCGGATTTCATTCTATTTTGTGCCGATGGTTATTGTTGTTGCGATCCTGTCCTTTATCGGTTGGGCGCTGTGGGGGCCGGAGCCGAGCATGATCTATGCCATTGTGGCAGCGGTTTCTGTGCTGATTATCGCTTGTCCCTGTGCGCTGGGGCTGGCAACGCCAATGTCAATTATGACAGCAACAGGACGCGGCGCGCAGGCTGGTGTGCTTATCAAGGATGCCGAGGCGCTGGAGCGTATGGCGAAAGTGGATACGCTGATCGTTGATAAAACAGGCACACTCACAGAAGGCCGACCGAAACTGACGGATGTGATGGCGGTATCCGGTATTGATGACAACACGTTGTTGCAACTGGCCGCGAGCCTTGAGAAAGGTTCGGAGCACCCGCTGGCGGAAGCCATTGTTGCCGGTGCCGAAGCAAAAGGGTTGAAGACCGATAATGTTGATGCCTTTGAAGCAATTACCGGCAAAGGTGTTGCCGGTACAGTAAAAGGGCGGTCAGTTGCGCTTGGTAATCCTGCGATGATGCAGGACATGGGGCTGGATATTGCCGCCATTCAGGCGCAGGCCGATACATTGCGGGCAGAAGGTAAGACCGCGATGTTTGTCGCCGTTGACAACAAGCTGGCAGGTCTGGTTGCTGTGGCCGATCCGATTAAGGAGACGGCGGCAGAAGCCATCCGCACACTCCATGCGCGCGGTTTGAAAATCATTATGGCAACCGGTGATAATGAACGCACGGCGCGTGCTGTGGCGGCTAAACTCGGTCTTGATGATGTGCGTGCTGATGTGCTGCCGGAAGATAAAAAGGCGCTGGTTGATGAGTTGCACAAACAGGGCAAGAAAGTCGCAATGGCGGGGGATGGTGTGAATGATGCACCGGCACTGGCCGCCGCCGATGTGGGTATTGCTATGGGCACGGGGGCTGATGTGGCCGTGGAAAGCGCAGGGATTACGCTGCTCAAAGGCGATCTCACCGGCATAGCCCGTGCGCATCATCTGGCAGAGGCGACAATCCGCAATATCAAAGAAAACCTGTTCTTTGCTTTTGTTTATAATGCACTGGGTATTCCGGTGGCAGCGGGGCTGCTCTATCCGTTCACTGGCACTTTATTATCGCCGATGATTGCAGCGGCAGCGATGAGCTTGTCCTCGGTCTCAGTGATTGCGAACTCATTGCGGTTGAGAGCGTTGAAGCTCTGACTGGAGCATTTCCAGCAAAAGTGGGAACGGTTTTGCGTAAGGACAATGCGTGAAAACAAATTAAAAAAGCGGGCAAAATGCCCGCTTTTTATTTCGCTTGAAACAATCTCAGTAAGGGCTGTCGACTTTGCCGGTTTCCACATAGACTGTCTTGATCTGACTGTAATGGGAGAGAGCGGCGAGGCCATTCTCGCGGCCGATACCGGAGTTTTTATAACCGCCGAAAGGTACTTCCACCGGTGTCAGATTATAGGCATTGATCCAGCATGTACCGGCCTTGAGTGCTGCAATCACACGATGACCGCGGGCGCTGTCTGCGGTGAACACACCGGCAGCAAGGCCGAACTCTGTATCATTGGCGCGGGCAACGACTTCATCTTCGTCGCTGAAGGTCAGAATACTCATCACTGGGCCGAAGATTTCTTCCCGCGCAATGGTCATATCATCGCTGACATTGGTGAAAATGGTCGGCTCGATATAGGAGCCGTTTTCCAGCCCCTGCATAGCTGGCACACCGCCGCCGCAAGCGAGAGTTGCGCCTTCAGATTTGCCTTTTTCAATATAGGATAAAACCTTGTCGCGCTGGAGAAGGCTGACCATCGGCCCCATCTGGGTGCTCGGGTCAAGCGGATCGCCGATCTGAATGGCACGAGTGCGCTCAACCAGACGGGTTACAAAACGTTCGGCAACAGCCTCATGCACAAAAACGCGGGTGCCGTTAGAGCAAACCTGACCGGTGGAATAGAAATTGCCGAGCATCGCGCCGCCAATGGCATTTTCCAGATCGGCATCATCGAACACGATCAACGGGGATTTGCCGCCGAGTTCCATGGTGACCTGTTTCATCTCGCTGCCAGCCTGCGCCATGATTTTCTTGCCTGTCGGCACGGAGCCGGTGAGCGAGATCTTAGCAACTTTAGGATGGCTGATCAGTGCTGCGCCAGTATCACCAAAGCCCTGAACTACGTTGAAAAGTCCGTCCGGCAGACCTGCATCCTTGTAAAGCTGTGCGAGTGCCAGAGCTGACAGCGGTGTATTTTCCGATGGTTTGAACACGACTGCATTGCCCATGGCCAAAGCAGGGGCAGATTTCCATGAGGCGATCTGGATCGGGTAATTCCATGCGCCGATACCAACACAAACGCCCAGAGCTTCGCGGCGTGTATAGGCAAAAGGCCCGCCAAGTTCGACAAACTCGCCATTGAAGCCGGAGATCACACTGCCGAAATATTCCATCGCATCGGCACCGGAGGCTGCATCGGCCACCAGTGTTTCCTGAATGGCTTTACCGGTGTCCAGTGTTTCCAGTTCCGATAGTTCCTGATTACGCTCGCGCATCAGTTCTGCGGCACGGCGCAAGATGCGGCCACGTTCAACAGGCTTGAGCTTCGCCCATTCAACTTGGGCTTTGGCGGCGGCTTCAACAGCCTGATCGACAATGACCTGTGTTGCGCCGTGCAGGCGGGCAATGACTTCGCCGGTGGCAGGATAGATCACATCAAAAGCGCGGCCTGCTGTATCTTCAACAAAACGTCCATTGATAAAATGTGAGGCTTGCGGCTGTGCGCGCATGGGAAATTCCTTCAAAATTCTATGAGCTTTATAAATTAGCGATCGGAGACTTGCCAGCGCGGATTAATCCACGGCTCCTGATTGGAGCGCGGCAGCGGTGTTTTGCCTAAGATATGGTCTGAAGCCTTCTCGCCGGTCATAATCGACGGGCCGTTGAGATTGCCGTAAGGCACACGCGGGAAAATCGAGCTGTCAGCCACGCGCAGACCTTCAACGCCGATCACACGGCATTCCGGATCAACCACGGCCATCGGGTCATTGACTGAACCCATTTTACAAGTGCCGCACGGGTGGAACGCACTCTCTGCATGGTCGCGAATGAAGTTATCCAGTTGCTCATCCGTTACCTGATCGTCGCCCGGTTGAATCTCCCGTCCGCGATAGGCATCAAAAGCCTGTTGGCCAAAGATCTCGCGGGTCAGGCGGATGCAATGACGGAAATCGCGCCAGTCATCCGGATGCGACATATAATTGAACAGGATTTTCGGCTTCTCTTTCGGATCATTGGAGCGCAGTGTGACCGAGCCGCGCGACTTGGAACGCATCGGCCCCACATGCGCCTGAAAACCGTGGCCACCTGCTGCTGCTTTACCGTCATAACGGATTGCAACCGGCAGGAAGTGGAACTGAATATCCGGATATTCTACACCCGCAGCCGAGCGCACAAAGGCCGCGCCTTCAAAATGGTTGGTTGCGCCAAGACCGGATTTGAAGAACAGCCATTCTGCACCAATGCGGGCTTTGGAAAACAGGTTGAGACTGGAATAGAGCGTAATCGGCTGCAAGCATTCCTGCTGCACATAGACTTCCATGTGATCCTGCAAATTTGCGCCGACACCGGCACGGTCTGCCATGACCTCAATGCCGTGTTCGCGCAGATGCTCCGCAGGGCCAATACCGGAAAGCATCAGCAGTTTTGGCGAATTGATGCTGGAAGCGGCGATAATCACTTCACGCTTGGCTTTGATAACACTGATTGTGCCGGATTTTTCAATCTCAACGCCGGTCGCACGGCCATTCTCGATCACAACCTTGCGGGCAAATGCATTGACCAGCGTCACATTACGGCGTTTGAGGGCAGGGCGCAGATAGGCATTGGCGGTTGACCAGCGACGACCGTGATGGATGGTTTGTTCCATCGGGCCGAAACCTTCCTGCTTCGAGCCGTTATAGTCTTCTGTGGTTTCAAAACCGGCCTGTTTTCCGGCGTCGTTGAAAGCTTTGAACAGCGGATTGCTGCGCTTGCCGCGCTGCACATGCATCGGGCCATTGGTGCCGCGCCAGCCTTCCTCACCGCCGTGGGAATGCTCCATGCGTTTGAAGTAAGGCAGCACATCCGCATAGGACCAGCCGCTGGCACCGCTCTCAGCCCAATGGTCGAAGTCCTTGGCGTGACCGCGCACATAGACCATGCCGTTGACGGAAGATGAACCGCCGATAACCTTGCCGCGCGGGGTAACCAGACGACGGCCGTTCAGATGCGGTTCCGGCTCTGTGTTAAAACCCCAGTCATAGGTGGACATATTCATCGGGAAAGACAGAGCGGCAGGCATCTGGATCAGCGGGCCGATATCGGTGCCGCCATATTCGATAACGATAACAGAATGTTTGCCGTCTTCCGACAGGCGGTAGGCCATGGCAGAACCGGCAGAACCGGAGCCGATAATAACGAAATCTGCTTCCATACTGGGCTCCTTAATGCCGGTTACGGGATGGATTTAACGGGAGACGCGCCAGTTGAACGGTGATGTAATCTTCGACCAGAGCTATCGCTTTTGGCGCTTCCGGTGCATCGGCACCCAGCGCGTGGCGGATATAGAGACCGTCGATCAGAGCGCCGGTACCTTTCGCAATATGTTGCGCGGTTTGTTTGTCTGTGAGTTGCTCCAGTGCAAAGCACAGGTTGGAATGCAGACGGCGGGCATAGACCCGCAGTAGCCTGCGCATCTCCAAGGATTGCTGTGCATGGGCATAGAAGGTGAGCCATGCGGCAATGGTTTCATGGGCAAACTGTGAGGCAGAAAAATTCACGCCGATAATCGCAGAAACCCGCGCGCGCGGTGTTGCTGCTGTTTGCAAAGCGAGGCGAAGATCAGAGCCGAGTTCGCTTAGCAAATGGCGCATGGTTGCCAGTAAAAGCTGATCCTTACCGCCGAAATAATGATGCGCGAGTGCTGCCGACACACCGGCTTTGCGGGCAATCTGCGCAACCGTTACATCCAGCGAACCGCGCTCACCGATTGTCTGAATGGCAGCCGAGATCAGGTCTTTCCGGCGCAGCTCTTCAGTATTTACCCTTGGCCGTATCTTAGGCATGTCTGTCTCGTAAAATTGTTTGGATTGGACTTATTATTGTTTTTATTGATTGATCAGTCAATCAAGAGTTTATTATCGTTTTATTTCAATAATATGTAGAATTCCCGATACGAAGAAATCTGCCGTCTCATCAAATGCATGCATTTTGACGGCTCATGACTATTTTGCTAAATCAGCCGCAGTGAATGATGCGGAGTCTTAAAATGGTAAATCCGGTTTTGGTTGAGGTTGTGCGCGGACGTGTGGTGGAAAGTCGCCACAGCGGTGCGCTGGCTCTGTTTGATGGTGACGGAAAAACCGTTCTGAGCATCGGCGATGTAACGCGCCCGACCTATCCGCGTTCAGCGATCAAGGCTATTCAGGCGTTGCCATTTGTAGAGAGCGGCGCGGCTGATGCCTATGGTTTCGGTAATGAGGAGCTGGCTATGGCCTGTGCTTCCCATTCCGGTGAGCCTGAACATGTGGCGCGTGCGGCTTCCATGCTGGCGAAGGCCGGTTTGTCTTGCGAAGATCTGGAATGCGGTGCCCATTGGCCGTCTGATCAGAAAGTGCTGATCGAAGTTGCCCGTAGCGGCAAAGAACCGACAGCGCTCAATAATAACTGCTCCGGTAAACATGCCGGTTTTCTCTGCACCTGCGCGCATATGGGGCTGAAGGTCAAGGGCTATGTGCAGGCCGGTTCACAGATTCAGACAATCGTGCGTGAAACCATGCAGGAAGTGACCGGCGCAGTGCATAATGCTGATGATTATGGCACCGATGGTTGCTCCATCCCGACCTATGCCATTGGTCTGGATGCGATGGCGCGCGGTTTTGCCCGTATGGCAACCGGAACTGGTCTGGCACCTGTTCGTGCCAAGGCTGCCAAACGTCTGATTGATGCTTGTATGGCAGCACCATTCTATGTGGCTGGCAGCCGCCGCGCCTGTACAGAATTGATGGAGCTGGCACCGGGACGGATTTTCGTCAAGACCGGTGCAGAAGGCGTGTTCTGTGGTGCTGTGCCGGAGCTGGGCTTAGGCTTTGCCATGAAATGCGATGATGGTGCCACCCGCGCAGCCGAAGTCATGGTGACACGTTTGCTGGCGCAACTCTTTGCAAAAGATGCGGAATTGTCCGGTAAACTGGAAGCGCGTGCTACCCGCCGTATGAGCAACTGGAACGGTATTGATTTCGGTTATATTGCACCATCAACCGCTCTGGTTGATGAGTTGAAAGCTGTTTCTTTCTGATTGCAGAAAAATACTATAAGTATTTGATAATTAAGCCGCGTATCATAAAGATGCGCGGCTTTCTTGTTTTTTTATACAGCTTGCTTTTGTTGAGGTTACTTCCTACCTTCAATGTATGAGCAGAGCTTTTACAAAAGAACAGGACGATGTTCCTTCCGGTCTGGTGGAACGTCCGGTCAGTTCGCACCGCAATCTTGTCAGTCAAAATGGTCTCAGGCAGATTGAGGCTGAACTGTCACGTCTGCAGACTGAACTGGGGCAGGTAACGGCCAGTGGTGATAAGGCTGCGATTGCTCATGTCTCCCGCGATTTGCGCTATTGGACAGCGCGGCGGGAGAATGCAGAACTGACATTAGCCTACAAAAACGGCGAAGTGATCCGTTTCGGCATGCATGTCATTGTTGAAAACGAAGACGGTCGTCGCCAGAACTGGACAATTGTCGGTGAGGATGAGGCTGATCCGGCAAAGGGCACGATTTCTCACATCTCACCGCTTGCTGTTGCCTTATTCGGCAAAAGCAAGGGTGATTTGGTAACCGTGAATGGCCGCGAGCTGGAAATTATCAGTTTTAAAGCGATTGATTAAACTTGCTTCAGAGCCAGCCTTTTTTGCGAAAGAAGTAGAGCGGGATCAGCGCAGACACCACCATCAGACCGAGCGCTGCTGGGTAGCCCCACTGCTCGGTCAGTTCCGGCATGAAACTGAAGTTCATACCATAGATCGAGGCGATTAGTGTCGGCGGCATAAAGCCGACGGCGGCCACTGAGAAGATTTTGATAATCGCGTTCTGTTCAACCGAGATCAGCCCGACAATGGTATCGAGCAGGAAGTTGATTTTGTTATTGAGAAAATCAACGTAATTTTCCAGCGACTGCGTATCGCGCTCCAGTGTTTTCAGCCATGCACGGGTATCTTTGGCCTGTGTCTTGGGCGAACTGTTGGCAGTAACATAGACCAGCAGACGGCGGAGGCCGGACAGGCTTTCACGCATTCTGGAAAGAAATGTACCGTGTGCTCCGATTTCATTCAGAATCTCACGGAAATTCTGTGTGGACATTGGTCGTGTATTATTGGGGCGCCGATAGATGCGATGGGAGGCATTATCGATTTTTTCGCTGACACCTTCAATAAAATCAGCGAGCCGGTTGGTATTGGCTTCAATAATCCCCAGCAGAACACAAAGGCTGTTGGTGCGGTTGTTAATCAGGCCATTGCCGCTTTTCGCCGTGCGGGACACATAGAGCGCAAAGGATTTTGGCTGGGCGTAGCGCACACTGATCAGCAATTTATCCGTCATGATAAAGGTGACAGGGCTGACGATCCGGTGGTTGTCGTCAACAAGATGCAAGAATGGCGCGGTCAGATATTGTGCACCGTTTTCGCTGTAGAACCGGCTGGATTCTTCAATCTCACCCATATCTTCCCGCGTCGGAATGGGAATATTGGCCCAGCGCTCAACCTGATTTTCTTCTTCGGCAGTCGGATTGACCAGATCGATCCACAGGGCGTTTTGCGGGAGTTCATTTGGAATCGGCGTATCAGAAGAGGCTGCATTCGCAGGCTCAGCCGGAGTGAGAAGGTCGCCGTTGCGGTAATATACAGTCAGCATCTTTGCCCAAAAAATCCTCGTAGATGAAATTAGCCAGCATTATAACTGTAAATATGTAAATAAGGCATGTCATTGTTTTCAGGTTTGGTTTTTCCGCTGCACAACGCTACAACCGCAGATGATGCCGTAAACGTGTTTCTGCCCTGAGTGGACACTCTTCTGCGTTAGAGATATATCAGTGATACTGCAAAAAGTTGACTACAGCATCGTCTCAAAAATTGGAATCGATTTTTGGAAGGTACAATGCGTAGTTTCAATAGTTTAGAGCGTCCTTTGTGCGTCCGAATGACGGCACGGCGCTCTGAAGAAAACAGGAATAAGAATTCTATGTCTGTCATGGGTGAGCCGCTGCTGGCTGAAGGCAATCTGAATACAAAGACTGAAACAGCAATGTCGCAGCCCGCTCAGCTTAAATCCGCACCGCATATACAAAATGGTTTGGGGCCGGTTTATCGTTTGCTGGCAGGTATTTGTCTGGTTTTGATAGCGCTGAATTTACGGTCGCTCTTTTCCAGTTTTTCAGCACTGCTGCCTGAAATCATTGCGTCTGCGGGCATCAGCTCATTAACCGCTGGTCTGCTGACGACACTACCGGTGTTTTGCCTTGGCTTTTTTGCGCCGCTGGCACCAAAATTCGGTGAGCGTATTGGTATAGAGCGCACACTGTTGCTCGCTGTTTTGCTGTTAGCTCTGGGGATGTTCCTTCGCGGTGTGGGGCCGGTTACGCTGCTGTTCGTTGGTACGATGCTCGCCGGTGCCTGCATCGCCACTTGCAACGTGCTGCTGCCTGCTGTGGTGAAACGTGATTTTCCTGATAAGGCCGCTTTGCTCACCGGTTTCTACACGATGGCCTTGAGTGGCGGTGCTGCACTTGCTGCGGCTTTTACACTGCCTGCTTACAGAGCGCTCGGCAATTCATGGCAGCAAGCGCTGAGCCTATGGGCTTTGCCAGCTCTGATTGTCGGCGTGCTTTGGGGCGTGCTGACATGGCGGCTGAAACATAAACGTGCAGCGAATAAAAGCAAAGTGACGGGCCTGTGGCGGGATAAGATCGCCTGGCAGCTGACATTGTTTATGGGCTTGCAGTCATCATTGGCATTTACGGTTTTTGGCTGGTTGTCGCCGATCTTGCGTGAGCGCGGGCTGGACGGAATTACGGCCGGTGCGGTGGTTTCCGTCTCGATCGGTGTGCAGTTGATTGCCTGTCTGGTCGTACCCACGATTGCGGTGCGTTCGCGCAGCCAGAGCCTGCTCAATGTGGTGCTGATTGCTTTTGCCACCATCGCCATGCTGGCCATGCTTTTCATGCCCTTGTGGTCTGTGTGGTATTGGGCGGTTCTGCAGGGAATAGGCCTTGGCGGCTTGATTGCAGCGGCTATGACTGAGATTGTACTGCGCTCACCGAACCCGCGCGTGGCATCGCATCTTTCCGGTATGGTGCAGTTTGTTGGTTATATGATTGCATCGGTCGTGCCGTTACTGATCGGCATCATCCACGATCTGACCAGAACTTACACGGCCAGCGCTATGCTGTTTGTGGTGATCGGGATTGTGGCGGCGTGGAATGGCTGGGGGGCAGGGCGCGCCATGCATGTTCAGGCCGGCAGTGAATAGGCAATCTTGTGTGAGATGTAAAAAAAGCCCCGCAGTCAGACTGCAGGGCTTTTTGCTGAGCAGCTAAGCTCAGATGAACTGGCCGAGACCCGGAATGGAATTCACAACATCATCAACAGTCTGCGCACCGGCTTTTTCTTTTGCAAAAGCGATGGTTTCTTTAGCCACGCCGGAGATTTCACCCATGCCGAGGCCTGCGCCCATCAGCTTGGAGCCTAGACCCATAACGCCGCCCATCATGTTGGAGAGGAAGCCGCCTTTATCAGCTGAGGCAATCAGTTCCTGTGCGCCCGGAATACCGGCGATCAGCGCGCCGACTTTATCCTGCGGGCCTTCTTTTTCGAGAAAGGCAAGGATCAGGCCAACGGCTTTTTCCGCAGTCGCGCTATCAACACCAACATTGTTGGTAATACGTGTAATCAGCTCTTCCATGATAGTCTCCCAAAAATTGACGTTTACGTAATAAGCACTCTGCTACGATGAAATCAAGCCTGCTCTGATGCCGGTGTAACATAAAATGCGATCAACAGGCGGGAGAATATTGTTCTGATGTTACAGGACGATTATAGATTTTAAATGATCTGTGCCGTTGCTAAGGTTATTCGGCGTGTGAATAAACGGATGAGGAGTATGTCTATGCCTGCTGAAGGAAGCATTTTTCTGGGTGCCAGCCGCAAACCGGATAACAGCTACCAGCAACCGGAAGAACTGGCGCTGAAATATGCCAACCGGCACGGGCTTGTGACCGGCGCTACCGGTACGGGTAAAACTGTGAGTCTTCAGGTTATGGCTGAGGCTTTTTCCGCAGCCGGTGTGCCGGTTTTCTGTGCGGATATTAAAGGGGACTTGTCCGGTATTGCCGCCATCGGTGAGAAAAATGATTTCTCGGTGAAGCGGGCGCAGGAGATTCACCTTGATCCATATGACATGCATGCCACGCCGGTTATTTTCTGGGATATTTTTGGCGAGCAGGGGCACCCGATCCGCGCTACAATTTCAGAAATGGGGCCATTGTTGCTGGCGCGTCTGATGAATCTGACGGATGCGCAGGAAGGCGTGCTGAATATTGCATTCCGGCTGGCGGATGAAGAGGGGCTTTTGCTTCTCGATATGAAAGATTTGCAATCACTGCTCACCCATGTGGCCGAGCGCGCGGCTGAACTGTCTGTGCAATATGGCAATATCAACAAGACGTCTGTTGGTGCTATTCAGCGCTCATTGCTGGTGCTGGAACAACAGGGCGGTACGTTCTTTTTCGGTGAACCTGCCCTGAGTATTTCTGATCTGATGCGCACCACGACCGACGGGCGCGGTGTTGTCAGCGTGTTGGCCGCAGATAAGCTGATGATGAACCCGCGGCTTTATTCGACATTTCTGCTTTGGCTGATGTCAGAGCTGTTTGAGCAGTTGCCGGAAATCGGTGATCCGGAAAAGCCGCGTCTGGTGTTCTTTTTTGATGAAGCGCATTTGCTGTTTGATGAAGCACCAAAAGCACTGCTGGATCGTATTCAGCAGGTTGTGCGCCTCATCCGCTCGAAAGGCGTTGGTGTTTATTTTGTGACGCAAAATCCGTTGGATGTGCCGGAAGTGGTGCTGGCGCAACTTGGCAACCGCGTGCAGCATGCTCTGCGTGCTTATACCCCGCGCGAGACAACAGCGGTTAAAACTGCTGCGGACACTTTCCGGCCAAATCCTGATTTCGATACTTTCAAGGCGATCACGCTGTTGTCTACCGGTGAGACGCTGGTTTCCACTTTGCAGGAAAAGGGTATTCCGTCGATGGTACAGCGCACTTTGATGCGTCCGCCTGCGTCACGGATTGGTCCGCTGGCTGCGGATGAACGTGCCAGACTGATCGCAACCAGCCCCGTTTCCGGCCAGTATGACCGGTCTGTTGATCGCGAATCTGCCTTTGAAATTTTGCAAAAACGCGCAGAGGAAAAAGTTGCCTCCGTTGAGCAGCAGAAACAACAAGCCGAGCAGGACAGCGGAAGCTGGACGGATTATCTGTCTTCCACACTTGGCGGCGGCAAACGGGGCAGCCGTCAGACGGTGACGGAAACGGCTGTTAAAAGCGTGGTGCGGACTGTGAGTAATTCCCTTGGCCGCGCGATTGTTCGCGGTATTCTGGGTAGTTTTAAACGCTGATAAAACTTATGCCCCTTCCTGCCAGAAGGGGCATAAATGTTTCATGCTGGGCTTTAAATTGTTATCGACCGTGTAAATGCACGCGCCAGGCATCAAGACCTGTACTGATATTTTTACGCCCGAAGCCAACGCGGAAACGGTCGGTTGCCACCGGCAGCAGATCAGAGGTGAACAGCGATGAGGATAGCAGCAGCACGCCTGCGTCCTCAACCAGCTGACGACAATGTTCATCTGCACTGCCTTCTCCAAGATAGCGGGCGAAGCCGACGCAGCCGCCATCCGGCGCTTGCCATTGATAAAGATGCGGATATTCATCAAAGAATGTGCCGAGTAATTGCAGATTTTCGCTGCATAAAGCGCGGTTACGGCTGATGATCTGAGCGCGGGCTTTCAGCGCAATCACGGCAAGGATTTCGCTCGGTGCGGAATTGCTGATTGAGAGATAATGTTTCATCTTCTCCATACGTGACAGGAGAGCATGATCGCGGCAGGCAATCCAGCCAATGCGCAAGCCCGGCAGACCATAGGCTTTGGACATCACATTGAGCGAAATGCCCTTGTCAAAAAGCTCGGCAGCCTGTGGTAGTTGTCTTGCAGGGTCACGCTCCAGTCCGCGATAGACTTCATCGCTGAACAGGTGAATGTCCCGCTCTTTGCATAGGTCTGCGAGTGCTGCGAATGTTGCCTGATCGGCGATTGCACCGGTAGGATTGTTCGGGAAGTTCACGGCGATCAGCCGCGTATTCGGGCGCAGGGCTTTTTTGACATCTTCAATATCCAGCGCCCAATTATTCTCTGCACGCAAAGGCACACCGGAGACCTGTTTGCATAAAGAGACTGGCAGGGTTTCCATCGACTGGTAATTCGGAACAGTGATGATTGCATGATCGTCAGGCTCCAGCAGTGCCAGCATCGCACAGTAAAGACCTTCTTCTGCTCCGGCAAAGCACAGAATATCGTCGCTGGTCAGCCCCTGATAGGTTGAAGCAATTGTCTCGCGGAGTACCGGCTTGCCCCATGTCTCGGTATAGCCGAGGGTGAGTTTTTCCCATGCCTCGCGGTCTGCATCCGTTGCCAGTGCCAGCAGATCTGACATGCGCATGGTTTCCGCGTCGCTGGCGGTCATGTGGTAACGCGCTTTAAACTCCCAGCGCGAGAAATGCGTTTCCAGCCGGAAATCCGGTAATGTGCCCATAGTTCCCTCCGATATATTGCTGAATTTTATGATGTTTTTTGTTCGCGTATTTCGCTCAGATAATTATAGATGGTTGCGCGTGAGCTTCCCATCAGAGTTGCCAGATGCTCTGCCGCATAGCGGGTTTCAAAAAGCCCGCGCGCTTCAAGAGCGCTGACAAGCGCAATCTTGTCTGCTTTCTTGAGAGCGGAGGCCGCGAGTTGCTGTTTTTGCAACCATTGGTGAAAAGCAAAACTGATTTGTTCTCGCGGGTCGCGGGCAAAAAGGGCATCAGGCCGGTTTTGCTGCGGAGTGATGAAGGCGGCTAACATACGTTGCGCCACATCCAGCTGAGACACATCGAGATTGATGCAGAGAAGCGCACCGGCAGTGCCTTGCGCATTACGTAATA
Organism: Pseudochrobactrum sp. sp1633; assembly: GCF_030376605.1. Lineage (GTDB taxonomy): Bacteria > Pseudomonadota > Alphaproteobacteria > Rhizobiales > Rhizobiaceae > Pseudochrobactrum. The sequence continues at coordinate 69,336 of NZ_JARRAE010000005.1, read as the reverse complement.
TCGCGGTGACTGATTTGAGCTTTTGCCCGTTGTCGCCAGCCTTCTCATAGGGGCCGAGTATAGCTTTGGTCGCATAGCATTCCGGATCATCGTCCAGCAACGAGAGATCGCCGCTTTTACGTCCGGAAAAACTGTTCCAGATCGCAGCAATTTCTCCGGTTTTAAGGTCGTGCAGCACAATCTCCGCATGCGGATAGAGCAGGGCATTGAAAGCCATTGCAACCGGTGTGGCAAATGCCAGAAAGTCAGATGATGAAGATTGGTTTTGAGTCATATTTAGATATAAAATCTAATTTAGAATTTTTGTCAAATTTAAATTTACCAATTAAAAAGCCGGACTGCATGGCAATCCGGCTTCATTAAATAACAACAGTGTCAGAGAATTACATAACCAGAACCGGCGTTTTATTCGGGACGCGATCATAGAGATCCATCACGTCCTGATTGAGCATACGCACACAGCCGGAAGAAACGGCCTTACCGATTGACCACCATTCAGGGTTGCCGTGAATACGATAGAGTGTATCAACGCCGTCTTTGAAGATATAGAGCGCACGTGCACCGAGCGGGTTGGTGAGGCCTGGTGCCATACCGCCGTTGCGGGCGCTGTATTTTTCCAGTTCAGGCTGGCGGCCGACCATTTCATCCGGTGGTGTCCAGCGCGGCCATTTGCGCTTCCACTGAATGACAGCACGGCCTGACCATGAGAAGCCTGCGCGGCCGATACCTACGCCGTAACGCAGCGCCTGACCATCCTGCATCACCAGATAGAGGAAGCGGTTTGCGGTATCCACGACCACGGTGCCCGGCATTTCACCGGTCGGATCCTGAACGAGCTGGCGGTAATATTTAGGATCAATTTTCTGGAATGGTACGCCGGGAATCGAATAGCCTTCATCCTCAACCGGCGCATACATGCTGGCATATGGACCAAGTGCCGCGCCATTATTGGCGGGTGGGGCGATAGGAGCCGGACCGCCAGTCATGTCGATCACCGGAATATTACGGCTGATCTGGGTGCAGCCTGCCAGTCCGGCTGCGGCTGTTACAGACAGCGCCGACATGAATGAGCGGCGGGAGAGGGATTTTTCCATATTTAAACCAGTCTTTTCAGAACGTTTTAAAAACTATGAGCGTGACACCTGATATTACGCTTGAGCGGACAGTCGCCGTTAAAGCGCAAGAGCAGGCACAACCCGACAGAGCCGTTTAACCAGCTGCCGGAGCGGAAGCAGACGAAACGGTATATTGGCCGGATGGCCGGAAAGATGGATCTGCCTGAAAGAAATGCTGTTTAAAAATACGAAGAGATTCCGGCAGAACATCCCTGCATGAAGCGGGTCAAAAATTGCCACAATATGGCTAAGAACTTATGAATTTTTAAGAATACGTGAATGCTTATAGCTCTGTTGCTGCATTGCAACATGAAATGTTATGATATTACTGTGTGGTTGGCCTGCTTTACACTCAGAATTGATCTTGTAACTCTGCCTGCAGACCTCTGCCGTCCCAATTTGCGTGGTCTGATGTAATCACTTGGTTTGATTGCGACTTTGCCAGACGGAAAGTTACCGTTTGATATGATGAAAATTTAAAATTTCCGTGATTTTCGGCAGAACTGCCGTTCTCTGCATTGCCCGCGTGCCTGTGTCGGCCTATGTAATACAGGCATGAAGAATTTGGGTGGCGGAAACTTGAGGCCGCCCACACCAAGAGGAGAAACACTATGGCTTTTGAATTGCCTGCTCTGCCTTACGACTATGATGCGCTTACCCCTTACATGTCCCGTGAGACCCTTGAGTTTCATCATGACAAGCATCATCAGGCCTATGTAACCAACGGCAATAAACTGCTGGAAGGTTCGGGTCTTGAAGGCAAGAGCCTTGAAGAAGTCGTCAAGGAAAGCTACGGCAAAAACCAGGCGCTTTTCAACAATGCCGGTCAGCATTACAACCATATCCATTTCTGGAAATGGATGAAAAAAGACGGCGGCGGCAACAAACTGCCTGCTAAGCTTGAAGCTGCAATCAAATCCGATCTCGGCGGTTACGATAAGTTCCGTGAAGATTTCATTGCTGCCGGTGCCGGTCAGTTCGGTTCGGGCTGGGCATGGCTGTCGGTTAAAGACGGCAAGCTGGAAATTTCCAAGACACCAAACGGCGAAAACCCGCTGGTACACGGCGCGTCACCAATCCTCGGCGTCGACGTATGGGAACATTCCTATTACATCGACTACCGCAATGCGCGTCCGAAATATCTCGAAGCTTTCGTCGACAGCATGATCAACTGGGATTATGTGCTTGAGCTTTACGAAAAGGCTTAATAATTAGCCTGATGAAAAGCCTCCTTCGGGAGGCTTTTTTATTGTTACAAAAATTTAATCTGATGGTCTTACGTTTTTATAGATATTCTAAATACCATTACTATAATAATTCTAAAATGGGTGTGTGCTGAGGATGCGCACAGTTCAATAATAGATCAGGTATCGGGTATTAAAAGGACGTTGTTCATGAAAAAATCTTTGACGATTATTTCTGCTTTATTCATGCTGACCAGCGCGGCTTCGGCTTCGCCGGTAACAGATCGTCAGGCGCTGATGAAAGATGCCGGCCGGTCTATGGGCGTGCTCGGCCCAGTGATGAAGGGTGAAAAGCCGTTTGAAGCAACAGCCGTACAAGCAGCTCTTGAGCAGCTGAAAGCAGATGCCGTCAAACTGGATGCTGAAACAATGTTCCCTAAAGGCTCGGAAAGCGGCGACACAGCTGCTGCACCAAAAGTCTGGGAAGATGAAGCCGGTTTCAAAGCTGAGATTGAAAAGTTCCGTACAGCAACAGCCGCTGCTGCTGACGCAAAGCCGCAGGATGTTGATGCATTGCGCGTTGCTATGAAAGATGTCGGCGCAAGCTGCGGTACCTGCCATCAGGCTTATCGCATTAAAAAATAATTACAATGGCCTGCACATGATTGTCTGTGTGCAGGCCATTCAGAATTTCAACCGAAATAGTTTTCTGACCGCAGTAAATTTGGATAAGAATTTGATATGAAACGTAAATTGATATCCGCAGGCCTGTTATGTGCTGTTGCCGGAGCCGGTGTTTTCTGGTTTCTGACGCAGCCTGTGCATGTTGATCGCGGGGCTTTGGATAAGCTCGCGGCAGGGGATATCAAAAACGGCGAGCAGGTTTTTTATGCTGGTGGTTGTGCGTCTTGTCATGCGGCTCCGGGTGCTACGGGTGATGCAAAACTGGTTCTGTCCGGCGGACATGAGCTGAAAACGGATTTCGGCACATTCATTGCGCCTAATATTTCATCTTCTTCTGCCGGTCTTAAAGACTGGACTTTGCCTGAATTCGCAGATGCCATGCTGGAAGGCACGGGTCGCAATGGTGAGCATCTTTATCCGTCATTTCCTTATACATCCTATACGCGGATGAAGTTACAGGATGTGGCCGATCTTTACGCATTCATGAAAACCTTGCCTGCCTCAGATGAAGCTTCAAAGCCGCATGATCTGGGTTTTCCGTTTAATTTTCGTCGCGGGCTCGGCCTGTGGAAAATGCTCTATCTCAATGATTCTCAGGCGGTTGCATTGAACAATCCGGATGAGCAGCTCAAGCGCGGGCAATATCTGGTTGAGGCTATGGGACATTGCGGTGAGTGCCATACGCCACGTAATGCATTGGGTGGCTCAGATACAGCGCAATGGCTGGCCGGTGCCGTTTCTGCGGAAACGGATGGTCAGGGTAAGCGTGGTGTTGTGCCAAATATCACTGCCGGCGAAGGTGGTATTTCAGACTGGAGTGCCAATGATATTGCCTATGGTCTGGAAAGCGGTTTTACGCCTGACTTTGACTCAATGGGTGGCTCAATGACCGATGTGATTGCCAATACCAGTAAATTACAAGCCTCAGACCGTGAGGCAATCGCTGCTTATCTCAAAGCGATACCTGCACATAAAAACGGCTATGTTTCGCAATAAAACGAGTATTTAGCGCTTCAGACATTTAACTGCACGCGGCAGGCCGGCACTGTACAGACTTTGCATTGTATAGAGCCAGCCTTTGCATTCTTCCATTGACTGGAAGCAGCGATAACGGCTGATTGCTTCAGGGTAATCGCTGTTGACAAATGCACTCTCACCAAAGCCCTGAAAAATACCGACAATCGCACCACTGCCGCGTGGTGGCGGATTGCAGCGCTGGCCTGCATATTCGCTGACATCTTTGCGCACTGCGGCATCAGCCTGCGGTATTGTGACTATGGACAGAGCCAGCATGCTTAAAGCGGACACGCAAAGCTGTACCCGGCTTTTGCTAAGGAAATTCAGAGACATGAATGGCATGGCTTAATCCTTTCCTGTTTTCGGAAGGCATGGCAGAGCAGAAATGAGCTGTCGGGCTTTTCTGCTCTGCTCTTTCATATCTTTATGCGCCTGTTACAGCTTGTCTGCAACCTTAAGCGCGAAAGCATAATTATAGGCGATTTCTTCCAGTTGCGAGAAACGACCGGAAACGCCGCCATGACCGGCTTCCATATTAATTTTAAACAGGACCGGATTGTTGCCGGTGGTTTTCTCCCGCAGTTTTGCAACCCATTTTGCCGCTTCCCAATAGGTGACACGCGGATCAGTCAGACCGGCTGTCGCAAGTATCGGCGGATAGTTTTTCGCATCCACATTGTCGTAAGGCGAATAGGCTGCAATCGTGCGGTAATCGGTTTCAGAAGCAATCGGATTGCCCCATTCCGGCCATTCCGGCGGGGTCAGCGGCAGACTGTCATCAAGCATTGTGTTGAGCACGTCAACGAATGGCACATCTGCAATAATGCCGCCGAAAGCCTCCGGTGCCATATTCACGATGGCGCCCATCAGCATGCCGCCAGCCGAACCGCCATGCGCGATAATCCGGTCATGGCTGGTGACGTTTTCAGAGACAAGATGTCTGGCTGCTGCAATGAAATCTGTGAATGTATTGACCTTATGTTCACGCTTACCATTTTCATACCAGCTAAAGCCCTTATCTTTGCCACCGCGGACATGGGCAATGGCATAGATGAAGCCGCGGTCAACCAGAGACAGGCGCGACGTTGAAAAGCTTGCCGGAATCGTACTGCCATAAGCGCCGTAGCCATAGAGCAAGCAAGGGGCGGAGCCATCCATCGGGGTGTCTTTATGCGCCAGAATGGAAACCGGCACCAATTGGCCGTCCGGAGCTGGCGCTAGAACACGACGGGTCACATAATCATCAATCACATGGCCGCTTGGAACTTCCTGCGTTTTCAGCAGAACGCGTTCGCGGCTGGCCATGTTGTAATCATAGAGCTGACTAGGCGTGGTCATTGATGAGTAGGAAAAGCGGATGACATCCGTATCATATTCAGCGCTGCCCTGAAGACCTAAAGAATAGGCCTCTTCGTCAAAGGCAATGGCATGTTCTCTACCACTGTCACGCTCGCGGATGACAATGCGTGGCAGACCGTTATTACGCTCCAGCCAAACCAGATGGTTTTTATAGGCGGCTATATCAAGGATAATGGTGCCGGATTTTTCAGCGACAACCTCTGTCCAGTTCTGCTTTTGCGGAGCGCTGACCGGAGCTGACATGATCTTGAAATCTTTAGCACCGTCAATATTGGTCAGAATATAAAAGACATCGCCGCCTTCACTCAGATTATATTCAATACCGGTTTCGCGCGCGGCCACGAGCTGTGGTTTTGCCTGCGGATCATTGGCCGGTATCAGCCAGACTTCCGATGTTTCGTGATCCTGAATATTGATGAATACATAGTCGTGCAGAGAACTGCCCGAAACATTCATGAAGAAACCGGCATCTTTCTCTTCATAGATCAGTGCGTCCTGATCCTGGCTTGTGCCGGTGCTGTGGTAAAACAGTTTCGCAGGGCGGTGATTATCATCCATCTGCACATAGAATACGCCTTTACTCTGCGCATCCCATACCGTTCCGCCAGCCGTTGCTGTGAGCAGGTCCGTCTTATCTTCCAGCGTTGTGAGATCGCGGATTTTAATGTCGTAAAATTCAGAGCCCTTGGTATCCGCAGACCAAGCGAGAGACTGATGATCCGGTGAATAATCTAAGCCGCCAAGACTGAAATAAGACAGGGCGGCAGCTTCTTTGTCGCCATCAATCAAAATGGTTCGTTCGCCGCCATCGCGCGGTATTCTGAAATATTGCGGATGCTGCCCGCCCGTTACATAGGAAATACCATAGGCATAAGCGCCGTCTTTGGCCGGAACACTGGAGTCGTCTTCTTTAATCCGGCCTTTCATTTCCGCGAACAGATGCTGTTGCAGCTCTTTCGTGTCTGTCATCAGAGCCGACTGATAGTTGTTTTCAGCCTCAAGATGATTACGGATTTTGATGTCGAGCAATGACGGATCCCGCAGAACATCCTGCCAGTTTGCCGCGCGCAGCCAATGATACGCGTCATCGCGCGTGATGCCGTGGCGTGTGTCGCTGAATGGCTCTTTCTCTGTCACGGGGGCGGCGTGGCTGATGAAGGAATGTGTGTTCATGCTGTTTCCGGTATAATCTTGTCAAAATAAGCGAATAGTAAAAAGGCCGGTGTGTTGAAGCGTCAGGCCGCAGTAAAGTACAATGCAGTACCATTCATGCAGTAGCGCAAGCCTGTCGGAGCAGGGCCGTCTGGAAAAACATGGCCAAGATGGGCATCGCAATCCGCACAACGGATTTCCGTGCGCCGCATACCGTAGGATACATCTTCAAAAGCATTAACAGCGTCTGCCTCGGCAGGACGGGTAAAGCTCGGCCAGCCTGTGCCTGAGTTGAATTTATCTTCTGAATTATAAAGCAGGCGGTCGCAGCAAATACAATGATAGGTGCCTAGCTTGCTGATATCAAAGTCGGGGCTGGAAAAAGCCCGTTCTGTTCCGTGCTGGCGCGTGATTTTATATTGCTCTGGCGTTAACTGTTCGCGCCATTCAGCGTCAGACTTAATCACTTTCAGAGGGCGATGGGGTGCGTTTTTGTCGGACAAGTAATTTCTCCGGAGGTTTGAATAGCGATTTTTACAATATATGGGGATATTAAGCGGTTTTTAAAAGGTGAATATACAGCTTTCTATTATTATAAGCCTTAAGTGAACATGATCAGCTATTTGTCTGATACACCATTGGATAATCTTGCAGGGGCATGATTTTTTGAAAAAAACGTGGTATAAAATATTCCGTTGAATGAATTGTCAGAAAAATGACTTAATATAGAAATACAGGGCTTTTTGATAGAGTAGCAAATATCCGCGACATTGTTTTATATCGCTGTGTTTGTTGAGTTTTACTGTAAACGGTTTCAATACGCAAAACTTCGCATTTTTTTGTGAGCTTGTTTGCTGAGGGTATAATTCGGAACGAATTGTCACATAGTTTAAGTGTATAATAATATCGAATTTACGTTCAGTTGAAGAGCAGAGAGAAATAGATTTCTGTTTTTGCCAGACTCATAGATATTAATTCTCGTGCGTTGAGTGTTGAAATTTTAATATTCAGTCAAAATATCAATATCACTTGATGTGAATGTGAAATAAATTGACATTTTACAAATTTTACAGATATGAGAAGATGATCGCGGGTGGCAAGCTAAGGTTAAACTGGTTGATTGGCGTGTGGATAGACTTCTTATTTATTCGTAAGGGTAATCCAATCAGCAATATTTATAGGTAAAGGAAGTATAATGGAACATCCAGAGACTGTGGTTTCTGCTGACGAACTGCTGCTCAGTCTTACAGCTGATGTTGTCGCCGCTTATGTCAGTAATAATTCCATTCGGGCTGGTGAAGTTCCGGCGTTGATAGCTGATGTTCATGCAGCATTTTCCCGTTCAGGTGTTCGTGAAGAAGTTGTTGCAGTTGTTGAAAAGCCGAAACCAGCAATTAGCCCTAAGAAATCAGTTCATGACGACTATATTATTTGCCTTGAAGACGGCAAAAAGTTCAAGTCGCTCAAGCGTCACCTGATGACACATTACAATCTGACGCCGGAACAATATCGTGAGAAGTGGGATCTCGATCCAAACTATCCGATGGTTGCTCCTAATTATGCTGCGGCCCGTTCGCAGCTCGCGAAGAAAATGGGTCTTGGCCGTAAGCGTAAAGCTGCCTGATCCGGAAACTTTGTAGTATCTGAGATCACGAAAAGAAATTAAGCGACGGCATTTAAACTGCCGTCGCTTTTTATATTGCGGAACATGCATAGAAGAAGTTGTGAGCTGGGCACAAAACGCTCTGTTCAAAAACGCAAGTCAAAGCGTGATATTTAATCCGTTAAGGATGGGCGCTGACACCTTAATCACTCAAAAATATAGTGAGCGCGGTGCTCAGGCGGGTGCATTAAGCACTTTCAGTTCTGTTGAGATCGTCTGTTCTTTTATTAATTTTATTAAACGGTTTTGCACTTGTTTCAGCGCGATATGACGGTTGATGTCATAGCTCCAGTGCTTGTTGAGGCCTTTTAATCTTTCTCTTTTGAGCAGGCGGTTTAATTTGTCCGCTATACGTGTTTTCTGTTCAAGAGGGGCATTTAAAATCTGTTGTAAATCAATTCCGCAACTCAATTGAAGCGCAACGGACTGTGTTGCTTGAAGTGTATCTTCTTTACGTTTTTCCAGAAAATCCTGTTTTTCCTGCTTGAGTGCCTCTGACATGAATGTCCCCCTTCGTTACTCAACGGGGGATTATATTGTTGTAACGATTGCGGGGGGATAAGTAGAGTTTTATGATATTGATATGTTTGTTTTTTAGTTTAAATGTTTATTTTGTAGATATGTTTGATTTTTTGATAAAATGTTTGTAATGAATGTTTTAAAGCTATTAATTTTATCTATATTAATATTGTTTGTTTGAAGTAAATTTTATATTTATCCTTTTTACGGTGAAGTTTATCCCCGTATAATAATTTTATATTATCAATATGACGTCTGCGGAGGACGTATGTTGAATAATTTTCCTGATTTTTTATCTGGTCACACAGAAGCGCTCATAAGTTTACATAATTTGCCGGCGTCATCGCGCCCGTTTTTTATGGCTGACAGGCAAGGGGCGAATAACACCAAAGACTCTGTCAGAAAAAAACGAATGACGAATGATGTACTGTATCTTGCGGAGTTGATGCATCAGAGCAAGAGCTCGATGCGCAAGTTAAGCAGCAGGGAGCGTCAGCTGCGTGCATGGAATATATGCAGCGCACTAATGGCTTTGCTGTCTGTATTCTTTCATGTGTCTTTGCAGGAATTGCGCAGTGGGCAGCGTGGTAACAGCCATGTCGCGAGAATCCGGCAATTTGGCATGTATATCGCCCACACTATGTTTGGACTGTCTATGGCTGAGGTTGCTTATGCATTTTGTCGTGAGCGAACTACGGTTAAACATGCCTGCCATCTGATTGAAGATATGCGGGAGAATGAAAAATTTGATCGCAGTGTCAGCTCTTTTGAATATTTCATCCGAGCGCTTTATCCTTGCGGGGGGAGTGCAGAGCAATGATCAGAACTGAAAATATATTGTCCCTGACGGACAGGCGTCCGGTTCTGCATCTTCTGAAGTTTTTAATCAAAGCACCTGCCAGTCCGGAAAGTGATTCAGAGAACGATCATATCTTTCTGACCAGTGAAGCAGGCGGCACAATTGCGGTGGACGGACAAATTATGCCGAAGCTGCTCCGTGCCGGATATATTCTGCCGGAGGCGGGCAAGGTGAAGATCAGTGCCAGCGGGCGACAATTGTTGCAGGCTCTTAAGAATACGGATGTACCTGAGCAGCCCTTGCACAATATCGAACAGAGACCTGCCAGCGAGGATACGCAACCTCAACTTGTTATGGTCAATAGTGCTGAATCGTCGCTCGCCATGCTTTATCGCATCAACAAACAGACGGGTCGGCGTTTTTTGACTGATGAGGAATTTCAGGCGGGGGAGCGGTTAAGAGCAGATTTTACGCGCGGTAATATGTTGCCCCGTATTACAGCCAATTGGGAAGCCAATGTAGCAAAGCGTTTTCGGGGAGAGCGCGGAGCGGCGGCTGAGCTGAGTGACCACGCTCTGGATTGCCGTGACAGGGTTGAGAAGGCGCTGAAGGCTGTCGGGCCGGAATTATCCGGCGTGCTTTTGGATATATGTTGTTTTCTCAAAGGCTTGGAATTGGTGGAGCGTGAAAGATCATGGCCTGCACGCTCTGCCAAAATGCTGCTTAAAGCAGCGCTTAGTATCTTACACCGACATTATACGGGAGGGCGCAAACCTGATAAGGATAGTGCGCCCAATCGGCTTTATTGGGGCGCACCGGATTACCGGCCACCCCTCTGATTTAGCTGTCAGATATCCGTGTTAAACGCGAAAATGACTGAATATCAGGCTGCGTTTTTTAGCGCAGCCTGTGCATCATGGCGCACACGCTGAACCATCGAACGCAAGCCGTTGGAGCGTTGCGGTGTGAGATGTTCATCCAGACCAAGGCTTTTAAGCACGGCTTCCGCGTCAATCTTCAAGATGGAAGATGCGGTTTCGCCGGAATAAAGCGCGAGCAAAATCGCAACCAGACCACGGACAATATGGGCATCGGAATCGCCTAAAAACTCTATGACCGGATCGTCGCCCTGACCCTTCAGCGTTTTCAGCCAGACCTGACTGACGCAACCCGGAACTTTATGATCCGCGTCACGAGCCTCTTCAGGATATGGTTGGAGATCACGCCCCAACTCAATCACATAGCGGTAGCGGTCTTCCCAGTCGTCAAGAAACTCAAAGTCCGACGCAATTGTGCTGATCTTTGAATTTGTCATAGGTCTCTCCGCATTAACTGGGGCATGCCGCGGAAAAGTGGGAGCCTTTTTCGATACCGGCATGCTGGTAAATAAACACTTGGTGCGGCTTATAGACCATTTTTATATCAATTGGAAAGTTTGCTGTAGCGCGATGTTGCTGAACCTATCTGGGACGCGGTAGCGGAACAGGAATTTTCACAGCCAAAGGCTCTGTCTGCGCAGGGTTTTCCGGTTTCACATCTGCCGAACCAGTCATCGCATCAAAAGCCCCTTTGGCGCGAACTAAAGCCTGCTCTCCGGCTTTGGCGGCAGTGGCTTTTCCTGCAATGCAAAGTGCAGGGTTACGCTCACAGAATGTGCTGATCTCCTGCAAGGTTTTGCCAGCCTGCAACCATTGCTCTACCGGATCAGGTGACGGGGAGGTGTTGCCCGTTTGCGGATTGGCGGGCGTATGTTTTACAGCTTGCTGCTGCGCGGCTGGTGGAGCCGTGTCAGTCTGTTTTCCGATTATCCCCGGCATCAGCAGAAACACACCGCCCAGCCAGAAAATGCATTTTAGCAGAAATCTCATGGTCTGTTTTCCTGCTCATTTGCGCTGTTCTGTCCGGCCGCCGATCGTGAAAAATATATAAAGGTCAAATTATTCATATATTTATCGCCGGATTTTTCATGCTGCTCGCGCAAGATTTAAAACCTTGCGGCGCGTTATTGAAAGCATGAGACATATTTCTGAAGATTCTGATAAAATACTTTTAAGATTGTCTTGCCGTGTGCCTCAGCTGGAAATATTCCGTTTACCATAGAGGAAAAAGCTGCCTGCTTTTCGCTGAAAAACGACTTTCACGGGCATCCTTCACCGCCGTTTTATCTATTCCTTAAAGTCTGGGCGTCCATTCTGTCGGTGTCAGGTGACTGTTCGTTCTGTTTCAGAATGTGACAGTTTAAAATGAGATTGTGTCAGAGTGAGTACGCTGCGTGTACGGCATTTATGCGAGAACAATGAATATGATTAAAAACGGTATACAGCATACCGTTGTGAATCATGCCCTGTTTGCGCAGGACAGTAGCGCCGATAAAACATGTTCAGCTGAGCATTTCTCTGCATCTGATCTGCGTTCTGCATTGCTGCTGTTTCCTTTGTTCCTTGCAATGGCGTTCTACAGCATTCTGCCGGCAGCATCCCTTCATGGTATGCTGTTCACAGGATTGTCTTTTGCCGGAATATCGGTGCTGTTGCTCGCGGCGCAGGCCTCTCATATCCGTAACAGCCTGACCGGTATTGTAGCCCTCTCATTCTATAGTGCGGTTCTGGCCTTTACAGCATTATTTGCCGGTGCGGATAATGGTCTGGTTTGGGCGATGGTTCTGGCACTGCCTCTGGAGATATGGCTTGTCGCCCGCCACCGTGCGGCAGTCTTTGCCGGAGTGGCCATTTCAATGGTGCTGATTACGGTTTCGCTGACAAAAGGTATCAACACACAAGTGGCACTGCCTGCCGCTGTTTCAACGACATTCCTGTTTACCTATGTCGGGACTGTTTTGCTGCGCGTCTTGCGTATGTCGCTGCCTGCCGCTGCCAAACAACAAAATTCTGGCGCATCTGATAGCGCTGACAGCGATCTGGAAGCGGCGCTGGATGCTTTGGTTATTCGTCTGGATAGTGAAGGACAAATCCGTTCTCTGTCAGAACGCTGCGTTGAACAGTTTGGCGTAGATCGCGCTGTGCTCAATGGCACATTGCTGCTCGATCGTGTGCATGTGGCTGATCGCGTGCAGTATCTTGCCTTTCTGAATGGTCTCAAGAATAAAAATTCTTTGATGAAGCTCAGTGGTAAAACGGAAATCCGTCTGCGTTGTGTGGATAGCCGCGTGGCAGATAAAAACGGGCAGGCAAAAGTTTATTTCAGCGCTTTTGAAATTGAAGGCCAGATTAAAAGCGCTGTTGATGCAGAAGGCTTCCTGATTGTTGCGCGCAATCTGGCGCAGGCTGAGGAAGTACAGCAAAAGTTTAGCCGCCAGAGCGCGACCATTGAAAATCTTGAAACCTCACGCGGACGTTTGCTCGGCACTGTCAGCCATGAACTGCGCACACCGCTGAACTCAATTATCGGCTTTTCAGATCTGCTGCTGCATGATGTGGCAGGGCCGTTGCAGAGCGATAAACAGCGCGAATATATTGATCTGATCCGCAAGTCCGGCAATCATTTGCTGGAGGTTGTTAATGGTATTCTTGAAGCTTCTCGGCTGGAGTCCGGTCAGTATCCGGTTGTGCAAGAGCGCTTCTGTGTGCGTGACAGCATAACAATGTGTAATGCCATGCTCATGCCGCTGGCTGAGAAAAAAGGCGTTATTCTGTGCGACCGTATTCATCCTGCGGTTACGGATATGATCGGTGATCGCCGTGCAATCCGGCAAATTCTGATTAATCTGGTGTCCAACGCGATCAAATTTACAGATCGTGGCGGCTGTGTAACGATTGATGTTATGCCTGAAGGGACAACGCTCGGCTATGCGGGCGCGGTGCAGAATCTGGTTATCTCTGTTTCTGATACCGGCGTCGGTCTGGATGCTCATGAGATTGAGCGCCTGTGCCAGCCTTTCACGCAGATTGATAATGCACAGACCCGTATGCAGGAGGGTTCAGGCCTTGGTCTTTATCTGGTCAAAGGACTGGTGAGCCTGCATCAGGGCGAGATGGATATCCGCAGCCGTAAAGGGCAGGGTACAACAGTTTCTGTAAGACTGCCCCAAATGCAGCATCAGGTTGTGGATAACGCCGGACCTGTTGCAATGCAGGCCGCAAATTCTGCATCATCAGCCTCTATAATGCAGGCGGGGCGTTCTTCAACCGATGTTCGCAGCGCTCTTGAACAGGTAAAAACAGCAATTATCAATATTCAGGCCGACCAGACAGAAGATAGTTTGGTAGAAAAGGGTCGGGCAGAAAGTAGTTATGACGGAAAGACAGAGCCGCAGCGGTACGAAACGCAAGGGGACTTCCATGCGCAAAAACGCAAAACGGCGTAGCTTTGGCAGACGATTTTTTGATGCATGCCTGACCGGCGTGTCACGCATGGCGCTGGCGGCCGGAGATATTGTTGCGCGCAATCCGGTGGTAGCAGGCGGTTCAACCGCTTTTCTCGTAACACTGGGTTTTGTTGCCAGCAATGCAATCTGGTATCAGCCGCAGGCGCATGATGGTGTGTTTTTTAAAACCCGTCCAGAGCAGGTTTTCCGTGCTGTTGTTAAAGATGATGAGGCGCAACGCAGGCTGACAGGCAGTGCGGTTGTCCAGTCGTCGCAAACCGCGCCTGTGCGTGAAGCTGTCAATACACAAAGCGGCAATCATACGCCGCAGCAAACAGTTGCAACATTGCCCGACACCACTGTTGATGGCGGTGATCTTCCGGCTTTGGCGCTGAATGGCGACAAGCAGGTTGCGATCCTGCAATATAATCTGAAGCAGCTTGGCTTCTATAGCGGGGCTGTGGACGGGCTGACCGGCCCGCAGACCCGTAATGCGCTTGAGCAGTGGCAGAGTGTGCAGGCAAAGTTGCAGCCGTCACTGACTGCCGAGGCAAAGCCCGCCGAGAAAAGCCTGACAATTGCTGAAGCCATTGCTGTTGCTGTGCCTGAAAGCAAGCCGGAGATGAAACCTGAAAGCAGTTCTGCGCGATCTGTGCCTGTGGCTGAAAAAAGACCTGCGCCTATAATGGTCAGAACAGAAGATAAAACGGCTGCTGCACAACCGGCATCAGGACGGGCGGGGCCAAATGTCAGCGCTGAAGAACTGGTGCGCATTCAGGCCGGACTGAAAGCCTTTGGCAATGATATGGTTGTTGTGGACGGTGTTCCGGGTAAATCAACGGAAGATGCAATCCGCGAGTTTCAGAAGCTGTTCCGTCTCAATGTCAGTGGTAAGCCCGATTCTGAGCTGATCGGTAAAATGCGCGAAATCGGCCTGATCAGTTGATTGTGTGCTTGAGTAACAGGTATTCCCGCTCATGCGTTTGACTAGCGAGTTTTGGGTTTCCGCATTGATGCGCCGTATCCGGACAGCTGACGGCTTTGCCTATCTCGTCAGACGCGGCGCTACGGAAGCCGGTGCAATTTTTATCAAAATCCGCAATCGCGACGGGCAGTTTGATCTGTATATGCCTGCGCCGCAGAGTGAATATGATCCGGAGCGGGCGGATGAGCGCCGCTTCATTCTGTATAAGCAAAGCGAAGATGAGCAGCTTATCAATGAGCAGCTGGAAAAAGAATTGCGCTTTGATCCGGATCTCTGGCTCGTGGAGATAGAGGATTATCCTGATGCCGGTGAATTGCTAACCGGCCAGATATAACCGGCCGGATTTTTCTGACCAGATTTTTCCAACTAGATTTTTATTGTGCTTGTTTGTGCAGTGCGCCGCTGTCGTTATTGGCGGCATTGGTGAAGTTCTCGCCGGCGTTCTCTGCCAGATTACGCAGTTTGTCGCGCAGTTTTTCATTCATATCATCGGCCTTCCAGCGGCGTACGGCAGCGGAAGCCTGTTCTGTGCTGATTGAGCGGTAGATATGAACGAACTCGCGCAATTGTTCACGCTCACCATGAATGGTGCCGAGCACAGCTGTCAGGATCAGATATGTATCCTGCGCAGTGAGGCCGATGGCTTTGAGTGCCAGTGGCAGCTGAGAATTAGGCCATGTGCCGATAATTGTACTGGCGCGGGCATAAGTGACATCAAGCGCATCAGCCAGAGCGGTGCGGAACATGTTGTTGTCAATCAGCAGTGCCATATCAATCAGATATTCTGCCAGAGCCGGACGCAAATGCGACGTGATCTGCAATGTGCTGAGATCATGTGCTTTGAGTGTTTGCGTCTGATGAGGAGCGTTGCGCACTTCTTTGACGGGAACCGGCTTATGCACGGGCGCAGATGATGCGTAATGCATGTTTTGGATGTCTGGTTCGTTAGCGTCTTCAATTGCCTGCGGTGCGGCAAGAATTGGCTCGGCAATCAACGATTGGCTGATAACCGCATCTTCAAAGCTTTCAAGCATAGGCACCAGCAACGGATCAACCGGCTGGCGGCGTGCAATGATACGCGCATGGGAAAGGCCGTGTTTGCCGGTAATCTCGGTGAGGTCCGACGTTGTCAGAACAGGGGAGCGCAGCAGGAGCGGTGCTGCAACTTCAATATTATCATTGGCGAGCGCCAGAACCAGCCTGCGCGGGGCAACATCATGCTGGGCGAGAATGGCGGAGACTTGTCTGCGTGCACGTGGCGTTGCTGTTTCAAGAAGCGGCAGTGCCAGATCTTCAAACTGCTGACTTTCGTATCGTCCGGGGCGCGTGAGCGATGTAAAACCTGCTACTGCGGCGGCAAGCAAATCATCGGTCTTGTGGTGAACGGAATGACCACTTCCGGATAGGTTTTCCAAAGCGCGGAACTGATCAGTGGTCACGCGTATTTACCCCTTACGCCTACACAACACAGACAACAAAACAACAGCGCCCTTTATCTGCACAGGGCGAACTTGTTTCAATTTAAGGGAGAACACTTAGCAATCAATTAACCATCGGCCGGATAAGCCGATTTTTAAAGCTTATAAGTGAAATATTAATGCCTTTATTAACAAGGCAGAGCTGCTTCCTGCTTTGTTGCAAAGGCTCTAATTTTCTATTGAAACATTCATGCATTCAGCTGATTTCATAAATTCAGCAACCTCATCACGCCATGTCGCATCCGGTTCAAAAACGCGCAGCACGGCCATACCTTCATTGATGGCCTGATTGATAAGGACAGATTGTTCCAGCTGCTGCGGAATTGTCTGCTCAAGAAGGATTTTCTGTAAGGGCGATACGATCAGCAAATCAGTTGCCGGAGATACCTGATCATTCAGGCTGAATGTAATATCGCCCTGATGATTATAGATCGCCAGCGACCAGAACGGCACTTTGCCGATTGCACTGATATGAACAGGGCCGTCAGTCAGGTCAAAACGGCAGACCGCACTGCGCATCAGCGGATCGTTACGCTTTGCCCAATCGGCACCTTCCAGCTTGTGAAACGCGCCTGCCGGTCCCAGCTCTTCCACACGCTTCCATAATGTTTCAGAGGCATAACCCGGTACGAGCAGAATAATCGCAATATGCACGATTGCTGCGCCGACGAGGCCAAGAAGCAGCGCATAAAGGAGCTGCAAAAAGGAGTGTCTCATTGCCTGCCTCCTTTGCAGCTGCCTTTAATAAAATGCACTTCCGGCATTTGCGGGTTTTCAAAGCCGATAGAGGTTCCCAGATCTGTATCATACAGGGTCATAACCAGCTGATAGGGGCCGGCTGCATTGATGGCCAGCCAGTTAGCGGGCTGGGCGGAAGCGGAGACATTGATGAGGAAGCCGGAATCATTTTGATACCAGATCATCTGGCTATGCAGTTCCTGCGGCAGTCCGTCTTTTGGGGCAAGCGGGCGATCCTGCAAGTCACTGCCGTATAATGTCCAGAATCGGGAGGCGGGCGCCTTGCCTTGCAGGATATAATCGCAGCGCGGATCAAGCTTTGTCCCCGTTGCATCATGTCTGAGGACAAAACGCTGACCTTCAGCGCTGCCGAGCGGCAACAATGCAGCACGGCTGCGCTGTGCACGGGCATAAGGGTCGGCCTCTGCGCTGCCATAAGACGGGGAGGCATGCCACTGGCCGATTGTCAGCTGATTAAAGCCATCAAAATTGTTCAAAGCATAAAGCGCACTGACTGTTCCGCCTGTAAGCACAATCAGACAGGTTAAGCCGGCCAGCAATATGGTTCTTAAACAGGTCATGGGTGAACCATAAAACATGTCAGGTTAAAATTGCCTGTCAGTATGAGTTTCCCGGATACTTTAAATTCCATCATGATTGAAATCAGAGCGAAGATATGGTCGTGCGTATCAGCTGCGGTGTTTCATAAGCGCGAAACTTTTCATTCAGACTGCGCATGAAACGGGTGGTTTCCGAGGAAAGCACACGGGGATAATCCGGCGTGCTAACCGGTGCTTTTTCATCCGTGCCGGACTTGCCTTGTGCCACAAGTTTGGAATCCGTTGCAGGTGCCTGTTTGGGAAACGGATTGCTGATGCCCGGGATAGGTTTCAGATCAATATTCTGATGCGCCTGCATCATCATCATCTGCCATGTCATGGCCGGTATAATCCCGCCGGTCAGATTGTTCATCGGTGCATAGCTGTCATTACCAAACCAGACCGCAGCAGTATAATTGCCGGTATAGCCGACAAACCATGCATCGCGATAACTCTGGGTGGTGCCGGTTTTGCCGGCAACGCGTGTCATCGGCAGGGCTGCACGTCGTGCTGTGCCACGCTCAGGAACCTGAACCAGCATAGAGTTCATTTCAGAGGCAGCTTTTTCGGAAAGGACGCGATGCGGCTCAGGTGTATCGCGTTTGAATTCCCACAGAGTTTTCCCGGCCGGATCAGAGATTTGCACAATGCCGTGACGCATACCTGCAAAACCGCCATTGGCAAAAACACTAAAGCCGGTTGCCTGATCCATAACAGTCATGCCGGATGTGCCGAGCACCATTGTTTTATGATCGGATATTTCCGATTCAATGCCCATCGCCTTGGTCAGTGCCACAATCGGTTTGGTTGTCAGGTAATCCTTGGCAAGGCGCACCGGCACCGTGTTGTAGGATTTGACCAGTGCGGTTGCCAGATCAACGCGACCGGCAAAGGAGCGGCCGTAATTACGTGGCATCCAGTTGCCCCATGCTATCGGCGCATCGGAGATAACCGTGTTTGGCGTCAGCCCCTTTTCCATAGCAACAGCATAGACATAGGGCTTGAATGATGAGCCTGCCTGCCGCAATGCCTTGGTGGCACGGTTGAACTGGCTTTCACCATAATCACGCCCGCCGACAATCGCTCTGACCGAACCGTCATCTGCGATGACAACCGTTGCTGCCTCCGTCACTTTATATTCGGCACCATATTGGCGCAGATGAAACTCAATCGCTTCTTCCGCAGCTTTTTGCAGGTTGCGGTCAAGCGTGGTGCGCACAATCAGATTATGCTGCGGGATGGTACGGGTGATTTTCTTGACTTCATCAAATGCCCAGTCGAGAAAATAATCCGGATTATCGCCCTTGGCACGGTCAACAACACTGGCTGGATTACGTCTGGCAAAAGCCAGTTGGCCTTCGCTCATAAAGCCTGCATCTGCCAGATTGGACAATACAACATTGGCGCGTGCACGGGCCGCGGGCAGGTTGACATGCGGGGCATATTTGGCCGGTGCCTTGAACAGGCCTGCAAGCATAGCGGCCTCTGCCAGAGAGACATCTTTGACATTTTTGCCGAAATAAAACTCGGACGCTGCCGCAATACCGAATGTACCGCCGCCCATATAAGCACGATCCAGATAAAGCTGTAGGATTTCAGTTTTGCTTAAATTGGCTTCCAGCCACAAGGCGAGGAATGCTTCATTAATTTTGCGCTTCAGCGTTCTTTCATTCGACAGAAACAGATTTTTCGCCAGCTGCTGCGACAAGGTAGAGCCGCCCTGAACAACACCGTTAGCACGCATATTCTGCGTCAGTGCACGGCTCAGACCCCAGAAATCAATGCCTATATGTTCAAAGAAACGGCGATCTTCGGTGGCAAGCACAGCTTTAATCACATGATCCGGCAGCTCGGCAATCGGCACCGCATCGCGGTGCATGATACCGCGCTGACCGATCTCATTGCCGTAGCGGTCAAGAAATGTGACGGCATAGTCATCCTGTGCCCGCCAGTCTTTCTTGGTTTCTTCAAAAGCAGGCATGGCTAAGGCGAGCAGAAGCACACTGCCCAATACGCCGAGGGTAAAGCCTTCATCTGCTATTTCAACAAACAGACGTTTCCAGCCGCGTACGCGAAACTTGCGGGAAAATATTGTTGCGCCTTCCCAGAAACCGGCAAGGCGTGAGCGCAGATTATAAAGGCTGCTGTCCAGCCAGGCATCAACAGACATCAGAAACGGGCTGCGGGTCAGGCGGCGCGTTTTCTTTTTCTGGGTATCGTTGTCAGCCTGTTTGCTCATAGCCGGAAAATAACCCGTTTCGCTCATTCAGATAGGGTCAGTATTGTCCCATTCTACCACATCCTTGTGAATGGCCAATAAAGCAGAAGTGACAATGAAGGGTTTAAAATTATGCTTAATGGATAAACGAATTATTTCAGAATGATAAATGTTTCGCTGAAATTGAATGTGACGAAACTGGTTCCAAAAGCAAGAAAATAGGAATTTTATCCTTGACGGCGTGACGGTTCTGAAGTAGCTTTCAGATACAGTCAGAGAAGTGTGGCTGAGACATATAAGTGTTGTTTTGATAGGGCGTGGCATTCTGTGCTGCGCTTTTTTGTTATCTGAATATTGTACCGGCTGCGTGCATTTTGCTGAGATTACGGAGCCGGAACTATGGAAACCGTGAAACTGCCGCATAGCGCTTCTGCGGATCGCTTGCAGGCGGCGCATCGCTTACAGCGCCGCTATCAGATTGCCGCGCAGGATATAGCATTCCTGCTGGGATTAACGGCTGAGGCCTATCAAAAGCGCCTGAAAAAAGCGGGGCTGGATGCCGGAGCCTCTGCCATGCCGGTTCTGGATATTGAAGATCTGCTGATTAAAATTAATGCGGAATTGCAGAACTTTTCGAAAGCGGAAGGCCTGCCGGAAAAAAGCGCGGTTGAAGCCTTGGCGGCTCTTGCTAAAGCGGTGAAAAGCATCAGCGAGCTTTCCAGAGAAACGCGGGTGGAAGCACTTAGCGATAAGAGTGAAAACCAAAATCATAATGGCGGTGTGAAGCCGGAGGATGTGCGTGAAGCTCTTAGCCTCATCAGCGCCAGAATTGCAGAACTCAGCCATCACAACTGAAGCCTCGTTACAACAATATCTGGCGGATGCCGGTGTTGCACACGAGGTTATGATCGCAACAAGCAGAGAATGGCTGTTTCAGGGGCGGCTGGCACAATTGCCACCCTTTCAGAATAAAGACTGGCGTAACTGGCTGATTATGGGTGGTCGTGGTTCTGGAAAAACCCGTGCTGGCGCTGAGTGGATCAGCGGTATGGCGCAGGGGCTGGCACCTTTCAGCGATAAATCATGTGGTTCGATTGCACTGGTAGGAGAGACGCTGGCTGATGTGCGTGAGGTGATGGTTGAGGGGCCGTCGGGCATACTGTCTGTTTCCCGTTTACAGCGCCCGCGACTTGAAACAACACGCCGCAGACTGGTCTGGGAAAGCGGGGCGGTGGCCTCGTTCTATTCATCAGAAGATCCGGATAGTTTGCGCGGCCCGCAATTTTCCGCCGCATGGTGTGATGAGCTTGCGAAATGGAAAAACCCGCAGCAGACATGGGATATGCTGCAATTTGGTCTGCGTTTGGGAGACTATCCGCGGCAGGTGATAACCACCACACCTAAAATGCAGCCATTGCTGCGCGCTGTGATGGATGATCCGGCAACGGTAATGACCCATATGCGCACCGATGAGAATGCGGCGCATCTGGCACCCGCATTTTTGCAGGCTATGCAGCAGCGTTATGCAGGAACGGCATTGGGGCGGCAGGAACTGGACGGTGTGCTGATTGCAGATCGTGAGGATGCGCTCTGGTCGCGTGAGCAACTGGAGATGTTGTATGATCCGGCAGTGCCGGAGTTGCAGCGCATTGTCATTGCGGTTGACCCGCCTGCCACATCAACCAGGAACTCGGATGCATGCGGGATCATCGTGGCAGGGCTTGATGCTGGAGGCGGCGGTTGGGTGCTGGAAGATGCCAGTATGCAAGCGGCCAAACCACACCAATGGGCGGCACAGGTGGTACGGCTTTATCATCGCTATGATGCCGATCAGGTGGTGGCAGAGGTAAATCAGGGCGGCGATATGGTGACAGCTGTCATCCACGGGCAGGATTCAGACGTACCGGTTAAAGCGGTGCGGGCGCAACGGGGCAAGTTTTTGCGGGCTGAACCTGTGGCTGCACTCTATGAGCAAAAGCGCATTCGCCATGCCGGCCGGTTTTCTGCTCTGGAAGATGAAATGTGTGATTTTGCCGTGAGCGGGCTTTCATCGGGGCGCTCTCCGGACCGGATGGATGCACTGGTCTGGGCGTTGCATGCGCTTTTGTTGCAGGAAACGCATAAGCCGAGGATTAGAGCCTTTCCGGCAAAGGTGTGAAGCGCCTTCGCACGATATTGCGGCCGGATAAGAAACCGGTGCTCGTTAAATTTTCCGATTAAACTGAATGAGGTGAACATGGCTTGGACATGGCCGTGGCGGCGAAGTGCTGCCATAACTCAGGAACAAAAAGCTGTATTGCCGCCTTCTGCGAAAATGCAGCAAGGCTTTGTGGCTTTGCATATGGAAACGCAGGCGCGTTGGACAACACGCCATTATACCGCTCTGTCGCAGCAAGGATTTATGCGCAATCCGGTGGTGCATCGTTGTGTGAAAATGATCACCGATGCTGCCGCTAATGTGCCGTTGCTGCTGTATCAGGGTGAGACCGAGCTTGCAGAGCACCCGCTGCTGGATCTCCTGAAAAACCCGTATGAGGGGGCTTGCGGAGCTGGTTTTTTCGAGCAGCTTTACGGTCATTTATTGCTCTCCGGTAACGCCTATATTGAACGGCTGGATCATGAGGGGCAGGCGCGGGAATTACATCTTCTGCGCCCTGAACGCGTAAGCGTTGAGAGTGATGGCAATGGCTGGCCGCATTCACTGATCTATCGCAATGGCAGTGCAACCCGCCATATCAGTTTGACTGCCGGACCAGCCCTGTCGGGGAGGGCGCTGCATTTGCGCCTGTTTCATCCTCTCGATGATCATTATGGTTTTCCGCCGCTTGAGGCGGCGCTGATGGCGCTGGACATTCACAATGCCACGGGCGCTTGGAACAAGGCACTGCTGGATAATTCAGCCCGACCTTCCGGTGCGCTGGTCTATGCGCCGAAAGACGGTGGTAATTTAAGTGAAGAACAGTTTGACCGGCTGAAGGTTGAGCTGGAAGAGGGCTATACCGGTGCAGGCGCTGCGGGCAGGCCGATGTTGCTTGAAGGCGGGCTGGACTGGAAAGCGATGGGCCTTTCTCCCAAAGATATGGATTTTATCGAGGCCAAACATGTAGCGAGCCGCGAGATTGCACTGGCTTTTGGTGTGCCTTCCATGTTGCTTGGCATTCCCGGGGATAATACCTACGCCAATTATGCCGAGGCAAACCGCGCGTTTTACCGGCTGACCATTTTACCGCTGCTCACGCGCACAGCACAGGCGCTGAGCAACTGGCTGTGTCCGCTCTATGGTCATGGGCTGCGGCTTGTGCATGATTATGACCGCATCGACGGACTTTCCGAAGAGCGCGAGGCATTGTGGCGGCGTATTGGTGCGGCAGATTTTTTGAGTGATGCTGAGAAACGACAGGCAGTTGGCTATTCTCTTGAACAAGAGGGATGAAACACATGAACTTGTTTGGCCAATCGGGTGCATTAACGGAAGAGCAATGGATATGGCTCGCCAAAATATCCGGTGCTGTGAGCGGCTCTGCCGTTTCACTGGTTTATATGTTGCCCAAAGGGCGGCGCGAGGCGGCAATCCGGTTTGTCGTCGGACTTATCTGCGGTATGATTTTTGGCGGCGCAGCAGGTGTTAAAATTGCTGAGCACCTGACTTTGAACGGCAGCCTCGGACAGGCGGAACTGATGCTGATGGGCTCTGCCGCTGCAAGCTTTGCCGCATGGACGGCGCTCGGATTTTTCAAACGCTTTACCGATAAGATGAAAAATCAGGACAGCCTCGTACCCCCGCAACGGCCCGTATTTCCGCAAAGGCCCGTACTTCCGCAAAGGAATGAGAGCGATGAACATTAAAAGCGGTCGTTTGAGCGTTGTGAACAGTGATGTGCAGGCACTCACCTTCAGCGGTTATGCCAGCCTGTTTTCGCTTGCCGATCTTGGCGGGGATATTGTTGAGCGCGGAGCCTTTGCCGCCTCATTACGGCGCGGCAGCACTGTGCGCATGCTCTGGCAGCATCAGGCGGATAACCCCATCGGTATCTGGACCAAGATCACTGAAGATCAGCATGGGCTATATGTTGAGGGGCAACTGGCCTGTGGCGTGGCACGGGCTGAGGAGGCGTGGCGGTTGATAGAGAGCGGCGCACTTGACGGCTTGTCTATCGGCTTTCGCGCCCTGCGCAGCAAAAAATCTGCAGCAACAGGCAAAAGGCATATTCTGGAGGCGGATTTATGGGAAGTGTCACTGGTGACATTTCCGATGCTGCCGCAGGCGCGGGTCACCGCCGTTCAGCATAAAAATCAGGATGCAGTGATATCCGCACATATTATCCGGCGGGCTGCGGCCTGCTTGAGAACCAGAGCCTCTTTCTGAAATCTCCGTCCGGTCGGTTTGTACCGTCTTTTTAAACCAAGCCCGAAGGGACAGGAAATGACAACCAAACATATGAAAACTGCGGGAAACACGCAGCCGCTGGAGATCAAAGCGCTGAACAGCCAGCAGGAAGTGGGACAGGCTTTCGGCGAGTTTATGCAGGCCTTTGAAGGTTTTAAAGAAGCCAATGATGAGCGCCTGACCCAGATTGAAAAGCATGTTGGCACCGATGTTCTCACGGTTGAAAAGGTCGAGCGCCTCAACCGCGCAATGGACGAGCAGAAGGCTGCCCTTGACCAATATATGCTCAAACAGGCACGCCCTTCGCTGGGCGGGGAAAACCACCTGCTATCCGGCGTTGTTGCGCAGGAGCATAAACAGGCTTTTGACCGTTATGCGCGCCGTGGTGACGAGCAGTCTTTGCGGGGGCTTGAGCAGAAAGCGCATTCTTATGGTGCAGGGCCGGATGGTGGCTATCTCGTACCCGCCGAGCTTGAAACTGCAATTGGTACACGGCTTGCAGCTTTGTCACCGGTACGCGGGCTGGCAACAGTGCGTCAGGTCTCCGGTGCTGTTTTAAAGAAGCCGTTTTCCATCAGCGGTCCGGGAACGGGCTGGGTCGGTGAGGAGGGCGCCCGCCCGCAAACCACCACCGCCAAACTGGCAGAGCTGCAATTTCCGACTATGGAAATTTATGCCATGCCTGCGGCGACAGCCAGCCTGCTGGATGATGCTGCGGTGGATGTGGAGCAGTGGATTGCCGCCGAGGTTGAAAGTGCCTTTGCTGAGCAGGAAAGTGCTGCCTTTATCAAGGGCGATGGCGTGAATAAACCGCACGGTTTTCTGGCCTATGACACGGTGAATGAAGCAAGCTGGGCCTGGGGTAAGCTGGGCTGCCTGAAGACCGGCGTGGCGGGCGCGCTGCCTGCCAGCAACCCGTCTGATCTGTTGATTGATCTGGTCTATGCGCTCAAATCCGGTTACCGCCAGAATGCTCACTGGATGATGAACCGTAAAACGCAATCAGCACTGCGCAAGCTGAAAGACAGTAACGGAAACTATCTCTGGCAGCCACCGGCATCGCTCGGTCAGAAAGCATCCTTTATGGGCTTTGGTCTGGTTGAGGCTGAGGACATGCCGGATATTGCGACTGACAGCACACCGGTTGCTTTCGGTGATTTTGCCCGTGGCTATCTGATTGTGGATCGTATCGGCATCCGCATATTGCGCGACCCGTATTCTGCCAAGCCTTATGTTCTGTTCTATACTACGAAACGCGTGGGCGGTGGTGTACAGGATTTTGATGCGATCAAACTGCTGAAATTCTCCGTTTAGTCGCTTTTTATTCTGGCTGTCCGGTCTGTGGCAGGCTGAATGAATCATTCTGACAAAGAATGATTTTATCTCATTGATTTTCATATAAATTAGGGGAGATAGCATGGTTCTCCGACTTATAGCGCCGCCGGTTGAAGAGCCGGTGACGACAGTGATGTTGCGCGATTTTTTACGCCTGCCGGCAGATCAGGAAGAGGATCTGCTGGGGCGGCTCATCCGCGTGGCGCGTGAAACCATAGAGCAGTATTGCAATCTGGTGATGCTGCCGCAAAGCTGGCACTTACAGCTTGATAACTGGCCGCAATCGGGACGTGTCGCCCTTTATAAAACGCCGGTCATTTCCATTGATAAAGTGCAGGGTTTTGGTGTTGACGGTACTGCGGTACTGTTTGGCTCAGATGATTGGCGGCTAGATACGGATAGCCGTCCGCAGCGGCTTTATCTGTCTCGTCCGCAACATATTACCATTGCCCGTGGGCTGGTGATTGAGCTGACAGCAGGCTTGAGTGATGATCCGGAAAAGCTGCCGGAACCTCTGCGTCATGCCTGTCTGGTGCTGGCTGCACATCTTTATGACAACCGCAACATTTCTGATGTGCAGGGCATTGAAGGTACTTTGCCGGAAACAGTTGTGCAACTGCTCTACCCCTGGTTGCGGCGGGGGCGCTTATGAACCTGCAATTTATCGATGCGGGACAATTCAGAAGCTTGCTAAGCCTGCAGGAAAACCAACCTGTGTTTAATGATACCGGCGGGTATCTGGAGCAATGGACGGAGATCGCCACGCTCTGGGGGCGCATTGAACCAAAGCAAAGCGGCAGTCAGGTTTTTGCCGGTCAGCACATTCCTCATGTCACGCATCTTATTACCATTCGCTATCGCAGCGATATTTCCAGCCCCATGCGTCTTACGCGCGGGGGACGGGTTTTCACGGTTTTGGGGCTTCACGATCCTGATGAAAGCCAACGCTATCTCATCTGCTCAGTTAGAGAGGAAATCCGATGAATTTTTCCATACGCTTTATATTTGAAACTCTGTTGCGCAGTCTGCGTCTGGTTGGCTTGCAAGCCTGTGAGCAAGCACTCGCCAAAAAGCGCGACGGCCTGTTTTTGAAAAGCAGCGAGACAAAAGTAACTGATCAGGAACACCGCGAATGAACGGCGCGGCACTGGCTTTGCAAAAGGCAATATTGGCGTGGCTGCAAGCCGCGCCTTTATTGATGGAGAAGCTGCGCGGACAGGGCATTTACGATCATGTGCCGCCTGCCGCGCCCTATCCTTATATCAGTTTTGGTCAAGGTCAGGTCTATGCGTGGAATACGGATAACACCAATGGTGAGGAGCACAGCATTGTGCTGAACATCCGTGCTCGTTCCACTGGCCGCAGGCAGGTGCTGGAACTGATGATGCTGGTGGAGGAGCTGATGGAAACGCTTGGAGCAAGCGGCAGCGTTTCCGGCCGACGGCCGGATATCGGCGGATATTCTCTCGTTAATCTGACACTGCAATCGTCACAGATCCGTAATGAGGAACTGCGTGACGGCTATAGCGGCCAGTTGCGTTACCGCGTCGTGACGGAACAAATCGGAAAGGAAACATAATGAGCGCTCAGAGAGGGAAAGACCTGCTTTTGAAAATTGCAGCTGCGGGTGGTGCTTTTCAGACCTGCGCAGGCTTGCGTAGCAAGCGCATTGCCTTCAACGCAGAAACGGTTGATGTGACGGATGCTGATGCTTCCGGCCGTTGGCGTCAGTTGCTGGCAGGCAGCGGTGTGCAGCGCGCTTCGGTCAGCGGTGCCGGTATTTTCAAAGATGCGACATCGGACGCCTTGATCCGCACGGCATTTTTCAACGGCGATATTCTGAACTGGCAGATTGTTGTGCCGGATTTTGGCACTATCAGCGGTGCGTTTCAGATCACTGCACTGGAATATGGCGGGGCACATGACGGTGAGGTGACATTTGAAATCGCTCTGGAATCCGCAGGTGTTGTCAGTTTCGGAGCACAGCCATGATGGTCAATGCCAGACGCGGTGAAATTGCGGCCGTATTGAATGACAAGGATTGGGTTTTGTGCCTGACACTCGGCGCACTGGCTGGTCTCGAAGCCGCATATAAGACCGAGGATCTCTCTGCTTTGATTGCACGCTTTTCAACGGGCAGGCTGAAGGCCGAGGATATGATCCGGATTGTTACTGCAGGTTTGCGCGGTGGAGGTCATGATGTGGCCGAAGATGATGTGGCGGATATGCGCATTGATGGTGGCGCAGTCGGCTTTGCGCTGCTTGTGGCGCAATTGCTGGAAGTTACGTTCGGCGTAGCTGCTGAAAAGCCGGAAAACCCTGAACAATCAAAAAATTAGAAGCCGTAGTTGAATCAATGTCTTTCCCCTGGGATGCGCTAATGCATTTCGGGTTGGGGCAGTTACGGCTGTCGTCAAAGGATTTCTGGCGATTAAGCATGCTCGAGATCAGGGCGCTTAACCAATCTGTGCGCGGCGGCAGGCAGGCACCGTCACGCGATATTTTAACTACGCTGATGCGGGCTTTTCCTGATGGTGAAATATGATTGAGACAGGCACAGAACAACAAACAGTTATGGTTGCGGTGGAGGCCGATACCAGCGGTTTTGACCGCGCACTTGATAATCTGCAAAAGCGATCAGGCTCATTCGGCCAGAGTTTGACCAGTGCATTTAAAAGCGCAGTTACGTCCGGCAAAGGGCTGGATGATGTGCTGCGGGGGCTGGCTGGCAATATGGCATCAATGGCGCTTGATGCAGGGATGAAGCCTTTGCAGGGGCTGTTTTCGTCCATGTTCTCCGGCGTGATGGGCGGGCTTAAAGGGCTGGGTGGTGTTACACCTTTTGCAAAAGGCGGGGTGGTTTCCAGCCCGACTTATTTTGGGCTGGGCAGTGGCTTTGGCGTGGCCGGCGAGGCGGGCGCTGAGGCCATTCTGCCGTTGACACGGGGCTCTGACGGCAGTCTTGGCGTGGCGACTGGCGGTGGTGGCGGGCGCAGTATGCAGGTCAATTTTTATATGTCATCGCCGGATGCGGCCTCATTTAGCCGCTCGGAAGCACAGGTCAGCGCTATGCTGGCGCGTGCTGTTCGTCATGGCACCAGACAGATGTGAAAGGGGCGATATGCAGGATTTATCTTCATTCCATGATGTATCCTTTCCGCTTGGGGTGTCTTTCGGTGCCACAGGCGGGCCGGAATGGCGCAATGAGATTGTGAGTCTGAATTCCGGTCATGAAAAGCGTAATGCGCGATGGTCGATGTCGCGCCGTTTCTACGATGCCGGAACAGGGCTGCGCTCGCTGAATGATTTGCGCGATGTATTGCGCTTTTTCGAGGCACGGCGTGGCTCGCTATACAGCTTCCGGTTTCGCGATCCGTTTGATCATCTTTCTTCACAGCAGGATGCGCCGCCGCAAGCAACAGACCAGTTGTTAGGCTATGGTGACGGTACCACACGACATTATCAATTGGTGAAACATTACGGAGATTATCAGCGGGTAATCACCAGACCCGTAGCTAATACTGTGCGCATTGCCGTGGAGGGGGAAGTACTCGCCTATGGCAAAGCATTCAGCGTGGACTGGCTGACTGGTATAGTGGAAATCCATCAGGATTATGCACCGCCGCCACAGGCTAAAATTACGGCCGGTTTCCTGTTTGATGTGCCGGTACGCTTTGACACAGACAGGCTCACCGCGAGCATTGCCAGCTTCAAAGCAGGAGAAATCCCTTCCATTCCGATCGTTGAGGTGAAGTGATGCTGACACTCGATCCGGCATTTGAATCTCATTTGCAAGGCGATGTGACAACACATTGTTTTGCATGGATTTTAAGACGAAAAGACAATCAGGTTTTTGGCTTTTGTGATCATGACAAAACATTATCAGTGCATGGAATAAACTGCTTTCCGCAAAGCGGTATGAATGGCTCGGAGGTGAGCAGTCAGCTCGGGCTTGCCAATGACAGTGCGGAACTTGAAGGGGCTCTGACCAGCGACGCTTTGAGTGATGAGGATATCGAACGCGGGCTTTATGACGGCGCGACAGTCGAGACCTATCTGGTAAACTGGGTTCAGCCTGAGCAGGCAGTTTTGCTGCGCAGTGCGGTGATCGGTAAAATTACCCGCAGCGGTTTGAGATTTGTGGCGGAACTGAAAAGCGTGTCGTCCTTGCTTGACCGTGTTTTCGGGCGCCGTGCCAAACGCTGTTGTGATGCGGAATTTGCAGACCGGCGCTGCGCGATGAATCCGGTTGATCCGCGCTATTACGGTGAAGGTGTGGTGGTGGCCGTCAACGGGCCGGATATGATCGTGTCAGGCATTTCAGGTTTTGTCGCGCATTGGTTTGAGCGCGGTGCGTTGCACTGGCAGAGTGGTCAAAATCAGGGCAGTTCCAACACGATTGTTTCGCATCTGCGTCAAACGGATGCCGCAAGCCTGCTGCTTCAGGAACTACCGGTTTATGACGTTAAAGCGGGTGACCGTTTTAGTGTTCTGGCGGGGTGTGACAAGAGTTTTCAGCAATGCCGCGACCGCTTTGGCAATCATGAGAATTTCCGCGGTTTTCCGCATATTCCGGGCAATGATGCTGCTTATCGCTATGCGGACGGGCAAGATAATTTTGACGGCGGGGTACTGGTGCCATGACGATGTCACCGGTGAATGTCAAAGTGCTGGGTATAGCTGAGCAGTGGCTTGGCACGCCCTATCGTTATGGGGCAAGCCGCCTGCAGGTGGGATGTGATTGTCTGGGACTGATCCGTGGTATCTGGCGTGAACTTTATGGCGCTGAACCGGAGGCTTCCGGCAGGTATTCACGCGACTGGGCGGAACTGACTAAGGGGGAACCGCTGATCGACGCTGCAAGGCGCCATATGCGGCTAAAACTGCTTTCAGATGTGCAGGCCGGTGATATGCTGATCTTCCGCTGGCGGGATGGGGTGGCAGCCAAGCATCTGGGTATTATGGCGCAGGAAAACCGTTTTATTCATGCCTATGAAGGCAATAGCGTCATGCGTTCTGCCCTTGTGCCGCAATGGCGGCAACGGATTGCAGCGGTTTTTGCATTTCCGGAATAATCTTGAATTTTCGGTTTGAAAACAGGCAGTCCAGATTATGGCGACAATGGTTCTTCAGGCAGCGGGCGGCATGATAGGCAGCCTGTTCGGCCCTGTCGGCACGGCGATTGGCAGCGCAATCGGTGCAATGGGCGGTTATATGATCGACAATGCGCTGATCAACTCAACGCGGCGTATTGAAGGGCCGCGTTTGTCCGGCACGCGGCCGATGCAGGCGGAGGAAGGGGCTGCCTTGCCTGCTATCTACGGCACGATGCGTGTGGGCGGCACCCTGATCTGGGCAACACGCTTTGAAGAAGAAAAGATCACGACCCGTCAGGGTAGTAAAGGCGGGCCGAAAACAACCACTTACAGCTATTATGCGAATGCGGCCTTTGCTGTTTCGCAAGGGGAAATCTCCGGCATACGCCGCATCTGGGCCGATGGTAAGGAGCTTGACCAGACACAAGTCACGATCCGTGTTTGTAAAGGCACGGAAGAACAGCAGCCTGATCCTTTGATTGAGGCGCGGCAAGGTGCGGGCAAAGCCCCCGCCTATCGCGGCACAGCCTATGTAGTGCTCGAGCGGTTGCCGGTTGATGCCTATGGTAACCGGCTGCCCTTGTTGCAGTTCGAAGTCATGCGCAGTGTGGGCAGGCTTGCGCGTGATATCCGCGCTGTGGCGCTTATTCCCGGTGCAACGGAATTCGGCCTGTCACCGCAGGCGATCCGCGATGAGCCGCAGCCTGGTGAAACTCGGGCTCTGAACCGGAACAATCTGCGCGCGCAAAGCGACTGGAGTGCATCACTGGATGAGTTGCAGGCGCTTTGCCCGAACCTGAAAACTGTGGCGCTGGTTGTGCCGTGGTTTGGTACGGATTTACGTGCAGGAGAGTGCCGGATTGTACCCGGCGTCACTGCTGTACAGGCACGCAACCCCAGCCGTGAGTGGCGTGTTGGCACTGTGGGTCGTATGGACGCGCACCTGATTTCAGATAATAACTTTGAGAAAGCCTATGGTGGTACACCGAGCGATTTCTCAGTGATTGATGCAATCAGAGATGCTAAACAGCGTGGTCTGCAAGTGACGCTTTATCCGTTTATCATGATGGATATACCGGCAAACAACACCCTGCCTGCCTTAGATGGTAATGGTTTTCAACCGCCTTATCCGTGGCGTGGCAGAATAGCTCTGCCATTGGATCAGGATAAAACGCCGGAAGCTGATATACAGCTTTCCCGTTTTATAAGCGGAACTTGGGGCTATAAGCGCTTTATCCGGCATTATCTTGAACTTGCAGGCAGTGCCGGTGGCGTGGATGCCTTTTTAATCGGCTCTGAGTTACGTGGTCTGACCCATAGCCGCAATGCGCAAAATGGCTTTCCTTTTGTGAATTGCCTCTGTGATCTGGCAACTGAGGCACGCAACCTGTTGGGCACGCAGTGCAAAATTACTTATGGCGCAGACTGGTCAGAGTATTTTGGCTATCACCCGCAGGATGGCAGCGGCGATGTCTTTTTTCATCTTGATCCGCTCTGGGCACATCCGGCTGTTAGCTCTGTCGGTATTGATAATTATATGCCGCTAAGCGATTGGCGTGATGGTGATGAGCGCAGCATTGATCCTGCTCTTCCTGTCTCTGCATATGATGAAGTTGCTTTGCAAAGCGCTATTGCCGGCGGGGAGGGCTATGACTGGTATTATGCTTCTGCGGAAGACCGGCAGCAGCGCAAGCGTAGTGACATAACGGACGGGCTGGCGGGTAAGCCTTGGGTCTATCGTTATAAAGACTTGTGCTCATGGTGGCAGAACCGGCATTATAATCGCGTTGGTGGTGTTGAACTGACCGAGCCGACCGCATGGCAGCCGATGTCCAAGCCTTTTTGGCTGACCGAACTTGGTTGTGCGGCTGTTGATAAAGGCTCCAACCAACCTAATGTGTTTCCCGATCCGAAATCGTCTGAAAATGCTTCGCCTTATTTTTCAGACGGATCACGCTGCGATATTGCGCAGGATCGTTTTTTGCGGGCGCATTTCTCCTATTGGCGCAAAACCGGCAGCCACAATCCCGTTTCCCCTGTTTATGGCGCGCAGATGCTTGATCCTGAGCAGATCTATGTCTGGGCATGGGATACGCGGCCATTTCCGGAATATCCGCTGAAAGCAGATATCTGGGGAGATGCTGCGAATTGGGCGACCGGTCATTGGCTGAACGGGCGGTTGAGCGGGGTGGCGCTGGATGAACTGTTTGAGGCGCTTTTTAAAGATTTTGATCTTGCCGGACTGGCCGATTGCCGTGGTGTTGAAGGTTATTTATCCGGTTATATTGCTGACAGTCCGGTCAGCGGCAGAGCGCTGCTTGAGCCGCTGATGGATGTTTTCGGTGTTGCCGCCTTTGAACAGGTGACAGAGCGGGAGGCTACTCAGCAAAGGTTGGTTTTTCGTAGTCTGTCGCAGCGGCAAAACCCGATACTCCTGTCTGAAACTGTACAGGAAAAAGCTGAAGACCAGCCGGTACTCACGCTGGAGGATGCGGAAGAACTGCCTGCCAGTGCGGAGCTCTACTTTAGCGATGCCTTGCGGGACTATCAGTCAGGCAGTGCTTTGGCACAAAAATCCGGTTGGCAAAGGGCAGGGCATGAGAGCCTGTCTTTGCCTGCTGCGATGGAAAACGGGCAGGCGCGAGGGCTGGCTGAGAGCTGGTTAGAGCGAAAACGGGCGGAACGGCGCACAGTCTCATTTTCTTTGCCGTGGTCACAGGTGCACTTAACTGTGGGGGACAGAGTGCGGCTTCCGCAAGTGACAGGCACGCGGGATTATACAATTGTCAGCCTTGAGGATGGTGTTGCCCGTCGTGTTAAAGCCGTGGCGCTGGCTCCGGTTCTACGTCGTCCTGATCGCACGCGTATGCCGGAGCTTCCCCGCTCAGATGGTAGCAATGTAGCGGGGCCGCCAGTGTTTCATTTGCTGGATTTGCCAATGTGGCCCGGTGTTGAAAACCAGAATAATCAGTTTCGTATTGCTTGTTATGCAAAGCCTTGGCGTGAAGTGGCGCTCTATAGTTCGCCGGAGGACAGTGATTATCAGTTGCGAACGATGGTACCCCATGCCGCTGTTATGGGAGAATTGGCAACCGGCCTCAAAGCGGCTGCCAGTGGTCGTCTCATGCATCAGCAGAGTTTCGACGTGCGTCTCTATCATGGTGAACTGCAGACTCAGACACTCCGGCAGGTGCTGAATGCCGCGAATACAGCTTTGGTGCAAAATGCACAGGGAAGTTGGGAGATTCTGCAATTTTTGCAGGCAGAGGAAGTTTCTGCTGGGCACTGGAGGCTAAAAACTCTGCTGCGCGGACAGTGCGGTACAGAAGAATCCGCACGTTTCGAAAAGCAAACCGGCGCTGCATTTGTTTTGCTGGATGACAGGGTTGTGCCGGCCGGTCTGCAAGAGTCGGATGCCGAATTACTACTGAACTGGCGTGCAGGATCAGCAGGGCAGGAGTTTTCAGATGCATATTTCAGCACACAATCTTCTGTTGGCGGGGTGAGAGCACTGCAACCTTTAAGTCCGGTACATCTGCGTTATCAACGGCAGAATAATGCAGAGATCGTGTTTGAGTGGGTAAGACGCGGGCGTATCGATGCAGATAACTGGATGGGGGAAGATATTCCGCTGGGAGAGGCCACTGAAAAATATCAGATACAGCTCTGGAATGATGAGACGCTGTTGCTGAAATCGGAAGTGATGCAGCCACGTTTCATTTATACCGGACAGGTATCAAGCGGCGACTTATTGCGTATTGAAGTCGCACAAGTCAGTCAGGCTTATGGTGCAGGTGCTGCAGCCACACTGTCATTCCGTTATTGATAGCCTTGATATTTACAGGTTTTTCCTGATTTTGCAGCTTTGCCGCAGATGAGAAGACTTTCGTTTTTCAAAAACTAATGTTAACGAAAGAAAAATCTAGGTGGATACTGTTTGTCTGATACACAATATTGTTCATTCAACATTCAGGTAAAAAGCGTTAAAGTGAGCGTTATGATGACACAGAAACCAGTTCGCACATTTTTCGCTGCTTTTACTCTGCTTGCCGGTATGACCGGAGCAGTTTTGACAAGCATTGTTCCATCTGCGGGCGCTGCAGGATTGCAACGGCATGTACCCGCCGGTTCGCAGCTTGCGCAGACCGCATCTTCAAAGCAACATGTTCTTCGCATTGCCGGTGATTGTGCTGCTATCGGACAGCAGGTTGCTGCGGCTCAAGGCGGAACGCTGACCAAAGCAACAGCCGCAGTGCAGAATGGTACGCCTGTTTGTATCGTTGTTGTGCTGGTTCCGGGACGGGACGGAGAGCGTCCGCGCCGCGTGGAAGTTGCTGTACCGGCTAAATAAAACTTGGCCGGTCTGTTCCGCTTAGTAATTCCTCCGTTTGCTCATTTTTACAATGTGCTGTAAAAAGTGCTGCCTGCTCGCAAGGCAGGCAGTGTTTTGTGCTGCTTGATGAAATATTGAAAAGGTTTGCTGATGAGAATTCTGATCGTTGAAGATGATAAGGATCTGAATCGTCAGCTGGCCGAGGCTCTGCGTGATGCCGATTATGTTGTCGACTGTGCCTTTGATGGCGAAGAGGGGCACTTTCTGGGTGATACCGAGCCTTATGACGCCGTTATCCTTGATATTGGTCTGCCGCAAATGGATGGCATCAGCGTTGTAGAGCGCTGGCGGCGTGAAGGACGGGTTATGCCTGTGCTGATGCTCACTGCCCGTGATCGCTGGAGCGATAAAGTTGCCGGTATTGATGCAGGGGCAGATGATTATGTGGCCAAACCTTTTCATATTGAAGAGGTGCTGGCGCGATTACGGGCACTGATCCGTCGTGCGGCAGGACATGCTTCATCAGAAATTACGAGCGGAAAACTGGTTCTTGATACCAAAGCCTCAAAGGCAACTGTTGATGGTACGGCTCTCAAGCTGACTTCACACGAGTTTCGCCTGCTCTCATATCTCATGCATCATATGGATGAAGTTATTTCCCGCACTGAGCTGGTTGAACATCTTTACGATCAGGATTTTGATCGTGACTCCAATACAATTGAGGTTTTTGTCGGCCGCTTGCGTAAGAAAATGGGCATCGACATGATCGAGACAGTGCGGGGCATGGGCTATCGCATTCGCTCCGATAATGATGCCGGTGGCAAAGACTGAGATGCGGCTGTTCTCCGGGAAGGTCTTTGCCCTCGGTTTACGCTCATTGGCGTTACGCGTTGTAACGCTGTCGACTTTTTGGGTGATTATTGCCCTTGTTGTCGTGGCGACGCTCATTCAGTCGCTTTATCAGGATGCTGCAGAACGCAGTTTCCAGCGCCTGTTATCCGCACATCTTTATAGTTTGGTCGGTGCCGTTAGTCTGACACCGGAAGGTGTTTTGCATGGCCGGCCGGAACTGGGCGAGATACGTTATGCAAGTGCAGATTCCGGCTGGTATTGGTCCGTTGATCCTGTATCGCCAAGTGTGCAGGGCCATCTTGGCTCAGTCTCGTTGGGGACAAAAGATATTCCGGTTAAATCTGTAGCTGAGGAACCCTTCGATCAGTCCTTTATGCGTAGCTATGTTGTCGATTCTGGTCATGATGAGGAGCTTTCGGTTGTTGAAACCGAAGTGGTGCTCGACAGTACGGATAAAATCGCGCGCTTTCGGGTGATGGGCAACCTGAATGAGGTGAAAGAAGAAGTCAGTGATTTCCGCAACCGGCTGTATCTTTATCTGGGGTTGTTTGGTTTAGGCAGTATTCTGATTAATGCGGCGATTATTTTGTTCGGTTTGCGGCCGCTGGATCATGTGCGGCGCACATTGGCCGATATCCGTGAAGGGCGAAGCAACCGCGTTGATGCGGATTTGCCTTTGGAAATTGCCCCGCTCGCTCAGGAAATGAATGCCCTGATTGAAAATAACCACCGTATCGTTGAGCGTTCACGCACGCAGGTTGGCAATCTTGCACATTCTTTGAAGACGCCGCTTTCTGTTTTGATGAACGAAGGGCGGAATATTGGCGGGCGGCAAGGCAAGCTTGTGGTTGAACAAAGTGATGCTATGCAGGTGCAAATTCAGCATTATTTGCAGCGGGCGCGGGTTGCCGCTCAGCGTGACAGCGTTGTGTTTCGTGCGCCTGTGTCGCCTGTTCTGGAGCGCATGATTCGTGTGACTTCAAAGCTGAACCCGCATTTGAAGATTACTTTTTCCAATCAGTTTCAGAATGCAATTTTTGCTGGTGAGAAAGAGGATCTTGAGGAAATCATTGGCAATATTATGGAAAATGCTGCCAAATGGGGGCGATCTAAAATCCATCTGACATTACGCCATCCGCAAAAAACACTGGCCTCTGAAGAACTGAATGCTGCATTCGAAATAGTGATTGAGGATGATGGTGCAGGTCTGCCTGGGGATAAAATGGCTGAAGCTTTGAAGCGCGGTAAGCGCATTGATGAGAGTAAGCCGGGAACGGGGCTGGGTCTTGCCATAGTGCAGGATACTGTGCGGGAATATGGCGGTTACCTGAGTTTGAATAAAGCATCACTTGGCGGGCTGGCAGTGCAGATTACTTTGCCGCTTGTTGAAAGCTGACTCTGGCTTTTATGGTGTTTTATCGTAAGGCTCTTTATCCGGCTCAAAACAGAAAATAGTCATTTCAGGCTTTTGTTTTGTGTTGAGATGTCAATGGAATGATTGCAGAGTGTGCAGACAACAGTCATAATGCGACCCAAAGTGTTGCTGACAGGATGTTAAATTGCTCATGAAGTCGTCTTCCGGAAGTGTATTGCGTAAGTTTGTTTTCATTCTGCCGCTGTTTACTCTTGCAGCCTGCTCTACACTCAATAGCTCCAAAGTATCCGGTACATCATCCGGAAGTGCTTTAACCGGCAGTTCTGTGAGCAATGCTGTGCTTGCGCCGATGGGCAACGGTATCTTAGGTGCTGCGATTACCCAGCTTGCACCTGCTGACCGCAGAGCTGCTGTTGAAGCCGAATATAAAGCGTTGGAATATGCGCCTAAAGGTGAGGCTGTCACATGGAAGGGCCGCTCGGGAAAAGCTTCCGGAGAGGTGACCGCTGCCCAGCCTTATCAGGTTGGTTCGCAGAACTGCCGCCAATATAATCATAGTTTTACTGTTGACGGCGCACCGCAACTGGTGCGTGGTACTGCCTGCCGGAATGATGATGGCAGCTGGACACCGCTGACCTGATCTCTGCCTGTTGTTCGTAACCGCTCTGTGTTGTCAATCTGACGCATGAAAGCTTTGCGGCCAAATGACCTATATGCCTATAATTATACAACAGGCAGTTGGTTTTATTGTGCAGGTAGATTAAGTCTCCGATCATGGATTTTTGGCTTGTTTCTGCACTTTTAACTTTCGTTGCAATTCTTATCGTGATGCTGCCTCTGACACGCAAAGACATCGTGTCCGCGGCGCAAGGCGAGGAGAACCGCTCGGTCTATATTCAGCAATTGAAAGAAGTTGATTCTGATCTGGCGCGTGGTTTGCTGGACGAGCAGTCAGCGGAGCAGGCGCGTCTCGAAATATCACGCCGCATTTTGCAAAATGATCGCCGCATGAGTGGTCCATCTCTGATCGGAGATGATGCGGTTGCCGGTACTTCTGAAAAAACATATCTGTTTAGCAAAAACATGCGCTGGACTATTGTTCTTGTATTGCTGTTTATCCCTGGCATCAGCTGGGGGTTGTATTCTGCAATCGGGACGCCTGATTTGCCTTCGCAGCCATTGGCTGAGCGTAAAGGCAATACAATTCAGGATAAGAGTGCGGTAGAATTGATCGCACAGGCAGAGGCGCATTTAGCCCGCTCACCGGAAGATGGTCGTGGCTGGGCTATTCTTGCGCCGATTTATTTGCGTATTGGTCGCGTGGATGATTCCATTAATGCCTATCGTAAGGCACTGGAATTGCAGGGCAAAGATATCGATCGCCTGATCGGCCTAGGAGAAGCTCTGACAATCAAGGCGAATGGTCGTGTAACGGATGAAGCGCTTTCTCTGTTTGAAGATGCAGGCAAGCTGGAGCCGACAGATGTGCGTCCGCCTTTGATGAAGGCGCGTGCTCTGCTGCAAGCCGGAAAGCGCGACGATGCAATCGGCGTCTTGCAGATCATTCTGAATACCTCGCCTGAAAACGCGCTTTGGCGCGCTGATATTGAACAAACAATTGCCAATCTGAAATCCGGTAAAACAGATACATCACCGGCAGCTGGTAATAACGGTCCGCAGCCACGTGGTCCTACGGCAGAAGATGTTGAAGCTGCTGCGGCGCTGGATGAGCAGGGTCGTAAAGATATGATCCGCTCTATGGTGGACGGTCTGGCTGAAAAGCTGCGTGATAATCCGGCTGATGTTGATGGCTGGGAGCGTTTGCTGCGTGCTTATGCTGTTCTTGGCGAGCGGGACAATGCGACTGAGGCTCTGCGTAATGCTGCGAAAGCCTTGCCGGAGGGGGATATGCAACGGCTTAAAGAGGCTGCATCGCAGTTGGGAATTGACACGACAGGAGTACTGAAGTGACCCATAGTCAGCTATCTGCATCACCATCTGTGCAAGACCCGAAACCACGGGTTTCTCAGGTCATGCGAAACCGCAAGCGCAAACGCCTGATTTTAATTTCAGGTGCTATGGCGGTTCTGGCGCTGGCTATCGGACTGGTGTTGATCGCTTTCAGTCAAGATATCCGTTATTTCCGCACGCCGGATGATGTGACTGCCGAAGATATTGCTTCCGGTGCGCGTTTTCGTCTTGGTGGTCTTGTAGAGGCCGGATCTGTGGTGCGCGGCGCGGACAAACATGTGCGTTTTGATGTTACCGATACGCTCAAACAGGTGACTGTAACCTTTGAAGGTATTTTGCCTGACCTGTTCCGCGAAGGGCAGGGTGTTGTGGCGGAAGGACGGTTTACACCTGACGGCGTTTTTATTGCTGATAATGTTTTGGCCAAGCACGATGAAAATTATATGCCTAAAGATGTCGCTGACAGTCTGAAGGAAAAAGGTGTCTGGGAAGGCAACTGAGCCGGCATTTAGCTGCCAGCCATGTTTAAACTTTCCCATTCCAAAGTCTGGGTATTGCGGGCTCTTAGTTTTGCGCAATATTCAACAGACAGGATAAAAAACGATGAGCGTTGAAATCGGACATTTTGCATTGGTGCTGGCCCTGGCTCTTGCCTTGGTGCAGTCCTTCCTGCCGGTTATCGGGGCAAAACGTAATGATATGAGGTTGATGAGTGTTGCCGAGCCATGCGCTGCGGCAGTGTTCGCACTTGTTTTATTATCATCAGCGATGCTGGTACGGGCGTATGTGGCCTCGGATTTCTCCGTACTCAACGTGGTTGAGAACTCTCATTCGTTGAAGCCATTGCTGTTTAAAATCACCGGCGTATGGGGCAATCATGAAGGCTCCATGATGCTCTGGGTGCTGATTTTGACATTCTTCAGCGCTTTGGTTGCGGTGTTTGGCGGTAATCTTCCTAATACTTTGCGTGCCAATGTTCTGGCTGTGCAGGCATGGATTGCCACAGCATTTCTTAGCTTTATTCTGCTGACATCCAATCCGTTTATCCGTGTTATTCCGGCGCCGATTGAGGGGCAGGATCTTAATCCGATCCTGCAGGATATTGGTCTCGCCATTCATCCGCCGCTGCTTTACCTCGGCTATGTTGGTTTCTCGGTCTGCTTTTCATTCGCCGTCGCCGCTTTGATCGACGGGCGCATTGATGCGGCATGGGCGCGCTGGGTTCGCCCCTGGACTCTGACTGCATGGGTTTTCCTGACCGGCGGTATCTCAATGGGCTCCTATTGGGCCTATTATGAGCTGGGCTGGGGTGGCTGGTGGTTCTGGGATCCGGTTGAAAATGCATCCTTTATGCCTTGGCTGATCGGTACTGCATTGCTGCATTCCGCAATTGTGATGGAAAAACGCGGCGCTTTGAAAATCTGGACGATTTTGCTGGCACTGCTCACCTTCTCCTTGTCATTGCTCGGTGCATTCCTCGTGCGTTCGGGTGTTTTGACCTCTGTACACAGCTTTGCAACAGATCCGGGACGCGGCCTGTTCATTCTTGCTATTCTGGTGTTTTTCATCGGCGGTTCTTTGACGCTGTTTGCAATGCGCGCTCAGACATTAACTACCGGCACTATGTTTCAGCCTGTTTCGCGTGAGGGTGCGCTGGTGCTCAATAATTTGTTCCTGAGCACAGCCACTGCGACTGTTTTGATCGGCACACTCTATCCGCTTTTGCTGGAAGCACTTACTGGAACCAAGATCTCCGTCGGGGCACCATTCTTTAATATGACATTCGGGCCATTGATGATTCCGCTGCTGGCTGCTGTGCCTTTCGGGCCGCTTTTGGCGTGGAAGCGCGGTGATCTTTATGCGGTTGCACAACGTCTGATGTGGGTGTTCGGCCTGTCTTTGGTTGGCGTGGGTCTGGTTTTAATACTGATCGATCCCCGCGCTGTATGGGCTGCTTTCGGCATCGGTTTATCCATATGGGTTGTGCTCGGAAGCCTGATGGATGTTGTGACCAAAGCAGGTTTCGGCAAAGTTGAGCTTTCACGGGCATTCCCGCGTTTGCTCGGGCTGCCGCGTTCCGTTTTCGGTACGGCTCTTGCGCATCTGGGACTTGGTATGACCCTGCTTGGTATCGTTGTTGTTACCAGTTTCGGGACTGAACAAGTCGTCACCATGAAGACAGGGGAAATCGTACCTGTCTCCGGCTATCAATTACGTTATGACGGACAAACACCGTTTACAGGCTCTAACTTCACAGAAGATCAGGGCTCGTTCACTCTGCTGGATAGCAACGGCAATACAGTTGGCACGGTTATGGCTGCCAAGCGTTTTTATCCGGCGCGGAATATGCCGACAACCGAGGCTGGTATTCTGACCCGTGGCGTCAATCAGTATTATATCGCATTGGGCGACGCGCTTGAGGGCGGCGGTATGGTTGTGCGCATTTGGTGGAAACCATTTGTAACGCTGATCTGGCTTGGTACTGTTGCAATGATACTGGGCGGAATGTTGTCGCTCATGGATCGGCGTCTGCGGGTTGGGGCACCGGCAAAAGCCAGAAAAACCGTCAAAGCAGCGAGCGGAGCAGCGACATGATTGTTTTGAAAACTTTGAGCCGGCAGTCATTTTACATTTTTTTCTTCGCTGCATTTTTGAGCGTGTCAGCACTGTTTCCTGTCAGTGTGAAACAGGCATGGGCCGTTAATCCGGATGAAGTCCTGTCCGATCCGGTTCTGGAAAAGCGTGCGCGCGATTTGTCTGCCGGATTGCGCTGCATGGTGTGTCAGAACCAGTCGATCGATGATTCCGATGCTGATCTCGCCCGTGATCTGCGCATCCTTGTCCGTGAAAGACTTGTTCAGGGTGATACGGATGATCAGGTGTTGGACTTTCTGGTCAGCCGCTACGGTGAATTTGTTTTGCTGAAGCCGCGCTTTGAAAAAAGAACAATCATCCTGTGGAGCTTTCCGGTATTAATATTGGTGGCAGGTATTGGCTTTATCTGGATTTCACGCCGTAAGGGCGGCGTCTCACAGTCGCCGGTTGTTCCGCTGAGTGATGAAGAAAAAAAGCGTCTGGAAAGGCTTCTGGACGGGAAGTAACCGGTTTTCAGGAACCTTACGAAAAATTCATCTTTCAGAAATTATCCGGTAATGTTCGGTAAGCTATCTCTTGTCAGGAATAATTGGTAATCTGTTACAGGTTATCTGCCCTCTCAGGAGATATTTTATGTCTGATATCAAGTCATCTTCCCAGCGCCGTCTTACCCGCATTTTCTTGTCTTGCGCTCTGGCAGGAACTGTTCTGGCCACGGGTCCTTTGGCGTCTGTCACGACTGCACATGCCGCTCCTGTCAGTGTTGCTGCGCAGGCGCAGCCTGGTTTTTCTGAACTGGTTGAAAAAGTCCGCCCTGCCGTGGTGAGTGTGCGCGTTAAAAGCGATGTACAGACTGCGCGCAATGACCGTACTCAGTTTTTTGGCGGTGACGGCCTTGACCAGTTGCCGGACGGCCATCCTCTGAAGCGTTTCTTCAAGGAGTTCGGCAATCCATCCGGCCCGGATGGCGAACAGGCTCGTCCTAATAAGCGCCAGAAGCGTGGCGACCGAGGTCACGCCCGCCCGTTTGCACAGGG
This sequence comes from Pseudochrobactrum sp. sp1633, assembly GCF_030376605.1. Classification (GTDB taxonomy): domain Bacteria; phylum Pseudomonadota; class Alphaproteobacteria; order Rhizobiales; family Rhizobiaceae; genus Pseudochrobactrum. The sequence goes on along the minus strand of NZ_JARRAE010000005.1, from coordinate 26,521 downwards.
CTCAGGCTTCTTCATCTCTGAAGACGGCTATGTGGTCACCAATAATCACGTTGTAACAGACGGCGATTCATTCTCTGTCGTGATGGATGACGGCACAGAGCTTGATGCCAAGCTGATTGGTACCGATGCCCGTACAGATCTTGCCGTGCTGAAAGTGGACGACAAGCGCAAGTTCACATATGTCGCCTTCGACGATGAGAGCAAAGTCAAGGTCGGTGACTGGGTTGTCGCTGTCGGTAATCCGTTTGGTCTCGGCGGTACTGTAACTGCTGGTATTGTTTCTGCCCGTGGTCGTGATATCGGCGCAGGTCCTTATGACGATTTTATCCAGATTGATGCGGCCGTTAACAAAGGTAACTCCGGTGGTCCTGCTTTTGATCTGACCGGTAAGGTTGTTGGTATTAATACCGCGATCTTCTCACCTTCCGGCGGTAGTGTTGGTATTGCCTTTGCAATTCCAGCTTCCACAGCCAGCAAAGTTGTAGATCAGCTGATCAAGACGGGCTCTGTTGAGCGCGGCTGGATCGGCGTGCAAATTCAGCCGGTCACCAAGGAAATCGCGGACTCGATCGGTCTTGCTGAAGACAAGGGTGCAATCGTTGCTGAACCGCAAGCTGATGGTCCTGCTGCCAAAGCCGGTATCGTTGCCGGTGATGTGATTACAGCCGTGAATGATGAGACAGTGAAAGATCCGCGTGATCTGGCAAAGAAGGTTGCTGCAATCAATCCGGGTGAGAAAGCAAACCTGACGATCTGGCGCAAAGGCAAGGCTGAAACTGTCAGCATCGACATTAAGCCATATCCTGATGACCAGAAGCAAGGCGATAAGAGTGCTGCACCTTCATCAAATAATAGCGAAACTCTTGATGATTACGGCCTTACAGTTACGCCGGATGACAGCGGTAAAGGTGTTGTTGTAACCGATGTGGACCCTGACAGCGATGCAGCTGATAAAGGTGTGCGTGCAGGCGATACGATTGTGACGGTCAATAATAAAGATGTGAAATCTGCATCCGATATTAATGCCGCTATCAAAGAAGCTGTGTCAAACGGCAGAAAAGCAGTGTTGCTGCAAGTTCAGAGCAATGGACAAAACCGCTTTGTTGCTCTGCCTGTTGATCAGGGCTGATCTGTTCTGATACGTTAAGACATGAAAAGGCGGTGCTTAAACAGCGCCGCCTTTTCAATAATTTACACTCTGCTTTGAGGGTCGCTGATGCGTATTTTGATTATTGAAGATGACCGCGAAGCGGCACGTTATCTCGAAAAGGCCTTTGCTGAGGCCGGACATGTTGCAGATGTCGCCGGTGATGGTGAGACCGGCTATACGCTTGCTGAAAACAATCACTATGATGTTCTGATTATCGACCGGATGCTGCCGAAGCGTGACGGGCTTTCCGTTATTGCCGGATTGCGGGCACAGGGACAAACTACACCGGCGCTTATTCTTTCTGCTTTGGGGCAGGTGGATGACCGCGTTACCGGCTTGCGTGCAGGCGGCGATGATTATCTCACTAAACCTTATGCATTTTCAGAGCTGCTGGCGCGTGTTGAAGTGTTGCAGCGCCGTGTCAGCCCGAAAGAGGCGGATACGGTTTATCGTGTGAGCGATCTGGAACTTGATCGTCTTTCCCATACAGCACGCCGTGCCGGTACCGATATCAATCTTCAGCCGCGTGAATTCCGTTTGCTGGAATATCTGATGCGCCATGCAGGGCAAGTGGTAACCCGTACCATGCTCTTGGAAAATGTCTGGGATTATCATTTCGACCCGCAGACCAATGTGATTGATGTTCATATTTCGCGTCTGCGCTCCAAAATCGAAAAAGATTTTGACGAGCCGTTGCTGCACACAGTGCGTGGCGCTGGCTATATGTTAAAAGCAGGCACACCGGCAACCAAATCCAAAGCGGCAGACAGCCAATGATGAGCCGTTTGAGCGCATTGCTGCGTACTACCGCCGTTCGGCTGTCGGCATTATATCTGCTGCTGTTTTTGCTGAGCGCGATGGCGCTGTTCTTCTATATGACAAATCTGTCGGTCAATTTTCTGACTGCACAGACGCAAAAAGCACTGCTGGATGAGGTGACAAGTGTCACTCAGTCCTATGAGCGTGGCGGTATTCCGTTGCTGGTGCGCTCTATTGACCGGCGCTCGCGTCAGCCCGGCGCGTTTCTCTATCTGATATCGGATCCTGCGGGTCGTATTCTGGCCGGTAATGTTGAGAGCCTTGAGCCGGGCGTACTGGATATCAGCGGTATGTCTGACCGGCCGTTCACCTATATGCGCTATGGCGAACAGGGCAATGCCGAAAAACACAAAGCGATTGCGATTGTCTTTGCCATTCCAAACGGCATGCGGGTACTGATCGGCCGCGACCTGAGTGAGCCGGAACTGTTCCGCGATATTATGCGCCGCGCTTTGGTGCTGGCTCTTGGTATCATGGCAATCGGTGCTTTTTTGATCTGGTATTTTGTCGGGCGCAGGGCGCTGTTACGGCTCAAACAGGTTTCCAGTTCCTCGCAACGCATTATGGCCGGTGATCTGGGTGAACGTCTGCCGGTTAGCGGATCAGGCGATGAGTTCGACAGGCTCTCAATCAATCTGAACGCCATGCTGGGACGGATTGAGGAGTTGAATGACGGGCTGAAGCATGTGTCCGATAATATCGCCCATGACCTGAAAACACCGCTGACAAGATTGCGCAATAAGGCGGAAGCCACACTTTCCGGCGAGAAGGAAAATACAGAATACCGTACGGCACTGGAAGATATTATTGTCGAGTCTGATCAGCTGATCCGTACATTCAATGCAATCCTGATGATTTCGCGCCTTGAGGCCGGTTACTCATCCGAGAATATGGCAGTGCTGCCGGTCAATCTGATCCTGCATGATGTGGCTGAGCTTTACGAACCAGTTGCGGAAGATGCGGGGCTGGAGCTTGTGGTTGAGGCCGGTGAGGATATCAGCCTGCGGATCAATCGTGAGCTGGTTGGCCAGACCATTTCCAATTTGATTGATAATGCGATCAAATATTCACCGATTGCGGATGAGGGTGGTGAAAACCGGACAAAGATAACCGTGGCGATGAAGCAAGAGGGCGATCAGGTGCTGATCAGTGTTGCTGATCAAGGCGCCGGTATTCCCGAAGCGATGCGCGAACAGGCGACAGAACGTTTTGTGCGCCTTGAGGAAAGCCGCACGCAGCCCGGTTCCGGCCTTGGTCTCAGTCTGGCAAAAGCAGTGATGAAACTGCATGGCGGCAGTTTGATGCTGGAAGATAATTCACCGGGACTGCGGGTTGTTCTTGCTTTTCCTGCCCTGCCTGAGACAAAACAGTAATCAGGTATGAATCTGGGGTGGAATTGCAGCATGACCGGTGTTTTGTTTTTTGATAGTTCGCTGAAATCTCTGACAGTTCCGAACCCGCAACAGGCAAAGATTTACCTGCAAAATTTAACAGGAGCGGCGGCAGAGCGCGGATGCAGCGCTCTGAGCCGCTATCTTGAAACCGCAGATGAAACCGGATTTTTAGCAGCCATACTCGATTGCTCATCCTTCCTGAGGGAAGTGACAGAAACCTGTCCTGAAATTCTGGAAAGCCTGTTTACAGCACCGCTCGATGCATTGCTGGCAAAGGCATTGGAGCAGATTTCTGCTCTGGGTACTGACCCGGAAATGACGGAAAACCGGTTGATGGCGGAACTGCGCCGCCTCAAGAAAACCGCTCATGTGCTGATTGCACTGGATGATCTGGCAGGCTTTGCCGATGTGATGCAAACTACCAATCGGCTGAGTGATCTTGCAGAGGCCAGCCTGCGCGCTGCCGTACAATTTCTGCTTCTTGAAAGCGATGCAAAAGGCAAATTGGCTTTGCCGGATCGTAACGATCCTGAAAAAGATAGCGGGCTGATTGTGCTCGGTATGGGTAAGTTCGGCGCAAGAGAGCTGAATTACTCTTCCGATATTGATCTGATTATTTTTATCGACAGCGCCCGTCCGGCAATTACCGATCCCTATGAATGTGTTGATCTGTTCTCACGCATGGCGCGGCGGCTGGTCAAGATTTTGCAGGACAGAACGGCGGACGGCTATGTCTTCCGCGTGGACTTGCGTCTGCGCCCTGATCCGGGTGCAACCCCGCTGGCTATTCCGGTGAGCGCAGCACTGCATTATTACGAGGGGCGCGGCCAGAACTGGGAACGCGCGGCGATGATTAAAGCACGTCCAGTCGCCGGTGATATCGCTTCGGGAGAGCAGTTCATCAAAGAACTCGCGCCCTATGTCTGGCGCAAATATCTCGACTATGCGGCGATTGCCGATATTCACTCGATCAAACGTCAAATCCATGCCCATCGCGGCCACGGTGATATTGCAGTGCGTGGGCATAATGTGAAACTCGGGCGCGGTGGCATCCGTGAGATCGAGTTTTTCGTACAGACACAGCAGCTGATTGCAGGCGGACGTTTTCCTGAATTGCGTGGCTCACAAACACTGGTTATGCTGACCAAGCTCTATGAGCGTGGCTGGGTGGGTGAAAATGCCTGCGATCAGCTGAGCCGCAATTATCAGTTTCTGCGCAATGTTGAACACCGCATCCAAATGGTTGCTGATGAACAGACGCATATTCTGCCGGAGGATGATGAGGGTTTCAGCCGCATCGCTTCGATGATGGGCTATCCGGATAATGAAAGTTTCACAGCGGAATTTTTGGCTGTGTTGCGTACTGTTGAAAAGCACTATGCGGCATTGTTTGAACAGGCGCCGGAACTTGGCAGCAGTGGCGGCAATCTTGTCTTTACCGGTGAGACGGATGATCCTGATACGCTACAAACCCTTTCGCAACTTGGCTTTGAGCGCCCGAGCGATATTTGTCGTATCATCCGCACATGGCATTTCGGCCGTTACCGCGCAACGCAAACGGCAGAAGCGCGTGAACGCTTAACGGAACTGACACCGGCTTTGCTGAATGCCTTTGCGGCAACCGAGCGCGCAGATGATGCACTGCTGCGTTTTGACGGCTTTTTGCAAGGTCTGCCATCCGGTATTCAGCTTTTCAGCCTGTTGCAGTCCAATCCGGCACTGCTCAATCTGCTGGTTTTGGTGATGAGCGCGGCACCGCGTCTGGCTGAAATCATTACCCGTAAGCCGCATGTTTTTGACGGTATGCTCGATCCGCGCATCTTCTCCGAATTGCCAACGCGCAGCTATCTCGAAGAGCGGCTCGATACATTCCTCACCCATGATGAACCATATGAAGAAACACTCGACCGTTTGCGTATTTTTGCTGCCGAGCAGCGTTTTCTGATTGGTATCCGCTTGCTGACCGGCGCGATTGACGGTGTGCGTGCGGGCAGGGCTTTTTCTGATCTTGCTGAACTGATGATCGATCGTGCATTGAGCGCGGTGATGAAAGAGTTCACGATACGCCACGGCCGGATTGCCGGTGGTCGCATTGCAGTTCTGGCCATGGGTAAACTGGGTAGCCGTGAACTCACTGCCGGTTCCGATGTCGATATTATCCTGCTCTATGATCACGACGCAGATGCCGATTATTCGGACGGCGAGAAGCAACTTGCCGCATCGCAATATTATATCCGCCTGACACAGCGTCTGATCGCGGCGCTGTCCGCACCTATGGCCGAGGGTGTGCTCTATGAAGTGGATATGCGCCTGCGCCCAAGCGGCAATAAGGGGCCGGTCGCAACCCATATTGAAGCTTTCGGTAAATATCAGCGCAATGATGCCTGGATATGGGAGCATATGGCGCTGACCCGCGCCCGCGCGATTGCCGGTGACCACTCATTCTGTGATGAGATTGATGTAGAAGTGGACGCTATTCTCACCATTCCTTCAGAGGTGAAAAAAACGGCGAAGGAAATGACCGATATGCGCACGCTGATTGCTAGTGAAAAGCCGCCGCGTGATGCCTGGGATTTGAAGCTGCGTTCCGGCGGTTTGATCGATCTGGAGTTTATTGCCCAGTTTGCCGTGCTGACAGGGCAGGTGGCGACAGATATCCGTCACACTTCCACAGAGCTAAACCTGCGTCATCTGAAACCGGATTTTTCCAGTCCTGCACTGGCCGAAGAACTGGCCACGGCTCATCATTTCTATAGCAATCTCACGCAAATTATCCGTCTGTGCGTGGATGATAATACAGGGCGGGAGGATTACCTGCCGGGCTTGCTGGAATTGCTGTGCCGCGCTGCTGAATTGCCGGATATTGCCCATGTCGAGCATCAGCTGGATCAGACCACAGAAGCTGTCGCCAAGGCGTTCAAACAACTATTAAAGGGGTGAACTTAGGCTGCAACATCATTGCTGATCTGGTTTGTACCGGCAGGCACAACGCGATCCGGAATGCGCACAGAGACAATTGTGCCCACACCTTCGGTTGAGCAGATGCGCAGGGCACCATTATGCAGCTCAGCCAATGAGCGGGAAATAGCAAGGCCGAGACCTGAACCCGTATGGGTCTTGGTGAACTGGTTTTCCACCTGTTCAAACGGATGGCCGAGCTTCTTGAGCGCATCGCGCGGAATACCGCAGCCGGTATCTTTAATGGTGAGGATCAGTGCACCGTTGGTTTTGCGGGCGCGTACTAGAATGCGGCCACCGTCACCGGTGAACTTCACCGCATTGGACAGGAGATTGATCAGCACCTGCTTGATCGCACGGCGGTCAGCGCTGGCGGTTATCGTATCGGCAATACTGGTTTCAACCGTAATATGTTTCTGCTCAGCCTGCAGGGAAACCACGCGCACGGTTTCTTCAATCAACGGATAAAGATCAATCTCTTCGCGATCCAGTGAGAAATGACCGGCCTCAATCTTCGACATATCGAGAATGTCATTGATAACATTGAGCAGATAATTGCCGCTGGTATGAATGTCGTGAATGTATTCTGCGTAACGGTCAGAGCCGAGCGGGCCAAACGTACCTGCCGAGATCATTTCGGAGAAACCGATAATCGCATTGAGCGGTGTGCGCAATTCATGGGACATATTGGCAAGAAATTCTGACTTGGCACGGTTCGCGCTTTCCGCACGTTCCTTTTCTGTCGCATATTTGGAGGCCAGCTCTGACAGCTCGCGCACACGGTCTTTTTCCGCTTTACGGGCAAGGCTCAGATCTTGAATGGTCGCCATCAGACGGCGTTCGCTATCCACCAGACGTTCCTGATGCAGCTTGAGCTGGGTAATGTCAGTGCCAACCGAAACCAGACCGCCGTCCTGTGTGCGGCGTTCGTTGACCTGCAACCAGCGGCCGTCACCAAGCTGGCGTTCAAAAGTTTGCGCACCACTGCGGTCGTTTTCATTGGCCATGCGGCGCTCAAAGGCGGCAGGGCGTAGCAGCGGCTGAATATCTTCGCGGGTTACGCCGGCTTTCAGGGCTGTGGCAGGCAGGCCTGCATATTCATTATATTTGCCGTTGGACATCACCAGACGGCTCTCGGCATCCCAGAGAACGAAAGCCTCGGAAATGCTTTCAATCGCTTCACGGATACGCAAGTCGGCTTCCACTGTTGCCTGTGCAAAGCGGTGCTGTTCGCTGACGTCAAATGCAATACCGACCAGATGCACATCACCTTCATTGGCAATTTCCGCGCGCACCCGCATCCACACCCAGTAGCCGTCTGCATGGCGCATACGCAGCACTTTATCGACCTGACGCAATTCGCCGGACATAACCTGCGTTGCGATTTCATAAAGATCGCCGTCAACCGGATTAACAATCGCTGCCACATCACCAAAGGACAACACGCTGTCTACGGATTCATAGCCGAGCATTTCATACATCGAGCGCGACCAGTACATACGTCCGCGCGCCATGTCCCAATCCCAGAGGCCGCAACGACCACGGGCAAGCGCCAGATCAATACGCTTTTGTATCTGGTGGGAAAAGTCGTCCGCATCGCGTGCACGGGCGGCCTGACTGAAGTAGGCGTAGAGGATAGCCAGCAGCACACCGGCAGTTGCGGCGAACAGGGTGATGTTCAGCGAGACGACCTGACGCCAATCTTTAAAAATAGCTTTTTCAGTGTTGAATGTCAGAACGGAAAAAGCACCGGCGGCGGCTGCCTGAATATTTTGCGGTTCAACTTTTTCCAAAGCGGCAAAGCCCGCCTCATTGCGGTATTTGACAGGCAATACACCGGCACGCGCGCCAAACATCAGCAGCGGCTGTGCTTCGGAAAGCAAGGTTTCGGCCTGAATGCCTAGCAACTGGCGTGAACTCAGAGCCGCAATAATCTTTGAACTTTCGTCAAGAATTGCGAGCTCGACATTGCCGCTGATCAGCCCTTGCGAACGCAAATCCACAAGCAGATTTTGAACGGCACTGTAATCATCATTGCTATCGGCAAGAGGTGTGATTTCAAGCTGGCTTTGCAATTTTGCAGCCACATGAGCAGCAGTGAGAGCGAGTTCATGACGCGCATCACCTTCAATCTCGTCACGCTGGCTGAGCAGCGACAGCATGCGCGCACCGGCCAGAATAATCAGGAAAGCGATGATCAGTACCGGCACAATGCGGCGCAGAACCGGCTCAAGCGACAGGAGCTTGCGATAGGCAGGACCAGACAACAGATAGACGTAACCGGAAAGCTTGAAGCGCTTCGGGCGTCTTTCTGAGGTGTAACGGGCACCATTCGGCGCGCGGTACGCGTCGGTATTTGCCATCCTGTGGCCCTCATCTGAGTGGTTGCTTTGAAGTGATTCGGTATGAAAAATCCGAATAACCCTAATGAATCAAATGTGATTCGCTGTGTCCAGTGTTTTTCATTAATAATTAATAAAAAACCTGTTCCGATTCGAGGGTGATTCGATCAGTTTTTAAAAGAATAAGATTTAAGATCGGCAGACATGATTCTGATTTGATTCAAAATCATGTCTGTCTCTGATTAATTTATCAGGGAAAAATATGTTCTTTTTAGAGCATGCAAGCGGAGCTCATTTATCAGGCCAGCATGCGTTCCGTAATGTCACGCACATCTGCGGAGAGGTTCTCTGCCTGCGCGATTGTCTCCAATGCCGTTTTAAGATGCTCCCGTCGCACCGGTTCCAGTGTTTTCCATGAACGCAGGCTGGTCAGCAGGCGCGCGGCCAGTTGCGGGTTTTCACGGTCAATCTGCAGGATCAGACTGGTGAAAAATGCATAGGTACGGCCATCCTGCCGGTTGAAGCCCGTTGGATTGCTTGCTGCAAAAGTGCCGAGCAAGGCGCGGCAGCGGTTCGGATTGTCGAGCGAGAAGAGCGGATGCAGCATCAGTTTTTGCACAGCTTCCAGTGTGTCCGGAGCAGGGCGGCGTGCCTGCACACCAAACCACTTGTCCATTGCCAGCGGTACATTGCCGTAGTCTTTTTCAAACTGTGCCAAAGCTTGCGTCGCATTGTCATGACCATAGAAGCGGTGCACCAGCAAGGTCAGTGCTGCGAGTTTGTCCGTCATATTATCGGCCTGGCTGAACTGAGCGTAGACCTGTGCCGGAGCTTCATCAGAAACGGCGAGGTAAGTCAGGAGCACAGCTTTCAGTGCGCGCTTACCGGCACTTGCTGCATCGGGTGAGAAAGCACCATCATCCTGCTGGGCATCATAGGATTTTGCGAAAAGCGGCGCATTGTGTTTCGCAATGGCCGCAAGCAAGGCTTCTCTGCTGCTGCGGATAAGGTCAGGGTCAATATCATCGCCGAGTTCGCGCGCAATATCTGCTTCATCCGGCAGGCTGAGGCACAAAGCACGGAAGGCATGATCCAATGTCTCATCCTGCACAACCTCGGCCAGCAGTTCTGCGAGAGCCGGATCAAACTTTGTTTGTGTTTGTTTGCGCAGATTTTCAACATTGGCCATGATGGCCGTGCTCATCAGATGATGGATCGCCTGCCAGCGGCCAAAGGCATCACTGTCATGACGTGCAAGAAACAACTGCTCCTCGCGGCTCAGTTTCTGATCAAGGTACACCGGAGCAGAAAAATCCCGTAGCAGAGACAGAACAGGCTTTTCGTCAATATTGTAGAATGTCCAGCTTTGCGAAGCTTCGCGCAGGTGTAGCACATCACCTTGTAATCCGGCGCCATCATGAGCGCTGATGATGATATCCTGACCATCTGCACCGATCAGTGCGAATTTGAGCGGAATATGCATTGGCTGCTTGTGGCTTTGGCCGGGCGTTGGTTCCAGCTTCTGCTCCAGCGTCAGCCGCAGGCTCCGGCTTTTTGCATCATAGTCAGAACTGACAGTGATGCGTGGCGTGCCCGCCTGATCATACCACAATGCAAATTGTGCCAGAGATTGCTCTGTCACGTCTTCAAACACTTTGAGAAAATCTTCAATCGTTGCAGCATCGCCGTCATGGCGGGTGAAATAGAGATCCAGCCCTTTGTAGAACTTCTCGTCGCCGATAATCGTGCGCAGCATACGAATGACTTCGCTGCCTTTTTCATAGACTGTTGCCGTGTAGAAATTATTGATCTCGCGATATTCTTTCGGGCGTACAGGATGCGCAAGCGGGCCGCCGTCTTCCGGAAATTGCTGTGCTTTAAGAATTTTCACCTCATCAATGCGATGCACGGCACGGGAGCGCATGTCGCTGGAAAACTCATGGTCACGATAAACGGTCAGGCCTTCTTTCAGGCAAAGCTGAAACCAATCGCGGCAGGTAATGCGGTTGCCGGTCCAGTTGTGGAAATATTCATGGGCAATGACCGCTTCAATACCGGCATAATCCGTATCGGTAGCGGTCTGCGGATCGGCAAGAACATATTTATCATTAAAGATGTTCAGGCCTTTATTTTCCATCGCCCCCATATTGAAGTCTGACACGGCAACGATGTTGAATATGTCGAGATCATATTCGCGGCCATAGACCTCTTCATCCCAGAGCATCGAGCGTTTCAGTGCATCCATCGCATAGGTTGCGCGAGCCTCATTGCCATGTTCGACATAGATATTCAGCGCGACCTCTCTGCCCGAGCGTGTGGTGAACCGGTCACTGATCGAGCCGAGATCACCGGCGACCAGCGCAAAGAGATAAGATGGCTTGGGATGCGGGTCATGCCACAGAGCATAATGGCGGCCATTCTCAAGATCACCGCTGTCTTGAAGATTACCGTTGGAAAGCAGGATCGGTGCAGAAAGTTTGTCGACCTCAAGGCGGACGGTGTAAACGGAGAGAACATCCGGCCGGTCAAGAAAATAGGTGATACGGCGAAAACCCTCGGCCTCACATTGGGTCGTATAGATATTGCTTGAACGGTACAGCCCCATCAGCTGCCGGTTCGTTGTCGGGTTAACTTCCGTAACAATATCAAGCACGAAGACCGTGTCTTGCGGCAGTGAACGGATGGTGAGTAGCTCAGGTGTCGCCACATAATCCGTAACAGTTGCTCCGTTGATGTTGAGACTCACCAGTTTCAGCTCATCGCCATCCAGCACCAATGGCACCGACGGTGAAGCACCTTCGCGCCGCTCTATTGTGAGGCGGGCGGTGACTATTGTCTTTTCCGGATCAAGCTGAAAATCCAGTTCTGTTTTGCGTATCAGATAGTCTGACGGACGGTAATCTTCGAGGCGAAAGACATGACCTGTATCGGTACGCATAACTGCTCCTGAACTGACTGAAAACATATGGAGATGAAGCTAAAACATTTCGCGGTCAGGTGAAACTGTCTGTGACAATAAATTCCGCTGATCGCTTAAAATGATAATATGAAATGTCCGTTTCGCCATCACAATTATAGCGCGGTTTCTGTGCAGTAAAGTTTTTGAAATTTAGCGGAAATCTATGAAATAGGACTGGAAAACGACCTGCAACCAGCTATGCTAATTGCATAAAATAAGAGGGAGTCTGCCGTATCGTATTCGACGGCAGTTGAGGAATTTTCATTGTGAATGCCCCTGAGCGCCATCTGCCTTTGGCAGATACACCCGCCGTTGCTGCTGAACCAAGACCGTTGCTTGGTATCGCCTGCAAAGTGACATCTGTTTTCATTTTCGTGCTGATGTCGACACTGCTGAAATCTGCTGAAGGTATACCGGCAGGAGAACTGGTTTTCTTCCGTTCTTTCTTCGCGATTTTTCCGGTTGTTATCTATCTGGCCTATACGCATCAATTGAAGGGCGCGATGGTCACCTCAGATATTTTCGGCCATTTCTGGCGCGGACTGGTCGGGGTTATGTCGATGCTCTGCGGCTTCTATGCGCTGACGCTGCTGCCTTTGCCTGAAAGTATCGCCATCAACTATGCATCGCCGCTGATGATTGTTGTGCTGAGTGCTTTGTTCCTCAAAGAGCAGGTGCGCGCCTATCGCTGGAGCGCGGTGCTGATCGGCTTTGTCGGCGTGGTGATTATTGTCTGGCCGCGACTCAGCCTGTTTTCCAGCGGTAATTTTAGTCACGGTGAAGCTGTAGGGGCCGTGTTCGCGCTGATTGCTGCGCTGTCATCGGCTGTGGCGATGATGTTGGTGCGCAAGTTGGTCAAGCATGAGCGCACAGCAACAATTGTGATCTATTTTTCTCTGACCTCGACGATTATTGCGCTGTTTACAATCCCCTTTGGCTGGGTTGTGCCGCAGATGTGGCAGCTGGCACTTTTGGTTGCCGCCGGATTTGCCGGTGGTATCGCGCAAATTTTTCTGACCGAGTGCTACCGCCATGCGGAAATGTCGACCATTGCTCCGTTTGAGTATACGTCAATGTTGCTGGGGCTTGGTATCGGCTACGTGGTTTTCGGCGATGTGCCGACAATGCAAATGCTGATCGGCAGCGTCATTGTGATTGCTGCGGGCATTTTTATTATTTTCCGTGAGCATAAATTATCCGGCAGAAAACTGAGAAGGCACTGAGAACCTCAGTCCTTCATGTTTTCTGTTGGCGTATCTTCTGGAGGAGTATCGTCCTCCGGTACATCGCTGCGCGGATCCATCTGATAACTTTCAGGTGTGTTGATGTTCTTGGTCGCCTGATATTTGAACTCGGTTTTCTGATCGCTGATGGCAGGGCGTTCACGCAGGCTGATGCGCCACAGGGCGTGCAGGCCGTAGGCAGCAAAACAGATGATTAATGTGAGTGGCATGCCGGATTTGCCGAAACTCTCTATCATGCGTGCTGCAATCTGCGGGCCGATCATATTGCCCACGCCGTAAACGATCAGCAGGCCACCGGAGATTTTAACGAATTCATTGGCTTCCGCATAATCATTGGCATGAGCAACATTGAGGCTGTAAATCGGAAACAGCACTGCGCCCATAAGGAAAATGACCATATAACCGCTGAAACCATCGGCCGGAGAAAATTGCGCTAAAACCAGAGACAGGATAACGCCGATGATACCGCTCAGCACCATAATGTAACGACGATCGACAAAGTCCGAGACGCGCCCCAGCGGATATTGAAAAATCGCTCCGCCGATCATGGCTGTTACCAGCATGGTTGCGATGCTTAAATTATGAAGTCCGTTCATTTGGCCGTAAATCGGGGCAAGAATATTCCATGAGCCTGCAATAATGCCGGAGATAAGCGAACCGACAACGGCAGCAGGCGAGCGTCTGTAAAGCCCTTTAATATCAAGCGAGACCTGTGTCAGCGGCTTAGGGGATTCCGCGCGCGACAGGGCGGTCGGGATCAAAGCAAAACTGTAGATCAGGGTGCAGATAATAAACAGCGTCTGCGTGGAAGGATCACCAAACGGCAGAATATACTGACCAGACATGGTGCCGATCATGGTGGTGATCATATAGACGGAGAAAATCATGCCGCGACTGTCATTGTTGACGCGTTCGTTCAGCCAGCTTTCCACCACCATATAGCCGCCTGCCAGCGAGAAACCTGCCAGACCGCGAAATGCCATCCATGCAATCGGGTCGATGATGAGGGAATGCAGCAAAAGCGACATGCCGAGAATGGTCAGCAGAACGGTAAAAACCCGAACGTGACCGACATTGCGCACAAAAATAGGCACCACCAGACAACCGATGGTAAAGGCGAGGGAATAGAATGTTCCCATCCAGCCGATTGTGATTGTTGACCATCCCTCCATACCGGCACGGATAGGCAGTAACAGCCCTGCCAGACCACCGGCCATAAGCATCAGCAGCGTGCTGAAAAGAAGCGCTGTAATCGGCAACAACTGAGCTGGCATAGACTTGTCCGGATATAGAGTTTAAACGGCTTCTCATTCATAAGATGAGTTTAATCAGCGACGCTTTATTGCAAAATCCATCACAGGGATACTGCCATTTTCTGCCTGTGATGAAATTCTTCTTTGCGGATAGTTCGTGTCGCAATTAAGCATGGCTGGCTGGTGCTCAGCCTGCTGTATTTTCCAGTCGCATTTTGACCATCAGCCAGTCCTCCCACGCAAAGCGCTTTTGGGCAGGCGTGCGTAACAAATAGTCGGGATGCAAGCTTGGCATAATGGCAACGGATTGCCCGTTTGCTGTGGTGAGGCTGTGCCAGTTACCACGCAACTTATAGATCGGCTCACGGGAGCCGGTCAGTGCCTTTGCCGCAGGATCGCCCAGCGCTACAATCACTTTTGGTGCAACCAGTTCAATCTGCCGGTCAAGAAACGGACGGCATAAATCAAGCTCCAGCGGAGTTGCAGGGCGATTGCCAGGTGGCCGCCAAGGGAGTGTATTGGCAAGATAAGCCTGTTCGCGCGTGAGATTGATTGCTGCGAGAATGCGGTTGAGCATTTGTCCGGCAGGCCCTGAAAAAGGAACGCCCTCCAGATCATCATCACGCCCCGGGGCATCGCCGATAACCATCAGAGCAGCACCGGCAGAGCCGTCAGCAAAGCAAATATTCTTGGCAGTAAATTTCAGGCGGCAGCCATCAAAACCTGTCATAGCCTGCTGCAATGCAGTCAGGTCGGTGGCGCTGGCCGCAAGTTTACGGGCTTCTTGCAGCAGGACTTCCGGTGCAATAGTGGCTTGCGCGGCAATATTGCTGGCAGCTTGTTGTTTTTGCGGCTGAAGAGCAGACGGCGTATTCTCTTTACGCGGTGCTGGTTGCGCAGAACCGGCCTGTATCGGCGTATTATTGCGCGCACGGTTGTCAGGCAGAGCAGTGCGATTTGGTTGTGTTGCAGCCTCAGTAAACCGGTCAACAGGCTCATCACTGAGCGCGCAATCAACTCCGGCCTCCGCATAAAAGCGAATCAGATCTTCCCAATTGGCTGTTATTGCAGTGTCTGACACACGATTTTTCCGGTTTAAGGCTTGTTTACAGCTCTGAGGTCGCAAATTGTCAGGGCTTTGGCAAGGGCTTTCGGGAACGCTTGTATAAAAACCATTTACATTGACGTAAACGTCAATATTATTGTGATCTGTTAGTGAACAAACGTCATGATCTGCGGCGATTTTGGACAATAGGACGCATTTGAACTGTGTTACAACCCTGTATCAGGGTGAGTAAAGCATTTCAAAGTCCATTGATGGCCACGATAATGTGACGGACTAAAAACAGGGCGGGCGCGATGAATATAATAAACGTGACACGCTCCAGATTATAATAACGGGAACCCGATCCTACGCCCGATGCTATGGAGGAATAAATGAGCGACGCAAACGAACTCCCTGAACCACGCGAAAGTATGGAGTTCGACGTTGTGATCGTCGGCGCCGGTCCTGCCGGTCTTGCTGCTGCGATCCGCTTGAAACAGGTTAATCCTGAGCTTTCTGTCGTCGTTCTGGAAAAGGGCGGTGAGGTCGGTGCGCATATTCTGTCCGGCGCTGTTGTTGATCCTGTTGGTATCGACAAGCTGCTGCCAAATTGGCGCGAAGAGAGCGATCATCCTTTCAAAACACAGGTGACAGATGACCAGTTTTTGGTGCTGGGGCCTGCGGGTTCTGTAAGACTGCCAAACTTCGCAATGCCACCGCTGATGAATAATCACGGCAACTATATTGTGTCGCTGGGCAATGTGGCGCGTTGGCTCGCGACCCATGCGGAAAATCTCGGCGTGGAAATCTATCCGGGCTTTGCTGCCGCGGAAGTGCTTTATAATGAGGCTGGTGCAGTTACAGGTGTTGCGACCGGTGATATGGGCGTTGAGCGCAATGGCGAGCCGGGTCCGAATTACACCCGCGGCATGGAACTGCATGGCAAATATGTGTTGTTTGCAGAAGGTGCACGCGGCTCGCTCTCCAAGCAGGTCATTGCAAAATACAAGCTGGATGAAGGCCGTGAACCGGCCAAATTTGGTATCGGCCTGAAAGAACTCTGGCAGATTGATCCGTCGAAGAGCAAGCCGGGTCTGGTGCAGCACTCTTTCGGTTGGCCGCTGGATTTGAAAACGGGTGGCGGCTCATTCCTGTATCATCTGGAAGATAATCTGGTGGCTGTCGGATTTGTGGTGCATCTCAACTACAAGAATCCGTATTTGTCGCCGTTTGAAGAGTTCCAGCGTTACAAGACACATCCGACGATCCGACCGACCTTTGAAGGTGCCAAGCGCATTTCTTATGGTGCGCGTGCGATTACCGAAGGTGGCTGGCAGTCTGTGCCGAAGCTGACCTTCCCGGGCGGCGCTCTGATCGGTTGTGCAGCCGGTTTCGTTAACGTACCGCGTATCAAAGGCTCGCATAATGCGGTGCTGTCAGGCATTCTGGCTGCGGATAAGGTTGCGGAAGCGATTGCTGCCGGTCGTACCAATGATGAAGTGATTGGCATTGAAAACGAATGGCGCGACAGCGCTATCGGCAAAGACCTGAAGCGCGTTCGCAATGTGAAGCCGCTGTGGTCGAAATTCGGCACCATTATTGGTGTGGCACTGGGTGGTCTGGATATGTGGACAAACCAGTTGTTCGGTTTCTCCTTCTTCGGAACGCTCAAACATGGCAAAACCGATGCGGCTTCGCTTGAACCGGCAGCTAAACATAAGCCAATCAGCTATCCGAAGCCGGATGGTGTGGTGAGTTTTGATCGCTTGTCATCGGTCTTCCTGTCGAGCACCAATCATGAGGAAGATCAGCCGGTTCACTTGCAGGTTAAAAATCTGGAACTGCAGCTGAAATCTGAACATGATGTGTTTGGCGGGCCTTCAACACGCTATTGCCCTGCGGGTGTTTATGAGTGGGTTGAGAAGGACGGCAAGGAAACTTACGTCATCAATGCGCAGAACTGCGTGCATTGCAAAACCTGCGATATCAAAGACCCGAACCAGAATATCAACTGGGTCACTCCGCAAGGTGGAGAGGGACCGGTTTACGCAAATATGTAATATTAATAAAAAACGGCGCCTTTCGGGGCGCCGTTTTTTATTAAGAAATCAGTGTCAGATGCTGACTGCGTTCGGAGCAGGCTGTGGGCTGTCTTCCACAGGCTCGGATGCAGAAGCCGGAACTGAAAATTCCAGCAATAAAGGCTGATGATCCGACCCGATAGGTTCACCGGTGCGGATACTGCGCATCGTTACTGTTTCATTGATGAGAATATGGTCAATCGGCAACCCGATCCACGGGCGCAATGCGTCCGGCAGGCGGGTGGTCAGCCATGTTGGGCCTGCACCGGCAATGCGCTTGGTTTCGGTGAGCATTTCGTACTGGCGCAGATTGGTGCTCCACGGCGCAGCATTGAAATCACCGGCAATGATTACCGGAATACCATGAGGATTGGCCATCGGCTCCAATGCAGGGCGCAGCATCTCAAATTGCTGCACTTGTTTAAAAGGCCACGGCCAAGACTGATGCAGCGACGAAACCAGCACATTGGTGCCGCTTAAGTTAACGAGTGCTGTCGCCAGAACACCGTCACCAGTGCAGACAGGTGTGCCAAAATCGGCGAAAGGACGACGTGACAGAATGCCAACGCCCCATTTTTTCGGCAGAGAACCGCATTGGTGGCGGTAAGGATAGCTGCCTTCCAATGTCTTGAGCCAAGGCTGCCACTGCTCAGACCCTTCCTGATAGGTAATGATATCAGGCTTGTTGCGCGCAACGGCTTGCAGCAAGGCTTTAGGATCGGCGTTATTCTGTAAAAGATTAATCTGCATCAGCCGGTAGGTGACCGCATCGGTTTCCGCTACTGCGGGTTTTGCCTCACCAGACCAGTTTACAGTGGTTGAGAAGGCGCTGAGGCCGAGCAGCGTTACCATTGCCGCTTCACGACGCAGGCTGGTGAAAAGCAGAATAATTCCGCCGATAGCCATAAGCGCTGCAATATGCGCACGAAAATGCGCAAAACTGTCTAGTGCCGGATGAACACGACCGAAAAAGCCCAGCACCAGCGGAACGGATAGCAGGACTAAAACAATCAGCAAGGCAAAGAGCAGAGGAGAAGGCCGTTTGACGGAAGGTGATGGCGTTTTGCTGGACATGGAGACCGTTGAGCAAGAGAAGCAAAAGTGTGCAGCACGATGGCCGGAAAAAGCAGCTTTATCAAGGCTGCATAAAAAAACAGAGCTTTTTAAAGCTCTGTTTCTTCGTTCGCAGGCAGGCTTTTACTGAAAAGCTGTTTCAAAAAAGCTGCGCAGTTTTCGTGAGTGCAACCGGTCTGCAGGCATGGCGGCAATTTTTTCCATTGCGCGGATGCCGATCTGCAAATGCTGCGCAACCTGCTTCTTGTAGAAATCGGTTGCCATGCCTGGCAATTTCAACTCGCCATGCAATGGCTTGTCTGAGACGCAAAGCAAAGTGCCGTAAGGCACGCGGAAGCGGAAACCATTGGCAGCAATCGTGGCCGATTCCATATCCAGCGCTACAGCGCGGGATTGAGACAGCCTTTGCACGGGGCCGCGCTGGTCGCGTAACTCCCAGTTGCGGTTGTCGATCGTGGCAACAGTACCGGTGCGCATGATACGCTTCAGCTCGTAGCCTTCAAGGCCCGTGATTTCCTCGACCGCATCTTCAAGAGCAACCTGAATTTCGGCAAGTGCCGGAATAGGTACCCAGATAGGCAGATCATCATCGAGAACATGGTCTTCTCGCACATAGGCATGGGCAAGCACATAATCACCAAGCTGCTGGCTGTTGCGCAAGCCTGCGCAGTGGCCGAGCATCAGCCATGCATGCGGGCGCAGCACGGCAATATGGTCGGTAATGGTTTTGGCATTGGATGGGCCGACACCGATATTGACCATAGTAATGCCGGAACCATCCGGTTTTGCCAGATGATAGGCAGGCATTTGCGGTAAACGGGCAGGCTCGGCTCCCTGTGACGGGGTGCTGTTTCCGGCAAAGGTAATCAGATTGCCGGGCTCTACAAATTTTGTGAAACCGCCGCCGCCTTCTGCCATCAGTTTGCGGGCATAGGCGCAGAATTCATCCATATAGAACTGATAGTTGGTAAAAAGCACATAGTTCTGAAAATGTGTCGGGCTGGTAGCGGTGTAATGCGACAGGCGCTGCAATGAATAATCAACTCGCTGGCCGGTAAAAGGCGCCAGCGGCATGACCTCAAGGGTCTGGAATTCGGAATCACCATTAACGATGCTGTCATCCGTATTGCCGAGATCCGGTACATCAAACATATCGCGCAACGGAAGTTTGAAGGCATCTGAAACCGATGCTTCAACATAGGTGCCTTCCAGAAAGGCAAAATGCAGCGGGATTGGTGTTGTGGATTCCTGAATAGTCACCGGAACGCCGTGGTTTTTAATCAGCAGGCGGATTTGTTCCATCAGATAACTGTCGAACAGATCAGGGCGTGTCAGCGTGGTTGCGTAATCACCGGGCAGGCTCACATGGCCATAGGCAAGACGCGTATCCACATGGGCAAAACTGGCTGTTGAAAAACGCAGCTCCGGATAAAAAGCGCGGAAGCGTTGCGGTGCAACCTCACCCTTGGCAACCTTATGGAATGCATCGCGTAAGAACGCAGTGTTGCGATCATAGAGTGCACGCAATGCGTCTACCGCAGCGCGGGCATCAGTAAATGATTGAGGAGCAATCGGCTCCGGTGTGGCAATGCCAGCAGAAATAACATCTGAAACAGACTTGCCGGTAAGGGGATTGATTCTTTTGCTCATGCGTTACTATAAGCCGGAATTCTTACAGTTTATATGGCAAGCTTTAAGGGCGTAAACTTGCTTTCACTGTGTGGATCACCGGTGTTTATTTCTGGAGACTAACAAAAAGAACAAGTCCGGTTGCGGTGACTTTTCCGCCGGTATTGGCGGCAATACCGGCAAATCCTGCAATGGGAGCCACAAAGAACAAGCTGAAAACGCCGATGCGCATTGTCAGAAACAGCGCATCCTTTACGTGGTTTAATTTGCTGGCGGGGTTCATCGTACATTCTCCCCTTTTGGCGCTGATTGTTTTGAGGCGGCCTGAATGAGGCGGGAAGTATCGGGTTGCAGCAGGGCGTGAGACGTTAGATGTTCCCCGTATAATGATGGTTGAGAAGTGCGGTTCAGATGGCCGTCATCCAGCAAAGCGATGCTGAGAAGACTGGCTCCAAGCAGAAACAAGCTGATAATGGTAAACCGGTGATACAACATTTCCGTGCCCCGCATGTGTTGTCTGGAATAACCTGTTGCTTCACAAGTTAGACGCAGAGGCCTGAACTCTTGCTGAGGCGGGCGTTCATCAGGCGTTCAAACTTCTGAAATTGCGTTAAGCTTATATTTTTGAACACGAAACGAAATTTGGATTTATGGATTGCTTAATATGTAGTCGTGACTATATTATTGGTTCCGCGCAGTCACACCGACTGCACTTACCGATTTCATAAATCAGGAGCTGATCCCTATGAGTGCCGAGCTTAAAACCCAGACCAAGCCGATTGAACTTTATTACTGGCCAACACCCAATGGCTGGAAGATCAGCATCATGCTTGAAGAACTCGGCATTCCCTATGAAGTGAAGTATATCAATATCGGCAAGGGTGATCAGTTCGAACCGTCATTCCTTAAAATCGCACCGAATAACCGCATGCCTGCGATTATTGATCCGGAAGGGCCGGACGGACAGCCGATCTCCGTGTTTGAATCGGGCGCTATCCTTCAATATCTGGGGCGCAAATTCGGCAAATACTATCCGGCAGATGAGCGTAAGCGTGTAGCCGTTGATGAATGGCTGATGTGGCAGATGGGTGGTCTGGGGCCAATGTCCGGTCAGGCGGGTCATTTCCGTGTCTATGCACCGGAAAAAATCGAATATGGCATCAACCGTTATACCAATGAAGTGAACCGGCTTTATGGTGTGCTGAACCGTCAGCTCGAAGGCCGTGATTACATTGCCGGTGATTACTCTATTGCGGATATGGCCTGTGTGGGCTGGATCAGTGCTTATAAAAACTATGACCAGAAGCTGGAAGATTTCCCGAATCTGAAACGCTGGTATGAAGCGGTATCTGCCCGTCCGGCTGTACAACGCGGTATGGAATTGGGAAAAGCAGAGCGTGAAAAGAGCAATCTGGCAACGGATAAAGCCGCTCAGAGCGTGTTGTTCAACCAGAAAGCCCGCTGAATAATTTAATGAAAGCGCTGCGTATCGCACAGTTACGCAGCGCTTTCACATGATGTCTTCCGATATATTATTGGCGTGTCAGTTTTTCTGTTTTGCAGATCAGGCCGCCCGCAACGCAACCGGCAAGTGATAATGTGTTGTCGCTGACACTGGCTTTTCCTGAATAGGTCTTGCCTTCATCAAGCTTGTTGACCGTGCCTTTGTAGCTGCTGTCTTTGCCGGTCATCTTGCCGATGGATTTGCCTTTAAACTCACCGTTGAGCACTGTGCCGCAATAATCATCGCCACCGCAGTTTTTATATTCAATGATTGTGCCTGACGTACGCTTCCATGTGCCGATAATCGGCTCGGCTGTCAGAGCAGGGGCTGCGGACAGTGTCAGTGCCATAATTGCGAACAGGGTCTTCTTCATCGGTTCCTCCCAGAAATGCGTAATATGTGAAGTGCATATGTTTTACGCTCACGTAAACGTAATCCAAAGAATGCCGCTTGAAAAGAGCTGATTTTGAGGGTGACCAGCATCAATATGCTGTGCTTATAAATAGTCAGATGTGATCTTTGGTTAGCATTGCGTTTAAATTTGCCATGCGTGAAAACGCGTGTTTTTTGCCAAAAACCCGCAAAACCGGCAGAGTTATTCTTAATGAATTCTGATATTTACCGATTGTTCGGACTTTGTTGAGCTGCCGTTAAGGATGGTATTTAACTGCCATTTTAGCTCTTTGCGGCATTCTGATCCCAACAACAGCAGAGATCTGCACGGCTTTTCCGGCTTTAAGCGGACCGCAGTTTAACAGGACAGGATAACAACAATGTTTGCACGTTTCAGCGCGAAGTCAGAAAATAGTATCAATGCCATGCAGGCCGAAATGCTGTTTGAAACCGGCATGATGTATTATGCAGGGCGTGATTGTGTAGCAGATCGTATCGAAGCCTATAAATGGTTCAATATTGCAGCTATTCGTGGTGATGACCGTGCTCTGCCGATGCGCAGTCAATTATCAGAAATGATGAGCAAGTCGGAACTGGTACGTGCCTTGCGTGAGGCACGCGAATGGATGGCGCGTCATTAATCGCGCCACCCGGTTTCTTGCGGGAGACGGGCACTATTAGCTCGTGGCCAGATATCGGCCGGGCTTGTGATTGATGGCAATAATAATATTCATGACCACAGCGCCGATCAGAGAAATGGCAACCTGTTGCGGGGACAGGTAAATCAGCGAGATAGCCATCAAGACGAAATCAAGCCCAAGCTGAAACCATCCGGCGCGGATATTATAATTATCCTGTAAATAGAGCGCGAGAATATTGATCCCGCCAACACCGGCACGATGCCGGAACAGCGCCAGCACGCCCATACCCATCAGCGTGCCACCCATAAAGGCAGCAAAAACCGGTTGCAGGTTGGAGAAGTCTACCCACATCGGGAACAGGCGGGTAAAGATTGACATCAGCGCCACGGCAACAAAGGTGCGGATGGTGAAACGCCAGCCCATCCGTTTGATCGCCAGATAGTAAAACGGCAGATTAATCAGAAAAAATGTAAGAGCAAACTGCCAGTTGGTTGCATAGTGCAAAAGCAGTGCCACACCGGCAGTGCTGCCGGTCATCAGTTTGGCCTGCGCGTAGAGCGTCAGTCCGAGACTCACAAAGCTGGTACCGATAAACATCGCGACCACATCTTCATAAAAGCGGTGTCTTTCTGCCGTCACAACGGGAGAAAGGGCAGGAATTGCATCTGGAGTCGTGACATCAGCCATGAAAAAGACCCTGCAACATACTGCTGCGGCGTGGTTTTAAACGTCGGACAGGATATTGTTAAAAAGCAAACTGAAAAGTGACAGAACCTTCATTGATGTCTGTCAGTTCTGTATTTATCCGAAAAACAGGGTAAAATCAGCGGTGAGAAAATTGTTATTTTTCGTGCGGCAGTAGCGATTTATGTGCAGATTGCCGGTTCATGCATTTCAAAAATTGCGCGAATACCCAAGACTGATATCACCGCGAAGTCTGCAATGAAGAGGCTGATACGCTGTATAAATAAAATTTAAACTGTCATTCAGCGCGGTTTTACTGTTGCAGAGCGTATGCCTTCAGCAATTATCTGCATCCCGGATTATTATAAAAATGCTATGTTTAGGATCTATAATATAAAAAATCGCAATCTTGTCTCACAGCGCGTCAACTCCTTTCAGAATTTGTGAAAAGGATTTGTGTTCGGAATATTATACGATATTGACAGAAAAACGCTTTAGGCACAGTGTTTTAAAACTTACTCAGGAGAACAGAGATGAAAATTCAAACTCTCAGCCGCCTCAGCGGCGCTGCATTGCTGGCAGGAATGGCCGTCTTTGTGCTGTCTTCACCGGCAAGTGCGCTGACTATGGCAGAATGCAGCACGAAATATCAGGCTGCTAAAGATGCCGGCACGCTCGGAACCATGAAATGGAATGATTTCCGTAAAGCGCAGTGCGGTACAGATACTTCTGCTGCTCCTGCCGCAGCACCGGCTGCACCGGCAAAGCCTGCGACAGCAGCAAAACCTGCAAAGCAAGCACCTGCTGCTGATACAGCAGATGCCGCTAAAGGTCTGACCATGCAGCAATGCTCGGCCAAGTATAAAGCAGCGCAGGAAACAGGTCTTGCTACAGGCCTGAAATGGAATGCATTCCGTAAAGCCGAGTGCGGTCCGGGTGCTGACCCTGAAATGGTAACATCCGTTTCGACAAAAGAACCGGCTGCTCCGACTGTAGCTGCACCAAGCGGCGTTAAATTTCCGTCCGCAGTTTCCGGCAAATATGCCACTGAGACTGAAGGCAAGCAGCGCATGAAAACCTGTCTTGATCAGTATTATGCCAACAAAAGCGCTAACTCGCTCAATGGTCTGCGCTGGATCCAGAAGGGCGGCGGTTATTACAGCCTCTGCAATGCTCGCCTGAAGGGTAATTCCTAACGGTCTTGAGCAGTCGCATATTTAAGTGGTGACACTCAGCTATGCGAATTGTTGTAACAGACTAAGGAAACCAGAGCGATTTATCGCTGTGTAAACTCCAATAATTAAAAACACCCGCTTCATTATCATGAGGCGGGTGTTTTCATTTGTAAGTGAAGTGGCTTTTAACGATAGTGAATGATTTTAAGGCAGATGTTTCAGCATTAACCTGCTGCGGTTGGTTTCTTCGCTGTGCCCGGCTTTGCTTTGGCCTTGGTTTTTACCGCTGATTTTGCTGAGGTTTTAGCTGTGCGCTTTGTGGTTTCAGCAGCAGGTGCGCTGACCTTATTCGCAAGCTTCTTAGCTTGGCCTGCCCAGTTTTCGCGCTCTGCGCGACCTGCAAATCCAATGATACGGTTCAGCCAGACCGTTTGATCTGTGTTGAGATTGGCCAGCTGATCATAATGGAAAATGCCGGCATCATATAACTTCGCCTGAATAGATTTGCCTATACCAGAGATTTTTGTCAGGTCGTCCGCCTGATCATTGCGGGGCTTCTTCAGGCGCTCGGGTTCTTTTGCAGGTGCTGGTACTGCAACAGCATCCGTATCTGTTGTCTCTGCAGTTTTTACAGCAGGAGCAATTTCCTGCGCCGGTTTCGACATAAATGCAGCTTTGATGTTGCTCTGTGCGGGGCCGACTGGTTCTGCATCCGGTATGGTTTTTTGTGCAGGCACGATGTTTTTCGCCGGAACTGGCTTCTGAATATCTGTGTGAGTGGTTTTTACAAGTTCAACAGCTTTTGCAGGTTCAGGAGCAGGGGAACTTTTGTGCTCAGTAACTTTGTTTTGGGATCCAGTTGTCGTTTCAGGTGAAATTGCCGGAGAGATTGTGCGGGCAGCAGGTTGCTTCGCTTTTGCAGAGTTAAACTTGCTGTAAAACAGACCAAGGAGAAATACGATTACACCGATCAGGGCGATCCAGAGTAAAAAATCCATATAATTCTCCTTTTGAGCGTTGTCTGGCAGGGCTGCCTGTACTGCACATTCCCGATTATGATTTTTCCTGTTCTAAAGCAGGGCAGAGAATATGTGTGCTGTGAAATATAGCAGATAGCACCGGACTGCAAAATGCCGTGCTTTATAAAGCGTGGGGATAACAGCCCGATTGAAAAACCGCACTTTGCGATTTTAAGCCCGTTATAAGCGCAAAACAGAAAACCCGGCAGCGTGAGCTGCCGGGTTTCTGTAACCTTACGGTCTGTTCTAAGTATAAAACTTAGAAAGAACGCTGGAAGCGGATCATACCACCGAAAGCGTCTTTTTCGCCACCGGCCAGACGAGCTGGATGATCGCTCTTCCATGAAGTGTAGGACACTTCTGGAGTGATTGTGAAGCCTGGAACCAGCTGGTAAGCTACGTTAGCTGTAACAGCGGTTTTGCCCCAATCTTCGTAAGCAGCCTGCAGGTTGATGGTCGCTTTGTCAGTTGCTTTGAACTTCGCGCCACCCCAGACAGCCCAATCGCCGCCCCATGCACCGTACATGCCAACAGCTTCTTCATAAGAAGCGTAACCGCCCTGTACCCATACGGAGAAGGCATCAGTTACGTTTACATCGAGGCGAACTTTACCAGCCCACTCTTCGATTTCAGAGTCGTAAGCTGCAACACCAGCGATCGAACCCCAAGCCTGTTCGAACTTCAGACCACCAACAACGTGTGGCATGTAGTCATCGATAACGCCGTCATAAACGTTGCCATTGATGTCTGTGAATGCATCAACGCGTTCGCCCTGTTCAGCAGAGATAATAGCCGAGAAGCCGTTACCGCCAGTGAATGTGTAGCTGATCAGAGTTGTGTCATATGCACCTGGGTTTACAACGTCATCGTTGATCACGTCGCCGAGGTAACCTGTGAAGGTGTGGAATGCTGATTCATCTTTACCGATGCGCAGACCGCCCAGTTCGATGTAAGCATACTTCAGTTTGTCCTGTTTGAAATCGCCGTCGCCGAATTCAAAACGGTTTTCTGTGAAGGTCTTCAGAGTACCGAGTTCGGTTTCCGAAGCTGTGTGTGTACGCAGTGTGAAACGTGCGTTCTTCGCCCATGTGTCGCGATCACGGCCGGAATATACATCGTCGCCGCCTTTAGCGTCGTAACGAACGTAACCGGAGATA
>NZ_JARRAE010000049.1 GCF_030376605.1 Pseudochrobactrum sp. sp1633 | reverse complement strand
ACCGGAGTATAGAAATTATGGTCCCAATCGCAAAGCCTTCGACCTGTTTGAGGTAGGTCTGATACTCGTATCTTAAGATAAGGTTATCATGATTTATGATGGCTGATTCAGGTGATGAAGAAATCGCAATTTTAGAGCCAACCTGAACAACATTATAGCTGCTTGATTGTAAACGTTTTGCTTCCTCTAAATAGAGGAAATAATCGCGTTTTATACGCTCATTTTTAGGGTTCAATTTTTCACGATTACAGCCTTTATAAAGTGGAAATCCAAAGAGGCATATCTTGTACGTATTATACCTGGCTGTTGTCATCGACCTGTTTTCTCGACGCGTCGTCGGGTGGTCAATGCAATCGCGCCAAACCACAGACCTGGTCTTACAGGCTTTGTTGATGGATGTGTGGCGACGAAAACCAAAAGAGCGGGTCATGATACATTCAGATCAGGGCTCCCAGTTTACAAGTATGGACTGGGCTTCATTCCTAAAACAACATAATCTTGAGCACAGCATGAGCCGCCGTGGGAATTGTCATGATAATGCTGTAGCCGAGAGCTTTTTTAATCTGCTGAAGCGAGAGCGTGTTCGGCGCAAAACATACAGAACACGAGCTGAAGCAAGGCAAGACGTATTTGATTACATTGAGATGTTTTATAACCCGCAACGCAAACACGTTAGAAATGGTATGCTGTCACCAGCACACTTTGAACAGAACCACAAACTGAAGACGAAGAGTGTCTAATAAACTCGGGGCTATTCACACGACCAGCCCGGCCAACTGTAGCTTTCTGGTTTCAGGGAAAGCCTCTCGAACCCACGCGGTCAGCGTTGCACGACCGGGATAGCCCAATGCTCTCATCGTCGCAGAAATACATCGGTCATGAGTGCGGTAGTGCTCAACAGCCGCCTCCTTCTGGGCCTGTGTAAACCTGGGGGATGGGACCGCACAGCCAACAGGCAAGTCGAGGCGTTGTTCGTATTCTCGGTGCCAGCCCCTCAGGGCATTCTTGGTTGGGTAACCAAGCTGACGAATGGTCGCCATGAGACGTTTGCCGAGCTTGAGGTAGAGCTCGACCGCTCGGATCCTGTCTGTGTATGAATACATGAACTACCTCCTTGATAGTCCAAGTTTTCGTCCGCAT
>NZ_JARRAE010000048.1 GCF_030376605.1 Pseudochrobactrum sp. sp1633 | reverse complement strand
TGACCTGAGCCCCGCAAACTCCTCCAGATTTTGGTAGAGTCCAATCCTTGGTAGGAGATGGACAATGAAACGCTCACGGTTTTCAGACGAACAGATAATCGGGATGATTAAAGAGCAGGAAGCGGGAACGCCAACTGCACAAGTGTGCCGCAAATATGGGATTAGCAGCGCCAGTTTTTACAAATATAAAGCCAAATTTGGTGGCCTAGAGGTTTCCGATGCGCGTAAGCTGAAAGCATTGGAAGAAGAAAATGCCAAGCTAAAAAAGCTGCTGGCGGAGACGATGCTGGATAATGCTATTTTGAAAGATGTTGCTGCAAAAAAATGGTAACGCCCGATGCCAGGCGAGACGCAGTTGTTCGTGTTTGCCAAGTGTATGCCGTGAGCCAGCGTCGGGCGTGTGCCGTTTTATGTGTTGATCGATCAAGTGTGCGCTATCGTCGTAAGCGGCCTGATGATGCGCATATTCGTGAAGCAATGAAACAAGTGGCCTCCGAACGACGGCGCTTCGGTTATCGGCGTATTCACGTCATGCTGGAACGACAGGGGATCATCATGAACTTGAAGAAGCTGCGTAGATTATATCAGGAAGAGAAACTAACTGTGCGCAAGCGTGGTGGGCGCAAACGAGCTCTGGGAACGCGGAGGCCGATAGCTTTACCATCGCGAGCTAATGAACGATGGAGCCTGGACTTTATCAGTGATGCCTTCACAGATGGTCGTCGGTTCAGGGTTCTTGCGGTCGTTGACGACTTCACGCGGGAGTGTCTGGCTTTGGTTCCCGACACATCCCTGTCAGGCCTGCGGTTGGCACGCGAGCTGGATTACCTGATCAGTCAACTCGGCAAGCCACGAACGATAGTTTCTGACAACGGGACAGAAATGACCAGTCATGCCATTCTCAAGTGGTGTCAGGAGACAGGCATTGAATGGCACTACATCGCGCCGGGCAAACCAATGCAAAACGGGTTTGTCGAAAGCTTCAACGGTAGTTTCCGCGACGAATGCCTGAACGAGACCTTGTTCTCATCGCTCGCTCAGGCACGCACCGAGATCAAAGCATGGAAGGATGATTATAACAAAAACAGACCGCACTCTTCACTCGGCAATGCTACGCCGAATGAGTTCGCAATAAAAATGGCTCTAGAAAAACGGGCCGCTTAAGGCCAATAGTATAACCTAAGACTCTCCTGAAAAATGGAGGAGCATTGGGGCTCACGTCA
>NZ_JARRAE010000047.1 GCF_030376605.1 Pseudochrobactrum sp. sp1633 | reverse complement strand
CCCCACTGGGTCAGTTCTCAGCGGTAATCAACACTGCCGGCCTTTGGACCTGAATTCTATGATCATTCGGATTATAAGAGAATAATTTGGCCGATCATTCATCAGGCTAGTTGGCTACGACCGAATACTCCAATTTAGATAATTTTACGGCGTGGCGATCTCAATAAATTTGCCGAAAGCCACGCCGTCTATGCATATAGTCAAAACTCACTTCGTTCATATATTCCATCTAGACTAACTATTTTGCGAAAACCCTTTAGCTACGCTGGCAAGCAGTAGTAACTTCTCGGGAGGTAAGCTCGGTAGGATATGCATTAGATTTTGCATCTCTACTGAGGCGCTAGTTGTTCTTAGCTCATCAAGCACAGCAAATTGATCGCTTACATCTAGTTTCGCGTAACAACTGTCGGTGGTTTTTATATTTTCATGACCGAGGTTTTGGCTCCAAGCTTTTAGTTGCTTTTGGCTCCTGCATAGTTCGTTGCCAAAGCGCGCTAGTGTTGAACGCACGGCATGAGGCTTGAATTTTTGGATACCAATATTTTTGCAAGCACATTCGATGGTTTTTCGTACTGTGCCTTGATCCCTGAGTGGTCCACTATAGGCTGGCTCTTTCAGAAGACGAATAGGATCCATAGCGCGTAGGAACAACGGGTCTGTTGGGTTAGCGCCATTATTTAGGTTTTCTATAACCCAATCAATAAGGATGTTCTCAATGTCTTCCCCTACTGGAAACCATTTAGTTCTCATCGTTTTTTTATTTTTGGTCTGAACAAAGCGAGCGTCTTGGAATATACTACGAGTTTCGATGTCAACATGTTGTATTCTTAAGCTTAAGAGAGCGCTAATGCGCACGCCGGTTAGTGCAAAGACTGCAAGAATAGCTCGGTCGCGCCTATGTATTAAACTAACACTTGGCATGAATAAAATAAGATCACGCAATTGTTCCATTGATGGAATGAACAGGTCAGCAGTGGGGGCTGCGGCCAACGCGCTAAGTTCTCGCGAAGGCGAGAAATATTCACCAAGACCAGCGCTCGAA
The DNA here is from genome assembly GCF_030376605.1 of Pseudochrobactrum sp. sp1633. Taxonomy (GTDB): domain Bacteria; phylum Pseudomonadota; class Alphaproteobacteria; order Rhizobiales; family Rhizobiaceae; genus Pseudochrobactrum. The sequence continues at coordinate 202 of NZ_JARRAE010000047.1, read as the reverse complement.
AGCTTCACCATGGTTTTTTGTTCAAGCCACTGAAAGAACTTTTTGAGAGCGATGAGGCTGTGAACGATTGTTGATGCTGATAACTGCTTTTTATCGGGAACCGAAAGCCTCTCTTCCAGTCGGTTTTTATAGGAGATTACATTATCACGATGCACGTTCCTATAATCACGATGCTGATGATGTGTATCAAATTGAGCGATGT
>NZ_JARRAE010000046.1 GCF_030376605.1 Pseudochrobactrum sp. sp1633 | reverse complement strand
TGTAGTTGCTCCCAAAAGATCGGTCATTTTTACAGGTTAACTTGATCCGCGATAAACTCACGGGGTGAACGATATCCTAAAGCCTTATGTGGGTGAAGATCATTGTAATGCTCGAACCATAAAGGCAATGCTTTAATAACGGTTTTTGCGTCCGGGGTTGGATTAACGCTGACATAGTCACGCTTGAAGGTTTTGACAAACGCCTCAGCCATACCATTTGATTCCGGGCTTCTGACAGGCGTTGTTCTGGCCTCCATACCGATATCCCGAAGTAGGGATTTTGTATCTTTAGCAATGAAACAGGAGCCATTGTCGGTTAGCCATTCAATTTTATGCGGTAAACTATTGACTGACCCAAAACGATGCTCGACGGCAAGGATGGCTAAATCCTGAACATCTTGGCTCTTGATGCCTTGTGTCGTTGCGATATGACCGAGTGTTTCGCGGTCACAACAATCGAGCGCGAATGCCACGCGGACTTTTTCCTTGTTATCACAGGTGATCTCAAAACCATCTGAGCACCATCGAAGATTGGATTGCCCAACACTGACCTTTCCATCATGTTTCCGACTTTGATGATCACCGGTATAACGTTGAAGCAAGAGTTTGTGCTCTTTCATAACCCTGTAAACACGTTTGACATTCGGCCATGACCGGTTTTCCAATATCGCCTTGCGCCGTAAAACCGCATGGACGCGGCGATAACCATAAGTTGGCAGCTCAGCAATAATAGCTTGTATTTCGGACACCAATTCAGCATCTGGTAGGGGTGGTCGTCCTCTACGTTTTTTAGGTCGATCAGCGACACGCGCAGTGATATTGGATCGAGCAACCTGTAGCGTCTCGCAAACAGTACTCATCGAATGCCGCCCTTGGGCCATGACAAAGACCGCAATGTCTGTTTTTTTAAATCAGATGTGGCCTCAAGAGCATCTTTGAGAATTTCGACTTCCATGGTCTTCTTACCCAGAAGACGCTGTAACTCCCGAACCTGTTGCTCAAGTGCGCGATATTGCGATGATGGAACCACCTCTTCATCTGCCGATGTAGCTGTTAAAGCTCCCTGTGTCGCTAATTTACGCCAGCCAAAAAGCTGATTGGGCGCAACACCATGCCGACGGGCAACCAAACTGACTGTTGCACCAGTTTCATAGGTTTCCTGAACCATCGAAAGCTTCTCAGCGCTCGTCCAGCGACGGCGACGTTCTGGACCGCCCAAAATTTCAATATGCGAATTATGACTAGTCATATGCCTAACATTACTCCTAACCCTTAATTAAGGGTGAGAAAATGTCCGGATAATTCGGGGGCTATTACA
>NZ_JARRAE010000045.1 GCF_030376605.1 Pseudochrobactrum sp. sp1633 | reverse complement strand
TGTCCGTCGTCGAATGATTTGAGACTTTTTGTGCTCTTGAAGATTGGAGTTTGCGGCTTGTTTTGCGGGTTGATTTAAGCTGCTTTGGCCTGGTGGTTCAAGCGGCGTTTTCTGATGGTGTCTCGTTTGATCCTTTCGCGTTCGATTAGGATAGTCCGTCCACGTCGGAAGTAAACGTCAGCCGGGGTGAGATTGTCGAGGCTCTCGTGGTATCTGCGATGATTGTAGTGATCGACGAAGGCTGCGATCTGGGCTTCGAGGTCCTCCTTGAAGAAGTAGTTTTGGAGCAGGATGTGGTTCTTGAGCGTCTGGTGCCAGCGTTCGATCTTGCCCTGCGTTTGCGGATGACCGGGAGCGCCATGGACTTGGCTGATTTTGTATTTGTCCAGCCAGTCACCAAGGTCGGAAGCGACGTAACACGAACCGTTGTCCGACAGCAGGCGGGGACGGTGTTCGACCTTGACTTTATCGCAGCCTGAAGCTGCCAGTGCCAGGTCGAGTGTATCGGTGACATCCTCGACTTTCATGCTGGTGCACAGTTTCCAGGCGATGATGTAGCGGGAATAGTCATCAAGGATGGTCGACAAATAAAACCAGCCCCAACCGACAACTTTCAGATAGGTGAAGTCGGTCTGCCACATTTCATTCGGCCGCGTGGTCTTGTCCTTGAACTCATCATTGGCCTTGATGACAATATAGGCTGGTGACGTGATCAGGTCGTGGGCCTTGAGCAGACGATAGACCGAAGCCTCTGATACAAAATAACTTTCCGTATCGGTGAACTTCACCGCCAGCTCTCGTGGTGACAGGTCGGTATGATCGAGCGCCAGTGCGATGATACGATCCCGGATGTCATCAGGAATGCGGTTCCACACCCGCGAAGGTGCGGACGTCTGGTCTTCCAGCCCCTCGAAACCGTGGGTCTGGAAACGATCATACCATCGATAGAAGGTCGGTCTTGGAATGCCCAGCTTGTCGAGGGTTTGCCTAGCTGACAAATGCGACTGCTCCACAAGCCGGATGATCTCAAGCTTTTCGGTGGCGGGATATCTCATTCGTCGTCGCCCCCATCCCCGATCATGCTTTTTTTGAGCAGGCGGTTTTCCAGCATGACGTCGGCCAATGCCTCTTTCAGGTCACGGCTTTCACGACGCAGTGACCGAACCTCGTCACTGGTCGCCGAGCGGGCCGTATCGCCAGCAAGGCGTTTCTTGCCAGCTTCGAGAAACTCCTTCGACCAGCTATAATACAGGCTCTCGGCGATCCCCTCACGGCGACAAATCGCGGCAATGCTGTCCTCGCCACGTAGGCCTTCCAACACAATACGGATTTTATCCTCTGCAGAATAATGCTTGCGCGTCGCGCGCCGTATATCCTTGATCGTCTTCTCAGCGCTAGACGTTTGCGGAACGGGTTTCTGTCTCATCTTTGCTTCCTTTAATTGAGCTATGATGAGCCGAAAGTCCTCTCTTCTCAATTAACACTGTTTGGTCTCAAAGGCGTTGATGTCGGACA
>NZ_JARRAE010000044.1 GCF_030376605.1 Pseudochrobactrum sp. sp1633 | reverse complement strand
GTGCGGACAAAAACTTGGACTATCATGGAGGTAGTTCATGTATTCCTACGAAGACCGGATACGAGCAGTTGCGCTTTACATCAAGCTGGGCAAGCGCCCGAAAGCGACTATTCGCCAGTTGGGCTATCCAAGCAAGAACGCTTTGAAGGGCTGGTACCTGGAATATGAGCAACATCTTGAACTGCGTTTAGGATTTGCACCTCGAGCCCCGAAGTTTACACAAGCCCAGAAGGAAGCGGCTGTTGCGCACTACCGCACGCATGGTCGTTGTGTTTCTGCAACGATGCGCGCCTTGGGCTATCCTGGTCGTGCAATGTTGACCGCATGGGTTCGGGAGGCGTTCCCTGAAGCTCAAGAATCTACAGTTGGTAGGGCTGCTCCTCCACGATATCCGGAGACATTGAAGAAGACTGGCGTCGTGGGGCTTTATAATCGGCAAGAAAGTGCGCAGTCCCTGGCTGAAAAGCTCGGCGTATGCAGACCGACACTGTATAACTGGAAAAACCAGTTACTTGGTCCGGAGGCTCCTGCAATCATGAAACGTAAGAACAACTCGCCGCCAGTGCCAGAGCGAGAAGAATTAGAGCGTCAGCTCGAAACACTGCAGCACGATATACAGAAACTGCAGCTTGAGCACGACCTTTTGAAGAAAGCGAATGAAATTCTAAAAAAAGACCTGGGCGTCGATCTGCAACTCCTGAGTAATCGGGAGAAAACGCTGTTGGTTGACGCCCTAAAAGATCTTTATCAACTCTCCGATCTGCTTGCTCAGTTGCGACTGGCGCGCAGTTCATATTTTTATCATCGAGCCCGTATGAGGGTGACCGACAAGTACCTCACTATACGTCAGAACATCACCGAAATCTTCGAAGCCAACCGTCGATGCTATGGCTACCGCAGGCTACAGGCGTCATTGGCCAAACAATGCGTTACAATCTCAGAGAAGGTTGTGCAGCGCTTGATGAAGCAGGAGAACTTGATCGTTGCCACGCCAAAGCGGCGTCGATACCGCTCTTATCTTGGAGAAATCAGTCCGGCACCCGAGAACCTTATTAATCGCGACTTCCAGGCCTCAGCCCCAAACGAGAAATGGCTGACCGATATCACTGAATTCCATATCCCGGCTGGCAAAGTGTATCTCTCACCCATCATCGACTGTTTCGATGGTTTGGTTATCAGCTGGTCTATCGGAACGAAACCCGATGCGGAATTGGTCAATATGATGCTCGATACCGCCATAGAAACTCTCACAGGTAGAGATGAGCGGCCAATATTGCATTCTGATCGTGGTGCACACTATCGCTGGCCGGGTTGGCTATCGAGGATTAGTCATGCGAAGCTGGTGCGTTCAATGTCCCGCAAGGCGTGCTCCCCAGATAACGCTGCGTGCGAAGGCTTCTTCGGAAGGCTGAAAACAGAGTTCTTTTATCCCAGCGATTGGAAGAACACCACACTCGAGCAGTTTATCAATGAAGTTGATGGCTACATTCGGTGGTACAACGAGAAACGGATCAAGATAGCGCTTGGCGCTCGAAGCCCAATCGAATATCGAAACAGTCTTGGCATTGTGACGTAAAACCAGTCCAAGTTTTTGTCCGCACCCCCA
>NZ_JARRAE010000043.1 GCF_030376605.1 Pseudochrobactrum sp. sp1633 | reverse complement strand
TATAACAGCTATATAGAGATGCGACACTTGGGCAAATTAGAGATGCGACAGATTTTGCAGCTCATGCCCTGTTCAAACAGAATAAAGAAAGGAAGACTGGGGTTCCGAATGCAAGCAGCGGATGGGAGCCGTCATGTCTTGTTTGATCACAATGTCGCAGAAAGAACTCAATCGATTAGAAGTTATTCAGAAGATACGGGATCGCCGCCTGACTGTTGTTCAGGCGACTGCATTGCTCGATCTCAGTCGCAGCCAGATTCATCGTCTTTTACAGGCCTTTGACAAGTTTGGTGCGGCTGGCCTTGTTTCAGGCAAACGTGGTCACCCGAGCAATCGCCGTTACAGCGAGGATTTCCGGAATACGGTGCTGGATCTTATACGGGCTTATTATCGGGATTTTGGCCCGACACTGGCCTGTGAGAAGCTGGTTGAGCTGCATCAACTTTCAGTCAGTAAAGAAACGCTGCGCCAGTGGATGACAGCTGCAGGTATATGGATTTCACGCCGAGAACGCAAAAAACGTGTATTTCAACCGCGCGGCCGGCGCGATTGTTTTGGTGAACTAGTGCAGATTGACGGTTCACATCATTGGTGGTTCGAGGGTCGGGGGCCCAAATGCGCCCTCCTCGTTTATATTGATGATGCAACCGGTAAGCTTCTGCATCTGCGTTTTGCCGGATCAGAGAACACATTTGATTATTTCCATGCGACGAAGGCCTATCTGGAGCAATGGGGCAAGCCGCTGGCATTTTACAGCGACAAGCATGGAGTATTTCGCTCCACCCATGGTTCTGAGAAAGATCGAACGAGTGGGCTAACGCAATTCGGCCGGGCACTTTATGAGCTGAACATTGATATTATCTGTGCCAATACCCCACAGGCCAAAGGCCGTGTCGAGCGTGCAAACAGAACTTTGCAGGATCGCCTAGTGAAGGAGTTGCGATTGCGCGGCATTGATACGATGGAAGCAGCAAATGCTTATGCACCGGAATTCATTGCAGATTTCAATGCCCGTTTTGGTAAGCTACCGCGCAATCCGAAGGATATGCATCGGCCGCTGGCTGCGCATGAGAACCTCGACGGCGCACTGTGCCGGAAGGAAGTGCGGACACTGTCGCAGTCTCTGACGCTGCGCTACGACAAGGTATTGTTCATCCTGGAGCCAACGGAGATTGCAAAACGACTGGCCCGTCAAAAGGTCATTGTCTGCGATTATCCGGACGGTCGCCTTGAAATCATGCACGGCACGGACACCCTGCCCTATAGAACGTTTGACAAATTGCGTTCGGTTCATCGCTCACCCGTTGTCGAGAACAAACGGCTGGACGACATGCTGGCTCTTGTGGCTGAGATGCAGGCTGGACGGGAACAGCAACGCAGCAAGAGTGGTCCGCGTCGCACGGGACAGACGGACCATATGTTTGGCGTCCGCGACGGCAGCACCGCCAACGGCTATCAGAAGCGAGAGCGTAAATCGCGCACAGCCTACATGAACGATCCTGCTGTCATTGCTCGGCGAGAACAAGCCCTATTGAGACAGCCGGCGCAGGAATAAAGCTCGTCAATGGACGCTGATATGGCTTAGCGTAGCCGATATAGGTGGGCCGAGTATCAACTAATGACAGAACAATTGCTACTGAGAAAGCTAAAGCCGAAGAGGCGGGTATTCACTCGCCCCCATTCCTCGCTTGCAACCCAGACCAGCCTCTCGGAATGGGGGCTGTCGTCAGCGCCTGTCGCATTTCTATTTTGCTGGGAACGTCGCAACTTTAACTTGCTAAAACA
>NZ_JARRAE010000042.1 GCF_030376605.1 Pseudochrobactrum sp. sp1633 | reverse complement strand
GATATGTACTGGTAATCTTGTTTCACAACCTCAATTGGTTTTTTGCCGTTGATCCGAAATGGACAGAGCAACACTTATTGCCAGCGCTATGTGGTAACGACTTGGATGATCGCGACGCAGCATGGTCAGGCTTTTTGTGGGGGGCGAAGACTCCAGATAGAGAACTTTATATGCGGCTCAAGAACTATATGCTGGAATATGCCACTAATCCTTTACCATCGCGTCGTTCATATGGTGAAATCATAGCAGGTATGATTTTATCTGGGTGGGGAACTGTTGACGACGCCACTGGAGAGCGATGCATCTCGAATCATGAAATGCATAGCTTGCTCTTAGCTGTCGATGATGAGTTTCGCACAAGGGTTCTCTGGCAGGCTAAACGATGGTCTAACGAGAGAAGCAAAAACTTACATGATCGGTGGGGTGGGAAACTTTGCGACCTGCTAAATGTTTGGCCGCGTCAAATATCGGTCAGGTCACCCAATACATCGGCTCGCTTTTGTGAATTAGCTTTCTCCAGCGGTGACCAATTTCCTGAGATAGCTCCTTTGGTTTTGCCACTCGTATGTACAATTGAGCGGGAAAATCTATTGCTGCCAGAACTTAGTAGGTCTGAAGAGAATATAGTAGATCGTTATCCAGAATTGACGCTGGCGCTTCTTGATGCGGTTTTGCCAGATAATTCATTGAGTTGGCCTTATGGGATGGAAGGAGTATTACAACGGATTGGGAAAGCAAATGATGCACTAAATAGTGATGATAGATTAATTTCATTAAAGCGTCGGTGGGATGCAAGGTGATAACATTTCGTAACTATTCGTGGAGCCGATGCTGTTAACTTCTATGTGGGTGTTTCTATAGGTGGTTTTATGGAGGGGCTTACACAGATCGCACGAAGTTCTATTTGCATCAGGTGGTTCAAATAACCTATGCCTTAAGCGAACCATGCTGTTCTTGGTTCCATAAATATCATTTGATAACTTAAAACGAACCGCTTATAATAGAACCATGTAAATGGAACTTTATGGTGGTTCGTATGTTTGTGAGAGCTTACCTTCGTGCATCGACGAAAGAACAAGATGCCAGCAGGGCGAAAGATGATTTGTTTCAGTTCGCTAGTGATAAAGGCCTGAAGATTGCAGCCACATATACTGAAAATGAAAGTGGCGCATCGCTCAACCGTCCGGAACTGTTCCGTCTGCTATCTGATTGTCAGGCAGGTGATATTTTACTGATAGAGCAGGTGGATCGTTTAAGTCGTTTGAATGCGAAGGACTGGGAGCGTTTGAAATCTGAAATTCGTGACAGACAGATTAAAGTGGTCGCTCTTGATTTGCCGACATCATGGGGAATGGCATCTTCGAATACAGATGAATTTACTTCGCGTATGTCAGAAGCCATCAATAACATGATGTTGGACATGATCGCGGCCATTGCCCGTAAAGATTATGAGGATCGTCGCAGACGTCAAAAACAAGGAATAGCAAAGGCTAAAGAGCAGGGGCTTTATAAAGGTCGTCCGGAGAATAAATCCCGTAATGTGGCTATCCTGAAAATGCTTGAAAGCGGCCAAAGCTGGAATAGCATAATTCAGGCGACCGGATGTTCTAGATCAACTCTGTCCCGATTGAAAAATGGCAGGCAGGTCTTATTATAGATGTCTGCTTGGACGTTCAAAGGATGAGTAAACAAACCCCGTATAGTGTGGGGTTTGTTTTATAAGGATTATTTCTTTGCAAACGGTTGTGTTGCAGAGCCAGAGCTTAAAGTCTTGCCTGACGCGTCAACGGCAGTGACTGTAATTTTATAAAAATGCGTTCCTGATGGTGGGCATGGGCCTTTGTATTTAAATGCGCCATATGGAAGTTGTGCTTGCCCTTTATAAGCTACGCTGCCGCCTCCGTGATTGAAGTCAGAAGCGTTTTTATCCATCATCTTAATCAAAAGTTTGGCAGTACCTTGCGGTACATTCGATAGCTTAATTGGCGGAGATTTTGAATCGAAGCATTGTTTTGTTGGTCCCCATTCAAAGGCGACACCCATGTCTGCCGCGTAAGCATTGCTTGAGACAATTAATGTTGCTGCACTTATCAATAACAGTTTATGCATGATGTTCTCTCATGATGATGCGAAAAGATTTCATGTCAAAGTAAGATATGAAAATGGGCAGTTAAACTGCCCATTTAAGTAATTAGAACTTCACGCGAATACCAGCAGTAACACCTGCGACACCAATGTTCTTGGCTTTCAGCATTTCGCCGTCATTCATATATTGAACGTTAAGTGTCTTGTTTGTTTCAGCTTT
>NZ_JARRAE010000041.1 GCF_030376605.1 Pseudochrobactrum sp. sp1633 | reverse complement strand
CAAGAAAGCCTGCCCGTTTGTTGCATTCCCGGTCCGTTCGGCAAGGCCGAAAGCGCAGTCCGCCCGCTTTTTAGCGGGTGCGCTTAGGTCAGGGAATTCAACAAAGAGGGAGTATTCAGGCTTTCTGGCGGAGGAGGGCATGCGACTTTGCAGATGCCGATACGAAACTCATTCATGCGGCCTCGCAATCTCGCCCATGCTCTGAAACTCAGCTCGACGAAATCTGCGCTGGCAGCTTCACGGCACTTCCACCACTTGGACAAATGGTCACGTGAGGGAATGGAATTTCAATGCCAACATTGTCAAACGCCGCTTTAATGCGCTTGTTGTACTCACGGCGCACGCCCCATTGCTCGCCCGGCAGCGTTTTAAATCGCACGCGAACAATCACGGCTGAATCGGCAAGTTCTTGCACACCAAAGGTCGACATGGGTTCGGTAATTTTCGGTCCCCACTCTTTGTCTTCCGCCAATTCAGTGCCCACTTTTTGCATCACCTGAATGGCTACGTCGACTTCCTCTTTGTAGGCGATGCCCACATCAACAACTGCATAGGCAAAGTTCATGGTGGAGTTGGTCACCGAATCAATCTGACCATTTGGAACAAAATGCACATTGCCGTGTGCGTCACGCAAACGCACATACCGCAGGGTTACATTTTCGACCGTGCCGCTTTTGCCACCCACTTCAATGAAGTCGCCTGCGCGAATCTGGTTTTCGATCAGCAGCACAATACCGGTGAAGTAATCTTTCACCAAACTTTGTGCACCAAAACCAACGGCCAAACTCACCACACCGGCAGCGGCCAGCATAGGGGCAATGGATATACCAATGGTGCCCAAGGCAATCAAAGCGCCGAGCAGCAAAATGACCACATTGGTCACGTATTTCAGCACGCGAATCAGGGTTTCGATTCGTTTTTGATCATCCAGCGTTTTGCTGCGTGCCTGCATGCGCGTACCCACGCGATCGATTGCTGCTTTTACCAAGCGCAACACAATCAGGGCAACTACGATGACCAGAAAAAATTTTGCGGCTTGCAAACCAAGGTCCAGCAGCTTGGCTGGTTCGATGTATTTGAATAGGGTTTCGAGTTGTTCGTTCATGGTGCTCCCACTGCTAAAAAGAGCCACCTATTGTACATGACTTGTTTTTAAATGGTACCACAACATTGTTCAAGTGGAGTCGTATCATGAGCAAATCCTGTGGTGGCGCCTGTGGCGGTGATGCAACGTCCGCAGCGGATACCGATATACAGGCCTCCTCCGAGGCGCCAGGGAGATGGGTCAGTGTTTATGCCGTGCCGAAGATGGACTGTCCATCAGAAGAACGAATGATTCGCCTAGCCCTGAACGGCTTTGAGGAGATTCGGGCGCTGTCCTTCGACTTGTCGAACCGCCGGCTGAAGGTCGTGCATGACGGCGAGGTCGAGCCCGTCACCTCGAAACTGAAGACCTTGGGGCTAGGCGCCTCGCTTCAGGAAACCGTCGCTGCAAATCCGGAGACCATCAAGGCCGCCGAGTTTTCGGCAGCTTCTGCTAAGCAAGAATCCGGGACCCTGCGCTGGTTGCTCGGCATCAATGCACTTCTGTTCGTGGTGGAAATGACTGCCGGTCTGATCGCCCAGTCCACCGGCCTGATTGGAGAATCCCTGGACAATTTTGCCGATGCGGCGGTGTACGGGCTTGCCCTTTATGCGGTTGGACATAGCGTGAAAATGCAGGTACGTGCCGCGCATCTTGCTGGTGTACTGCAACTGATCTTGGCTGTGGGCGTGCTCGTAGAGGTGGTGAGACGCTTTGTATTCGGTAGTGAGCCTGAATCGCTGGTGATGATGGCTATCGCATTCGTCGCATTGATTGCCAATACCAGTTGTCTGCTGCTCATATCCAAACATCGGGAAGGCGGGGCGCACATGAAGGCAAGCTGGATATTCTCGGCCAACGACGTGGTGATCAACCTGGGGGTCATCACCGCCGGCGCCCTGGTCGCGTGGACCGGGTCCAATTATCCGGATCTGATTATCGGCACCATCGCGGGGGTCATTGTACTTAACGGTGCCAGACGCATTCTGGCGTTGAAGGGTTAAATAATGCTCATTATTGGCAAAAAGCTCTCGCCGTATGCCCTATTGTCCATATCGGGCCTGCTGGCAGCGTCTGATCAGGCTGTAAAGTGGCTGGTGCAGCAATCAATGGCCTATGGCGAGTATGTTTCGGTGACCCCGTTCTTTAACTGGGTGCACCTATGGAACACCGGTGCCGCATTCAGTCTTTTTGCGAATGGTGGAGGCTGGCAGCGCTACTTTTTTATCGGAATCGCGGTAGTGGTCTCGATTTTTCTGATCAAGCTGATCCTTGAAAATCGTCATAAAGGAGAAGCCATCGCTTACAGTCTTATCCTCGGTGGCGCCATGGGCAACCTGATTGACCGGGTCTTTCGCGGCTATGTTGTGGATTCCTTTGATTTCTATTGGCGAGACTGGCATTGGCCGGCCTTCAACCTGGCTGATATTGCAATTGTCCTCGGTGCCTTACTTTTCGTTTCCAGCAGCTTGTTGGGTAAAAAAGCAAACACCAATGCCGAGTCGGATGGATCTGACTGACACCTACGCCTATACAACACCATGACCGAACTTCCCGACAACATCCTTCACCTGCCGCAATACCAAGTACTGGGCTGCAAATCAACCGACGACGAAATACACTTCCAGGTGGACGTGCCCGATCCCATCGCCTGCGAGGAATGCGGCGCGCAGGGTGAGTTCGTACGGTTCGGCAAGCGTGACGTTCCCTATCGTGATCTGCCCATCCACGGCAAGCGGGTCACTCTCTGGGTGGTCCGCCGCCGATACACCTGCCGGGCCTGCAAGACAACATTCAGGCCCCAGCTACCGGAGATGGTGGACGGATTCCGTATGACACTGCGGCTGCATGAGTACGTGGAGAAGGAATCCTTCAACCACCCCTACACCTTTGTGGCGGCACAGACCGGCCTGGACGAGAAGACGGTGCGCGACATCTTCAACGCCCGCGCCGAGTTCCTGGGGCGCTGGCACCGCTTCGAGACGCCCCGCATCCTGGGCATTGACGAGCTATACCTGAACAAGCGCTACCGCTGCATTCTGACCAACATTGAGGAGCGAACCCTGCTCGACCTGCTGGCCACCCGCCGCCAGGACGTGGTGACCAACTACCTGATGAAGCTGAAAGACCGGCAGAA
>NZ_JARRAE010000040.1 GCF_030376605.1 Pseudochrobactrum sp. sp1633 | reverse complement strand
CGTGTTTTGTATGATCTTGTCCGAAGGAATAGAGAGTGTCTTGACAAGGTTTATCTTGGCTGCATCTATAAGAACAATCTTATTTATATAGTTGTTTTAATGTCTGTAGAACAGCTTGTAGGTGAGGGCCTATATAGCTGATTATTATGTTTGCAATCGTGACTAAAGGGGGGCGTTTTCATTTTTAATTTTTCAGGAGGATATCATGTTGACCCGCCGTCAAACTTTGTTGTTTTCAGCTGCTGCTGCAGGTCTTTCTATGCTTCCGCGTAGAGGTGAGGCGGCTGTAACGTCGGCTCGTGCTGCGGGCTTTTGGTACCCTGAGGAAACTGAACCGCATGAACGCACTTTCATGCAATGGCCGGTGAACCCTGCTGTGTATGACGACCCTGATTTTCTTTATGATATCCAGAAAACCATTGCTAAGATTGCCAATACTATTGTGAAATTCGAACCGGTTGTGATGTTAGCTGCATCACAACACCATCGTGCGATACGCAAGCTTGTGTCAGGTAATGTGGAATTATGGGACATTCCGACTGACGATTTATGGTGTCGCGATTCCGGATCGTCATTTGTTATCGATGGCAAAGGTGGTCTGGCTATAACGCAGTTCAACTTCAATGGCTGGGGTAATAAGCAGACGCACAAAGCCGATGGACAAATTGCTGGGCGTATAGCCGAACGGATGGGGTTGAAAGTTTTTGATGCAGGGCTAACGGGTGAGGCAGGTGGGGTTGAAACGGATGGTCATGGGACGCTGATAGCACATGAAAGTAGTTTCATTAATTCTAACCGCAACCGGGGTAATAAAGCCAGTGTCGAACAGATGTTGCTGGACACGATGGGTGCGCGCAAGGTGATCTGGGCTCCCGGGATTAGCGGGGCAGATATAACTGATTATCATATTGATGCTCTTGCCCGTTTTATTAAGCCTGGACAGTTGCTGATCCAGATGGGCGAAAAGATCGATGCTGATGACCCGTGGTCGATTGCTGCATTCGAAACGCATGACATATTAGCTGCGGCTACAGATGCCGAGGGGCGCAAGCTGGACATGGTTATCTTGCCTGAGCCTTATGATATCCGAGTCAGTAGTGCTGATTTTGTGTCTTCCTATGTCAATTACTACGTATGTAACGGCGCGGTGATCGCTGCCGAATTTGGTGACCGTTAGGCTGACGAACGCGCTGCGGCTACTTTAGGCAAGCTGTATCCGGACCGGGAGATCATTATGTTAAATATTGACCCGGTAGGCGAAGTTGGTGGTGGTATACATTGTGCTACTCATGAGCAACCGAAGGTGTGACGATGTGGAGCTGGTTACGAAATAATACTGAGCCTATGGCCGCGCTTGGCGGGATTGCGACTGCTTTTGCAGCGCTTTCCGCGTGAGTTATTATTCCTTATCAAGTTAACCAAGCTGATCTGATACAGCGCGATCAGACTGCGCGCGAAATCTATCGTGAGTTTCTGAATCTGACTGTGCAAAAACCGGAATTGGCAAAGGCTGATTATTGCACAATAAAAGGGTCTGTGCAGGGCACTGCGTATGGAGCCTATGTTGAGTATTTGCTTTATACGGCGGAGCAAATGATTGATACCTCACCTGATTGGCGAGCGCCGATGGCGGATTATCTAAGTGATCACATGGAATATCTATGTGACCCTAACGGTCTTGGCACCCGTGACGGTGTGGCTGATTTGTTGAGCCAAGTCGGGCTTGTCTGCAAAGCAGAAAATATTTGTTAAATGGTACTACCGTTGACGGACAGGGGAAGGTGCATTTGTGATCTGCCCATAGATGATGCTCAAGATTGAAACGTGTCAAATCTGCTCATGAGTGATGTCTGAAAAATATGGAGTGCAGCTAGGGTATCGAATAAGGCGACAATTCTATCAGGGCAATGTGCCGAAGCTGCGTTTTTTCATTTTATAATGCGGCCATGCGTGCGATTATGTTTCGTGAGTAATTACTGAAGTATTGAAATTATTTATATGCTTTCTTAAACTGTATGGGAGCATATTGCGTGAGCAAGCCCATAAAAAGTAAGTTACAGAGTTCTTATGCATGATGCCCCTTCGCACGTTTTTTTAGTGAGTGACATGCATGATCATGATGAAATTGTGCGGCTGGAAGCAGAGCTAAGAGCCGCAAAAGAGCTTATAAACCAACAGGATATACTGCTTGCTCACAGTAGAAAGATTTTTGATCGCTCTTCATTAGCAGCAAAAATCGGTGTGTGGGAGTGTAGCCTGCCTGGTAATGAATTGGCATGGACGGATGTAATATATGATATATTCGAACTGCCTCGTGGTGCGCCATTAGACCGGGATACTACCTTGCAATGCTATTCAAAAGCCTCAGCTGAAGAATTGATCTTGCGGCGTAATTTAGCGATTGAGCAACGTAGCGGTTTCACAATTGATGCTGAGATTGTTTCTTTTAAGGGAAACAAAAAGTGGATTCGCATTACGGCAACTGTAGAATCTGAAGACAATATTCCAGTCCGTATTTTTGGAATGAAGCAGGATATCACTGAGCAAAAAATACTGTTGGATCGAACCAAATATTTAGCGGAATTCGATCTGATGACTGGTCTGGCCAATAGGTTTCAGTTCCAGTCCATGCTGTCATTTCTATGCGAAGCTTATAGTGAGAAAAATCTGTTCGGGGCATTGCTTCTGATAGATCTGGACGGCTTTAAAATGGTCAATGATACATTGGGGCATTCTGCCGGTGATGAGGCGCTGAAGGAAATTGCCGGTCGCTTGCGGCACGTATGCCGTGAGGCTGATATGGTTGCGCGTATCGGTGGTGATGAATTCGCTGTGTTGGTTGCGCGGCAGTTTAATAGCAATTCAATTGAAAGACTTGCGCAAGAAATCATTCATACCGTTCGCCACCCCATTGCTGTCTGTGGTCCATCGCTCACTCTGGGCGCTTCCGTCGGAGTCGCGATTATGGGCTCTTGTAGTGCATCGGATATTTTTAATATGGCTGACAGGGCGCTTTATGCAGCGAAGGCTGCTGGCAGAAATACGTATCAGATGCATGAACCAAGTTAATATGTGTCCATGTAATTGCCTTGGATTTTTTTGAAATACTTCTGAGAGTTTTTTAGCTTGTTATATTGGACCTAAAGTCAACTATTTAGCTAGAGCCTCTCTCGAGACTTTTCGGCTGTGACGGATAATATCCTTCGCTTATACAAAACGCAGTATTCTTCGTTTTGTAATCACTTTAATATTTTGTTATATCAAATGGCGGAGAGGGTGTCCGCTATTTATTCAATCTCAAAAAATCTCATAACGTCTAAATTAATTAACTAATGCATTGTTATTACAGTTATTTCAATGTAATTGTAGTCTTATGTTGTCTCGGGTAGTCTCGTTTAATCTTACTCATTGTGATGGGCTGACTGATGGGCTGATGTGTGAATTTTGGCTTCAGGATTATCAATGATTAGTGATGCAAAAGCTCGTAAGTTAAGTCCGACGGATAAGCCATTGTCTGATGGTGGAGTTAAAGGGCTGTACCTTTTCTCAGGATCAATAGTTGGTGCGGGTAAATGGATATTCCGCTTTACTTCACCTGAGACACGCAAGCGTCGTGACATGGGGCTTGGGCGCTATCCGGAGGTATCTGTTAAACTTGCTCGAGAACAAGCATGGGCTACTCGTCAGATGGTTGAAACCGGTATGGATCCGCTTGAGGAGCGTGCTCGTCAAAAAGAGCAGCGGCGTGTTCTACAGGAAATGCCAACTTTTGAGCATGCTGCTCGTACAGTTCATGCTGGCGCTGCGTCCGGCTTTCGTAATCAGAAACATATTGACCAGTGGATCAATACATTGGTCGAATATGTCTTTCCGAAAATTGGAAAGAGAAAAGTTGATGAAATCACTGTTGCTGATTTTGCTAGCTGCTTAAAACCGATATGGCTTGAGAAGCCGGAAACTGCATCGCGAGTTAAACAACGTTGCGACAAGGTCATGAAATGGTGTGTGGCTAACGGCTACATTATGGCGAGCCCGGTGGGAGTTGTTGATCAATTACTGCCAAAGCAACCAGGTAATCGTCAACGTGTTGAACATCATCCCGCGGTTCCTTGGCATCTATTGCCTGAGGTGTATTCAGCTGAAATTGCATCCGGTCATATCAGTGATACAAAATTAATGCTGGAAATCCTTATTCTGACAGCTTGCCGTTCTGGTGAGGTTCGAATGATGGAATGGAATGAAGTAGATTTCAATAAGGCGATTTGGACAATTCCCGCATCACGAATGAAGGCTAATTCTGCACATCGCGTGCCACTTACGTCTCGTGTCTTTGAAATATTGCAGTATAAGCAGCAAATTAAGATAGATAATAATCCGTTGGTGTTTCATTCGCGCAAAGGTACACCCTATAGCGACATGACGATGACAAAATTTCTTCGCGACCAGCGCGTTGAAAGTGATACGGCTGGACGGATTGCAACTGCCCATGGTTTTCGCTCAAGCTTCCGCGACTGGGCGTCAGAGAATGGCTATCCGCGTGATGTTGCAGAGCGCGCGCTTGCTCATGTGATTAAAAGCTCTACAGAAGCAGCTTATCATCGGACAGATTTGTTGGATAAACGGCGTTTGATGATGCAAACCTGGCAAAATTTTATTATGAATATATAAATATTGTTGATGTGGTCTATATGTTTTGACATAAAGTTTGAAATGTTAAGATCGGTGGTTAATGTATTGATTGTTTCTATGATCTGTCTCTTGTG